>CAWJRR010000012.1:0-175160 GCA_963845275.1 Candidatus Bathyarchaeota archaeon
CCAGAGTGGAGATGCACGATACGCAATTGAGCTCTTATGGCGTGCCGGCAAATATGCGGATTCTGAAGTATCGAAACGCGTCTCCACGGATCATGTTCGAAGAGCCGCGGGAAGCGTATATCCAGCATTACGAGGCGAATACATCACTGCCTTATCCCCGCATGAGAAATACATGTTACTAGCGTTAGCTCGAGTCCTAGGAGAATCTCAAGAAGCATATGCAAGCATCGGCGTAGTGGAGCGCGAGTACAAAGCAGTCTGCGAAGAATATGGCGATGAACCTAGAAAGCATACTCAGATTTGGAAGTACGCTCGAGGGTTAGGGGCAATTGGGATAATAGCTGCTTCCAAGTCGGGTGAAGGAGTGCGTGGGAAGACAACTATGCTGGGCTTGCAAAGCATTCCTGCTTCCACTATGCGTGAGCAATTGGAAAAAGCTCTTACGTCAACTCGTAAGAGACCACATAGAATTTGAGTCAGATATTGAGAGCGCAATAGCTATCTCCCATAACTCCTCTTCTTATGTCGAGCATTAATGCGCCGCTTTTCAATGGTCGACATTACAAAGAAGAAAACGGTGCCACGAGAGGCGATTGCGGTTGGAGAAATCAGACTCAAACCAAGCACGATTGCACGCCTCAAGTCTGGCAGAACCGAGAAGGGAGATCCCGTAGCAGCTGCTGAGGTTGCTGCAATAATGGCTGCGAAAAGCACGCCACAGATTCTACCGTTCTGCCACTCGATACCTATCACGACTGTCCGGATTGAACACGAGATCGGCCCTAACTCGGTTAGAGTTGAATCCTACGTTAAGGGAGAAGCAAGAACTGGAGTGGAAATGGAGGCGCTCACTGCCGCGTCAGTCTACCTCCTGACGATCTGGGATATGACGAAGCAATATGAGAAGGATATTGATGGTCAATACCCATCAACCGCGATCACCTTCCTTAAGGTTGCCAAGAAGATCAAGGGAAGATGAATGAACAAGGTTCCTCAACTCCATAAGCACATGTCACCTAAGTCCGTTGGAATTTCCATCGTGACTTGTAGTACCTCGAAATTCGCTCAGATGAGGAACGGGGAGAAGGTGGATGATAAGTCGGGCAATATCATTGAACGACTAGCGTTACAAGCAGGTCACCGGGTGAAGAGTAGGTACCTCATATCAGACTCGAAAAGAATGATACAGAAGCATGTACGGAAGGCTCTATCCTCTCCCGAGATCGACGCACTCATCATCACAGGCGGTACGGGATTATCCCCCAGAGATTTGACTATTGAGAGTGTCTCACCCTTTCTTCAGAAGAATATTCCAGGATTTGGAGAACTCTTCAGAAAGATCAGCTTCGATAAGATCGGCTCACCTGCTATGCTGAGCCGCACTCTGGCAGGATCGTCTAATGGGAAATTGATCTTCTGTCTTCCTGGTTCACCCGACGCAGTTAAGACAGCCATGACGCGACTGATTCTGCCCGAAATTGGCCACATGTTGAAGGTTAGTCGTGAGCACTAGGCTTTTTTCTCTTCGCGAGTTTCGGCTTCTTGACGACCTTCTTGAGCGGTGGCATTTGCTGCAAAAATTCCTGATTTCTCGCAACGTACTTTCGGTATGCTTGCACGTCAGACAAGGTTTCTGTGCAGATGCAATACTTCAGATCTTGCAGGAAATGGGTCGGGCATGATTCAACAAACTCACATGAGTCACAGGGTACCTCTTTTGCATCAACGTAGCACGTTTTTATTATTCCTAACTTGGCCTCTTTCTGTTCCGGCATTGTCGCTGGGCGCACGAATTTCACCGGTTTTCCAATTATCGGCGACAGGCTCTCCTCGACTGAATCTAAGTTATCCATGTGGCGCACGGAAAAAACTCGTTTACTCGAGTCGTACTTTATTCCGACTCGCATGAGTTGAACGAACTTTTCTTTTCCCATAAAGGGGAGTTTGAAGCCGTTTGGATCCAGCATCTCCACGTGACCTGTCAGCGTGACTGATGACTTGGCTTCTGAGTTCAGGAATTCTATATCCCTCTCCTCAAGCTCAATTGCAGCTGCGGCCTCTATTCCCGAAGACTCATCAGCTCGGAAGAGACCAATGAGAAAGGGAAGAACATCTCGCCTCGCAGTTCTCTTTGATACATGGCAAGCTCGAGCTATTCTTCCGCAGACGCGGTTAATTGTCCATAGACGATAGAGGTAATGTTCAACTGTTTTTTGCGAGGGGCGTGTTGATGATTTCAGAGCATCTTCAACTTCACTGTCTGTTTCCTGCACTCCAATTGAGGCTAGCTCGTTGAGAGCAACAGGGAGTAAGTTCCATTGCGGAACCGCGTCACGTCTTGGCAAGTTGAATGGAGGCGGTGCCATGCCCCGAGATCTGCTGGCACCAATCCTCCCATAGGCAATGTCCGCGCGTGATAGGCTGTCATATGCAAAAGCCAACTTCTGAGGCGAAGTGTACACGTAAGGCAGTATGTCGTGGAGAAGTAAGAGCAAATCGTCTTTGTAGAGCGGGACCTCGGTCTGATTCAACGCGCTTCTTGCTTTGCTGAACTCACGCGGCTCAAACAACTCTCTCAAAGTTGCAATCTCATCCAGTGATTGTGTTCGCTGTGCAGTGGATGAGTTATCGAAAACACCTGCTGCGGCAGCCTGGGCGTCGTTAATGATGGATCGTAGATCTCCGTGTGATCTTCTTACAATCGTTTCAATCATCCTAGTATCCATGTTCACGCCCTCTTCTTTCATGATCCTGTGAATCAGCATGAGGAGTAGTCTCGGTCGAATCTCGAAAAGCTCGATCAGTGTGCATTCTTTTCTTAACTCATCAAATCGCTCGTCCTCGACGTCGTTGGCGGTAAGCACTATCGGGATAGGCGATTCTTTTATTGCGTTTAGTATGGCGCCTAAGCCGCCTCTATCTTCCCTACCGAAAACTCCGTCGATCTCGTCCATCAAGATCATGTTGCCACGACCGGTTTCTGCGAAGGAATCGAGAGTGAGTGAAGTGCTTGCGGGCGTGATGGCCTTTTCAATCGCCTTCTCAGTCCTAACGTCGCTTGCGTTCAGCTCGACCACTCGTAAATGGAAATCGCTGGCTGCTGCCCTTGCGAGAGAGGTTTTTCCCACTCCGGGGGGGCCAACTAAGAGACAGGCTTTCTTGGTTTTGCTCTGTTTTGGTATCCACGATTTTAGCCACGATGCGAATCTCGCGACGGTTTCCTCATTCCCGATCATGTCTGCGCAGCTTTGTGGACGGTATTTCTCCGCCCACGACTTATCTTGCAACTTACTTGCTTCCTAGCAGGGTAATCTGTGCCAGCATCGCACTTAGTTGAATATCCTCATTCGCGCCTTGTGAGAGTCTGAAGTCGTATTCGCCGAGTAATCGAACCGCTTCCACTTGCTTCTTTGGATCTAACTCAGCGAGTCTGACTATCTCACGGTTTGCTGTGCGGATTATTTCTCGTCCACTCATACCGCGTTTGCCCATAAGTTCGTACATCAGGTCACGTGCTTTCACGAAGTTGCCTTGGATAGCTGTCAATAGCATAGCACGGACACCTTCAGCCTCGTCCTCTGGTGCGGTTTTACTGAGTTGAGCGAGATCCAGTTTTCCTGCTTTCGAGCTCGTGGCTGCCACTTGTAGAGAGTTGATCGCTCTTCTCAGGTCCCCCTCTGAGAGGTCGAAGATGCGTTCTAACACACCTTGGTCCGGGCTAACGTGTTCTGCTTTGCATATTGCTTTCAGGTAAGCGATTGCATCTTTCTTTTCGAGTTGTCTGAATCTGAAGACTGAGCATCGACTTTGGATTGGTTCTATGATCCCACTCTGGTAATTACAGATCAGGATGAATCTGCACGTTCTGGACGATGTTTCCATTATCCTTCTCAGAGCGGTCTGGGCATCTCTCGTCATCTCGTCGCATTCGTCCAATATTACAAGTCCATATTGAACTCCTGAAGGCGCCGTCTGAATTACTTGCGAGAAGCCCTTGATTCTTTCACGCACGACACCTATGCCACGTTCATCGGAGGCGTTCAATTCCAGAACAAGTCGCCTGAAGTTATCTCCCATCAATTGACGGGCGATGCAAAGGGCCATAGTACTCTTGCCAGTTCCAGGCGGACCCGAGAATAGGAGATGGGGCATCGTAGTCGGAGTCTTCAGCAGAGCTTGGATACCTTCGACGGTCTCGCGCTGATTTACAATGTCGTCCAGCGTCCTAGGTCGATATTTCTCAATCCACATGAGACCATTTTCGCTCAAGACACTTTATCCTCAATGAATTTCCAGTGCACGCAGACTCTGCATGCGTCCTTCAAAAGCCTTGGCATGAGTTTCTGGTGGAACTTGAACACGAAAAATCGGTAATAGTTTCAGTGATCTCTCCCTCACTGCGACTCACTCTCCATAGGAAAATTAGACTAAACAGAATGGAACAGTAAACATACGACTTAAATCATCAAGACGTAGGGCGTGTGAGATTGTTGGGTTATTCTTGGTGCAAGCGACCTTGATGTCAGTAGGAGACATTGACTTCGACTTCGAAAATTCTCCTATCAGAATAGTTCTGATCAAAGAACTGCCCGAGATGCCAAGACTGCCCAAACTCACCCCGGTTAGAATCGGTCAAGAAGTTGAAATCCCATATTGGACCGCAAGGGAACTGGTCCAACTAGGCTACGCAAGATTTCGAGAGGAGGATATTATCACCTTCAACTCTCTCTCAAAGATTCACTGGCGAGAAACAATTCCGGACTCCAGACGGATTCCATCGCTACAAGGGAACTTCTACTGCATATTACGGCGACATATCAGTGAGCTTAGAAAACAGAGCAAGCAAGACCAAGTGAAATTACGTGAACTGGAAAGGACCGAGACCCTAGTTAGAGATATTATGAACTGTCGCGTAAGGAAGATCGTTGCGCTTGCAGCGTCACCTACACCGTCCGAGGAAATAATGCATGGGTTAACACTGGAAGAAAAATCGCTTTACACAGTTCTCAATAAGACGATTGAAGAATGGAAGGCAAGACTACTTCAGGAATCCAGAGAATGACGTCACAAAGCCCTGAAGAACGGTTCCAGGATTTCCTAAGATCCTACACAGTTGACGGCGAATACAAGTACCGTAAACGTCTTGGTAACGCCGCCCTGACAGGATCCCGCTCGATCATTGTCGATTTCGAAGATTTAATCGCCGTCGATCCCGAGCTAGCCCGCTTAATCCTAGCGAAGCCAGATGAATATCTCGGGTTCCTTGATAGAGCCGGGTGGGCCCAACTCAAAATTGAGGATCCCGAGTACGCGGAGTCAATCAAGTCTATTCGAATAAGGCTCAGAAAACTTCCTGAAAAAAACCTATTCCGTAAAATTGGGTCCGAAAATATCGGTAAACTCATGCTGATCGATGGAATAATCGTCAGATCCACGACCGTAAAGCCACTTCTCCTCAAAGCCGCGTTTCAATGTCGTAAATGTAATTCGCTTTCGTACGTAGAACAGGGCGGAACCTTGATGCGTGGTCCTGGAATTTGTGCACACTGCAGATCCAAGCTTTTCGAGTTCTTGGAAAAACAGTCGACGTTCGTGAATTCTCAAGAGATTCGAATCCAAGAACGTCCAGAGGACCTGCCTCCAGGTCAATTGCCTAGAGCCTTGGACATTAAACTGCTCGAAGACCTAGTAGATGTAGCTAGACCTGGCGACCGCGTTGCGGTAACAGGAATCGCCAGAGCCCAACAGGAGTTTATTGGACGAAAAGCAAGACTCCGAACCTTCGACCTGCTCCTTGATGCTAACTACGTGGAAGTGGTCGGCAAGGAAGTGGAGGTCGTTGAGATAACGGCTGACGACGAACGTCACATACGTGAATTAGCTTCGGATCCGTTGATTCATCGAAAACTTATCGCGTCGTTAGCTCCTTCGATATACGGGTATGGAGACATTAAGGAAGCGCTACTCTACCTGATTTTCGGAGGGGTGCCAAAGCACCTAGTCGATGGCGTCAACATACGCGGAGAAATTAACATCCTCTTAGTCGGAGACCCGGGAGTCGCAAAGAGCCAGCTCCTCCAATACGTTTCCAGGATTGCCCCAAGAGGTCTTTATACAAGTGGAAGAGGAACCACGGCTGCCGGACTCACAGCCGCCGTCATTCGTGAAAAGAATGGGGGCATGATTCTTGAGGCGGGCGCACTGGTTTTGGCCGACAAGGGAGTGGCCGCAATCGATGAAATTGACAAAATGCGGCCTGAAGATCGAGTTGCGATCCACGAAGCCCTAGAACAGCACACGGTAAGTGTTGCAAAAGGAGGAATTGTTGCGACGCTCAACGCAAGAACTGCCGTTCTTGCAGCAGCCAACCCTCAATTCGGGAGATACAACCCGTACAGGACAATTGCAGACAATATTAACTTACCCGTCACCTTACTGTCGCGTTTTGATCTCTATTTCATCATGAAGGATACTCCGGACCCAGATGCGGACGGCAAGATGTCCGATCACATCCTTACTATCCACCACACGAGACGAGCTCCAACCGAAACTCCACTGTCATCGGACATGCTCCGGAAGTATCTCTCATATGCCAAAAGAGTGGAACCCGTGCTAACGGAGGAAGCAGCCGCATCGATCAAGGAGTATTATCTGAGAATGCGTGCTATGTCAGGCTCCACGGAATCACCCGTCCCAATTACGCCACGTCAACTCGAAGCGCTCGTCAGACTTTCTGAAGCACGAGCTAGAGCATTCCTTCGTGACAGAATACTCGTTGAAGACACACAAGCGATCATACGGCTCTTCACTTTATCCATGCAAGAGGTCGGCATAGACACAGAAACTGGCAAGATGGACATCGATATCATAATGACTGGAAAGAGCCGAAACCAGAACGATCGTATGCAGATTATTCTTGGCACCGTCAGAGACTTGGAGAAGAAAGTTGATGTGGTCGAAGAGAATGAATTAATAAAGATCTTATCAACGAAAGTCGAGGTCTCCGAGACCGAGGCGAGAGCACTGATACAACAAATGCTGAAAGAAGGACTACTCTACCAACCAAAACCGGGTCACGTAAAGAGAACTACTGTATAGAAGACTCTGAATTGCACGTCGACGAACTTTCCATACCTGATTCCATAAAGGCAGTCCTGGCTAAGGCCGGCTATGACTTACTATACCCACCCCAAGAGGACACAATTAGGGCAGGAGCATTAGACGGAAAGAATATCATTCTAGCTAGCCCGACAGCTTCCGGAAAGACGCTCATCGCTGAACTAGTGATCCTCAAGGCAGTCCTAGAGAAGGGGGGAAAGGCGCTGTACTTGACGCCTCTCCGTGCACTTGCAAGTGAGAAATATGAAGATTTTTCAAAATACGCTTCAATCGAGAAGAGCCCCGGAAGGAAAGTTCGAGTAGGACTTACGAGTGGTGACTACGATAGTTCGGACAGTTATCTCGCCAACTACGACATCATCATCTCAACCAACGAGAAAGCTGACTCACTCCTCAGACATCGATCACCTTGGATCTCCGACGTGGCAGTTGTGGTTGCTGATGAAATTCACTTACTTACGGAGGCAGATAGAGGACCAACGCTTGAAGTAGTTCTTACCCGATTGTTGAAGATTAACCCGAGAATCCAACTGATCGCACTTAGTGCAACGGTCAAGAACGCGAACGAGATCGCTGAATGGCTCTACGGAATTCCCGTTACGACGGAATGGCGACCCGTACCGCTGCGCGAAGGAGTGTACTACGATGGACAGATACAGTTCAAAGACGGATCATCTCGCATAATCCCTCACACTGAACAGAACCCAATCTTCGATATTGCTCTCGATGTGGTCAAGAACGATGGGCAGATCCTATTATTCGCCGAAACTCGACGACTCGCGGTAGATATGGGCAAGAAAGCGTCGGCACTTCTCCGACGGAATCTAACCAAAGCAGATCGGAGAGGCCTCGAAATGATCGCTCAGCGAATATTATCAGTGGGCGAAAGAACTCGACTAGGCGAAACACTTGCTGAACAGACGCTTAACGGCGCCGCGTTCCATCATGCGGGCTTAACGGGTGGACAGAGGAAACTGGTTGAAGAGTCATTCAAGTCAGGCCGGCTGAAGATTCTATCCGCAACGCCCACGCTGGCTGCCGGAGTAAATCTGCCAGCTAGGACAGTCGTGATCACGAGCTACGAGAGATACGAGCCCGGATATGGTCGATATCCAATTTCAGTCTTAGAATACAAGCAATTCTGCGGACGAGCTGGTCGCCCACGGTACGACAAATATGGAGAAGCCATCCTCATGGCTAGAACTGAAGACGAACAGGACTATCTCCTGAAAAACTACGCGCTCGCAGAGCCGGAAAGGATCTGGTCGAAACTAGGAGCGGAGAAGGTTCTTCGTCCTCATGTCCTAGCCACGATAGCCACCCACTTCGCGAACAGCGAAGACGGGCTGATTGATTTCTTTGCGAAAACATTCTACGCATATCAGTACGATCCTAAAATGATTAGGTCGAAGCTAGGAGACATTTTGCGGTTCCTAAGCAGAGAACAGATGGTCGAATTCGACGGAGAAGACCTCAGAGCCACTCGATTCGGCCGAAGAGTATCAGAGCTCTACATTGACCCGGTATCGGCAGTTATCTTGCGCGACGGCCTATACACGCGAGCGAAGCATGTAACTGACGTGAGTTTCCTCCATTTAATCTCAAGGACACCCGACATAGCTCCTAAACTATACCCGCGAAGAGGAGAGGACGAAATGCTTGACCTCTTTGCTCGCGAGCATGAAGGAGAATACATGTGCGAAGTCCCCGAGTTCTACGGAGAAATAAATGGCTTAACCTACGAAGAGTTCCTTTCCGAAATAAAATGTGCGAGAGTACTCTACGAATGGGTCAACGAAACTTCAGAAGACGGAATACTAGAGGCTCACAAAGTGGAACCAGGAGACATCCTGAGAATAGTAGACACTTCTAAGTGGCTCTTGCACGCTACTTACCAGTTGGCAGAACTCTTCGGTCATAAGGATCTGTTGAGGATCACGAGAGAACTTCAGATTCGCTGCGCGAAAGGCGTGAAGGCTGAGCTCTTACCACTTGTTGAAATTGAAGGCGTCGGGCGCGGACGAGCCCGGGCCCTATTCAACGCCGGCTACAAGACCATTGAAGGACTCAAACACGCATCAGTAACAGACCTCATGAACGTACCCCTGATCGGTCCTACCGTAGCGAAGAAGATCAAGGAGCAGGTTGGTGGACTCATCAAAGCCGATGAATGGGAGAGCTTGAAGGCAGGGGCAGTCGAAGGCACCGAACAGAGCTTGTTGACAGATTACCACGAAGATGAGCCGACTTAACTAGAGACCGCGAGCCCGACGTTCTGCCGTCGTTCTGTTGACCGCTAAATCAACAAGCTGACCAGACATACCCAAGTATGATTTGGGATCCAAGCAAGATTCTATTTCAGAAGCGGTAAGAAGTTTAGACACTACATCGTTCTTCAATAGCAAAGCACCGAAGCTTTCTCCAGTCTGCTGACTATGGAAGACAATCTGCTGAAGCAACCTGTGAGCCTCCTGTCTAGGCATCCCCTTTACGGTGAGCGCAATCATCACGGACTCAGACATCATTGGGTCTTTCCATTTCATCAAGTTCTCTAACATTTTCGCTTCGTTCACGCGGAGTCCACTGAGGATCCGAGTAATTGAACCCAAGACGTGGTCTGTGAGTATGAACGATTCGGGAATTACAAAACGCTCGGAAGCAGACTGTGACAGGTCCCGTTCATGCCACGTAACAATTCCTTCTAGAGCCGGAGAAACAAGGCTACGCTCAATTTTGGCGAGGCTAGAAATACTCTCGCTTCTCCACGGATTCCGCTTCTGCGGCATGGCTGAACTACCCACTTGTTTTCCAGTCTGGAATGGCTCACTCAGTTCATCAATCTCAGGCCTCTGGAGGTTTCTGATCTCTGTAGCAAACTTATCCAGGGAGCTGGCGATCATGGCGAATAGGCACACGAGTTCAGCGTGACGGTCCCGTTGGACTATTTGACTAGTCACTTCGGGCGAGTTGAGACCAAGCCTCTTCATCACCAGAGTCTGTATCTGAACGGCGTTCTTCCCAAATCCGGCCATCGTACCAATAGCGCCATTCATCTTTCCCACGAGGACGCGCTGCTTACACTCATTAAGCCGTTCAATATGCCTGCCAATCTCACGCAACCATACTGCGAACTTCAATCCAAGGGTCATTGGCAACGCATGTTGAGCATGAGTACGTCCTATGATCAACGTGTCACGATATTGCTTTGTGAGATTCAGAACGACCTCTTCGAGAGCATCTAATTTTTGAGAGATCAGAGTCAGTCCATCTTTCATTTGTAGCGCCAGTGAAGTGTCGAGGATGTCTGCTGATGTTGCGCCTAGGTGGACATATGCCCCTCCTTTGCCTGAGACCTCCGCGAGGGCATCAACGAGCGCCATCACTTCGTGGTCAGTTGTTCTCTCGATTTCTCGAATTCTCTCTAATTTAACGTACTGTAGGGAGGAATGCTGGATGATCTCCTGAGCTGCTTCCTTGGGGATATCCCCGACTTCAGCCCTTGCCCATGCCAATGCGGCTTCGACGTCAAGCATTCGTTGAAATCTTGTGCTCTCTTCGAAAATGCCACGTATCTCTGGACTCCCATAACGGCCAGTATCTATCGGAAGGATGGGCAACTGTCTCTCGTGTCTTCACTACCCTAACAGTTCAGTTATAAAGCCAACACAAATGACACACAGTGAACAAATTGACAGCCATAGCCGCCGTCTTTGCGGATCGCATTGGCGACACCAAAGCGCTCCTCACCGACATGCTTTCTGCAATGAAGCATAGAGGCAGCAACAGAGTCGAGATTGGATGTACAGGTCGATCAGGCGTTGGATTCGCATCGAATAATCCTGCTGGCGGAATCTGCGAATCTCGGCGCTCTCTCTTCTCGCTGGACGGCATATTCTTTCAGAGAACCCAACGGGGGCAGGCTCAGTTAGCACGTCACGAATCGTCGCGTAATTTTGCATCGATCATGGAAACACCCGGGGCATTCGCAGCAGTTTCTTCCAGACTGAATAATCTGTCAGCCGTGAGGGACCCGATAGGCTTGAGGCCGTTATACTACTCTAGAAAGACTCGTGTTACCGCAATCGCATCGGAGCGAAAGGCTCTGTGGCGTATCGGACACTTCAACACCGAACGGGTTCTCCCCGGCTATCTTTACAAGGTCACTTCAAGAGGATTGAGCAAAAGATGCCTGTTCAGGTTCCCTCGACCACGGATGGAGGCTATGACATTGGATTACGCTGCTGCTCGCCTCAAACGACTCTTGCAGCGGTCAACTCAATTAATCACTGCTGACGTACATCGCGTGGCAGTAGCATTTTCTGGAGGACTTGACAGTGCGGTTACCGCGCTATTAGCTAAGCAAGCAAATCTAGAAGTTGAGTTACTCAGCACCGGACTAAGAGGCTCCGTCGAATTGCAAACAGTTGAGAAATATGCGAGAGCGCTGGACCTGCCAATTAGCATTGAGACCTATGAACCAGATTCACTGGACACTTTCATCCGACGCATTATTTGGTTGATAGAGGAACATGATCTGATGAGAGTTAGTATTGCAGTTCCTCTGTACTGGACGGCGATGCTTGCGGCCCGACGGCGACATTCCGTGATGTTGTGTGGTCAGGGCAGCGACGAGTTGTACGGAGGCTACTATAAGTACGCGAAAATTCTGGACAACGAAGGCAGGAGAGCATTGGCATCCTCACTTTATCATAGCATAATAGAGGCCCCTCAAGTAAACTATGAACGCGATGAGCAAGCCACCTGTCCTTCCGGCGTAGAACTACGAACCCCGTTCGCTAACTTAGAGGTAATCGACTTTTCGTTTCGAATCCCATTAGAGTTCAAGGTTAAATCTGGAAATGATTTGATGCGAAAATGGGTTCTTAGAGCAGCTGCACTCAAAGCAGGATTGCCAGATGAGATGGTTTGGAGGCGAAAGAAAGCAATACAACACGGAACCGGGGTGGAGAACGCCATTCGAAAGTTAGCAAGAAAACAGAGACTTGCGACAGATGAATATCTCACGGATGTCAGTAAGTCGATTTCTAGGCAAGAAATGCCCTGCTGATCAGTAACTGATAATAGGTGAAGTCGCAGAGATCGAGTTAGGCCGCATATTGAATGTCAGCTTCGCCAAGTCGTTGCCCCCGTTGCGGTTACGTTTTGAGATACAGTAGAACTGGCTATTCATGCGACTTCTGCGGTTTGAAAGGAAACCGATCAGCTTCAAGTATCATAGCTTCCTTGGATAGAAGCCTTAGAAGGAGAGTTCAAGACCTCCTTGAGCCTCGGCGAACGGTCGTATACAATCAGCCGGTTCAGAGATCGTTTCAAAGCTGCATCTTTTGCGGACAGAATATTCCTTTTGGAAGTTCAACATGTCCTGTATGCAGAAGACCCCAGACACTGGGTCTCAGTGACCAAGACAGGCGCGTCTTTGATTATATCACGGCCCACGATGGAACGATCTCGATCTCTAATGCTGCACTCGAGCTTTCAATGTCCATAGATCAGCTGACTGCCTCGATCGAACACCTTAAGGCAACCGGTGTTTTGAAACAGGAATAGAATTGCCAAAGGCCAAGTTCAGAATCGCAATAGACCTTGACGGCGTCCTCGCAGACACGGTACAATCGCTCTGCAAGATTCTGAACACCCGTCACTTGACCGCGTATACATCTAAAGTGTTTGATCGCTGGAACGCCTGGGAAGTCGCACACATCAGCAGAGAAGAATTTCTCAGAACTTTGGATGAAGCATGGTTCAATTGGAAAGAGATCCCTGCAATGGAGAACGATCTCGCGACTAAAGTATCTCGTCTCACTAAATTCGGCACGACCGACATCGTCACCGGGCGCAGCGAAGTGACAGTGCCTTTCGCGCAAGAATGGTTGCGATTCCAGAAAATCCCGTACACCAAGTTCGTCAGGACAGTAAGCACAAGCGCAAAGGCCGATCTGGATTACGATATCTTCATTGATGACTCGGATTTCCTGATGTCCCTCATTGCCTCACGATTGTTTGGATTCGGATTTCTCTACACCCAACCTTGGAATAGATCTGCCAAGAATATGCCACGCATCTATCGAGTCAACAACTGGGAAGAAGTCCCTCGATTGGTCGAACAGATTCAGAGTCGAAATGATGGAGAATCATGAGTTAGCTCAAAGCCTCTTAGAAGGACGAGTTCAGTGCGGGCCAGATAAGCATACGATTTCAACCTAGGATCAGGACCGTTTAAAATCGGATAGAGGGCTCGTCTAACTGCTGGATTTCTTGGGGGCTGAAGCGGGGCTCGTCGGGGCTAGATGGAGGCTCATCGGAGGCCAACTTGGAGGCTTAGCAGAGGCTAAGTGAGGGTTGAAAATCGTAAACGAAAATTCAAGTTCAAAAACCCCTTCTATTTCACAAACAATATGCTCTTTGAAGCCTTACGGCCCTCTATTAGCCCCTAAAACGTCCCTCACTTAGCCCCAGTTGTCCCAGGCTTGGCCCCCCACCATCCTGCTTAAAGTTCAGGAAAGGCAGAGTCTTCCTTCAGCTCTGGAGCTCCGCTGGATAAACTCATAACATCTTTTCCGTGTAAGGGACGTACTGATAGTTTCGGTTGAAATTCGTTCGGTTTGATGTTCTCTGGGAATTACAGGCCGGAGCATCTCGATAATACAAACGTTCATTGTTTCGAACCTTTGGAAGAGAGAAAGGATCTATACGATATTACTGTGCTTCATGACACTCATGACGTGGTATATAACTCATAGAACTGAGATTTGAGTACGAACGAATCTTAGTTAACACTACGGACGAACGTCGAGCGCACGATATAGTGCATAAACAAGAGTATCATAAGAGATGAAGATTGGCGCGTGAGTATTAGAGATCGAAGTTTGGGTTGATGGTTCGACTGCACCTCCACGAGTAGCCTACGTGACCTCGAGACGGGGATAGGACAGTATTCGACGTTCCTCGCGGTTGGCTTAGAGAGAACGGGGTTAAAGTTCGGGCTAACGGGAACATCAGCACAGGCTGGAGCGCCTTAATGGAGTGCTACGCAATCGACTACGCTTTGAGATCCATAAAGAACCGGAAACTCGTCATTAACTGCGACTCCTCAAGTTTAGTTTACGTTCTTTGTAACGGTAAGAAAGGACGAAGACGCTCAGCCAACTTAGTTCGGAGCATAAGACAGAGCTGCGCAGACCGTGAAATCTGGTTTAAATGGATTAATGGAAGAAAGAACCCTGCGGATGCATTATTGAAAAGAGAAAAGAGAATACCTTCAATTGAGGTCCTCCCGCTACCCTCAACTAGCCAACCAGAATAACGAACGCAACCATAATTGGGTAAAATGAGTCGAAGATGTTGGACGTCTTTGCTAGGATTTTGCGATTCCCCAGGCCAGTAGTGCGCCATGGATCATGCTCGCTGCGATCGACGGCCAAGATTATGGCCATGACTCTACTTACGGCTTGCACTCCGTTATCTCCAATCAAGTTTGCAATTCTATCCGAGTACTTGAGGATTAGGAAGACTCCGAAGGCTGCAATCATGCCTGCGACTAAAACGTTGATGAGGTTATCGGTGTTCGCAGAACGATAAGCGTAGCCATCGTTCCTGGTCCCACTATCAGCGGAGTTGCAAGTGGAACTAAGGCTGCCTGTTCAGCGTTCAATGTTTTGCTTTCGATTCCTTTCAGCATGCTGACCGCGATTACCATTACTAGAACTCCTTTCCCCATCTCGAAGCTCGAAACCGTAATCTGGAGTGCATTGATAATTATCTGTCCAATTAGGGCGAAGGTAAGCACAAGAGCGATGACGAAGAGACTCGTAATGTGAACGATTCTACTTCGCTCAACCTTTGTCAATCCTTGAGTGCACAACAAGAAAGTGGGCAACACGCTCAATGGGTTAATTATTGCGAACAGGCTGAATTGATATTGTGACAATTTGCGGCATGTTCACGATGCCTGCTCGAAAGCCGGTCACTGAAGTTTGTACCAAAACAAGTCCGATAAGGATGAGAACTATGAGAAAGGCTAAACGCCTAATAACTATGTGACGTCTTGTAAGGGAAGATCGGTTCGTCAATGCTGATTACCTACTACTCTCCAAATCAAAGATCACAGGCTAGTGGAAGTAACAAATGCTAGTTCAAATTCCGACGGCCGCACCACCCTACCCATACACGCAGGAAAAGATGAAGCAGTGAATGATTACTGCTCTAAGGTGATTTCGAAATTCTCTGCGATCTTAAGTTGATGCCAATGTTTGTCATACCCCACATCATGCATCGTTCTAATTCGGATCAAGTCTCTAAGCTCTCCTTCTGCCTCATCGAGTCGGAAATCAATTATGCTATCGACGGATACTTCGATGTTCTTGTAAACCTATTCACTGTGAAGGCCGCTTATGATTCAGATAACTGCAGTTGATTCAATGGCGGGAGCGACTGGTATAACTCGGAAACAACAAATTCAACGAACGACTTCTCGTCATTGTACCTCGCCAAAACCGAACCGTTATCGATAATTCTCAAGGATTCTGGTTCATGCTGAAGCTTCATGACCACTTGCGAAAATAGGATGCTTAAGTCCTGAACTTTCAACGATTCCAGTTATACGTCTCAAGGGATTTCTTGCCCAAGGTGGCAGAATACACGTCAAGAATAGCCAGCTTCTCGTCTTTTTCGAGTTGCTCTGCGACTACGTTATACCTCTTCAGGCGTGATCGGACCTTCTCAGGAGATTGGCCAATAGCGGTGTAGCCTACCCATCCTCCCTCACGCAACCGTCCCGCTGCTATGAAGATGGACGCGTTCTGCCACTGTGAAGCCGAATCAAACTCAACGAGAATATTTGATCCTGGAGGAATAGGGTCTTTGGTCAACTCCTCGATAATTGGAATCCGCACCAAGGAAACCACTCAGATCGCTTTCATGATTTCTTTGATATGTTTTTTCGTCGCTATCCTTGATTTGCTGAAGCTCTTCGTTCTTGCCGAATTCTCAAGGTTTCGATCAACGATCTCGAAGAGCTTGTCCATGTCATGTAGAAGTCCTGTGAGTTCTTCACGAATCTTCTCTGTGACCAATTTTGATCTGGAATGAGGATTCATGCACGGCTCAATTATACTGTACGTCCACGAAGTGTCACACAAGATCACAAAGCGGACTCAAGTCTTAATGTGCTCGGTGTTGCTCTCAGTACGATGCGGGACTAGTGAAGGGTTTGAATGAGAAGCTGATTGTGATAGCGCTTGGAGGAAATGCGCTTCTACAGCGAGGTCAGAAGGGCACCTTTGAGGAACAGTATGGTAACGTGAAAAAGTCTGTTAGCGAAATTGCTGACCTAATTCAGCGAGGGTACAAAGTCGTGATGACTCATGGTAACGGACCTCAGGTGGGTGACACATTACTTCGGCATGAAGCAGCGAAGAACATCGTTCCGCCTCTCTCACTAGATGCTTGTGGAGCGGAAACGCAGGGGTTTATTGGCTACATGATTCAACAAGCACTTAGAAACGAGCTGAAGTCTCGCAGAATCGACAAATATGTAGTTACCGTCATCTCACGAGTAGTCGTCGATAAGCACGATAAGGCGTTTGAACGACCAACCAAACCTATCGGTCCTTTCTACTCAAAAGAAGACGCTGACAAACTCAAGCGACAGCGACCAGACCTTACGATTATAGAAGATGCGGGAAGAGGCTATCGTCGAGTAGTTCCTTCGCCGGATCCTAAAATCATTGCAGAACGAAATGCCATCCGGGCTCTCGTGGATGCAGGATTCATCGTCGTCGCATGTGGCGGAGGCGGGATACCCATAATTGAAGAAGCATTGCTGGCCGTAGGAGTTGAGGCGGTTATCGACAAAGACTTGGGAGGTCAGAAACTCGCCACGTTAATTGGTGCACACATACTCATTATCCTAACCGACGTTGATAACGCATATCTCAACTATGGAACTCCCAATCAAGAAAGAATTGATGAAATAACTTCGGGGAAACTAAGAAATTACTTGGATGAAGGGCACTTCAAAGAAGGTAGCATGGCGCTTCGAATCAACACGTACCATGTGGTCCCGTAAAGAGCAAAGCCCACAAGTTCCACCAAGACCAGCAAGACAATCGCGATTGGGTTAACTCGCGAGATTATGTGAACTATTCCTGTTGGTCCAATGTAATCCATGAAAAATAGTAGTGCTACGATACCTACCAGCAGCCAGCCTAAGCGCATCACGCTGCTCTTCTTCAATCATAATTCACCGATATTAGACACTGCATGACGGCACCATCATCAATAACCCGACAGTAGCTTCAACTTGCAATGATTATCTCAATGCCTAGTTAGCCTTTTCAGTTCCAAGAAGAAAATCGTTGGATGGTCGTGAGTGGTAGTAAGATGAGTAGTTGACTCTCGTCCATGTCTATTCTTTTTCTAAGGTTGCTTGAGAACTCTCTGTGAGAATCAAGCCTACTGTACACAAACCGAATTTGGTATGAAACCCCCCGTCTGCAACTGCGTGTTGGTATATGTTGTTGTGTTTAACAAATCGGTTTAGCGAATCGGTTTGATGGTCATATGTTCTAAAAATCTATCTTACGCGTGACTACACGGTTGTGGACAATATTCTCCCAGAACCCGTTTGAGCAATCTTTCCTATAAGATCAGGTAGGATTTCGTAACCACACTTCCCACATTTCCATTGATCATCAGGATATTCATGTTGACAATGAATCTTCGTACTCGATTTCGTCATCTGCGTTCTAATCCGATCGCAAGCAGTAGCACATGATAAGGAAATTACACACAAACTAGATGTTCATCATAGATCCTGTGTATGTGAGTAGGCTGGTACGCACTCGGCTAACCTCTGGAATGGATCTTAATCTCGTTGCGAGGGGAGTTGAAGAGAAAACGATGATTGCGGCAATTCATGGCAAGGTAGTTCACGTGAATCACAGTTCCGATTCTCGACATATTATCTAATAAAGATCTGTCAAGGGCATCCGGCTGAATGTCCAGCGGGAATTAGCTTTGAGCGTTGAAATCAGTCCATTCCAGGATTACCAACAGAAACGGAAGTTCCCTCCTGACGTTTCTCGACAGATATTAGCCTCCGAGCATGTCATCTACTGTCTAAATTGTATGACTAGGATGAGGTACACTGGAATCTGGACCTGTTCCGATTGCGGAGCAAAGGTTAGCGCCGAGAAATCAACTTCGTACTCGGAGAGTCGCACTGTAACCAAAGCTAATCTGAATGCCGACTGAGTACTGAACACAGATCGGTCAACAAATCGGAGCTAGACTCCGATCCGCAGGTGACGAGAATGCGTAGCCCATACTTAATCATATCATGCTAAAGTAGCGCCAGAGCATCCGCCATGACGATCCAACTTTTCCCCGCCGATATGAACTTTTTATTGTTCCGACGAACATGTTGTTCCCTCACACTCTGACAGTAACTGAAGGGATCGTGTTGCACACTATCTTCGATTCTCGCAAGTCCGCTTGGTTAGGATCAAGGAAAGGAAGTATATCTCTTTCAGACCTTACCTCGTTACTGTAACGGGAGTTCTTGTTGAATCAAACTTGGATTTTGCATTTTGAAAGTGCCCAGGACTGAGCTTTTCTTTTCTGTGATGTTCCGTTCAGTGACTCGAATCACGTCGTTCGTCAGCACATCAATCATGTTGTATGAATGTCCAAGTCTTCCTCGTGTTCTAATACTGGAAGTTGTGCCGGCGTTTACGAGAAGAGTATCATAGATTTGAAGGGTTCTCCTGACGTGCCTATGCCCCATTAGTACCAAGTTGACTTTGTGCCTGAGCACCATGTCTAGTATGTCTCCCGCATCCTCCAAAACATCTTGGTCGCGGCCTGAGAAGGGGACGGACACGAGATGGTGATGGAAGACAAGTATCTTAATAGCGTTCGGTCCCAGCCGGCCCATTTTTTCTTCCAAGTTTGTTTGTCGCCTTCTGCCAAGCCTTCCCTCATCTCGGTCAGGTTGTGGACTGTCGGTTATGAAGATGGAAGCCTCGCGGAGCTTCAGTTCATGATCGACAGGTCCTATCATCTCTTGAAAGAGCGAGTGGCCAAAGTTCTTCTCGTCGTGGTTTCCTGGCGCAACAAGAACTCTTGGCTCTAACGTTGCAAGCTTTGTGACGGCCAATTCGTACTCTTTGAGAACTCCATTGTCCGTCAAATCTCCCGAAAGAATTGCTATATCAGGCTCGGGATCAAGATTGTTGATATCTTTCACAGCCCAATCGAAGGACTCCTCAACAAAATTTCCGTGAGGAGATATGTGACAATCAGAGAAATGAACAATTCTGAATCTGATTTCAGTCATTTCGGTTCATCACGACACGACGATTCATGAAAACATCATTCCTTGTCATTGTATCATCTCAACCTGTGCGGCTCATGTTACGGACCATTATATGACTATCATCCAGGTTACGTATATTCAGTCGCATGAATGACATGATTCACATGCTTCCTCCTATTCTTCAATTACGCCCCCAGAGTCTTCCTTTAGTTCTGGAGCTTCGCTGGATAAACCCATAAGATCTCTTACCGAGTAAGGGAAAATGGGGTGCTGACGTAATCATAGTTTCGGTTGAAATTCGTTCGGTTTGATGTTCTCTGGGAATTACAGGTCCCAGCGTTGTGAAACGATTGCGAGACTGGCTATTTCCACTTCACAGTGCAGCCGACGGGGGCAGTTTCCGCTGTGGGAACCTTGGTCCTGTTGAGGATCGCGTCCAGTGCATTGCGTAAGTAGTGGACCTTAACTGCGTTAGGGTCATCATAATTATCGTCAATGGCACCATGATACTGCAGCGTCCTCTTAGTGTCGAACAAGAAGACTTCCGGTGTTCGTTGAGCACCGTATGCGGTCGCCACCTTTTGATCTTCGTCGCGGAGATACGGAAAGTTAAATTTCTTTTCGCGAGCTCGTACTTTCATGTTTTGAAAGCTGTCATCCGGATATTTCGATGCGTCGTTTGCATTTATCGCGACAAGTTGCGCGCCCTTGCTTGCGTAATCGGCTTGAATCTTGATCATGCGATCTTCCCATGCGCGCACGTAGGGGCAATGATTGCAACTGAAAACAACTGCAACGATCTTGTTCGGGTATTCACTCAAAGAATGCTTGCTATCATCCGTCCCAATTAGGTTGAAGTCTATGGCCTTTTCACCTATCTTCAAGTTCGCCACCCTATTCACCAGTTGGGTGAACGTGGAGAGGTGCTTTTAAGATTCTCCTCGAATCGCTCGTCGAATCATCTCTTCGGATGGAAGTGGAGAGATTCGCCCATCTTCGAGCTGATAGGCTCGGCAAGCTAATCCGTAGTGATCGTCTGCTTGGGGGGCAATGTCGATATCGTTCACGAGGATTGTCGGTGATCCTACAAATCGAAGACGTTTGGCTTGCTCATCACTCTCAATTTTGATGACATCGATCTTGACGGTCACGCTTTCTTCATCCAGGACTTTCCGCAGGCGCGCCAACGCTTGCTCGTGTGAAGGACAATCATCGATATACTGAAACGTAATCTTAAGCATCCTGCGTCCCTAGATGAAGTGAAGTGGTCTAATATTCTCCCATTTCTTTCTTATAGACCTCTGTAAGCGCTCTTCCCCAGTTGTCGAGGGGTTCAAGTCTTCCGCCGAAGAATCTTAGGACGGGGGGTTCGGAAACGAACTTTAATCCTTTGACCAAGCTTCTATTGTGGTAGAGCCAGTTTATTCGGTCAATTGCATATTCGATGTGTGATATCGAGTAGACTCGTCTAGGAATTGCGATTCTTGTTAGTTCGACGTCGGCCATGACCTCTTTGCCTTCCTTATCCCTGTCTGTTGAGACAGTTCCTCTTTCCATGCTTCTGATGCCAGAGGCTATGTAAAGGGCTGCTGACAAAGCCCCGGCGGGGTACTGGTGTTGTGGTATGTGTGGCAGGAATCTCATGGCATCGAGATGGCAAGCCAATCCGCCTGGCGGTGTGACCACGGGAATTCCAGTTTCAACAAGCCGGTTAACGAAGTATTTTACCTGCTCTACCGCGCAGCCCGCAACCGTGGGGTCTACCATTTCTCTAACTCCCGCAGCCATAGCTCCAATCTCTCTCATGGACATGCCACCGTACGTGTAGAATCCCTCATAGACTGGTAGCCAAGGCCTGATTTTGTCAAATAGCTCCTTGTTGTTTGTCCCTATCATGCCTCCTCTGACGGAAGTGTTCTTCCTGCCGCTCATGTAGTAAATGTCTGGTATGCTGCAGATCTCCTTGACTATTTCGGCAACTGTCTTACCCCGATATTCCTTTTCTCGCTGCATTATCAGGTAAGCATTTTCGCAGATTAGACTTCCATCGATAACCAGAAGCAAGCCGTGCTCGTTGCAGATCCGTCGTATTTCCTTCAAGTTTGCAAGCGAGAATGGTTGTCCTCCGATTAGGTTCGTGGTAGCTTCCATTCTTACGAATGAGATCTTGTCTTTTCCATACCTTGCTATTACGTTCTTGAGTTTCTGTGGATCCATGTTACCTTTGAATTGATTCGTGCTTTCGGTCTTCAGAGCGTCATCGTAGTATATTTCTAAAACGGTTCCTCCTAACAGCTCAATATGACCTCTGGTGGTCGTAAAGTGATAGTTTGTTGGGATGACATCACCCGCCTTGATGAAGACCTTAGCCAACAGGTGTTCGGCTGCTCTGCCCTGGTGTGCGTTCATCACATGTTTGAAACCTAAGACATCTTCCACCGCGTCAGCGAACTCGTAAAAAGTCATGCTGCCAGCGTACGCATCATCAGCCCTAATCATTTCTGCGAACTGGTTATCGCTCATGGCATTCACACCACTGTCCGTCAGCATGTCCAGGAATATGTCCTTAGTTTTGAGCAGGAATGTATTGTAGCCCGCTTCCCCCATAGCATTGAGCCGCCCCTCGACCGGTATCAGCGAAATCTTCTGCACCATTCTTGTCTTGTGCATTTCAATCGGGATCTCTTTTCCTGAAGATAATTTAATGGACAAAACGTAGCCTCCGTCGGGAATTGGATACCGCACGAATTACTTATCAGTTTACCCGCATTAGGTTCCGGTCATTGGCCAACGTGTTAAGGATAGGTTCGAAGTCGGTTACTTCTGTGAATTCGAGTTTACTCGCATGGAACAATCTTGCTGATACAGAGTCTTTCATTACAAACCTCAAATCAGCTTCCTTCAATGCATAGAAGTCAGCGTATCCGTCTCCGACGAATAGTACAGAGTAGTTCTCTCGCCGGTAACTCCGCACGGTGTCGTCCTTGAAACTGAAGGAGGTCGCATCTGAAAGTTTAGGAAATTCGAGCTTGAGTCCATCGCAAGTCGATATTGTCTTGGGGCAAATTACATCTACGTCTAGCTTATTTCGTTCCAGAATCCGTTTGATGCAGAAATCCAATCCGCCGCTAACTAGCTTGAATTCTATTCCATTATCGTGACAATAGTTCACAACATCAACAAAGTAAGCTCTAAACGAGACTGTCTCCACTTTTTTCAGGATCACCTCCTGGGGGTGAGTGACCATTCCAAATTGGCTTCTCAAGCACTCTTCAAAAGATATTTCACCACTCTCAAACTGACGTTCCAAGCGTTGCCAGTCGCCGTTAGCAAACTCGGTCAACACAAAAGCACCAGTATCGATTTCAACGACTGTTCCGTCAAAATCACTTAGCACAACAATTCTTTCTGGCATCGACCACTATCTCTATGGAGCCATTTGCATTAGAACAGCCAAGAACAATATCGCAGCCATTAGGATTAAGTTAGCTGCGGATATTTTTCTGCTCGTCGCCCTAATTCTCTTAAGCCCTTCAGTATTTCGCTCTTTCGCGAAAGCGGTTATACGTTTTCCAAAGTAGATGTTGTGAACGTAGATAAGAATCAGAAGAATTATCACTAGAATGATTTTTGTTAGGAGAATCGTACCTGGGTAGATTAGGAGATCATGGATGGAACTCAGGTACCATGATGCGTTGTAGATTCCAGTAAGCACTATGATTATGAGGGCTGGCGTAACAGTTTTTCCGAAGACTTTAGCGATCTTGCCTATTATTTGAGTTCGTTCTGACTCGTCAGTAGCAATGAGTCGAGACGCTGGAATTATCACTAGCCAGAAGAAGAACGACCCGCCGACGAAGAACGTTGCTGCGAACAAATGTATCCATAGGATCACGACGCTTAGGAATGGTTGAATTGGATTCAGGTTCGGGTGCTCCCGGATAGCAAGTAGATTAAACGGGTTGATTTTTGGCACTAATGAGATTATAAAGACGTTCGAAGGCTAGGTAGTTCTCTTCTTCTCCGTGCAGCTCGCGCATGCCTATAACGAACGTTTTCATCGATTCCCAGGCTAGTTCTGTCAGGAACATATCCTCGATGAGGTCCGGTTTCACGATTCCTCTTTCGACCAGGACGCCCAGTGACTCGAATAGGGCGCCTATCTGGTAGAAGGAGACTTGATCCTGTTTTGGTAAGTTCAGGAAATCTTGGAAAGTTTTGATCTTAGAGCTCAATACGGTAAGCCAAGCGGATTGAACTTCCGCCGTGTTCGCAAATTCGTAGAGTCTCATGATCATGTCCATATTTGCTAGATCGTTATTCTGCTTCATCTGATCGTTTGTTAGTTTCGCTTGAACTGCTGCGGCTTTAGCTTGTTCATTTGCAGCCTCTATCAATCGATTATTCTGGCGCAGCTGGACGATAACGAATAATGCTCCAAGAATAATCGCGATGGAGCTAAGCAGAGAAAGGTCGGCGGTTATGTTTCCAAGATCCACTTGATTCAGCCGAGAGTGATGATCGGTTCTCAGTATTAGAAATGTCGCCTGAACATACAATGCTGTCTTCTGAGGGATCTTCATTTTCCAATGGATGAACGAATGTCGTCCACCTTCGGGTCGTATCGAACCAGAACATTAGAAGTTAGCGCAACGACCTGGACCTCATAGACACCGTTTATTCGCTCAAGCCTATTCTTAATCTCTGAAATATTGGATTGAGATTTTCTGGTAGAGATTATAGCTCTTGCTTGAACATCTCTCCATTTACTCTCGGCCTTGAATATTCGCGTTTTAGACAACGTAGATACCTTGAATTCGACGTGTCGCTAACACCTTCAACGGATTTATCCTGACAGTACACATTGAAGCGCTTTGGAGCACCGATCCCTGCCTCTAGATGAGTCAAGTCTTAGATTCTTATCATGACAGCACGTTCTGAACTGGTGATTTTCGGTTCAGCGCCAGCAGCCTTGAAGGCCTCCACGAAATAATTCTCAAGGAATAATGACCATTTGTTTCCCAGCTCGTGAAGCAGCGTAATGGTCCAGTGTCCATGCTCGTTGGTTTCGTTGAACTCGAACAAATTTCCGTGCGCTGATAAAACCTGAACGTACTCCAGTGTTGACAGTAACCTCTCCGCTCTTTGAGGATATCATAGCCAGCGGTGCGCTCCTGCCCGCATTCTGTCCTGCAATAGTCAACTTTTCTTCCGACGTGGCTGCCAAGATTTCAGAGAAGGTTTTCTGCGTAAGACTCAGCTAATGGGCCCGCTGAACCAATCTACCAAACTGGGCGTTAAAAGTTATGAACTCTAAGCTGAGCTCGATTTGTAGAAAGTTTGAATTGCGAAACGACACCTTAGTTAGTCAATCAGAAGATGGCGACACCGTTTGGGTCATTTACTCGGGCGTAGCCCTGTGTAGATGCGTTTGAGTTCTGTTGTGGCTGGGTGAACGTTCCGTCGGATGCGGACTGGGGTGACGCCTTGTGGAAAATACGGTCACAATGTGAGGATACCCATTGCCTTACTTCCGGCTTGAGGACGTAGAGGGCGCCGACTCCAATTCCGACTATTGCGGCGAAGGTTAACGCTTGGTTGCGTAGGTTATGGTTCACGCTTGGTTGCGATTTGAGAGATGTATCTTCAGGGTTTACGATGATACCTTGAACGTTCGGCTGGTCGTTGGGCGCTCCGTTAGATTTCTTATCTTCAACCTTCGGCGGTGGTGGCGGGGCAGGTGGCGCATCCATATGGTTCGTGTGTGGATTGCTGGGAGTCTTGCCGTTGTTGGGCGCGAGCGGCAATCCCGTCTGATTAGTGGTTTGTAATTGATCTATAGCCGGAAATTGGCTTTGATCTGTGATAGTGCGGTTACTCGTTGAGTCTTGTTGGTTCGGCGGTTTCTGTACCGTATTCTGCTGGGGTGAACTTGAGCTTTGCTTGGTGAGGGCCTCATCTGGAGTTTCCGGTTTATCTCGTGTTCCTTCAGTGAGGGGTGTAGTTAACGTGTTCAGTTGGTTATTCATTCCTGGACCGGCGACTTCGGCTAAGCCTAACGGTGGGATAGGGGCCTGCGGTGGCTGGCTCAGGTTACCTGAGACATTTTGCGTCGACAAGTTCTGTTGCTCTTTTGATTCCGCGGGTACTTGAGGCGGTGTAAACGCCGGCGGCGTAATGGGAATATTATCGCTTGATTGGCCAGTAATGGTCTTCTCAGAGGGGTTACCGTCCCCAACATGTGTCTCGGTCCCGTTTGGGCTGTCAGCCTTAACGGTGTCCTTCTGGTGATCTAGACACGAGCAACCGGTTTTTTCGGTAAAATCTTCATCTTCACGGTTAGTCAACTTCTCCTCGATGAGTGGATTCGACTGCTTCTCAACGATAGGCTTATCGGGCGGTGGGTTGGGCGGCTGTGTGGATGTGGATGCAGGAGCTTTAAGTAAGCCCTCGTCTTTCGATTCGACTTCAGTGCGTTTCGTTTGCTTCCCCAGGAGCCTCTCAACACGTTCCTTGAACGTGTCTAGGATAGTGTTCGTAGGTCGGGTAACCTCAAAATTGTGGTCGGGTATCATTTTGCGAGCTAGATCCTGAGCGAGCTCTGTAACCTTCGTTGCGATTCGAGAGTTAAATGCCGAAGTAAATGCGTGATTCATTGCTTCAAACGGATTAAGCAAACCTTGGCTGAACGATATCGGTTGCACCCAGGTCGGTGGGTAGTAGGCGTCCGGAACAGATGGCAGATCGTAATCAGCATAATCCGAATCACCCAGATCGTCAACTGTTGCATCGTCCGGTGTAGTCGTGTCAGTTACTCCACGGCCATTTCCGGTAACGGCGCGCATTCCCCGAATAGCATGAGTCATCGTACTACCATTTACCATCGGAGTCTGAGGAATCATCAAGGCCGTTGTAGCTGGTCCTAACGCAGCCGCAATCGTCTGAAGTCCGTTAACAGAATCGAGTCCAAGCCGACGAGCTCTTGCAATCGGGTCACCACATTCCTTCCAGCGAATTATATCTATGAGACCTGTCGAAAGACCCGTCTGATTCGAAAGCTTCCGAGCCCCCACGGAATCCGGTGCATCGCAGATTATGTCAAAAGGTTCCGACCCAATTATTTTCGGTGGACGTGCCATTAAATGTTTCACCATTCTACTCTCATAAGTTTGAGTTCACCATTCTACTCTCATAAGTTTGAGTTCACCATTCTACTCTCATAGGATGACCTATAAAGGTACACAATTATGTACTCTGTACAAATTTTAAATGCAGGCGGAAAGTATCCGACCGCCATGAAAGTGGTAGGTTGGACCGAGGAAGTAATCGTTAAACTCCTATTGCACGGTCCCTCGTCTTTTGGGCAAATAGTGGCCGGGCTTACGGACAGAAGGAAACTCCTCAAAAGAGAACCGGGTAGCCGGTCAACAATCTCACTTGCGCTGAAAAATCTTTACGCCAAGAAATTCGTGGACTACGATCCGGAAAGTCATAAATGGCATGTCACGTCGTTGGGCCGCTGGATCGTAGGCGAGGGACTGGTTCCCACAAAGTCAGCGCTGGCACTTAGCAAGGTGACCGAGCCGCTCCTCAGCGCAGTTCAAGACAACCCTCAGAAACTGAGCGAACTGCTATCCATTATGTTCGTGTACTCTTTTGCAAAGAGAGACAAATTCTCCGAGCAGGAAGAGATGATCCTGAAGCAGACGGAGACCAAGCTCACCTTATTCATCAAAGAGTACCCGGCCGCGATTGAAGCAATCTGGGGTGACGGCGTGGAGCTCATGGTGGGCGTTTCAGTAGCCTCCTGGCGGGAATCCTCCTCCACCGCCTATCATTAGCGCAGGATTACAGAACCCAGGCTTCATTAGTAGAAACGATTCCGAAGATAGTTGACCAATACTTCAAATCGCTATCAGCAGAGTTAGGCGAATTCCTAACCAAATCCCTAGCCGATCTGAACAAACTAGCAACCCTAGATCGGAAAGTCAAGGACAGGAGGTGAGAAGACTGGCAGGTGAGCTTCTCTAGGCTCCCTAGCCTGGATGTTTGTAAACAGCTCAAAAACGTGTTTTAAAACGTTTTGAAACGTGTTTTAGAACGTTTTAGAACGGGGGAAAGCGTCACAATGGCAGCAGATCTTCAAGCTCGCGTTGAACCGCTTCTTGATTTTCGTTGGGAAGTGTTCTGCCGACGATAATCGCTTTGTGGGGTTCTGAACCCGCAAGAAAGGGGCACTGTCAAGTTGCCGTCTCGTCGGTTAACCATTGTTTTTGGCTGTCGTGGAAGGATTTTCCGCAAAGCCACCGATGCTTGTCTCTTAGGGAGAAGTTCTTGGGTGCTTCCTGTTCCACTTTCCTCTTGTACTCTAGGTATTTGTTCCAAAGTGAGTCGGTCCATACCATGGCTTGCAAGTTGCGAGAGTTCACGAGCTTGCTTACTCGTTTGTCGTACACTGTAAAATCATCGGGTTGGAGAACGGTTAAGATCGCCGAGGCCAGCGGAAGGCGAAATCTCCACTCATCCATCAGGTAACCCAGCTTATCCTTTGCAGACTTCTTCTTCGAGAGTTCTCTTGTGAGTTTCTCAACGACGACATCAAGATTTCTCTCATCTTTAGCTCTGAGTAGATCTCTGATACGAGATTTCGGGTGATTAGACGTCCACATTACGATACAGAAGAAATCAAAAGCGGAGAGACGCCCCAGTTTCTGAAACTTAGGCCCAACCTCGTCAAAGAGGTAAGACTCAAGATCATAGTACCGACGAAAATCTTCCATGACGCCTATGGTAACAGGTCGCATACCCTTGGTGATAACTGATGTGAGTAACAGGATGCTATGTGATTCATGTGAGGGCTCTGGTAATTCATCGTCGGAACAATTGACATTCTCCACTTATGAAATATCAATACAATCGATAAAGTAGGCGGCGATCGCATGCGATTACGAAAGCGACCGAAGCCTTGTCAAACGCATAGACCTGCATTTCGAAAGTGAACTTCGAATCGACCTCATAATCAACGAGGAAGTTGCATACAAGTTCTGGAGCATACAAGGAGCTATTCCAAAACAATAACCAAACACGCGAACACCGCAGTCGCGCTCATGCATTTCGACACTATTGAAAGCGATCCAAGACTGAGTTTTTCTCGCTCATATTCTTTGTCGACAATAGAACGCTGACCTTAAGCACGTTCTTCGCATCTTCATACTCGAGTGGTCAATGTGGAGCTAGATGAGCTCGAAGCAAAGGCTGTCGACCTGTTGCGGAGCAAGTTAGAGAAAGGCTTGATTACTTCCTTGAAACGCGAAAGTTGAACCGCAGTCGAAAGACTTTGTCGCAGTCAATGGGACGTTTGAGGACCCTGAAGGACGGTTGAGTAGGTTTGAGGTCAAGTTTCAAATTAAACAGGAGCAAGCACAAGTCGTAAGTTGGTACATTTCCGGCTAATTTCGTGCATGCTGCGCAGCCTTCAACTCCGCTTGAGACTCTAACTCCGTGATTAGAGTCGGAAGGACGGAGAACAGGTCTCCTACGATTCCGTAAGTTGCAACCTTGAATATTGGCGCCTCTGGGTCTATGTTAATTGCAACAATCTCCTTCGCGGTTCTTACTCCAACCAAGTGCTGTACCGCTCCTGAAATGCCAAGGGCCATGTACAACTTGGGAGAGATAACTCGCCCCGTAAGACCAATCTGCTGACTATGAGGCAACCATCCCGCGTCCACTACTCCTCGCGATCCACCCACAGCAGCCTTGAGGAGCACCGCTAACTTATTGATTGTCTTGATGTTCTCGAGACTGCCCAAGCCTCTTCCAATTCCGATCACGACTTCCGCTTCATCCAGGTTACCAGATTCCTCTGCTACTTCCCTTACAGTCTTGAGTACCTTCTTGTCAAAGGTTTTGGGTAATCCAACCATGCTGGCATGCTCGATCACTGGCGCAGTCTTCGTTCTTGCTTTAGCAGGCTTGGTTATATGGGGTCTCAAGGTGGCGAGTTGTGGTCGTGCGACGGGCTGATGAATCACAGCCATCAGGTTTCCGCCGAAGGCGGGGCGAACTTGCACGAATCTGCCTTCGTCATCGACACTGACTTCAGTGCAATCTGCCGCAAGTCCAACCCCTAATTTCGCGGCCAGCCTTGCCGCGAGATCTCGACCATCGTATGTTGCTGGGAAAAGCATAACTGAGGGGTGCGTCTTCGCCGCTACGGCGGCGATCGATTCTGAATAAACTTCTGGAATGAACTGGTTCGCGCCTTGTCCTGAAATGAGGATTACCTTGTCGGGACCATATTCTTCGAGCGTTCCGACCATTGAGTCCAAATCGTTACCTACCATGACAACAGTCAACTGTTGTTTGAGAGAGTCGGCTACCCATCTCCCCGTAGTTAGGAGTTCCAACGTGACCGCTGCCATCTGACCGTCTTTCTGCTCGCCCACTACCCACACGCCGCTCGCCGTGGTCTGACTCATTGGGTGATCCCCTCCTTCTTCAGAAGTTCAAGAAGTAGAGGAACTGCATCCTTGTCTTCAGCGTGCACTATCTTTCCCTCTCCTGTTCTAAGGTTCGGTGTGAACACCTTCAAGACGTGCGTACACGACCCTGGCAACCCAACCTGATCCTTCTGAGCGTCGATGCTTTCCGCGGTGAAGATCTCGACAACCTTCTTCTTTGCCGCCATTTGGCTGAGCAGAGTTGGAATACGGGGAACGTTCAGAGCTTTGGTCGCGGTCAGGAGACATGGAATAGAAGAACTGATGAGTTGATGTCCCTGCTCGGTCATTCTTTCAGCAATGAGGGATTTGCCGTCCTCGCTGATTTCAAGACGTTTCACATATGACACATGGGGAATGTTGAGAAGCTCGGCTATTTCCGGTCCTACCTGACAGGTTTCCCCATCTATGGCTTTCATCCCGCAGATGACTAGATCGAAGCCTATTTTCTGAACTGTCATCGCCAATGTCTTCGAAGTCGCCCAAGTGTCGGCTCCCGCAAACTTGGGATCCGAGAGTAGAATCGCTCGATCTGCACCCATCGCGAGACATTTGGAGAGAGCCTCTTTGGCCTGCAACGGGCCCATGCTGACGACGGTCACTTCTCCACCCAATTTCTCTCGTATCTTCAATGCCTCTTCCACGGCAAACTCGTCGAATGGATTCAGGATGCTAGGGACACCGGAACGAATCAGTGTATGTTTGACTTCGTCAATTCTGATCTCAGCGACGTCCGGGACCTGCTTAACACAAACCACAATCCTCAAGCGTCTTGCACTGCCATCTAATGATGACTGGCGAGTCCGTGATGGGTATAATATGGCAGTATAATTTTCTACCTTGAAAAAACCCACCTTAGCGCCGGAATCAAACGCTGTATATGGCTACGGAGAAAACGGCTTGTCAGGTTGAATAATCCTGAACGAGAAAATAGGGCTATTCCTGGAACCAGAAAAACGCATCATCAAATCCCTCATTTGTCATTCGTTTATCTTTAGCCCTCTTCTTCATATCATTCAAACTAACCACCTCCACTTCGTTCAAACAGCGAACATTTGCGTTTCATCTAACTTACTGCACTTGCGATAAGAACACTCATCAGAACATCACAGCTGTTGCACAAGTTCAATTCCTCTTCTGACGCATTTTCTTTCACTGTTCGATCCTATGATTCTTCCAGTTATTTACGCGGTTTTCGCATAATCTATACGACACATGTAACTCCATTATTTTCATGGTCCAAGTCAAGTATCGATGCCGATTGATGGAACCGTGGGGTTAACATCTACCGCTCAGAGAACTGAAGTTGCAGACTGTCCTCTAGTTTTGGGTAAAAGAAAAAGAAGGGGGTTCTACGAGCGCTTTCGCGCTCGGTCGAATTACTTGCGTCTGCGTCGTAGTACGTATAGTGATGCGGCTAGTGCGGATACTGCTGCTACTGCTAAGCCACTGAACTCGGGTACTGGAATGTTCGATTGTTCTAGGTATAGGTTCTGTCCTTGTCCGTTCATACCCGCCGAAACGGCGACGGACCAGGATTGAGATGCTAAGCCTGGGCTTGAGATGGTGAACTGGTATGTGCCTGGTGGCAAGTAGGCTTGGTATACACCGTCGTAGGTATAGAAGTTCCAGCCTGCTCCACCCTGAGCGCCCACCACGTTAACCAAGCCCCAACTCAACGGTCGGAACTCGTTACTCCAAGTGAACGCTAGAGCGTTACCGGTGACTAGTCCGTTTAGGTCGACTTCGAATATGCCGCTTGCTTCACCGCTGTTGTGAGCGTTGCTGATCTGCCAGACACCCTCCTGCGAGTACGGACCCAGATGGTTCGCTGCCATGCTATGGCCCACGCCAGGTGGGCTTGACATGGCTAGGTCTTCGGTTAAACTGATTCCTGAGCTGGCAGTTGTGCCGGGTATTAAGTGGTAGGATTCACCCATCAATAGGCCGGCGACTGGTGGGTAGTAGTTCGGTGTCTGTTGAGGAACGTCGGTGAAGTGTAACATTGCTGTGCCTGGGTTGACGACTACCGTTGGAGGTAGGAAAGTATTTGGTGGTACATATGAGCTGGGTACGAGGCTTACAACATCCGGAACGGTTGGACTAGAGCATGTGGTACTGACGCCGATTCCTTCGAAGCAGTCTGGTCCAGTGTTGTTTGCGTACCAGTTGACGAAGTCTACTTCAGCGGTCCATCCGCCTTGGTAGTCTGGGGCGCCTAGTATGCCTGAGTTCGGATAGAACCCTGGAGCGTTCCAGTTCACGCCTGGGTTCTTGTAGCAGTTCAATTCGAAGCCGCATTGTGATCGGGCAACAGTGAGTAGTGGATCGCCGAAGTAAGTGCCTTTAGGTTTGAGGTCGGGCGCTTCCTGTCCGTCAGGTGGCACTTGTGGTAGTCCTGCCATGAGCACACGAAGTTCAGTCGTGCCGCCCGGTAGGAAGTTGTAGGAGTTAAGCGGTAATGGGAATGGCACATTGGGGTGAGTTGGACCGAACGGGTACTGAGTGGTTCCGTCGGCAGCCCGTGCGAATCCGTTTCCGGTTGAGTATGTACCTTCGCTTGACATCCATTCAGCGATCAAATTGCCAGAGTCATCGAAGAGTCTGACCCTGGCGGACATGTTATCGCTGGTGGGGCTGATAATGTGCTCCTTCTTGAACAGAACATCCAACGTCACATTGACGCCTATGATCAGGTTGATCTTGTTGTCGGCGACTTGGCTTTGCTCGACAAAGACGGAGTATTCCTTGTCTTGTGCGTATCCGTATGTGAAAGCTCTGAGGTCATATTGGCCGCCCGGTAACGCTGTAGGTTCCTGTTGTATTGGTCTAACGAAGAAGGTTTTGGCCAGCAGGTTCTTGCCTTTCATGAAGACGAAACGCCCGTCACCGTACCCTCCGATGAATCCGGTGCGTTTCAGCTCTTGGCCGAAGAAGGCGTGATTAGCGTTGCCATCGTACTGGACATACTGCTGTGATGCTGGGTTAAGGTATAGCGGATTCCATCCTCCACCGTTTGCTTCGACCCAGGTGGTAGTGTCATTTTGGTATAGGTTGTCAGTTAGGATTGTGGATGCTAGGGCAGCTGCGGGTCCCGACGCTTGCGCTTCGTCGCTTAGGAAGTCAGTCATGGTGCCGTTTTGGTAGAAGCCGACGTCGATTTCCTGGCCGACACCCAGATTGTTTGAGGGAGTTCCATATCCGTATGAAGGCCAGGGCGGATTGCCCGTCTTGTATGGGCTCCAGCCTGCGCCCCACGGGTAGGGTTGCTGCCCCGAGCACCAGGTGTTAGGCGCCGCCGGGTTAACGGGAGCGCTGCAGGTTCCTATGGCTGGAGGGTTATCTGGACCGTAACCAATGCCCCATTGGCCCCAGACCCAGTTTCTGCTTACTCGTGGTCGTTCCCAGTCGATGCTGTAGACGGTTACGTTGAAGCCTGCGCCTCTGTATACGTGGTCACTGATGCTGGTTGGGTTGCCGCTGAGCGTAACAGAGACCAGTTCCATCGGAGACGCTTCTATGTAACCGAGCGTGTACACGTAAGGGGTGTATGTTCCAGAAGGTATGCCGTAGTTTTCGCCGCCCCAAGTGTCGTTGAGGCCCGCAAACTGAATATCAGCGCGACCAGTTTCGATAGCGTGCTGGTTCAGTTTCGCCCTGTCAAGGTCGTTACCGCACATTCCACTGGATGCCTGTACTATTTTCGTTCCACCGTAGCATGTAGATGATTGTTGTCCTCCGGAGCCGGGGACGTTCCATGCTCCTTTGGCTGCACCTTTGGAGTACTGGCCTTCGTATCCGAGAGCTGTTTGGTTGTATGAGTATACGACGCCGTTAGCGTCCATCAAGTAGCCTGCCATGAAACCTCCGCCTGTGTCTATTGGATCTTCAGTTATACCGTTGATCACGTTGTGGAAGTGCACCGTCTTGTTGACCCAGCTACTCAACCGTAGGTCGATTGGTAATGTGACGTCGCCAGCCCACTCGTTGGGGGTTACGTCAAAGTAGTACTCTTGGAAGGTGGATCCGTCCAGTGCAGATTGCACGTATCGGAATACCCAGGCACGCGCCGAGTATCGGCCTGGAGTGAGGCCGTTGACCCATGTTGCGAAGACTTGCGGGACCATTCCGCTTAGGTCTCTTGGGGCACCGTACTCACCCTTGACACCGAACTCAAAATGGAATGGGATCGTTGTTCCCCCTTGAACGAACCAGTGTTGCGGAGGACCTACACCCTGTGGATCCTGAGTTAGCTTGTTGAATTGGCTTCCATCGTCCTGAAATGTTGCTTGGTTGAGGCCAGTTGATGTCTGGAAGAAACTGTACGCGGCGGCGCTTGCCCCTGCGAAGTAGCCGTTTGCCGGAGTATACTCGTGCCATGGAAACGCAATGTTATCTCCTAGTCTTGGATCAGCGCAGAGTCCCGCGTGCCGTCTGCCATAAAATGCCTCTTGGCCGCCTGCCACACATGGTAGAGGTGACCATGAGGCCATCAAAGCGCTTGGGTCAGGTTGATGATTGAGCGTTAAACCGTCGTAAAGTTCAATCTTGATTAAAGTGTTCGAGGGCCACGGTTCGTCGCCGAACTGGTGCTTGGTGAACACGTTCCCATGTATTACAGCACCGGGTTGAAGGTAACCGTCGAAGTGTAATGATTGTCCTTTGAGGACTGTTACGCCCGTTTCCATGAGTGTTTTGGGATACCCCGCGGCTGATGCGTAGAGGTCGTAGACTCCTGGCGCTAGACCTTCCAATTCGTAGTGTCCCTGCGCGGTTGCGTTGAAGTAGCTGACTGCGTCAACTGTTGGCAGGTCTGGGCGTTGTTGGCCAGTGTATGGGTCCAAACGCATTGTCATCGTTGCGTAAACCGTGCCAGCTTCCTGGACCGGTTGGCCGTAGAGGGTTTGGTTGTAGCCTGCATACCGGATGGTTCCGGTTATGATGGCTGGGTCAATCTCACCCTTCACAAGCATTACAGGCCAGTTCTCTACTGGAATGAACTGCGTGAACGCTTCTCCCGTTGCGGCTTGACCGACGATATCGCTGTCACCGTATAGCAGGACCTTGAAGAAGTACCGGCCTGCGACAGTCGGCGCTGTTACGCCGTTTATTCTGATGTAGTACCATTCCCCGGCTGAAGTGAAGTCAACGTATTGATGGTTATAGTAAGGGGCTCTTCCCTGGGTTGTGGTGCATGCGGTTGAACCAGGCCCTTGGCCACTACAACCGGCATCGGCAAACATGGTTATGACTGTCCAGCCAGGAACGTAACGATCGTAGGGACCGATCTTGTCCACCCAGATGCCTGAATAGTCATTTGTGAATGAAGTTACGACCTGTTCTGGTCCTGGAACCGTAAAGCCTGGCGGAAGAGCAAGCTCTATGCCACTCCATCTACAGCGAAGGCCGTTGCCGTTTCCCGGGCATAGAGGAGCCGGCGGTGAGCCGTATCCGTAGGTTGCATTGAGTGCGAAGATGAGGTCACCAGTTGATCCGGTTAGTACGGCTCCGAAGGGCGCGTAAGCGTCTCCCTCAAGCTGATACCAACTAGTGCTCGGCGCATTGCCGAACTGGTTTACTCCCGGAGTCGCAGGGGGCTTCTGTCCCGGATAGGGGGACTGATATCCCGGCGCATTATTGACGGACGCAAAATTCGGGGAGCCTCCCCAAGTATTCTGTCCGCCACCTGGCCAGACGTATCCGATGACCCCTGGGACGTGAGGGTCGAAGTCGTTCGCGTGATAGCGGTAGGTTCCGGTCATGTCACCTAACGTGAAATGTGCTGAAACAGGGTTCAGAATTGCTACCGTACTTAACAGGAATATTGCAATAATGATTGTTGCTATTAGTTTCTTAGTCATGTCTCATTTTCTCCTTTTTTCTATTGAATTTGCACATAGATGAGCGTGCACGTCGCTACGGTTGTCCATACCGTACTTAACTGGCGTTAATGCGAATCATGATCAGGACTATACCGCTAATGCAAGGAAAAGGATATTTTTCGGCTACGCGTAGCGTTCATTGACTAGGCTTTGATCTGGGGCTGAATGGCTCGCTCGACAGTCATGTTCAGCACAACTTCCGCAACATCACTTGCGTATTCTCCAATTCTTCTAAGGCTATCAGATATCAGAGTTATGGCCGGCAGATCTCCTGCAGGTATCTTCTCCTTCAACAGTCGCTCAAGCATCTTGGTTTCGAGAGCTGCCATTCGATCCTTTTCCAAAAGCGCATTCTCAGCCATTTCATAATCGCTGGCGAAGAGGGATTTTAGCGCGTTTTCCATCATCTTGTAGGAGAGCTGAGCCAAAGCGTTCGTCTCTTTCGTCATTGACGATTCCAAGGGATGATTAAGTGCCAAAGCATTCTGTGCTATTCTACTCGCGTGGTCAGCCGATCGTTCCACACTCTTAGTGATAATTCTGAAGCCCAGACAGTCGACAGGGTTACGCAGACCGATCCGTTCCAACAGAGGTAGGTGTTGAACAGCCCATTTCAACTGGCGAATTATGTAGAGGCTGAATCGATCAATCTCATCATCGATTTTCGTTACTTGTGAAGCAAGGTCCTTATCGCCAGTAATCAACGCTTGTATAGCGTCTTGATGCATCGAGCTCATTATCGACCCCATTCTCCTCAACGCGTCCGGGACAAGCAGCTGCGGATAACTTAACAAGACCTGGAGTGTGGCGCTCTTGGACGATTCAGTAACCATTTCGGTTCCTACAAGTTTCTGCCTAGCCACGTCCCTGATACAATCTCGAACGGAAGCTGAAAGCGTACCTGTCTTCGACGTGATATTAATTGTAGAATAACCAATTACATACAGCGAAATTATCTTTCGCGTGAGTGCCGCAAGCTCAATGTCCTGTGGAAGGCTCAGCTCGCATTTCGCTCTCTCGTCGTCATAGCGTGAGTGGTCGAACGGTGTCAGGAGCAAACCGCGATTCTGCTGTCTAGTAAATTCGACTCGACCGCCTTTTCTCAAACCGGCCGCTTCGACCCAGTGCTTCGGAATGGAGACAATGTAGGAACCCCTCCCAGTCACTTGAACCCGACGAACGACCGTATCATCATCGTCATCAGTTTCAACATCTTTGCCTTGCATTTTCATGGTCATCATGTATATTCTCTGATTGTCATGTTAAAGTTTGCGCTGGACTATATCTTGCTCCCGGTGACAATGTAGATAACTGAATCACCGATGTAACACGTGTGATCTGCGATGCGTTCCAAGTATCGCATGACAAGCGTGGAGGCTAAGGCACATTTGACGTGAACGTTCCCTTTTGAGATTCGTCTGATCTGATCAAGATACATTTTGTCAACCAGATCATCTTCATGCCTGAGGGTACGGGCTAACTTGGTGTCTCTGGCTTTGAATGACTGGATGCTCTGGTTAATCATAATGGCCACCTTGGTTGACATTTCTTCGACACCAGTCTTCTCGCACTGGGATAAGTCTCCAAAGATTTCGAGCACTTGTGCTATGTCAAGGGCGTATCTTCCAAACCTTTTAAAGCCATAGGCGATTTCGAGGCAGGATTTTATGAATCTGAGGTCAGTAGCAACTGGCTGATATCTTACGAGTAGTTCCATTGCAATTTCTTCAACTTCGTTGGTCACAGCTGACAGTTGGTGCGCGCGGTTCATTGCTTCCTGTGTTATTTGCTCTCCTTTCGCATAAGCCTGTATGGCTTTCATTACAGACTCTTGAGCTAGGTTACCCATATCGCCGATAGCGTTCGATAATCTGTCAAGCCCCATATCCATTAGTCGAGGCAACGATGTTCATCCGAACTTTCCACTAATGTAGCGCTCTGTAAGTTCGTTGTGCGGGTTTGAGAAGATCTGCTCCGTCGTTCCGAGCTCAATTAGTCTTCCTAGATACAAGAATCCGGTGTAATCTGATACACGAGCAGCCTGTTGCATGTTGTGTGTTACTATAATCACCGTGTACTTCTCTTTCAGTTTGATTATGAGTTCCTCTATCTTTGCGGTCGCAACAGGATCAAGCGCAGAACATGGCTCGTCCATTAGGATTATCTCAGGCTGCACTGCCAGAGCCCGCGCAATACACAATCGTTGCTGCTGACCACCAGAAAGACTCGCTCCTGATTCATGCATTCGGTCACCGATCTCTTCAAGTAAGAACGCTTGTTTCAGATTCTCGTTCACAATCGACTCAATCACTTTGTGATCTTTGACACCATTCAATCTGAGACCTGCAGCGACGTTATCCCGAACGGACATTGTAGGGAATGGATTGGGCCTCTGGAAGACCATGCCGATTTTTCTTCGTACGCTCACCGGATCGATCTCGTCTGACAAGATGTTCTCATTGTCCAGCACTATTCTTCCTTGCACCCATGCACCTGGAACAACTTCATGCATTCGATTCAGGCACCGAATGAAAGTAGACTTACCGCAACCCGAAGGACCAATTAGCGCTGTCACGGCGTGCTCCTTGAAAGTTGAATTGATCTTTTCGAGTACTGTCTTCCTGCCGAATCCCGCGCTTAAATCCTCTACTGCTAATTTGTCATTCAAGGTCTCTAACGACCTTCCTTCAGAGCCGGCGTTTTTCACAATCTCGACGAGATCCGAACTCATCATTACAGGTCTAGGGTCAGACGGCGCCGCAACATAGTTGAATCTAGACTATATGATTCACATGCATTCACGTGTAGCCAGATGACATCATATAGATTGCATGATATCTCACTAAATAGTGAATGCCTTTCACATGCAGACACGATGATGAATATGTCGAGTCAACCAGCGAGAGGCAAGACGAGTCGTTATGTGATTATTGCTGTACTGATCATAGCGATAATAGCGGGTGGGGCATACTACCAATTCGCTATTGCATCACAATCCGCGACGACAACTTCCTCTGAAGCACAAATGACTAGTTCTGAAGCCCAAATGACCTCTGAAACTATGAGCTCAACGATGGCAATATCTAGCGCAACCCAACCAGCAGTAACAGTTTCCCTGCTAGGCGCAGGAGCAACTTTTCCTGCTCCACTAATCCAACAATGGACCGTAGAGTACAACAAGCTCAATCCCTCGGTAACGATAAATTACAATCCAATAGGTAGCGGTGGCGGCATACAGCAGATAACCGCGAAGACCGTTGATTTCGGAGCATCCGACGCACCGCTCAATGACAAACAACTTGCCGCAGCTCCAGGCCTGGTACTATTCCCGGAAACGCTTGGAGGCGTAGCTGTAACCTACAATTTGGCGCCTTTTGGTATTTCAAACACGACGACACTGCACTTCAACGGATTCGTTCTAGCCTCGATTTACTATGGCAACATCACGAAATGGAACGACCCAGCAATCCAACATCTCAACCCAGGAGTAAACCTTCCTTCTAACCAAATCACAGCAGTGCACAGATCCGATGGCAGCGGCACAACTTACGCTTTCACAAACTTCCTCTCAGTCGTGAATAACGCGTGGGCAGTCAACGTAGGATACAGCACATCAGTAACATGGCCCGTTGACAAGGCCGCAAACGGTGTAGGTGCGAAAGGTAACTCCGGAGTTGCAGGCACCGTCCAAAACACTCCGGGCGCCATCGGTTACGTCGATGTGATCTACGCGGTACAGCAACACCTGGGAGTGGGTGCAGTGCTAAACACTGCAGGCAATTATATTCTACCCACACTCCAAGCAATTCTCTACGCAGCACAAAACGCAACCGGAACTCCGAATGCAAGTGACCTACGTCTACATATCGTGAACGCTGCAGGTGCCCAGTCTTATCCAATCGCAACATACACTTACATGCTAGTCTACAAGGACATGTCTCTCAATCCTGACCTGAACATCGATAAGGCCAAAGCGCTTGCCCAATTCTTCTGGTGGGCAATTCACGACGGACAGCAATATTCGCAAGCATTGATCTACGTCCCATTACCGCAAAACGTCGTCTCAGCAGATGAACAACTCCTAGACTCTCTGAACTTCCAAGGACAGCCACTGCTAAGCTCGTAGACGTATGAGACCGATGAAAACCGTGCCCGGAAAAGGGCGCGGACCCCCGATTTCTTTTTCCTTCTTCTTTGTATAGGTGCAGTTCTGATTCCGATTATAACTGTCCTCATGCTTTATGAGATTGGGAATGGCAGCCTAGCTTCCATCGAAGCATTTGGCGCAAGTTTTCTCTGGGGGTCAGATTGGATCCCTAACCCGCCTAACGGTGGCCCTCCGATACTCGGAGCCCTGCCGTCGATTTATGGTTCCGTTGTAACAACTGGGCTTGCATTGCTCTTAGCAGTCCCGATAAGTCTCGGAGTTGCGTTGTTCCAAACCGAGCTTGCTCCCATGAAGCTTAGAGCTCCCTCACTCTTTGTGATTGAGATGTTGGCCGCTGTGCCGAGCGTAGTATACGGTCTGTGGGGTTTGCTTGTATTAGTGCCTTTCATGAATCTCTACGTCAACCCACAATTACAGACGTATTTGGGATTCCTGCCTCTCTTCCAAGGACCCAATACTGGACTCGGAATGTTAACGGCCGGTGTCATCCTAGCGATAATGATAATCCCCTATGGATCCTCCGTAATGCGAGAAGTAATCTCTGCCGTGCCTCGAAGCCAGCGCGAAGCAAGTATTGCGCTGGGCGCAACTCAATGGGAGATGGTGAAGACATCAGTTATCCCGTTTGCTCGAACTGGAATAATCGCAGCCGTTGTCCTCGCGATGGGTCGGGCAATTGGAGAAACCATGGCCGTGGCAATGGTAATCGGAAACGTCGCCAGAATCTCTCCCTCACTATTCTTACCGGCTGAAACGATTCCGAGTGTCATCGCGAACGAGTTTACGGAGGTTGCTGGCAACGACGTTTACCTTGCCGCTCTTTTTGAGTTGGCGCTAATACTGTTCGCGATTGCGCTAATCATGAACCTCGTTGGGAGAGTCATAGTAAACAGGTTGAGCTTCAAAGTGCGAGGTGACGTGCGTGCTTAGCTTTCACAGCAGACGCAGGATCAGCAACGTACTTTTCATCGCCCTAGCTTCAACCTGTTTCTGCGTCGCGTTAGTCCCGCTAATTGCGATTCTCTATGGAACCATCACACGCGGAGCGGCTGCAGTAAGCATCGCACTCTTCACTCAAGTGACTCCTCCAATTGGGCAGAACGGAGGGGGAATACTGAACGCGATAGAAGGAAGTCTAGTAATGGTTGGGCTTGCATGCCTGTTTGGGGTCCCCGTGGGCGTACTTGGCGGCGCTTTTCTTGCGGAATATCCTGGTAAGTTCGGGTATTATGTGCGACTGATAGCCGAAGTTCTAACGGGAGTTCCATCCATTGTGACAGGCATCTTCGTTTACGAATTGATAGTTGCCACGCAGCATAGATTTTCAGCGTTTAGCGGTGGCGTAGCGTTAGGGGTTATGATGATTCCGATAGTCGCAATTTCAACTCACGAGTCACTGAAACTAGTTTCATCATCAATTCGAGAAGGGGGATTGGCGCTTGGAATCTCACGTGCCAAAACGTTGGTTTACATTCTTCTAAGTTCAGCTAGAAGCGGAGTCATAACAGGAATCGCTTTGGCAGTTGCACGAGTAATGGGGGAGACGGCGCCTCTGCTGTTTACTGCACTCGGAAGCCAGTTCATGATGACGAGCATCAACGGCCCTGCCGCGTCACTTACAGTTTCCATATTCGATTTCGGCACGTCCCCATACGAAAACGCTCACACGCTGGCTTGGGGAGCAGCCCTCGTGCTTCTAGCAATCGTACTCAGCCTGAATGTAATTGTAAGGGTGGCTTCCAGATTGAAAGTTACGGGAACTGAATAAGTCAGCTAACTCAATCAAGGCTACCTTTCGGATTTTCTGGGCTTTTTGCGGACCGTAACGTAATAGGCGATATGTTGAGTGAGATTTGTCATACGGTTGACAGGTGGTTTTCAAGCCTTAAAGCCTGAGGAAAACCAAGCATTGATGGAATCATTGAGATTAGAATGACCTCGTGCTCTATGAGGTTCAATTTTGGTTGCCCGCACCAACAGACCCACACACCACCAGATAACTATGAACTCCGCCTCGTTGCAAACGCCTTGATAAGCAGTACTGAATTCACGAACATTATTCCGAACAAGAATATGTCAGAGAACACTATCCCCAACGGTGCCTTGAAATTTTGCAGGGCGAATTCAAAGACGGGTACGAACATTATAATCGCTGAGTATGCTGTGACGGCACCTTCGAATTGACTTTGGTCCGGCGGACGGATGGCAAGCAATAGCGTTAGAGATATCAAAACCGCAATCATTCCCCATGTCCAGAGAAGCATCAACAACTGGAACTGGCTCGTGTGGCTAATTTGCAAGTGTATCAAATAGTGATATCCATCGGCATCTTCGGGCTGTGTGGTGACATTGTAGTGGCCTTCGTAATTTCCACTTGGAAGGTTGGGTGTTTTCCAATGTGTGTCGATGTTCGCGTTGAAATCTGTGGTGAGACTAAGGTCTAACTCGTGCTGGTCCCAAGGGAACACAATTAGACCTAAAACTTGTGGATTAGCTGCGTAGAGATAAGTGAAGCTTGCAGCGTAAACAAAGGTCGTGATGTTGGTATCGGCTGAATATGTGACCTCCGTAATGATTCTTCCAACAACCGCAGATAGAGATTCACTCCCACAAGTACCTACAAAGCACGGTTTCGTGTCATGTTCTCCACCGTAAAATTCACCCCAAACATGTACTTCTGCGTTAGCGTGATTTCCAGGAGAGAGCAATGTCAGCTTCAACGTGATTGCTTGACCATCGAAAGACATGACATCTAAGCTAACCCAGGAAACGTTACTCGCGCCGACTGGTGAGATAGCAGGCGAGATACTGAGGAACAACGCAAGAGGCAGCGCGACCATGAGAGCACATGACCCAAGCCTGGATGCCATTATCTACGTCCTCATGATAGTCACTCGTCAATAATTAGGTGCCAGATTAACACTTGCTGTTTCTTGATCTCAAAGCTTTGCTGACGCGTCGATGAACCTACATCTGCCAGGAAGCAGGGGAATCCGCTGGAAATCCTTCAACAATCGTAATAACTCGGATTTTCTCTCATTTAACTCCTCACGAATCTTGACGATTTCTTTGACATTTTCCTCTTGGATCCATTTGAGTGTCTCAATATTGCGAGCAATGTCCACGATCAATTTGCCATCTGTCTCAAGAGTGCCGCTATTCCTGATGTCAGTTAGAAGAAGAGTGAAGGATGGTCTACAAAAATAATGTGCACGATCTTGTAATGATTGTACTCCACCACCTGTTAGGAGAGTAGCATAATCCCTTGCCTTTTGAGCGAAGTATCTGGACACCAGATTTCCATATACTAATGTGACAGCATTTCCTCTCAATTGCTTCGGTTTGTCGGCAAGAGAGACGTCTGTTAAGCATAATTCATAACTTGGAAGCTGAGCGGATAGTTTCTCAGCAATTGTCTTGAAGACTGAAGCACGTGTGCTCACATAATCCCGCTCTCTACTCTTCCAGGCCGACCATTTGTGCAAGATGCCGGTCGAATCATGCTTCTCGATATCAGAGAATAGAACCTCATCCTCTTCTAGCAGATGTGTTGGCTCCCACGACCCATTGATGAATCGGAGTAGATCTTGATCCTCATCAGCCAGCCAAGGGCCCGCAGTCGCGACGCTTGACGCGAAACTTGCGGCTAGTGCACGATGATCAAAAGTGTGCTGCTCAATCGCTTTGGTCAATAACGGCCGAGATCGATAATTAAGAAATGCAACAATTGCCGCACATACCGCTGAGATAGTAGCTGCCACAGCAAGAATAGTCTGCGCACTACCGGAGGAGAAAACATACGCGCCTACAAGCATTACTAGGACCAATGTGCCTCCAACCAATATAATGTATCGTGACTCCAATGAGTGCTCGTCTCTAGTGTCCGTAAGCCCCAAGTATTTTGTTCGTTTGGAATCATCCCGCAAGAGTTCAAGAAAACCAGAAGCGGCGACGCCAAGCGCGATTGCGCCAACAATGATACTCGCGCTATAGACGGATGATTCTTCCTCGTCTACGTATGAAAGAGTGATCGACTTCTTCTCCGTTAGAACCCAATGAACCGAGTTTAGCGTACGATTATCTGGACTAGGGTAGGGATTTCTATTCGTGGGATCAGGAAACGCTTCAACGTTCTCCGGAAATGTTGGTAGTGTGATCCACAATTCCCAGTCATCTGCTGGAAGACTCGCAAATGCAACTCCAAGCTCTTGTTGCAGAGTTGAGACCTCTGGAAAGTCACCACCGCCAACGTAATGCTCCATCGGGATGCTTATGGTGTATATTCCCTGTCGAGAATTTTCGAAAGTCTTAGATAGTTTAAACTCACCGTAGAAAAGTGATGATAACATAGTTAGAGAATCGTTTGATACTTCAACATACACAGCGGTAGCGGCTACACCGTTAGAATCAGGCACGATTTTCCAGTATTTTGCATTCGGACTCGTATATCGTGACTGCATAATCTCGCCTTCTACTCTGAAGGGCAGTACGAACAATATGTAGGCTGGGGCATGCGAACTGGATATCCCGCTAAATCGCCACTGTCCTTCGAGAGAAAGAAGGGGGCTTGATTGCTGAGTGTCTAAGACTATCCATAGCCATTCGACGTGCACTGCGCTGCTGGAGGCAGCGGCGAAACCCTGTCTTGGAGGCGCAATGTAGCTGACGGGCGCCAAAAAGTAGTAAAAAGCGAGATACCCGCCCAACAAGAGCATAACTACTGTGAATATTACCGGGCCATGAATGCGAAGCCGTCGGAAAATCAAAGTGCCCAATCCTAGATGACACTTGAGTCTGGCTCTGGAGAAATAAGCGTATGCAACCCCAAAGCCTAGTTGATCTGGTTAGATATTGAAAGCACGTGGCTCTGTTGGGCAGTATAGATTCTCGTGAGTTTGACGTCTGGTTCTTCAAAGAGCTTATTCCAAGGACTCAACCCGGCCATATAACACAGCCCGATTTAGACTCACTCGGTGACGGTCGTCACCCAGTAAAAATTGCAGCCGATTGGCTAACTCCGAATGAACGGGCGGATTGATTTTAATGTAGGTGTGAAAGCCCTTGTGCTGGCTTTGGCCTATATCGACCGTAAGCACGGACACACCAAGAGCTCTGCAGGTTGGAATAACGACTAGCCGAATCCAGTCCTGTAACCAGTCACGGCTCACGATACAATCGACATCGATCTTGAGAACAGATATCTTGTCAAGGAGCCGCCTTACCATCCCTCATCATCTTCGCTCTCGTCCATGCCTTCAAATTCATCATCCTCTTCGAAGTCGTCCTCGTCTGAAGCACTCACTGTGGAATCAGGGTCGTACTCCACCTCATACGATACTGTGCGAACTGGAAAACGTTGAGCATAATGCTGTTTGCCACGATAGACCATTAGCAGAGTTTCAACTTGAATTTCTGAACTTGGAAATAATGTGACCTGCTCGGCTTCAAACCTGACCTTAACATTGCTCAACTCAGGCTTGTATCCGCGAAGCTCCTCATACGTTCGCACAAAGTCCTCGATGCCAAAGTCAGCCAAATCCTCACGAACTTCACGAATTTCTCCCGGCAGTGTGGCTGTATAATGACATTCTAGGCTCTTGGCACCTTCTTCTCCTAAATTGTAAGAGATTCCAGCCCAGACGGTCATGCGAAATACTCTAGGTGGCAGGCTTCTGAAGCATACGTAACCACGATTCGAACGTGATAGTCGTTCCACCTTAAGTTTGCGTTCTATGAGCCTAGAGTCGCCTGTTACTTCTACAACCATCGTACTCGGAGGAGTTGGTCAACTCGCTTGCTGAGGAGTGTTCATCGTGTCTTTCCAAGAGCTCGTTCCACTGATTCAACACGCGGGAGCATTAACGTAATGGCGTATAGACGCTCGAAAGTCGTATATTTCGAGACTTCCGAAGAGTGCAGTAGAGATGTATAGATTGACTTCAGAGAAGTTGTTAGGGATGCTGAACAATGCGATTGCTGATGAGATGCAGGCAACGATTCAGTACATGTGGCAACACGTTCAATGGAAAGGTGTTGAACATTACTCGGTTACTGAGGGGATCAAGAAGATCGCTATTGATGAGATGAAGCATGCTGAGAAAGTGGCTGAACGTCTCTGGTACCTTGGCGGAAAACCTACCATAGTACCAAGCCCGATAAAGGTGGGCGAAACCCTGACGGAAATGTTGACGTTAGATGTGAAGGCGGAAGAGGGCGCGATCAAATTGTACAAGGAGATTATGGAACAAGCCCAGAAGGAGGGAGACGTAGCGACGAAGGAGATGTTCGAGGAGATTGAGGCTGAGGAAGAAGAACACCACGACTTCTTCACAAGCCTACTCGAAAAATAGAAAACAGTTACGGCTGTCGCTTCTTCACTGAGTGAAAGGCGAGCTAAGGCTTTCAACAATCCCACGAGAGGGCGTAGTAGTTCCGTAGTAATTGGCAGTTCGCAATGTTGATGAAGTGTCATCAGAAGAATTAGCCAGTCTTGGTTGTACTAATTCTCCTGGCACACTTGTCACATATTCCGTATATGTCGAAACGTTGCCCAGTGACGGTAAATCGGACCGTTGAAGTCGCCCTCGCAACAACTTCTCGGGTAGCTCGATCATCTACGTCGCTAACGGTTCCACAATGCAAACACACAACGTTGACATGGGGGTCCACATTAGAATCGAACCTCGTCTCGCCCTGAACGAAAACCAACTCCTGAACTAGATGCAGTTCCTTGAGAACTTGAAGAGTATTGTAGACGGTTGCAAGGCTAACCGTGGGATGCAGCTTCTTAACTGCTGTGTAAATTCTCCGTGCGGTAGGATGCTCTCGACTATCGAGTGCAAGTCGACAGATCGCAATTCTCTGCGAAGTAGCTCTGTAGCCTTTCTTGCGAAGAGCCTCAATTATGGATCCGTCCGATGGAAGTCTGGTGTCAATCATTAGACTCATTCTTAGGTAATAATGGCTGTTAAATAAAACCACACCCTCACCACTCAACCGATTGTAAGGAGGTGAGATTATGGCTAGAGTAGCACGAGAAATGGTGGTGAAGGCTGGAGTAAACGTAGATCAACTTCTCGATCTACTTGTAAAGAATGCTGCGGCTGAACTAACAACCTTCTACTACTACACAATTCTACGCTGCAACCTAATAGGCCTGGAAGGTGAAGGCATCAAACAAATCGCCGAAACAGCTCGAATTGAGGATCGTAATCACTTCGAAGCATTAACCCCACGCATATACGAACTCGGAGGCAAACTACCGGACGATATGAAAGTCTTCCATGACATGTCCGCCTGTCCACCCGCAAGACTACCCAAGGATCCAACGGACATCAAAGCAATGCTCACGGTGCTAGTGAACGCGGAAAGATGCGCCGTCGCAGGCTACACAAACATCTGCAACATTACAGCAGGCAAAGACCATCGCACATACGACCTATCCCTAGCAATCCTGAACGAAGAAGTGGAACATGAATCATGGTTCAGCGAATTCCTAGGCGAAGGACCATCAGGACACTTCATGCGCCAAGGCGACACATCACCATTCGTATCAAAATTCCTAAAGTAGCAACGAAACAAGAGTATCACACGTGTCACACCTCTCCTTTTTTGGCTCCATCTTATGTGGCCGTTCCCAATATGAGCTTCACGTACGTAACATTGCAATTCCTTCTTACGATAACTGCCGCCCCTCGCATCGGCTCCAAAGTCTAATATATGCGAATATTTGATAAGGCTGATATTGTTAGTTATATCTAACTTTTAAGATCTAAACTTTGAGTGAGTTCTGTGATTCGGAATCGTTTTTCTAGAGCGTATCAAGGTCTAGAGTCAATCCGGAGCAGTGGTTATTGGAGATTTTTTGGTCCAGCAATGATAGCTAGCGTGGCGTACGTGGATCCTGGTAACTTCGGGACTGACATCAGTGGAGGAGCGAGTTACGGTTACGTGTTGATGTGGGCGGTGGTGATGGCTAATCTAATGGCTATGCTACTGCAATATCTCTCTGGTAAATTGGGAATTAGCGACGGGATTGTCGCTGGCAGAGATTATGAGGGAAAAGTTGAGGGTGCGTTCGAGAATCATCCCATACTGGTTGGCATCGGAAACGTTCGCCGTGGCGACGGACTTGGCTGAATTCTTGGGAGTGACTTCCGCGGTTCATCTACTCTTCGGGGTACCGCTTCTGATCTCAGTCTGGATTTCAGCAGCAGACGTGATTGTAATATGGGTAATAGCGGGCAAGCGTTTTCGCCGGATTGAACTCTTCATCACAACTCTCGTAACCACCATGAGTTTGGGCTACGTTTATGAACTCTTAACCACGCAGCCCAGTCTTTCCCAACTCGCATATCACGCCATTGTCCCCACAATGGCGAACGCGAATCAGACGTTCATAGTTGTTGGAGTAGTCGGAGCTACGGTCATGCCTCACGCCTTGATTGCTCATTCGTGGCTCACGAAGAATAAACTGACCAGCAACGACGATGGCGAAAGGAAGAGGCTGTTGAAATATCATACTTGGGATACGATACTAAATATGTCGAACGCGAGCTTCGTTAACATCGCCATAATGGCTATGGCTGCCGCCGCCTTCTATTTCCACGGCTACACGAATGTAGCCACGATCGATGATGCGTACCTAACCCTTACGCCGCTTTTCGGCATAGTTGCGAGTTATGTTTTCGCAATCACACTGTTTGCGTCCGGTTGGTCATCGTCAACTATGAGTGTGATGGCGGGGCAAATCATATTCGAGGACTTAATACACGTGAACATTAACCCTTGGATTCGGAGGATAATCATACGTGCGATCAACATCATACCAACCAGTATTATGATTTCGCTAGGTTACGACCCGCTGGTACTTCTCGTATACAGTCAAGTCATCCTCAGCATGCTAATACCGCTACCCCTAATTCCACTTATCATCTTTACACGGAGTAAGAAGATTATGAAAGATTTAGTCAATAAAAGAATCATAACCTTGCTGGCTGTGATGTCAGCTATCATAATAATTGGGCTTAACGCATATCTCTTGATCCTGTCCACATAGGAGAGTGCATTAAATGACTCACGCGTCAAAGTCCTTCTCTGACCTCACACGCGTTGAAGATTATCTTGAAGTCGTCTACGACCTCATGCAGAGAAAGGGCTACGCTAGATCAGCAGATATTGCAGAACTTCTTGGCGTTAAACCTGCCAGCGTTACCGTCATGCTTCAAAGATTACATGCGAAGGGATTCGTTGTGTATGAGCGTTACCGAGGCCTCACCCTTACAAGCAGAGGAGAGCAGTTGGCGAAATCTGTGCAGCAGAGACATCGTACAATCCTCAAATTCCTCAGGATTCTAGGCGTCGAAGAGAAAATCGCAAAATCTGACGCGGAAGGCATCGAGCATCACGTCCACAAGGATACTGTAAATCGCATGATGCGCTTTGTCGAGTACGCCGAGCAGCACCCGTCTTGGCTTCAACAACATGAACCTCCACTCCGGAAAGAACGGAATTCCAGAACGAGGCGGGATGAGTGAACAACAGTGGACTACGATTTACTCACGGAATGCCTCGAAACTCTCTTTTGCTACAAACGCCAGAATTACGGCTGTAGTCAAATAATCAAGGATCGCAGGATCAACTTGTTGGAACTCCGAAACCGAAGTTTGCGAGACCAGAGTCGGTTCCTGCGTCCACACCCAAGATTGCGCAACTGTCGTCCGCGTAACATTCTTACCGGCATCAGCCTGGTAAGCGCCGCCGCCTAGGTACTGTACGTTCGAATCCTGACAGGTTGTGTTCCCATAAGTAACTTGAGCTTTGACGGGAGCATGATTTCCCGCAGCATTCAGCGCATATGGGTAGGAGAAGATCACACTGGTTGGGGTTGTGTCACAGGATCCGGCGTAAGTGTACTCATTCCATGTGGATGATAGTGAACCTAGCTGGCCATACCCCGGTGAGACAAGGATGCTGCCAATTACGGTACTAGCGTTCGCTGAGTAATCGTACAGGCTGCCCTGCCAGTTTTCGCTTCCATTCACGTCCATGAGTTTCGAGATTTGCATTCGATAGTTGTTACCCAATGTCCAATTGTAGTATACGAAGCATTGCCATCCTTGACCATATTGTGAGACGAGGGATACTTCGTTGTTGCAAACACCGCTTGAATTGAAAGGATTCGCGTTTATGGCGTCGAATATTCCAACCGTTGCGACCTTATAGTTCCCACCAATACCGAACGCCACATACCCTCTCTCGCCGTTCATGAAATTGAATTGATGACCCCAGAATAAGGTTGCCTGGGAGGTGGGCGCTTTGACGATTTTCAGGTCCACGCTCATTGAGTAGCTGTCGTTCAAAGGCCAATGCAGCTGGACATCCGTATCTGGCGCCAGTGTATTGAAGTGGGCGTACGCTGAGTGTCCTCCAACGTTCATTAAGAATGCGATTAGAAGCAACAAAATGGTGCAAGTGCAACCAAGACGTTTGTTCAAGTAGAACACTATACTTCGGCTCAGAGAGCTATGCTGGTATTTGTGAAATTTTGACACGTCGTAATTCAGAATCTCTGCCATATTTCATTTGTTTAGACACGCGGGCCCATCAGACTATCATATGAGTATGCAACATGCCCGACTCGTGATGAATCTAACGGGCTGCCGCTATTTTCCTCATCCGTCTTTGACCTAATGCCAAAACAGTCGAGACTGCGATGACTATTGCAACTGCTGAAATCAGAGCTAATTGAGACAAGGTTGCTGAGGAGGAGCCGGAGTCAAGTTGGAGTCCTGAGGTTGTTGGGGTTAAGACTCCGAGCACGTTAACAGCCGGTAGAGTGAACCACACGTTGCCCTTACTGTCTATTGCCAGCAATTGCGCATCCGACGAGGGGTTGGGTATGGGAAATGTGTCGAACCTTCCTGTATTCAGGTCGAGAGTGCCTATCGAGTTCCCAATGTGCTCCACGAACCAAATTCTATCTTGTTGTTGGTCGAAAACTAACCCGAACGGGAACGCTTGATTGTTCGACAACGGATAGCTCTTGAATGTTTGAGTTGTCGGGTTGAAGTATGTTATGCGATTCCCAGCATGTTCCGTGAACCAGACGCTCCCGTTTGAATCTATGATAAGTCCTGTTGGACCCAGAGAGGGTCGAGTTGGATGGCGTGAACTCACTCACATTTCCATTTGACGGATTAAGGCTGCCAATTTTTCCAGTCTTTGACTCGGTGAACCAGATGGTCCCATGTTGATCTGCAGCCACTTGGATTGGGATGGAATCGTTTGTTGGAATTTGAAACTCCGTAATGTTGCCGGTGGAGGGAACCAATCGTCCGATCTTGTCGCTAATTTCTTCAGTGAACCATATGTTTCCACTATTGTCCGCAGTTATGCCTCCAGGAACAGCTCCTGGTGTGGGAATTGGATATTGTTTGAATGTGTTGGTTTGCGGATCCAGCATTACGATTTGGTTATACTGAGTTTCCGATACCCAGACAGTTCCGTTCTTGTCGATAGTAAGATAGAATGGTCTTGAGCCAGTTTGAGGTAGAGGAAATTCATGTAGCGTGCCCGTTATCGGGTCATAGCGACCTATGCTCCCGCTTCCTGTTTCAGCAAACCAAACGACCCCGTTTCCGTCAATTGAAATCCCGTATGGGTTTGCCTCGGTTGATAGAGGTAACTCGGAGAATCTTACGGACAATGCAGGAACGTCGATCTGGAAAGGAACGACTATATCATATCCTTGTGATCTTTGCGCCCATACTTCCAACTTCCAATTACCGGCAAAGCTCAAGTAAGTGCCGTCGATTGAGTAGATGCCCTGATTCGGTTCAGCTGTAGCCGTTGACGTGCCAATGTTCCTATCTAGGTACTTGAATTTCACAGAGACAGATTGAACATTCGTGATTGGTGCGCCCTGCGCGTCCGTGAAGTCAAGCTCGAAATGATTGTCTCCCACCTGGAATGGTGTAATTTTAACGGTGACGTTGACTCCTTCAATCGAGTATCCTCTCAAAACTAGTGGAACGATTTGATTTGGAGGGGTAGCTGAAGTGGTCTGTGCTGCAGGAGAACTTGCGGTTAGGACCCCAACGACTAACAGAATAATGATACCGAGAGTAACCTCCGACCGAAGAGAGAATTTGAATCGTTTAAGCCAGAGCCCAGCTTGTCGACGATTCGTCCGATTTGTTTTCGCTTCTATGACATGCTCGTATAGCACAAATTGATTGATGGCGCCGAATGCGAGCATTAGTGCGAAAATCGATAACTTGACAAGAAGAATCTCTCCATATGCAGTAGCATAAAGCGCGGACAGGCTTCCTACCTCTAATAAGAGGTTGTAAATTCCCGTTAACCCAATTATTCCCACGCTAATGATAGCAACAAATGAGAAGCGCCTAATCAGTTCACCCACGAATCTTCCTTTCAGTTCTCTCAAGGATGCAATGGTAAGGGCGAGGTATGCCAATCCTCCAATCCAAGCGCCGACGGCGACTAAATGAATCCAATCAGAGAGAAGATTGACAAGCGGAAAATAATTCGTTGCTGCAGCGTTATGACTGGTAAGACTAGTGGAGAGCGATAGGCACAATCCGATTGCTAGAGTTATAATCCAATTCTTTCTCGATGGATTTCGCGCCTTCAGTAAAGGTGATTGATGCACAAGTTGCGACAAGTATGGTAATCATTCGGAATATCCAATTCGTTCCGAGTCTTGTAGACGACAAAATTGTGTAGGCTGCTCCAAGAACAACACTCAGGGAATTTGATCCGGCGATTGTGAAGGACTCGAAGACTAGGGATAAGATCGTCGCGATTAATCCAATGGTGATGGCGCATGTGAGCAATAGGGCCGAGCGCGATTCAATCTTTCGACTTACAACTGCTAAAGGTTTGTTCCGTCTGCTTGATGCTGCTGGAGTCCATACTAGGAGAGCGAAGATGCTTCCGCCGAGGAAGATTGTATCAGCGAGAATGTTTAGCCAACGGTCAACTACTTCGGCAGGAGATGGAAAAGTAAAGGAGTTTCTGCCATTTTGCGTGATACGTATGGTTACGTTTCCGACGCCGAATGGAAAAGAGCCGCTTGTATGATGCCCATCAACTGCTGAAATTGCGTGCCATGCGACCGTGTACACTCCGGACGGCAATGTTGGCAGGTTAATGATGAGAATCGTGGCATCAGCCGAGTCGACGCGGTATCCTGTGTCAACTTCCTTGCCGTTTGAGTCGTACACTGCAGCCCCTGTAAGTTTCGGTTCCACCTGCTCAGTAAAATAAAGCGTGACTCGATTAGGCGAAGAAGCGAGTACGCTGTTAGCGGGCGGATCTGAGCTTATCAGATTAGCATGCGCGTAAACAGGAGCAATGAGTCCTACGAGCAGAAGGGATACAGTTGCGACGAATATTATGGACCTTGAATTCATATAGGTCGCGGCATGGTCACTTTCTCTTCTTCTTTGAACCCCGAGCTATAGACCTACCGCCATCCCGATTATTCCGACGACAACTCCGACGACTGCAACGATATACGCTGTTTGAATCTCGTTCTGAAGTTGTGCAACTTGTGATTGCACATTCGTCAAACCTACTTGAAGATCATGCCCTGAAGGAATCTGCTGTGGAAATTGGATTTCTGTTGCGGGATCCACGCATTCGAAAGTGGTTGGACCACAAGAGAATGTTTCGTTCACTGGTGTATCATTCACGTTTCCGAAGAGCCGGAAGGAGATAGACCCGGGCACCGTAGGCATAAGGCTGGCCGTATACTCACCATAGAACAGCGGCGGTACATCGTTGGACAGGTTGGGAGAGAACGTTAAAACTTGCGATTGGCCACCGGTCATCACTTGAACTTGCAGACTTTGATCGAGTCCATAAACTGGACAAGTTGTATCCACGGAGCCCTGTGGGCAGGTTGAATTGATGTAGTGCGCCCAGAAGTCGACGGCGTTCACCTCATCTACATAAGCTGGTTCGTTGACCCATCCAACAACAAACTCGACTTGTTGGTTGCCTATTGTCAGGATTCTATGCTCGTGCGCCCAGGCAGAAGGGACGCTAACAAATATGATCGTGCAAATCACAACGAGGAACGCTAGCTCCACTATTCGAATTCTCATGCTCTACGTCCTGTGTTTAACTCGATGCGATTGCCTCGTGTGTTATGATAACTCTCGAGACACTTTCGAACTTCAAAACGCTAAGACTTGAATTGCCAATTGAACACAAAGATGTCATAAGGAATAACAAGAGCGGGAAATAACGTTCAAAGAGGATCGGCATTGAGCGGGTCAAGGTCCAAGTCGAAGAAAACGAACTTTCCTAACAGCAGGAGAGGAAGAACAAGGAGAAAAACAAGACGTCGATATGCTCTGTCAAACAGGAAAGCAATAATCGGAATCGCCTCTGTAATCGTTATTCTAATCGTCGTAATGCTGTCTTACAACGGTCTGATCGGTGGTGCTCCAAAGCAGGTTGTGGTCATTATTCAGGAGGGGGCAGGCGAAAACCTTCACCTAGGATTTGCCCCATCTAAGATTACCATAGTGATCGGAGTCAACAACACCGTCGTGTGGAAGAATGAAGATAATGACTGGCACACGGCTCATAGCAATATTCCTGAGTTCAATTCTGGACTGATTGAGCCAGGCGCCAGTTTTACACACGTTTTTGAACGAGCCGGAACATTCCCCTATCACTGTGACCCTCACCCATGGATGACAGGATTGGTCATTGTAGAATCCTCATCGCCAGCGGGTATAATTCAACCAAGCATCAACTCAAGCATAGGCGCATTATTCGCAGTAGTCGACCGTATTTTGGAAAGCATCACTGCCGTTCTCTCGAAGACTGGGTAATCTCTTCGAATATGACCTTAGCAAGTGGATTCACTCGAATCATAATCGCAGAGAAAACCATCCCCGCGTGCTGACTGTGCCCGGAGAGAAAACGGTTAAATGTTAGGTATCACCTAAGTTAGGATTACCCTACCTCGGGGGATCAACTTGAGACGTGAATATATCGCCTTTATCGGAGCCTTTCTGATTGCGATTGTAGCCTTTTCAGCGATCTACGTTTATAATGCTAGACCTGCTGCTGCGGCGTCAAATCGAATCAAAGTCCTCGCAACATTCTATCCTGTATACGACTTCGCCAAGAATGTCGGTGGTGATCGAATAGATCTCTCACTGCTCGTGCCCATGACGGTGGATGTTCACGAGTTTGAACCAACCCCAAGCTCTGTTCAAGAGGTAGTTTCTGCGAACGTTCTGATTTACAGTGGAGCTGGGCTCGAACCTTGGGTTCCTCAGATCGTCGCGGCTGCAGATAACTCAGGGTTGGTTGTAGTTGATTCCAGTCAGGGGATAGCTCTGTTACCTGTTCCTCAAGCATTTCAGAAGGACAATCGAACCGTTGACCCGCACATCTGGCTAGACCCCTTATTGGCTAAGCAGCAGGTGATGAACATTCTCCAGGGCCTCATCAAGGCTGATCCAGCCGATCGAGACTACTTCACCTCCAACGCTCAGGCGTATAGTTCCAAGCTTGATGTTTTGAATTCTGAAATATTGAATGTTACAGCAGGCGCTAAAACGCGGTATTTCGTAACATTCCATGAGGCTTTCGCATATTTCACGAAGAGATACAATCTAACGCAAATTCCAATTGCGGGTCCATTTGAAGAGGAACCATCGCCCAGCGACATTCAGTCCGTGATAGCTGCGATACAACAGTATCATCTCTGCTACGTTGGATACGAGTCGCTGTCGAACCCAGCTCTGTCACAATCAATAGCAGCCCAAACCCATGCCAAGCTTGTTCTAATGGATCCGATTGAGGGTTTGACTCAGTCAGATCAGGCAGCAGGTAAGACGTATCTGATCAAAATGCAGGATAATCTGGCCGTTTTTTCGTTGGCGCTCAACAATGCCGGATGCTAACATCATTGAACTAGACGACGTAGGCGTTCAGTACCCTAACGGAGTTCAGGCGCTGAACCACATCACCCTTGAGATATTCAAGAACGATCTCATGGGGCTAATTGGACCGAATGGGGCAGGAAAGTCTACTCTGATCTCTGTGATTCTTGGCCTCATAAAACCTTCTTCCGGTCTGGTCAAACTATTCGGAGAACCGGTCTCGCTGAAGAATCTATGGAGAGTTGGCTATGTTCCGCAATTTCTGCAGTCGTCGGCGGGCGAATTCCCGGCAACAGTTTTCGAGACGGTTCTGCTGGGGCGGGTTCCTCGTGTCGGGTTATTCCATCGCTTCGATTACGATGACACAGCAAAGACGGAGGAGGCACTTAGGCTTCTCGAAATCTCGGACCTACGAAATAGAAAGCTTGGTCAGCTTTCAGGCGGGCAACTACAACGTGTCCTCGTGGCGAAGGCTCTTGCTTCAGAACCCGAAATTCTGATTCTTGACGAACCAACGAGCGGTGCTGATGTGCATTCAAAGACCGAATTCAACACTCTTCTCAGTAATTTGAATCGAGATCGCGGAATCACGGTTATTCTATCTTCCCATGACATTGGAACTGTTACAAGGTTAGCGAGTAAAGTTGTGTGCATAAATCGTACTTTATTTTTCTGCGGATTGAAATCGGATTTCACGGACGACGTGTTGGCTAGGACTTATGATTATCAAATCAAGGTGATTGACCATATTCACGCCTGAAGCATTTCTTTCGATGATGGCTCAAGGTTTCGTTCAGCGAGCTTTCCTCATAGCCGTGATAGTGGCGTTTCTAAGCTCTCTTCTGAGCGTATTCATTGTTCTGAGGAAAGTCTCGCTTATCGGAGATGGTTTGGCACACACGGCTTTTGGGGGCCTTGCGTTAGGGTACTATCTAGATCTGGTACCGTTATGGGTAGCCGGAGGCATTGTCGTTCTAGGATCGATTGGAATAACTAGAGCCATGCGGTCCTCGAAGATTTCCGGCGACGCAGCGGTTGCAATTTTCCTCCAGCTCGGTCTTGCATCAGGTATCGTCCTTCTTAGTTTGGCACGAGGCTTCGGGGTGAATTTGGAAAGTCTTCTTTTTGGGAGCATTCTCTTAGTTTCACTTGATCAGATATTCTATGCTCTGCTGGTTCTTGGTGCGACGCTTACGTTCATTTTTCTCTTCTACAAGGAGCTTGTTTACAGCACGTTTGATGAGGTTCAAGCTAAGGCTTCGGGAATACGTACCTGGTTCTTCGATTATTCAGTTAGCATACTAGCAGGAATTGCCATCATAGTATCCATCCCAATCGTCGGCGTGCTTCTGATCTCGGCTCTGTTGGTTCTCCCTGCCATTACGAGCGTTCAACTAAGCAACTCACTTCGGCAAACTGTAATTCTATCTCCGATTTTTGGGTTGCTTAGCGTGGTACTTGGACTCATCGCCTCCATCATCTTGGACACTGCATCAGGTGCGACCATTGTGCTGGTTGGACTTGTGATTTTCCTCTTCGCTCTTACCGTTAAACGCATAAAAGTCAGGGGATTATCAATTTGACAAATTGGAGCACCGTTAACTTGAACCTCTCCGAACTGAGCAGATCTGAAATTGCATATCTCGAAGCCATGTATCGTCTCAACGAAGCGCATGATGCTGCATCCGTGTCCACGCTAGCAAAGAGATTTGACGTAAGGTTGCCAACGGCAATCGAGATTCTGGACAAGCTTGAACAGAAACGTCTCGTCATCAAGAAACCGTGGAAAGTACCTGAATTAAGCAAGAGAGGCATCGTAATCGCGGAATCTGTAATGCACCAGCATAGAATTGTCGAATTATACTTCAACGCGAAACTCGGGATTGACTCTGACCTTTCTTGTGCAGAGGCATCAAAGATCGACTACTTGCTCGACCCAACGGTCGTCGAAAAAATGTGCAAAGTTCTTAATCGCCCTAGGCAGTGCCTCCATGGCTTCCCCATTCAACACAGGGACGACTAACGACGCTGTCAGATGGAGCCTAATGATAACTTTCCCACCATCCGTCTGAGGAATGAGAGCTTGGCAGTGATTCGCGACTGTCTCCTCCTTGTGGTACTAGTGTTAATCTCTTCTGTTGGCATCGCTGTCGTCCTGGCTGATGAACCCAATGTAGGTATTCTCCGTGTGGATAGCTTTCAAGTTCCCAGAGAAGTCGCTCCGAACAGTGGCTTCTCAGTTACCTTAGACGTAGAGTATGGCCTCCATCTACGACCCAATAATGCTACGATCCGCGCAGCCATCTACAAAGGCAATCTGAACTTCAGCAATCCACTGTGGCAGAGCAGTCCAGTCACAGTATCGCTGGGAGGCGAACAAATCTGGAATGTTAACCTGACATCGCCATCAAATGAAGGAGAGTTCACGTTAACTGCCGCCGCATACTTCCTTGACCAAGACACTTGGAGATTCTTCAATAATTCACTTAACGGCCCCGGCATCGCCCAAGCCGTTATCAAAGTGGGGAAGGTAGCAAGTCTTGATGTCAGCCTAGGAGTTGCAGGTGTTGCCGTGACGGTTGATAACCAGACATTTACAACCTCATCGAAAGGCGATACGCAGACTACGCTGTTTGTAGGAAATACGTATGATGTGTCTGTTGAGCCATTGGTGGAATTTCGGAATTCGACAAGAATAGTCTTCAACGGTTGGAGCAATGGCAACAATCAAACAGAGAGAAGCGTCGTGGTTGACGGTAACGTGAACTTTGTTGGGTCGTACAGAACGCAATACAGGCTGCTTGTGAATTCTCCTGCCTCATCATATTCAGAGTGGTATGATGTTGGATCAAACGCAGAAGTCCGTATCCCGAGTTCTGTTCCAATGGATTGGCCATTTGGGCTTCTCGGCTTGCAGTACAAGTTCGTAGGATGGACTGGAGACGTTAACTCATCTCTATCGCAAGTCAATGTCACAATGAATTCTCCGAAAATCCTCAACGCCAACTTTTCCGCAGACTATGCCCCTCTAATTGTACCGATAGTCATTGTACTGTGCGTGACTGCTACAGTTACTTTCATTTTAACTCGACGACTCAGGGTGGAATACAAATCTAGTTCAGCAGACGAGCCCTCCCTTCGTTGCCATAAGTGTGGAGAGGTCGTTGAGAACAATTGGACTCATTGCATCCGGTGTGGATCAGACTTGAAAAATGCTAGTGGCTCCGCGGCTCAATGAGAACCGAGTGCTCAACATGATCAGGCGTTTGATTCCGGTGCTGATGATTCTGGTTGCTGTTGTCAGTCTTGGTTCATTCTTCTACATTACCGTTCCAAGGATCACCGCATCCACATACATCGACACATCCACTTTAACTGGAATCGCTCCGGAGATTCTACTCGACTATTCAACTTCGACAGTCAGCTGTACGGGTATCACCCCTGTCTGTTTCGTCCAAGTCTACCCGTATACTTACACTGAAACATGGAGCGCTCAAACAACACCAATCATGCCTCTCTACACAACTGCAACAAGCTACGTTGCGTATGCGAATAGTGGTACCACTGGCGATATCGCTGTACTCTCCATGCTAATTCTTCTTGTAGGAGGCATTGTCTTGCTTGCAAGAGAACTCAGGCGAAACCGATCGGGCAAATTCATAGGCGGATAGGACATGCCGGACCGGCTCAAGATTTTGCCCTACCTCTTCGGATTACTGATAATCATAGTCTGTCTTGCAAGGATAATTCAGGTCTACAGTTACTTGGGTTATGCGTTCTTGGAAATTGGTCTGTTCTCTGATAAAATCTGTGCCCGAGGAAGTTATGAGATCATTATGTGCTTGCCCGACACTGTACCGCCATATGAGACAATCCTCGGCATCCTAGCGATATTGCTGATAGTTTCGCTTTGGGTGACTAAGAGGAAGTAGCATACGTTTTGTGTGTGTGCAAGAGCGGCTTGAAATGGAGATGAAGCGCCGATGCCTAGCAAGCGTTCCAGAGGTTATCCGCGCGATTTTGAGCGAATACGTCTCAACACATTCCATCCCCGACGACCGGCCTCTCCAGTGAATACCGAGTTCTTGACACTAGAACCTAGGCATCAAACTTTAACTTGGTTCATGAGGCACCGGCACTATGAATAGCTTGACCCCCAAAACTAAATCGCCTCACGATTGACACTTACTGCCGGGGCTACTCCTCTGGATCGCAAGCTGGAGTTTCTTTCAAGGCATCTACAAACCTCGAAGAGATGAATTTGTCGCACCGCAATACGTGATCGTTGCAAGAAAAAGGAGCTGATGGCAGGCAGAGGGAGTCCACGACAATTAACAAGAGTACGTGAGATAATAATAATAATAATAATAATGCGTGGAAGGATTCTAAATCATGGCCAAGAAGAGTATCCAAGGACCAATCTTTCTGTGCGATGCGACGGGTCTCGTCCGATCCTTGTCCAGCATGGACGCCTTCCTGACGGGCATTTTTGGGATGGGCTTTGTTTTCCCTCTGCAATACTTGTTCTTCGCTGGAAGCACTTACCAAGGCGTCAACCTGCCTTTGACGGTATGGTTTGGATTACCCATAGTTCTGATGATCGGTTTGGCGTACTATCAACTTTCGATTGCGTTCCCGAGGTCTGGTGGAGATTACGTGTGGGTGAGCAGGATCATTCATCCGGCGATTGGTTTCATGAACAATTTTGTTTACGCGATTGTCTGGATGGCCTTCGTGGGACCCGTAAGCTATCAGTTTCTAAGTTGGGGACTAGGTACTATGTTCGCGAATCTGGGAGTGGTCACGGGCAATCAATCCTATTTCGGCATGGTCGGACTGCTGTCTAATCCCTTCATAGGTTTCGGAGTTGGTCTAGTGTTTTTGATGCTCGCCACCGCGATAAGCCTTGTAGGAGTGAAGCCAACGTACAAGCTGCTATTGGTAACTTTCGGCTTAATGTTAATCGTAGTGTTGGTATACTTGGGTGCGCTTCTTGCTGCTGGTCCGTCTGGGTTCCAGGCTGGTTTCAATAGACTATCTGGTGCAGATTACAACTCCATACTCGCAGCTGCTAATAAGGCAGGATTTGTCACCGATTTCACGGCACAGGGAGCGATATTGGGTTCTGTGTGGACTTTCTTCAATTACTTAGGGTTCGGCAATTCGGTCTATGTGGCTGGTGAGATGAAGAGAAACGAGAAAGCTCAGCTGTGGGGCATCATGGGTGGAACAATGATCTTCGCGGTAGTAATGTATGTGATTTATGCTGTATCCTATTACGTAATGGGAGGGCAGTGGATAAATGCCGCTTCTCTGCTCGCCGGATCAGGGAATCCTGCTTATTCGCTACCCTCGTCTCCAGTCGGACAATTTCTAGTCATATTTGCAAACTCAAGCCCAGTTATCGCCGTTCTCGTACCGTTGGGGATCATGGCTGGGTGTTTGGGCGCTGTCGTGGTAACCTTCCCTATTGTTTCAAGGTGCATGTTCGCTTGGAGTTTCGACAGAGTTGCGCCTGCAAAGTTTTGTGAAGTAAACAAGAGAGGAGTCCCTATTTATTCGATTATTCTAGCGTGCGTAGTAGGAATCGTATTTCTCGCTGCATCATTTTGGACTACTTTCACGTCACTTCTGCTTTATGCGATTGCTTCACTTTGGATAAACGTTGCAATTATTGGTATCGCTGCGATGGTGTTTCCGTTCAGGCGGAAAGATTTGTTCAACCGTTCAGTCCCGTTTGCAAGGAAGAAGATAGTGGGTATCCCCTTAGTGAGCGTCGTTGGTCTCGTTACGTTTGTGAGTGGAACCGCGTTGGCGGTTATGTCGATAAGCCCAACCTATAGTGGCGCACCGTTGAATGTGCCGTTATTGTCTGTACAAGCGCTTATTTTCGCTCTTGGTCTTGTTATTTACTACGCGTCGGTGCTCTACCGAAAGCGACAGGGCGTAGACCTATCAACCACCTTCATGGAGATACCTCCCGAATAGTCGACACTGGTTACTCGAGTTTTGCGTATTTGTGAGAAGGGATGTAGATGTTTTTTCTATGGGACTCAATGCACCAGACTTGATTCCACTTGGCGAAATTTCGGGGCATCTGAGTTTTCTATTCTGTCGACTAGCTTTATCTCAAAAGGTAATTCTCGAAATAGTGTCTGGCAGCGACTGCGCACATTTGGAGTAACTGACTTGGCGTTCTCTCCGTTACATGTAACGAGGATTTCGATTGAAAAGTCTCGGCGTTGTGTCACTTTGAACCGGTCCACGCCGGGCACATTTTGAAGAGCGTTTATAACAGCTATAGGAGAGATATGTTGACCGTCCTCCGTTAGAATGAAATCCACAATCCTACCTTGGATTCCCCCGATCAAAGGCAATCCTCGACCGCATGGACATTCGTCATCGATTGGAGTCGCTATATCACCGTTGAAATAGCGAATGATCGGTGTAGCAACCCTGGTGAAGGAGGTTACGTGAACCTCACCTGGTTCGTCGTGAACAGTCTCTCCCCTCCGAAGGAACTCTACGAGCAAAGTCTCAGCGTCGATGTGGTACCCTGAGTGAGACGGGCATTCCCATGCAATAGACCCTCCCACTTCTTCACAGCCATAATGATCGTACACCTCAGCTCCAAACCTATCGCTGATGAATTTCCGAGTCGAATCGTCTAATATTTCACCGGCAGTAACTACGATCCTGAAGTTGAGGGTATTTCCGGTCAGCTCACTAAACTCGGCGAGAGCGTGGCAGTAGGAAGTATGGCCCAATAACACGTCAGGTTTCCACTTCGCAAACAGCCGCAGATGCTCTTTAAGGTCTGTGTCATAGGTTAGCTCCCTAGAGCGTTTCTTTCTGACGTAGGACCATAGGCCCCGCCTATCACCAAGACGGGCACTGGGCGCCCCTCCTCTCGTCCTCACTACTCTGTCCAGAGGCCTTACACCATAGGCCCAGAGGAATCGTAGGTTTAGGGCGTCGCGAAATGCGAATGAATATTCGTCCTCCAATAATGCGAGTGTCGTTCCAGTTGTACCAGAACTATTATGAACTCTACAAGCGCTAAGGTCTGTTCCGCTGGCCGTCCTCTTTTCGAGTGAGCTAGCTCGGAGCTGTTCTCTGTTGATGGTGGGAAGTTTCCAGATGCCCTTGACCTCTGTGATGTCGCCAGGTTTCAGGCCTGCGTTCTGGTACAACTCACGGTAGAAGGGAACTTTGTGGTAAGCGAAATCGACAATATTCCGAAGTCTGGTGTTCTGAAGCTTCAATAGAGAACTACGGTTCATCCATTGTGAATGCTGGAGCGACGCCCAGTTCTTCAAAACCTGAATAAACAATTCCTAGAACACCTTAACCAAGTCGCTCTTCTCGCAGATTCGTTTCCGCAGTTATGAGTGTCAAAGTGTAAGCCATGGGCAACACACAAGAAAAATATCTCAATAGACTCAAACATCTATGATTGCTACTCTCGTACGTTCTGTGAGTTTAGGATTTCCATTTTCACTCTCGAAGCTAGGCGTACCAGACGCACCATTACTCCTCGTCGAGTTTTCAATGAATTCCATATGGTCGTTGAGATCTGACAGTAGTTCCGTGAGTTTAGCAGTGAGCATGCCAATCCCATTGAGCAACCATCCGAGTTCAAGATGATCTGTCGACCTACCGACGTATGGACTAATTCAAAGCCCATCATTGAGTGCTATTCTAGTTTCTCGCGTCTTATGTTTTGCAAGAGATCAAACGGGGTTCAAATCCCGACGTGTCCAGCTGTCCGGCCACGTTGCAGTTCAGATTTTCAACTTGTGTGGGTTCAGACATTTTGTGTGTGAAAGGATGAAAAGTCTCTAGTCGCTGTGTCTGTGTTAGTTCTCCGCGGTTGGTAAGCCCGAAGACCCACTGACCATGTTTCGGTCGGGTGTGTGAATGGGCAGACCTCTGGAGCGGCCCCTTGAATGCGCCCCTGCGCACGAATAGGTGATTGCCGCGTTCAAGCCAACCAAGAAAAGAACGGAGGTGAAGAACCAGGATGGCAGTCTACGTTGGAATAGACGTTCACAAGAAGTACTGTCAAGCTGCTCTAATGAACGACAACGGTTGCGTCCTACAGGAACTCCGATTCGACAACACCTCACAAGGAGCAACCAGCCTAGTCACCCTAGCAAAATCCGTAGACCCACACGTCAAGGCTGTGGTGGAACCGTCCGCAAACTTCTGGATCAGAATCTACGATCAACTTGAGAATGAAGGAGTCGAGGTGAAGCTCAGCAACCCTTTGAGGACAAAAGCAATAGCTGAAGCACGCATCAAAACCGACCGCATAGACGCCAAAACCCTAGCCTACCTGCTCAGAGGCGATCTTGTGGCAGAAAGCTACGTCCCAACCCGAAAGAACCGTGAACGCAGAGCCCTCATCAGACACCGCGCCAGCCTAATACAAATGAGAGTAGACATCAAGAACCGCATACACGCACTCCTAGACAAACACGAACTCTCCCACACCTACACAGACCTCTTCGGAAAACAAGGCCTTGAGTGGCTTCGAAACCTACAACTCACAACCCCAGATCAGGAGATCCTCCAATCCAGCCTACAGATCGTCGAGACATTAAATCAACAAATCCGAAGCATGGACATTCAAATCGCGAAAGACGCCACAACCGAAACCCAAGCCAAGCTTCTCATGACCATGCCAGGCGTTGACTATTACGCAGCCATGGTCCTCCTATCCGAGATCGGAGACGTACACCGCTTCAGCTCAGACGAGAAGCTCGTCAGCTGGGTAGGATTAGCGCCTCAAGTGCACCAGTCCGGCGAAACTCAATGGACAGGTCACATCACCAGGAAAGGCAGCAAACGGACCCGATGGATTCTCGGCCAATGCGCACAATCAGCCAGACAACACGACCCACGAATGCGAGAGTTCTACGAACGGATTGAACGGAAGCATGGATCACAGAAAGCCATCGTCGCCGTCGCCCGCAAAATGCTAGCGATAATGTACGTGATGCTCATCAGAAACGAACCATACCACGGAGAGAATCACGAGTTAACGGAGCAAAAACATAAACGCCTCAACACATTAGCTAACAGCGCTTGAACGCCACACAGAAGACCAACCGCGGAGACGCAAGCATAGTCTACAGACTTTTCATAGGTGTGGGTCTAGTGGTGCGCACACACACCAAAGGCGTCAAGAATGATGTTAGAATATGGCTGTGCCGTTGGGATTGTTTACGCGAGCGTAGCCCTGTGCGTTGTCCGAGGCAGGTTGCGTTGAATTCGTTTGAGAGGACTCGTCGTTCGACCTGCGGTAAAAATAATAGCTGACCACAACACCGCCAACCATCACGGGCACCCACCAATAATCCCTCCACGAAAAGGTACCAGCCTTCGGGCTAACGCTACCTAGATCCGCGCTCTTCCCCTGATCGGCGCCAGTGGAACGTTGCTCAGATAAGATTGAGGATGGCCCGGATTTGCCAGCATCCTTGATCGATGTGCCTTCCTGGTCTGAGGGTAGATTGCCCTGGATCCTAGTATCGATCTTGGGAGCCGGCGCTTGATTATTCCCGATTAGCGCAAATGGAACGAACGTTGATCTCGGTGACTAATTCGGCAATCTGCTGTTCTTTCTTTAGGATGTCATCAACCAGCTGTTCGGGTGGTAAGCGCTCAGCATCTTGCGGGCCGTTTGGGTTCTTGAGATCGAGATTAGCAGACACCAATGCGCCAGCATCATCATACTTCAACACTTCTTCAGATCGCACCAGCCAAGGACCAAATCCTGCCATATATCCGCCAATGTATCCGGCGGTTGTTACCTCGGAACCGAAATACGCGTCTTGTGCGACGTGTAAGTTTCCGCGTGTATCATAAACATCTATTCCTCCTCCGATCATCTGAGTGTAAAGGTCGGATGCAGGTGGTGCGTTGTTGCTGAGTGCGCCATCAAAGGTTTCGTCCTGGAATAGGCCTGTAGTTGGCACCGTTGACGCCCAAGAACGCAGGGGCTGATTCACGTCTCCGGTCCATTCGACAAATGAATTGTTCTTGAACCATCGCCGTTTCATTTTCTGTGTGTGAAAAAAAAGAGTGAGGAGAGCTTTAGCTCTGCGTCAAGTAGATTGTGCTGAAATCGAGACTGAGGCCCGGTGAGAGTACCACATTGTTGTATATGCCATGAACATTGGTTCTGAAGACATAGTAGCTTGTGAATTGGCCCAGCCATGCATACGGAGCATCGTCGATCAGGATCCTAGTGATCTCATTGTACATTGCGATCCGTTGAGCTGCATCTGTAACGTAAGGGGCCTTACTGTAGAGCTCCACTACTCGCGGGTTACTGTAGTAGGCTGGGTTCCAACCAACCGGTGGGAACTGGGCGTTGGTAAATGGGATCACAAAATCGTCTGGGGATGGGTAGTCCGCGTACCATTCGGTCCAACCCATCTCGGGCACATTGTTGGGTCCAGAGAACACCTTGTCCATGTCCGTTGCAATGGATACTCCGAGCAGATTTATGTTGATGCCGATGTTCGATAGATCCTGCTGGACCTCTTGAGCGATCAACGCAACCGAAGCATCTCGCGAGAAGTACATGTACGTAATGGTCGGTAGGCCTTTGCCATCCGGATAGCCAGCCTGAGTCAACAGTTGTTTCGCGAGTTCCGGGTCGTACGTGTATGGTTGGATGCTTTCATTGTATCCCTCTAAGCCCCTAGCGATTGGACCTACATAACGGACGGTGAGGTTATGGTTGATCCCAGACATTATTGCGTCGTAGTTGATTGCATGCACGACTGCACGTCTTAGTAGGGTATTGTTAAATGGGAAGGTCTTGGCGTTCATGTAGATGAAGTCGATGTGAAAAGACGTTCCGAAGCTCTGTATCGTTATCCCTGGCTGGTTCTGTACGTCCTGAACATGATTAACATCGATCGTTGCGATCTGAGCGAAACCGCTCTTCAGGTCGACTTCACGCGTTTGGACGCTGGCCTTGTAGTACATGACCACCTTGTCCAGTTTGGGGGAGTCTCCCCAATAGTTGGGGTTCCTGACCAATGTCAAATGGTCTCCCCTTATCCATTCCTGGAGAATGAATGGAGCTGTTCCGACAGCGTTTGAGTCCATCCACGTGTTGGTGGAGTTTGCGACAACACCACCGTGCGCCTCGACTACGGCTGGGTCTACTATAGACGCTGTCATTGTGGACATTGTTGCAAGGAACGCTGAGTACGGTTGGGTGAGGTGCATCTCCACCGTGTAAGGGTCTATGACCTTCACACTGTCCAAGGTTAGGCTTTGTGAGAGAATCCAAGATGGGGCCTGGTTCATTTTGAGCACCCGGTCAAACGAGTACTTGACCGCGTTTGCGTCGAACGCGTCACCGTTGCTGAACTTCACGTCTTGCCTGAGCTTGAACGTGTAAACCAATCCGTCGGGGCTTGAGGTCCACGATGTGGCGAGCAAACCGACAAACTTGGATGCGTCAGCTTTTTCGTACGTGACCAAGGTTTGGTAGATGTTAGATATGACCTCCCAGCCTGCGTACTCATAGTTGTAAGCTGGGTCAACGCCCTGCAGTTCATTTGCCTTGTCCACCACGAGCGTCGTTGGTCCAGGCATTTCGCTCGTACTCATTTCGCTGGTGGTCACAGTTGGTGTCGTCACGGGCTTGTAAGCTACATAACCAGCAATCCCTATTAGAACAACGATGGCGATTACCGCGATGGCCGCAGCTGTTCGTGAAATTGCTCTCCTAGAGAGTCTGACCTCTTTCAAATTTTCACAACATGGTGTTTTTCGTGCAGAGTATTAGAGCTGTGTGTACGATTTGTATGTAGAAGATGCGAGAAATATGAAAAACACATACACTGTGAGCATGACAGCCCTTCTGGCTCCCGCGGCGTTCTGTTTGACGTAGCCTGTCTCAATACTCCGTTCATCATAACCGCAAACTCCTTGGTAAAGCAATGCGCTAAGGAGCCCTGAAGCCGAACTACGATGAAAGCGGACAATTCCAACCTTGATCTCAGAACTCTGCAAATGGAGTTGTGAATTCCAAATTCCAACCTGGGTGGTCTTTCATTTCTTCTTTCGAGTTTAGTTCAGTTCCTTCACTGGTGTTTGACCATGGTACAGATATATCCGCAGTCAGAGAAACTTTGTTGGTTGCAAGAATGGCCGCAGCAAAACCAACTGAACGAAAGAAGCACACTCTAACAAGTTTGTTTAAGAAAGTGGCTAATGGTGAACCGATCACCTGGTTAACCTGTTACGATTACCCCACAGCCTACCTGCAAGAACAAGCAGGAATCGACATGATCTTAGTAGGCGATAGCGTGGGAATGACAATACTCGGCTACGAGAACACGCTCCCAGTAACTATGAACGATATGATACGGCATAGCCAAGCGGTACGCCGCGGCGCACCTAACACCTTCATTATTGGAGATTTACCTTACATGAGCTACCAGCCAAGTGTCGAAACTGCGATTCGCAACGCGGGACGCTTTATGGCTGAGGCGGGATGCGACGCAGTCAAACTGGAGGGTGGGGTCGAAGTAGGTGATCGCATTCGCGCGGTCGTCGAAGCAGGCATTCCCATCGTTGGGCACCTAGGCTTGACTCCTCAAAGCGTTAGCGCTCTTGGAGGATTCCGTGTTCAAGGCAAAGGAGCTGAGCAAGCTAAACGGATTATCGACAGCGCTAAGGCGCTTGAGAAAGCCGGCGCCTTCATGATAGTTCTGGAAATGGTTCCGGACCGTGTTTGTAAGCTGATCACTGAGCGAGCTGAAAACTGCATCATTATGAGTATTGGCTCAGGTCCGTATTCACACGGCCAGGTCCTCATCTACCATGACATGTTCGGACTCTACCCCAGGTTCAAGCCACGTATGGCCAAGGTCTACGGTAACGCTGGAGAAGTTATCCTGAACGGACTCAAACAATACGTCAAAGAAGTAACCACTCGAACCTTTCCCCAACCCGAGAACTACTTCACTATACCTGAAGAAGAATACAAGAAACTGCTAGAGATGTTGAAGTAGCAAATAGGGACTAGGTCTCGACGCGACTAGTGCGAGACTCAGGCTGCTCAGAAGATTTGCTGATCGTGAAGAATGTAACTCGTCACTTCAATGAAGAAAGGGATCTCCTAATTTAGACTCTTCAGCGCCTTTTCCATTCGTTCTAATCCTTTCTGAATGTTCGGAATTGAGTTGGCGTAAGACAGACGAAGGTAGCCTTCTCCATACTTGCCGAAGGCACTTCCGGGCAGGAGAGCCACTCCATAATCTAGCATAAGATTTGCTATCTCGCTCGAGGTTTTGCCGGTCTTCTTAATGTTCGGGAAAGCGTAGAAGGCGCCTTGCGGCTTAAGGCAATGTACGCCGGGTAGCTTGTTGAGTCCATCAATAATGATATCGCGTCGCCGTTGGTATTGCTCGACCATCATGGCCACATGATCCTGTGGTCCTGTTAAAGCTTCGATGGCCGCAATCTGGGTCGCATGCGCTGTACAACCGAATGCATGCGTAAAGTATAGGTTGACGCGTTCTGCCAGACGTTCTGGCATGATTCCGTAGCCGAGTCGCCAGCCGTGCATGGCGTAGGTCTTGGAGAATCCGTCAGAAATGATTGTTCGCTCCGCCATTCCCGGAAGCGAAGCGATGCTGGTTACGCGTATTCCATCGAAGACGATCTGATTATAGATTTCATCCGTGAGAACCCAACAGTCATACCGCTGTGCAGCTTCAGCAACGTGCTGCATATCCTTCAAAGGCATCACGCCCCCCGTTGGGTTGCTCGGCGAATTGATGATGATCAACCGGGTCCGTTCATTCACAAGCCGATCAAACGCGTCCAAGTCGAACGAGAAGGAATTGGATTCCAGTAAGGGTAATGGTTTCGGGATTCCGCCAGCGAGCCTCAGCATAGCTTCATAAGTTGGGAATCCCGGGTCAGGGTAGACTACTTCGTCGCCTGGTTCAACAACCGTTAGGGTTGGAAAGAGCATTGCGGGTTTGGCGCCCGGACAGATTAGAACCTGCTTAGGGGATATGCTGATGCCGCGTCTTTTGCCTGCAACGTCCGCTATGACTTCGCGTAGTTGTCTTAGGCCGGCAGGTGGCAAGTAGCGTGTCTGCCCGCTCGAGATTGCTCGAATGCCTGCCATGGAAGCGTTGAGTGGTCCATTAAAGTCAGGTTCACCTGCCTCCAGGTGGATTATATCGCGACCCTGCATCTCTAACTCTTGAGACCTTGCCATTACCTCATACGCGCCTTCGGGGCGCAAATGAGATTGGCGTTTCGTGAACGTCATTAGGGGCCTTTTTCGAGCACTCTCAACTGGGACCTGCGAGACCATCTCTGATGTCTCCTATATTGGGGGGAGTTCCTTGGTCGCTAGGTCCATCGGGACTCCACGTGATCTCTGGTAGAAGTACGAAATTGCGTAGATGATTAGAGCTGCTACCATTACGAACAGCATGCTGACGACGTAGATTGGGTTGATTGGGAAGCCGTTAAAAGCTGGCAATATGGTGGAATATGAAATGAAAAGTGATAGGAAGAAACCGATTACGCCTGCGATTGAGAGTAAGGGAACTGGGCCTATCTTGTATCTAACGATCTTCGGTGTGCTTTCGAATAATTCTTTTCTACGGTATGGGAAGACAATCGCTGCGAGCATTACAACAGCTGTTGCTACCCACCAGCCAAAGTTCGAGTAGTACAGATAGCTGAACCATGTTGTGTAGACGGTGACCCAGACTGAGAAATACGCGATTATTCCGAAGAGTGCAACTGCGTATCTCGGTACTCCTCGGTTGTCAACTGAAGCGAACTTGACTGGAATCGTCCTGTCAAAGGCCCATGCGAAGATATTCCTCGTGGGGACGAAGAAGAGCAGGATTGCGAATCCGAGGTCATTCAGAACTAACCCAAACGGGACCAGGAACGCAAGGAGCGGGCTACTAGTTACGAAGCTCACGAGATATGCTGGGGACGGGATTACTGGTAATGGTGATTTTCCATTCACGAATAGAACTGAAGCTGAAACAAGGAAGTCATGTCCAAAGACGTTGTACATAGAAGCATAGAGGATGTAGATTATCACGGCGAAAATGATCGGTGAAGCAAAGATGGCGAGTCCCTGTGATTTCTTGGGGTCTCCTTTTACTTCACCGGCGAAATAGCAGCTATAGGAGTATCCAATGAAGCTAAGCATAGTGTAAACCAGACCCACTAACGTAGCTTCAGACGTGTACGTGATTGGTGATCCTAGAAGCTGTGTGCCCTGACTCACAATTGAATCTACTGTGCTCCCTGACTTGGCATCAAAGCCTGCGACGAATGCAGCATGGTTCGTCGTCAACATCATGCCGATAAAGATCAAGTAGATCAACGTTTCAGCGGCGAATAAGGCGATGACAATACGGAAGATGTGCTTTACCGGCAGGAACATCATCAGTATTACTGCAGTAACAATCAGCGCGGCGAGAATGAAGATGGTATTTGGGTCACCAAGCGCGGCCGCCATTCCAGCGTACGACTGATCTCCCGTAGTGATTGCAAGATTCGTGAACAGCATTGGCAACTTCGTCGCCACGAGTAAGTACGGAAATAGACCGACCCAAGTCACCATGATCACGACGAGAACTACACTTTCCATGAACGCGACGGACGGATGAATAGCCCTCCCTACCCAGACATAATCTCCGCCTGTTCTAGGCATTGCAATCGAGAACATCCAGTACACGAACGCGACTACCAAGTTCACTACGACTGCGCTGATGACAGTGGCTGTGAGATCAGCGCCTGGATACGATGCTGAAGCATAAACGATCCAGAATATGTTCACGAGTATGCCCATTGAAAGGAGGTTTGCAAACAACGCCTCATGAGCGCTCACACTTCTCGTTAGTCCCGAACTCTTACGGACATAGAGACCTGACGTGTCTGCCAAGCATAACCACTGAGTCGTGATGCCGCGTTACACGATATTAAATGGTACGATGGTATGATCTCAATTTTCTATAGGTAATATATACAAATACTGCGCATTATAGGTAATACATACAAAAACCGCGACGGAATATGCGATAGAGCCAAACTATCTGGACCTCTTCAACTTCCCGGTACCACGGCTCCATCTCTGTCCTTGAGGTGCTCTCAACATTTTGGAGTGTCTATCTATTCTAACGACGGTTTGGGTCCGTCTCATTTCTTTCGTTACTGTTTCCAGAACATAGACCGATCTATCTTGCCGAGCGCGGAATGTGGGATCTATGACTTCCGAAAATTCGAGAAAGGCGGCATGGCTAAGATCTAGAATGAGTAGGAAGCAATATGTCTATAGACGCCTTGATAAAAGCCCCCGTACACGGTCGTGACTCATGAGTAAAACAAGGATCTTTTTCGTTTCTGACATACACGGCTCAGAACGATTATTCCTGAAGTTCACAAACGCCGGGAAAGTCTACAAAGCTAACGTACTCATGATAGGAGGCGACATAACAGGTAAGACTGTCACACCAGTTCTCAACAAGGGCGGATTATGGTCGGCATTATACGTTGGGGCTTGGCGAAACGCTCACAACCAAGAGGAATTGGAGAAACTCGAAAAGGATATCCGCAATCTGGGAAGTTACCCGTACCGGACAACTGAGAATGAGTGGGCAACGCTCCGACAAAGTGAAGAGAAGATGAGTGCATTATTCGAACAGGTCATGTCAAATAGCATTCAAAAATGGGTGAAGATCGCTGAAGAGAGGCTCAAGCACCTTGGATGCAAAACAGTATTCAATATAGGGAACGATGATCTTGAAGCTGTCGGGAAAATCATTAGACAATCTGGATATGTGGTCTATCCAAACGAATCTGTTATTCAGATTGATGACCATCACGAGATGGCTAGCGTCGGTTACTCCAACATGACCCCATGGAAGTGTCCTGGCGATCTTTCTGAGGAGGAATTACTATCCAAACTCGAGAAAACGACCGCGACCTTAACGAACCCTGAAATGAGCTTGTTTAATTTTCACTGTCCCCCGTACAACACTCAAATCGACGTCGCGCCAAAACTTGACGCTGACCTCACACCCGTCCTCACTCCGGGAGGAGAACCGGAAATGGCACACGTCGGTTCCGTATCCGTACGAAAGGTGATTGAGAAACTACAGCCCCTTGCTGGCCTTCACGGACATATTCATGAGGCGAGAGGCTTGTCCGAGATAGGAAAGACTCAGTGCTTCAATCCAGGAAGCGAGTACCTGACAGGAATCTTGCGAGGCGTAGTAGTCAATCTATCAGATAAGAAAATCGACAATTACGTATTCACAGAAGGATAAAACACGCCCCCTTGCAGTTACACCCGAGCGAGTGTCATTTTCTGTGTGTGTGTGCGCACCATTAGACCCACACCTATGAAAAGTCTGTAGACTATGCTTGCGTCTCCGCGATTGGTCTTCTGTGTGGCGTTCAAGCGCTGTTAGCTAATGTGTTGAGGCGTTTATGTTTTTGCTCCGTTAACTCGTGATTCTCTCCGTGGTATGGTTCGTTTCTGATGAGCATCACGTACATTATCGCTAGCATTTTGCGGGCGACGGCGACGATGGCTTTCTGTGATCCATGCTTCCGTTCAATCCGTTCGTAGAACTCTCGCATTCGTGGGTCGTGTTGTCTGGCTGATTGTGCGCATTGGCCGAGAATCCATCGGGTCCGTTTGCTGCCTTTCCTGGTGATGTGACCTGTCCATTGAGTTTCGCCGGACTGGTGCACTTGAGGCGCTAATCCTACCCAGCTGACGAGCTTCTCGTCTGAGCTGAAGCGGTGTACGTCTCCGATCTCGGATAGGAGGACCATGGCTGCGTAATAGTCAACGCCTGGCATGGTCATGAGAAGCTTGGCTTGGGTTTCGGTTGTGGCGTCTTTCGCGATTTGAATGTCCATGCTTCGGATTTGTTGATTTAATGTCTCGACGATCTGTAGGCTGGATTGGAGGATCTCCTGATCTGGGGTTGTGAGTTGTAGGTTTCGAAGCCACTCAAGGCCTTGTTTTCCGAAGAGGTCTGTGTAGGTGTGGGAGAGTTCGTGTTTGTCTAGGAGTGCGTGTATGCGGTTCTTGATGTCTACTCTCATTTGTATTAGGCTGGCGCGGTGTCTGATGAGGGCTCTGCGTTCACGGTTCTTTCGGGTTGGGACGTAGCTTTCTGCCACAAGATCGCCTCTGAGCAGGTAGGCTAGGGTTTTGGCGTCTATGCGGTCGGTTTTGATGCGTGCTTCAGCTATTGCTTTTGTCCTCAAAGGGTTGCTGAGCTTCACCTCGACTCCTTCATTCTCAAGTTGATCGTAGATTCTGATCCAGAAGTTTGCGGACGGTTCCACCACAGCCTTGACGTGTGGGTCTACGGATTTTGCTAGGGTGACTAGGCTGGTTGCTCCTTGTGAGGTGTTGTCGAATCGGAGTTCCTGTAGGACGCAACCGTTGTCGTTCATTAGAGCAGCTTGACAGTACTTCTTGTGAACGTCTATTCCAACGTAGACTGCCATCCTGGTTCTTCACCTCCGTTCTTTTCTTGGTTGGCTTGAACGCGGCAATCACCTATTCGCACGCAGGGGCGCATTCAAGGGGCCGCTCCAGAGGTCTGCCCATTCACACACCCGACCGAAACATGGTCAGTGGGTCTTCGGGCTTACCAACCGCGGAGAACTAACACAGACACAGCGACTAGAGACTTTTCATCCTTTCACACACAATTGACGGTTCAAATTCTGTTGCCGTGACTAACGTACAATAGAATATGACCTGAATCGGAACGGTTTCGCTGATTATTACGAGGTTAATCCGACAACAGTAAACCATGGCAATTGAGGAATGTCACAAAGAAACCAGTTGGAGCGCTCTTAGCCTCATATTTCATCCATAGGCACAAAAGGCAATAGACGGCATGACAGCATAGTTAGTTGATAAGTGAATAGGTTGCCTTCACATCTCAGAGTAGCAGGGGTTTCAGAGATGCGGAGGTGGGAGTCAAATGGAACATAATGATTTCTGCAAAGGTCTGGAGAAGGAAAATCAGCTCCGTAGCATTACTCACTATGGACGATTAGACGGCACGACCGACTGCAATTGTGGTTGTCACCTTACACATAGAGAAATCCGTCGTAAAGTAAAGGAAGCAACAGAGGCCGTCGGTGCCATCGTCATTCGTTCGTTGAAAACTACTCCCAAAATGCCTAGTAACGATAACGCCGCAGTCGAGTACGTCACTTATAGACTTCAAAACAAAGACAAGGACAAATACAAACAGGTCTACGACATGTTAGACCCTTGGATTCGTGACGAGATTGAAGCAGACAAGCCTGTTGATGTCTTTCCAATACTATATGGAACGGTCGAGTTCACATTCAAACTCCCAAGAGAGAAGTTCTTTGAGTTCACGAGGACAACATTGAAACTCCTGAGTTCACGAGGGCACCCATCCAAATACGCCAACAAATCTAAGCCCTAACTCTACTACGTTGGGGCTCCACAAGAAAGAAGACACGCGGCACGGGACCAGAGTAGGGTTACTGTCGCCGAAACCGACAGCCTATGATAGGTCGACAATCAAGTCGAATCGTCTTGCTCATTCAAAACTTCCTCACAGTTCGTCGGTACCATAGTGGATATTTGTGTATTCGGCTGGGACCTAACATTTTTGATGGACGATTCCCTTAGTTTTAGCATGGTCACGGGTTCTTAACCCGTAGATCCAAGTAAACTGGGATTCCTGCCTTGTTGAAAAACGCGCCGACAGAGCAAGTTTTCAACGTAAGATTCAGGATCGTTTGGGCGTCTGATTCGGAGCCGTGCGTGACCAATTCAGCGGTACCAGTAACCTTACTGATTGTGACCGCATCTATTGCTTTCTCACAATCTAGTTGAACTTTCAGGGAATCGAACTTAAAATCGCGCTTAACAGCAATCAACTTGAAGATTGTGGTTATGCAACCTGCCAAGGACATTGCCGCTAATTCTAGTGCAGTTGGACCTGTATCGCTCCCACCCTCCTCCCTTGGAAGATCCACAACTAGACTGTGACCTCTACCATTATCCACCACACTCTTGTATTCTGCGTCCAAGATTGAGTTAGCTTTCATAAGATTCAACCTCGAGTATTTCGCGCCACTTCCCGATTATCTTTGCGTTTAGCGTGTTGGTTCCGATCAAAGACGAGTTCGCTGACAAGAAGCTGGAACTCTGCGTCCTCTACGTCGGATGCGTTAGGCTGTCGGACGTACCGTTACTGTAAGAAACATTACTTACCAGAAGCCCTTCCTGAAACCAAACAAGGGGAAGAAACATGATGGGATTAACGAGCAAGCAACATCTCTTCGCACGGGTCATTCTTGTAGTTACCCTCGCAAATGCGGCAATTTTCTACAGTATCTTTAGGAACCTTCAAGTTCTAACTGTAACGTGGCAATTCGCCGAAGTTGCCGTATTAGCAACTGCCATTACCCTCTTCGCTCTTACAGTGAATTTGGAGTTCTGGTGGAGGTATCAGCGAAGAACGGACAATCTGCGATTTTGGGGTAATCTCAGATTTTGGCGGAAACCGCGCGAATGCGAACTAGGCTGAGCTACTTTTCGCGTTTTGGATTAGGGTTAGCCACTTGTTCTGTGCTTCGACTTTCATTCATGGTTCTCTTCTTGGGTCAAATAGATACCGAAATTACAGTTTCATGATTGATGCTTCTCGATATCGTCTTCGCAATGCCTTCACTTCCCGAGCTAATAGATGCGGGTGAACTTCCACACTGAGGCGTGGTTTTTCGATAGTTCCTGTCGATGTGACTAGGACAAGGACTAGATTCCCAGCAAGGTGAAGAACTCTCTTGTAAACACCGTTTTCATATACGTCTGGAAGGCTCTTCTCAAATCGACCATGAATCCCTGCGCTTCTTTCAAAGTCGAAAGGGGATTCGGGAAAAATGAAAAAGCTTGTCTTAGAATCAGTGATTCTACGACTCTTATTCATGTGTTGCCACGTCACGTCGTCGATAGTTGAACTAAAAGAATGCGTTGCGAAATTTGACCCGTCATTTTGTGTGTGTGCGCGCACCATTAGATCCACACACTAAAACGACGACGGTTCAAATTCTGTTGCCCGCACCACTATAGCCACCACCACTGAAGAAGCCGAAAGTAGAGTAACTATTCTTGAGGATAACATCAGGTCCCGTAAGAAAAGGGACCTACCGTTTCTCACAGTCAGCTTGAAGTCGCAAGTGATAATCTTATACTTGCTTTATTTGACGTTGCAGATTTCTAACCCTCAATGTTGAGAGATGAGCTTGACGTACGTAAATGTCTGCAGGTGTGGTCATCATTATATGAGCCATCAGGGACCGGGCCGTGCTTGTACGCTTCCGAGTTGTGATTGTCAACGATTTATGCCAACAATGCGGCCAGTGACGCGTGACGGCCAGTGACGGATCCTAACAGGCCCCAAGGGTTGGAGATCCATTTTATGCTAGTCAATTGTTAGGGTTTACGTCTGTTCCTGTCCGAGTTCACTAATTTCATGACAGGCCCCTGTAAGTAACGTGTAAGAGTTGGAGATGTGTTTTATACGATACGAACAGACGAACATAAGTCAGCACTGCAGCACGGCGAAGTGGCGTTAGGTCCCGTAAAAAGAGGGACCTGATTCTACTTCTTGATGAGAGTCGGGACGACTAGATCAACTAGACCCAATTCCATTGTTTTCGCATAACATCACGTAATTGATGAGGGATTTGGTTATTAGATCCAGTCTCCATAACGAGCAGTGAAAATATGAGAGATGACAAACGCGTGAACCTAGACCGTAAACCAATGAGTCGGCAATGGTATGGCGGCATTCTCTCCTATGCCATGGCAAGCTTACTCATCGATCTTCAAACTGCAAAAGTAGAGAGAATTAGATTAGAGAAAAGTAGGGAATGAACGCGGAGACGCGAACATTCCTCAACCCCGTTTTTTTGCAACAATTCCCTGGTTACGCGTAGTCTATGATGTGGATAATCGTGTAGACGGTCGAAGATGAAGGGCACATCAATAAGCATCAATACAGAAAGCAAGAGGCCGTGCTGCCGCCGACGAAACTGGGACCGTTCACAGATCAAGAAATCGTGGTCCTAAAGAAGCTGGTACATGCTCTAGTCTGATTGGAAATAGTATCCATATTCATAAATCGTCAAAAGGGGTTGTTCATCCTATGTCATTCAGTATGGAAGAAGAGGACTATTTGCTTCACGCCGACCCGGATGAAATCCTAACAGAGATGTTCCACAAGGAAAAGTCCTCCTTCACTAAGGGGAACATTAAGCAGAACATTACCAGATTAAGGGAACTTGTCAAGTACCGTTATAACAATCAGATAAAAGCGGTAAACATAGGCGATACATCCAAGGCAATGGAATGTTATAAAAGCGGAGACGTGGAGAAACTTATGGCAAGAAGAGACAATCTACCAGAATCGATTAATGACAAGAAAATAGAATTTCTTTGGCAGACGGAAGTTGGCAAGCCTCACGGTTAGTCTATTCATCACGATCAAGGATGAATGATATTACTCTCGTTTAGTGACTAGGATGACGTGCCCCTGCAAGAGGTAGAAGCTCTCCGTGTCCTTTGTTGGATTCACTCCTAGAAATACTGCGCCGTTCTTCGCAAAGCTAATTCCCGTGTTTTCAACGTCATCTGTTTTAATGGTCAAAACATCCGTGTTAGCAGGACGTTCGAATATCTGTTTCACTCTCACTTTCTCCTAAGCCCTGCTCAACGTTGTTTGATTCTATAAGACTTCGCGCATTTCGGTCGCAATCTGACCGTTATTCTGTGCGAATGTATACGACCAGACCTACACGCAGCTGCCAGAAACACCTCCCTCCCTAGGGGGTTATAGTTTATCCTAGCTATCCTTCAATCCGGTTTTGTGTGTGTGCGCACCAGTAGACTCTGATTAAGTCGATATGATTTGCGCGTGCACGCAGTTCGACGACAGAACTTGCTTTCTTTGGGTGGTGGTTATCCCGATCCGGGCATCGGGAATTGAACCGTCGTCAGTTGTCATCTGATTTTTCTGGTGGTGGTGCGCACCAGCACACACGAAATCTGTTTCCGAAAACGAATTGAGCGAGACGAGCATTACGTATAGAGCGCGGGTTGAGGGAGGTGAATTGTTGTGAAGACGGATTCAGAATTGCAACGAGATGTTATGAGTGAGCTCAAGTGGGAGCCGTCCATTCATGCTGCAGAGATTGGTGTTGCTGTCAAGGATGGCGTGGTTACGCTGAGCGGCGATCTTGACAGTTTCGCCAAGAGGTGGACTGCCGAGCGTGCTGCCAAGCGGGTTTACGGCGTCAGAGCAATAACCGACGCGATCAATGTCAGCCTGCCTGACCCTTACAAGCGCACCGACGAAGATATTGCCCGGTTGGCGACAGACATTCTCAACTGGAACTTTTGGATACCGCGTGACCGCGTCAAGGTGATGGTGCAGAACGGTCGGATTACTCTGAGTGGCGACGTGGATTGGTTTTACCAAAAAGTGATTGCGGAGGATTCCGTACGTCACATGATAGGGATTTCGGGCGTGACCAACAGGATCACAATTAAACCGCCGGTGCCTACGGTGAAAGTATTCGAGGTTAAGAGCGGAATCGAAGACGCGCTTAAGCGCAATGCCAGATTGCTTCGAGATGCCGACAAGATTCGGGTGGAAATTTCAGGTAGCAAGGTGATTCTGCATGGCAGCGTAGGCTCCTGGGCAGACTATGAGGAAGCCGAATACGCCGCCTATTGTGCCCCCGGCGTGTCTGAAGTCGATAACAAACTAACGGTTGCAGGTTAGACTAAGCAGGCAAACCCCTGTTCCTATCTTCTCTCTTTTTTTGGTGCAGCCGAGCCAACATGACAGTAATTTTCCAGAAATCGAAGTATCCGTTATTCCCTGTCGCCAACTGTAGCCTCGTCCCACTCAACCCATAGTGGGTTAGTCTCCGGCAAAGAAATGCATTCGTTTCATTGCGATTGCTGCTCCTACTCCAATCACCGCAATGATTGATAATGAGGTAAACGCTGATTCATATGCGTGTGTGCTATCCAGGACATAACCAAGGATCAATGGAGAAAATGCTGACACGCCGAAACTTGTTGCGTTAAACACACCAAACATAGCTCCTGCGCGCTTATCTCCCGCAGCATGTGGCACTCCTGCAAATGTTGGGCCAAAATAAAACATGGTTGCAAAGCCAATTAACGCAACTAAGACCAATACAGAGATGATGGAGTAACTGTAGCCCAACCATATGGGGAACAATGCGCACATCAACATGGACACTAGGATAACATTGTCTCCGCCAATCTTTCTCGAACTCAAGCCTCCCGCATATGAAGCTAACATGGTCAGTATACCTACAAGAGATGTGACGAATCCACCGGCGATGGTTGAAAAGTCAAATCGCAACATCAGGAATTGCGGCGTGAACTGCAGCACTCCAGATGCTACAGACAACCCCGAGAAGTTAACTATAGCTAGGAGAGGCAGAGCGCGCGTGACACCTTTTGCTGTATTTACCACAACAGTATCTCTCTCGACATCCACGGGTCTTGCCGCATTCTTTAGAAAAATCCAGGCCAAGAGTGCAGTAAGAGAGGCGAATATTCCTGAAAAGAGTGAACCCATTCTCCAACCAAAATACTCCACCACGATCGAGCCAATAGTATATGTCACAACGAAACCTAGCCCTTGCCCTAATCCGAAGATGCCCATGGCCATGTTTCTTTCCTTGGGAGGGTACCAGTCAGACAGCAACCTTACTGCAGAGGGTAGTACAAGCCCCCCGGTGAAACCAGCCAAACATCTAAGGAGTAGGGCTACGTCGAAGTTGAACGAAAATGAGAAGAGTAGAGCCGAGATCGCCATTATCGACACCCCAATCGATGCCACATTTTTCCCTCCGTACTTGTCGCTGAGGAATCCGGCAGGTATCTGAGCGATCGCGTACATTATCGAAAACAGGGAAAGAAGAAGTGCGAACTGGGTATTACTCAAAGCAAGTTCGTCTTTTAAGCCCCCGAGTATCGATGTGAATGAGAAGAGCATCATCAATGATAGGAAAGAGACAGTTAGGGAAAAAAGAATTACTCGTCTATATGACGCGTCTCCGACTCGTTCTTTCTTCGTCATTGAAACCAGGTTGTCCAACCTTCCGAAAGAGTCTATCGCTTAATTATAATCCAAGAAAGGCTGCAGTGGTTTTTGACCGTGAGCTAGTATCAGGCTGTGTGGACACGTCCCGTTGAATTCGCAGCTTCTACATTTAGCTATGTTTTGTGTAGAAATCGGCTCTCGTTGTGACAACCAGTAAGCTTCGGCCCACCTGAATTCACCGATCACATCCTGCTTACGGTAATCGACTATGTGCTTCGTCGATCCGTCGAATTCACTCGTTGTGGTCTTGTCTAGGCCATTCAAGAGCTCTCTGATAGATGCGCGCAGAAATTTGTCCTTGTGCCCTTCAGAAAATCCATTTTGCCTGCGAATCCGAATGACAACAAGCTTCAGCTTTGAGCAGTCAAATCCCATTTCGTCTAGAATGAGCCCATATATTTGGGCCTGCAGAAGCTGGTCCTTCCACAATCGAGATGTGTCGCCCTTGGTTGTCTTGAGTTCAATAAGGTAGGTCGGGGTTCCTTTGAGAAACACTATGGCATCTGGCACGCCAACAATAACGAGCCTCGAGAGTCTGGCATATATCGGAAATGAAGCAACGAGAATCTTCCTTTTCTTGATATTCTTAATCAAATCATCACGCGTTGTCTTAGTCATCTGAATTAGCTGTTCATGAAGTCTCCTACCTTCGGTCTTCGCCTCGGTCTCGATGTCTCCGTATAGATATTCCATCTCCACTTTCTGTTCGCAATAGTATTGTTGGGCAATCCCGGATGTCGGGACCATCGAAATGCCGTGTCGAAATAACTGATTTGACCGCGAACGCTTCTTGAAGTTTCTGATTGAATCTTCCCACAGCATATCTTCTCACTTCGATTCTCTCTCGCGGAGCTTCACCGATTTCGCACAAGGTTGTGTCTCAACCTGAAGCTGTTTTGTGCTTTGATGTCTCCTCCACTTTCTATATACGCTTTATACCCAAATAGTGGTGGGGCCGGTGGGATATGAACCCACTACATCGTGGGTTCAGAAAGATTCCTCCCACAGGAATCATTCGCATGTATCCCCGGTAGTTGTGAGAAAGCGTTGACGTGAATTCAACGGTTCCAAGCAAAAGCCGTCATTATGAATCGGTAACCGCCCCCAAACCAGAGTTCAAATTCGGTCGCCCGCTACAGTCTACCACACCATCGCCGCGTTATGGCGGCCGTTGAGAACCTGACATATAACGTAGGGAATGCAAAATCTTAACCCGAATCTTTGCAGCGTTTGTCTTTGAGGAAGACCGGAGGCAAGTCAGATGGGATGGGGATATTGGAGGAATGAAAAGGAGCGATTCGCAGCTAACTGCATGTTCAATGTAACCTGTGAGAATGGCCATACGCAGGAGCTTTCCGCGATGGGTCTGAAGAAACGACTAGTTGAAGGATTCCGCGGGAGACTAGTCTTCTGCGGCGAATGCGGCATGAAATACAAGAAGGTCATGTCGCTGACTCAGGGACGAGCGCTAAACGATGAAGAACGTAAGAAGCAAGAAGAGGATTGGCTGAACATGCAAGCGCAAAAGCGGAAAGAATTGGAGCACCTCAACGACCTCTCCGGATTATATGGTTGAGGGACTTCATGAAGGCATCGTTACGTGGATTCGGCGAGATGAAAAGCGTAAAAAGAGTCACTTATTCAATTATGGCTTTCCATCGTTGAGAGAGCGACAGCTTTTACCCTTGAATTGAAATAATGAGAAAGAAATAATGAGAAAGAAGCTAGTATTGGCGCTTGGCCTGATAATTGTCGCTGCTGCGTCATTTTCTGTATTCGAAATCGAAAACCAGTTCGGCTCGCCCGGTCAACCCTTTCAAGCAAGCGATTTCTTAGGCAACTGGATTACAACCAATAATGCCGTAATTCAACAGTATACATATCGACTTCTTGATTTCGAAATCTCACAAAATCAAACAACCTACACAATCTACGTTGAAACTTCCGGCGAGGGCCCTACGAAATCGGGAACGACTCTCACAGTAACCCCGCCAAACGCCTATGCGTTCTTCATATTCCAGCCGTCTGCTTACGGCCCAGATTTCACAAGCGACAATATGAGGCTTCACATGCTTGACAAGGACTCAATACAGGTCAATGAGTCGCTTCAACGCTCCCAGTCTGTATCTTCTTCCACAGCTCCTACCAATGTGACTGAGGTGTTCGAAAGGTCGGACCAGTATGGACAGATGCTTCTCCGAAGCTACTCATGGGCCATGTCAAGTAATAACATAACTCTGACTCTTGAGAACTCTGGAACTTTAGTCCCAATTAACCTCGCTCAAAGTAAGGTCTTCATCAATGGAGTACCCGCAGCTCAGCCTTCGGGCGATTGCAATAACCCTCTCTTCAATCCGCTATCATGGTGCACCTATAGTTTCATAGCGCCGGAAGGCACATGGGTTTCTGGTGTAGCCTACCCGCTCAAAATCGTGACGCCCTATGGCGAAGTTTTCTCCTTCAAGATAACTGCCGGAGCGATATGCACTAGCAATACGGCTTGCGGTTATTGAAGATGGAAAACATGCTTGAGAACTTCAGTCAGAGGAGCACTCAGCCACCCGTATTTGGCTAGGGCTTTCATGGCTTTCTTTACCAGCTTGTTGGTTAGCGTTCCTTCTTGAGCCGCTTTCTCTAGCGTATCGAGGGTTCTTTCAATATTGGATTTCTCTTGGTCGTTTATGTCAGTGCGTTGACTAACCATGTCTCTAAGCATCTTGAATGTGACGTTCTGTGTTTGAACGACTTTACTTCCGTGACCCATTTGCGCTACTTGACCGAGGTTCGTTCCAATTTGCAGGAAGTTATAATTGATTTCAAACTTTGCAGCAATATCAGCATTCTCGACTACATCTACCCCAAGGTGCGAGATTCGAACCATTATGGGAATTGTTGCACTTCCACCTTCTTGACCATCAATCAAGCCACAGCCGTAAAGATAGTTTACGGCGGCAAAGAGCAAATTTTGCGCTACATCTGGAATCGCTTGTTGAAGATGGCCTAAGTCTACCCAGTCACCCGCTTTTTGCATTTCATGGTCATAGAGAGCACGTAAAATCCTAGCCCGAATTTCCCTGTTGTCCAATATGGTTCCAAGGAAAGTAGTGGTAAGTACGGTCTTATCAACTGACTCTCTACAGTCAGTGGGTTCAGTAATATCCTACCACAGGAAGCATTGGCACGTATCCCCAGTAGTTGTGAGAAAGCCTTGACGTGAATTCAACGGTTCGAAGCCACCCGTCCCTAGAATCAAGAGCCTCTTGTTCAGTGTCGGGTTTTGGTAACTTGACTGAGGGCGAACTTAGACTTTGCCCCTTTTTTCCCGTAAGGTAACTTGGGTGGGCGTTTTAAATCCGCAGACGGTAGCTCTCATAGTCATGATTGGCACGCTATCAAATTCCACTCTTCCGAATCAACCTCTTCCCAACTTAAGTTTCGAGTGGTGGAATCTGATTATCGGATTCGCTACCCTATTGGTAGTCGTATTGGAGGGCTTGCCTTTTTTATTGGCTGGATACACAAACCTCGACTCAAATTCATTCGAGAGTCGGTTGAGAGCAACCAAATATCCGAACAGAAGATGGAGTATACAATTCTCTTAGAAGTACAGAATCAAAGGAAAAATCCAGCAACACACTGCGAGGCTCGCTTTACTGTTAAGTCGCAAAAGGAAGCCGATTTGCCACCATGGGGTATTCTTCCTTGGATATACGAAGACGAACACCGAGAGAACGTTGGCAATCTAACCTACAAAGGCAGAGCAAGAATAGAGTTGGTCAAACTGACTGTAACCGAAACTGCGCTTCCCGAAGGCCAGACCTCATACCAATACACAATAGGAGCAAAGCAGGTCGCCATGTATGTAACCAATCATCCGACAGAGACGGTTCAGAGGGGACGATTGCGCATTCTCCTCGATGTCTGTGCTCTAGCTATCTATAACATCTCAATCTTCGGCGATTATGGCGTTGAAAAGCATGCCCAATTGACCGTGGAACTGAAATCGAAACCTCACCTAGAACATTTTGTTGAATTATAGAGGCAATCATTTTTCTTTAACTTCCATGGCGGGCGATCCTAGCGGCATCAGTGGGGGGTAACCTTTACCGAGCGGTGAAAATGCAATGTTTGGTAGAGAATCAGGCGGATATTCTGTTTGGGTCATATTGACAGTGGCACTGGCAGGTCTGGGAATCAGTCTCAGAACTTCGTTCCACATTTACTGCAGAACTTGCTGGAACGTGGAATCTTGGCTCCACATTCTCGGCAAAACATGGTCAAAACAGCAGCATTGACGGCCTCGGTGGGTGCTGATGGCCCATGTCTGAGTCTCGAAATGGAATTGCTTCCTCTATGCTTGGATTTTCTAACCAAATATCCAATTACTGCTATGACAAGAACACCCAGCGAGATTGCTATCGCTAGAGACGTGTAAGAGAGAGGAGTCGATGTCGTAGGAGTCACGGTACTTACGGTTAACGGAGTTGAAGTCGTCGTATTCGTGGGTGTAGAAGGTGAAACCTGTCCCGAAAGCGCTACTACTAAATTAACATCTGAGCTTAGGTATAGAAAGCCATTAGAAACAACCGGAGAAGAGAGAGCACAACAGTCGGTAGAGACTGGTCCGCTCCAAATGGAGGCTCCGTTAGTTGCATTCAATGCATACAACTTGAGGCCGTCTGAGCTTACATACAATATGTCGCCTGAAACAGTCGGAGGATACGACTTGATGCTGATACTGGAGCCTACATTGAACTTCCAAACTATTGCTCCACTACTGGCATCTAATGCGTTTACGTTAGCGTCGTCCGAATAGATATACACCAAGCCACCAGAAATAGCAGGGGGAGAAAACTCCGCGTTATCTTCGATTCTTGAGACGAAGTGGCTCCACATGACTGCCCCCGTCGTAGCGTTCAACGCGTACACATCACCATCGCCTCCCCCGATGAATACTACTCCGTCAGAAACGGCAGGACCAGAAATGGTAATGCCCCATCTAACATACATTGGCTCTGACGGGCAGGTGAACGTCCAAACTTGCGCTCCACTGGTAGCATTCAGTGCAACCAACCTGGCTCCACTTATGCAACCGACTGGTCCAGTTATGCAACCGACGTCCACGTACACCAGGCCGCCTGATACCGCAGGAGGAGAAGGAGCAAAAGAAATGGGGTAAGTCCATTTAACCGCTCCCGTGACTGTGTCCAACACGTATAGGTGGTTGTCATCAGAGCCAATATAGACGGTGTTCCCGGAAATGACGGGGGAAGACTCTACCTGGGCCCGTGTTAGGTAGCTCCATTTCACCGCCCCACTGAGCGCATCAAACGCGTACACATTCCCGTTCAAAGAGCCTACATAGACTAGTCCTCCAGCAACAGCGGGAGCAGAATTGAGAAAGCCTCTTTCACTCCATTGGGCATTCCACGGTGTTGTGTATTTCCACTTGAGTTCTCCAGTGGAGGCGTCCAATGCGTACATGTTACCGTTCTCTGAGCCAAAATACACAACCCCGCCTGCAACCGAGGGAGGAGAGTAGACACTAGCAGCGGCATTAGGGCGTGCGTCAGTGGTGAAATTCCATTTCGAGGTCAAAGGTGGATAGACCGCTTCGGGTGTTGCACCATCATGCGCTGCGTCAAACCTATACATCGGCCAGTCTTCTGAGATGTGCGAAGCCGAAACCGATTGTCCGAAATTGAAAGTTGATACAAACAGAATTGAAACGACGAGCGACGACAGAACGAGATTTCTATTCAAATCCTCTAATGCCTCGATATTTCAATTCGGAATAACGTCTTCATCGTCCAACCCCACATTCCTCTCTACGCCTAACACAGAGTTGATGTAACTGTGTGATGCTCCCTTCGCTTCCATTTCGACTCGTTGAAGGCTGAGGGGATTATCCACTCAAACCCAACAAGGGCCACAGAACTCCACCTACCCCAATCCGTGTAAATACTTGGCTGATGCTTTGCATAAGCCTAATGTTACCAAAGTTCCCAAAGCGAAGTAACCGGTAGCTTCTCTTTCAAACCTGCAACAGAGGGAAAACTAACTATTCGCTCGTTGTTTTGTTTGTGAGAATAAGACGGGTCATTGGGTCACCTTTGCGGGCAGATCAGGGCGGAACCATCCATGATTGTTGCGGATTCGCAAAGTCGATGAATTCTAAACCCCTAACGCTCAACAGGTCAACGGATGCTCCGCCATTCACAGGTTGGTAAAAGGATACACATACTTTTCGACCTTGCCCCACATAATCGACTAGCATCTGCTCATAGTCCTTATCACCGCAAACAAGAACCAAATGCGAAGGCGCCTTCTTCTCAACGAGTAATAGCCTGTAAGCGTCCGAAATCAATCGAGGATCAATATTGCCTGACTTATCATTCCTCTTCTCCACAATCACGATCTCAATTCCCAACTCCCTTAACTGTTCCTTGAATCCCCAAAGCATTTTCCGGCTTCGTAATGCGTCTACGGCGACGCTGGTCATGTAGTAATATCCTACTTCGATTCTCAGACCATCCCGATCCTCGATAGAGTCAACAAGTTCGCCTAACTTGCGCAAGAATGAATTCGGTTGCCGCTGCTGTATCCGATAGCATGTTCTTTGCTTTCAGGTAACTCAACGGTTTTCATATACAGATTTTCTCCATCGACACGCAACTGGACACCCATCCTCACTTCGCTCGTTCTCAGCGCTCACGGATTCCTTGAGCCATATTCCGTCACACGGAATATTCCTATACACGGAATAAAGATATAAATATTCCGTTACAAGGAATATTACAAGGGAGTACCCAATGAACAGCTCAATCTTCAGCGAGAACGAACGCAAGAAATTGGACGTATTCCTCCGCACAGGCACCAGAATGAGAAGCATACACCAACTCTTCTGGAGGATAGAGAGAAACCGCTCAACCATTCAACACGACATGGAACTTCTCGACAGAGCCATCGAAAAGTACCGATCAGAAAAACGCCCCACCGGGCCTCGCCCAGCGAAACGCCGAGAATAACCTCGCCGCCTCTTTCTCTTTGTCCCGCTCTCTCGTTTTCCCTCTCATGTAGGTAAATAGGAAAGTCCCCCTCTTTCTCGTCCGACACTGCCCCCTCTTTTCGCCCAGTAAATTGTTGGTAGCTGTCGGCGTGTGAGACCGAGATCAAACAGGGGATTGCATTAGTCGAATTAGCTAATACGAGTAATATGATCGGGGAGAGATCGCAGAGTGCAGAGGTCGAGATCAAACAAGGGAAGGGAAGCGAGAGAACAGCGAAGGAGAAAGAGATCAAAGTCCAGAGCTCTCGGCGGGGAGAGATAGAAGCAACGCAGCGCAGCAGAGCAGCTGGGGGGCTGGGAGCACTCCAAAGTAGAAAGAGAGAAAGCGACCAAGCTGAGCAGGCAAAGAGAAGAAAGGGGAGAAAAGAGAATTCGAAAGCGAAGTCAAAGGGCGGAAAGAGAACTACAGCATCTCAACCGAGCACGAACGAAAGAAGTCGAGGCAAACAAAGGGCAAAAAGAGTAGGAGCTGGGGGCGTGAGCAAAGAGAAACCGTAAACATGCTCAGGAATTGAAGGACGCAACAGTTCAGACAAATTAAATGGCAAAGCGAAGACTTAGGTAGAGAGCAAAAGAGAAAATCGAAAGAGGGGGGTTGAAAGGGACTGCAAAGAGGGCGTGGTGGATAAGATAGGTAAAGTGTAGAAAAGGGGACAAAGTGTCGTGGAGCCAAAACATCCGTCTCGCCCAAATTGGCGTTGGCTGGATTGCGACTAACGAAGGAAAAAGGAGATAAAAGAAAAACAAAAGAAGTTACTGCGTCTGCACGTCTAGTTGGGCTTGTGCCCGCTTTTTTTCTCTCGCATCAATTCGCAGCCGTCTAGTTCACTCAGGAGCTTACGGGAATTCTGTTGTCACTATAGGGTCGGGACTGCGTCACCGATTGTGACAACGCTTCGAGAAATTAATAGCAAGAAAACTAACGAACGAAAGAGCCCATTTTAGGCTCCGAACGTATGTTCCTTTCTGTGAGACCTCGAAGAGGTTACTTACTTGGACGCTTAGTAGTACGTCATCTTTGCATATTAAACCCTCGGTGTCTCTTGGAGACAACTTGACGGATTTTTCGTGACAACTCATAAAATTCTTGTGACAACTTGCTCAACAGCGACAGCGAGGCGGCCGCGGCGGAAGCCGCTGAAGAGACAACGCTATTGTCTAGCTCCTTCTTTTGCGCCTGAAAGTGACATCTCGTAGCCAGAGTTGTCACCGAGGAATCTATGCCGCTCGTATGTTTATGAGAACCGGGCTTCACTCTTTTCTCTCATTGAGCAGTCTAGTTCGAACATTCTCCCTGTTGAAATATCTTCCAAGTGCTTCTAGCGTCTTGTGATGGAGTAGATCACTCATTTTGTCTGAAGGCAGTTCCCCGAGGTCTCCGAATCCAAGAATTTCATGCTCATTGTATCCTACTGACTGCAAGAAGACATGCCTGCCAGATCGCAGAAGCTCCTTTGCTTTTTCAGCGCCGCTTACATTCTCCTCGGACATACGGACACACGTTGAGATAGCTTATCAGGCTGGCTTGTATAACTCTGTTTCTAGGCGCTTGTCGTTGAGTGAGGAGATCGTAAGCCTCGCAGGTGTCAAGATCTGGGTTAGAACCGACAAATATCTAGCAGATAACGAGCTTCGTGACGCCATTCTTTCCGAACCGGACACCCTTCCCGAGATAGAGTTTGACATCAAGTTGGACGCCTACAGCAAAGTGCTCGACGCCAAAGCTAAGCGGTTAGCGGAAACCGGATGACCACCTGACTCTCCGAGAGTCGGTGCACGAACACCCATCCCTCATCCAGCCACTTCGCCACTTCCTCGACCGAAACAACCTTATGCCTACCAGCCTTCTCGTCCGGTTGACCACCGTTAAGCGCCGTGGATTTACGTTTCCCAAGTCTTCTCTTCGTTACCATTTCTCGAACCTCCTCAGTCGTAAACCGTGAAAGGTCGCCCATCTTCTCTAACTCTTTCTCGAGTAGTGGGCACCGAGAAGACGTTGACGATTCAATTCGGCTCTCGCCTCACGTCTAGCTTCGTCCGCCACTGAACCGCCAACCGGGTTCGATATTACGTTCAGAGAGGGCTCAACCTTCTTGTATTCGTCACGGAAGAATTTCTCATCTAGGTCGGGGCTTTCGTCGTAGCCGAGCCGGTCAATGTCGTGACCCATACACCACTCGGACACAACTTCGTCAACTCCATGCGTTGAGCAGAGGCTCTTGAACAGCTTCCGAAGCCTATGTGGGTGAATACGGTATCGGTTCACATCAGTCTTGTCGGGAATTAATCCAATTCTCTTCGCATGGTCAGTCACGTTCTTTTCCACGAGCCAAGGAGTTACAGGAACAAACGTACCCTTACCCCTCGGGCCTTTGCTCCTCACAACGAAGAGATGGGGCAGGTCTGTTTTCATTCGCTGCCTCATGCTCAGCCATTCTTTCAACATCATCTTAGCATCGTGACCAAGAAAGGTATAGTACAGGGGCACTTCGCCGGTCATTGCGGTCTTCTGCGCCTCCGTCTTCACCCGAATCAACCCATCAATCTTAATGACACCCGGCTTGTCGAGATCGTTCACAGTGTCTCGCCAGAGTTCACGGTTAAACTGATCCCACTCAGCTAAACCCAGAGCGCCCTGAAAGAGCATGAGGACGATCGTCCTATAGGGCTGGGACATAGAGATCACCAGCCTTTGAACTTCCTCGGGTGTGAGGGGCTTCTTCATCTGTCTGGCTCTTCGTCTGTCAATCTCAGTTGCTTGGAAAATTTCCTTGGCTTCGCTCCGTGTCAAGTCGGGAAGCTTACGACGATTATCGGCGTAGAGTCGCTTTATGGAATCAAAAGTTGCTCTACGATCACGAACACCCACAAGCTCGCCCTTGTGCTGTCCGGCGAGGTATCGTTTGCCTCCCACGTACCTCTTTATCATGTCTAGGTGTTTGTGCTTGACATCTTCGTCGTTTGATTGCATGCAGAGTTTCTGGTCGTCTAGCATTTGTTGGGCTGACGGGAAGTGTTTCTGATCCTTAACCCAGCCGAGATACCCTAGAACGCCATGCAGAGTGGTCTTGTCGCCGTCCTTCAGCGTGTCAGCCCAGACCCTAACGCATGGCTCCGTAATCTTCTCCTTGAGCTTGACAAGACCCTTGTAAGGCAACTGGAAACCTGCGATACAGGATATGGCCGAGCCGGTTTAAAATCATTCTGAACCCACAAAGTGGTGGGGCCGGTGGGATTTGAACCCACGACCTCTGGCCTCAGGACCGGTTGGTCGTTGAGGTCACCAGCGCCCCAGGTTCACCGCACGCTTCTTTCGCGCTCTGGTATCCTGTTGGCGGAAATCGTGTTCCCGGACCAAGTTGTCCAAAGATTACCAATTAACCTCTTCTAGACGACGGCCCCAACCACTCGCAGAGACGGGGACGCAGTGATAATAATCTTTCATTGCAGTCTCAATCTAAGCTGAGAGTTTCGATTATACTCTGGAAGGATTCGACGGACCCGTCCTGTTTGTACTCCGTCAACATCTTTAGTACAGCTCTCCTACTCCTGTACAATCTTGCTTCTAGCTTGCTGGCAAACTGTCCGAAGAGGAAGTATTGAATGAGTGAGGTAACGTTGGCGACTCGTCGGCTTGTGCTAGCGCTCTCGAAATCCACTATGCACCCTTTGCCGTTAGCGTTCACTAGAACGTTTCGAGGAGCATGGCTTAGTTCCCCATGATCCAAACCGATCACGTCTAGCTTGAAGCAGTCTTGTAATAACCCGCGCAGCAGCAGCCTAACCTGCGATCGACTATTCTTCTGTTCAACCCATCTGAATAATGGTAGGCCGTTGATTAACTCCATTAGTAGGAAGTTCCGAGTTACGGTGATGAGTCGTGGTCCAACGTCCACGCTATTGGCTAATCTGAGTAATCTTCCCTCCTCGTAGAATGAGGGTCGGTCGGCGTCCATGCGCCTTATCTTCAACGCGACTGGAATCTTGTCGAGGGTCGCCTGGACCACAAGGCCTACAGTTCCCTTCCCCAAGACGGGTATCCCATCCACTAGCGTGGAACCTGCGAAGCGTAGCTTGGTTACTCCTATGCTGGATAGTTCTTGAACCCTCGAATGCGCCTCGTCTTCCGCTTCCTTCAGCGGGTACGTTATGAAACGCGAGTACTTCGTGCCCAAGAGAGCGGCAGTCTGCAGCTCTTGTGGTTTAAGCATACCAGACTGGCCTTCCGTCAAGGAAGTGCCTCATGAATCTTGAGAACCCTTGGTTCGCGCCGAGTATGGGGGTGATGGTTTTCGCGTTAAGCACTCGGGCACTCCTTCGGTTGAATAGCGAGGCTACTCCGATCTTTGACCCATGCTTCAAAGCAGTCTTGAGTAGCAGTTCAGCGTTCGTGTACTCTCTGCTCTTTTGGACGACCCAGCGTTGGTTCTCGATCCAGGGTCCCGCAACTGTCCTCGAGCTACGGGTATGTTTCGCGATGAATGAAGCGCTCTCGCTAGTTCTGTTGACTGGGGGTCCGAGATGTTTCTTGGAGCTCGGAATCTGGATTGATTCAAGCTCGAACAGGATCACGTTCATGTTCCCCTCGTTGCTCCAGGCAGCGGATTTTATGATCTCAAAGTCATTGTTCGATAAGAAGTTGACTAGCGCCCGTTGAGTTCTGAAGAGTTGACTCCAAAGAACGTCCACCACCGCGTCGATCCTTCCGAATGAGATGCAAACAAGGCCTGATCCGCGAGTCGTCGTCAACCGTTGATATTCCCGACTCGTCAACGGTTGGATCTTGGGTTCGGTGAAGAGTCTGAGTGAGGGCTTCTGAAGGAAGTACCGTGAGGCTGCAACGAAATTCCAGAGTTGATCAGGACGCACTGCGGCGCTCAGGTTACGTCCCTTATCGACTGGGTCGATGACGATTAATGGTTCGGGGAAGATCTTTCTGACCTCTCCGCTTCGGTTCTGGTAGTATTTCTCGACGTCCAGGTACCGGTTGGGGTTCCATTCGGCGAAGTTGCTGATCACGTTCAGGAAGCCGTCGAAGCCTAGGGCCAGGGTTTCGACTAGCATTCCGCTGAAGCCTCCGGTCTTGATGTCTGCTCCGTAGGTGCCGATGTTCCGGAGGAACGCTTTCAGTAACCTAACGTCGCCTCGTCTTTCCGGGCTTAGGTGCTGGCGGATGTATTGGGTGTGGAATGGTGTTCTGTCGGTTGCGCTCAGCCAGTTGCCTCTCTCAACCTTGTAGCAGGGCACAACGTTGACCCGGAGCTCTCCCCGCGCGTGGATGAATGCTTCAACGTACGGGTGCTCTGCGTACCGTTCAACAATCCTGTTTCCCCTCAACGCTCGGCGGGCTATGGGTAGGCAGATCTTCGTTAGCTGCTCTTTGGTTAGTTCTGGGGAGACGAGCATGAAGACGTCGATGTCCACGTAATCCGGGATCCACGTGTCCTTCGCCACGGAACCTTCAATGCGAACCTCTGCATGGAGATTCGACCTCTTACATTCAGCGTTGACTTTTTGTCTGATTTCCTCCGCGGCGGTTTCGATGAGTTGTCTTTCCTTCGCGGTTGGAGTTAACTTGCGTCCGGCGGTTGCGCACACGTTATCGATGTTCAAGTCGGAGACACTTGCAATGAGTTCATGCCGATCGGACTTCGTGGATGGTTGTGTAGATCGGTCCCTTTGGGGTTAGGGTACTCTTCTTTAATCGCACGCACGTGACGGGCATCTTCCCGAAATTAAGGTCCTTCATCTTTGATACAGCGTCTCCTAATTCCGCCTTTTTTCTGCCAGATCTTACTCGAGCGATGGTTAGGTGTGGGCTGAATCCTTTATTGTCAGGGGACATTCCGATCTGTCTGAGTTTCGGTTCTACCTGTTCGAAGATGCCGCGCAACTCTTCATGGCCATGTACGATCCCCACCCAGACCACGTTGATTCGATTCAAGTTGGGGAAGGCGCCTAAGCCTGAGAAGTTTGCTTCGAAGGATTGGAAGCGAACGCCGTCCAAGATTTCTTTCACCTTCTGAACGGTCGATTCCGGAATTTCGCCGAGAAATCGGAGGGTGAGGTGCATGATCTCTGGTTCAACTCGCTTGAGATCGGCGCCGGTCTTCTCCAGGTCCCTCTGAGCGTTAACAATCTTCTCCTTAATCCCGACATCATCCAGGTCTACGGCGACGAAGCTTCTGATTCGTTCGTTTGACAATTGGCTGGCCTGCTATGCTAATCTCGGGAAGGAGGATTTAGCGTCTCTGATGATATAGTTTGTTCAGCCAACCTGCGGTGAGTTCAAATGAAGTCTCGTCTGCCGCCTTCGACTAGGAGTGTTTTGCCAGTGATGAATCGTGCTTCGTCGCTGGCGAAGAATAGGATTGCGTTAGCAATGTCTTCAGGCTTGCCCACGACGCCTAATGAAGATCGCTCTCTTCTACCTTTCAATAGTTCCTCGTATTGTTGATCCGTCAGGTTTCCCTTCAGCATCTCCGTCTCGACTGCTCCTGGCGCTACGCAGTTTACGTTGATGCCGTATTGGCCGAGTTCGAAGGCAGCATTCTTTGTGAGCTGGATTACCCCCGCCTTGGCGGCGGCGTACGCGGTTTCTCCCATGAACGCAACGCCGAAGCCGCTGTTTGATGAGACGTTCACTATCTTTCCGTACTTTCGTTGCATCATGTATCCGGCGGCTATCTGGGTGCAGAGGAATACGCTCTTGAGGTTCACGTCCAGATTCCTATCCCAGATCAGCGTCAGTCGTCTTCAGTAGGGGTGCGTCTAGGCCGATGCCCGCGTTGTTTACGAGAATGTCCACTTTACCGAACTCTTCGACCGTGACTTTGAACATTTGCTCCACGTCACTTCTGACTGAGACGTCGCATCTGACTGGGATGGCTCTTGACTTCATTCTGGTGATCTCGTCAACGACCTCTTGCGCCTTGCCCTGATTCTTGTTGTAGTTTACAACGACGCTGCAATTCTCTTTGGCTAAGGCTAAGGCGGTTGCTCTTCCTATTCCCCGTGAAGCCCCTGTCACTACGGCAACTTTTCCCCCGAAACGCATCTCGTCGTGCCTCTGCAGGGTCCGTTGGGTTATGTGGCTTGTCTGCTTTGCGGTTGGCGAAGTTCTTCTTCCCGACCCACGAGTCCGGAACTAACTCAACTTGAAGTTGAAATTAGCCGAAACCCTCAAAACAGGAGACCAAACTTAACCCGTCACAGCCAGAACTGGTGAGACAGCTAAGTAGGGTGTGAAATGGGAGCAGGGAAGAAAGTCATCGCCATTTCTGGTATGCCGGGTGCTGGTAAGGGCGTTGCCGCGAACGCTGGCAAACAGCTCGGTCTCGAAGTGTTCGTTCTCGGCGACATAGTACGTGAAGAGACTGAACGTAGAGGCCTGCCGCCGACTCCACAGAACATGGGCACAGTTATGCTGGACATTAGAGCGAAGGAGGGACCCGACGTTGTCGTAAGACGCCTTCTCCCAAAGATTGAACAGGTCAAGTCTAATGTCGTGATCGTGGAAGGGATCAGGAGCCTCCACGAGTTGAATGAGCTAGCGGCGAGGTTCGAGGTTATCCCGCTTGCTATTCATGCTTCGCCCAGGTCACGTTTTCAAAGATTGCTCTCACGGAATAGGAGCGACGACCCGAAGACATGGGAGGTATTCCAAGAACGGGACTTCCGTGAACTGGAGGTTGGATTGGGGCAAGTGCTTGCATTAGCCGATATCGTTCTGATTAACGAAGGGTCGATATCTCAGCTGCAGTCGGCGTTCAGAGCTGCCTTCGAAAAGTTGAACCTGCAATGAACGTGCGAATCACGGCTGAAGCAAACCTCAACCCGACGGAGGACGAGGCAAAGGTTAGACGCGCCTTACTCAACATTTTCCCTGCGGCTAAGGCGGAGAAGATCACGAAGCCTGATGGGGTTGAGCTGATCAGGGTCAATGGTTCAGGCACGAATTTCTTGGAAGCGTTTCGTAGGCTGCTGAAACAGGATAAGATTAGGGATACGGCGCGGAAAGTGCTTCTGGCTAGGACTGAGGGGGAGCGAATCACTATCTGCTTGCATAAGCAGGCCGCTTTTGCCGGGCACGCCTCCTTCTGCGCTCCCGTGGGCGAGTCCCCTCAAGGCCCAATCACGATTCGAATCGAGACTCCTTCCCCAGAATCCGTGATTGATTACCTTACAGCCCGGCAGGGTCAAGATGGGTTTCAACGATCTCGGGAAACCTGAACCGTCATCATATCCTTAGAGAGGACTGTATTCCGGAATTTCCTCCTGGCTTGGACTAGAAGCGGGTTAGCGTCTTCGTACATTGCGCTGATGTGAAAGAGAGCGAGCTTGTGTGCTTTGCAGCGTGCCGCCAGTTTCGCAGCCTCCGTTGAAGTAGAGTGGCCGTAGTCTACGGCCTTCTGTGAGGAGGAATGGTCGAATGTGCTATCGTGAATTAGAAGGTCGGAGTTTCTAGCGAGCCTCGCGACGGTGGAGCAGGGTCGCGTGTCAACCGCGTACGTTATCTTGACTCCTTCACGAGCCACGCCCACTACTAGTCGGGAGGGAATTCTTCGGTTGCCAACTCGCACGTACCGTGAAGTTTGAAGCTTCTTCCAGAGTGGTCCCTCTGGGATTCCAAGTTTCTTGGCCATTTCAGGGTTGAATCTGCCCGGTCTAGGTTTCTCTTCCAACGCGTATGCTAAGCATTGGATGCCGTGCTTCGCGGCCGCCGCTCTGACTCTGTACTCCTGATCGTCCACGATGCTGCCCGCTCTGACCTCTTTGACCTCCAGCGGGTACAGTCCGTAGAACTTCACTGCGTTGTTGACGGATGAAACGAATTCTACGATGCCTTTGGGTCCGTAAATCTGCAACTCTCGAGTTCGACCCATGAAGGCTAAGGAGTGCAGCATTCCTGGCAGGCCGAAGACGTGGTCGCCGTGCATGTGGCTGATGAAGATCCTCATCTTCCGGTTGATTCCAGCCTTCGCTTGCATGAACTGTCGTTGTGTCCCTTCCCCGCAGTCGAAGAGCAGCAGCTCTGCACCTCGTCGAATCAGCAGGCTGGGTAGCATTCGATACTTGGTTGGGACGCTTCCGCCGGTCCCGAGGAAGGTGACGGAGATGGACATTCTTCATCCAGTCCTTACTAATGGTTCTCTGCTACTATGAACTGTCTGGTTAGGCTTCTGTGGATTCGGGCGAGATGACGTTCTTTCACCTGGAACCCGGCGTCCCGCGCGTAATCTGCGAGTTGAACCTCTGACGGGGCGGATATGCACAGGTGGGCACCGTGGTTCATTGAGTTGGATGCGCCATGGAGGAATTGCCTGATCAGGTCGTTCACGTTCACTCCCCTAGTGGATGAGTCTCGACCATAGGGCGGGTCGGTTGCGATGGAGTCTAACCCGTGAAACGGCAGGTACCTTGCATCTCCATTAACCAGGCCGGATGCTTGGAGACTGAAATGGGCCACGTTTCTTCTCACACCTCGAAGCATTCGTGTACTCGCATCAACAGCAACCACCTGGCAGCCAATTAGGGTTGCTTCGATCACGATGCCTCCGACTCCGCAAAATGGGTCTGCGAAGAACTTGCCGGGACGCGCACGGGAAAGGTTGACCATACACCTAGCAATCTTCGGCGGCATGGTTGATGGGTGGAAGACGGGACGCTTACGAGGTCTCCGCCGTGAGATGGGGCCTGACGGCTTCGCGTGTTGAGTTAGCCCGAAGAGGAATGAGTCTTCATAGATTACGCAGAGGAAGGTCAAGTCGGGTTCTTTCAACTTGACGCGCAGGTCTGGAGCCTTCTCCTTCAACAGTGAACCGATGGAGCGTTCAAGATGTGTCCGCTTGATATCCTTCTTCACGCCACCCAGTCTCTCCGACCGGACAGCGTAGCAACTGGAGCCGGCAACGTAATCGTCCAATTGCAGGTTTCTGATTAACTTGTGAATCTCCATGTCATCTGCTACGCATTCGCCGAGAAGGTACCCGCACTTGTCGTACATGAGGCTCCTGTTCGAGACGAACTGTAACGCTTGCGAGGAGGAATCTAACTTGAGGAGGCGGTAGCTGGACTCAACGCGGTCGGTGGGAATGTGTTCGGAATCTAAGATTGCGAGGATCTCAGCAGTGGGGAGGGACAAGTGTTCTCCAGATAGGATAAAGAAGAGTCTAACGGACCCGTCGGTTCTGTTCTCATTTTCGGAGGGCGGCATTAATTCTCATGCAAGGTTAGGTTCCGTGCTTATCCTAGTTTTACTCCACAATTCGTACAGTATGCTACACCTGGAGGGCTAGGCGCTCCGCATGAACTGCAGATGACCGAAGCGGGTTCCGCCGCGGTGCTACCTTCAGGCGGGGTTCCGGCGTCGGCGGGTGGAGTCTCGCCCTCAGTCGAAGGAGGAGGTGGCGGCTTCATTACAGGCTCGCCTCCGCCACGTCTTCTTCTCAAGAGGAGTAAGGCCACTACGACGATGGCGACAACTGCAACCGCTCCGCCTGCCATGTACAGCTGCGTGTAGCTGGTGGTCCATATTGCGGTCACGGTGTGCGGCTTGTCCATTACGATTGAACCTTGAGTTGAGGTCCCTGAGTAGTCGCCCTGCCATTGGGCGAATACTTGTTGAATTAGGATTCCGTTCGGGCTTGTTACGGAGAACTGTGCGGTTGAGCCTGCGTCATAGTAGCCTGAGCCTTGCGGGTTTCCTAATCCGCCGGTCGAGACGACTGAGAGTTGATATTGGGTCTGGTACTTGGCCACGGCCTGGTGAGGTTTGTCAAGCGTTATAGAGATCGGGTTGCCTGCTTGCGCGGTTCCATCAATCTTCCAACTCTTGAAGGCGTATTGTGTTCCAGCGGATCCGTTCAGGGCCTGCGGGGCAGTGTTCGTTTGGACGGTTGATCCAGCATTGTACCATCCGGTTCCGCTGACTGGTGTGATGCCTTCAGGGTCGGTGGCTACGTTGAAGTAGTATTGGGTTTGGTAACTGAACGTGTGGCTTCCGCCTGAAGCCACGGTCCAACTGTTCAGTTGCGCGTAATACCTGACGCCCTGGTCGCCGGAAACGTACTGGTCCACTGCGACCGAGTGCTGACTGTTGAGCGTGAACGAGAGGGTCTTAATGTCGGAGCCCGTCATGGAGCCTTGACTTACGCCGTCGACTTGGATGTTCACGTTAACCGAGCTGGGCACGCCAGAGAGTGAGATTGAGACGCTGTACGTGTTGGGGCTCACGTCGAAGTAGGCCACGTTGCTGCTGAATCCGCTGCAGTAATCGTCAGCCTGGAAGTTAACTGTCCATCTGCCGGTTGGCTGGTTGGCTGTTGAGAAGGTTTTCGTAAAGGACCCTGCCGCGATCGATTGGTAGGTGAAGGTTTGAGGGGCGCCTGATGGTGGCGAGATCGTTAAGGTTCCTTCAGCGTATCGGGTTACGGAGAGAAGGATTGTGACCTGGTCACCTACGGTGTAAGCTGACTTGTCAGTCGAAACCGTAACGCTCAGTGCTGGCCCAACCTGGGTCACTACGAGCGTTGCTGAACCGCTGCCAGAGTTAGATGATGAATCAGTGGCCGTTACCGTGAACGAGTACGAGCCTGGACAGTAACCAGTCGTGTACGCGCCTGTGTTGATGGTCAAAGTTGTTGATGCGCTACCGGGACTGGGGACGGAGAGAGGGTTCGTTGAGAAGCTGACCGCGCTACCAGAAGGTAGCCCCGACGCGTCCAACGTGAAGACGTCGGCAGGTCCAGGGGCGAAAGTGTCTGATACAGTGACCGTGTATGATGCCACCGTTAATTGTGGTGCGACCTGCGAACTTGGGGTAACGGTGACGTTGATGCCTCCGATCAACGCGTGGCCTTGCGGAATCATGAACGCTGCAAAGATAATGAAGACGAGGGGGGCAGCTAGCTTCCAGTACCTCATTTTCTGAACTCCGATTATTGAATGATCGGCGGAATAGGCTATTTAAGATCGTGTGCCTCGCGACGGCAAAAACTACCTGGATTTTGACCGCGTTTATCCATAGAATGTTTAAGCAAGTTCAATCGCACTTGAAGATGCGACGATGAGGGAATCAGAGTTAACCTGAACAGTTCAATGTTGAGAAGGCATTTACCCCGAGTCGCAATCTGATGTTGAGAACTTAATTAATGACAGCGTAATCTCCATTCGGCGGAGAGTTCCCATTGCCGTTCTATCTTTGCGAGAACTGCGCTAAGGATAAGGTCAGACTGGACTTGACATTTGCGGGCATCAACCAGCTCTGGCTCCGAACTTCCCCTAACCCGGACGGGTTTGGTCCACCTTGCGAGTTCTGCGATGCGCCTAAGACAGTCTACCAGGTGCAGATCATTGGCACGCAATTCGACACGGAAGGCCAGCATCTGGAAAAGTTGAAGTCTGAAACGAAACCTGCCTGAACGCGACGAGAGCTGAGTTTTCATCTATGCATTAACATTACTCTTCATGAGGCGCAAGCATGGACCCGGTTGGGCTTCACCCAAAGGGTGGAGTTGAATTGAACAGGATCCTCAAATCACTCGCAGAACACCCGAACTATCACCAGGCAGGCGCAATCGCATCCTTCACTGGAATAGTCAGGGAGGAACCGGTCCGGGGCGGGACAGGGAACGTCAGCCACTTGGAGTATGAAGCGTACAGCAGCGTTGCCCTGACGAAGCTTCAGGAGATCAGGGAATCGATGCTGAAGCATCCCGGCATAATCGAAGTCTCAATTCACCATATCATCGACAAGCTAGAAGTGGGTGAACCCAGCCTATTCGTCGCCGTTCTGGGAAAGCATCGAAGAGAAGTTTTCGCGACTCTTGCGGAGACTGTTGAGCGAGTTAAGATGGAGGTCCCGATTTGGAAGAAGGAGTTTACTGAGAAGGGTTCTTACTGGGTCGCCACAACCGAAGTTAACCACTCTTAGTTGTGTAATTTTATATCGTGTTCCCCCGTTACATGGTAACGGCCTTATGAGTTGACGATAAGCGACAAAGCAAGACGATCATTGCAGGAGTTCGGACTTACAGATTACGAGATTCGCTCTTACACTTCACTCCTGGAGATTGGGCCCGCAACAGCAAGCGAACTTAGCGAGTCCTCGTCGGTCCCGTACTCGAAGATTTACGAGGTTCTCGGCTCGCTTGAGAAGAAAGGCTGGATTGAGAGTGAACACGGTCGACCCAGCAAGTACTATCCGAAACCTCCTTCCGTGGCCATGGAGATCACGAGATCCCACTTGGAGAACTCACTCCGCACAAACGAGGCGCTCATCCTGGGAGAACTCCAACCATTGTACGAGAAGAAAGGGGTCCGGGAACGCCCCGACATCTGGATCGTCCGAGGAAACTTCAACGTGCTCGCGAAGATTCGCGAAACGGTTGAACATGTTCAGAAGGAAATCTTGGCATCCGTCCCACTGCTTCCCGATTCGGTTGCAGACATGCTGATACCGCTCGTGAGGAGCGTGGCTGAGAAGGGAGTGAAGATTCGGATCATGACGATGCAGGGACGTGCTAATGAAGCAATGTCCAAGCTAACGACCTATTGTGAGATTCGATCACGAGAGCAAATGTTTGGAGGCGGAATAATAGCTGACGGAAAGGAAGTCATTCTGTTACTCGGCCAAGAAGAGGAAGCGGTAAACTTGGCCATCTGGTCTGATCATGTTGGGCTTGCGGGGTTCGCTAAGAACTATTTCGAGTTTCTCTGGGAGGACAGCGCTAGCGCTACCGAGAAAGTGAAAAAGAACTGACCGAAATCTAGGAGGTTAGCACTGAATGTCGAAGGCGGAGTAGTGGCAATACTGACTCTATCTCCGCGTCGGATTTGATTTCCATCTTTGCTGTTTTTACTCCGGCAGATTCCTCAGCCTCTTGAACCGTATCGACGGCTACGCTGTCCAGGTTTTCGTCCTGTGCCACTTTCTTTTCGAAGTTGGGTTCGATCGGGAAGCTGATCCAAAGGTGATCATCGAAATGGACCCAGACTAAGTCTGCTCCTCTTACTCGGAACGCGGGGCACCATTCACCTTCCATGTCATCGATCTCCACCGACTCTTGGATTTCAGGAAGTTCTAGGAGCGCCGTACGGAGGGTGGTGAAGTATTTCTTCTGCTTCGGATTCTTTACCTTCTCGAGGAACTCACGCATCATTTCGATTCACCGGTGTATCATGGTGGAGGGAAAGGTCAAACTGTCGGAGTATTTGAACATACGCATTCGTTTGAATGCCTCAAAGCGCCATTGGAATTAGGCAAATCTTGCGAATGCTTCTCGAAGATCTGCCATGAACCTGTTATGCCACTCGGTGAAGCTTTCCGGGGATTGAGGGTAGTTAGCGTAATGTTGCAGCAGTTGCCTGTTCTTATTTGAAGTGTACTGTAATCCCTTGGCTAGTCCGAGTCGAGGCAGCGCCCATAGAAGCTTGGACGCTTGGCTTGCGCGTTTGAAGTCTGGTTGTTCTCGTTTTATGATCTTGTCAACATCCTCTTGGCTCAGGAAATGCTTCATGCCGTAGTTCAAGTCATCATTGCTCAAGCGTTGGAGGAAGCGTCTGAGAACCTCAGAGCTTGCCATCCGGTTCCCGTACGTCGCCATGTATTGCGTGTTAAACTTCCAGAGGCCACCTTCCGATACGTCGCCCGCCTCTAACGCTTCAGCAACCACTGATCCTGCAATGCAGCTTGCGTAGATTGCGGGGCCGATTCCTCCCGCGTCGATGGGTCGAGGCATCCACGCCGCGTCGCCCACAATGAGGTATCCGTTCGCGACAAGGCAGTCGTTCTGTCTTCGTATTGAAACCTGCCAGTTCCCTTTTGAATTTCCTTGGTCTTCTGGACCCTCAGCCAGTTTCCAGTTCTTGATTGCAGGGTTATTGCGCACGTAATCTTCGATTAGAGATGAGAGCGTGGCACGTCTGCCCTGCGCACGGTTTCTCTCAACGAGTATTCGCTGCGCGACCCCTAGCCCAATGTTAGCTTTGTTCTCTCCCTTAGGGAAGACCCATGCGTAACCTCCGGGTGCAATGTTCTGATCAAGGTGAATGAGTGCATAGTCAGGATCGAAGTACGTTTTATCATCCCTGGCTACTTCGAATGTGATGATGTAACGTCCGGTTGACTCCATATCCTGATCTTTGTCAATCTCCTTCTGGATATAGCTCTTGATTGGCAGACTGGTCCTAAGACGTGAGGCGGAACCGGTCGCGTCTACCACAAGCTTAGCCCTCTTACTGAAAGTGGAATTGTCTTTAGCGGATCTGCATCGAACTCCCCTAATGAACCCGTCTTCCGCGATTAACGAGTCAGCGTAAGTATCGAACTGCAATTGGATTCCAAGCTTCTCAGCGTCCCGTCTCTGCCTCTCCGGAAGCAGTCTTCTGTTGAGAATGAACCCTTGACCTTCGAAGGCTGCCTTTGATTGGTGGTCGGGTGAGTATGCTACGACGCCCTGTACGGTCCGTTCAAGTTCAGGTTTCCCGTACTTGATACCGATATGGGTTGCCAGGAAGTCAAGGCTGGCTTTGCTGACGGCGTCCCCACAAACCCATCCGCCGCCCGTCTTCTTACCCAACTCTGACTCGGGGTTCCTGTCCATAACTAGGATGCTTAGTTCCTGTTTCGAGTGGTGCGCAATGGACGATGCGGTAATGAGCCCGGCAATGCCTCCGCCTGCAACGATCACGTCATGATCAAATTCCATCGTAGGATGACACCGCTCGAAATATGCTGTCCAGTAAGGCGAGGCGTGTGCACAAAAATGTTCAGGTTCAGTAAGGAGCCTAAGTGCGGAAAGCGAAAAACATGGTCGGAGGCGAAGAGAACAGTGTGAGCTGTCTACTTGCCTTGGATCATGCCGTTTTCAATAGTCAGAAGGTCGGATGATGGCGTGTTGAGCGCGCCGAGTGGGCAGCCGCATCCGGCTGCATGTCCTTTGCCTTTGCGTAAGCTTCCCTTGTACAGTCCCTGCTCCAGTGTTGTCTTGTTCTCTCGTTCCCACTTCTCGATGGGGATGCCGTATTTTGGTTGAATCGCGTCTCGGTACCATTCGGGGATTACGTTGAAGGCGCAGAAGGGTATGATTCTGAGGTCGGGGCTCATGTAGTGGATGTCGCAGCGGCGTAACCTTTCTTCGTCGTGGTTGTATTTGTCCATGAAGTGCATCATTCCTAGGAACATTGATTTGTGGTGGAAGGCGCCTAGAGAACCGTAGTCGTTCTTGACCAGGGCGTTGAAAAGTAGTTTGCTGAGGGCTAGGCCTTTGGGTTGCTTGCTTCTGTCAATGAATGTACCCATCTTCGCGAGGACTTTAGCGATGACCAGGTACTTGTTGGAGCCGGCTCTCAGTTCATCCGCTTTCTCCTCTAAGTATTCGAGAAGACCTTCAATGTCAACGAAGGACGCGATTGGAACGAGTTTGTCGCCATCTTTGAATACGTAGGTGCCTGCTCCGCACGCGAAGTGTATGGATAGCTCGTATCGTGGTCTCTTGGTTAAGGCTTCTACAAAGTGCGTTATTGGTACGCAACTCGGGACGGGGAACCATGAGTCTGAGGTGACCTCCCCATTGGTTTGTTCCTCGATTCGCTGGATGCAATCGGGGATTGTTATTCGATACTTTTCCCGCTCAGACTTCGAGAGTCTGCCAGTAAGCGAGACCGGCTGGAAGTTTACTGCGTGAACGACGTCCATGTTCCTCTGGCCGAATCGAATCAAGCCTCCTAACTCATGGTCGTTAATGGTTTTGATGACCGTTGGGACAAGGACCACGCCTAATCCTGCCTCTCTGCAGTTCTGTATGGCCATTGGAGCTTCCCAATGGTTCTTCGGGTTCGTTCTGGGAGTTACGCCGTCGAAACTCATGTAAACGGTGTTTACGCCTGCCTGCCTGACCCTCCTCGCGGTCGTGGGGTCAATGGCCATGTTGATACCATTGCTGTTCAGTTGAATGTGCTCGACTCCCTCTTCCCTGCAGATTTTCACGATTTCCTCCAAATCGTTTCGGAGTGTTGGCTCTCCTCCAGTGATTTGGATGGCGTTGCCGGGAACGGGGCGTTCGGCACGCAGAACCTTAACCATCTCACGGATCTTCTCCAGGGTAGGTTCATACACGTACGCGCCTTCCACGCCCTTCTTCGCGTAGAAGAAACAATACCAGCAGGTAAGGTCGCAACGGTTCGTAATTACCAGGTTGGTTAAGCCTGAGTGACTAAGGTGACTCGTGCAGAGCCCACAGTTGGTTGGGCACGCACATTTCTCCAACGGAACGTTCGGGTTCTCAATACCCTTACCGTTATGCGAATGCTTCGCAAACTTGTAGTACATATCGGCGGATCCGAAGTATAATTCCTCAATCTCGCCATGGTCGGGGCAAGTTTTAGAGATCCAAATCTTCCCGTCGCGCTCGTAGACATTCGCGGGAAGGATCTTGTTGCAGTCCGGACAGATACTTCGAGTCTCACGAATCTGCTTAAGCTCAGTCCTTTCAAGTTGAATAGTTTCCAGTTTTACCACCGTTAGTGAATTACTCCGGCCTAGGTTTTCATGCATATTAATTCTTTCCAAACGAGAACTAGGGTGAAACGTAGGACCCGAAAAAGGCTCATTTTAAGCCTATTGCTGGATTACGAAGTGACACAAATATCACGGAACCTGCCCTCATTCGGCTGGCTGGTGACATGAATGGCTGAGTTCAAGCCTCCTAGCAGGTCAACTACAACGATTACTCGCATTATGATGCCAATGGACGCTAACGTAGCCGGAAACGTCTTCGGCGGCAGCATTCTCAGACTCATAGACGAAGTGGCCTCAATCGTTGCCTTTCGTCACGCGCAGAAGAACGTGGTGACCGCCTCAATTGATCGAATGGACTTCTTCTCACCCGTCTTCATCGGAGACCTCCTCCGCCTGAACGCTTCAATCAACTACGTTCACAAGACATCCATGGAGATTGGAGTTCGCGTTGAAGCAGAGAACCCCGTAACGGGTCAAGTGAGGCATACGGGAACATGTTTCCTAACATACGTCGCGCTTGACAAGGATGGGAAACCTTCACTGGTTCCAGCATTGAAGCTGGAGACAGATGATGAGAAGAGACGATGGACTGAAGCTGAGGTTAGAAGAAGCATACGGCTCGAGCTGATTGGAACGAGGTAATAATTAGCACGTTCGGAAAACTTCAAGAAGAATTGGCGCCTAGTTGAGAGGGTGGAAGAAAGATGCCGATTGGTGTGGTAATCACTTTCGACGACGCGGCGAATAAGGCATGGGTGACCGTTTCCGAACCTGACCTTGACAGGTACATTGGACACGAAGCCACTTTCCTATTCTCGAAGACAAAGGACTTCAAAGGGAAAGTTCTAGGAATCGAGGATGATTTCCTCGTGGTTCAGTTTAGCGAGCAGCCCCTTGGGCTAGGTCAAGGTAGCCAAGTCTCAATTGCCGATTAACGACTTGCCACTTTATAACATAGGACGCGAATTCGAAAAGGTCAGTTAACGTTAGAGGCCTAATACGTGATTCGAAATCTGGAAAGAGACTGGCGAGAAAGAGTAGTGAAGAACAATCTCGACCTCATAATACTTAGGCTTCTCCACGCTCAACCCAGATGGGGATACGAGGTGAACACAGCAATACGGGACAGGTTCCGGGTCTATCTAAGTGCCGGCACGCTGTATCCGCTTCTTCACTCCTTGGAAGAAGACGGGTACATTCAAGGTGAATGGGAATCAGAGAAAGGGCGCGGGCGAAGAATCTACAGGATCACGGAGAGCGGCCTCCATTTCCTGGAGACGGGCGAGAAGGCTACGTTGGATTTAGCTAGGATAATACAGAGCCAGACGAAGGATTCAAAACCCCCGTAATTCGAAAGCAATATCAATACATACCCGTTTTGCAGCAGGGGTTGGAATGCTAGAAAATTCAGCTATCGGCAAATTCTTCAAGAAGAATCCTGCAGCGAGGGTAATCGTCTTAATACTAATCCTACTCGCCGCTACATACGGCAGCGTTGCCGTACTCAAAGTCGCCTTGAACACTGAGTCGCCTCTAATGGTTGTCTCGTCAGGAAGTATGATCCCCACGCTGAATGTGGGCGACATTATCCTAGTTCGAGGCATAGACCCGAATACGGTAACTGTGGGAACAATAATCATCTTTCACAGCCCGTATGATTACAGCATGCCGATAGTTCATCGCGTTATCGCGATATCAAACGATGGAAATTCCATCTCCTTCCAAACTAAAGGCGATAATAATCCTGGACCCGACGGATGGAGTGTCCCAGCGCAGAACCTGATGGGAGTTTACGTTGCGAAGCTGCCTTATGTTGGTTTGATCAGTCTTGAACTGAGAGGACCGTTAGGTGCGACGCTAATAATCCTGCTAGTAGCGTTGATTATAGCGATTGAATATAGCGAATCAAAGCACGAGTCGAAAGGGAAAGCGGGCTCAGCTTAGCTTAGTCCCCGGTCGTGACTAATTCTCCAACTATTGCAGTATGCGTACGCAGCACGCCTTGAATAGTTTGGATCCTGCCGCGGACTGTTCCGGTCAGGCTGTTTATGCCTGAGGCTTCCACGTACGCGATAATATCGAACATGCGAGTTACCGGGTGAGCGGTTTTTACTCCTTCAATCCTTGAGATTTTTTCGGTGATGCTTCTCGATTTTCCTGGAGCGATTCTTGAGGAGTACGTAGGCACCGATCTTTCGCTCGGCCATTTGGCAACCTTACTTCTGGTCGTAGGCTATGAGTGCTTTCTCTTCTAGTGTATCCTGGAGTTTTGTAACTGCCCTGTGAACCTCAGTTTCCTTCTTCGCGCCAGTGCACACTAGTTTGCCGCTGGCGAAGAGCAGAATCACTACTTTTGGATCGTCCATTCTGTAGATGAGGCCGGGGAATTGTTCAGGTTCGTACATGGTACGTTTGAGGGAGTAGGTTGACTTTTCTAGATCAATATAGCCGCCTAATCCGGCGGACGCAACGATGTTTTGAATCATAATCTCAGGTTTACCGAGGATAACGATCCCGTTTCGTTTGAGTTCATCAACTACTTTCATGACGGCCTTACGAGCTTGACGCTCCGACTTCGCACCAGTGCAAACCATTTTGCCAGAACTGAAGATCAAAGTGGCGGTCTTGGGCTTCTTTAGGCGATAAACTAGGCCAGGAAACTGTTCAGGCCGATATTCTACGCCCGGAAACACTCGAACAATAGAATTCAAGTCAATGTTCTGGTGAAGGGTTGCGGACGCGACAACGTTCTCGATGTTGATGAACGCTTTTCTTACCGGACGCGCTACTGCCACCTTATAAACCCAACAACAGCCTAAAGCCTCTGCATATATAAGCCCTATTAAAGGAAGAAAGTGTGGTTATACGGTTTCTTCTACTAAAGGAGCTATTGAAGCGGTTCTTCTGAGTTAGCGTAGTTTGGCCGTGGTTCAGACTACCAAACAACACGTCACAGACCAACAACCAACCGTTAATTCGACACACACAAACGACGGGTTCAAATTTGAACGGAAATGATTTCTTGATCCGGCAGTCAATGGTGTCTTGAGGAATCATGCGACTCCTTCCGTTCCCGCTGGCGGTGCTGATCATCCTCTTTGTCAACACCGCAACAGGCATAGCTTCAGCTCAGGCACCCTCTGTGTCGGGGAGCGTATTCTACCTTCATTACAAATCTGAGATGTATCGTAGCGAGAACGCATCCGTAATCATTCTTGAGGAAGCCAATCTCACTATGCCGTTAGGCTCGACTCCAGAAATCCTTGAAGTCTCTGCTGCCATTCGAAATGCCACGTCCATCTTTGGTTCAGTCTGGATAGGTTCCGTAGCTTGGGTAAGCCAGCCACTAACTGAGGCTACAACAGTCCGAGGACCTTTAACATTCACAGTCTGGCTTTCCAGCGACGACGCAGCTCCTTCATTTTCGGGAGTAGGTGCAGGTATCACAGTTCTCAACCAACAGAATCAAACCGTTGGAAGATATGTTTACACATACTCCTACGCACGGGGCAAAATTCTGACATCTTCACCAAGCGAGTACAGTTTCAATGTCGAACTTGATCGAGAAATCCTTGCAGGTCAAAGACTAGTCTTCGCAGTCGGGGTAGGTTCCACCACTGAGGGATGGCGTATGAAAATTCTCTTCGACGATTCACAACATCCGAGCCGCGTGCTGCTACCCTCGAACATAACCGTGGTCCCGGAATTCCAGTTCAACTCAGCTATCCTAACAACTTTCAGTACAACGATACTATTAATGAGCCTAACGAAGCGAAAGCCTCACGATCTCCGGAAGAGCAAGCCAAGAAGCGTCGACCCATCATTAGCTTAGTAGCCTTCATGCGCAGAGAGATTCAGGATCTCACAGGTACGACAGATTTCACTTTTGAACGAACCGTCACTTTGCTGACGATCCCCCGAAACGTTGAGTAACATATGGGTGGTGTTCAGTAGTTATACTACCCGAGATGCCCCAGTCACCAAAATTAGATTGGAGAATGTACGAGTTTCGTTAATCAGATTTTCGCGAATGTTAACTTATGGAGGGCTTTTTCTGTTTGGATGGTACCCACTCCTACGAGCCAAGTTGAATGCAGTATTTTGGGTGTTTCTGAGCATTTCAATGAGCGTTGCATTATCCATTGCATTAAGCATAGGATTCTGGTTGCTTAGACAACGACAATCCAGGGTAATTCAACACGTGAGACTCTTTTGTTCATACTGCGGGCGCAAACTTCCGGTCAGCTCAAGATTCTGTGATGGCTGCGGCAAACCCACATTCTAGTCGGGATCAGTTCCCCTAGTTAAGCTACCAACGGATTTGTGCGAAGGAGAGTTGAGATGTGAAATCTTGAAAAGAGGATTAGGGCAACCAAAGCAACTATTGAGATGGATTTCGCTGATGTTTTGGTTATGCTGAAGCGTGTCTTTTCCGGAGAAGGACGGGCACGAGCAGCAACGAGAAGAGTAGCGCAAGTCCGTAGCTTGAATACTCGGGGACGGGAGTGACCCAGTTAACCGTCACCTGAGCGAATCCAGCGTTGCCCATACTGTCGTATGCAATCACTGATACGGTGTAGGTGCCGGGTGACGTGTACGCGTGATACAGCACTTCGCTGACCTGGCTTTGCGCCGAGTATGGCACATCCTTCGTAACTCCATCTCCAAACTGCCATGTGAGCTTCGTTATCGTTAATCCGGGACTCGTCTTTGCCGTCACGCCGAAAGAGTAAGTTTGGGGAGAATACTGCGTCAGATCTACGGAGTCGAAGGCTACCTGAACGGCTCCGACCCCAGCAGCAGTCGACAGTGACGTTGTAGTTGTGATGGTAAAGGAGACGTTATCCTGGACCACATTTGTACTCGTATGTGCAGAGACGCTTACTGCTAATACGCATAAGGACAGAAGCATAACGCCGATAACTAACGGTCGAGAGTTCACAATTATTCCTCCACAATGCAGAGGTCAACGCGTTATTGCAAATAAAGATAACCGCATACCCCCGCAAAGACGTGTATGTTTCTCGTGGATTTTCTTCGGCTGTTTACAGACTGCTGCGCTTGCTCCTTCTCAATAGTGCTAGCGCGATTGCGCCTACTGCGAATCCTAGGAGGATTCCTTCGACTGGGAAGCCTGGGATTCCGCCGCCGCCATATCCGGATGAGTAACTAAAGACGGTTGAACTCACTGTTGTTACGGATGTGGTTGTTATCAACGTGGTTGAGCTGCTCGTGGAAGATGTGACGGTGCTTGACGTTGATGTAAGAGTGGAGTTAATGGTTGTAGTTTCGGTTGCCGTTTGCGCTGGGGATGTAAGCGGGGTAGGTTTCGCTAGGGAAGGGGAGGTTGCTAGAAGAATGATTAGGAAGACTAGCATTACTCCTAGCGTTATCGCTTGGGCTTGTGACAGAGTGGGAAATAGTTTAGTTGCGTCCAACAATACTCACTTCCTGGTTCGTCTAATGACTCCTACCGTGGCTAGGCCGATGAGGATTCCGGCCAGGATTGATTCCCATGGGAAGCCTGGGATTGCTGGAATTGGCTCCGTGTTGCTGCTGAATACGGTGGAAGTTTCCGTGGTTACGCTTGTGGCGGTGGTGGTTGAGAGGGAGCTGCTTGTGCTCGTCGTTGAAGCGGTTATGAGGCTTGTTGAAGTGGAAGTGGTTGTGGTGGTGGCGCTGGTTGACGTGGTTGTCAAAGTGGATGATACGCCTCCGCTGGTTGAGGTTGAAGTGATCGTTGTCGTTCCCGCATTAGCACCGTAGATTGGCGGATTCACCGGGTCAAGGTGGAAGATACCCGTTAGAGTATTTGTTCCTATACTTGGCTGTGCGCCTACAGCCCACCCATCAGTAGGATTCGTAGTAAAGACCGAGAACAACCCTAACCCTGGAGAGACTGGTGTTGGCAGATTCAAATAGGTCCATCCGCCGCCGTTCCACCATGCAGTCACTGCGTCCCCCGAGCAAGTGGGAGGAGTACCAGCAGTGAGAGCGACGCTGCAGCCAACTGCCCATCCATCTCCGCTCCCAGCGTTTGAACCATACGTATCAACATGAACCGATGTCCATGTCACTGTCGAGGGGGCATTAGCTGCGCTCCCAGCAACCCAATTAACTCCGTCAGTTGTTGTTATGACCGTATTCCCTGATCCGACGATCCATCCATGAGTTGAGTCAGTGAAGTAGATTCCGTAAAGGTCCACGGAAGATGGTACACCTGGGATAGCATCCTGGCTCCAAACGCATGTCCCCGAGCTACAATCCAGCGAAAGCACAACACCGCCATCACCTACAGCCCAGCCAGCCGGATTATTATTACCTGGATTATTGATGAAGACCGCGTTCAGGTTAGCGCTAAATCCTGAAGGAAGACCGGTGGCCGCAAAATTCCACCCGGGCCCTGATTTGCTGTAGGTCCATATTCCACCATTCGTTCCAACAGCCCATCCGTCAATCGGACCGATTGTAGCGAAGTATACCGACGTCATCTCACATCCATTCGAGTTTGCACACTGCGCAGTAGTTACGGGTTCCCACCAGTTTGATAGAATCGTATTCCAAGTATACGCGACCGGGCACTGAGCTTGACCGCAAGTGGCGCCGGATGGCGTGGATGTCGAAAGTTGTCCTCCAACAGCATAACCCTCACCACTACCGGCCATGTAAATTCCTAGAATGTCTGGTTGCGTAATTCCCTGTGATCCCACGGTTATGGGTATGTTGGCACGATGCCATTTGTTGCCGTCCCAATGAATCATGGAAGGCCAACCGTTAAGCACATCGTAAACTCCCCCAGCCCAAGCGTCAGACTGACCCGTCTCATAGACGGCCCTTAACGATGGTGATTGCACTATACTTGTTTGACCTCCCCAGCATGCAGATGGGCTTGACGTCTGCACTATTGAACCGCAACTTGAGTCGCTGGTTTGAAGTATCACGCCATGGGTTCCTACAGCCCAACCGGCACCTCCGCTTTGGAAGCTAACGGAATTGAGGTCTATGCCAGCACCGGTTCCACTAAATAGGGGGTTATCCCCTGCAGTGCTGACGGATTGGAAGGCGCTGCCAGGCAAGCCGGTTCCATGTAGTATTGTGCTCTCGGTGCCGACGATCCATCCCTCGCTCTGACTGACAGGAAAAACACTTTCGAGAACCACATTATTTACGGGGGAAGGAGAGAGTGGACCCGCCCAGGTACCGCTGCTAAAATGATAGATTACTCCACCGGATACGCCGGTATCATATCCGACTGCCCAAGCGTCGGTTGGATTAGCATTGTCCACGGCGACGCCGTGAAAAGTCGTCGTCGAAGGCGCTATTACAGTGTCCTCCCATTGGCCGCCGGAATACTCAGCTATGACGCCGTTATTTCCAACCGCGAAACCTCCCAGTTGGTTTGAGGAGTCGATGAACATGTATATTGAATTGTATACCGTTGCGGTTGAGCTGAAGAGTTGAGGTGGAGGTCCGATGGTCATAGGAGTCCATCCGCCTCCGGCAGGAGCTCCGCCTGTGTATTCGTAGATTACACCATGAGTATTATCAGTTCCAGTAGCGTACGCGTCACCAGGCCCCGTAGGGCATCCTTTCCCATTCAGATCATTATCCACGTGACATGTTTCGAAGACCGAAGTGAGGAAACCTAGAGAACCTAATCCCAATTTGTCTAGGGTGATAATTGAAGGATTTGTGACATAAGCGGCAATCTGGCCTGTTTGATCGCCGCCGACGATCCAACCATCTGAACCGTCACCATTCGGGCTGCAGAGGCCGACGCCTGGAGCTCCAGGCGACGTGCAGAAGTTCACTCCTCCATAGGCCGCTGGGGTTGTGACCCCATTGATCCCCTTGATATTCCATGAGAACCCATCGTACCAGGCAATCGTTCCCCCGCCGTCAGCTCCGCAACCAGACGTAGAGAATGGCCAATTTGTGGAGGTGGGGATACATCCACCTACTGCCCATGCATCGCCCGCCCCTACAGATCCGAATCCTGCCTGTCGTACGTATACGCCGGTAAGTGCAACATCGGGGCCAGCAACACCGGAATCACCAGCGGACAGGTACTGGGTTGGGTTGATATCACGCCAAGGCCCGGCTACTGTGCCGCCGCCGGCTGACACAGGTCCTAAAGCTAAAGCTGCAAGAAAAATTAGAATAATCGAGGTCGCTAAGAGGACTTTGTTGAATCGAGCATCGTTCATTTTTCCAGGTCCTTCAAGTATTTCCTTACTGCTTCACGAATCACGAAAGACCGCGACGGTGCCTTGTCTTTGTCGATCAAGTCATCCATCTTGTCTAGGAGTTGGATGGGGAGCGTGGCGGTTATGTTCGCCATTCTTGACCTGCGACTGCCGATGTCAGCGACTTGCTCTGTCATCAAACATTCCTCCGGCGTCTTAGCAGCATCAGTGCAATGACGCCGCCAACGATGCCGGCGATGATTGATTCGACTGGGAAGCCTGGAATACTAGTGCCTACGTTGAGTGTGACAGTGAATTGCTGGCCGTCGCTGGCTGGGCTGATGGATTGGGTTCCGGAAGTTGAGCCTTGACTGAAGGTTACGGCGTAGGTTCCTGGTGGCAGCGTGAAGGTTACTATACCCTGTGAATTGGTGACGCCCTGTAGTCCTAACGCTGGAATCGTTACTGTTACTCCCTGCAGAACGGTGCCTTGATTGTTGACGGCTTTGATTGTGATCGTTATGTTACCTACTGGCATGGTGGTGGTAGTCGAAGAGGATTGCGTGGTGAATGCTGTTGTGTTGCTAAATATTGTTGACACGATTGTTGTTGTCGCACTAAGAACTCCGCCGAAGGGTGAGAATCTCAGTACTGTGGAGAGCGGGGTCTTGTAGCCGTACGGCCCACCAACTGGAAACGGCGGTGGCGTAGCAGCACCTAGGGCTTGCGGCCCCGCTGAACCAAAGTATTGAGAAGCATAAGTTTGCGGCGAACTGTAAGAGGGCACGGATGTAATGCAGCTCCCTTCAACACCATCGGCTGGGGGTAAGCAATCAAAGTCAGGACTGCCGCCCACAATCCAACCGTTCTCTGGCGACGTCATGTATACGGAGGAAAGTATGGGCGGAATTTCACCAAGAAGAGACGGAGAAAGCGAGACGTGCGCCCACGCTGTGCCATCCCAGTGAAGTATCGTCGCTACATAGTTACCTGGAAAACCAACCGCCCAACCGTCGGTCGGGCTTCGTGAAGAATACTGATTTTAGCATCCCATCCGTGTGCCCATAAGGAGAAATACCTCCAGGAATACTGGGCGCAGCGACGGGCTCCCATTTTGTTCCGTCCCAATAGATTATCACCGGCCCGGCTACTGCGTTGAGCGGCGGACCCGTCGGTGGTAGAACTTGAATTCCTCCGACGGCCCATCCACTCGTAGGTGACAACATGAATATTGAGGTCAAGTTTGCGAATTGTGATAAGCGTAGGGGTTCCGCTTACGCTGACGAGACTCCACGTTCCTATACCACCGCTCACCGTATAGTGGAGGATAGTGGCATCATCTCCCACCGCCCAACCTTCGTACTGGTTAAGCATGAACACTGATTCCAGAGCAGGAATAGGTGTACTAGTAGTTGGCGATGGAAAGACACCCCACGTCCCCACCCCAGCAGTAACCTCATAGTGAAGTATGATTCCAGTGGGCGTACCTGATGTAGATGTCTGAGCACCGACTGCCCAGCCTTCACCCGAATTCACCATGAAGATTGATCTAAGAACGTAAGAGCCAGGCGGCGGACTAATCGAATTCCACGAACCACCCGTGTAGTGGAGTATGATTGGACACAGAACTCCGGCGCCACTCGTGCAGGACGAAGTTGAATGTGACCCGCCTCCTACTGTCCAAACGTCGCCACTATTGACCATAAAGACCGAGTTCAAATTGTTCAAAGTGCCGATGGCTACGCCTTTCGTCCAAGCGAAACCATCCCAATGATAGATCGTTGGCTCATCTGGGGACTGGGGTATTATACGGTGGGGCATTAAACGGTGGATTGGGCAAGGGTACCGAAGCATTTCCAACAGCCCAACCATCGTTGGGGTTGATCGGCCCAGTTAACGGTGGACCGAAAGATATGGACGTAAAATTATTGATAGTTGGACTTGTAACCGTACCGTAGTTAACTCCGTTGAAATGCAATACAACCCCGTCAGTTCCAACAGCCCATCCATCATCAGCCCCGTTGAAGTAACCAGAATTCAAATTCAGCAAAGGCACCGGGGAAGTTGGCACTAGGTTAGAAGGCAGAGCACTCCAGGAACCGCCTGAGTAGTGAAGGATTGTACCCTTCACGCCGAAGGCCCAGCCGTCAGTAGACGAAGTCATGAATACTGAAACCAGATTATTCATGGTCGTGCCCGGACTTACGGGACCAGCCCACGTTCCGGACGAGTAGTGAATGATCATCCCTCCATCTCCTACAGCCCATCCTTCCGTTGGGCTTAGCATGTATACTGAGCGAAGCGTGGTTGTAACTGGCGAGGCAACATTATTCCATGCACCCCCGAAATAGTGATAGATTGAACCACCTGCGCCAACAGCCCATCCTTCTGTAGCGCTAACCATGAAGACAGAGTAAAGTGGCGAAGTTACAGGGCTGGGGGGAATGTTGTTCCATCCTCCTCCAAGTCCTGGAACACCAGTCCAATGCCAGAAAACACCTTGAGGCGATGCGCCTGTAGTTTGACCCACGGCCCAAACGTCAGTGCTGCTAACCATAAAGGCTGACCATAGAGGGCCAGCATTATCCGTGGTAAGTCCTGCTGTCTGTGTTCTCCAAGTTATTCCATCCCAATGAAGAGCTACCGAGGTAGCATTGGGCACACCTGTTATTGGGGTACAACTAGCTGTCCTTACGGTGTAACAAGGTTCCGGTGTTAATCCTTGGAATCCAACTGCCCATCCGTCAGTGCCATTAGTGATTGGATTGTTTGGAGGTCCGAATGTGACTGAAGTAAGATTGTACGCGCCTGGGGAACCTGCTGCGTTTAGAACTTGTGGTGCCGGCACAAGGTTCCAGGTTGATCCATCATAATGAAAGATTGCAGGCAATGCACGTAACATAATCGTAGTAGGTTGAGAGTCGCCGACTGCCCAGCCTTCATGCGAGGATAGCATGTACACCGAATTGAGCTGAGGGTTTGCGGGTGGGCTGATGTACTGCGTCGGGGTTAATGTCCCGCCAGACACCCATCTGCTGGCTTGCAGGAACAGCTGTAACAGTCAAAGCAACAAGAGAAATCGCAATCAATGCCATCCAAAACTTCGTCTTTCGCATATGAAACCAACTATCCAGTGACGAAGTGAGCGTATCCTGTACAATTAATAACATTAAGTAAGCACTACATGTTAAACAACAACGGGCCTATGGCCCAATTCTTACCGCGAAAGTGACTCCGGAACTGGGTCCGGTTTTATTTCAATTCACAGTCGTTCACATGGCTAGTTAGACATGTTTCACACATTGTGTTACCGCACCGCGGGCATGCTTTCAAAGGACCCTCTAAAGCTCTGCCGCAGAAGCCGCAAAAGATTCCAGAGAGAGATGACAAGATGCCTAGAGAGGAAAACGGGACTACTATAAGTGCTCGTTTATGGAAGCCTTGAGGAGAGAACCTTGAAGATTCGTTTGAGGTTATATGGAGTGTTTAGGTCCGCGGCAGGATCATCAAGCATCCAACTTGAACTCCCCTCGGATGCCCCAACTGTGAGAACAGCGATCCATGTGCTCTCGTCTCATTCGGAATATGGAGGCCTCGTGAAACTCCTTCTGAGCGATCAGACCGCTGACCCTCGGCCCAACGCGTTGATCATGGTTTCCGGCCGGGAGATAAGCAGCCGGAACGGGTTGGAGACTCCTCTTCTCGAGAGTGACGAACTGTCACTCCTTCCCGTCGCGCACGGTGGCTGAAGCCTGATTCAGACTGCCCGAGCGATATCCGGTGACGTCGAACGCAACATGAACGAAACCGAAACCGCGCAAGGCGTCTGAGATTCTGTCAAGCAGATCCTCGTTAAAGAAGAGTTTTCGTTCGTCTCTGCCCACTTCGATTCTTGCGATACTACCGTGATCGCGTACCCTCAATTCTTTCACACCAGTAAGAGATCGAATGAGGTTCTCTGAACGCTCGATCCTCAGTAACCTTTCAGGAGAAATGGTCTCGCCGTATGCAACTCGGGAGGATAAGCATGGCATTGATGGTTTGTCGAAGTTGGGTAGTCCAAGGATCTTCGCTAACTCCCGCACCTCTTCCTTATTCATTCCAGCCTTCGCTAATGGTCTGCGTATTCCCTTCTCGGTGAGTGCCGCGGCGCCAGGCCTGTGACCTTGTAAGTCTTCAGCGTTAGTTCCATCAACAACTGCGTAGCCGCCTAACTGGTCTGCTAGTTGAATGAGCTTCTCTCCCAATTCCTGCTTGCAGAAGTAGCATCTGTTCGTTGGGTTTGAAACGTAATTCGGATCATTGAGTTCATCAGTAAGTATGATCCTGTGCTTCACGTGCATTAAGGCCGCCAACTTCTTCGTCTCCTCCAGCTCCAACGAGGCGAGGCTTGGAGAATTCGCGGTTGCTGCAACCACCTCATTGCCTAGCGCGAGTTTCGCGAGGTAAGTGATCAGTGTACTATCAATTCCGCCTGAAAATGCTACTAAGACTCTATGGCATGAGATCAGCTCTGCCAACACTCTACTCGCTTTGATGCTCAAATCCTCGCGAATATTGACGTTCCGGCCATCCAAAGCGCGGAGAGAGGTGTTTGCTGTTAACATTTTATTCTCAATGAGATGTTCATCGTACTTAGGCATTTCCCGAGTGACGAAGAATTGCGAGAAACATTAGAGAAACTGTCTCGAGGAGAAATCTCCGTAGATGATGCTGAAAAGGCGTTGAAAGTTGACGTAGTGCAGAAGGTTGGGGGTATCGCAAGGCTTGATGTTTCGAGGGCTACTCGACGTGGTATTCCGGAAATTATTCTTGCGGAAGGCAAGTCAGAAGGCGATCTAGTTGCAATCTGCAAGACCATGCTCGAACACGATCACAGAGTAATAGTCACTAGGGTGTCCGATGCACAGTTGTCCATCCTGAGGAGAAATTTCGAAGCATCACACGTTTTAGAAGAGTTCGCTCACGCTAAGGGGGTTGTAATTAAGCAACATGACTTCTTGCCGAGGAAGACTGGCGGGAAAGTAGGGATTCTCACTGCGGGAACTGTCGATTTAGGCGTCGCTGAGGAAGCGCAGATGATTGCCAACGAGATGGGCTGTCAAACCTTCCTGGAAGCAGACGCAGGAGTTGCTGGAATTCACAGACTGAGCGAACCTCTAATGACGCTCGTCAAGAATGATGTTGACTGCCTCATTGTTGTGGCTGGACGGGAAGGAGCATTACCCACGGTAGTGGCAGGCCTCGTTGACATACCACTCATATCGGTCCCGACATCGTCAGGGTATGGATATGGGGGCAGAGGGACTGCCGCATTAATGGCCATGCTTCAGGCATGTTCTCTCGGTCTGGCCGTGGTGAATATTGATTCAGGGATAGCGGCTGGCGTAGTCGCGTCACAAATTGCCAACCGCGTTGCTAGAGCGAGGGAGAACAGATAGAGCACTAAGACGGGTTCACGGTTTTAAGGTGGCCAACCGCAGCCTTCACGACGTCAACAGACTTAAGGAATGAAGTTCGTTCTTCCTCGTTCAACTTCAATTCAATAACCCGTTCTACTCCTCGTGCCCCGAGGACGGCTGGAACGTCTACGTAAACGTCGCGCACTCCGTATTCTCCATTTAATCGTGACGTCATGCACAATACCATCTTCTTGTCTTTGATCACGCTTTCGACCATTCTTGTGATTCCGTGCGCTGGGGCGTATATCGTAGCACCTTTTAGCGCTATAACTTCTGCCGCGGTCTTTCTCGTTCTTTCCACTATTTCAGCAACCTGACTTTCAGGTAACAGTTCAGTTATCGGGACACCGTTAACGGTTGAGAATCTCGGTAAGGGCACCATTGAATCACCATGCTCGCCAATAACTACTGCATGAATTGAACTAGTTGACACTTTCAGAGCTCTTGAAATGAAATACTTGAATCGCATCGTATCCAACATGCCGCTCTGCCCAAAAACTCGTGACGAGTCGAATCCGGACACCTTCCAGGACAGGTATGTCATAACATCAACTGGATTCGTCACCATGAGGATGAGTGACTTCGGCGCATGCTCAACGATCTTCTCCGTAATACCGCGTATTATCTCCTCGTTCTTTTCCTGCAAGTCGAGCCTCGTCATTCCGGGTTTTCTCCCAAGGCCCCCTATAACAACAACCAGATCAGAACCTGAAATATCCCTGTAATCGTTTGATCCAACAATCTCGACATCGGCACCTTGCTCCGCAGTCATTTGACCGAGGTCAAGCGCTTCTCCCTCAGGCAGACCTTTGACTATATCAACGAGTCTGAGATCAGCAAGCTCTCTGCTAGCAACTTGAAGAGCCACGGCGCTTCCAAGTTTTCCAGTACCAATTATGGAGACTAGTTTTCGCGCTGACAAACTAATTGCCCTTGTAAAGACCCTGAAGAACTTGCATATGGTCTCATCGTTTTATGGATAAACCCATTTATTTTCGAAAGTTGCCAGTAATTATCACTATTCATCGTGTCGGAAAGGCTTTTATGGCTTCGCTAATCGCTAACAGCAATCGAGTCAGAAAGGGGAGGGAATATTGATTGGCTGAAATGTTCTGCGTGAAATGTAAGGAGAAGAAAACAGTGCCCGATGACCAGACAACCATGGAAAAGACTGCTAAGGGTCGCAACATGATGCGTGCGATTTGTCCGACCTGTGGCACTAAGATGACGAAGTTCACGAAGTAACTCGTTGGACGGCATCGCTCCTTCGTTCTACACTTTCAAACCTATTTTTCAATACGAGTAGTTTTCCACAATCCTTAGAGCCTACGCTAATCGTGGCTGATCTGTCGGGACTCTGATGGACATTAATTCGTCCACAATCTCCTTCCGAATAACGTTCATTGATCTTGACGATCTCAAACCACACGAGGAAGTTATCGAACAAGCTGTCAGACAACTTGTAAAAGCAATTCGGGAAGAGAATGAAGTTCGTGACCCGTTAATCGTGGATAAACAATCCCTAGTGATTCTCGATGGGATGCACCGATACAACGCGCTGAAGAAGCTTGGCTGTCAACGCGCTCCGGTCTGTCTGGTGGACTATGATGATGAGAGGATTGGTGTTGGTGCTTGGTCCCGTTGTTTCAACGTGACCAATCCGGACGTGTTGGCGGCAGAAGCACTTGGAGCGCTTAATCAAAAGTACGAACGAGAAGTGATCGGCACCGGTAAGATCGATCTGACGAACTCTGCCATCATAACTCGGCTATCCAGATTCCAATTGAAAGGGGAAATGAATAGGCTTTCAAAATCTCAGTTGGCGGTCAAGATTGAAAAGTACATTTCTGGACAGGGTTTCAAGTGTGAGTATGTGGCCGAAGATACTATTGCTCAGCTTACTTCGAAGGCTAACCTTGTCATCCCAGTTCCAGTTTTCTCGAAGACGGAGATCAGGGAGACTGCAACGTCAGGTCGACTGCTGCCCCATAAGGTAACTCGTCACATAATTCCATCGCGCCCACTCAGATTAGATGTCCCCCTGGACCTTCTAGTCAGCGGCAGTAGTGAAGTGGCAAACGAGAAACTGGAGCAACTACTCTCATCAAGGCGCGTAAATCTAAAACCCCCCGGTTCAGTTGTTGACGGAAGACGATACCAAGAGGAACTACTTATCTTCGAAGCCTGACCGTCTCAGATTTATATCACAGTCTATCGTACTCGCAAATCGTGATCTCACGTGCCTAGGGAAATTGCTGACGCAGACGAATTTATCAAGATGTCAGAAAAGGCAATTGAATGCCGAGTTAAGAGATCCAAGGATACAGTGAAGCTTAAGCTTCGCACGCCTCGACAACTATATACTCTAAAAGTAGATCCGGCAAAGGCTACTGAATTGCTGAAGCAAGTAAAATGTGAAGTCGTCGAAGCTTAGTAAACCTCGATGTTACCAACCGTCGTAGAAATCTGGTACGGAACTCTTCTACTCCTAGGATCCATAGCCACTCTCGCATCATTATATTCCATTATTCTTGGGAGAAGATTCGACCGTCGAGTACTCGAATCGTTGGAGAGACCTGGATTAGGATTCCAACCTCATGTTTGCGTAATCATGCCATGCAAAGGGGATGAACCTAATCTAGAAGAGAATATCAACGCTCTACTGAAACAGAATTACCCTAGCTACCACGTTATGATTGTAGCAGATTCAGAAAACGACGCCGCATACAGAATCGCAGACAAGATTCTGAAATCCCAGAAGGGACCGAAGGCAGAACTGCTCACTTCAACCCAACACTCAAACGCGAGCGGCAAAGTATCAGCATTGCTCACAGCGCTGGAGAAGAACGAAGAGAACGCTAAGGTTTATGCGTTCATTGATAGCGATGCAACCATACACGTCTCTTGGCTAGCCGACCTAGTGGATCCGCTAGGTGATCCCGCCGTTGGAGCGACGACAGGGTTTCGATGGTATTTCGCCACCGGATTCTGGTCTGAAGTCCAAGCTGCTTGGAACGCATCAGGCTCAAACCTCATGTTCGATGACGAATACAACTTCCCTTGGGGAGGAGCGATGGCGCTCCGTAAGGAAACGTTAGATCAAATTCACGTTAAGGAAGTCTGGAAGGATGCGGTAAGCGACGACCTCACCCTGAACATTGCGCTGCGAATACATGGACATCATACACTCTTCCTACCCCAATGTACAGTCGTCACGTTCACCAAGAACATAACTCTCTCGAAACTTCTAAAATGGGCAACCAACCAAACCGCCTTAACCAGAGTTTACCATCGCAAGCTTTGGAATTATGCGCTGGCAGCTTACCTCTTCTTTAACGTGACATTCATCTTCGGCCTAGCTGCGGTTATTCTCGGATTTCTCAATACGCCATCGTGGTTCATTCCAGCCTCTTTACTCCTCGTTCCTACACCATTGGGAATGGTCCGCAGCCGTTCCAGAAGTGCAACATTCAATCGTGCATTACCGTGGATGAGTCACGAGTTCACGAAGTTCGGTTCGAGGGTGAGTTTAGCAAGCCTTATTGTCCCATGGATTATGACATACTGCATAATCAAATCGATCTCGACTCGTGAGATTGAATGGAGAGGACGGAGCTACAGTTTGAGGAAGGTGCAGATTGCCGCATCGTGAAGCATTCCTGAAACCTCTCTTCGTAAAGCAACTGGACCTGGTAATCCTCTTCGTGACGTCAATCTGCAACGCACGTTGTCGAACTTGCTTCTACTGGTTGGAGCTTAACAAGAAAGGCGATATGAGCTTCGATGAGATAAGGAAATTATCAGAGTCAATGCCACGGTTCAGTGACCTCTGGATATCAGGAGGAGAGCCCTTCCTAAGAAGAGACCTTGCCGAAATAATACGTCTCTTCCACACGAACAACCACATAAGAGACGTAAGGATACCCACAAACGGGCTTCCAACAGCACAAACACTCACGATAGTCAAGAAGATTTTGAATTCCTGTTCAGGCGTTCAGCTGGAAGTGGACTTCTCGATAGATGGATTCAAGGAAGCTCATGACCAAATCAGAGGAGTCCCCGGCAACTACGAGAGCTCACTAGCCACGTTGACAGAGTTGAACAGGCTGAAAGAATCGTACCCGAATCTGGAGTTATTCATCAATTCCGTGATAACCGTCGAGAATGAGAATCAAATCGTGGAGCTGGGACGGTCTTTCAGAAGGCGACCTGGAGTGGACGGGCACTATTTCCAGATCATACGCGGTGACCCAATGGATCCAAAACTGAAAACAGTGAGCCCCAACAAACTCAAGGAAATTTACAGCGGAGTGATCCCAATAAACGATGAATACGTATCGATGCCCCGAAAGAATGGTCGCGTTGCACTGTCAGATTGGATTAGGAGAGCCTACTGGAAGGCAGGCTACCGTTTCAGTTATGAAACGCAATATCAAAACTACGTGAACAGGACAAATTGGAAGATGCCATGCACGGCGGGACGAACCTCAATCGTCATCGACTATAACGCTGACGTAAGAGTTTGCGAATTGAGGAAACCTATCGGGAATCTAAGAAAGTACAATATGGATTTCCAACAGTTCTGGATTTCATCGGCACGTAAGAATGAAGTCAAGAGTGTAGGTTATGACAAATGCTTCTGCACACACATCTGCTTCATGTATGACTCCATGCGTCACAGCAAGCGGGTAATGCTGTGGGATCTTCCGAAAACCTATTTGAAATCGATCTTTGAGAAGAAATAAACGCGAATCCCAATTCGTTAACTCAGTCTTGCTCCCACGCCATTGCTAGCTTTCGAAGTCCTACAACCTTGGGCAACGGCAGCTTTCTGTCGGCAGTGATTAGCACAAACTTCTTTCTAGACCGAAAGATGATTGCGAGGATCTCTTCGTGGACGAGAATGGAATACTCATGTTTACCTAAGAACTCAACTAACGATCCTGCTTTCTGCACGGAGACCAGCCTGGCAATGAGATGTGGAGTCTTCTCAAGAGGCTCAATCGGTTGAACACTCTCCCTCATGCCACCATCGAGAATTCTTCCTTTACTATCAACGAGAGCAGCGAAGCGAACCCGCTTATCAAACTTCATTATACGATCGTAAATCGCTTTCAATTTCGACAGACCGAGTGTCATCATGAAAGGTGTTCAAAGACCTTCCGATTGTTTGTGATTATTGGGGCCTTAGTAGGCTTTATTTCCTTGAACCAGTATTGAGCGCGAATATCCGGGCCGGTCGTCTAGTCTGGTTAGGATACCTGCCTGACACACATTATGTTAATGGTCGATGCAGGTGGTCGAGAGTTCAAATCTCTCCCGGCCCACCACCGACGAACTCTGGACATTTCTCTTTCTCATTAGGGCTTAGCCTTCCTCATGATTCATCGATAATTCACTTACATTCCTTATGGTAGGTAATGAATTAGGGTGAGGAGGCCGACGGCGACGCCGTGGATAATGTCATCTTCTCTGGTAATTCGTCAGAGAACACTCGATTCTAACAGGGTTTCAACACAAAACCCCATTATGGACGGGGGAACCAAAATCTGTCTATGGCAGTATCTACCCCAAAACACGTGGAACAGTTCGAACGAGTGAAGCGGTGGTATGAGAGGTTCAAACAAATACACGATGGTGCACCTCCTGGTGTTGCACCAAGCACTGAGTACTACCTTGACGACGTCTATGCCTTCTTTTTGAACTGCTTCCATCTGAAAGACTGGATAATACAAGACAATACAGTTCCAAAGAGTACATCATCTATTGTGGAGGGTTTCATAAGTAGAAGTACATCCCTGTCAATATGTGCTGACCTTTGTAATTCCATTAAGCATCTAAGTCTAACACAGCCACCTCGTACTGGTAAAGTTCCACAATGGGGACCACGTTTCAAAGCAGTAATCGGTAACGGGTCTACTATAGCCGTTGAATATTCAATAATAACGGCCAGCGGACCAATAGATGCATTTGATTTGGCAACCAAGTGCGTCGATGAATGGAAACAGTTCATCAAATCCAACATACCATAGTTATCACTTCTTGTTGAAGGGGGCGTACGATAGGACGCTACCGACTATTTTGGAAGGAAAACCGAGGTGAATGAGTCTTGACTGAATATGGTACTTGGAGTCCTTACGTGGGCGCTGATGCAGTATTCCTAGCGGTTACGCTTCTCGCCATTGGAATCTTGCTCACTTATCTTGGGACGAGGTTGCGTGGACGTATTGGAGTTAAGAAACCTGGAAAGACTGTCATTGCCTTCATGATGCTTATCTGGGGTCTCTACCGAGGCACTTGCTTAACTGTAGCAATCTTTTGCATTAACGTGTACGATTGACGCCCTCGCCCATGTGTTCATGTCAAGATGACCTATCGGTATCCGTGGCAATACGGACTGTGAGTCACCTAAAACCAACTTGGAGGAGAAGGATGTGCTAAAGCCGCATAGCACTCTAGTCCTTGGAACAATAGTACTGATACTTTTGCTTCAGATCCGACTGGGATATGCTAAAGCTGTGCCGGAGCTACCGCCAGGCTTCGTTGAAGTTAAGGGACCACATGGCATAAACGTCATAGTTGGCCCCTTACAGGTTTCTCCGACTGGAGGTTACGAGAGGGAGGTAATCCTTCCCGGTCAGCCGCCCTTCATGGTCAGCACTGAGCCTGGAGTAACACCACAGGAAATCGCCAATGTCTATGGTTAAAGGCATGCATGCTACTCTGTATTCGTATAGTTAACATTCCTGAACTACGAGACTTGGAAGGATTCTTAAGCTGCAGCCTTCAAGTAAGTCTCGGACGAAAGTTGCCAATGTCTAGGGACGAATTTGAGAAGCTAAAGCTGATGGAACCAACTTTAGAAGAGCAAGTTCTCAACTTCCTCCGCAAGAATTCTCAGTTTGCCTACACCCCTATGGAAGCCACCGTGGGAATTGATCCAAACGCCTTGATTCGTCATCCTGATGCAGACCGAGTAATCCATGCTACGTTAGAAGGCCTGCGGGCAAGAAAAGCGGTCGTAGGTAAATTCCGAGATAGCCCTAATGGTCCAGAGTATTATTACGCTGTCCCCTGAAAACAAGATAGAGCAGTGCTTGCCTAGCCCGATACACATCCTCTCTGTGACAACACCGTCTGCTTTTGAAGGACTGTCTGAGGCTGAAGTGTCAAGATTGGAGAAGAGAATAAGGCGATGAATCTAATACGGGACACGTCGAAGATAGAGTTCTTGATGACGTTTGCCGCATGGAAAGATGCGACGATCCGCGAAGATTCTCCTTGTGCTCTTCCCGCTAATCTTGTTCTGTGTGGCCGCCTTCTTTGGGGTCATACATCACTTTTATCGCTATGGTTGGGCTGGAACGTTGACTTACTACTTTGCTTTGGCCTGTGTTGCTGCTGTGTTCATTGAGGTGCTTCTCGTTAGCTTCCAAGAGTGACAGATGCACCGCGCATTTCAACGATGGATGACTAGCAACCCAAAGCGTAAGCTGACTGCATCCTCGACGACGCAGCTGCACCTATGACGCGAGTTGTCGGATCGAAGGACACTGCTGTAACTTTACCGTTAGACCATCCACCCTCAACGACCACTCTGTGTCCTCGTCGTCTGAGCCCGTCTATTACTTGCCTAGGAATTCTATCCTCTAAGTGGAGTTCACCCAGATGGGCTCGTCTCGGATAGAAGGAGCTGGGAAAGTGCGTAGTGTGAAAGGTTGCCGCGTCTATTGCGCTTTGGAGGTTCATATCAAACTCGCTCACATTTAGGAAGAATTGTAAGGTCCACTGATCTTGCTGGTCTCCTCCGGGTGTTCCGAAGGCAAGTACGGGAAGATGATTGGAGGTCACCAAGGATGGGGAAAGCGTTGTTCTTGGACGTTTGCCAGGCGCGATGCAATTTGGATGCCCCTCGTGGAGGTTGAACATTTCCCCTCGTGTGCCCAGCGGGAATCCTAGACCTTCGATCACTGGAGAACTATGTATCCATCCGCCGCTCGGTGTAGCGCTGATCATATTACCCTCAGCATCGCAGGCGTCTACGTGAGATGTGTCTCCTGGGTTTCTTGCTCTGCCTCTGGTTTCGAGCTGGATGATTCCTCCTCCAGGTCTCAGTTGCATGGAAGCTCTCCGCATGTCTATCAACTTCCCCCGTTCTCGTGCATAACCGCGCGAGAGCAAACGGTCGAGTGGAATTTCAGAAAAGAGTGGGTCCCCGTAGAATGCTTCTCGGTCAGCGAATGCGAGTTTAGCGACTTCCGTTATGATGTGAACGTAGTCCACTGAATTATGTCCAGATCTAGTTAGGTCGAAGCCTTCTAGCAGTCGTAATTGTTGTAGGAAGACGGGCGCCTGGCTCCATGCTCCACACTTATGGATTGTGAGATCTTTCCAATCAACGGTAACTGTTTCTTCTATCCTACTCCTGTATTCTGCAAAGTCCTGCGTGTCTATGAGTCCCGTGTGTAGGCGGCCGGTTGCGTCTCGAATCGCGTGATTTGCAGTGAATTCTACGATCCTTCGCGCAATGGCGCCTGAGTAGAAGTATTCCCTGGCCTCCTCGAGGCTGCCGGCTTCAGCAAGGCTTCTTAGCGTTCTCGCCAAGTCTGGTTGTTTGATAACTTGACCCACCGTTGGCACCTTACCTTTAGGGAGAAAGATCTTCGCGGTTGAGGGCCATTCGGATGCGAACCTTCGGGCGTGCTGGCGAATCTTTACGTGTAGTTGAGGGTTGACGACGATTCCGTTCTGCGCGTACCGAATTGCCGGAGCCATCACTTCCTTTAGAGTCATTGTTCCGAACTTGCTCAGGCAAGTGATCCAGGAGTCAAAGGAGGATGGCACCGTGGCTGGGAGGAATCCATCGCCAGGGATAATTCTGATTCTGTTCTTTTCGAAATATTCTAATGTGGCTTTTCCAGGTGCGGTTCCTTGGCCGGAGATAGCGTAGGTTCTTTTGTTTCTTGCAGAGTAGAGAAGGACGGGGCATTCTCCGCCTATGCTGTTCATGTGGGGTTCTACTACGTGTAATGCCAGCCCTGCTGCAACCGCCGCGTCAATCGCGTTGCCCCCGTTTGATAGGATCTGAAATCCTGCTTCAGTGGCTAGATAGTGGCTTGACGCGACGCATCCCCGGATCCCTCGGATTACCGGTCTAGTCTCAGACAGCGTTAGCACCAGTTGAGTTGTCACTTGTTTTCTTCTGATTGGGCAACTCTGTTGCGTGCGACTGCTTGCGATGCTACCAACCGCGCGATTGGAACCCTGTACGGAGAGCAACTCACGTAGTCAAGGCCGATTTCGTGGCAAAACTCAACTGAGCTGGGTTCGCCTCCGTGTTCGCCACAGATGCCGACTTTGAGGTATGGGTTAACTTTCCTTCCTGCTTCAGCCGCGAGTCTCATCAACTTGCCGACGCCTCTTCGGTCAAGCACTTCGAACGGGTTGGAGGCAAGAATCTTCTCCTCGAAGTAGTCTTTGAAGAATTTCGCCTCCGCATCGTCTCTGCTGAACGCGAAAGTCGCTTGGGTAAGATCATTGGTGCCGAATGAGAAGAAGTCAGCGTACTTTGCGATCTCATCAGCGGTAAGGGCGGCCCTTGGCACTTCTATCATGGTTCCAATCTTGTATTCGACTTTCGCGGCCAATCGAGTCAGGACTTCATCTGCGACTGACGCAATCCTTTCTCTTAGAAATCTGATTTCGTTTGCTTCTCCCACCAGAGGAAGCATTATCTCAACACGAACTTTCACTCCTTCATTCAGAAGTTCTGCCGCGGCCTCAAAGATTGCTCGAGTCTGCATTTCATAGATCTCCGGATGGCTAATGGCGAGTCTGCAACCTCTGTGTCCAAGCATTGGGTTATGCTCAGCTAGGGTGAGTACTTTATGTAGAATTCGTTCCTTCGATGCGAGTACGTCGTTGGATTGTTTGGCTCTGAGTTCAGCGACATCGCGCACGAGTTCTTCGTATTTCGGGAGAAATTCATGAAGCGGTAGATCCAAGAGTCGTATTGTAACGGGTAGATCATGCATGATACGGAAGATTTCTTTAAAGTCGTTCTTCTGCAATGGTTTGAGCTTTTCTAACGAGCTTGCTCTATCCGCGTCGCTGTCTGACAGGATCATTTGCTGGACGATTGGTAAACGATCTTGCGCGTTGAACATTCTCTCGGTCCTGCATAGTCCGATACCGTCCGCGCCGAATCCGCGACCTTTTGTTGCGCCCTCTGGCGTGTCGGCGTTGGCTCGAACTCCGAGTTTCCGGATTTCGTCTGCCCATCCAAGCAGCTTCTCTGCTTCCTGACTTAGTTTAGGCTCAATGGTGGGAACCCGTCCCAAGAGCACGTTTCCTGTTGTTCCATCGATTGTGATTATATCGTTCTCTCTAACTGTGACTTTGCGTGTGAAGAACGTATGTGATGCAGGGTCTATCTTGATTTGTTCGCAGCCGACAACAGCAGGTTTTCCCATCCCTCGTGCAACGACGGCAGCATGAGAGGTCATTCCTCCTCTGCTAGTTAAGACGCCTTTTGAGGCGATCATGCCGTGTATGTCTTCTGGCGCAGTTTCTTCTCTCACGAGTATGATGCTTTCACCTGTGCTTCCTAGTCGATGGGCTTCGTCAGTGTCGAAGATCACTTTCCCGGTAGCTGCTCCTGGAGAGGCGGGGAGACCAGTTGCAATTGGTCTTGCTCGACTGCTTGGATCAACTTGGCGGTGGACTAGTTGTTCTATTTGCGAGGGGGTAATTCGGAGGAGAGCCTGTTCTTTTGTCAGTAGCTTCTCGGAAACCATGTCCACCGCAATCTTGATGGCGGCGGTGGCTGACCGTTTTCCTGACCTGGTTTGGAGAAGATACAGCTTCTTCTTTTCTATTGTAAACTCAATATCCTGCATGTCTTTGAAGTGTTCTTCAAGAAGCTGGCAGACATGCGACAGCTCCTGATAGGTGTCAGTTAAGTCGCCGCGTAATTCTGCAATCGGTTTTGGTGTGCGGATTCCGGCAACAACATCTTCTCCCTGCGCGTTGATGAGGTACTCTCCAAAGAACACGTGTTCGCCAGTTGAAGGGTTGCGTGTGAAGCAGACACCGGTTGCTGAGTCTGCGCTCATATTCCCGAAGACCATTGACTGGATGTTGACGGCGGTGCCTAACGTGTCCGGTATCTTGTTTGCCTGCCGGTAGACCTTGGCCCTTTGGCCGTTCCAGGATTGAAAGACTGCTGCTACTGCCATTCGCAGTTGGGTTTGAGGATCGTCCGGGAAGTCCTTCCCCGTCCTCTCCTTAATTAGCGCCTTGAACTCATCCGTGAGAGCCCGCAGGGTCTTAGAATCCAACTGGACGTCAGATTCTACCTTCAATGATTCTTTGTGGCGCTTGATTATGGATTCGAATTCGTCTCCTCTGACACCCATCACCACTTTGCCGAACATTTGGATGAAGCGGCGATATGCGTCATATGCGAATCTTTCGTCGCCAGTTTGATGAATGAGGCCCTGGACGGTCGTGTCGTTGAGTCCAAGATTGAGAACGGTATCCATCATACCAGGCATTGAAATCGGGGCGCCAGATCGAACGGATACGAGAAGAGGATTGTTTGCGTCGCCGAAGATTCTGCCTACCTTCAATTCAACTAAACGAAGCTTATTCGTAATCTCCTGCTCTAGGCCCGGAGGGAAATTGGAATTGTGTGAGCTGTAATAGTTGCAGGCTTCAGTCGTTACGGTTAATCCGGGTGGCACGGGTAATCCCAGTGCCGTCATCTCTGCTAAGTCAGCACCCTTTCCGCCGAGGAGGCTTCTGAGCTTGGTACTTCCTTCTTCGAAAACGTAAACGTACATTGTCTTAACCTCATGCTGACACAGATGTGCGAGGTCAGCACTGTAATCTTCTGCTAGATAAATCTCGATTAGATCATGATCGGATGTCAATTTGATGATTGCGATTACGCTATCGACAGTATCTACTCAATCTTTGGAGATCAGCCGCATTCCCAGGAGGTCACATTTCCATCAATGCTGAAATAGCCTACGATTTTCCGATTCAGGATCACGAAACCTGGAAATTTCCAGATTATCAAATCTGGTAACTATAGTAGCTAGATATTACCCAATCTGGGTTCGAGGAAAACATACGAACAGGTGAAAAGAATAGTGACTTCTAAACTGTTACTCTGGTTCAACGAGATTTCAAAAGAAGACGTCCCGCTAGTGGGCGGCAAATCTGCGAGCCTTGGTGAAATGACATCCAAAACCAAGGTTCCCGTGCCTTACGGATTCGCGTTGACTGCCGACGCATACCGGCTATTCATACGGGAGAATGGAATTGAGAATAAGATAGCTGACGCGCTCAAGCCTCTGATCGATTCAAATGACACTGTCATGCTGCAGAAGGTAGGAGCGCAGATCAGGGGGTTGATCATTTCAGCAAGGGTACCCAAGGAGTTGGAGAAGGAGATTGCCCAGGCTTATCAGGAACTGGCCGCTCATGAGAAGGTTAAGAATCCTTTCGTCGCCATCCGAAGCTCGGCAACTGCTGAGGATTTGCCAGACGCCAGCTTCGCAGGTCAACAAGAAACATACCTGAATGTAACTGGGGCAGAGAACGTAATCTCGAGTGTCAAAGAGTGCTACTCGAGCCTGTTCACCGACCGAGCGATCTTCTACCGAGTGCAGAAGGGCTTCAAACACATGGACGTTGCTCTTTCGGCAATCGTGCAAATGATGTGCTATTCAGAATCGGCCGGAGTTATGTTCACAATGGATCCGACAAATGGCGATGACTCCGTAATCCTGGTAGAAGCATCTTACGGCCTAGGAGAGTACGTAGTGAAGGGAAGCGTCACTCCTGACGACTATTACATTGACAAAGGAACCTTGAAAATCACTAAGAAGACAATTCCAACTAAAACAATCATGCTTGCTCAGAAGACTGGAGGCGGAACAGAAGAGAGGAAGGTACCTTCTGAACTGAAAGACAGGCAAGTGATCACAGATGAACAAATAATAGAACTGGCTCGGTACGCGTTGACGATCGAACAGCACTATGGAAGGGTAATGGACATTGAATGGGGCCTTGACAAGCAAACTGGCAAACTGCTAATTCTACAAGCACGGCCAGAAACGGTTTGGTCATTAAAGAAGAGCCCGATTGAAAGCAAAGCAGCCATCGTCACCGAGAGGAAGGTGATCCTCAAAGGGTTACCTTCAGCGCCTGGAATAGGTGCGGGAAGAGTACACGTCATCCTATCGGTGGAGAATGTCAGCGACTTCAAGGAGGGTGAAATTTTGGTGACTGAAATGACAACGCCAGACTGGGTCCCCACAATGAAGAAGGCTAAAGCAATCGTTACTGATGCGGGCGGAATGACTTGTCATGCTGCTATCGTCAGCCGCGAGATGGGTATCCCCTGCATTACAGGAACCAAAGTCGGCACGAAAGTTCTCGAAACAGGCAGAGAAGTTACAGTTGATGCGAAGATGGGCATGGTCTACGATGGAATAGTCCTCGAGCCACCTAAGCAGGAGCAACGAGTTTCGGGCGACGGGTTAGCTGGATTCGTTGACCCAACAGTCACTGGAACTAAGATACTCGTGAACCTTGGCGAACCAGAACTGGCCGACAAGATCGCGCAGCTGCCCGTTGACGGTGTAGGTTTACTGCGAATGGAATTCATTGTCAGTGACCACGTTAAGAAACATCCCATGATGCTTATCGAGAGTGGACACCCTGAAGAGTTCGTAGGCAAGCTTGCGGCAGGACTTGAAACTATTTGCAGAGCATTTTACCCTCGACCCGTGGTCCTTCGATTCAGCGATTTCAAGACAAATGAATATGCAAAACTCGAAGGCGGAGAGAAGTATGAGGGCGGCATTAACGAAGCGAATCCGCTGATCGGATGGCGCGGAGCAAGCAGATACACAGACCCCAGGTTCGAACCGGCCTTCAGGCTTGAAATTGCCGCAGTCAAACGAGTGAGAAACGAAATGGGCATGAGAAACCTATGGTGCATGATCCCATTCAACAGAACCGTCGACGAGTTCGTTAAGATCCGTGAACTCCTTCGCCAAGAAGGCCTAATCCAGACTGAAGACTTCAAACTCTGGGTCATGGCGGAAATCCCAAGCAACGTGATCCTCGCAGATGAGTTCTGCAAGGCTGGGGCAGATGGATTCTCAATCGGAAGCAACGACCTTACAATGCTGATCTTGGGTGCCGACAGGGATAATGAAGTCCTGGCACCATTGTTTGATGAAAGAAACTTGGCGGTTAAGCGCGCAATACAAAGCCTGATTGAGACAGCTCACAAGTTCGGAAAGACTGTCAGCATATGTGGTCAAGCTCCAAGCGTATACCCAGAATTTGCAAAGTTCCTGGTTGAAGCAGGCATCGACAGCATCTCAGTAAACCCGGACGTAATCGTGCATACGAGGCGTTCAGTGGCTCAAATCGAACATAGAGTCGTCCTCGATGCGGCCAGGAAACAATGCAATGAGAAGAAGTGACTAGACCTAACTATAATCCCACCCAGGTTAGGGCAGTTCGTACGCTTGGGTTGCCGAATCTGCCCAACGTATTCCACCCTCTGACATCTGAGCAGTTGACAGGGAATTTAGACTCCTGAAGATGCTTAATAGTAATACAATTAAATCCTGCCAAGTATTACGCTATAATCATGAAACGCCGTTACAGCATGACACTAGATCCATCCCTCATGCGAAAAGTGGATTTGCTTGTTGACGGTAATAGATTCAGAAACCGGTCGGAGACCGCCGAATTCCTGCTGAAGTTGGGCGTAGAACAGTTCAGACCTGAGCGGACCGCGATCATTCTTTGCGGCGGCCTCGAGACTCGAATCAGGCCGATTCCCTTTTCGACTCCCAAACCCCTCTTACCGATTGGCTACCAAGCCCTCCTGGAATATCAAATTCAATACTTGAAGAAATTCGAATTTGACAGGATTATTCTCGCGATTGGATTTCTGCAAGAACAAATTGTACGGTACCTTGACGAACATAGACTGGGAATTCGATTACGGTATAGCTTTGAGAAGGAACCTCTCGACACGGGCGGCGCGATAAAGAACGCTGAATCAATGATAGGCTCTGATTTTCTCACGTTGAATGGCGACGTGATCTTCTCAGAATTGGATCTTGATAAATTGATTTACTCTCACAAGAAGACAAATGCCAGCGCAACGGTCGTCCTCGCAAAATCGACAACTCCGACAAGGTTCGGAGCGGTAGAACTTGATGATCAGGGCAGGGTGGTTAACTTTGTTGAGAAACCGCGAAAGCAGGTAGCGATGGAGACCTGGGTGAATGCTGGCGTCTACGTCATAACTCCGTCCGTATTGAGTAAAATACCTAAGGGTCGTCGAGCTTCTCTGGAGTTGGATGTTTTCCCGAAACTTATGCGTGAAGGCTCCATCTTCGGTTACAGACATGAAGGGTACTGGGCTGACGTGGGCACAGCCGAGGACTACCTACGCGTTCAGAAGGACATCATTACGGGAGTCTTCAAACCTCAGGAAGCCCTCGCATGATACTTCCAGGTTTAAGCTAAGAGTGTGATTCTGCTCTTAAGATCCTTCAACACGTCCTTACCGTAACTCATGGACATGTCATCAACCGCGTTCCTGCCTTCACCATCACTACGCACTTTACGTGGGGCCTCCTCGCCAATTACAGATTCAAACAGCCGTCTCCATTCGTTAGGCGTGTCCTCCGGCGGAGCAAAATCAGCGAGAGTCGCTGCTATGAGCGACCAAGCTCTTGCCACGTTGGAGGGGTTATATCCTCCCCCTCCGAAGATCACAAGGCGACCATCGGACACTTCATGGGCCAGATCATGGCAGATTGCGGCAATTTCACAGTAAGACTTGCTGGTCAGCTGCAGATGTGCCAGTAGGTCATTTGCATGCGAATCGGCGCCGCATTGGACGAGCATTATCTGCGGCCGGTATTTCCTCACAGCAGGCGGCACGATCTCCTTGAATAGCTGTAAGTACGCTTCGTCGCCCGTGAAAGGTGAGAGCGGCACGTTAATCTTCACGCCAGCCGCGCGGCCCGTGCCCACCTCATCAGTGAAGCCAGTGCCAGGAAACAAATGATGACCGTCTTCATGGAAATCTACGTCTAATACGCCTTCGTCTGAGTAGAAACCGTACATTACGCCGTCACCGTGATGTGCGTCGATGTCCAAGTAGAGTATCCTATCAACCGAATACTTCTGTTTCAGGTATGCGATGGAGACGGCTGGGTCATTGAATATGCAAAATCCTGATGCACGTGAGGGGTGAGCATGGTGCAGACCCCCTGCAATGTTCATGGCGTGAGCTGTGTCACGTGACATGACCAAATCAACTGCTGTGAGAGATGCCCCTACTGCAAGAGCTGATGCCTCATAGCAGCCCTTGAAAGCGGGTGTATCCCCCATATCTAAGAAGCCGGACCCACTCTTGCTCATTCGTTCGACAAGCTCTAGGTAGGATCTATCATGGAAGAGGAGCAATTCGTCTCTCGTTGCCGGTCTAGGTTCACGCACGTCGATAGCCGGCGAAGAGAGCAAGCCAATGGATTTCATTAATTCGAAAGTGAGTTTCAATCTGATCGGCCTAAGCGGATGAGTCGAGCCGAAATTGTATCTTTGGAAGGAGTCGGCGTAAACAAACCCAGTCTTACCAGTCAACTAAATGTCCATCCTGCATGCGGGGTGCGAATACACTCCTTAGAATTAAGAAGGTGGACATGGATTTCAGTTTCGTCTATCCTAAACTTAAATAGTCCATATGTTATACAAAAAGTCGGTGAGATTGCTGCTACGTTCGCCAGGCACCCTTCGAATTTCGATCACTGAAAAAGCTGCTGAGAAAGTAAAAGTCGCCATGGAGAAACAGGAGAAGAAGGATTCTGCTCTCCGCCTGTACGTTTCCGGCGGTGGCTGTAGCGGATTCCAGTACGGTCTGGCTTTTGATAAGAAGAATGATGATGACACTGTGATTGAGAGCCATGGCGTGAAGGTTATTGTTGACCAAGAAAGCGCGAAGTACCTTGATGGATCCGAAATTGATTATGAAGAATCAGTGATGGGCGAAGGCTTCAAAGTCAACAATCCCAACGCAACAGAGACCTGCGGGTGCGGCCACTCTTTCAAGCCTAACCATTAGCACGGTTCGATCGTTGACGGTGGCTTAGACGTTACGGCATAAGCTACCCAGGTTACGCCCGGAATTTCACCCGTAATTTGACTGCTCATCTCCTCTAGAACTCCTTCAGGTATTCTAGTCCAGTCTGCCGTCATCCCATCGACTGATTGTACTACTCTGATCGTAACCATATGTCCTAGACGCCTTTGATCTCCTAATACTCCAACCGCAAGATCGTCACCCACCACCGCGAACGCCTGCCACACCGACTCGTACATTCGATGCCGTTTCAATGTCTCTTCTACGATGGCACTCGCGTCTTTACATATCCTGACTTTGTCCTCAGTGATTTCGCCGATTATTCTGACTGCTAATCCTGGACCCGGGAACGGGTGTGATTTCACAAGAAGCTCAGGCACTCCTAGTTCCGCAGCTATTTTTCGCACTTCATCCTTGTAGAGGAGTCTGAGTGGCTCAATCATTTTGAATTTTGACCATTCGGGTATCCCTCCGACGTTGTGGTGCGTTTTGATTCTCGAAGCAACGCTTCCTGTCCCGGCGCTTTCTATCACATCTGGATAGAGCGTTCCTTGAGCTAGCCACTGGAATTCGCCTAGTTTACGACTCTCTTCGTCAAAGACTCTGATGAATTCCTCTCCAATCACTTTCCTCTTCTGCTCTGAATCCTTGATTCCTTTCAGCTTCTGGAGGAACTGTTCTGATGCGTCTACGTAATGCACATTCAATTTCAGTTCCTTCAGCGATTGGAGTACGACGCGTTCCTCATTTTTTCTCAGGAGGCCGTGATTCACGAAGATGCACGTCAGCTTATCATTGAGTGCTCGTTGAACGAGCACGGCCGTAGTAGTGGAGTCTATTCCACCACTCACTGCCGCAAGAACTCTTTCATCTCCAACTGATGAGCGGATTTGCTCGATAGCCGTATCGATAATTGATCTCGCGGTCCATGTCGGGGAGCATCCGCAAATATCCTGTACGAAATTCCTAATGATTTGAGTCCCATGATCTGTATGCGCAACTTCCGGATGAAATTGCACTCCGTAATAGCGTGAGGCTGAATTTCGAATAGCTGCAGTCTTGCAGTTCACAGAGGTAGCAATGATTTCGAATCGACCGGGCAAGGACTCTGCATAGTCGCCATGACTCATCCAAGTTACGAATTGGGAGGGAACAGCCCGGAAGAGGTCTGAATTATCTAGAACGTTTAGCGAGCTCTTGCCGTATTCTGACCGCGTAGTCGATTTGACGTGACCACCAAGAATGTCCACCATCAATTGTAGACCGTAACAGATTCCGAGCACTGGAAGCCCTAACTTGAAGATACCTGGATCACAGCTTGGGGCGTCGTTTTCATAGACGCTTGCGGGGCCACCTGAAAGTATGATGCCTTTGGCGCCAAGTCTTGAGAGATCTTCCGAAGTCGTTGAGTAAGGAAGTAACTCGGAGTAGACTTCACATTCTCTGATTCGGCGCGTTATCAGATGTGAGTATTGCCCTCCGAAGTCAAGTACTGCTATTAGCTCCAATTTTCATCATTCAGGCCGTGTTAATCGCATCATCTGATCTTCCTCAATCCTTTGGGGTATCTCAGAGCGAGTTCTGCGTACACATCCTTGTAAACGGTCCACACTTTCTTGTCACTTTCAAGCACATCCCTGATTATCTTTGCAGGAACTCCCACCACAACTTTGCCTTCAGGTATTGTTTGACCACTTACGACAACCGCGCCCTCACCTACAATACTCCAAGTGCCAACCGTAGCGTAGTCGCTTACAACTGCACCAACTCCGATTACTGCGTAGTCTTTCACGGTGCAGTTATGGAGAAGCGCTCCGTGACCTATCTGAACGAAGCTACCAACTTCACATCTCTCGTTGATACGAGCGTGTAACACGCAATTTTCCTGTACACTGGTCTTGTTTCCGATTATTATTGTGCCGTAATCGCCTCGTAATCTTGCACCTGAACCAATGTAACATTGTTCACCTATCCTGACGTCGCCCACTACCTTCGCGTCTTCGTCAACATAGGCTGTCTCCGCGATTACTGGAACACGCCCCTCGAACTCGAAGATTGACAGACCTTCAACGTCCCCTAGCGATCATCGTTACCACTACGACAGACGGAAGGATATAATGGTGCGTTTGGTTATGCGTAGCTATTGATTTTTCCTTCGAGTTCACTCTTGGGAAGCACGCCGACTATTCTGTCGACTTCTTTGGAATCTTTCATCACCAATAAGGTGGGTATTGCCATTATTCCGAAGCGTTGTGCTGTTTCCGGATTTTCATCTACGTTAAGTTTACCAAAGACCACTTTCCCCGTGTAGTCCTTCGCGAGTTGATCTACTATCGGGGCAATTGCGCGGCATGGAGCACACCAAGCGGCCCAACAGTCGACAACGACCAGCGGATAATTCTTGACAGTTTGTTCAAAGTTACGATCGCTGACCACGATCGGTTTATCAATCTTAGGCGTTGACATTCGTTTCACTAATTCCTGTATCTTCTTCCCTCGTATCTCCTCTAGCTCGTCCATTTCGGACCACCGGGAGCAAGCGCAGACACATTTCACCGGTTATAAATTTAGCCTGCAACTAGACGGGTTGATAACGAATCAAGCACGACTCAAATGAAGCATTCGAGAAGTCGCATTTTCATTTTGTGAACTATGATCAATCAGGTACCGATCCTAAATTGATTTGAACATCATGACGGTGCACTGCACGTTAACAAAACACTAATCGCGAGGTAATTGCTGCGTAGCGAGTTCTTTACAAACGATAGACATTATGAATCGAGGGCCTTAGGCTATTTGCCCTCGCTGACTATCGTGGTCAGTGTGGATCGGATCTTGTCGAGTCTGCGTACCTTCCACGTAATTACTTCCTTCAGCTTGTCCATGGTGTCAGTTTCAATCTTAGCGACAATGTCGTACACACCATACACAAAGTAGGATTCCTTGACTTCAGGAACTTCGCGTAGGCTCTTCAAGATTTCGGGTTCAGATCCCGCATCAATATTCATAAAGACGAACGCTTTTGGCATCGAACCAGACCTGATTAGAGTAGTGTCGATGATGATTATGAGATTATCCCTATCCGATGGGCGGTTATGACGCGAGGCATAAATGGGCCGCTCAACCCAATTGGGGGACAGTACGCATAGAAGAGTTAGTTCATTACCGGTTTACTCCGATTCTGGTGGATATTGGATACACTGAATTCTGTTTGTCCGTGATATTGTTGTGCAACATTCGACATTTATCACACTTCGCGTGCTTAGGTTAGTTCTCGTTTTTAGGTAGCTCGAGTGAAGATGTGACTAGCTAGCATTAGAACCGTCTGAGACAGAGAGATGCAAATCTTAAACAACATGTTGCTGAATCTTCTCTCCTTTCACTGTGATTGGGTTGTTCAAGGTATTCATAACCAACCGGGTAGTCGAGAAGATAGGTCGCGACGTCAATCGACCCGTCGAGCGGATAGGCCTTCTCATGGGCACTTTAGACGATCAATCGCTATGGGTGAATGAGATTATTCCGGGGAACAATGAGATAGATACTGTTTCATGCACCTTTCCTCGTGAGCGTCTTGCGCAAGTGGCGTCGGATATCGTAGAGGGTAGAATAACAGGAAAGATCGTTGGATGGTATCATTCGCATCCCGGACACGGCCTGTTTCTTTCTCAGACAGATCTAGACACGCATATGCAATTCTACCAGTTCTCGCATTACTCGCTCTCACTCGTTGTTGACCCGAAGTCAAAGGAATTTGGAATTTGGATTTACGAGAGCGGAGTTGGAGTCGTTCAGCTACCGTCAACGTACATTCATATCATTTGACCTGAAGAGCCGCCTTTCGCCCTTCACTCGTAACAGTCTTCAATAATTGCTTCGCAGAGCGAACTGACGTATTCTGAACCTTCTTCACGGTCTCCTTCCACAAGTCTTTGACCAAGCCTGCTGGATAGCCTCGTTTTCTAAGTTCAAGGATTTGGAGAAGAAGGTCTATGCTATCGGCAGCGTGCACGATTTGTGCTTCAACGGTAATGTTGCTCACGTACTGTTTCTGCAATTTCGCATAGTTACTGGATATGTCCGTTGAACCTATACTTCGAGCAAGATATTTCCATGCAGAGCTTTCGATTTCATTTTTAATCGCACTGCCTCTTTCTCCAAGATACGTGAGGTAGGATTTGCTTATGTCAAACGTCAGGGCTTCAGCTAAATCATGCAGTATTGCCATCCGAAGAACCTGTTCAGCATTAACTCGAACCCCTCTCCTCCGTTCGAGATCTGTCAAGAGAATGGATATGGAACAAGTTGAGAACGTGTGATCTGCAACCGATTCTACGTCTGGTAGCGATATGCCGTGTGTTATCCATCCGCTTCGCGGAATCCTCTTCAACGTCATGACGGCCGAAAGGAAGTCTACCGAATTCATGGACGATTCGACTACACGATAATAGTTATCTGCTTTGACCTTTGTTGTTGAATAACAAGTGTCGGTGATGAAGATAGGGAGCAAGACCAGCGCCGTTGTGCTCATATTAGTTCTCTACGGCATTACGATCGGCGCATTTTACGTCACCGTGGTAAAGTCTGTGACACTTTACCCCAGCAAGGATAGTTATGCGTGGGAATCTGTTCCGAACGCCAACAACGGAAAATCAGACAATTTCGAGATAACATCCTTCGTAGGTCATAACATGAGGGGGTGGATTGAGTTTAACACGAGCAGTATACCATCCAACGCGTGGATACTGTTCGCGCAACTACGCCTTAGGTTATGGCAGAAGACGACGAATGACCCGCCCTACGGAGACTCCACCGGGAGGGTTTACGGCGTTTACAGAGTGACGGAACCGTGGGGAGAGATGAAGGTAACTTGGGCGAATCAACCTCAATACACGGAGCTACACTATTCGACCTCCGTAATTCCACTCGAGCAGGGCGGTTGGTTTGGTCCAATTGTCTGGATGAATTGGGACATAACTGGTATAATGATAGATTGGCGACAGGGTGCGCCAAATTATGGGCTTGTAGTTCGGGATACACAGGAAAACACGACTTTACTATATTCTACTCAGTTCTTCACTCACGATCAAGTTCCGAACCAATCCTACTTCCCAAGACTTATTGTGACCTACCTAAATCCACTTGGCGTCTATGTTTTCGCGCCCTGATCATAATCGAATCAGCAATTCTTGCAGTCTTGATCAGGAAGCAACGTCTCTCTCAGCAAAAGTCAGAACTCGCTAACGAAGTTCGTGACGAAAGCAAAAGATAAGTAAGAACCTTCAGTATGCAGCAACCTTCCAGTAAACAAGAGGCACTTGTAATGTCCTCATTCAAACCCGGAAAGATTGAGAGAGTAGCAGGACCGGTCGTTGTCGCGTCAAGCATGCTTGGTGCCAGGATGTATGAGTTAGTGAAGGTCGGAGCAGCAGGCCTGATCGGAGAAATAATCCGCGTCCAAGCAGATACGGCAACAATCCAAGTTTACGAGGAAACCACGGGAATAAAACCTGGAGAAATCGTTGAACGGACGGGTGCGCCTCTTTCCGTCGAATTAGGTCCGGGGTTAATCAACCAGTTTTTCGATGGTACTCAGAGACCTCTCCCGATTCTCCAAACCAAGGGTGGAGCTTTCATACACAGAGGAATCACGGCTCCGCCACTGGACAGAGGAAAGAAGTGGGAGTTCACTCCTCACTTGAAGAAGGGAGACAAGATAACGGGTGGAGATGTTCTAGGCGAGGTCCCTGAAACAGTCCTAGTTAAGCACAGGATTCTGGTTCCACCCAACGTAACCGGTACGGTCAAGTCGATACAGCCGAAGGGGAACTACACGGTGGAAGAGCCGATAGCGGAGGTTGAAACAGGACGCGAGAATGTCAAATTGTATCTCATGCACTCATGGCCCGTTCGTATCCCGCGACCAGTTCGTGAAAAGGTCCCGTCAGACACACCATTAATCACGGGACAGCGAATAATCGATTTCTTCTTTCCAATCTCAAAAGGTGGTACGGCTGCAATCCCAGGCGACTTCGGAACCGGGAAGACAATTACCCAACACCAGTTAGCAAAATGGGCCGATGCTGACGTAATAGTATACGTGGGCTGCGGTGAGAGAGGAAATGAGATGACCGAAGTCTTGGAAACTTTCCCAGAATTAAAAGACCCCCGTTCCGGTCAGCCTTTGATGGAGAGGACGCTGCTCGTAGCAAATACATCAAACATGCCAATAGCTGCTCGTGAGGCTAGCATGTACACTGGCATTACGTTAGCTGAATACTTCAGAGATATGGGGTTAGACGTTGCATTAATGGCAGATTCAACATCAAGGTGGGCGGAAGCTCTCCGCGAGGTCTCCGGTCGTTTAGAGGAGATGCCTGGCGAGGAGGGCTATCCGGCTTACTTGGCTTCTAGGTTAGCGGAGATCTATGAACGCGCTGGACGCGTGAGAGTAATTGGATCTGAGTCTAACAAGCTGGGCTCGGTCTCAGTTGTTGGTGCCGTATCACCTTCAGGCGGAGACTTCTCAGAACCCGTTACGCAGAACACGCTGAGGATCGTTAAGGTATTCTGGGCGCTCAGTAAAGCACTGGCAGAAAGAAGACATTTTCCGGCGATTGACTGGTTGACTAGCTATTCACTATATCTCGACTCGTTAGAGAATTGGTACAGGACCCAGATTAATCCGGAATGGTCAAACATGAGAAAGGAAGCAATGGCGCTCCTGCAACGAGATGAAGAACTCCGTGAAATCGTGATGCTCGTTGGACCTGACGCACTCTCTGAGAGCCAGCGCGTCGTCCTCGAGGCCGCGCGCATGATTAAAGAGGATTTCCTGATTCAGAGCGCTCTCCACCCCGTGGATAGCTACTGCTCGCCGGCCAAGACGTTCAAGTTGATCTCGCTCATCCTCAGTTTCTATGACAGAATGAAGAACAGTGTCGATAAGGGAATTTCGCTCCAGCGTGCCTTGGATGTGTCCGCAAAACAGGAGATTGCGCGTGCTAAGATTCATCCCTCGGAGACATTCGATTCATACGCTCAAGAAGTGGAATCAAAGATGGCCCAACAATTCCAAGAACTGTCGAAAGAGGTTGTCGAGGTAGCCAAGTGAGGCGGTAGCAAGCGATGACGGTAACTATTCGTGAATATTCAACGATCGACCAAATATCCGGCCCCCTTCTATTCGTTAAGAGCGTCAAAGGCGTCGGATTTGGTGAACTAGTCCGCATTAGGACCCCAACCGGCGAAGAAAGACGAGGGCAAGTTCTAGAAGTACGAACCGACCTTGCTGTTGTTCAAGTATTCGAAGGCACCTCTGGCCTAGACATCTCCTCGACGAGCGTACGGTTCCTCGGCGAAACGGTCCGCTTGCCAGTCTCAAGCGATCTCCTCGGCAGAATATTGGACGGTAGCGGTAACCCAATCGACGGAGGACCACGAATCATTCCCGAAGATTATGCTGACGTTCATGGAGCCCCCATCAACCCCTACTCCAGAACGTACCCTAGAGAATTTATTCAGACAGGAATCTCCGCTATCGACGGAATGAACACGCTAGTTAGGGGACAGAAACTTCCCATATTCTCGGGTGCTGGGTTGCCACACAATCGCGTCGCAGCCCAGATAGCGAGACAAGCCAGAGTTAGAGGGACTGGTGAACCGTTCTCAACTGTCTTCGCTGCAATAGGCATCACAGCCGACGAGGCTCGATTCTTCAGAGAGGACTTTGAAAAACAAGGCGCGTTCGAACACGTAACAATGTTCATCAACTTGGCTGATGACCCTGCAATTGAACGAATACTCACTCCGCGAATGGCTTTAACGGCAGCTGAGTATTTCGCTTTCAAGTTGGACATGCATGTGCTCGTAATCCTCACGGACATGACGAACTACGCTGAAGCCTTGCGCGAAATTTCTGCTGCCAGAGAAGAAGTACCCGGTAGACGTGGGTATCCCGGCTACTTGTACACGGACCTTGCGTCCATCTATGAACGAGCCGGTAGAATTCATAACGCGAAGGGTTCAATCACGCAGGTTCCAATCCTGACCATGCCACACGATGATATCACACACCCTATTCCAAACCTGACTGGGTACATTACTGAAGGCCAATTGATCGTTGACCGCGGCCTCCACCGCAAAGGAATCTCACCCCCTATCGACGTCTCTCCCTCCTTGTCTCGACTGATGAGGGAAGGAATAGGGAAGGATAGGACTAGACAAGATCATAGAGAAGTGTCTGACCAGCTCTATTACGCCTACGCTGAAGGCAGAGCTTTCAGAGACTTGGTCGCAGTAGTCGGAGAAGAGGCACTCTCATCAAGAGATAAACTATACTTGAAATTCGCAGACGAATTCGAACGAAGATTCATCAGTCAAGGAGAGTATGAGAATCGAGAGATTGAGAAAACCCTCGACATTGGCTGGGACCTACTCGCCGCGCTTCCTGAAAGCGAACTAAAACGCATTGATCCTGCAACCATCAAGCAATTCCATCCCAATCATAGAACCGGAACGTAAACACGATGCCTGAGCTAATAGCAGGTATTCACCCAACCCGAATGGAACTTCTAACTCTCCGCAAGAGGCGAAGAATAGCGGAGAGAGGACGAGATCTCCTGAGGGAGAAACTGGATGCGTTGATGATCGAGTTTTTCCAGTTTGTAAGGGAAATAACAAATCTACGAGCCAAGGCTCAGGAACAGTTAGCTAAAGCATACGACAATTTCGTTGACGCCCAAATGGCGATGGGTTACATGAAGTTAGAACAAACATCAATTGGAGTTGAAGATAGATTCTCCATTGATCCCAAGAGCCGTAACGTTATCGGCGTGATAGTTCCCTACCTTCATGTGGCCGTGAAACCACTTGATGGATTTCCATACAACCCCTATGACACGTCAATCAAGCTGGATGTGGCGACTATCAGCATGGCCGAAGCAATCAAGCTGATTGCGGAACTCTCAAGCGCAGAAGCCGCGCTCATGAAACTTGCGCAAGCAATAGCGGCAACGAAGCGGCGAGTAAACTCCCTCGAATACATTGTGATTCCTCGAATGGTTGGAACCATACGGTACATTGAGATGCATCTTGAGGAAGCAGAACGCGAAGACTTCTTCCGGCTCAAGCGCATAAAGGGACGAATGGCTAAGGCGCAGGTCCCTTAACCGATCAACTCTGCTGCTGGCCTTTAAGAAGAAGAATTGCGCGAGCCAGGTCTCCCCCAGCCTCAGTCAAAGCCTTTCGTGATTCGTCAACTGATTTCCCAGTCTGTTGAGCAACGAGTTGTACATCTGCCTCGAGCGGGACATTGCTGGTTGATACTGTCTGAGGTTGAGATTCTGAAACCTCACCTCCAGCTATCTGATACATAGCCTGTCCTTGTACAGTTACCATTGTAACGCTAGGCGCGTCTATCACGATATCTTTGTTTGGAGTTCGAATGATTACCTGAGTAACATCTGGAAGCTCGTCCATCTTCACTCCCATCTTCGCCATCATTCTGGCTGTGTCCCTGCCGCCGCGAGCTCCACGCGCTGCTTTCAACGCTTTGTACGCCATGTTGCTTCAAGATGAAGAGCGTTGTATTGCTGAATAAGAATTTCGGCGAGGCTTAACTCCCATGATCAGAATGGGGAGAGACCATCAGCTGACCCAATAGATCCTTCAGACGCATCTTCTATTCTAGAGGACCTATCGCTTTTTCCACGTCTACAAGGATTCCGCACGATTTCACTAGTTCCTTCATCTTATTATGGTCGTCATAGAGCGGACGGTCAACATCAAGATACTTAACGTGTTTACGGATCGCACTGTGAGCAACTTGGGTTCCTTTTCCGAATTCATATGGTGCTTCAGATCTCTTACGCAAGTCAAGGGCTTGAGCAGCAGCCATGAATTCGATTCCCAAAATACCGTAAGCATTGTCAAGTATCTGGAAATTCTTCAGGGCAGTGTTCATGCCCATGGATACGAAGTCTTCCTGATCGGCAGCAGCCGGGATTGACTGCATTGAAGCAGGCATACAAAGGATACGCTGTTCTACGATCTGCATATCGGCGGTATATTGGCTCAACATTAGCCCGGAGAACATGCCGGGGTCGTTTATCAAGAAAGGCGGAAGCCCCACGCTGAGTGCCGGATTATTCAGGCGGTTCATGCGACGTTCGGAGAGGACGCTTACCATGGTTATTGCAACGCCCACCATATCCATAGCCAGAGCAACGGGCGAACCTTGGAAATTGGCCCCTGAGAGTACTCGGTTTTCTTCCGGTAAGAAAATGGGGTTATCTCCCACACCGTTGAGTTCGATCTCTACCTGTGCTCGTGCAAAGGCAAGGGCATCATGTGCTGCGCCAATCACCTGTGGGCTGGAACGCATCGAATAAGCGTCCTGCACCTTCACCTTCAAGCGACCCTCGGATAGATCACCACCAGCTACCACTTTACGGATTGATTTTGCACTACGGACACCACCTGGGAAACCACGTGACTCGAGAATTAGATTATGATAGGGTGTGAGGTTGGCTTTCAGCGCCTCCAGGGACATAGCGCAGGCTATCTCAGCCTGCTTGAGCCAGTTGTTAGTATCGTATATCATCAGGGCTGACATAGCGGTAAGTACGTTTGACCCATTAATGGCAGCCAGACCATCGCGCGCCTTCAGTCCGGGAATGGAAATACCTGCGCGTTCCATCGCCACATGACCTTCCAAAAATTCACCCTGGTAGTAGGCATGTCCCTGACCCATCAGAAGCAAAGCAATCTGCGCCATGGGCGCTAGGTCACCGCAAGCACCTACCGATCCTTTGGTGCAAGCATAAGGCGTAACACCTTTGTTTAGCATATCCACGAAAGTTTGGGTAATCGCAAGACGGCACGCGGATTTCCCATGCGCATGCACGTTGACGTGCGAGAGCATGGCACCTCGTACCCAGTCAACGGGCATGGGTTCACCTATGCCTGCAGCATGATTGTAAATCAAATATTTCTGAAAATCTTGTATCTGTTCGTCGTTCAGCGCTACCTCCGACAATTCGCCTATGCCGGTATTGACGCCGTACATGATCTCATGGGCTTCGATTTTTCTCTCAAGCATGGCGCGGCACGAATTGATCTTCCTACTAGAGTCGGGATGCAGTTCCACCTTTTCGCCATGACGTGCGACGCGTACGACGTCTTCAACGGTCAATCCTGAACCGTTTATCACAATGGTCATGTCATTCATGTCTCCTTTCAATACATCGTTGATTTCTTATCAACATTCGCAAATTTCAGAGATACCTCCAACCTTAGTCTCACATAATTCGCCTTTGTAGGCAGAACACTTATTCGGTATTTGCCTCAAGCCGGTGATCTTCATCTGTTCCTCTTCTAACACGTACAGCGACGCCTCTCCTGAAGTATTTCATGTCGTTCCCACTCAGGAGTGCTGATCCTACTCCTAACAAATCTCCTGACTCATTCAACACAATAACTTCGTCTGAGGGGCGAATTGTGTCCGTAGCGCGGACAATATGCTTTGCGAATACATCACTTCCCTTAGTAATGAATTCAGCCACATCGCTCTGAACCGTTACAGTGTTGGGGACAACTTTCATCTTCTCAAGTAGTAGTCTCGCTCCGTGCGGCGTTAAGGCAAGGTACCCATCCGTTGGCCTCAGAGTCGCTATGAGCTTTTCGCCACGATAAATGTGACGAACTCTTCCAGTCTTTCTGGAACACGCTATTCTGCTGCTACGGTCGAAGAGTACTGCGCCTACCCCCGGTCCTAACTGATAATCCGCGACGCCCATTACCTTGCGTAATTGGACAGTTGTCGCACGATTTGGCATCCCTATCAGGAACAATCATATCCAAGAAACCAATTTAAGCTTCCACCCTCGCAAACGATGGGGACCGCATTGAACTGCGATATCTGTGGCCGCGACATAGGAGGACAGGCATTCAAGATTGAAGTTGAAGGAGCAAAGATGCTGGTCTGTCACGTATGTCAGAAACTTGGGAAACCCTACGAGGAAGAGTCAGTGTCACCGCCGCAACCTCAGCAACCTCAGAACCAAGCACGCAACCTAACCGTAGCTCATCCGCCCACCCTCCATCTCCGCCCAGGCAAGAGGAAAGTCCAGTTGCCAAGTGAGATGGATCAATTTGACCTAGTTGAGGATGTAGCACTAAGAGTCCGAAAGTACAGGACCAAGCTTGGCCTATCGCAGGAAGATCTGGCAACGTGCGTGAAAGTGAAACTTTCAGTCATTCAAAAAATCGAGTCAGGCAAGATAGCTCCAGATATCCGCCTTTGTCGAGAGCTCGAGCATGAGCTGAAAGTGAAACTCCTTGCTCCACGTGCTGAAACCGAAGACTTGCCAAAGGGACCTCCACCGTCAGAAGTGACCCTCGGCGACATAATCAAAATTAAGGATAAGACGAAAACCACCACGGAGCAGAATTAGCCCGTACTCACAACGCTCTTACCGTGTTCATTGGGCAGAATCTTTTTTCTCGCTCCCGGAAACTCCTCGCGCATCTGATGATTGAAGAGCCAATCCAGAAAGATCCCCAAGGCGCTTACCTCACTAATAGGCTGGTTAGTTACAGCGACGTTCCAATCTGCTAACTGGAAAACCTCGCCCGGCATCTTCTCCGCGCCCACCACAATAAGCTTGTCAAATTTTGAACGTCTAATCTCCTCGATTACGTTCTGCAATGGAACTCCGTAAGCCGTGAGATGAATGACTCTACCACCCGATTTCTTCCATTTGACAATTGTGGGTCTCCAAGGAACACCCGTCTCGACTGTGAAGTCGCCGCCGAATTCCTCTACAACTTTCATTACAGTATCGACTAACTGACTGTCATGACTATCAGACACGTACACGCCGTTCGCGCCAAGCGCTCTTGCCGTCAAGCAGACATGTGTTGTTACGCGCTGATCCCTCGGAATCCTGTGACCCATTCGCAAAATCATTACGCTTTGTTGCGAATTATCTAACAAGAAAACCGGCTTAGCGAGTTTTGACGATTAATACGATTCCAACCAGAAAAATCAAGGTGCCTAATGCTTCCATAATTCCCACCTTGAAATATGTAGCAGGTGGAGTACCACCTTGAGTAACGAACAATGAACCTGAGATGTCAAGCATCGAGCCAGCGAAGAACAGAACGAACCCGAGAGTAGCTAACGTCTCTTTCATCTTCGGCGGCCCGCGGAAGCTAATGAAACATCGTATAAATAAGTTACTTACCCGAAACCGCCTATACAGGCGAGCGACGAAGGATTAATGAGAAGATGGAAACACTTACAATCTAAACCTCGATGATTAGTGATGTCAGTTCTAGATGAAGAATTAATCAAGGTTGCAACTCTCTTCGGCGGAGAAGAAGCAGTCACCGTAGTAAGGAGTCTCAAGAAGCTTGGCGAGGGAACCGATGAGACAATAACCAATGATTGCGGTACCGCGGTGAGATTGAACAATGTGCGCAAAGTCCTCTACAAACTCTACGATCACGGGCTAGTCTCATGTACTCGCGTAAGAGACGAGAAGACGGGCTGGTTCATCTTCTACTGGAGACTGCAACCAGACCAGCTTGACGCTTTCATTCGAAGTAGAAAGAAGCGTGCCTTGGACAAACTGAAGCAGAGGCTAGAGTATGAACGCGGGCACACATTCTTCGGATGTAAGAAGGATACCGATGTTCGAGTCACTTTCGAAGAGGCCATGGAGTCGTCATTCAAATGCGGGAAATGCGGGAATCAACTCGAAAGCGTGGAAAACGCAGAAGAGGTTGAAGTCCTCGACTTAAGAATCCAGAGACTGGAAGCTGAGCTCAGCAGATAGACTCAGCATGAAAATAACACTGATCCAGAAGAAAGGCAACGTCGGAGAAAAAGACTTTCAGAACCAGCTCGACACCGCAGTACGTAAACTCATCGGCAACCTCTCCGTTACAGTTTCCTTCTCCTCCTTCACCAATCAAGGATGGACCACGCTCTCCGTGGACGGGGAAGACACTGAGATTGCGGTCGAACTCCTGGCTAGGACTTTCGGCGTAGCCATTATCGAAGCTTCCAAGACTGAGCGTCATGGAAACTACCGAGGCATGGTCAAGAACATATCAAGTTCAGGAATAGTAGTTGACATAGGAGTCGAACGTCCGAAGCCCATGTTCGTTAACGTGAAACTAAGCTCTCTACAAGCTCAACTTGCCGATGGCCAGAAAATCTCAAGCAGACGAATCACAGAGTGCTACTGCATCTCCCCTGGGACACCCATCTCGATCCGCGTAACTCTCATCTCGTCCAGCCAAATTGAGGGTTGGTTATCCGATTCACAAATACGCCTGTTTTCGCGTTGGATCGTTAGCGGATTAGAACGGATCCAAGTCTTCGACTGCCTGCCCAACCAGCTAGATTTCGCTATACGCAAAGCCCAACTGGAAAGAGACACAGTCGCCTCGGAGCAACTCAGCCTCACCGTTCAATCTATACTATGCAAGTTCGGAACGAACGCGATAGGGCTGATTCCCCGAATAGGCTCAATCTTGAGGAAGAGCGAATTAAAACCATTCATCCCAAAACGAATACAGGAAGAATGCCGAACGTGGCGAACCAATGACGCATAATGAATGGAGATTATTGGACATTAACTATGACTCAGTCTACAGAAATCTGGCATTGGAAGAGGCTCTGATCGCGTCCCACCAGCCGGTAGAAACCCCGAAGATCCGCATTTGGTTCAACCCTCCAGCCATCGTAGCAGGACGCTTCCAAGACGTCCACCTGGAGGCTGACACGACCTTGTGCATCCGTAAGAACATTACAATTGCCCGAAGATTCACAGGAGGAGGAACCGTCTATCACGATCATGGAAATCTAAACGTCACAATGGTCACTTGGGAACCTATCATCGACCTGCAAACAATTCAGCGTCGCAACTTAGCAATCATCAAAGAAACGCTTCTGCGAATGGGTGTCGAGAGCGCTATAACTAATTCCAACTCGGTCTCAGTGGAGGGCAAGAAAATTTCAGGAGCCTCATTAGCAGTGAAACGTAACCTTGTCCTCTGGCACGCATCGCTATTAGTATCAACCGACCTGCTAACAGTTACTCAGCTCCTCTCACCCAGCAGGAAGCAGTTTACTACGAATCGAGTTAGAAGTAGATGGCAGCCTGTCACCAACTTGCAGACGGCATTATCTCGGCCCGTAGAAACCGCCGAAGTCAAAGAACAGGTTCTGAATACAGTTCAAGACATGTTCGATGCTCGAATCAGAAGAAGTCAATTGTCTCCAAGTGAAGAAAACATGACAACCCGGCTACACGATTTGAAATATACAACTGCAGAATGGAACAATGAAGGAATCGTGAAGTAAAGAAAGGGGAACTCACACAACAATTGCGGTGTGAGTTCGCTCTACGCCTTTTACGGGTTGTATTTTCCGAATCACCAGCTCTGAAAGAGAGTTCATGTCCGGGAGTTCAAGGTACACAATTACGTCATACACGCCTGTAACAGCATGAACCATCTTCACCCCACGAACCTTAGTCATAGCTTTCGCTACCGAACGAGCCCTTCCGAGTTGTGATTGAACCAGGACGTAAGCCTTGACAACCATTAGTAACGCCGAAACGAATAGAACAGCAAGGCCATCTAAAACCTGCGGTCGGCGGGAAGGCGGGAAAAAGGTAGAAATACACACGACATACACAATAGACCCCTTCTTCCCGACTGAGGTATTCAGCATCAATCTGGCGGAGATTAGAGCCTACCTGTCACTCTCGGCCAGGACCATCAAGAATAAAGCACAGCTGAATGCTAATTCACTCAAGCTTTGTCATCAGTGCATCCGGAACAGTCGGCTTGTGCCTTTGACAGTAGTATTCGATTTTACCGAACAACTCAACCTTCCACACTGCATTTCTACCGCAAAGTGAGATGTTACACATGGGTTCTGACTGATCCTGACTCATATCGATCGATATACGCAAACGGGAAGTTTTTCTAAGCTCTTTCGGTCCTTGCTTTGGGAGACCATTAGAGAGGGTGACTCGATTGTCTGCTGTGGACGTCAATAACGTTTCAAAGAGTTTCGGTAATCGTCACGCAATTACGAATGTCACCTTCTCTGTGCGAGGCGGTGAGGTTCTTGGGTTACTCGGGCCTAATGGATCAGGCAAATCGACTCTTATGAAAACGATCGTCGGAATCATCAAACCTGACAGCGGGAGCATACAGGTTCTTGGTACAGATGTCACGAGCGATCCGGTTGCGATTAAGGCAATTATTGGATACGTTCCTGAATCCCCACGACTCTATGAGTTCCTTTCGGGTGTAGAGTATCTTGACTTCGTTGCAGACATTCATATGGTAGCCAAAGGGAAGAGACAGGAGAGAATCGCAGAGTTCTTTAAAGCACTGGATCTGGAGGGTAGGGAAAATGAACTCATTCACGGCTACTCTCAAGGTATGAAACAGAAGCTTGCAATCGCAGCAGCTCTGCTGCATCATCCACGTGTCCTGATTCTTGATGAGCCATTGAACGGTCTCGATCCTAGATCAGCCCGGATAGTGAAAGACGTGCTGCAAAAGTTCAGAGATAACGGTGTGCCGACCATATTCAGCACGCACGTGCTTGAAATTGCCGATGCCATATGCGACCGGATAATAATAATGGAGAGCGGTCAGATAATCGCGGAAGGCACGACTCAAGAACTCAAGACAAAAGCTGGGTCAGCAGGATCAACACTCGAGGAAATCTTTCTCAAACTCACAGGGACCTCAGACACCCGGGACATAATTGAGGCTCTTGGTAGATGAGACTTAACGCCGTATGGTCACTAGCAATAGTGCTTACCAAATCGCAGCTAAGAAGTTACCAAAGAAGCAAGTTTCTTGCAAAATGGTTCGGGAACCCAAGCATCATAACCATTGTAGACGCATTACTCGTGGGAATCCTAGGGATAATAGGGCACTATTTGATTTCGAATCTCCCACAGGACTTGCTGACGGCAGCTGGACGATTAGAAGTGGAGATGCTTATCGGAATCCCAACTATCACCACTTTCATGATAATCCTCTTCGGCATCCTAAGCGAACTCAGTCAACCGATCCAATCCACAAGCGCAGACCTGGTCAATTGGCTACCAATAACACCGAGCGAATATGTTCTCGGATCGACACTCTCCCTTTCATACACGTATTCATTCCTGCTAGCGTTTTTTCTCGGTGTAGCACTTGGACCTGCACTGTACTTTGACCACGTCCTGATCCTAGCCGCGTCAGCAATTATGGGAGCAATGTCTCTCTTCATCGGATCGTCGGCGGTGGAACTGATAAGGGCTGTGACGAATCGCATATCGTCCAGTTTCTACCGGAAGAGTGGAAGATCAGGCATCTTCGCACGGCTGAGCTTGACAATCATAGCGTTAGTGGTCTTCCAGCTATTGTTCAGTGGACGAGTCGTAGCCTCCTTGCTCGGTCACTTGACTCAAACCGTCGCAACGGTATGGTATGTGCCTGTAATGTGGCCCTCACTCGTCGTTCAAACACTCAGTGCAGCCGCAAATTCCGCTCCTCTAGTTTTTGGGTTACTCTCCTTAGGGTTCATGTTGACGGTTTTTGCATTGGCCGTTGGAACGCGCAGAGCATACTGGGTTCCGATACCGGTCTCAATAAGACTCAGCACTCAACCTTATCATGCTTCGTTCAGCGGATTTCGTCTTCCGGGTTTAGGTGTAGCGGAATCAGCGATAATTCGGAAGGATTTTCGGTCGTTGACTCGCCGCCGTGAAATGGCGCGATTCCTTGCAATACCATTCGTACTCGCAGCCTCGTTATGGATTTCGCTATATCCATTCGGCGGCTCGAGTGAAGGAGTCGGCGTAGCGGAAATCATCCCACTCTACGTGATCCCTATCGCAATATTCTGCGAGATTCTCTCAATGACAAGTATCGGACAGGAAGGGTCAGCAATCTGGAATCTGTATGCCGCCCCGTTGGATGCACGCAAGCTCGTGAGAGCCAAAATGTATCTGACATTAATTCTCGGATCGCTCTTCACGTGTGGACTATTGCTGGCAATTACTTTCCTCTCGAAGGGCGGGATGGCAGAGATTGGCAGCTTGCTGATCCTAGGATTAATAGTTGTGATAGAGGAGTCGGCTCTCGGAGTCTACGTGGCCGGCAGATTTCCAGATTTCAGAGAGACAGTGCGCAGCCGATACGTTAGCGTTTCAGGATCGTTACTTGGACCGTTTTTCGGTGTGGTTGTCGCGCTCATAACAGCATCGCCCATACTGCTCGCCGACACTCTTCCGGCGATGTTTTCTCCAATCCTGATCGTGGTATTGATCGGACTTCTAATATTCGCTGCGTTGTGGAAGCTGGCAATTCGCCAGGCCGAGCGTCTGCTTGCTGAAATTCAAGTCTAGAAGCGAGTGCGATCAACGCGTCGGGTGGGACTGTTTCTGCGTCTTGTCCTTCCTATCCGCCCGGTAGATGATCACGAAGAGCACGAATAAGATAAGCCCGAGTATATGTGCCAACTCACAGTCCGAGCATATCGCGTGAATGATCACGACTTGAATGTAGTCTAGGTAGATCACTGCGGGAACGCAGAATGCGCCAATAACTGTACCAATCATCGCTGCACTCTTAACTCCAATTGCCCTGAGAACAGCAAGCAATGTTAGCAGCGAGAACCATGCGACCGCGAGAAGGTGTATAGGTACGCCGTAAAAATACGAAAACGATGTTTGAAACACTAAGGGGCATTGTGTGCCCAGGATGCATGCTGTCAGCGCATTAGCAGAAATGTACCATTGGAGTAGATGCCAACTCCAAGAAGCGCCGACGACGCCAACAAGAATAGCTGAAAGCGCAACGAGCCTCAAAGATGCATCAACTTTTCCCAAGCAGAAAAGGTCACGCAAAGGCACAGCTAAAAACATGCCTCGACGTTCCGACTCTCCTTCAATCTTTCATGATAGTGTTTTCTCATCTTGGCAATCTTCGGAGCTATCACTACTTGACAGTATGGTTGTCCAGGGTTCATTCTGAAGTAGTCTTGATGGTAGTCTTCAGCCTTGTAGAAGGCGGTGAACGCAATCAGTTGTGTGACGATCGGCCTCTTCCAAGCTCCTGAAGCCTCCATTTGTTTGATAACCTGCTCAGCGGTTTCCCTCTGCTTGCTGTCTCGGTAGAAGATGACTGAACGGTATTGTGTTCCTACGTCAGCGCCTTGACGGTTCAGTGTGGTGGGATCGTGAATGGTGAAGAAGAAACCTAGCAGGTCTTCGAGCGAGATCACTTTTGGATTAAATGTGATTTGGACTACTTCAGCGTGCCCCGTGACGCCGCTGCAGACTTGATCATAATTCGGGTTGGTCAAGGTACCGCCTGAATATCCCGACTCGACCTCTTCAACGCCCTTGAGTTCCAGGAATGCCGCCTCGGTGCACCAGAAACATCCACCACCAAGCGTAACAACTTCTGAAGGCTCGTCCGTCAAATTCTAGACCTCACGTTGACGAGTCTTCTTGCCAAAACTGCCAGATAATTGAATCTTGGAATTTGACATGCTACATACGGCTCCTAGACATATCCAATCCACTGTAAAGCATCAAGACTCCGAGAGCAATCATAACAAGGCCTGAGAACAACGACCACTCCATCATGACGTTAAAGATACCTCCTAACATTCCCACTCCTAGGACTAGCATGACCGAACCATAGATCATCATGAGAAGACCAGTGAACCGACTCATTACTCGTGGTGCAAACATGAGCATACCCGTCAATAGTACGATCACGCCCAGAGCCGATAGAAAATAGCCGAATAAACGAACACCCGGCATCTGACCCATTCCCATCGAACTTTGGATCAGGATTGATAAGCCAGCCCAGAGATCTATGAGGCCGCCTACAAGCCCGATGATACCAGACAATTCTCGTTTCATGTCAATAACCGATAGTTCGTCCGAATGGTTGCCGATATGCGTTACCTCAACGTTATGAAAAGGTTAACCGAGCCTGTGAGGTCTACCAGTGCCAAATTCAAAAAGATGAGTACAGGGCGACGCGCCCTTCGCTACATTTTCTATTCAGCCTATAGATCAGTGTCTTCGGACCAGCGCCTACGGAAAAGGACATAGGTCCGGGTGGATGCCATCATTGTTTATTTCACTGAGCGCTCACGCATCATGCCGTACGGTATAAATATTACCTTTCCCTGAATTCACCACCTAAAAGTATTACTCAGCCCGTCAAAAGGTCACCCCGGTTTGCAGCCTGGACAGAATAATGGAAACATCAACGCTTGCGTTAACCTGACACCAAACGACCCCAACAAGAGACGGAGATGACGTTATCACAATAATCTTTTGGCAGGCTGGCCTTCTCCTCTGCCGGAAGTGTTTGCTCTAACAATTAGCTCATGCCGTTCGTGCCCACACTTGTCACATTTTAGTTTCACACATTCATTCTTAGAGCCTAAGTCATCCTTCTGCCACGCCCTCTCGCCCGTCGGATAGAGATGACCCTTCCCGCAACTAGGGCATAAGTCTCCAGTAGGCATGGCTTCACCAGTCACGTAGCCTTTCTGTAGATATATGCCCGGTCGAATTAAATTACATAATATTACGTGGGAAAATAGGTGGGCTTTCGTACCCTATGGCGTGGTACGATTGGAATATTGCCCTAGGCAGTTTGGGGACATCTCAAGGAAGGATGCGAGCACGTAAAATGTAATATATGCCGTATGTAGTATTCGGCGGCGGAGATTTTCGGTGAAAGCACTCTTCTCAATCCTCTTGGGATTGATGTTGCTAACTTCACTTGTCGGCATCTCATACGCCACTCCCACAGTACAGCCTACACAAAACACGGGCGGGAACACGAACACTTGCGCTCAAATGTCACCAAGCAACCCGAACTACATTGCGGACAACTGCTCTAGTGCATGACCACGGAAACGGAGGACGTGACCCACCACACCACGGCTGTTTCTCGGGCAGGATAAGTCCAGACAGCTGCTGCGAGGCAGGCATTACGCCGCACAGTTTCGAGGTCTCTGACATCCAAGCCGACTGTGTTGACTAGCGAAATACGGCATCAACTCCCAATCTCCCTCCTTTTTTCCAATAAAGAATAGATGAGTTTTTTGGCTTCCCGATAATGGCGCAACATCCCCCTCTCATAGCGCAAGCGTACAGGATCTGGTAGTGTTTCATGATGAGTTTACGATTGTGTAATCTCTTATACTGTGAGTGCAGTGAACGGATGAGAGGTCACTGGTTCTCTTGCAGACGACAACATGCATTATGCAGGGGTTAGATCAGGAACATCCAAAGCATAAACAATCCTAAGATTACGCTGAGGGACCCTGAGGCCATGGAAAAAATGTAACCAATCATGGTAGATCCGTGACCCATGAATTTCGGCAAACTCAGCGCCGAACTTATGAAAGTCATGCCCAACACCAATCCAACTCCGAAACATGCAATGAACAATGACGCTTCATAGAGGCTGCCCATCGTCGACATTGCAATAACTGTCAGTATCCCTGAGCCTGCCAACCCGTGAACAACACCGACAAGCAGTGGCATGTGCGCGTGGTCATGCACCTCACTTCTTGCGTGCGAATGAAAGTGAATATGTCTCACACCTTCATGATCATGCCAGTGAAAATGCACCTTCCTTTTTTGTAGGTTCAAGAGAACCCATAAGCCCAAACCAACCAGCATGACTCCCACAACACCATCGAACATCGACTCCATCCCGACAGGAACGTGTAGCCTAAGCAGTATGACAATCAGACCTGCGATAAGTAACGCCAATGTGTGACCAACACCCCAAACGGAACCTGCCAGCACAGAATTTAGAGGCGTACGTGACTGGGAAACAATCGTGGAAACAGCCAATACGTGATCAGGTTCTAAGGTGTGTGTTACGCCGAGAGCAAATGCGGCACCAAGCGCAATCACTAGCCCAAGATTCAACGGGGATACCGCCAAAGTAACATGTTCTTGGACGCTTAGTCTTATCGGTGGGCAGGGGTGAGGTTAGGAGAAGACCTACGGATACGTGTACGTTGTTGTACAATCGGTTAGAAAGTTCGGGTTCGTATCCGGATTCGTCCCAAACACCACACAAGGGTTCAAAGGCAGGTTAGGGTTAACAGCGAGAGTAATGGTTGCCAGAGTATGAGGGAAGCTGTTGTACGACTGGCCGACTATGGAAATTACGGCCGGTGGCAAAGTCGGGTTGCCATATAGAAGATGCGAAAACGGTGAGCCATAAAGAGGAGTTCCGTTGAATTCCGTCGCGGTGACATAAATTCCAAGGTTTACGGTGAATGGTGGCATTGCAGTGTAAGTTGCAAGGGAGGACGCGGGTAACTCGTTTCCCCAGCTCAATTGAACACCTGCCGGAACGGTTGGGACAGTAAGGGTTACTGCTTCGCCGTGTTCGCTACTCGGGAAGTTAACGGAGATCGTGATCGTCGCATGGTCACAGTACTCTGCACAACCATCGGATGGAGTATACGATTCATCAATAGTAATTACACATGATCGAGTATTGGAGCATTTACCTGCGTCCACTGTACCCGGGAAGATTACGCCAGGAGAAGCGGGCGGAGCGTTCAGCGTTGCCTCGTACTGAAATATGTAGATACCTGTAGGCATAGTAATCCCGATTAGAGTAGTATGAAGCGCCTTGGAACTTGACGTGATAATTCCCTTGAAAGTTAACCCGGGAAGAGCAGAGAAGAAAGTCGTAGTTGCACCAGCATAAATTGCGGGAAGAAGGGAAGTTGGCGTCAGCGCCAGAAAACTAACCATCAAGAGTAGGACAGAAACCCAGACCTTTCGACTCACAAACCTCACGTTGAGTCAAACCTGTCGTGATTCGACATGACGCAAATTCAATTAGGAACCGCAGCTAAGAAGATTATGGTCTGTCAAACTCACATATTCGAGCTACCTAAATCTGTGTATTCCAGCTAGTGTTGCTTCTCTGAGGATGAAGCCGTACCTAGAGCGTTCTATGGCATAGCTAAGGACTTCTGTTCTAGGGTAGCGATCTACAATGCTCAAGAATTAGAGAGGTTTGGGAAGAGGAGTAAGTAATGAAGAGCAGAGAGAGGTCTCCGGTTCATCAAATGGTGGGCCGGACCGGATTCGAACCGGCGCTAGACTCCGTTTCGCTACGCTCAACTGCGTCCACTGCCTTCGGCAGCCTATGCCGTGTAAGGGCGTTCATTGCTTCTCTCTCACACTCGGACCTATACTATTAGCCTACGCATAAGTTATGCAGGTTTCGGCTCACCCTTCCAGCCAGGATTTCATTTAGGTGCATTTGCTGTCAGCAGCTTCCTGCTCCGACGGCCATGTAATACACGGCCGTGACATGCCAACATCCCCAAACATGGTATGACTACGTCAGAGACGCCACGGTCTGCATGTCATGCTGGTACTCCCCTGCCCCCTAACCCCACGTCTCTACGGTAGACTACGTTGTTGTGGAGGCACGGCAATTATGGTGTCTCCTTCAAGAACAGGTGTTTGACGTGGCCCCAGCCCAGACCTTTATAGAGAGTTATCTGTTCATTGAGAACTATCGGGTCTCCACAGACCTGACATTCATTAACGTATTTTGCTTGGATTATCCAGACTGTTTTAGTTAGATGTTTGAAGGTGGGGTTTCCGTGTTGTCTTCTGGCGGGTACTACTAAGATTACTTTCGTTGGCTGAACGGTTGTTCTGACTATCGGTTATTCTGACTAACTACATTCTACATTGTTACACTGTCACTTGTGGAAGAACTCATCAGACATTTTGATGAGTTCTGAATCTTCTCCTCCTTACGTGACGTTGATGACCAGAACGGTGTAATCTGAAGCTGCCGTCTCGTACTGGAACGATTGGAAGTCAATGCGCATTATGGCAACGATTACGCTTGGTTGCCAGCTACCTGCAGCGTTAGGGGCGTTCAATGTAAGAGATACATTAAGGTCTTCCACCCCTCCCCAACGAGAATATCCGCTGGTATCAGCAAGACAGAGCTGTTGATTCAAAAAAATACGGCAGTTGCTGGAGACGGCTGTCAGAGGATAGAAGTTCCCTGTTTCCGTCTGCTCTCTAATCCCCACAACCAAACTCTCAGGGGCCATAAATTGTAGAGTATACCCCACCGTTACTCTGACAGTTAACGACTGCCCAGCCCCAATGCTCAAAGGAGCACTAACACTTGTTATCTTAACATTATCCCAACGTTGAGCAGACACACTCTGAGTCACTAACACTAGAAGAACAATTACCACAAGAAGGTAAAGTTGCGTAATTTTACGCTGCATACTCAACAAGGAATTATGATGTCGTACATTCTATTCCACTTTGCGAATGTGAATGAAATAATGAGTCAACTACAGGCGGCTGACGGGTTCTGCTAAAGCAACCGCTATTATGGACTTCAGGCTGGCAGGTTCTGTCTACTAAAATAATACGTGTGGTCGGCTCCCCCCGCAACGCCGACCAAAAGAAGCAAGGATACCCCTTCTTTTTGAGGAATGCAAATGTCTGAAAAGAGTGCTCTAGACGAAGGACCCTAATTGGTATTCATCAGTGGTGCGCACCAGAAGTGGCGCCCGTTTATATCGTCAGCTCAAGCTTTTCGCAGACTACAAGGCGTAGTTAGTCGACTTTACAATACCTACTCCGTTTCTTTGGTGACAAGAAATGAAAAATCGAAGAAGTCGGTATATGCTAACCCTAGTTCTAATTGTCGGTATCGTCGGCCTATTATCTCAATTCACGGTAGCTGCATCGATGCAGCCAACGCCACTAGAATCACACAGTCAGCACTCTTGGACAGTGAACACTTGGTCGCACTCTTGGTCAGGGAACACTTGGACAGGAAACACTTGGTCGCACTCTTGGTCGCAACACACCAATCGGCAGGTTACCGTAACCGTTGTCAGCACGGCTAGTAATCAACGTCATGGAGGATGGTCTAATGGTGGAGGGTACTATGGTGGGAACTATTATGGTCAATACAATAACCAAAATCCTTACTATAATCCGTATTGTCCAGCTGGCAGCTCGTATTGTTCCCAATATCCATACTACCAGAATCCGAACGCTCAGAATTGCCCTGTATATAATAGTCAGAATCCGTACTGCTATCCCTACTACAATTATAGTCCAAACTACTGCGTGAACTCTCCATACTGCTCTCCATATACAGCATCTCAATACCCCTACGCCACCACAACCCAGCAGTTTACTCCGCAAGTCATTATTCAGAACATAACCGTCACGCAATCGGTCACAGCAACTCCGACACCCACAACTCAAGTCACGCTGGCAGCTTCGACTGAGGCAAATACGGACCAAACTGCAATAGGACAATACTACTTGCCCCTAATCGCAACATGTGTGGCCTTAAGTACAATCGCTGCAATCGCCGTGCTACTCCTCATGTCAAGAAGAAACAGAGCTCAAGGACAACCATCTCAAGCTGTTACTTCACAACAATTTACTCCACAGCGAGCGGATAAGAAGTTCTGCCATAGATGTGGTTCAGGACTCGGCAGTGATAGTCTCTATTGTGCGTCGTGCGGAACAAGAGTAATCTAAATCGGCCTACGGTTGAGCAAGTGTATTGCATATAATCGTCTAGCCTCATAGTGAGGTTATGATTGCAGAGAAACAGGACCACGGACAGAAATATGCCATCAAATGAAAATCAGAATCAGACGTAGTATAACCCTTCTAGTCTCTCTTGAAGTCTGTAACTACAGACTCCCACTTACCCTCATACAAAGGTAGCTGCATGGGATAGCCTCTAACGGGATGAAGGGAAGGGTTTCAACCCTGCGAGATATCGGCCTGTACCATTTGATTCCTAATTGTTTGTAGAGTCTATCCACGTCTCCCAGAATCTTATCACGTCTGTTCTCTCCGTATTTGGCTTTAGAGAGGTAATCCTTGAACGTCTCAGGATTCAGAAAATCACAACGTCTCCCTACTGCCCGTAATGTCTTGACTGCTGCTCTCACCGTGGATGGACGGTAGCCTTGCTTCTGCATCCAATACGCATGCTGGAAAATGCTGGTCGTTAACTCAGGAGTCAACGCTTCAACCGGAAGGGCAGGGGTCCCATGAAATGGTGCGGGGAGGGGATTCGAACCCCTGAACTGGTTCTCCGCTTCGCTCCGAACACTTTGCTTCGCAAAGCCCTGCGGGACGGACTCGTTACCTTCATCATTCAACAATACTTCACCTACAAACCTTAGGGTAGGTAATGTGAATCAAACGCCTCTAACAGATGTGCGCAATCACAAACATTGACCCTAGTACGGTATCCAAGTCTTCAAGCTCTACCGAGCGTCGGCAGTTTTCGACTTCGAAGATAAGCGTTAAGGAGACCTCGCACCGAAGGAACCCGCAATTTGCTAACGACCAAGGTGACATGGTCACTATAACCTCTACCCGTTCTCTTTCGTTGTATCTTCACTATACCTTCTCTCTTCAGCTCATCTAACGCAGCAGGTATCATGTGCCGCCACTTAGGGGGATAGCCGTGAGGCAAGACTTCGACTTGAACATGACTACCACCAATTCTGTTCTGATTGAACAGCTTGTTAATGATGAAGCCCTTTGCATGACTAAGGGAACCCAGCTTGGAAGCCATTGGAATTAATTCCATTATCTTTGGAGTTTGTGCACAAACCTTATCTGGCAATATGCCACATAGGCATACTAAGCAAATAAGCAGATTCGCTTATCAGCATATGGAGGAGGGTAGGGTTGGGAAGAATGAAAGATGGCACACTGACACAGGTGTTCGGAGGACCTGCAGCCAAGATACTGGACCAAGCTATCTATGTGGGCAATATGGAACAAACTATCCCCATGTTGGCTGAATCAACTGGGCTTTCATTTAAGACTGTGAAAAAAACCGTTCTGAAATTGAATAGCATTGGATTGATGAAGCGCTCTAGACAAGTTGGAAACGCTCAGACGTACAGATTCGATGTGGCGAGCGATTTACATGAACTAATATCGTGGTCTCAATCTCTAAAGGTAAACAAACTCAAACCCTAAGATAACTTTGCACCGCACTTCTCTTTGTAGTCTCATTCGTCTCCTTACTCTTGTTCGTCCAACGAACTCTTTCTTTATGCTTTCTTTATGCTTCGGGCCACGACGTTCTCGCATGAGAGTGTTCATGGTGCGGGGGAGGGGATTATGACCCCAATTTACTAGTAAACATAACCAAAGTCGAGGGACCGATGGGATCTATACCCACCAATCTCGTGTCTCGTGTGTACAATGCCTCTCAGAACGAGTCTTCAGCACGGGCCGAGTCGATACAGGGAGTTCGTCCCAAACCACCGGCATCTCACGCTGTACAACAGGTAATAATTACCGTACATGCCTAATCGTTAAGTCGATTGTGAATGAAATCGGAACTAGTTGAAAAAAGAAAAAAACTCGTATTAAGGGAAAGGCCGAGGCGGCTAAGAAAACTTCAGTCTCTTCGTATCCTACTTCGTGAGACCCGTCTATCTCCATCAGACTTTATCTATCCAATCTTTGTTGACCAACGGCTCACCGAACGCGAAGAAATCTCATCCATGCCAGGCATTTCCAGGCTTACATTAACTGAGCTGGAGGAAGAGATCACGGAAATCAAGGCCGCTAAGATTCCGGCAATGCTAGTCTTCGGTCTGCCAGTGGAAAGGATTCTGTGGGAAGTGAGGCTTATGCCCCCAACGGGATTGTTCAGCAGGCTGTTAGAGCAATAAAGAAGACCGCCCCAGACTTGGCCGTCCTGACAGACGTATGCCTCTGCCAATATACTGACCACGGCCACTGCGGCATGGTGCGTGACGGGACGATCGTCAATGACGAATCCATTGAGCTTCTTTCCAGAACCGCAGTCTCGCATGCTGCAGCTGGCGCGGATATAGTCGGCCCAAGTGCCATGATGGACGGCCAAGTAAAAGCAATACGCCAAGGTCTCGACGAGGCAGGATTCTATGATACAGCCATCATGTCGTACGCGGCGAAGTTTGCATCAGCATTCTACGGCCCCTTCCGTGAAGCCGCTGAATCAGCACCTCTCTGGGGTGACAGAAGATCCTACCAGATGGATCCGCCAAACCTAAGGGATGCAATGCGCGAGATTGCAGTCGACATTGACGAGGGAGCAGACATAGTTATGGTGAAGCCTGCGCTCAGTTACTTAGACGTGATCAAAGAGGCCCATTCAAAGTTCCACGTTCCCTTAGCCGCGTACAATGTTAGCGGTGAATATTCAATGATTGAAGCTGCGGGACAGCAGGATTGGCTTAACGCCAAAGCAATCGCATTAGAGGTCTTGACTGCGATCAAACGTGCTGGTGCGGATATTATAATCACGTATTTCGCCAAGGAAGCTTCACGGTGGCTTCAGGAGGAAGAATAAATGACGTTGAACGTTTCGTAGGCACCTGTGCTTCCCTATGTTACTCATCTCGAAACGTGAAATGCTCTCACAATATATGGATGCATGACCACCTCACATATGAGGTACAAAGTCTGAAGCAAAAACAAGCGACGGAGGAAGCGCAACTGAAATATGTCATATTTTTGGGCGATGGGATGTCAGATGAAAAGATGCCTGAACTTGCCGGAAGAACACCACTTCAGGCTGCAAAGACAACTCACATGGACAAGATGGCGAGAGATGGGAAGTTGGGGTTAGTCAAGACCATTCCCGAGGGCTTCCCGCCAGGGAGCGATGTAGGTAACCTCTCGATCTTAGGTTATGATCCACGTACATGCTACTCTGGCCGTGCTGCTTTTGAGGCGGCAGGTATGGGCGTGAAATTAGGTCGAGCCGACGTAGCCTTTCGATTTAATCTAGTCACTCTTCGAATGGCTGGAGGTGAAACCTTCATGGAAGATCATTCGGCCGGTCACATATCGGATGCGGATGGGAGAGAGCTCGTGGAATTACTGCAGAGCGAGCTTGGAAATGACGAGTTCCAATTCTATGCTGGCCTCGGGTACCGTCATTTGATGGTCTGGCATGGCGGAACGGACCGAATCGTTACCACACAACCGCAGGATATAATTGGGAAAAATATCGCGAACCATCTGCCAAGGGGAGAGAGAGCTTCACATGTCATTAGCATCATGAACGCGTCTCGAACTATATTGACTGAACACCCACAGTACAAGCGACGTATAGCTGAACATAAGCATCCTGTAAGCTCAATATGGCCGTGGGGTCAGGGAAAATCCCCACGGATGGTTACGCTAAGAGAGAGAACAGGTCTCAATGGAGCGGTCATCTGCGCAGCAAATTTGGTTAAGGGAATCGGCGTGTATGCTGGGTTCACTATCGTTAGAGTACCGGGAGCAACTGGCGATATTGACACTAACTACCGCGGAAAAGCGGATGCAGCTCTGAGAGCGCTTGAGACTCATGATCTTGTGTACATCCATGTAGAGGCTCCGGACGAAGCTTCTCACGCCGGAAATCTACCTAACAAACTGAGAGCGATTGAGTCGTTCGATAGCTTCGTGGTGGGGAGAGTCCTCAGAGGGCTCGGCAGGTTCGGCAAGTTTCGAATTCTATGCACAACTGATCATTCCACACTAGTTCGACTCCGAGCCCACACTGCCGACCCGGTTCCGTTCATATTCTATAGTGGCAAATCGGATGTCAAATCTGACGTAGCGGGCTACGACGAAGAATCAGCGAAATCAACCGGTTTTTTTGTAGCTGAAGGTCATCAGCTCATAAACATGTTCATCAAGCACGATTGGGCATAGTTCTCCTCTGATCTAATAAAACATTCGTTGAGGTCGCTCCATCTATATCTGTAATCAGCCGTCCGATTAGCCATCGTAGTTTCGAACCGAATGCTTGCCATTTTTGTCCGCTTCGCAAAGCCTTGATTGAATCAGAAATCGATTCCTTTTCTCGCCGTCATTCTCTTATCGTAGGGATGCTTGACTTTTCGCATCTCGGTAACAAGATCTGCCACATCAATTATTCGTTTGGATGCTCGTCTGCCAGTCAGGACAAGACTCACGTGTACTGGTCTTCGTCGAATCACCTCCAGAACATCACGGAGTCCAATCAGTTTGAGATTCACTGCGTAATTGATCTCATCTAGGATCACTATATCGTACAAACCAGATGAGATTATCTTCTTGCTTAAGCGAAGGGCTTTTCTCGCGACAGTGATGTGTTGGGAGATGGGTTTCTTATCGTCAATAATTCCAACGAAACCCTTCCCGGCAGGTATGATTCTGAAGTTGGGCGCTAGTAACTGACAGCTCTTGAGCTCGCCATAGAACCAAGATCCTTTGATAAACTGAATCATGCAGACTTTCATATCATAACCCACAGCCCGGAGAGCGATTCCCAACGATGCGGTTGTCTTTCCCTTCCCCTCGCCTGTGTACACTATGACCCAACCTCGCGATCTCTCGCGTTTAGCATGCCTCTTCGTGTTGCCAGCGATCGCGCTCAAGTCTGTCATTGCTTCCCGACCCAGGTCTTTCGTTTTACAAATCTTCTGTCCGGAAACTGTCGAGGAGGAGATAGGGCACATCCGATTCTCACAACTTCCTCTGCCACGCTTTCCTCAAAGCCTCACTTCACCGACCAATGTCAGTCACCCACCCCATTGCTAAGATGAGAGGAATAAGGGATAGGACGAACAGTACGGTATCGAGCGTCATAATTCGGACTGCTTTTTTCAGATGCATGTAGTTCAGTTGCTGATCTGCATCGCCAAGAGCGTAGAAGCCGGGTTTCTCAAGCTTTCACACCTAGCAGGCCTGCCATTGCGGACATTAACCATCCTGCATTCCAACTCTCTGTACGATTCCTATCCCTGATCAGAATCCGCCAAGATCTCGAAGCTGATTCCCCGAGCAACTTCCCAGACAACAACATGAGAATTGAGGCAAGTCGTGCAGGTAGCCAATTTGCGATACTATCAAGTCTAGCTGAGAACCAGCCAAGGTTCATGAATTCCGGATCTTTGTATCCGACCATTGAGTCAAGTGTATTAATGGCACGGTACGCAAATGCTCCTGGGATACCGAACAACGCATAGTAGAACAATGGTGAAGCGATACCGTCACCCATTCCTTCAGCTACAGTCTCAATTCCAGCGGAAATCACCTGAGCATCGCTTAAGCTTGCAGGATCACGTCGTACTATGTGCTTCAGGACTGATCGCGCCTCCGTGTAATCATTTTGTCGTATCGCAGTGGCTAAATCTGATGCGTACTCGCGCATCATTCTGACGGAAAAAGTGGATTTCAATAGGATAGCGGTGATGATGATTCGAATTGGTTCATTGGGAATACTGTTCAGAAGCTGAAGAATGACATACGATCCTCCAGCAAAGACCCATATGACCCCGATAGCAAGAACGACTCCGTATGCCTTTTGCATCGAAGGCCTTAGCTTGCTGCCGATTCGGTACCCGACCTCTATTAGCCGTCCCATCCAAACAGTAGGATGAAGACGCAAGGGCGGTTCGCCTAGAACAATGTCTATCAGAAGCGCTAGACACAATACGAGTGTGGCTTCCCAGATCCAAGTCGACATTCTAACCCTCAGCATCCTTGAGAATTAGCCACGGAGTTCTTCTCTGAGCGCTCTCAGCAGAGCCAGGTTATCTTTCCTCGTTCTAACTGCGAAACGGACGAAACGAGAATTAAGGCCTCTGAAGGCGCTGCAGTCACGAATCAAAATTCTATGTCTCAGTAGGCGTCGCTTGAGTTCGGCGGCTGTCATCCGGCCTTGAAGATTTGCAAGCATGAAATTCGCTTTAGGAGGCGTGATGGACACACCAATTTCAGGCAGTGACTCCTGCAGATAAGTCCGTTCTTTCCTGATTAGGTGTTTAGTTTCGTCTAGGTATTTTCCGTCGCTCAGAGCTGCAACTCCCGCAGCTTGGGCTAACGTATTGACGGACCACGTGACTTTGAATTTGTTCAATAGGGTTACGGTTTCCTTGTTACTTACGGCATAACCTATTCGAAGTCCAGCTAACCCGAACGCTTTCGTAAGAGACCTAAGCACGAGTAAGTTCCCATAATCCTTTGAGTCACATGAGAGCGACATGTTTTCATAATCTTCCACGAATTCGATGAAGCATTCGTCCAGAAGTACCATGATTTTCTTCTTGGCAGCCTCTTCGACAATTTCCTCTAGGTCGCTTCTGTTGAGAGTTGTACTCGTTGGATTATTAGGATTGCAAAGAAAAATGGCTCTAGTTCTTGGAGTTACGGATCTAAGCAGAGCTTCAGCGTCGAGTCTGAAGCCTTTTTCCATCGGGACCGTTATTGGTTTCGCACCATTTTGGATGATGGCATATTCGTATTCACTAAAGGTCGGCTGCAGTATAATCGCCTCGTCACCTGTTTCGAGAAAGACCTGCGAGAAAAGGTGGATGATCTCAGTAGCTCCATTACCGACTAAGATATTTTCGGAAGATACGCCCTCGATGTATGAGGTAATCGCCTCTTTAAGGCGAGAGCAGTCGTTATTCGGGTAGAAATGCAATAACTGGATGGCGCCTCTGATCGCATCTGCAGCCCGAGGTGATGTCCCGAGCGGGTTTACGCTCGCACTGAAGTCCACGATACTCGTGACTGGAATGCCGAGCAGTGAAGAGGCGTCCCATACGTCTCCTCCATGGTCTGGTGCGCGCATATCGGAATGCGTCCTGGAATGTCTGAACGGTAGCTTAGTCACTGGTTCAATCACAAGGCTTGCATATTGAATCTAGAAGGGTAATATGCTTACACGTCTTCAACAATCGCTATTCCGGTATAATCTAGTCGAATAAGGTAAATGCGGCTGCCATTGCGCCGAAATGCGCCAGAGTTCTTTCTTGCGCTCCTGCTATAATTAGAACATCATTATCTCTTGGATGAAAACAACTTTCCAATTTAAGCACCAATGGATCAAGTGGGGCTAGTTTCTCTTTGGGTTCAACGGGCATCACGTACTCTCCATTTTGGACCAGTAGAGTGACTGCGCCTTTAGCCCCTGCTAGAAGTGCTGCATCTCTCTGTTCGATTCCTCGTTTAACGTTCTTTCCTGATGCTCTTACCATGACTGCTGCATTCGTCTTGCCAAGCGCTAGTTGTTCGGCATCGACCATTATGACAGTAGAGAGCTTACGTCTCAGTAGCCCGTAAAGGGCTTGGCCGCGTTGGGTTAGAACGCATCCACGTCTCGAATTGTCTACTACTCTCGACCGCATTAGGCGTGTTATGATGTTTCGTGTTGTTCCCTCACCCAAGCCCAATTTCTGAGAGAGACCAATTCGCCCTATGGGAGCTTCATCTCCAACCAAGAGTATCACAACTGCGACGTGAAGATAGGAGAATGCTGCAACTGGTCCCGCGCTGGGGCGGTCCGCCAGTTCCTTCAGGACGGAGATAATTCTATTTGCCATTGCTATTTTTCTCTTCGACAAGCTCTATTATCGTCTTTCTGGCTTCTCCGATAGTTAGGGGAAATTGCTTGCTTGTTAGTATGCTGTCGTTCTTGCTTAAAATTTCGAACAGATGGGTAATTCTGGGCAGACGCAGATCCATGCTTCTGATCATATCTGCTTTCGAAAAAACCTCCGCGGGTGGTCCCTGAAGAGCGATCTCACCTTTGTTGAGGACACAGATTTTATCGGCAAAAAGCGGAACTAAATCCAAATCATGAGTCGCAATAATCAAAGTTATCCCGAGATCCTTATTCAACTGGAGCAGCAACCTGAGGACTTTGCTAGCCGTTCTCGGGTCAAGATTAGCCATAGGCTCATCCAGAAGAATTATCTCAGGTTTCATGGCAAGCACCCCAGCTATGGCCGCACGTCTCTTCTGCCCAGTGCTCAGGTTTCCAGGGGACTTATTCTCTAGGTCCGCGATTTCGGTCGCTTCCAGAGCCCATTTCACGCGGGCCTTAACCTCATCACGCGGCAAACCTAAATTCACAGGCCCAAAAGCAACGTCTTCACCCACGGTGCGTGCGAACAACTGATCGTCCGGATCCTGAAAAACTAAACCAACTTTCTGTCTAACCCAATCAAGATCTGATGGATCAACAATCTTACCTAAAACAAGAACTTTACCAGAAGAAGGCATCAACAGCCCATTAAAATGATGAAGCAAAGTGGACTTGCCAGCACCGTTAGGCCCAAGAATAGCCATATTCTCACCTTCTTCAACTGAAAAGTTCATGTTGGTCAAGGCTCTTGTTCCGTCATAATAGGTATAGCACAGATTGATTGTTTCAACTGACTTCATGCAGTGAGACCCCACGTTTGGAGAACGTTCGGTTTCAGGACTTTTTCTCCATCTACAGTAAAAATGCGTCAACAAGAACTACACTAATACTAGCAATTATTACCAGTACACCGAGAAGCGCATCGAGTTTAGGCAGTTTCTTTTCCTCGTACCTAAAGAGGGTATATTTTCCAGTGTACCCCCTTAACACCATTGCATTACCAACTTTCACAGACCGGTCAAAAGCCCTTACTAGAAGTGAACCTGCAATGTTACCATAATTGGCTAACTTTTTGAAGTAACTCACAGATTTGGAATGACCGCACCGCAGACGCTTGCGCACGATACATCCGTGTACTTTCCTCAGAGAGAATGCCGATATACCTAAACATTATCAACATGGTATCGATGATCACTGATGGCATCCGAAACCACGCCAACGAATCCATGACCGTCGTAATTGGCGTTACAAGAATAAGCAGGTTCAGAACTGAAACCGCGGAAATGCAACGCGTGAACACAAGAACGCCAAAGTAAATGCCCTCCGAATAAATAGGAAGCTCTAGCAAGGGAACACGAGCTATTACCGTAGACCCATAAGTGAAAGGCATAATTACGCCGATAAATGCAATAATAGAAATCGGAATCAGCAGCCTCTTCAAATAAACTTTGAGCGGTGCCCTAGAATAGAGGACTAATCCAAAACAAACCGCAAAGAAAAGCAAGGGGAGATACCAATGAGTCAAACTGACAATGCAGAAAATCGACACCATAGCGCATATGGTCTTGACTCTAGCATCTAGCCTGTGAAGCGCCGAGTGCCCCTGGGTATATTCTTCGAGGTTCACATATTCCATTGACTTCAGCTATTGCTCTTGTGTTTTAGTTGCCTAAGTCTCAGGGCACGTCCGACAATTATGAAAGTGAAGAAACCGATTGTTGTCAGTATTCCGACTAATGGATCCCCCGCTATCCATACAGGGATCATCAGTTTTTCCTCCTCGACTCGATATTACTCCTAAACACTATTGGGAAGAGGTAGCCAACCAGAAGGCCTCCAACGCACCCAGCTAAGAAGAAACCTACATATTCGCCGTGAACCCCCCAATGTTCTATGGTGAAAGGATTATAGTAAACAGTCAGTACTGCTTCCTGAAGCCGCATTGTTTACTTGGTCGTCAGTTGCTGCATTGCCCCCCACAGAGTAGCCGACATACGCGCTGACGGTCATTATTGCGACAATTAAGACCATAGCAAGTAAAGCGTATTTTGTGAATCTATCCATTTATTTCATCAACCACCTTTATTTTGTTGGTGGGAGAGATGGTTTGTTCGATGCTAGGTGGCTTGATCAACCACCATTTTAACAATTCAGGTCTATGATTTGCGATGTATTGAATAGCGCTCGCCGTGAATCCAAACTCTAAGATTGCCAACGGAATCTGTGTGGGCAAATAACCGACAGTGAATATACCCCACCATTCTAGCAATTGTGCTGGGTGAATGGAGATTGCAAGTTCGAAAGCTGCTGTTACGTAGGTCATCAAATCTCCAACTACTCCACCCATGCCGGCTGAGAGCCATATTGAGGCCCCGGCTTTTCTTAATCCCCAGAATGTAAGGAACCCTGCGAATGTTCCAACGATTCCCATTGAGAATGTGTTTGCGCCGATTGTGGTTATTCCGCCATGTCCAATGAACGTTTGGAAGAACAACGCGATTGCGGATATTACGACTGTTGGGAAAGGTCCGATGATCATTGCGGCCATTGGAGTTCCGATTGGGTGTGAGCATGAGCCAGTAACGGGCACGGGTATGTGCCAAACCGATATTACAAATACGGCTGCGCCTAAGAGGCCGACCGTGGACATGTATGCTGGGTCAAGTTTTGCGTCTTGCCTTTATCTGTCTTGCCCCTACAAGTACAAAAACTGCTGATAACAGAAACCAAAAGATGCACCATTCCGGCGTAAGTATGCCATCTGCAATATGCATATTTTTCCTCTCAACTAGCCGGATGGATAAACCAACCATACTTAAAATGGCGTAAACCCCTATTCAACGCTGGTTGAGTCCGCTGAAGCCCGGATGGTTTACGGAGTTTCAAATTTTGACGGAACTTGCTCAACGGCAGTCTCGAATGAGACAAAGAGATGTTGCCGATTCGCTGGGGATAACAGTTCAAGCAGTCTCGAAACATTTCAGGAGATTGCTTGCCGAGGAGTTAGTTGCATTTAGTGGTGTCGAGTATGTGCTTACACCCCGCTGGCCTAGAGAGATTAGTCGAGTACACGAAATTCCTTCAAGGGCAGGCTAGAAAGGCTGCCAGTTGTTTGAGAACGGAAAGACTCTGGTCCGCGATAGCCTGCAAGCCAATAAACGCAGGGGAGGAAGTGGGGCTTGTGATGAAGAACGGTATAATATGCGCAGTTAGCAGGAACAGTAAGGATGCTAAAGCATTTGGAACGGCCGTATTGGAAACTCCAAAGGGAGAAGACGTCGCACTTCGCAATATGAGAGGCACGATAAATCTTCGTCGAGGCTCGGTTACCATCGTAACAATTCCAAGCATAAACCGCGGTGGATCAAGAAGAGTTGATCTAGTTAAGGTTCGGAAAATTCAAATGAGGTCGAATCCTGAGAGGATTGGTGTGATGGGAACTGTTGCAAGGGCTGTGGCAAATAAGCTGAACTTTAAAGTTGACTTCGAATTTGGCGTTACCAGATCCGCCGCCATGGCTGCACTCAGAGGACTCAACGTTCTCGTCCTCAGTACTGGGAGAATGACCAATCGGGTGATGGAGGAGGTTGAGAAAGTCAATATTCGCCACTCATGTGAGATACGCTGCACAGTGACGGATTGTCAACTCTCGCACGGTTTCAGGGAGAATTCACTGGCAGGCTCGATTATGGAGGCGGAGTAAATTATAGTGCAACTGTCGAAATTTGAGCTGTGAGACGCCTCTTATTTTCATGAGATCCTTTGCCATAACCTGAATTCTTCCAATTTACCCTTAACAGAGATTATCTCCAAACACCGATATTCGTCAAGATGGACGTGCATTGTGGAAGTTATTGTCTCTCGGTAGTGGTGTTGAACGTGAGTGAGTGCTTCCTGTACTCCATGCGATCGATGATCATAGGTTAGCAGAACTGCTCCTGCTCCAAGTTTCCCTTTCTCTCCTTTCCAAGCATATTCTGTGATGAAGTTTCGCATTGCGACCTGCAGTCCCTTTCGATCGGTCTTTGTACCCTATTGCTTTAAGCGCCTCATCGAATTGCTTCATGAGTCTTGGAGGCGTAGAAAAGCTAAACCTATCCACTTTCACCAAGAACCGCAACGCCATCTATACAGATCCAACCTTTAACATATCATGATTTCGGCGAGAATGGAAGGATATGGTAACTGCTGCTAGTCTCTCCATATGTAATTATCACAGGTTCTCACCAATCCAACAGTTTATTAGAGTAATACTAATTATCAAAAGCGTAATACTGGTGACCTCATCGTGCATATTCCGGATGGATACCTAGGACCTTCGACGTTGCATTTTTTTCTACATAATCATGATCCCGTTATGGTTCGTTGCGTCTAGAAAAGTGGAGAAGAATCTCAAGACCAAGCAAATACCCTGGCTTGCCTTTGGAGTGGCCTTCTCATTCGTAATAATGATGTTCAACTTTCCCGCGCCTGGAGGGACAACGGGGCATGCGGTTGGGGCGGCTATCCTTGCATTAACCTTGGGACCCTGGTTCGGGTTTCTGGGTGTTACTGGTGCTCTGCTAATTCAATGTCTCTTGTTTGGAGACGGAGGAATAACCACTTTCGCTGCTAACTCGTTCAACATGGGGCTTGTCATGTCCTTTGTCAGCTACTATGTCTACAAGTTGCTAGCTACTCGTGCTCCCCTTTTGTCTCGCCGGCGTTGGTTGGCGGCTGCGGCATCTGGATACATCGGATTGAACGTCGCAGCTCTGTGCTGCGCCATAGAACTAGGTCTCCAGCCCATACTGTACCACACTGCTAACGGGAGCCCTCTCTACGCTCCTTTTCCACTATCCGTAACGATTCCGGCCATGTTGATTTCTCACGGGTTTGTCTTTGGTTTTGTCGACGCGGCTGCGACTGGTTTCTTGGTTTCCTACATAATGCGTTCTGACCAGTCCGTATTGGCAACTTCGATAGCTCAAAGCATTCCTGATCTGAATACCGGTGCAGGCGTTGGAGGTACTCCTA
>CAWJRR010000013.1:0-62859 GCA_963845275.1 Candidatus Bathyarchaeota archaeon
CCTAGGATCGATGCAAGAACTATCATTAAGACCAGTGAGGGTATTACGATGAAGAAGTCGGTGAATCTCAGAAGAAATTCTCGAATCAGCCCACTGTAGTATCCTGCCAAAATTCCGATTACTGTGCCAACTGTGGTGGCTATGATTGAGGCTACGAACCCAACTAGTAGTGAGGATCTTGTGCCGTAGATTACTTGACTGAACAGGTCCTGGCCCGCTTCATTCGTACCGAAGATGTGTTGCCAACTCGGTGACCTTAGCATTTGCCCCATGAAAACTTGGTTTGGGTCGTACGGGGCTAATTCAGGCGCGAAGATGGCGACAAGAACGAACGCAATCAGGATCGTCAATCCGATCATGCCGGTCCGGTTTCCCTTGTAGACCCTCCAGAACTCCTTCACGGAGCGATAATTCGATGCCAGTTCCGGGTAGGAGCCGGAGGTTTTCTCAGCTTCGCTCACGACTCTCCCACCCTTGGGTCCAAGAACGGGTAAAGTATGTCCGCGGCGAAGTTAGCGACGATTACTGCTACCGTGACTACGAGAAACGAGCCTTGCAGTATGGGATAATCGCGGGCGAGGATTGCTCGATAGATGAGTAGCCCCATGCCCGGCCAGGAGAAGACGGTTTCTGTTTGTACCGCGCCGCCGATGCTTAACCCAAGATTTAGCGCGACTAACGCTACCATTGGGAGTACAGCATTCTTGAATCCGTGATCCCAGAGAAGTTTCTGGTTCGAAATTCCCTTAGCCCTTGCGGTTATCATGAAGTCCTGCGTAAAAACGTCAAGCAGGGCCCCTTTCATAACCAGTACATATTGACCTACAAGCCCAAGAACGAGGGTCAATAGTGGAAGCACCATGTGCTGACCAAGATCAACAACTTCTCCGAAGAAGCCTGGAGTAACTCCAGTGAAGGATTGCATACCTGCGACGGGTAGTCCAAAGTAGAGTACGCCAACCACCATAAGGACCAGCCCCAACCAGAAAGTAGGCATGGAGTAGAGAACGAGGGTTATTGCTGATGCGCCTACATCAAACTTCGAGCCGCGCTTCCAAGCCGCCAGCATGCCGATTAAGATTCCAATCACAATCGAAATTACTGAAGCCGCGCTGAGCAAGATCGCCGTATTGATTAGCGCTGGAATAATCACGTCCGTTACGGGAGCCCGGGTCTGGAATGACAAACCTAGGTTCCCTGTTAGTGTGTTTCGCAGATAGATTATGTATTGGATCCAGAGGGGCTGATCAAGACCGAACTGTGAACTCAATCCTTGGACTGCATTAGCTGAGAGACCGGCTCCCCTGAAGAGGAGTGCAAACGGGTTCCCGGGAAGCACTCTGAAGAGGTAGAAATTGAACGTTAGAACGAGAAGGATGGTTACAACCATACTCACTAGCTTTCTCGCAACGTACGCAACATTCAAAGGGAAACGTCCCAGAGTTTAAACAAAAAAATAAGGGGAGGGGAGGTTACTGAACCTTTTCGGATCCACTTTTCCTCCGCTTTAAGAGAACTGCCGCAGCAATCACGACGACGATTATTACTGCAGCTATCGCCGTTAGAGTATCACTGCCAACCCCCTGTGGAGCTGTAGTGGTTGAGTTAGACATCATTGATGTTGACTGAGTCATTTGGCTGGTGGCTGCTGGAACCGGCGTGACGCTCAGGAACAAGTTGTTTGAAGCATACTGGTTTAGCGGTGGCAAGGTTCCACCCGGAATACCCGTGAACTTGTCGCTCCTATACCCTTGGACAGCAAACGGGTCATAGAGGGGTACGTACACCGCGTTGTCGTAGAGTATTTGCTGCATCTGCCAGATTATGGGCTGCCGTTGTGCCGGGTCAGTTGCCTGTTGCTGTTGAGTGTAAAGTTGATCATACATCGCATTCATGAATCCAGAATCGCTGAGGCCACCGTTAGGGTTCGGCTGCGCTTCTGTACTCTTGAACATGCTCAGGAAGTAGTCGGGGCCAACGACCTCTCCTACGGACCAGACCCAGATGAAAGTGTCGTGCTGCCAGGCAACGACTTCGTTTCCTAGCGTGCCCGTGTCGGTAATTTGAGGTTTCCCTTCCACGCCTATCTGTTTCCACCAGCTTGAGATCATTTGCGCCGCACGGTACTCCTCGGAGTAGTCGGAGGGGACTTCAATCTTGAAAGATAGCCTAACCCCCTTCGGGCTCACTCGGATTCCGTCACTTCCTGGTTTGTAGCCTGCGTTGTCCAGAATTTGGGCAGCTTCGGTTAGGTTGAACTCGTAGGATTGAATGTTCGGATTCACCCACTTAGCAAAGGTAAGCGGAATGACCGTACTCTGCGGCGTCGCATAGGTGCCATTCCAAACGATTTCATTCAACGCCGTGTTGTTGATAGCATGGGACAGTGCGACTCTCACATTTCGATCACGTAACGTCGGATTGCCCGTTCCGTTATAGTAACCATTGAAGCAGAAGTAGTAGTATCGCTGGTCGGGGCGTGTTACAACCTGGACGCCGTTCGTTGACGACAAGGACTGTCCTAGTGCCGGCGGGAATAATGGTCCAGCATAATCAATTTCCCCTGACTGGAGAGCTAAGGCCATTGCATTGTACGATGTGAAGTATCTCACGACTAGTTGATCGATGTGCGGTGCTCCAAGGAAGTAGTCTTTGTTCGCGTTTAGCTGCACATACGTGTTCACGCCGCCCCAACTCGCGAACTTGAACGGCCCAGTGCCAACAGGGTTCGAGTTGGTATAAGACGTGAAGTTCGAAACGTTCTGCCAAATGTGTTTGGGAATAATGTACATCGCGGGTAAAAGTTCACTTATGAATGTCGCATCCGGAGTTTTCAAAGAGATTTGAACCGTATAATTATCAAGGGCCGCTATTGATTGCACATTTTGAACGTACAACCTCATGATCGGGAGTTCAGAGTGAGCTAGGTAAGTGTTCACTGTGTACGCGACGTCATCCGCGGTGAAGGGTTGCCCGTCATGCCACGTTGCGTTATGAACTAGGTTGAGCATTACAGTTGTGGCGTTGGAATAGCTCCAACTTTGCGCTAGGTCACGAATCGGATCGCCATTCACATCCGCTCTCACTAGGGTGTCATAGATGAGGTGCATGATCACGTAGGCTCCACCGTCGTATAGGGTGACGGCGGTTGGGTTCAAAGTGTCCATGGGTGCCGCTCCCCATCCGACCGTGAAGACGGTGGGTGAAGTTTGTGCTCTCACAGGTAAAGCAATCAGCGTTGAGGCTGAGATAGTTAGCAGGAATAATACGGCTAGAGACTGGACTTTTCGCATTTTCTTTTCCTCGAATTTTTCATTCTTTTTGAACGTCTTGTCTTACGGTTTACTTTGAACGCATAGTAAATTGTTGCTGCACGCTGCACTAGTCGAGCTCATTGGGTAGTCCAAGACATTATCAACTACCCACTGAGCATTACCGTCAGTCGACCAGCTCGGTGATGTAGAGGTCCACAAGAACCGTTCGTTACTCAATTGATTCACCGATTTGTTGAGGAAACCGTATGAAAAACGTCTATCCTCCAAACTTTCCTTAATAAACACTCGGTTCAATTTCAAGCGAATCAATTCAGCAAGGAGCTGGCTTGCCTTAGGGTTTCCAAAATTCAGGAAACCCAAGCAACTAGTAGAAAAGAGGTTGCGGCTCTCAAACTTTAACGCTGAACTCTTCTTTGACTGTTCTCAATACTATTATTGTCTCGGTTCCTGCGATGCCCTCAACCGCGCCTATTTGATCTATTATCTTGCTAAGTTCATCAGTGCCACTCGTTCTTATCTTGAGGATTGAGTAGTACTCGCCAGTTACGTCATAGATCTCGTTGACGTCTTCGAACTTCTTGAGAGCGTTCAACATTCCTGGGAATGTTTTCGGGTTGGCGCGGACTAGCACAATCGCGGTTAAGCTCTTGCCAACAACCTTCGGGTCAACAACTGCCCTGAATCCCTTAAGTACGCCTTTCTCCTGAAGCTTCTTTACCCTAACGAAGACTGTCGCTTCGCTCACGCCAGCATCCTCGCTGATCTTCTTGAATGATCTGCGCCCATCGCGTTGGAGTTCCGTCAGGATCTTACGGTCAGTCTCGTCCAATTCGACTTTGGGGGAAACATGACTGGTCAAATTCATGCAATCATCCTCCTGAACCGAATTCTCGAAGATTTCTATGTTTTGGCAAGATTAATTAATGATTCCACAAGCAAGGGGCCCATCTTCTAAAGAATCTTTAGCATTTCCGTGAAGGAAACTCGGCTCCCAACGCTGTCTTGGCAGTTGGCGCTATGTTCCGCTATCATCCCACTGTCAGGAGATAGTTTCTTACGCCCTATATTCACTGCCCGGGTTCAAGCAGAGCGTTCTACCTAACTTCACGAATCCTCGTGACTCGTGCATATGCCCATGTAGGCCGAGCACTGGTTGCTGTTTTTCAATCGGCCCGCGATACTGACCACGAAGACAGCGCTTGTTCCTTCGTTAGGTCTCTGCCCGACCACGTAGATGTAATTGAGTCACATGTTAATCCGGTGAAAGAGAAATGACGAGACAATGCCAACTAGAGACAGAGCCATCCTCCATCCACGACGAGCGTCGTTCCATTTACGAAGTCTGCGTCGTCTGAAGCCAAAAAAACGACGGCGCCGACTGTGTCTTCAGATCTTCCAATCCGCTTAGCAGGAGTATTCCTAATCAGAAGCTCGGTCACTTCAGGATGGCCGTCAGTTGCCTGCCGGAGCATTGCTGTATCAATCTGCCCCGGGGCAATAGCATTAATGTTGATTCCCTTAGCCGCGAACTCAACTGCAAGCGCGGTTGTCAGGCTCTTGAGCGCTCCCTTTGACGCAACGTAAGGAGATGAGTTCTCTTCTGCAACGAACGAGTCTATGGAGGCGTAAATGATTATCTTACCTCTACCTTGATTCAACATCAGCGGCATCACTTTCTGGGTGAAAAGAAATGTGCCTTTCACGTTCACGTCCATTACTCGCTGGAAGTCCTCTTCCGTCTGCTCCAAGAACGGTTTGAGTATCATGATGCCCGCACAATTCACGAGGACATCGATTCTCCCGAATTTTTCTATGGTAGAATTAATACAGGTGTCAATATCTGAAGCCTTGGATACGTCGCCACGAATGGCGATTCCATCAGATCCCAATTTGTTGATCTCGTCAACCGTTTCTTGTATCTTGTCTAACGTTTGAATATCAAAACAAGTAACACGGGCGCCTTCTTGAGCAAATCTCAACGCCGTAGCCTTACCCTGACCTTGCGCAGCACCCGTGATTATAGCAACCTTTCCATTAAGCCTCTTAGAATTCATAGTGGCTTATCCTTCCGCGCAGCGCCAAAAGCATTTCGAAACGCGCAAGGGATGAATGAGTATGATGGTTCATTTTGCGACTGAGTTGAGTTTCACCCAGACATTTAGACTGATGTAGTCATTCCGACGTTTTCAACATCGTCAACGTCAGTATACCATTTGACCTTGGGACCCGCCTTGGCACGGAACTTCCATTTCATAGATTTGTTTTCTTTCTCAATCCTCTCAGACAGAGTGCTGATTCTATCCTTGACAATTCGCTTCTCGTCGGAACTTAGCATAGGTAGACCATCCACGTAGTTCTTCATTTTCTCAAGGTTCGTTGTGACCGTATAGTACCATCCCCAATCATTTGCAAGCAATTTCGCAACATATTTCACATTCACTGTTCCGTTTTCGGATTCACCCAATTCGTGTTCCAGAAGGAGAATAATCGTGTCCTTAATGTCCTTCTCACCGATCTTGACTATTTGCATCTTCTCGAGGAAGAGGTCTGCCAATGTCAAGGTTGTTGGATCAATCTCCAATCTGCGTGTAAGGTCAAGTTCGTGACAGAAGGTTAGTTTGTCGACGAAGATGTCCACATGTCTGCCGTTCTTGGGATCATCATAGATCTGCCTTCTGAGTCCGTACAGTGTATTAACTCGCTCGTTTGCTTCAAATCCGAGGCCCGAGAAGAGCTCCGGAATGTGTTCGGCGTACTTGGATAGCGTCATGAAATCTAGGTCTGTGAGAGGCCTGTTCATAGCTTCCGTTAGCTGGCGCGATTTGGGACATTGGTAGTAAATAGCTGTCGCTCCGAGAAGTCTAAGTTCAACATGCTTCGCCTTTGCGGCGCTAATGATGGTTAGGGCATCATTGAAGAAGTCTGTCAGGCTACCATGTAGTCCCAATATTCATCGCTTTGACGTTTCGGTCGTGTGGCAATTATTCTTTGCTCTCTGCCCGACCCTTGGCGCAATCTGGCAATCGTTAACTTGCGATGGCTTGGTGATTGACGTTCATCCACAGAGGATCATGCGAACTCGCGGGTGCTACTTTGCATCTTGATGAGCCTACCTTCTTCCAGAGATATCACGCTCTCACACACGTGTTCACCGCTCACAATCGTTTCACAACAAATTAGATAGTCTCTTCATTATGAAATTCATGTCCACTGGCATTCTATCCTTTCCCTCCCGCTTCGAGGGGCTTCCCGCGCCTCTGTCGCGCTCAACCCAGAATGCCCAAGAGTGCTAGCACGGGGGGCCTTTCTTCACTTCAGGTACTTTGTCAGCCTTGCGTCAGAAGGAAGTTCTTCACTGAGCCGTTCTCCAAAGTCAAAAGTGCTCCGCGTAGAATTCCTTCGCCGTATTCGCTTCCAGGGTTTAGGCACAGCGTAGGACCAATTCTTACAAAACCTTTCGCCTCGTGAATATGCCCGTGCAAACCCAGAAGCGGTTGATATGTTTCAACCGCTTTTCGGACAGCGGTGCTGCCGCCAGCCATCATTTCCATTTCGCCGCCCCTGATAACGGGTTTGAGGTTCGCATCTAGCCTCGGGCACGTGTCAAGTCCAGAATCTATCGGTGGAACATGCAAGTTAAACACGCATTTCTTCATGTCGTGAACTTGAGAGGCCATTTTTTCAATCTTCGTCCATAATTCATCTTCGGAGCACTCCCTTGGGGTTTTCCATGGTGTCGGATTGCTCCAGCCCTCGCTTATCATTTCATGCTTATCGTCCAGTGTCACAACCTGGTCTTCAGGATCGATCACATAGTCTGATTGGCGGAGTACATCCTTCATCTCAGGGAGGTCATCGTTGCCACCTGTTATGTAAATCTTGATCCCTGTTCCTTTCAGGCGTTCCTCTGCAAGGTGGATCCAGTTGCTGAAAACGTCCAGCATTGCCTTAACGAAGACATCGTGAATCTTTGTCTCGTCTGTCTGCATTTGACGTAACTGTTCGGAGTCGGTAATGTAGGGATAGTATCCAGAAAAACGAATATCTCTAAGCAGGTCCTGGAGCTCTTTCTCACCGTTGGCCGTATGTCGACTCTCAAGGAAGGTCGCGTAGTACTTGCCATTGGGTTCTTTAATTACGGGAATGAGTAACTTTCCCGTGACGTCTCCTCCCATTATCAGGATATTTGCCTTGTAAAACTTCCCTGCGTTTACGAATTTGAAGTAGCACTTCTCCGAGCCGTGGAGATCCGTTGCGAAAAATAGCCTCGTGCTAGCCATGAACTGTCACAGCGGACACTGCCGTTCTTAACTAATTAGTGTGCGCCTTGAATCGCGTTAATAAATTAGCGTGCGCGAATACTCTATAATGCATAGCGTTATATAATCTTCGAGACGAGAATGCTGAGCGGACGTTGGACGTTTTGGAACAGAAAGAAAAAACTTTCTTCCCTAGGACATCAAGCGGTTTAGTTCGAGAATTCGGGACCATGGACGTACTTCTAATGTCGTCAGCTGCCGTATTCGCCCTATGTTTCACGATACTGCAGTTTCCTTGGTACTATGGTTTTAACCCTGGCGCGAACCTTGCATTATCACTGCTGTTCGGAGCCATACCGTTCCTTCTGCTGATGCTCACATACTGGGCAGTGGGGGTAATCATGCCGCGATCAGGCAATGACTATGTTTGGGTAGCAAGAATTATGCATCCGGCAGTGGGATTCGCGTGGTCCTTCCTTTACATGTTCATGGTCTTTACTACTGCTTTCTGTTTGACTGTCTTCGCTCTCGCTTCATCAGTTGGCGCCTCTTTGGTCGTTTGGGGCGTCTTATACAACGCACCTGGCTTGATCGGAGTGGGCAATTGGATAAGTAGCCCAACTGGAAGCTTCTTTATGTCGATCGTCATCACCTTGTGCTTCGCGTGCCTCGCAATTTTCGGAGCAAAGGCGGTGAAACGGTTCCTGTATGTCTTCTGGGGCATCGCCGTGCTTGGAATTATCGTTATGTGGGGCCTGCTTGCCTCTACAACCCCTGCCGCCTTCGCTGCAAAATGGGACACCGTCTTATCACAGAGCTTGAGCTACGAAGGTGTGGCGAGTCTCGCAACACAGCAAGGATGGACATTAACCGCGGTAACACTAGCCGGCTCACTTGCAGCACTTCCGTTCGCCGGGCTGTTTGAGCTCGGGGGCAACTTTGTGAACGTTATGGCGGGAGAGATTAAGGAGACTAAGAAAGCGCTTCCAGTCGCCCTTATCTTATCGTTGATATTCGGCATTCTCTTTTGGTCAATCACGTCTACGCTCACGCTGAGTGCAGTTGGAGAAAACTGGATGTATGCTGTAGCTTACCTGTGGGATAACGCATCAGGTGCTTACTCGAGTGCCGTGCCCTACGCGCCCACTCTAACCTTGATGCTTTCTCTCATAGCTTACCCCAATCAACTCCTTGTGGCAATTGTTTTTGCAACATTCGCATTAGGTTCGCTGCCCGCACTGTTTGTCTATTTCTGGATTCCGAGCAGGTATTTCTTCGCTTGGTCATTTGACCGGGTTATTCCAACCAAAATGGCAGAAGTCAGCAAAAAGTACCGGACACCACATATCTCAATTGCCGTCGTCACAGTATTCTCGATTCTGATTTTTGCATCGATCGCCTTCACTACTTGGGGATTTATGGAAACGCTAGGAAGCTTCCTTTGGGAGGTATGCTTCATAATACCGGCGATTGCAACCGTCATCTTCCCGTTCAGGAAACCGGAGCTACTCGCCTCAGCGCCAGGTTTCATGCGCAAGAAAATTGCAGGGGTGCCCGTGATAAGCGTGCTCGGCGCACTGACCGCAATAGCCTTCGCATACATGGGTTACTTGGTGATCTCAAATCCGCTTATTGTGAGCCCAAGCAGTCAAGCCATACTATTCGCGGTAGGGTTACTTGTTGCATGCTTCATAGTCTACTACGTCAGTTTGAGCTATCATAAACGGGCCGGCGTCGATATGGAGATGGCGTTCAAGGAGATTCCCCCAGTTTAGAGAAGCGAGCGAGGTGCACTCATCTCGCCCGCAAAGTATCACCTTTTTCATTGCCTTGAATCTGAATTTCGGAAGATCCATGCTGAGTCCCCTCTATCCTTCTTTTCTTTCTTGGTCACTCGCGTAACTTCAGCTTTGAATCTCTGCCATACGGCATCTCTGACCAAAAGCTTCATTCACACTGGTAATGTCTGAATGTATCTCTATGAAGCTTCACTCACACTGGGCAAAATACTTAGGCGGCATAGTATGCGCGATAGGCGGAATCTACCTAGGTAACGGATACGGTGCAGACTATTGGCGATTCGGACCATTCAACCTAGCTTGGGATACTGCTTTTCGAGGCATATTGCTAGTGTTGATAGGCCTCCTTCTCATACGACTAAGCAAGTAAGCTATTGACATGATCCTCAAAATCTCCTTCGGAGAACAGCATGGATCTCACAGAAATTGATGTAAGCTCAAACAGTGCATTTTCTTCTTGCACAATTCGAATTTTGAAAACAATGATGTGTTCGCCCGTATGTTATCGTTGCGACAAACTTCACAATCCCATAGTGGAACATTAACTCAACTTTGTAATGGAGATGGATAACACTTTTGTTCGCGGAAACTTGACGAGCAAACATTAGGTGTGTCGAATGAAGAAAATTCTGTCAGCCGTGATTCTCGCACTGGTGATTGCCTTTCCGACAAGTGTAGCGGCCCTCCCCACTAGCGCTCCAGCTCAACACAACGTAGTGATACTTTCGTCTCTTAATGCACTCGTGCCACTCGGCTATTATGGGCAGTTGATGATAAGTAACTTGAAGCATGCCGGCTACAACGTCACCTACCTCGCGGACAACGCAGTAACCGTCGATTTCCTTGTGCATCATCTAAATGATTACGATGTCGTAATATGGCGCACGAACACATTCAACTACGTACATACCACTTACTGGTATGTTGGCGAAAAAGTTAACGACGTAACAGCACAGAAGTACACGTACGATTTCGCGAAGGGTTGGATTAATGGTCACGCCGGAATCCTTGGTGTCAGTCAAGATTTTATCTACGAATATTTCACCGCCAAATCGCTTAACCACATAAAGCTAATGATTTTCGTATCTAGCAACGGAAACTCGCTTGCGCCGCAGTTCATAGCGGCTGGAGTCTCATCGGTAGTCTTCTGTAACGGCGTTATATCATTGCAGTTCGGCCTAATTGACGACTTGACAAACGCGCTTGTCACATACCTTGCAGCTGGACAAAATGTGTACACCTCAGTGTACAATACGGTTTCCCCATTCAATCAAGGAGTCCAACCTGAGGATAACCTGGACTCAACTTACACGCCGCCATTCTGGTTCCTCGGCAGCGCCTTGTTAACACTGGCCTGACTTTTCCTAACATGCTAGGATGCGAATGATTCGCATCTATCTTTCAGCAATCTCTTACGCGTAATTGACCAAAGAAATTCGTATTAGCAAGAGTACACTACGAAATCAGGTATCCCGTTGTCGTCGATAAAAGAACCTGTTGTGATCCATAAGGGACTCGACAATGTCTATGTGAAGGAGAGTAGGATCTGTTTCATAGACGGCGAAGCGAGCAGACTCTTCTACCGTGGGTATTCCATAGACGATTTGGCTGCGCATTCAACATTCGAGGAAACCGCATACCTTCTCATTTTCGGTAAACTACCGAACAAGACGCAACTCCAAGAATTTGTTAGAAAAATTGAGAGCTATAGGACGCTCGATCCAAGACTTCTGCAATTAATCGCATCCTTCCCCACAACTTGTGACCCTATGGATGCACTAAGAACGGCAGTATCCTCCCTGGGCTTATTTGATCCAAACCCGACTACTGAAAGCCTCGAGGCAAGAGTCGACAAGGCGCTTCAGATACTTGCAAAAACGCCCACAATCATCGCGGCTTTTGACCGATTCCGGAATCATAGGGAGCCAATCGCGCCACGAGCAGGGTTGAGTCATGCAGCCGACTTTCTGTACATGCTCAGTGGAAACACGCCTGACCCGTATGATGCTTACGTTATGGATGTGGCACTGATTTTACATGCGGAGCATGAAATGAATGCCTCAACCTTCTCGTGTACAGTTGCGGCATCCACTCTTGCTGACATGTATTCCATAATCACTTCCGGCATTGCGGCTCTAAGAGGACCGCTTCACGGAGGTGCTAACGAAGCCGCACTTCAAACTGTGCAAGAGGTAGGCGATCCATCAAACGCTGAAAGATATGTGACGCAGGCTCTTGCGGAGAGAAAGCGGATTATGGGGTTTGGGCATAGGGTCTACAAGACATGGGATCCGCGTTACCGGATTCTTAAGGCATTGGGGGCTGATCTTGCCGTGAGACGGGGACAACAGAAGCTATACGACACTGCGCTTGCAATTGAGACTAGTGCACTGAAGCATTTGTCCGGTGCCCCGATCTTTCCTAACGTAGATTCATACTCAGGTGTGGTCTTTCACATGCTCGGCATCACAACGGACCTATTTACCCCGATCTTTGCTATGAGCAGAATTGCGGGATGGAGCGCGCATTCTATTGAGTACCTTGAATCGAATCGACTGATACGACCCAAGGCATACTACGTCGGACCAGTCGGATTGCAATACATCCCCATTGAGGAAAGATCGACTTAGATCCGTGATCATTATTGAATGCTAAGGACATTATCACTAGGCCACTTGTCTCCATCACTTGGGAAAGGACGGTGCTCGAAGCGGCAAGGGTGATGGTCGAGAATAATCTGGGACTACTAGTGGTGTGTGATCCGGAGGATAACGGACTCAGAGGAGTCGTGTCTGAACGCGATATTATCCGTTCAGTTGCCGCTGGAAAAGACGCTACAATGAAAGTGGAGTCGATAAGTACTCCTAACGTTGTCACTGTGAAGTGGAACTCGGAGATTGCTGATGCAGCTAAGGCTATGAATAAACATCGGATAAGGCACGTCGTAGTTGTGGATGATGCGAGTAAACCGATAGGCGTAGTTTCAATGAGAGACTTGGTTGGTGAGCGCTCAACCCTCAGGGCGATTTTGCAGTCACATGACAAAGAAGTCTTCCCTGGCGGGGACTAGCTATTCCAGCTGCTCAATACGACTGCCGACTTCATCTAACGTCGTCTCGATCTCTTCTCTGGTTGACATCTTCTTAATTTTGACAACCCGAGATTCAAGTTCACGACGGCCGAGGACAATCATGTAAGGTATGCCGCTTGCGTTCACGTATGCCAACTGTTTGCTCAAACTGCGCTCTTTGAGGTCGATCTGGGTCGGGATATTTCTTTCGCGTAATCGCTTAGCGAGTTTGGCTGCTTCCAAATTAGCGTCCGCCTGGATTGTCGCAATGAAGACCTTAGCTGCAGGCCTCATTCGGGGGAAGAGATTAGCCTTTTCTAAGGAGATCATAAGACGCTCCACTCCGCCGGCGACTCCTGTAGCCGGTATATCGCGCTTTCCGAAGATCTTACACAAACCGTCGTATCGGCCTCCTCCGAATACGGCTCCAACTTCCTCCGCTTCGTCATAGCCTTCGAATACGATCCCATCGTAGTAACCGATGCCGCGCACGATGCTTAGATCGTACGTGCAAATCTCCGTCCTTCCGTAAGCTTCCAGCGAATCTGCTAGGAGTTTCAACTCACCGATCGCGATTTTCGCTTTCTCCTCTTCAAACTCGAATCCTGCCAATTTCTGCAAGACGTCGATCGGAGATCCGTTGATTGAAATGAACGCAAGAATTTTTTGTACGGTTGCGGGTTCAATGCCAATTGCCAAGAGCTCCTTCATCAGTTCGTCGGGGGTAATTTTGCGGATTTTATCAATAATTCTAAGAGTTTGATCAAGTTTCTCTCCGGATGTTAGGCCCAATTGATTCAGGTAGGCTTCAGTCAATCTGCGATTGCTGATTCTTATTTTGAAATTCTTCAATCCAATATTTTGCATGATGTCTGCCCCAACACAGATAACCTCCGCGTCTGCCGCTGGACTTGCTGAGCCGAAGATTTCGACGTCCCATTGGGTGAAGTATCTGTAACGTCCGAATTGAGGCTCATCATATCTCCAGTTTCCACCGATAGAAGCGTATTTTATGGGCTCCGGAAGATCTGTTCGAGATGTAACCATCCGGGTTAGACCAACCGTCAAATCAAATCTTAAACCTAGGTCACGTTCCGATTTGTCTTTGAACCAGTAAATCTCATTCCGAATCGCTGGGCCGCTCTTGGCTTCAAGAGTTTCGAGGTTTTCGATAGTTGATGGTTCGACTAGTTGAAAACCATATCGAGCTACTATTTCGCGGATCTTATCATACAGCCAGAGTCTTCGAGTCATCTCGTCAGAATTGATATCTTTCATACCACGAGGAAGTGAGAACGTCTCTGGCAATGATTTCACCTGACGGGGATCCGATGACGTGAAAGTATCCTATAACCTATTGAGTCGGAGTCGGAGTTAACTCGGGGGCCGCGAACGAGACGAAATTCGTGAAGGTTGGGTGGCAGGTTCGGGAGTCTGCTATGATTGGAGGCGGGGTTGGATCACATCACGTATCGATAATGAGCCAAGCTAACTCTGAGTTGGACTAGGCCTGAACGATACTGTGAAAAACCTCCTTCTGTAATAGAGTGGAACCGTGACGCCTTATGCCGATATCTCGAGATTTCGTTGGGTATGGCAGAGCCCCGCCAAATGTCGGTTGGCCAAGAGGCCGGCTCGCACTTACTTTCGCGATAAATTACGAAGCTGGAGGAGAAAGATCAGTAGCTTTTGGAGATGAAGGAGCAGAAACCTTCGGTGAATTTCCCGCATATGGCACACCGCCAAAACGTGATTTGGCGATAGAGTCCATTTTTGAATATGAGACCAGAGTTGCGATTTGGCGGATATTGAGACTCTTCAAGAAACATAACGTGAAGGTAACATTTTTCGCTACAGCAAAGACGCTGGAAATTAATCCCGAAGCAGCTAAGGAGATCGTTCGCATGGGGCACGAGATATGTAGTCATGGGTTTCGGTGGATTGAACATTTCACATTGAGTGTTGAGGAGGAGCGTGAAGTGATCAGGATAGCCGTTGAATCAATTGAGAAGCTAACTGGCCAAAGACCGGTGGGATGGTATTGCAGAGAACCTAGCGAGAACACGATCGAGCTACTGGCTCAAGAGGGGGGCTTCCTGTATGATTCGGACGTGTATAATGATGACTTGCCATATTACGTCAAAGTGAACGGCAAGAATTTTCTGTTGATCCCTTACACGCCTGATGCGAACGATTTTCATTACTTCTCAAACCGATTCAGCAACTCCAGCGAGTTCTATCAGTACTTGAAAGATTCCTTCGACGTGCTTTACGAGGAGTCGAGGAAGGAGCCGAAACTGATGAACGTCGGTCTGCACGTACGTATATCTGGAAGGCCAGGTAGGACAGTTGCCGTGGACAAGTTTCTGAGCTACGTGAAACAGAAACGAGGCGTCTGGATAACGCGCAGGGTTGACATCGCAAAATGGTGGTTGGATAAGTATCCCGCGCAATAACGCGAACAACGCAATTTATACGCTAGTGTAACTCTCTGCAAAAGGATTCGCATGGCAGTATCCAAATCACGCGAACTCGGCACGGGAATCGCGGTAGGTCTAATCGCCGGAGGCGTGATAGCAACCCTCCTAAGTATTTTCAACTTTCCATTCTCGGCGCCAGTAGGCGCTTTCGTGTCCGGAGCGTTGGCGGCATATGTGATCTATGACAAGATTGGTCCGGCTACTCTCGGGGGAGCATGTGCAGGTCTGCTCAGCTTACCGTTCTACTTAGGTCTCTCACAAATCTTTGTGATCTTTGAAATTATCCCAATACCTCCTGGACCACAACCCAGTATGGTAGAACTTCAAAGTGCTGTGGTTGCAATCACGCTCATGGACATTGTAGCCGGAGCCGTCGCCGGTTCGATACTAGGAGCCATTCATCATCCCCCTCCTCCCTCCGTGGCAACTCCATTGCCCACGTACCCACCCGAACAAGCCAAATATTGTGTTCAATGCGGTGCCAAAATGACTCCTGGGACTCTTATTTGTCCTCATTGCGGGGCCCGGCAGCCAGAAATGGGGCTCGTGCACTAAACACGCAGGGAACTTAACGTATAGTAGACAATGTCTGTTCGTCGATCGACAACGGCGAGGATCAACTCCTTCCTTTGTCTGTCTGCGGACGCAAGAAGTTTAGATAATTTCCTAAGACTCGCCTCTCCGCCTTCGTAGACGATCGAAATCAGTCGCCTCATGGGCCCTTTCCCATAAATATCAAAATCAAACATCTTCGTTGATTCACGAACGAGATATCCACGATCTCTCAGGTCTCGGTATACCAGGTACTTAATCCAGATCGCTGGTCTTCCTACTGAAAATCTCCGAACCAAGTCTCGTAGAGTAAGCTCATGTCTGTCTCTCTTATCAATGACAATTATTCGCTGCTTTTCATGAAGGTAAAATGATTCGTAGGGGGTCAGCACCAGTTTGGTGCCTTTGAGGTCGCCAAATCCGCGATCACGTAGCTCCATAAGTTCTGACTTGTATGGTATGTAAGTAGAATGAGTATCGCATACCGCTTCCCAAGGCGTAAACTGCGCCTTTTCATCACTAGGAGCCCTGGCTTCTTGCGGTATGTTCTCCAAGATTACTCACTCGGACCAGCAATGACGCCGCTAGCTTAATGCTTTTGCCAGTTCGTTATCTGGACGAAAGGTAATTCTATCCACGCAGCCCATCACTCGATGATCGAGTTTGCTGCAATTCTCCAAAGTGAGGACCGTTGAGTGGGTGAATGGACGGGTCAGAATGGTCGATCAGACTAAGATTCCTGAGAAATTCACCTACGTTACTCTCAGTAACTATCGCCAAGTTGCGAAAGCAATCGAGAGGATGATTGTTAGAGGGGCGCCGGCCATAGGAGTAGCTGCTGCTATGGGCATCGCTTTGGCAGCGAAATCCAGCAAGGCGAAAGACCGGGGTCGATTCATGGAGGAACTGCGGAGGGCTGGAGCCGTACTGTGTCGAAGTCGCCCCACAGCATGGAACCTGTTCTGGGCGGTTGAACGTATGCTCCGAAAGGCTGAGGCAACCACTGGAAGCACTAGAGAGATCGCTGAGGAGATTGTTCGAGAGGCAAAACGGGTCGCACTTGAGGATGTTGAAGCTAACCAGAAGATTGGCGAGTTTGGATCTTCGTTAATTAATGATGAGGACAGAGTTTTGACGCATTGCAATGCAGGTACCTTGGCCACCGTGAGTTACGGTACGGCTCTGGCTCCAATTCGTACAGCTGTGCGTCAAGGAAAGAAAGTCAGCGTGATAGCAACAGAAACGCGGCCGCGACTTCAAGGAGCGAGACTTACTGCCTTCGAGCTCCTAAGGGATCGGATTCCCGTCACTCTCATTGTGGATGGAGCTGCGGGCTATGTAATGAAGCAAGGGATGATAAAGTTAGCAATAGTTGGTGCGGATCGGATCACGTCAAGAGTGGTAGCGAATAAGGTTGGAACGTACCTGATCGCGTTGGCTGCGAGAGAGAACCACGTTCCCTTCTACGTCGCGGCTCCATCATCAACATTTGATTTGAAGAGAACAGATCAAGTGGAGATAGAGGAGAGAGATCATCGCGAGGTTACTCATATTGGGGGAAGGAGAATTCCACCTCGCGGGGTGGACGTGTTCAATCCAGCTTTTGATATAACGCCTGTCGAGTTAGTAGAAGGATTCATCACTGAAAAAGGGGTTTTGAAGCCGGCTGATCTAAGCCGTATGGTCTAGCCGACTTCTTGAAGCGGTTTCTTGCCTATTTGGAGCACGATCTCCACTGGGCAATGTGTAACTGCTTCGATCTTGCTCTTCCAGTCAGAACCCATGCCGACGAGAGCATACATGCCTGTGACTTCTGCTTTGGCCTTCTGAACGATTCTGGTCAATGCAATCTGGGTTTCGCCGCTATCGATCACGTCGTCCGCGATTAGCACGCAGTCTCCTTTCCGGAGTGCGTCTCTGGGAACGAACAGACTGATCATAATGGCTGTTTTGCTTGGAATGTAGACTTCTTCGATGAATTCGCGTACTCCGACTTCTCTGTTCTTCTTAGCAATCACCAAGCCGACTCCGAGTCGATGTGCAAGCAATGCCGCGAGTGGTATTCCGTCGGTAGCTGCGGCAAGGACCTTAGTGATTCGCATTCCCGCAAACGCGTTTACAGCATGTTGCACTGCGTGTTCCAGTAAAAGCGTATCAGAAATCAAGTGTGTATTATCGAAGTAGCCTGCATCATCAAACCTAATCCTCTGCTGAATCTCGCCTTCGAGTCGCATTATTTTTTGGAGTGTTCGATTAATGTTCTGTGCTCTATCAATGGTGGGGAGAACATGCCCCTTGACGTATCTGCTGAGGACTGTTTCAGGTAATCCGATTATTTGTGCCAGTTCTCTATACGTGTAGTAATTCTTGGCTAGATTCAACAGCTCAATAGTCATGAGCTTATACTTCAAGTCGGATATACGTGAGCCTGCTCTCAATCTGTTGCCATCCTTATTGATTTAGACAAGTTAAGACATTCACATGGCCGTGCTGACTAGTATTAATACTTTCGACATGGATTGACACAAAGATTAGGGTGACTATTGACGCCTTTCTACAATTCCTTTGCTATCTTGGTATCTGCCTTCATATGGACGACGCGTTTTCGTGCTAAGTAGGTGAATTGCGAGCTGCACAAATCGTTCCCCACGTTTCAAAATGAGGTCTTCAGACGCGGTATTGTGTAGCATGATTGTGAGTTGCCCATGGAAACCAGGGTCAATGAGAGCAAGACTTGCTATGATTCCAGCTCTGGCTAGGGAGGAACGGATATGGAGCGTCCCAACCATGTCCTCTCCTAATTCAACTCGTTCAAGCGTTGCGCTGAGTTGGCTGCGGCCTGGCGGAATGCGAATGTCAGAGTTGATGCGCAAGTCATAGCCACCGCCGTTCACGCAGGCAGCTTCGAACGGGTCTAAAACGAGTGATCCTTCTGTAATTCGCCTTTGAATATCAGTATCAGACAGCACTGTCACTCTCTTTTCACCTTCTGACGACCGAAATCTGAATCGGCCGAGAAACCATATACCTGATTGTCTATAATTGCGTGCCTGGTGGGCCCGTAGTCGAGCCAGGATTAAGACACAGTGACCTAAACTCGTGTACGCCTTCGGAGCTAATGCGATGAAAGCCTGGGATCCGGGGTTCGAATCCCCGCGGGCCCGCCATAAATACAGCCTTATCATTAGGCTCCGTATGCGGTGACATATTGTGATCCCCGTTGCGGCGGCTCACCTTAACCATCGGTCTCTTAGTCATCGTCGCCGGTTTGTACCTAGTTAATTACGGGACGGGGATCCTCACTCCCGTCGCAGAAGTGACGGGGCAGATGTCTGAAGGAGTATCCGTAATCCCCGTCTTATCATCCACGTTGCTATCAGTTCCAGCGTCGAATTACACGTACGTGAGGGCGAACTTGGGAGGCGGTGTGAAGACCAATGGAATGGTCCAAGTTGAGGGTGAGAGCCAAGTTGGTTTTTACATTATGAACGAGGGGAATTTCACGCAATGGCGACTTGGGAATCCATGTACAGTTGCTCTTGCAAGACCTGATGTCTCTAGCTACAACTTCACCTTTACACCGAATGAGAGTGGAGTCTACTACTTTATCTTCAGCAACCAAGATGCCGGTCACAAGAATATCATCTTCATCCTGAACACTGTAACATATACGATGACTCCTAGCCCAATAATCCAGTACGCAGACTTTGAACTGATAATCCTTGGTGGCCTCCTTACGATCATCGGAATCAAAACTGGTAAGAAGGCAAGATCTTGGAAGGAGCATGACGTGGCTGGGTCGACTGAAGATAAGACCACGACGAAGTGCAAGTTCTGCGGTAAAGAGTTGGCTACAGGAGAGCTCTTCTGCCCGAAGTGCGGGCGGTCTCAGAGTTAATTACTTACCTTACGGAACAAACCGTAGAATAGAAGCACCGATAGCACGTACAAGCTTGCGCATAAGTAGAAAGGGAGACTCAGGTTACCTCCACCGAGTAGCGAACCCCCGACAACAGTGCTAGCTGCATTCGGAAGCCTCCAGATGACGACGTTAAACGATGATGCAGTAGCCCGCTCATCTTCTGCGATTAAATTCATAATGAACGTGTCGGACAAGGGACTTGACATATTCATCAGAGTAGAACGAACCACGTACAGCGAGGCTGCCATCTCAGCGCTTGGACTAAATGGCATAGCTATCAAGAAAACTGTCGAAAGCAGCTGTGTCAACACAATTCCACCGACCAGCCCGAACCGCTTAGAGATGCGTGGTGAGAACCCTGCCGCAAAACCCATCACAATGTACGACACAGCGATCAAGGGACCGGAGAACACGTCTGTAGCGTTGAACCGAAGGTAGAACCATGTTGGTATAAGCGGAATAATCAGGCCCGCTCCCAGTCCTATCATGAGATTTGCGGCTGAAAATTTCGCTATGATTCCGAGCGATTTTCGTGGCAGGATTCCCTGACGGGAGAATTTCGGCTTCCTGCTAGCGACCCACTTGAACACTGAGAATGGGGTGAACAAGCCCAGGACACCAAGAGCAACGAAGGAGGCCCTATGCGCCAAATCAAGAGTCAAAGGCAGGAAAGGAAACACTCCAGGAATGGCACTGCCAATCCCCGACGCCACAGTGAACGTCATAAAAGAAAGGCTGAAAGTCGTCGGCCTCGTTTCCTCAGTTGTACTATCGGCCAAGTAGGCATTCCAGGTGGACAGAAACATTGCATCGGCGATTCCCCCAATCACCGCTGAAGCTTCCAGAACTAGGAAATTCGTTGTAATCCCTGGAATTACGGTGACACAGGTCGCTAGGAGAGCGCCGATCAGCATTATCCTCCTGCGCCCATGACGGTCGGAAAGAACAGCGAACGGGATGCTGAAGATCACGCTTGATAAAGCCGACGTTGTGAGCAATACGCCTAGGTCGGTTACCGAAATGCCTTCCAGTGGAAGAAACACCGTAATGGCAACCTGATAGAAGCCTAAGCAGAGTGCGAGAGGACAGGCTCCTAACACGACCCGCATAGGGTCTCTTGGCACTGAGCCGAATGAACGCATCAATAGGAGTCAGCCTCCGCGTGCGTCACGAATGAGGACGACGTGAAAAGGGCTTCGGCTACATTGCACTATTCCGAATTGCTTTTGCAAATCTCTCTGAGATAAACGATCTTCGAGTCCAACGTTGTTGTGATGTTATCATTCCAGTTCATACTCGAATCGGATCGGATTATATACGGCCGCTGGGGGGCGTTCAAGCTTGGTTTCGTGTGAAACGTCGTTCCTCTCAGACAAGTGGAGTGATGAAGAAGATTTATCTGCTCGCCGATCAGTTGCAAACCTTGTCCCGCGGTAGCTCAGCCTGGTAGAGCTTCCGGCTGTAGTCCTGTACCTTAATGGTGCGGGGAGGTCAGCCTGCTAGGCGTACAACGTCTGAAACCGGAGTGTCGCTGGTTCAAAGCAGGAAGTGTAATCCTGTGAAAATCCGGCCCGCGGGACCACTACTTCACGTAGGCTGCTTTCAGTTTCTCGAGTTCCTCGTAGCTCTTGCTGGGGTTGAGTGTCCAGCCTTTTTCATCATCGAAGAGTTCTGATGATATTGTCTGAACTATTCTACTCTTCAATTCTTTCCGAATGGCTGAGTATGACTGTAGCATTCCGGCCTTTGCTAGCTGTGAGAGAAACTTGAACAGGTTTGATAATTGTGACTCTAGAATGTATGTTCTGAGAAGGATCGCGTTTCGTCCGAGTATCTTGGAGGCGCCTATGACGAAGAATAATCGCGGTACGGCGGAATAGAATTTGTTCATGTCGAGTTTGCTGTTGAATTCCAACATTATCTCGTGGAATGCTGTAACCTCTTTCGGGTATGGTACTACGTTGAATTGTATATTCTGGATTATTCCGTTAGGAATGAGTCTCTTATCGAAGTGATACTTTACCCCATGCAGTGATATGCCTACTTTCGGCGCTAGTTCAGAGAAGCTCTTTCGAGCGTTAAGCTCCAATTCTTCTATGATTTGTAGATCTTTCTTATCTGCCGATACACGGTACGCTTGAGGGTCATCAAAAGTCGTAGTCGCGTCTCCATCAATGATTTCCGTATACCAACGGTCCCATGGGAACGTCCATTGGTGAGTAACCGAATCGTAATAGGTGAAGTCAGGGAAGTTTGGAACGTAGTCTCCTGTCAATATTATCTTGAAACGTTTGATTAGTCCCGTAGTGGCCAGTTGGCGTATGTATGCTCTAAACTCGTTTACGAATCCTACGGGAACGGAATGGACGGAGTCATGGGTGAAGGTTCCCTCGCATGAGTTGATTGCTTGCCACAGGTTGGGGGCTTTCAAGGCTTGTGTAACTGCTTCTTCACAGCCCAGTCGCGCGGTCGCCAACACGACAACCCTCATCATCCCCAACTTCGAAATCTTGGGTACAACATAGGTAAGGGGGCCCGACTTCGATTCGAGTCGCTCTATCCGATGATAGATTGATGTAAATGGAATTCCTGTCCGTCTTGACACTTCGAGGAGGTTCCTTGCCCCCAGTTTCCACATGGCTGAGAAGATTTTGATGTTCATAGAATCGAGGTCTTTCAGAATCTTCTGCTCAACAGCGGCGTACTGTTCTTCGAGTCGCACAGTTTCCGTCGATAGCGCAGACGCATTGAACTCTAACAATCAGAGTCACCCTCGATTAATGCGTGACAGCACAGTTAATATGACTTATAGAGGAAGGTTCTGCTAGGCTCTCAACCGGCTCATGAAGCTCCGCAATTACCCGCTTCATTATTACGTCCGTCACTTTGCGACCTACCAAACTTTCTAGAATCGAGTCCAGTACGGTACAATGTTCGCACACTGCTGTCTTCTCCTGTGGCGAGGAACGGGAACAAAGGGTAAATAAGTTACCTAGACGCATAGCTACCCTGGTAAAAACGTAAGGTCACTGTCGGCTTCGAAATTGACATGGAGGTGGCAATGCTTGGGTCAAGGTGCTGGCGGTCATTTAGGTGGATGAATTCTTTCTTGCTTATAATTTTGAGCAGTGTGTGCTATCGTGATTAGCGAGGGTTGTGTAGAGTGTGCGCCTCTACTGATCCCCCCCGTAGTGAGTATAGGTAGATTTGTCGGCTCAGGCCTGCGCTCTCTACCGATGTTTCTTTCTCCAGTTTCCAGCCCGGGAGCCTATAATCTAATGATACGACTCTTGCGCCTGATTTGAGCTCTCTAGACAGTTTGGGGGCAAGCTTGGCGTTCACCGAGTCTGAGAGGTAGATTGCGACCACGTCAGCGTTTGATAGATCAAACTGCATCAAGTCCCCTTCAATGATCTTCGCTTCAACCTTGGTTGCTGCCAGTCGCTCTTTGAGGCGTACGACGTGTTCAGGATCAATCTCCACTCCGACGCATCTGGCGCCGAATTCTCTCGCTCCTTCAATCAGGATCCGCCCCTCTCCTGCCCCCAGATCGTAGAGAAGCTCGCCTTTGCGAAGTCTGGCGAGAAGGAGCATTTGCCGGACTACGTTCTTGGGTGTTGGAATGTAAGCTACGTCCAAGTTGGTCAATATTCGTCAGTTTCTTCCTGTTTAGGTTGAATGCTATCTAGTTGTCGCATGGAGGAACCGGAAACAATCCTTAGATTGAGCTGAGAGGCATCGCGGAAAATGGGCTTCCGTTGTCGTCCGCAAAGGAATTCGTTGCTGCTCGCGATTTTCTCCTCTCCGCCAAGAACTATGAGGAAGCAAAGTCAGGGTTCAACTGGCCAACTCCGGGTAATTTCAACTGGGCCTTGAACTACTTTGATCACCTCGCGGACGAGTGCACTAACCCAGCCCTGGAATACGTAGATGATCAGGGCGTTGAGAAGAAGGTCAGCTTCCAAAGAATGAAAGAGCGGTCCAGCAGGGTAGCGAACCTGCTCTGCACGCTTGGTCTCAGGAAGGGTGACAGAGTCCTCGTCATGCTACCGAACAAGGTTGAACTATTCGAGACGATACTCGGCGCGATGAAAGTGGGGTGTGTCATAATCCCCGCTTCAACATTACTGACTTCAAATGACGTCAAGGATAGAATGGCGCGAGGAAGAGTTCGATGTGTCGTGGCGGATGAGCAACTAGTTTCCACGATCGATAACGCAAATCCGAATAGTAAAGAGTTCGTGAAGATCAATCTCGGCTTTGAGATAAAAGGCTGGGTTCCGTTCAGCCAAGTTGATTCAGAACCTGGAAGCTTCAAGCCGGAAGAAGAATACTCGTTGAATGATGGACTGCTCGTCTACTTCACTTCGGGTACAACCTCGAAACCAAAACTCGTCCTTCACACACACGGCAGTTACCCGATAGGGCATTTGAGCACAATGTATTGGACTGGCATCAGGCCGGGCGACCTCCATTACAACATCGGCGCGCCAGGTTGGGCAAAGCATGCCTGGAGCAGCATCTTCGCTGTTTGGAATGCCGAAGCAACCACCTTCGTTTACAATTACGCGGGGAGATTCAACGCGAAAGAAGTTCTCCGGATACTGGAGGAGCACAGAGTTCGGACAATATGTGCTCCTCCCACGGTGTGGCGATTTCTCCAGCTTGAAAATCTCAAATCCTACAGCTTCTCGTTCCGGGAGCTTGTTAGTGCTGGCGAACCACTAAACCCTGAGATCTTTCAGAAAGTGAAGGATAGTATCGGTCTTGAACTTCGTGAAGGATTCGGCCAGACAGAGACTACGCTGCAAGTGGGAACATTTCCTGGTATGGCTGTCAAGCCAGGATCAATGGGGGTTGAAGCGCCAGGGTATGAGATTGCAATTCTAAATGACGATCACGCCATAGTCCCAAACAGGACTGAAGGTATGGTTGCGGTTAGAGTTAAGCCTAGGAGGCCGATCGGGTTGATGCAGGGTTACATCGACCCTCCGGAGAAGAATCTGGAAGTTTTCGTAGGTGATTGGTACCTTACAGGAGACGTCGCATGCAAAGATGAGACGGGGCACTTCTGGTTCATAGGAAGATCTGATGACGTCTTCAAGAGTTCAGACTATCGAATAAGCGCCTTCGAGCTGGAAAGCGAACTCATGTTTCATCCATCCGTGGCTGAAGTTGCAGTAGTTGCTAGCCCAGATAAACTGCGGGGATTTGTTCCCAAAGCTATAATCACGCTAAAGCCAGACGTGAGTCCTTCGCGAGAATTGGCGCTCAGCATCTTCAAGTTCACGAGGGAACGTATGGCTCCGTACAAGCGCCCGAGGATTATCCAGTTCAATCAGGAATTGCCAAAGACGGTTAGTGGCAAAATTAAGCGAACTGATCTGCGACGAATTGAATCAGATCTTCGTCGCGCAAATCAAAGAACGCCAGAAGAATACTTCGAATCTGACTTCACCGAACTGAAATCTGAGCGAACAGTAAAGATTGGTAAAGAGTCAGCGACTCAGTAACACTTTAAGCTCTCCCGTCAATTGTGGAATGCTGGGCCCTGGTCGTTCAGTGGTCTAGGATGACGGCCTGTCACGTCGTCGACGCGGGTTCGAATCCCGCCCATAGGAGAAGAGTCATCTTCTTCTGGCGAAGGGCGCCAACCCGCGTTTAATCATCGAACCCAATCAGCGCGTCCATGTCCAAGGTTTGGCTCACAGTGCTGTTACACTTCGGGCACGTCGGATTCGGCGTCTTCGACAGGAATTCGTAACCACACTCGCACTTGTATACAGCGGCAGTGCCTTCCATTTTTCATCGTCACATGCTTCTGTATTCTCAGTCAATAAATACGCCGCACGGATTCTCGTTGGATGGTAATTGGGCATGTTGGCTGTCAATGAGAAAGATGTGATTGCCGCGGTACAGAAAGTTAGTCCCGCAGTTGTATCAGTCGCCACTCTCAGAATATTGCGAGAGAACAGGTTCGGATCTATCCCAGTCAGAGGAATGGGTTCCGGAATAGTATTCGACTCCAACGGCGGCATCCTGACCAATCACCACATTGTCGAAGACGCGGAACGCGTGAGAGTGGTAACTCCTGATGGGAAGAAGTTCGAAGGAGAAGTTCTTGGATCAGACGCAATGTCCGATGTAGCTGTCGTAAGGGTAGATGCTGAGGGTTTATCTGCAGCTAAACTGGGAGACTCGGACAGTCTGGTGGCAGGGCAAATTGCAATTGCCATTGGGAACCCGTTCGGATTCTTCCTTCCGGGCCCAACCGTAACCATGGGGGTGGTGAGCGGCTTAAAACGTCATATGCACTTGGAGAATCACATGTACGAAGACCTGATCCAGACCGATGCGTCCATCAACCCTGGTAACAGTGGAGGACCGCTTGTAGACAGCGCCGGCCTAGTCATAGGAGTTAACACAGCGAATATACCGTTCGCTCAAGGTATCGGATTCGCGATACCGATAAACAGCGCCAGGAAAATTGCGAAGGAGATCATAGAACACGGACGGGTCGTAAGGCCGTACCTAGGAATCTCCAGTCTGACTTTGAATCGTGAGATAGCCGAATCAAATGATCTCCAGACTGAAAAAGGCGTGCTCGTTGTGGAAGTTGGGGGAGGAAGCCCTGCGCAGAGAAGCGGTATAGTTGCAGGCGACGTCATACTCGAAGCAGACATGACACCACTGAAGGAAACCGAAGATCTTCAACACATCGTCAAGAACAAGAAAGTTGGCGGCACCATCGAACTAACGATCAGCAGGGGCAAGAATCAGCAAAGAGTGGGCATTACCCTTACCGAAGCACCTTCCTAATTCGCTACCGTTATCCTTTTGATACTCCACATTGTTGTCCAAGCCGAGGGCCCGTAGCTCAGTCAGGTAGAGCATCGGTGACGCTTCAAAGGCGTCGGTGTTGCTTTTACCTCTGGGAAAGAGATTCCCCGGGAAGACACCCGAAAAGAATTGCTTCACCGCGTTCTTGGGTAAGGGTCCCGGGTTCAAATCCCGGCGGGCCCGCCAGAATTCTTTGAGCAGTCCGTAGTATCCACTGAAAATACTCGGAACCACGACCGTTTTACAAGCCATCAAGCTTACAATGCTGGCGAAGACGGTGGAGCCGTCGCGATAGCCAAACTGAAGATGAAGCGAACAGGATTGCGAAGAACAACCCCTTCACAGCAACCGACCCGCCCGTAACTGGCAACCCAGAACAGGTTACAAGGCAGCTCGCAGAATTTGCAGATCTGGGCGTCAGATACTTCATACTGCGTTTCCTAGATTTCCCAAATCAGGACGGAATAGAATTATTCACGGAGAATGTTACGCCTGAATTCAAACGATAGTACGCCTTTCCAGTCCAATATCGACGCACGGATGAGTGGAAACTGCCAATCCAGAGTGCCATTCGATGAATACTGAGCGGCGAACCCTTAGGATATCAGATATTATTCTGACGGACAAATCAATCATAGATTTTTAAGGACCGTTATACATGATTTAGGCTATGCAAAGTTCCTTGTCTAAGGTTTCCGTGGGCGTACTCGTCATAGTTATGGGACTAGCGTTTCTGTTAGGGAACACTGGCCAAGTGTATGCCTATCACTGTCACCATTCCGGCTGCCATGGGGGAGGTGGATGGGGTGGGTGGGGAGGTTATTCCAGTTACTATTCCTATTATTACCCGTATTACTCCTATTACTACCCATACTACAGTTCATACTATGGGTACGGTTCGTATCCATACTCGTATAGTTACGGTTCGTATCCATACTCATATAGCTACGGCTACGGAAATTACGCCTATAATCAACAATATCAGTTGACTGTGAATGCAAATCCATCAACCCTGTCGAATGCTGTTAGTGGTGCCGGCCAGTATGGGCAAGGTACTTCGGCTTCTTTTGCGGCCAATCAGAACATGATCCAGGTCTCTCAGGATACTCGATATATTTTCTCAAATTGGACCGGTGACTACTCCGGCACAAGCATGACCGGTTCGCTTACAATGGACGCAGCCAAATCAGTAACCGCAGTGTATCAGCTGCAATATTATCTGTCTGTAAGCTCTCAGCCCTCTAACGCTGCTACGATCCAAGGAAGCGGATGGTTCAACTCAGGCACTTCAACGGTAATCTCGATCCCATCTCAAGTAGTCTCAGGAAACAGTGGCAGCAGACTAACCTTCAGTGGATGGAGTGTTGATGGGAGTCCGAGTCAAACCGGCTCTACGCTGACAATTCAGATGAATGCGCCTCACACAGTTATCGCTCAGTACAACCAGCAATACTTCTTGACTGTGTCGAGTAATCAAGGGAGTGTTTCAGGTCAAGGCTGGTACGATGCCGGAAGCACCGCTCAAATCTCCGCTTCAACTCCGCCGAATCCAAGTTATGGAATCAACATGGTCTTCAATGGCTGGCAGGGAGACATACAGTCACCCGGTCAGTCAACGACTGTCTTAATGGATGGCCCGAAATCGGTAACGGGCACATGGAACGCTGACCCGACTGTCCTATACGTGACCGTAGCCTTGGTGGTTGTGGCCGTCGCGGTAGTCGTGGTGATAGGTGCGCTTGTCTGGGGCAGACGTAGAGAGACACAATGGCAGCCCACTCAGACTCAGTATGTGCAGCCTACCCAGACTCGAAACGTTGAGCCGATCGCATCCAAGCCAAGCGTGAATTCGAGTCCTTCAAACGCGAATCTGAACCAGACTTCAGATGTCCAGCCAGCTGCCCATTCAAACGCACATAGACACAGAAGAACTCATACGACGGTTCCAAGCTCAGAGCCCCCGAGTCCTGAGGGATCAAACGTCTCAAAGACCGAAGGTCAGACCTAGTCCATATTGAAGCATGTGTCGTGCGACACATCCTTCATGAATTCCCGATATCTAGATAGTTCGCTGATGGCAGGTGGTATATTGTCATCAGTGTCAGAGAAGAGATGCGTAATCTGTGGTTGTAAGGACCATAGGTTGATTGGGTGTTCAAATCATAGGGCTAGACGATGCAGCTGCTACACGAAGGTTCAGACACGCAGCTAGCGAATTGCTGTCTTGTAATCGAATTTTTCTTCAGGCTTGTTGCCGTCCGAGATTTTGTATGTTATGTTTAGTTTCACCGAATCTTTGACCATTGCCATCACTGAGCAATATTTCTCTTGCGAGAGTCGGATGGCTCTTTCGACAGCGTCTTTTCTGACGTTCCCCCCTTTAACTACATACTCTAGATCAATGGATTCGTACGATCGAGGATCTTCATCTCGCCGCTTGCCATTTGCGGTAATCTTGAAGTACTCAATCTTCTGACGCTGCCTCTCCAGAATCCACTGCACGTCCATAGCAGTGCATCCAGCTAGTGAGATTAGGAAGAGCTCCATGGGGGAAAACGCGGAACCCATCTTGTCGGCTGAATTCAACTGGATCTTTCTATCGTTGAGTTGAGCTTCGAATTTCAGTCCTGAACCCCACGTTAAGTTTACTGAGACTGGCATTATGTGTCACGTGTAAAGGCGGTACAAGGGTTTCATAAAATTCTACTGCACTAAACGGTCCAATAGTGATCGGCTTCTGAGGATTCAGAGGACGCACTCTGACCATGCTGCGTCAACGTGAACTAAATAAGTAACTTCCCATACACAGTTGTAGTGGACCCAAAACTTTCACGTATCTCGCAGCTCTCGGGCGCTGGGTATGATTAGCGTAGCGTCTAGATGATCAAACTTTATTAGCGTCCATCAGGGTGGTTCACAGGAAAGTTTCGGTAAGGCTCACCTTGAGGGCCCCTTGAATCTTTTCTACGTGAAGAGTATGCCTAGATTGAAAGATGCCGAAAAAGTAAGGTCTTATGACCTGTTCGAACATCAACTTGTTCCTATGCATGAACTCCTTTCAAAAAAGGAGGCTTCAGAACTAATGGAGGGACTGCATATTCAGCCTCACCAGCTGCCTTACGTCAAGGCTAGCGATCCCACGTCTCAAGCTCTGAAAGCAGAGCCCGGTGACATTTTGAGGGTCACTCGGAAGAGCGCTACCGCCGGCGAAGTTGTAGTTTATCGTTATGTTGTTGAAGGTTAGTGAAATAATATGTCTGTTTCAAGTACGATGGTTAGTCCGCAAATCTGGGAATTGATTAAGCGATTCCTGGAGGAGAAGGGTCTCGTTAGGCAGCACGTGGATTCGTACAACGAGTTTATCGAGACGGGTCTACAGGCCATAGTTGACGAGACTGGTGAAATTCCTATTGAGATTGAAGACTATCCGCTTAAGATCAAACTGGGAAAAATCGAGATTGGAACTCCACGAGTGACGGAAGTCGACGGATCTGAACGACAGATCTTTCCAACTGAAGCGCGGATCCGTAATCTTACCTACGCTGCTCCGCTTCATCTTGAAATGACTCCAGTCATTGGGGAGCGTGAAGGACAAACTGAGATAGTGTACATTGGCGACTTTCCAGTAATGTTACGATCAAAGATCTGTCCTCTCGCCCGCATGACGTCAGAGGAGCTGATCAGTATTGGTGAAGATCCTTTAGACCCGGGCGGATATTTCATTGTTAACGGCGCCGAGAGGGTTGTAGTTGCCCTAGAGGACTTGGCGGCAAATCGAATTCTTGTGGATAAAGAGCAGACCGGAGTCCACCCTACGTACAAGGCGAAGGTCTTCTCGACTACAGTCGGATTCAGAGCCCGCACAGAGGTTACGTTGAAGACTGACGGTGCGATTTACATTACGATGCCAGGGGTCCCTTCCGACATACCCATAGTTGTTATGATGAAGACTCTCGGCTACGAAGAAGACGCCAAAATTGCTGGGATGATTTCGACCGACGAGGCCGTCCAGAATCAGCTAGCCCCGACATTCGAGAAGTCTATTGGAGTCGTGACCCAGAGAGACGCTTTACTGTACATTGGTAACAGGCTGGCTCCCGGTCAAGTTGAAGATTATCGATTGAAGAAGGCGGAGGCCGCCGTTGACCGAAACTTCCTTCCCCATATAGGCAGAAATCCAGAAGATCGAAAGGAAAAGGCTGCAGAGCTAGCTGAAGTCGTCTGTCGAGTAATCGAACTCAAACTAGGAATGCGACAACCAGACGACAAGGACCATTACGCTAACAAGCGTCTGAAGCTTGCTGGTTCACTGCTTGCAGAACTCTTCCGAATATCGTTCCGAAACTTAATTCGCGATTTGAAGTATCAACTGGAACGAATAACTATACGGAGACATGCCGAACTATCAATCGGCAACGCAATCCGCCCCGGTATAATTACCGAGAGAATTCAACACGCGATTGCAACAGGAAACTGGGTAAGAGGCCGCGTCGGAGTAACCCAACTACTTGACCGAACCAATTACGCCTCAACGCTCAGCCATCTTAGACGATTGCAATCACCACTGAGCAGGAGTCAACCCAACCTTGAAGCAAGAGATCTACACCCAACCCACTGGGGAAGACTCTGCCCAAGTGAAACACCCGAAGGATCAAACTGCGGACTTGTAAAGAATCTAGCACTCAGCGCGGTGATTTCAATTGGAGTGGATTCTAGAGATTTCGTTTCAAAGGTTAGACGACTTGGCGCTGTCCCAGTAGAAGAAGCCGACGCGAAACTGCGGGAGACAGGAGCGAAAGTCTTCGTTGACGGCCTGATTGCAGGATACGTCCGAGATGCTGAGAAGATGGCCCAAGAACTCATACGAATGCGGCGAGCCGCCGAAATAAGTTCCGAAGTAAACATCGCCTACTCGCCTCCTCAAGTAGAACAAGGACGCCCGGAACTCTACGTGAACTGTGACGCGGGAAGAGTTAGACGACCACTCGTCATCGTTGACAATACCAAACCCAGACTCACACGAGAACACGTCGAAGGCGTACAGCGTAGCGAACTTCGATTTGAAGACCTCGTAGATCGAGGCGTTATCGAATACTTGGATGCTGATGAGGAAGAGAATGCCCTAATTGCAGACACGCCGAGCAGGATAAGCGAGAGAACAACACACCTTGAAATCGCTCCGTACACGATTCTAGGAATATGCGCATCTCTAATTCCCTACCCTGAACATAATCAATCGCCGCAAAACGCGTACGAATCGGCGATGGCAAAACAGGCCTTAGGCATTTTCGCAGTCAATTACGCGAACCGAGTTGACTCACGTGGGCACATTCTGCATTACCCACAAGTACCGGTGATTAAAACGAAGCCGATGGAGATCATCAAATATGATAGCAGACCAGCCGGGCAGAATTGCGTCGTCGCTCTACTCTGCTACCAAGGTTACAACATGGAAGACGCAATCATCATCAACAGGTCATCAGTTGATCGAGGCCTCTTCCGTTCATCGTTCTACCGAGTTTACGAAGGAGAATGTAGACAATACCTCGGCGGTTTGCGAGATAAATTCGAAGTTCCAGAAGCTGGAATCAGAGGTTACCGAGGCGATCGATACTACCGCTTGCTTGAGGAAGATGGTGTAATCGCCGTCGAGTCTGAAGTCACAGGAAACACCGTATTGATAGGCAGAACGAGTCCCCCAAGATTTCTTGAGGAATATCGAGAATTCGAGGTGAAAGGACCAACAAAACGGGATTCTTCGGTAGGCATGCGCCCTTCAGAGGAAGGAATCGTAGACTCCGTATTCCTCAGTGAATCCATTGAGGGGAATCGGCTTGTCAAGGTACGTGTACGCGATACGCGTATTCCCGAACTCGGAGACAAGTTCGCTTCCAGACACGGCCAGAAGGGAGTCATTGGAACACTCATTCCACACGAAAATATGCCGTTCACTGAACAGGGAATCGTCCCAGACGTAATAATCAACCCACATGCCATCCCATCCCGTATGACTATTGGACAATTCGTTGAAGCTGTTGCCGGGAAAGTAGCGAGTCTACGCGGTGAACCCGTCGACGGCACTGCCTTCAGCAACGAAGGACCGGAAGCTCTACGAAACGCCTTACTCGAGCTAGGATTCGAACACGGCGGACGAGAAGTGCTCTACAACGGAGTTGACGGAAGAAAACTTGTTGCAGACGTTTTCGTTGGAGTAGTTTACTATCAGAAACTTCACCACATGGTCGCAGACAAAATGCACGCACGTGCCCGTGGCCAAGTCCAAATGCTCACAAGACAGCCAACAGAAGGCCGAGCAAGAGGCGGGGGCCTAAGGTTCGGGGAAATGGAACGCGACTGCTTAATCGGACACGGCGCTTCAGCATTACTGAGAGATCGACTTCTCGAAGAATCCGACAAGTATACCGTTATGATATGTGAAACATGCGGGTTGCTTGCATATCATGATGTGAAACAGAACAAGTACATCTGCCGAATAGATGGAGACAAAGCCGTAGTCTCGCCAGTCCAACTCTCATATGCCTTCAAGCTCCTACTGCAAGAACTAATGGCACTTGGAGTAGCGCCCCGTCTAGAAGTATCGGAGCGTGCATGAGATGTCAATAGCAAATGAAGCAACAAAAGTAATCGGCAGTATCCATTTCACGCTCATAGCGCCGAGCGATATTCGACGACTCTCAGCCGTAGAAGTCCAAACGGCCGATACTTACGATGAAGACGGCGTGCCAATCGTTTCAGGCCTCATGGATGGAAGGCTTGGAACCTTAGAACCTAGACAGAAATGCAAAACTTGCGGAAACACAGCCTCAGCTTGCCCAGGACACTTCGGCCACATAGAATTGGCTGAACCAGTCGTTCATGTAGCGTTCGCAAAACTCCTCCACAAACTACTTCAAGCGACCTGCCGGAACTGCGGTCGCATATTACTCTCCGCCGACAAAATCAAATCGTATAATGAGTTAATGCAGAAGGAACAGAAGCAGCTCAACGAGATACCTTCCACCTTCTATGAGACTGTAATGAAAGACGCAAAGAAGAGTCAAGAATGCCCACATTGTGGAGCTAGACAGTATCCAATCGAACACGGCAAGCCCACAACGTTTCACGAGATGATAGACGGAGGAGCTTCACGTCTGAACCCAAGCCAGATTCGGGAAAGGCTTGAACGGATTACTGACGACGACCTTCGACTACTAGGAATGGAGCCAACTGCTGCACGCCCGGAATGGATGATCTTGCAAGTACTCCCTGTTCCAGCCGTCACCGTCAGACCATCAATCACATTGGAGTCCGGCATCCGTTCTGAAGACGACCTGACCCACAAGCTAGTCGACATAATACGAATCAACCAGAAACTCCGAGAAGCACTTGAATCGGGCGTTCCGGTAAACATCATTCAGGAACTACACGAGCTACTTCAATATCACGTTACCACATACTTCGATAATGAAGTATCTGGTTTGCCACCTGCCCGCCATAGGTCTGGAAGAGCTCTAAAGACTCTAACTCAACGACTGAAAGGTAAGGAAGGCCGATTCAGAGGGAACCTCTCAGGAAAACGTGTCGACTTCTCAGCTAGAACCGTAATCTCCCCCGATCCCAACATTGACATCAACGAGGTCGGTGTTCCGATTGACGTAGCCCAGAGACTCACGATTCCAGAACGAGTAACTCCTTGGAATATTGATGAGCTTAAAAGCCTCATTCGAAATGGACCCGACCAGTATCCCGGCGCACTGTATATCGTTCGACCAGACGGACGGCGAGTTCGACTTGAATTTGTGACAGAACGCGAAAGCCTAGCAGAAGCAATTCAATCGGGTTTCGTGGTCGAGAGGCACATAAGAGATAACGATATCGTTCTTTTCAATAGGCAACCATCACTTCACCGAATGTCAATAATGGCTCACAGAGTCAAAGTCTTGCCCTACAAGACTTTCCGACTCAACCCTTGCGTCTGCCCACCTTACAACGCGGATTTCGACGGAGACGAGATGAACCTTCACGTGCCTCAAGGAGAAGAGGCGCGGACTGAGGCGAAACTGCTAATGCAAGTGCAGGACCAGATCTTATCCCCTAGGTACGGTGGCCCAATAATCGGGGCAAAGACTGACCTCCTGAGCGCGGCCTACCTTCTAACAAGAAAGTCGACATACCTTACCAAAGAGGAAGTAGGAAAAATCCTGACCGCAGCCCGATATTCCGGGGAACTTCCAATCCCCGATGTTAAACGCCCCGTAGAGTTATGGAGCGGAAAGCAAATCTTCAGTCTTTTCCTGCCCAAGGAATTCAGTTTCGTCGCTAGGTCAAGCATGGTAACCAAGGAAGACGGTGAGACTGTAATCGTCAAAGATGGTTCTCTGATTCAAGGCGTAATTGACAAGAACACTATCGGCGCAGAACGCTCTGAGACTCTATTTCATAGAATCGTCAAGGATAACGGTCCCGAGAAAGGCAGAGAGTTCCTCAACAGCCTGATGAAGGTACTCGACCGATTCATCACCATTCGCGGCTTCTCTTACGGAATTAATGAGCTCGATCTTTCGAGTGCTGTGAAAGATAAAATATCAAAATCCATAAAGAAAGCTGAAGAGCGCGTCGACGACTTAATTGAACAATATGACAGAGAAACACTTGAACGGTTGCCTGGAAGATCCATCGAAGAATCATTAGAGCTGCGAATAATGGATGAGCTCTCCAAGGCGCGCGACCAGGCTGGAGAGCTAGCTGAGCAATACTTGATGACTGAAACTGACAACTCCGGAGTTATCATGACGAAAACCGGAGCGCGCGGGTCCATGCTCAACATCGCCCAAATGGTTGCCAGCGTTGGTCAACAATCTATCCGCGGACAGAGAATTACAAGAGGCTATCGGGATCGAGCTCTCTCCTTCTTTGAAAGAGGTGATAAACGCGCCGAAGCTCGAGGCTTCGTGTATTCTTCATACCAGGATGGGCTTTCACCGATCGAATTCTTCTTCCATTCAATGGGAGGAAGAGAGGGTCTAGTGGACACTGCCGTCAGGACACAGCAAAGCGGTTACATGCAAAGACGTTTGATAAACGCTCTCGAACACATCAGAGTCGAGTATGACCAAACCGTCCGAGACTCAAGAGGAGACATAATCCAATTCAGGTATGGAGAAGACGGAGTTGACACCGCAAAGAGCGATCACGGCAAGGCAGTAAACACTGAACGTCTCGTAGAACGCGTCGAACTGACCATGGAGAAAGGCGAGAAGGCAAGTAAACAGTACGTAGAGAAGAAGATTGCTGAAGTTCGAGCCGACTTGACCCCTAGCTTGGCTGATCAATTGCAGAATAGTCTACTCAAGGCAAAGCTAACCCGAAAAGGCGTGGACCAAGCCGTCAAGCAAGCTGCTAAGAATTATCGCAGAGCTATGATTGAACCAGGCGAAGCCGCTGGCATTGTATCCGCACAGTCCATCGGTGAACCCGGGACCCAAATGACTCTCAGAACATTCCACTTCGCAGGAGTCAGAGAACAAAACGTTACGTTGGGTCTGCCTAGACTCATCGAGATTGTGGATGCGAGAAAGATCCCATCCACCCCTATGATGGTCGTATACCTGAATAAGAAATACCGTACGAGCCGCGAAAGGGCCCAGGGAGTGGCGACGAGGATCACCCACACAACGCTGGGGGACATCGCGTCCAGCATCGAATCAGACATCACAAAGATGCGGATTGTGGTCACGCTGAATAGTGATGGAATGAGGGAGAGGGACGTCACCCTCAAGGATATCAAAGCAGCAGTAACGCCAGGCGGATGCGAAGTTGAGGTGGAGAAGAATACTGTCCACATAATGCCCAAGGAGATGGATATTGCACAATTCAACAGGCTAGTGTTACGCCTACCCCTCATGCACGTGAAAGGGATTCCCCAAGTCAAACGTGCACTCGTCATGGAAGAGAAAACAGGCGACAAGAGTGAATGGGTGATCAGAACTGAAGGATCAAACCTCGAACAAACTCTCGATATGGAAGGTGTTGACCCCATGCGAACGACATCAAACAACATGCATGAAGTGGCTGAAGTCTTAGGGATTGAAGCTGCTAGAAATGTAATCATCAAGGAGGCCTCGGCTGTGCTCGAAGAACAGGGTTTAGACGTCGACGTGCGGCACGTAATGCTGGTTGCAGACGCGATGACTGCTTCGGGTGAGGTGTTACAGGTCGGAAGGCACGGTGTGAGCGGTGAAAAGGCAAGCACCTTAGCGAAGGCAGCTTTCGAGATCACTATCCCAACGATCGTCGATGCGGCAGTTAAAGGCACGAGGGACATGCTGCGTGGAGTAGCTGAAAACGTTATAGTTGGACAGCAAGTACCCATGGGCACAGGGCTTATAGAAGTCTACATGTCGATGCCAGAGAAGGCTGGAAAATAGATGCAGTCCGCAAAGATCGATGTGAACAAACAGATACAGATTGTGTTAAGAACGGGTAAGGTCGCACTCGGAGCAAAGGAAGCGTTAGACGCCGCCAAATTCGCCAAGGCCAAATTGCTGATCTTAGCCGCCAATTGCCCTGAAAATGAACGGAATGACATCGTGTACTACGCAAAGCAATCATCAGTCCCAGTTCATATCTACACTGGAACGAGCATCGATCTTGGCTCAGCATGCGGCAAGAATTTTGTTGTATCAGCACTCACGATCAAGGAGCCCGGTGACTCGGAAATAATGCAGCTGGCTGTGCAATAGCTTATGGCCGCTTCAAGAATCAAACTCAGCATGGAAGAAATGCGACTCATAGCCCTATTTGAGAATATTACGGGAGCAACCGCAAACGACTGCATAATCGATAGCGACAGAGTGATCTTCCTCGCGAAAGCGGGGGAGATGGGTCTAGCTATTGGCAAAGGTGGAAAAAACATCAATGCACTTCGGAAGATGACCGGCAAGCCAATAGAAGTGGTTGAATTCGCGGATACTATTGAAGGGTTAGTGAAAAGTTGCTTAGCCCCAGCGAAAATTAAGGAAGTCAGAATAACTGAACGGCCAGATCGCAAGATAGTGGTTGTTGAAGTAGAACCAAAGGACAAGGCGTTAGCAATAGGAAAGAACGGTAGGACAATCGACAAGACTCGAATGCTCGCTAAACGCTATTATCAGGTCGATCACGTTCAAATCGCCTGACACGCCTAGTCTGCTAGTCGGTGATATGTAGCGAATTAGAGGCATCTATTGACCGTCGTATTATTCGCCAAACTTGATTCCTTGGGCTAGAGGAAGTTCGTTACCCCAGTTGATTGTTGTTGTTTGACGGCGCATGTATTGCTTCCATGCATCCGACCCGGATTCTCTGCCTCCCCCCGTCTCTTTCTCTCCCCCAAATGCTCCACCTATTTCGGCTCCGGAAGTACCGATGTTCACATTTGCTATTCCACAATCGCTTCCTGATGCAGATAGGAACTTTTCAGCAGTCTTCAACGATTCTGTGAATATGGCGGATGAAAGACCTTGGGGTACCTGATTGTGCAGTTTGATTGCTTCTTCCAGGTTTTTGTAAGGCATGATGTACAGTATGGGCGCGAAAGTCTCCTCGCAAACTAATTGCGTGTTGCCGGGCACACGTACTATTGCTGGTGTGACATAGAACCCAGGTTTGTCAATCTTCTTTCCGCCTGCTACAATACGTCCGCGCTGTTGTGGGATGAGTTGGAGCGCTTTCATCATCGTTTCAACAGCGTCTTCATCAACTAATGGTCCCATTAGGTTTTCAGGATCCAGAGGGTTACCGATGCGCACTTGGTCGTATGCATTCACGAGTTTCGAAGTTAATTCTTCGATTATGTTCTCATGTACTATTAGCCGTCTAGTAGTTGTGCAGCGTTGGCCAGCTGTCCCAACAGCGCCGAAGAGAATTGCCCTGATTGCCAAGTCGAGATTTGCGTCCTCGGCAACTATGATCGCGTTGTTTCCTCCCAGTTCTAGGATGCTCCGCGCCAGTCTCTTCGAGGTTGCTTCAGCAATTCTCTTACCCATCTGTGTTGACCCAGTTGCTGATATGAGCGTGATTCGCTTGTCGTTGATCAGCTTCTCTCCGACGATCGATCCTTTTCCAATGATCGTAGTGAAGATCCCTGCAAATCCGCGCCTCTCCATTACACTATTCGCAACGTGCTGTATGGCAATCGCACAGAGTGGTGTCTTGGATGATGGTTTCCATAGCATCGTGTCTCCGCACACGGCTGCTATCATCGAATTCCATGACCATACTGCTATCGGGAAATTGAACGCGGTGATTATTCCAATTACGCCCAGTGGTTGCCAATGTTCGTACATTCTGTGCGATGGTCGCTCTGATTGCATGGTTAACCCGTAAAGTTGACGTGATAATCCTACTGCGAAATCGGCAATATCTATAGCCTCCTGAACTTCACCCATTCCCTCCGCAAGGATTTTCCCCATTTCAAGCGTTATGAGTTTTCCAAGAGGTTCTTTCAGCCGCCGAAGTTCATCCCCGATCTCTCTAACTATTTGTCCTCGTTGTGGAGCGGGGATTAATCTCCACTTTAGGAATCCTTCCTGGGCAACCTCGATGACGTGTTCGTAATCCTCCTCTGATGCTAACGCAACTCTTGCGATCGTGGATCCATCTATCGGTGTGATGACGTCAAGAACTTCTCTTCCTTTACTTGAACTCCAGCTGTTAGGTCCGCCACAAGCACCTGGGTTGATTTCTTGGATTCCAAGCTCTTTCAGGAAGGAGTAACGCCCTTGGGTCAGTAAGAGTTGAGTCATTATTATTCTGCCTACATCGAGTGATTATGCTTGTCTTATTTCTGTCTACCCGATTGTAGCAGAAGTTTGGCAAAAAGTTGGGAAGGACCTGATTTGACTCAGATCCATGGAACTTTTGATTTCAGTGTTTATTGCTTGGCTTTCTCGAATCGCTTCTCGATATCCGACCAGTTAACGACGTCCCACCATTTGTCGACGTAGGTGCCGCGGTCGTTCTTGTACTGTAGATAGTAGGCATGTTCCCATACGTCTAACACTAGGAGAGGGACAGTGCCCTGCGCGGTGAGATTCTGATGTTTCTCCGCCTGCAATGTCAAGAGTTGGTCTGAGAGTGGGTCATAGGACAGTATTCCCCATCCAGATCCCTCTACTGTCTTAGCTGCGTTACTGAATTGTAGTTTAAACGAGTCGAAGGTACCGAAGTCTTTGGTGAGTTGATCTGCAAGTTTTCCACCAGGCTTTCCGCCTCCTCCTTGTTTCATGTTCGGCCAGAAAATCGCGTGCAAAGCATGGCCCGAGGCGTTGAACGCAAGGTCGCGTAAGGTCGCCTTCACGTCCACTCCTTGAAGCCCGGCAGCTCTACCTTTTTCGAGTTTCTCTAAGGCGGCGTTGGCACCGTTCACGTATGCGGCGTGATGCTTGTCGTGATGCAGTCTCATAATCTCCTCGGAGATCACAGGTTCTAGGGCATTGTATTTGTATGGCAATTCCGGAAGTACGTATCTGTTTGACATGACTTCGGCTGAATCGCGGCATGTAACATAAACATTTACTCTATGTAGTCAAGATGTTTGAGCTATTTTCCGTTTGTAGCTCCTCTGTAATTTTCAATTTACTCGATTTAGTCGATTCAGACTACGCTAGCTCTGCGATGCTGGTCTCTCGATAATTAAAAAGGCGCGAGGTAACGTCAGTTGGATAACTGCGGTTCTCACAGCGTGCCAACTCACCCGTCAGGTTATGTCCTAGAAATGTATACTCCAAAAATCATCAAGCAAATACCAATCGATAGAACTGGGGGAGGCTGCAGTGACTGCTCACGGGTCCACATACTGCACATGGTGCAGTTGACTATACGAGCTGCTTTACTTCGTCTGTGACGGCTTGGCCAAGGTAACCGTACACTCCTAACTTGATGACCTTCAAGCCGAGGAGAGCGCATTTTATGCGTGTTGGTCCAGGGTCGATCCCCAGCATGCTCAAGACGTCTTCTTTGCCTAGCGCTTTGATCTCATCTAACGACTTTCCTTTGGCGAGCTCGGTCAGCATGGAGGCTGATGCTTGGCTTATTGCGCAGCCTCTTCCTTTGAAGCGCAAGTCGTCTATCTTTCCGTCTCTTACCCTAAGCTGCATCTCGATGACGTCGCCACATAGCGGATTGGAGTCTTTCGCTCGGACGTCTGGGTCTGGAAGGTCACCGAAGTTTCTCGGATGACGATAATAGTCTAGGATTATGTCCTTGTAGATGTCTGAGCTCATAGCTTGAAAAGCTTCCCCGCTTTTTCGAGAGCGCTGATGAATACGTCAACTTCTTCTTTTGTGTTGTATATGTAGAAGCTTGCGGTGATGTGGCAGGGACGTTCAAATATTCCATCAATGGTTGCGCGCAGTGGTGTCCTGATCTTATCGCAATTCCTTCTTCGTCCAGAATTGACGCGAGGTCGTGGGCATGTATGTCTCCAAGATTGAATGCGATGACGCCAACTCTACAGGAGGGATCCTTCGGCCCATAAGTGGTGATTCCTCTAACTTTGCTTATTTTCTCGAGGGCGTATGCAGTGAGTTCTCTCTCGTAATCGTGAACCTGTTTCATGCCTATCCTCTTGAGGTACTCTATGGCTGCACTGAGGCCGATGGCTCCTGCAGCGTTTGGGGTTCCTGCCTCAAACTTGTATGGGATGTCTTTCCACGTTGCCTCTTGAGTGTGGACTTCTCTAATCATTTCACCGCCACTCAGGAATGGTGGCGTGTTTTCAAGGACCTGCTTCTTACCGTAGAGTACGCCGATGCCAGTGGGGCCCAGCATCTTATGCCCTGAAAAAACAAGAAAATCGCAGTCTATGTCTCTAACATTGACCGGCATGTGAGGGACTGATTGTGCCGCGTCTACAACGCATATTGCTCCAACTCGATGGGCTTCTTTTCCGATCTGGTCAACTGCGTTTATTGTTCCCAACACATTGGAAGCGTGCGTGACGGTGACAAGTTTGGTAGTGGCATCTATCTTTTCTTTCACTTCATCTTCTCGCAGTTTTCCTTCGGCGTCTATTTCGATGAATTCTAAGCTTGCGCCGGTTTCTTTTGCAAGTAGCTGCCAGGGTACGATGTTGCTATGGTGTTCCATAATGGTCAGGACGATTTTGTCACCTTTCTTAATGTTCACTCTTCCCCAAGTCATGGCGATTAGGTTGAGGCCTTCAGTTGCGTTTCTGACGAAAACTATCTCTTCGGTGTGTCTTGCTCCCACGAACTTGGATACTTTATCTCTGGCCTCTTCGTACGCGATTGTTGCCTCTTCCGCGAGCTTGTGCACGCCGCGGTGTATGTTCGCGTTCTTGTTCCGGTAATACTCGTCCATCGCGTCGAGAACGTAATTTGGTTTCTGTGAAGTGGCAGCATTATCGAAGTAGACCAATGGTTTTCCGTTCACCTTGCGCTTTAGGATCGGGAAGTCTTCACGGATTTTGGATATGTTGATTGTCGCGGCGTTCTCTACCAATATTCGAACCTTCGTTCTTATGATACTTGACTCTTCATCATTAAGTTACTTTAGGTCCGAGCTGTACGTATACGGCTGTCCCTTCAATCTTCAACTTGTAGGTTGTGAGAGGAATTGTGGCCGGAGGGTTTTGCACGGCACCAGTCTTCAAATCGAAACGGGAGAGATGAAGGGGGCAAGTCACTTCGGACCCGATCAGAAAACCCGTTGTTAAATCTGCAGTTTCATGAGTGCAGATGCGACTGACTGCATACAATGAACCTTCGGCATTAACGATCATTATGTGCACGTCGTGCAAGTCGATTGGACGCATGGTCCCAGGTGGTATATCACTCAAGTTGCATACTTTCACATAATCTTCCAATTCGGTTTCACGAGTAATAGGGATAATTCGACGTATTCTTAGCGGTATTTGTAATGGCCTTCGAAGATGTCGTGCGTCTTCTGGGTTTCATCATAATACTCATCATCGATGGCTGGTATCGTTACTGAGGCGATAAAATCGTTGATGCCTGACCATTTTAGATCGGTTATGCGTCTTATCCGTCGAGCTACTTCAGGAATTGGGATTCTTTCGACAATTGGCTCAAAAAATCCGACAATTATTAGCTTCTTCGCCTCGTCTTCTGACATTCCCCGTGACATTACGTAGAAAATTTGTTCATCATTTATCTGAGCAACCGATGCTGAGTGAGTCGCTTTCACTTCGTTTGTCTCAATCTCAAGTCCAGGAATTGCATCTGCTCGTGCTTCCTTGCCAAGTATCATTCCATGCTCTGCGAGGTAGGCTCTGGAGTTCTTCGCGTCTTTTGTAATGCGAATCATTCCCTTAAACACAACTCGAGACTTATCTTTGACTACCCCTTTCGAAATTGCGTGACCACTGGTATTCTGTCCAATGTGGGTTATGTTGGAGACGGCGTCGAAGCGTTGTGTTCCTGACCCGAAAACTACTTCAATGTTTTCGGAGGATGCTCCTTGATTGTTCATTATGCTCTCTAGTCTTGAACGGGTGTAAGCACCGCCGAGTAGTCCTGAAGCCCATACGATTTTACTATCGGCTTGACCCACTGATTTTCTATTCAAGAAGACATTGTAGTTTGCTGCCAGGTTGCTTATGTTAGCGTAAGTGACCTCTGCTCCTTCTCGTAAGTGGACTTCGGAGAGACCACCGTACGTAGATCTTCGAGTTTGGCCGGTCATTTGCGTTGAGTATGATTCTTCGAGGATCGTGAATTTGCTTCTGTTAGCTGCCACAACTAGGTTCTGCACGAAGAGTGCGCGGGCTTCTGAGTCGAGAACGGTCACGTACCTTAATGGGGCTGTAATCTCGATTCCTTGCGGGATGTAGAGGTAGAATCCAGTTGTGAAGAGCGCATTATTCAATGCCGCAAACTTATCCTGTTCTGACAGTATCGCCTTTTCAGTGAAATAGCGAGCAAAAAGATCGGGGCTATTCTTAATCGCGGTTCTAATGTCGGTGAAAACTACTCCTTCCTTTTGCAGGGCAGATGGGAGCGTAGGCACTATTGTTTTTGATTCAATCTGATACAGGGTGATTACTGTTTTTGTGTCAAGTTTCTCGCGAACAAGTTGAATCTTCGAGTCATTAGGCTCGGGTAATTCTGTACTTACTGATTCTAGATCGAGTCCACCCAGATCTGCATACTTGGTGTAAAGGGTAGATAGCTCAATGGGTAATTCTCGGTATAGTTTGAGTGATTTGCTTCTGAATTTTCGTAACCAGTCAGGTTCGTTCTGCGAGTCTGAGATGGTTTGAATGCTCGCCTCGGTTACGGCTGATGGCGATTCTGACATTTTTGCGTGCCCATCCAAGTACTGTTAGACAGGTTATGTAAGTGTGAGGAAAGATGGTTTAGCCTACTGACCCAGCCATTTCCATCTGGATTAATCGATTAAGTTCGATGGCGTATTCCATTGGTAATTCCTTTGTAAACGGTTCCATGAAGCCCATCACAATCATGCTCAGTGCTTCTTGCTCTGGGAGTCCGCGTGACATTAGGTAGAATAGTTGGTCTTCGCCAATCTTGCCGACAGTTGCTTCATGAGTTATGGTTGCGTCTTCCTCGTTGATTTCGTTGTAGGGATAGGTGTCTGTTCTGGAGAATTCGTCAAGAAGTAACGCGTCGCATCTGACCGTTGATTTGACTCCTGTTGCTCCTTTTCCTACGTGGAGTAGGCCTCGATATGTGGTTCTTCCCCCATCCTTTGAGATTGATTTTGATGTGATTCGTGAGGTCGTGTTTGGCGCTAAATGGACGACTTTGCCTCCTGAGTCTTGATGTTGTCCTTTACCTGCGAAGGCAACTGAGAGAATTTCGCCTTTCGCTCTTGGGCCTAGCAGGTAGATCGATGGATATTTCATCGTTAGTTTACTGCCGAGGTTTCCGTCCACCCATTCGACTGTGGCGTCCGCGTATGCGTATGCCCGTTTTGTGACCAGATTGTACACGTCGTTCGACCAGTTCTGAATAGTCGTATAGCGTACCTGTGCTCCTGGCTTGGCAATAATTTCAACCACTGCGGAATGCAGCGAATCGGTCGAGTAGATTGGAGCCGTGCATCCTTCGATATAGTGAACTCGACTGCCTTCATCTGCTATGATTAGTGTGCGTTCGAATTGACCCATGTTTTGAACGTTAATTCTGAAGTAAGCTTGAAGCGGCACGTCCACCGTCACGCCTTTGGGGACGTAGATGAAACTCCCTCCACTCCATACGGCGCTGTTCAACGCAGCAAACTTGTTATCTTCAGGAGGAATTACTGTCCCAAAATACTTTTTCATTAGGTCAGGATACTCGCGAAGGGCAGTATCTGTATCGGTGAAGACGATGCCTTTCTTCACTAAATCTTCGCGCAGGCTATGGTAGACGACTTCGGACTCGTATTGAGCGCCTACGCCTCCAAGAAATTTCCGTTCCGCTTCCGGAATTCCAAGTTTATCGAACGTATCTTTGATGTATGCGGGAACATCATCCCATGAGCGGCTCTTCTTTTCTGTTGAGCTTGCGTAGTAGATCATCTCATCAAACTTGAGTGTGGTTAGGTCTCCGCCCCAAGTTGGAAGCGGACGTTTCATGAAATGGTCATATGATCGCAGTCTGAACTGGCGCATCCAGTCAGGTTCTTTCTTAATGCGTGAAATGTGTTCAACTACTTCCCTGCTTAATCCTCTTGGAAACTTGAACTCGTAACTCTCGTCGGAATCGTGAAAATTGTACTTTGTATAATCTATGTCCAATACTTGTTTGGACGCCATGATGACTCACAAATGAAGAATCATGACATACGTAATAAACGTTCTCTTCATGATGCTGTAGGAGTCGCTTGTCGCTCAATCCACTCGTAGCCATTTTCCTCGAGCATCTGAGCCAATTCTGGTCCACCGGACTTAAAGATGCGTCCATCGACCATGACGTGTACGAATTGAGGTTTGATGTACTGAAGAATTCTTTGGTAGTGCGTAATCATGAGTACCCCCATCTTTGGGCCCGCCATTTTAGCCACGACTTCGGAGACTTTTCGTACAGCATCAATGTCCAGCCCGGAGTCAGTTTCGTCCATTATTGCAATTACCGGTTCGAGAATGGCCATTTGTAGAACTTCTGCGCGTTTCTTTTCGCCGCCTGAGAACCCTTCATTCAAGTAGCGCTTCGCGAAGGCCGGATCCATCTCTACTTCCTTTAACTTCTCTTCCAGTTTCTTCTTGAAGGCCAGGGCAGAAATCATTTCTCCACCTACCCCCTTTGATTCCGGTTTCTGTTCACCTTTAACGGCTCTGTATGCAGATCTAAGAAACTGTGCCAGCGGAACTCCCGAAATTTCCAGAGGATACTGAAACGCGAGGAAGAGTCCTCGTTTGGCGCGCGCATCAGGTGTCATCCCTACTATGCTTTCACCGTTCACGAGGATGTCGCCACTATCAACTCGGTACTTTGGATGTCCCATTAGCGTGTTGGCTAAAGTACTCTTTCCTGAACCGTTCGGCCCCATGATAGCATGAATCTCGCCCTGGGAGATCGTAAGGTTGACTCCCTTCAGTATTTGTTTGGACTCGATGCTTACGTGTAAGTCTTTGATCTCCAGTGTGGTCGGCATACTTCCCATCACGTTATGCAAATCGTGAGGTAAGATTAGTTTGTTCGTATTAAATATGACGTATGTTATTTTTAGTAAGGTAGAGGAGAAGATTTCCTGTATGGCCCACGTTTTCGCTTCCGAGCTTTGGTTCTCTTTTCGATTACGCGGTCGAAATCATCTTCGGTCTCACCGCTCATGTTTCATCAGCAGTAAGCAATGACAAGATGCGACGTGGTTATTTCGTTTTGGCTACGCGCTCGTAGGTAACGCCTTGATTGCCGTGAATGACTGACTGGTATTCTCCTATGTGTGTTGTGGGTCTTGAGAGCCTCTCGGGGCTCCAAAGGAGCAAGTCGCGGTCGTATTCTGCAAGTTCATAGTCTGGCGTATAGTCGAGAGCTCCAGTGGGACAGTAGTCCGTGCAGAAATGGCAGAAGCAACATCGAGCATACCAATATTGCGGGAAGCGCTTCTCCGGATTCTGTGGATAGTTCTTATCATTGGTTACGGGAACCATACTGATGCATCTTTCTGGGCATATCCACGCGCAAATGCCGCATCCTGTGCACTTGTCCAGGTAGAGGAGGTGACGGCCTCTGAATCCGGTTGGTAGTCGCAGTTTCTGGTACGGGTACTTCATTGTGAAGGTGCGTTTGAAGATGTGTTTAATGCCTTCGTACATTTCTCCCAGAAACGTCTTCTTTCACCTATCTGCCTCAACGGGCCAGTAATCCAAGCTTCCATAGATGATCGGCATGTCGGCAACGTGTACGTTTCGAATGAGATAGGGAAGCGCGATGAGATTCCTGAACGAGCCATTCATTATCTTTACCGGTAGGGCTTATCGCTATTATCTCCGATGACCATCACAGCGATTTCCCCGCGGGAAGATTCCACTCGTCCAATGGCTTCGCCTTCGGGAGCAACCAGAGGTGCTTTCCTAGCAATCGGTCCTTTCGGCATCTTACTGATTGCTTGTCTGATTATGCTGATGCTTTGCTTCATTTCTTCAAATCTTACGAGAAATCTAGCATACGCGTCGCCCTCCTTGAATGTTGGAATCTGGAAGTCTAAATCGGCGTATGCGCCGTAAGGTTCAACCTTTCTTACATCGTACTCGACGCCGGATCCTCGAAGCACTGGTCCCGTCGTACCCAGCCTTATCGCGTTTTCTTTCTTTAAGACTCCGATTCCTTTCGCTCTGGCGACGACTAGTGGGTTTTTGAAGAAGACTCGATCGTATTCGATTAGTCTTTTCTCAAAATAGTTGAGCAGTTTAGTGAGCTTCTCCTCGAATCCTGAAGGGATATCTCTTCGTGGTCCGCCGGGAGGTAGGAAAGAGTATGTCAGTCTAGCTCCAGTCAACCATTCCATTAACTCGATGAATAGGTCACGATCGCCGAAGGCCCACATGAAGATTGTTGTGTGCCCGGAGAAGACGCCTGCGTTGATGGCCAACCAATAGAGGTGGCTCATTATTCGATTCATTTCAGCTGCGATCGTTGAGATGTATTTCCCTCTAGGCGGTACGTTTACGCCTTGAAGTGTTTCGACCGGAAGTACGTATGCCCAATTCAGGTGGATCGCGTCGATTATGCAGGGTCGTTCCAGGTGGGGAATGTTGCTTACGTAATTTCTGTATTCAGCAATCTTCTCGCATCCACGATGGACATAGCCGATGTCAGGATCGATGCTGACTATGTAATCTCCATCAACGCGCATGAGCAGCCGCACGTGTCCAGATCCGGGATGTTGCGGGCCTACGGAAACGTCCATGGTGGATTCTTTGGCTTTATCAGGGATAGCTGGTGCGGAGGGCTCGGTTGTCATCGTTGTCCCATCTCCGGGAATCTTATGTCCTTGAGCATGGGGGGTGGGCCGTCCCAGTTGTCTAGGGTCAAGAGTTTTCTGAGGTCTGGGTGGCCTTCGAACTTGATTCCGAACATCTCAAAGGCTTCTCTTTCATGAAAGTGAGCACTTTCCCAGATGGAGACAACTGATGAAATTGTCGCAGGGTCCCTAGGGAGTTCGGTTTTCAGTGTTACGATTATGTCCTGAATCTCAGACTTGGAGAATGATCCGGCTAGATATAGTACTTCCAGTTTCTTGTGTGTAGGGTAGTCTACGCCAGCAATCCCTATGAGATGATCTAGTCCGAGGTCGTCGCGCATCCACGTTGCGATTTCTTGAAGATGATCTTTGTCGAAGGTTATGGTTACGCGTTTATTGCCATCGATTTTCGTTTCTTTGACGTAATCAGGGAACTGTGACTTTACCTTCTCGATTATTCGTTCTTCTCTCGACGCGGATGGTTGGTTCACTAGGTGAAGACCTCTTCCCTGCGAATTTTCTCCCGTAGTTTGACTATCGCACTTAGAAGAGCCTCTGGACGTGGCGGGCATCCTGGGACGTATACGTCGACCGGGAACAGTTTGTGGACATCATTCACTATGCTGTATGAGTCGTGAAAAAGTCCTCCTGAGCAGGCACAGTCGCCCATCGCGACCACGTATCGTGGTTTAGCCATTTGTTCATACACGATCTTCAATCGTTTTGCCATTTTCTTAGTGACTGTTCCTTCAACGATCAAGAGATCGCATTGTCTGAGGCCTCCCGCAACAGCTTGCATGCCGAATCTCTCTGGGTCAAGGCGTGGACCCATCATTGCGCCAAACTCGGCACTGCAACAGGCTGTGGTAATGTGTACGGGCCACAGTGCATACATCCTACTCCAATTGATGAGATACTTGATTGGCCCCGAACCGGTGACCGTTTGTACTATCTCGCTCATTTTGCCGATCCAGGCGCCAATAAAATCCTGGAGCGTCTCTTGACTCATGGCCCTCTCCGATCCGAACCTTAAGATGATGCATACCGGAGACTAATGCTACTAAAAGTTTGTCCGAGTGGTAATTGTTGCGTCTGTTAACGACAGACGTAACGCGCTAGGATAATTCTTTGAGCACTGCAGCAACTTCTTCCGAATGTATAGTTACATCGACTTTGGGAAATATCTTTGCTATCTTGCCATTCTTGTCGATTATGAATGTGACTCTGCTGGCTGACGTTCCACCTTCCTTCAACACACCGTAAGCAGTCGCGATTCGCTTGTCCTTGTCGCTAAGAAGCGGGAAAGGTAAATTGTACTTTTCTCTGAACTTCTTATGCGACTCGACGCTGTCGAGGCTTACGCCAACTATCTCTGCACCTAAGTCTCGGAGGGATCTGATGTTGTCCCTGAAGCTGCATGCTTCCTTCGTGCAGCCTGGCGTGTCGTCTTTCGGATAGAAGTAGAGGACTACATTCCTCTTTCCGAAGAATTCCTTAAGAGAAAGCTTTGAACCGTCTGCTGTTAATCCTTCAAAGCTCGGTGCATTTTCTCCTTGCTTTACTGTAATTCCCATAGTCCACACCTAATCATGCATCTGTCATGTTATTGCTCACAGACATGGCATGAATTTACGTCGAATTCTGGTTCAAGTCGTTTGTGGAGGTCGCACATGTAGCGGTTGCGTCGAACATATTCACATACCGCCTCTATTTTGCCCATTACGTCAGTTGGTTCGGCTTTGTGAGTGGAAACCATGTCTGCTATCTGGCTGGTGGCCTGCTCGACTTCTTTTATTCCGCCAAGGCGTATTGCCGCGCCACGTTTCTGATGCAAGTATTTGCTGACGGCAGGCTGGGTAACTCCTAGGAGTTTAGCGGCCTCTTGTTGTGTCATGTCGTGTTCTTCAACAAGACGCTTTACGATAAGGGCTCGTATTGCCGGTATGACCGATTTTGACGCTAATTCTTCGGGCAGTATCATCGGCATAGCAATAGTCTCAACCCAAATTATGACACACGTTATATAAACATACTACGTCCCGTTTCAGACTCAGATTCTTTCCTGGGACTCACTAGGGAGGCGTATGTCGTGTGGTGCCGCCTCCTCTGCTCCGGACGGGCTTAGCGCGGCTAATCTTGCTTTTCTCCATAATTCTTGGATGTTGCTTGCTCCGGCATAGCCCATAGATACCTTCAGGCCTGATGCCAGTTCCTCAAATAAGTTATGACCAATCTAACTCAGAACTCGAAATGATCCATATCGTTGGCTACGGTGACGCTGCTCCCGAATGATTGAGCAGCTTGTTCACGGAACTCATGTTCTCTATGTTCGTTCGGGGGAGGTATGTGAAACAGAATGAGTCGTTTTGCGGCGGCTTCACGCCCGACTTGACCTGCAACCCTTGCTGTTGAGTGGCGTGTCAGTTCGGCGATGTCAGCTTGGTCTTCAAGGAATGTTGCTTCATGCACGAACAAATCAACGTCCTTCGCGAGCTTCGCAACTTGTGGGCAGTAGATTGTATCAGCGCTATAACAAAATGACCTGCCCGACGCTGAATCAACACGGAATGCTAATGTCGGAATTGAATGCATCGTTGCACACGTAGATACGTTGCCGATTTTTTCCCCGAATTCAAGTTCATGAACTGAAAGCGGGAACTTGAAAAAGTTGGGCGGAGTTCTCATGCATTCCTCTAACCTGTGGAACGTGTCCTTGAATCTGGGTGGACCGTACATCGCCAACTCTTCTTGGCGTCCATCGATCTGAACTGCCCAGAGGAATGGTATGAGGTCAGAGATATGGTCCGCGTGAAGATGTGAAATGAATACTTGCCTTATTCGAGATGGATCAATCGCCGAAATCCTAAGGTTGCGTAATGATCCTGGCCCAATATCCATCAAGATGGACTCGTCAATCAGGATGGATGGACAGGCTCGTTTGGCACTTACTGCGGAGCCGCCTGAGCCGAGGAAGTGTACCCTCAATGCTATATACCCTGCAGGTCAAGTGTTGTCGGCACGAATATGGATTAGGGTGGAGTGCGATAAGCACTTATACCGCAACTCTAACGTTGACCCACCTCCATCGAACATAGAGTGATCAGCTTGACCAAAGGCGCTTCAGGCCTGCTTGCAGCTAGGAAGACGAGGAACGATAGAAGCCGTTTCAGATGGCACTATCGGCCCTACAAACGTCGAATGTTGGGTTTGGATTACAAAGCGGACCCATTACAAGGTGCCCCGCAGGGAAGGGGGATCGTTCTTGAGAAGGTTGGAGTCGAATCGCGGCAGCCTAACAGCGCCGTGCGAAAAGCTGTCAGAGTTCAACTGATCAAGAATGGTAAGGTAATTACCGCATTCGTGCCAGGTGATGGTGCGTTGAACTTTATTGATGAGCACGATGAGGTTTTGATCGAGGGGATTGGTGGTGCAGAAGGCAAAGCCATGGGTGACATTCCTGGAATACGCTACAAAGTCTACGCCATCAATTCCGTATCCCTTGATGCGTTAATGAAGGGAAAGAAAGAGAAACCTAGACGCTAAGTACCCTATCAAAGTCTACGAGATACGGGACGTAACGCCCCCGATGCAGTAAAACTCAACACTGCCAACGGAAGTAATATCGTTCGTCGTGTTAATGAATGGTAGGAGCGCCAGTTCAGGTTAGCATGGCGTCTACTCGAACAATTCCAACAGGTTGCTGTCCGCGAGTTCCCCACTAGTGCCATTCACTATGACTTCCCGAGGAACAAGCCCTTTTTGAATTGGAATCCTGATCAGTGGAACGTAAATTCGTTTGAGTTCGCTTATCTGCAATCTATTGCTTAAAATTTGCTTGAACCGTTCCGGCATTCGAATAACTTGATCTCTGAACTTCTCGAGAAGTGTCTCTTTTGAGATCGCTGACTCCCGCACGTGAATTTTCGCACCTTTCACCTTGAGTTCTGTTTGATCAAAAATCCTCTTGGATCTCCAAGATGTGAGCGCCAATTCATCATCTTGACGCAGCTTCTTACCGCTACTAGACATGACTAGTTCTCCGTCCGATCTGGTGCGAGCTAACTCTGTAACCTCGTTAACTAGGAAGTATTTTGATTCGCCTGACAGAAACGCTCCTAATCTTTGGAGCCGCTCTAATATGATGGATGAGACGAAATTTCGATGCTTCTTTTCTAAGATCAGGTCTCTGCTCTTGCCTTCGACTTCAACGCCGACGACGTCTTCGTTGACTTTAATTTTGTAAGTGTTGGTTCTTAGATAGTAGCATTCGTGGAATCCCTTAATCTTCCAGATTGGAACGAATTCCACCGTTGGCGTTCCGATCAGCTTGATTTCGCTCGTGCGACGCATGAGTGAATCAGCTACTTTCTCTCGAAGTCTCCTGTTTGATGATATGGCCAAGTCGATTGCTCGCTTTATGGAGATCGGGTCAATCTTGTATACATATTCGATTAATTGCGTGGCGTCCCAGCCATTTCCAGTCCTTAATCCTTTGGCTTCCTTCTTTTCGGACGATATCTCGCCTATCTGCTGAAGACGACTCGACAGATACTCTTCGAGAGCTAATGATTCAGGATCATCGTTCGGCTTTGTTGATTCAGGGTCATCTTTGCTCGGTGAAGTAGCTGCTTGGAGGCCATCAAATTCGCGCTTGACTTGGTTGAGTCCCAATATTATCTCGTCAAACTGGTCGTTGGCTTCCTCCAAGCTCATTCATCATCCTGTTAGCGCAAATTGCGCTTTCGCGCTCGCTAGAAATATGCCGCCTTGTGAGATAAGCTTGTCAGACACAAGAGCGTTGACTCCGTATATTCCGCGAGGTAGGTTAACTGACGCAGTGAAGCTGAATCTGATCTTGACTGATGCTCCCGTAGGTATTGTATAGGTTTGTAGTTGAATCGATCGGGGTGTCCCGTTGGGGTCGAGTATCTGGACCCAGATGACTCCTTGGAATTGTGCACCGTTGTTTTGCACTGTTACCCATACGAATATAGTTTGATCGGCAGAGAAAACTCCTAATGGGATTCCAGTTGTGTCTGTAACGTACACCTGTGAAATCCCAATACTTGGAGTCAATGACGAACCAACGATGAATGTGGTACGAGTCGTAGCGCCTGTATATCCCGGCTCGAATGATGAAACGAATACCGTGTATGTTCCAATTGCAGCGTTCGGATCGAGTTTTACTTCTGTATGATAGATGCCTGCAGCGTCTGTCGTTAGGTTATTGACAAGAATCAGTTGTGCGCCCGTCGGATCATCAATCTGGACTGATACACTGGCGCCCGGGATGGCGTCGCCAGATGCATCTGTTAACTGACCACGAACAGTCACGGTTGAATTGGGTTCATAAAAGTGTAGGTCTGTATCTGCCCCCAAAGAGAGGCTACGTGTTGAGGTGATCATGCTCGTTTGTGTACTGGTCGCGTTAGATGATAGCTGAAGGCCGATATAGCTCGTGTACTCTTCGCCATCAAGTGACGCGACAACGGTTACGTTGTAGTTTCCTGACGGAGTGTCAGTTGAAGTTACGATTGCAAGTGTGGAGTGAAATTGAGGATTTGCGACACCAACTTGTGGCGCAAAGATTGCATTACTGCCAGTTGGCACGTTTCGAGCTACAAGTAGAACATTCACTGTCCCATCTTGACTGATGTTTATGTCGAATCTCGCGTAGTCTCCGGCGGTTATGCTTTGCATTGAGGGAGTTATCTGGAGCACGGGTTGTGTCATGTTACTCTCGGTACCAGTGGCTTGACTTGGAATTGCGAGGACAGAAAGGCTCTTGTCGGCGTACACGAAGCCTGCCGCATGTCCAGTTAGCTGGACAATTGACAATGCGGCAATTATTGCAAGAGCAACCACCACAGTCTTCCGTGCATGGCTTCCGATTGTCATAGCCGCCACGCCATTAAGGGCCATGAGTTCCGTATATAAGTGTTTTTGAGTAGCACAGAACTACAACAATAATCGTGTATAAGTGTAGTGCTCACAAACTTTCATATAGCTCGGGCGTTGGCATGTGCATGTGGTTAACACGTGAGCGCCAAGGGGGCTGATCCTGTTGTGGTTGATTTGCTTAGGAAGCTTAATCGGAATGTGGAAGTTGTAACGAGGAAGTTGGATAAGCTGATTGAGGTTCAACGTTCGGGCGCGCGGTTTTCTCGGCCAACTATTGACATGCCAGAGGGTACTCCGCTTGACGTAACCACTCTACTGACTCTTCCCGATCATTTGCGGAAGTCAGCTCTGGCTCTCTCCAGCCTGGGTGAGGCGACGGCGACGGATCTATCGAAAGAGACTTCCCGAGTCAGAGCCGTGGAGAGCGACTATCTGAATCAACTTGTCTCGATGGGTTTAATCAAGAAGAAACGTAAGGGTAGAGATGTTTACTTCTACATTGAATGATGGGAGTGTGTGTGAGATTTGACAAAGACACTGGCTTTTCACTCGTACAAAGGTGGGACTGGGAAGACTTCCTTGGTTGTTAATCTAGGGGCGGTCTACGCAAAGCAGGGCGCTAATGTTTGCATCCTGGATTATGATTTTGCGCACCTAGCCTAAACGTTCTGTTTAAGGCGAAACCGAAACTGTGGTTGAACGATTATCTGGACGGAAAATGTGGCATCAATGATGTGATTGTGGATGAGTCGGCTAAGTACAATATCAGAGGGAAGCTTTGGGTGGGGTTCGCCAACCCGTCATTAGAGGCATTGAAGGATGTCATGAGCAAGGACCGTCGTTGGGAAGTGAAGGCACTTTCCAAAACGTTAGCTGGCAAGAAGGAGATTATTGCTGAAAAGAACGTGGATTACTTGATATTCGACACGAGTCCCGGCGCACAGTACTCATCCATCAACGCCTTAGCCGGAGCAGACCTAATATCATTAGTTATGAAGGCCGACGAGTTCGATCTGGAAGGGACTAAGGAACTATCAAGAGGCGTCTACGAAGCGCTTGGCAGAAAATCAGGAGTCATCCTAAACAAGATCCCGTTAGAACAGATCGCTGCAAGCGGCGGAAGAGAGAAGTTCGGGAAGGAGATCGAAGCCAACGTAGGCTTACCGCTTGTGGGCCTGATACCGTGCATGTGCGAACTCATGGCTGCAGGAGGAAAAAGCATCTACACGCTTGACAAACCTGATCATGCTTTCAGCAGATCGATCGACGAAATTGCCGAGACTATGAAAAAAATGTGATCACGTCGATTTTTCCAAACGCTTCTCGTACTCCTTCTTAAGCTTCTGGTAAGTCGCATCATCGACCTTCCCCAGTGCACGCAATTCTTCAAGACGTGCAATCGCCCTAGCGGTTGCAACATACCCAGAGTCACCTGCGGCTTGCTTAATGAGTTCTTCAACAACACTCTCTCTCTGACTCCGCCGACTACGCGACCGGCGGTAGAGGAGAGCGAGCACGACGATCACGATTAACGTTCCGACGAAAACAAGAGCTGAGAGCAACATTTGCCTTGGCCCCCTCGTGATGTTTAATTCAACTACGACCCTATGAGTCAGGGATCCTGAGACGCCGAGCAAAATTATCGTACGATTGCCGAGTTGAGCGTCATAGGCGACAGAAAATGTAACTAGCGTCGTTGCACTCGGAACGACTGACTCGGGATTAAACTGAGCACTTACACCTGATGCACTCATCGCGGTCAAGTTGACAGGGCGGGCATAACCTCGAAGTGACAGAATAGTGAGCGTTAGCGTGGCTGACTGTCCCTGTTGGATCGATAATGCTGAGGAAGATGTTTCAATTAGGAAATCGGGAGAAGAGAAGGTGAAGACTAGCGAGAGATGTGCAGTGTCATACCCCGGTTTGTCAGCGACAAGATAGGTCGTGTAGTTGCCCCCCGGAGAACTAGTTTGTAACAGAAAAGCGTCTTGAAACTCTCCTGTCCGAGTCGAATAAGCAACTGCGACGTGAACACTGGTCCCCTGAGGATCAATTACCTGAATCGACACGACCGCAGTGGAAACCGACTGATTATCAACATCGAATATCCGTCCCGAGATAGTTACTTCGAATCCTTGATCAGTTTGAACCGGATTGAAAGATGCCTGAATGCTCATTGCTTTTGCGCCATGGACTGTGACAGGAAGGGCCAGAATAACGATCAGCAGCATGATGTAGCCACAAAGAGTAGGTTTGCGCAACAAGCTGGCCTAGATCTCGATAGCACGAGAGGAAGCTTATGGCCTTTAACTATCTTTCTGACATACACTCTTGATCCAGAGTTTTGTATGCACTGCTCTACACAAGAACGGATGTTGAGAGCGAGTTTAGTCTTCATTCACGATGAGTATATTTCAAAGAGGCCGTAATCTCAATCCAGTGTTGTAGACTTTTGAGGCTTCATTAGCACTCGTCCGTCATTGATCCATGATCCTATCTCTGCCCAGAGTTTGTCCAAGTTCATCCCGGTCTTGACGCTTGCTGGGATGATTTTCTCCTCGAGAAAATATCTGTGAATGAGTGTGATGGCATCAGTAAGTTGCTCGTCAGAAATTCGATCGATCTTGTTCGCGCATATTAGGGTTGGAGAGGTAACGTCCATCTCACGCAGAATTTGACTGCACGATCTTACCTTTCGTTCTAGAGGAAAGCTATCGTCACTTGCATCAATGAAAAGCAAAACGAGATCTGCTGTCGCTAATTCTCCCAGGGTGGCGTGGAACGCCTTGAGAATGATTGGATGCATATCCTCAATGAATCCGATTGAATCGATCAGGATGAATTCGCCGCTGGGATTGTTGGGGATTTGAGCTTTTCGTGCAAAAGTTCCTAGGGTTGTGAAAGGCCCTAGGCCAACTAATTTTTCCTCGTTCGTCATCATGTTAAAGAAACTGGTCTTCCCCGCCTGAGTGTACCCGGCCAAAGCGACGATCGGGTATCCGAGCTCTTTTCTATGATCCCGCTTCAGCATCTTCTTCTTGTAGATGTCCTCAAGCTCCCCCTCAATTCTGCTTATTCTGTTTCGTGCTGCCCGATAGTATTCTTGATACGGGTAATTCCCCGGTCCCATCCAACCTAATTGCTCTCCCATTATACCACGGAGTTTGATGAACTCGCGGCCCCAGGAAAGCGTGTATTTGAGTTTGGCGAGACGGATCTGGAGTTTTGCTTCGTTAGTGAATGCTCGCTTGTCGAAGACCTCCAAGATCAGTAGATTGCGGTCTATTACTCGAACTTCGCCACCTAGGTGTTGGGTGAGTTTGAAGACGTGGCTACTGGATAAGGCATTAGCGAAAATGACAGTATCAACCGCATTATCTTCCACAAGGCTCTTCAGATCTTCTAGTCGACCAGGGCCAATTGTGTAAGAGTGATGGACGCTCTTACGTTTCTGGATGAGTGTCCCTACAACCGTGTAACCGATGTTCTCCGCCATTTGTTTCGTTTCTTCAGCGAGTGTCGGGAGTGCTGGAAGTTTCAATTCCACAATCACTGCGCGCAATCCGGCTGACTTCCGTGGAGGTTACGGATAGTTTGTTTCTACAGTCATGTATTTAGGCGTGCGCAAAATAACGATGCGAAGTGTTCCCTAGATGATGGCTAGAGCTCACGTGTACATTAGCGGTCGAGTACAGGGAGTCTTCTTCAGAGCTGAAACACAAGACAATGCGATTCAGCATAATGTAACAGGTTGGGTACGTAACCTGTTAGACGGAAGAGTGGAAGCCGTCTTCGAAGGAGAGAAGGAGCAGTTAGACGCAATCATCGAATTCTGCAAACGTGGACCACCCGGAGCATACGTCCAGAAATTGGATGTCACGTGGGAAGATTGCACGGGTGAATTCAGCCAATTCCGAGTTGCTTACAGAACATATTGATTCAGCGACTCCGCAAAAGAACTTAAAGTCAAGATAACGTGCTTTCAGCACAGTGCTCCGGTGGTGTAGCCCGGTTAACCCACTGGGCCGAAAGCATAGCGGCCTTTCGAGCCTAAGCGCAGGGAAACCGTCGCCCGTCAGTCGCTGATCGCGGGTTCAAAAGCGAGCAATCGCTGAAAGTCCCGCCCGGAGCACCATTAATACCCATACGCCTCCATTAGGATTCACAATACTTTCATCATCGAGACCTCGATTGCCCGAAAACGGAGAGTTTCAAACAGTGTTCGGTATCCTAGACAATTTCAATATAATTTATTCTTACGTGAGCGTTCACTTGAACTCACAATTGTGCTTAGCATCTTCGACGTTGAAGTAACCCTGAGAAGACGAATGAGCACGTTCAGCCTGGGCGAGGTCACTTTCAGTCATGTCTCATGAATATTGGTGATCTTGCACTCATGTATCGTGGTGAAAGAATTGAATCCAGATGTTGAGAAGATATGCAAGCACCTTAGAAGAGTCCGCTTCCTGTTTAGAAATGAAGCGTATGAGTATCTGAGGTGCGAGGGATGCGGACAAATCGTCCGACTTCCTCTAACCCGCTAACCTCTTGACCGCAAAGGAAGGCGTATTAGCATAGCATCAGGAGGAGTGAATACAGGGATAACGCGTGATTGAGGTAGAGTTGGGTGAACTCAAGAAGCTAGGGAAGGATTTGGCTGAGCTTCTTAAGCAGCGGTTGAAAACTGAGGTTACCGTCAAAGGAGCCACATTAGTTCTAAGCGATCCAGTGAATGGGCAGCTTAGTATGAACGATGCTAAGCTGCAAGTCAAACATGCTCTACATCACCTAAACCTCTCCGACGATTACCGAGTTCACTCCGAGCATCACGTAATCCATTTAATGCGAGTTGAAGAAAAGAAGACGCATTATGTGGAGAAGGGCCGTGCTGCGCCGGCTCCCGCGAAGTCGTTACCTTACTTCTTCCCGGGTTAAGCGTTTTTCTTGTCCGCAGTCGTGGCGAAGTCGTTGAAAGTAACGCGTTTTGCTCCTCGCTTCACCATTTCAGCCAAGGCTAACCCAGAGTCGTTTGGCTGGACGTTTACACCCTTGGATGCGTCATCGAGGTGGTACACTTCGAAACCGTGCTTTAACCCGTCTAGAACTGTCTCTTTGACGCAGTAATCTGTTGCTAGTCCTCCAACAAACATCTTCGTGAGGCCACGTTGATGAAATTCCCGCGCCAAATCCGTGCCCTGGAAGAATGAATATGCTTCATCCTTCTTGTCAGCCTTCGAAACAATCTCCGCTCCTGGCGGTATGATCAAGGTCTCGTGGAATTCCGCACCTTTACTGCCCTGAACACAGTGAGGCGGCCACGGGCCTCCTTGTGGCTTGAACGAATTGTGGTCGTGCGGATGCCAATCCCTAGTGAAGATTATTGTGGCGCCCGCCTTCCTGAACTTCTCTACGTACTTGTTGAGCATTGGCACGACTTTATCACCTTCCGGCACGGGGACGGCACCTCCCGGACAGAAATCATTCTGCACATCAACAACAACCAGAACACTATGCTCGTCTATGGGAACCCGCATTGATCTTTCCAAATCCGCAGGTTGCTTTAGCACGAAATTAACCTACCTCTGAACGGCCCTTAATAATCACTTCAGGTACAACCCGCCGAGGCCCGTGCCATGGATCTGTTCAGCGCCATAATTTTGGCTGTAGTTGAGGGACTAACCGAGTTTCTCCCTGTTTCCTCTACGGGCCACACGATCCTCGCAGCCGTTATTCTAGGAGTCGCTCAAACAGAGTTCGTTAAGAGCTTCGAGCTCTTTCTCGAATTCGGCTCAATCTTGGCTGTGGTCGTCTCCTACTGGAGATACTTCTTGGACTTGAATGTCTTAAAGCGGTTAGTGGTCGCATTCATCCCTACGGGTATAGTCGGGGTTACCCTCTACCGAATTTTCAAGGAGGTTCTTCTCGGGAATGAGCAGATCGTTTTGTGGGCGCTTTTGCTTGGAGGAATACTCCTCATAGTCTTTGAGCTGTTCTATCATGAGAAAGCTGGAGTGAATGAGATAGCTGAGATTCCGTACAAGCATTGCCTACTGATAGGGCTCTTTCAATCTGTCTCGATCATTCCGGGAGCTTCAAGGTCGGCGCCGACAATAATGGGGGGATTGGCGTTGGGAATGAGGAGGCGGACCATCGTACTCTTCTCATTCCTCTTGGCCGTTCCAACAATGATTGCTGCTTCAGGCTTCGACTTACTCATGTCAGCCAACCAGTTTTCGACCAATCAGTTTCAGTTCTTACTCGTAGGGTTCTTCGCTTCCTTCCTAGTTGCACTTGTAGCCATCAGGTTCTTCCTGAATTACGTGAAGAAGCATAATTTCATTCCGTTTGGCGTCTACCGGATCATCCTAGTTGTCCTGTTCTACTTTCTTGTCGTACTCTAATCGGGTGGAGCCGAATCGGATAGCTAATGTATTCCCGCGATATTACACGTTGCTCGTTGCGGGGGTTGCCAAACCTTCAGCGTAACGCTGAATGGGGTGAAGCCAGGTCAAAGGCGCAGAGCGACTTCTCGCGGAGGGCTTAGGACCCTGTCCCGTAGGGGTTCAGGGGTTCGAATCCCCTCCCCCGCACCAATTAGCTAACCTCCACCCTCATTGCGTGCCTGATGACAATGTCTCCTATGGGCTGTGGATGAGGCGGCCGCGGTATTCTAGCCGCCTTACGGCATGCGTTAACGAAAGTGTTACAAGTATTCTAGAGAGATTGGAAGATAGAGTTCGATGCAGCCGAAAGCCGTGAAATATTGCGGCAAGTGTGGTGCCCCTATGGCTCTGATCGGAGACAAAGTTCGGTGCCGAACGTGCGGCCACAGCGAATCCATTATCAGGGTCCCATCACCTTTTGAAAGTGGGCAAATGGAGACGTTCACAGCACACGCCTGTCCGAGATGCCAAGAGCGAATTTCAAATGACGATACATATTGCCCGTACTGCTGTCAATACCAAAGATCAATGCAGGACATGCGACCCTAGAGGCCTTGGCGAGGTCCACTGTCGAATCTGTGAAATACGGCGGCCCGACTCATTTGGACGTCTTTACGGCCAGTAGCTCCATAGCTTCTCATCAAAACCCTTACTAATCGTAACTGAAACGCAGAAAAGAAATAGTGGTGAGAGGTTGACCTGTTGCTACAGGTTACCTACTCAAAGGTCAGAATACGCTCGAAGGTATGGTGCGTATGACCTGTATGATCCAGCTAAAATCTCTGTTACGTGTGCCAACTAATTCTAACACGTAAGCAAAGTCTCTGTTACGTGTGCCAATTAATTGTAGCAAGAATTGTGCAAAATTGATCATTGTTCGATTCACTCCTTTTGATTATTAACACACAATAGTATGACGTACGTAATAAGTGTTTGCCTGCTCCAATTCAACCTTGAGATACCCCCAAATTTCCGTTGGAACCTTAGGACACCCTGCGCCCTCTAAGATTGCGGCAAGAATCCTAGAGCATGTACTCGCTAACCGTAAGCTTCTTCGCCGTGCTGGCTCATGTCTAGGCCAGCGTCCTCTTCCTTAGCGCTTACTCTTACGGGTGTGAAGATGTTGATGACTCTTAACAGTACGTAGGAACCGGTGAAAGCAAATACAGCAACGATCACAACCGCCAAGGCTTGAATGCCCAAAAGAGCGGGATTACCGTAGAAAAGCCCATTGGGACCGAGAGCGTTAACGGCCGTCGAAGCGAAGAGCCCCGTAGCAATTGTTCCCCATATTCCGCCTGCACCATGGCATGCGAACACGTCCAATGAATCGTCAAGTTTTGTTCTCCCCCTCCAACTCGCAACATAGTTGCATATGATCCCGGCTGCCAAGCCGATAATTATCGAAGGCATTGGACCGACGTATCCTGATGCAGGGGTTATGGCGACCAGGCCGCACACAGCACCAACGGAAATTCCTACCGCTGATGGTTTCCCTTTACGAACCCAATCGGTAATCATCCAGCTAACAGCCGCGGCTGCTGCTGCAAGGTTCGTGACCACTAAAGCGTTAACTGCCAGTGCATCGGCTGCCAGTGCGCTTCCTGCATTGAATCCGAACCAACCAAACCACAATATTGCTGCGCCCAAGATCACGTACGGTATATTATTCGGCCTAACTTCTTTGTTCGGAGTGATGCCTTCCCTTCTGCCGACAACCAATGCGGCGGCTAGTGCCGAGCAGCCGGCGGCAGTGTGTACAACCAAACCGCCAGCGAAGTCGATTACCCCCAGATTCCTCAGTATTCCCCCTACCGCCCAGTTCCAATGAGCTATTGGGGCGTAAATGAAGGTGGTCCAAAGGACGATGTAGATCAATAGCGCCTTGAATCTAATTCTCTCAGCGAAAGCACCAATAATCAGCGCCGGGGTGATGGCGGCGAATTTCAATTGAAAGGCAAAATACAGTAACTCGGGAATCGTAGATGAGTATCCGGGGTTGGGCGCTGTCCCAACGTTATTCAAACCCACGTCCGCTAGACTACCAATAAACCCATTCACGGATGGACCCAACGCGAGGCTATAACCCCAAAGAGCCCAAACCAAGCTTACAACGGCGAAAATTGCCAAGCATTGGACAATAGTAGAGACAAGGTTCTTTCGCCTAACGAGTCCACCATAGAAGAAACCGAGCGCGGGCGTCATGATCATGACCAAAGCCGTGGCGGTAGTCACCCATGCAATATCTCCCGAGTTAAGCAACCAATCTCACCTGAATTCTGCACCCGCAAGGAAGGGTCATATAATTACTCTCTATAGAGAGTAAGTCGGAAAATGACAAACCACTACTCCATCACTTAGATAAGCAGAGTTTAAAGTTAATCGATTAATTATTAAGTCCTTAATGTTTATTGTGATTGAGACGCTTCAATTGATGAAGGCAAATACCTCCAGCGCCGATATCGGGCTCCTACTGTCTGATGGATTCAAGAGATGGACAAAGGTTGCGGAAAGGAGTCTTTCAGGAGCAGATTTGAGCCTCGCCGAAGTTCGAGCGCTGATGATGTTATCAGAGCTGGGCCCTTCGTCGATGATAACTCTTTCCGCTGAACAGGGAATGACTGCTCCCGGCATGACGTTAGTTGTGGACAAACTAGAGAGAGCCGGACTCGCTCATCGAGTGAGAAGCGACGCCGACAGAAGGAAAATCAATGTTGTAATAACTGGTAAGGGAGGTGAGAGAGTCAGGAGTGCTCTGAAACTCCAGAACAAATTCATCCAGAGAACCCTTGGGGGCGTTACGTCTCAAGAACTCGATTCCTTTCTAACCATTCTTAACAAGATCGTAGCTGCTGCTGAAACCGCAGTAAATACATCCTCTAG
>CAWJRR010000014.1:0-103747 GCA_963845275.1 Candidatus Bathyarchaeota archaeon
TGGTGGTGCGCCGCCGCCGCCGCCTAGAATGAGTCGTAGGCCGCTTTTTACGCTCATTTTATGGCGTTTTTGAGGGGTTTATATAGTGAAGTAGAAAAGTAGAATTAGTAGAAATATTACTATCAGCGTCTTAAGTCTTATAAAAAATAAGAAATGAATTAGGTTAGGATATGAACGCCGTTATAGATTAGGAAGTTACTTTCCCTTTCGCCATCTTAGAATCAGCGCCTTGATGGTGTCGTTAAGGGTCTTCGTCTTGCCGCTTGCGGTTTGAAGTTCACCCTGAATCCTAACGAGGTCGGCGTGTATGTCGTCGCCCACCTTAAGGGTCTTCGTCATGGCATGGACTACCAAGTAGGTTACATATACTGTTTACCTTGAGTAGAATTTATTAGGGTACGCAGTACCTGACGGGTACTTAGTAGATAATAATGAACCCGCTACTTCTCAGCGGTTCAGGCGTAGAAATTCTAACAAGCAATTCTAAACCGTATGCAGAACTTAAAATTACGGTCGGACGGAAAACCAACCCCAACCCTGAAAGATATTTTTTCCCACCACGAAAAATAGAATACGACTCAATCATACTCGAAAACGCCACCGGACAAATTTCATTAGCCGCCCTTCGTTGGCTTTCGAAGCACAATATTCCAATCTTCTTTCTGGACTTTGATGGCAGCGTAATCTCAAACATTCTTCCACCAACATCCGTAAAGGCGGATTTGCGAGTCGCACAGATTCAAGCAGCCACCGACCAAAAGAAAAGCCTGACCATTGCGAAAACTATATTCGACGGAAAAATTACTCGAAGTCTGCAAATATTAGGCTGGTTGAAGGAACGTTACGACATAGAAACAGAAGTACAATCCACCAAACACGAAGCCGCAAGAGTCAGCGAAGCGTCCACAGTAACCCAACTGAGAACAGTTGAAGGGCGAGTCGCCTTATGTTACTGGCAAGTATTTCGTAAAGTTCTGCCGAAGAGATTGGGCTTTGAAGGACGTGGCTTCGACGGCAGAAACCGAAACGCATCCGACCCGTTTAATGCGGCTTTGAATTACGGTTACGGATTTCTGGAAAGCGAATGCAGGAAAGCCGTGAATGCTGTAGGCTTAGAAAGCGCTGTAGGTTTTTCACACACTATCAGCGAATGGCGGACGCAACAAAGCCTTGTTCTTGATCTAATGGAACCTTACCGTTGGCTCGTAGACCTAACCGTCATGCAAGCCTTTGAAACCAGTGCGCTGAATGTTTCCGACTTCGCTTATGAGGGAGATAATTACTTGTACCGAATCCAAACGGACGGCAGAAGACGATTCCGCAATCTTCTGATTGAAACATTCAACAGCGGCGTAAATTACAAAGGCCGCCTACTGAAATGGGATACAGTGATCGAACAAAAGGCTTTGGAACTCAGCCGATACTTAACAGGCAAAGTGCCTTCACTGGATTTCTGCGAACCGGCCCCAGAATTTGAGCGTGAAGACAGTGAAGCGGTTAGAACGAAAATTCTCAGCATGACCTCAGACGAAGCTAAAGAACGTGAAATCGGAAAAAGCACGCTTCACTACTTGCGCAGAAAAGCCACTGGCGAACGTTCGTTCAGGGTTTATGGAAAAGTCAAAGAGAAATTGGAACGTTACGCTTCTCGACCTTGACCTGTTTCTTTCGTTCCATTAGGCATTTAGGGCAACCCGTAGTCGGCGCTACTGGGTCAGGGCGAACATGACGATACCGGCGATACATTGGGTAAGATAAGTTGTGAATTGGGCACCATGCGAAATCCGCTTTCCATTGGTTAGGTCTAGGTTCTGATGGATGGTGCACCGGAACAAGAGAAGCCATTCATGCCACAACTCCATAATACAATAGCGCTAGCGCTGTCTGAACGTGGGTAAATTCCGGCGGAAATTCCGCGGAATCTGAAAACGTCATAATAACATGATTTAGAAAATATTTCATGAATTTTCGGCCTTCCATCTCGACTCAGCTTTCAGAACGAAAACGGTATAGCGCTTACCATTCTTTACAGAGTCGATTTTCTCCCTGAACCCACCGACTGATTGTAGACCACGTTTGAAAAACTCGTACTGCTCGATCTTCGAAAGCTCCGTTAGGAATTGGTCACGGTAGAAAAGCCAGTAGCGATCAGAAGTTTTTGAGTGTCGAACTGTGAAGCCGTGATATTTGAATGGTGTATCCCAAGAACCGTTTTCTTCTTTAGGAATCTGGTGCTTCTCGGTCTTGTACTCAGCGGTTCTTGTTTCGACAATTCTATGTGTTGGTGTTTCAGTGGTTATTTTGATCTCTTCTCGATCAGCGTAGCGTGTCTTGTCGATGCGATGCCTAACGTACTTCTTATTTCTATAAATCCGTTGAGTCAATCACAACACTTTCCATGATTTCATTCGCAACAGAACGATGCCCTTGCCGCCTCAACTCCTCAAGGAGAAGAGTAGTAGGCTCTTGACGTTTCATGACAAGGTAGTCAATGTACATGCGCCGATAGTCGGGGTCATGAATTAACGTGCGGATAAGTTCCGAGTCTGGGTTGCCTCTATTTTCTAATGTGGGTTTCCCGTTCGGCCAATCATTTTTCCACCAGTCCCAATGGATTGCATCAAGCCATTCTGTTCTTGTTAGCCTAACCCCGTGGGGTTTGATTGGTTCGTCTTCTGGTTCTGGTTCTAGGGTTCCATGCCAATGCTTACGAATCTCAGATAGTGGCGGAAGCCTCATCTTATGGAGGGTTTTGAGTTGTACTGTTGCCATTGCCCATTCATTCCTCCATCCAGATTAGGCCGTTCGGGTGATCGACTTCGGCTAGGTGGCCTTCTTTCTTGAAGAACTTCAACACTTCATCGATTGAAATCTGCGGATTGATTTTGAGTGGCACCACGTAGCAGTGGATCGTGCCGTCTCGATGTTTGACTGTTAGTGATAACTCGCCGTTGAATTCAAGAGAAAGCGGAGACTCGGAATGATTTTCTCTAGTAAGATGAAGGGGGTGAACAATCTTCTTCCTAGACATCATTCTTCATTGACTCCAATCACCGAACCTTGACTTTTCAGCCAACGGTTCAACTAATGTTCTTCTTCGGAATCAGTTAAACCAGAAGGGCGGGATGGGTGGTATCAGGTAGGGTGAGGTGCGGTGGTATCCTTCGATTTATTGGAGATTGTTTACGGTAAAGGTGAGCGTTCCCGTCGCCGGAAGAAGACGGCGGGAACATTGGAGACAATGGAGTGAGGCTAATCCCCACACTCAATATTGTGTACTGTCGTATGTTTCTGATAAGTATTACGCATAAATGTACCTCTAGGTCAATAATTAGTGTGTGACGTACAGAAATGAGGAATCTATATTAGACGCCGAAGCCATACCGTCTTAGTGGTTGAGTATGACTGTTCCGAGAATAGTTCCTGAGAAAATTATGACGGCTTACACCAAGCAGATGCCTGAGTCGCTACCCGAACAAATCCGCATAGAAGAATTAGCGCTGAGAAGACTGATCGAGAAGCATCTGAATGGAATGATAAATTGGGGAAGAGCTAAGCTGGGTGTCTTCCCGTTCGATGCGCAGATTCAGCGATATGGTGACGTTTACCAAGTCGTTATCAAAGTCGTGTATCAGCCGCTTCCGTCGAACACTGAAGTTTATTACAAAAGAATGGAGCCCTTAGAGGCCAAGTGAATGAGCGAAGTCAAGAGTAGTAAGGGCCGTAGACTTCTGGAACTTGCAGAACCAGTGCAAGAGACTTCCCTCACCTTGAAGGTTGGAACTGCGGAAGCGCCGATAGAGCTTGATTTTTCGACGCCAAGCCGAATATTCGACACTGAGTTAACGAAGCTCATGTTGGAGCTTCCAATTCTATTCGAGAAGCTTCAGCCCGCAAGTGAGGTAAGCGGCGGGCCCATTGGGCCACTTCAAGGAAACGTCGCTACGATAACGAACGATTATAGTGCGGCGAATGCGGATTTCATGATTCTGTGCAACGCTTCAGCGAATCCTTTCACTGTGACGCTTCCGCCAGCAGGGGCCGCAGGATTGATTCTCGTAATCGTGAAGGTTGATTCCTCAGGGAATGCTGTTGCAGTCGTGCCTTGGGGCACTGACACGATTGAGGGCTCGGCCTCACTGAGTCTCGCAAGTCAATATGATAAGGAAACTTTGATTTGCAACGGGTCGGGTATTTGGATTCGGTCAGGTAAGGGACAGGTTTAGATTCCTTGGCTGAGCGGTATCGTCTTCCGCTTACGAAGACGAATCGTGATTCCGAGTGGGCTTTGACTCCGTGGGGAAGCGTTCTCGGCTTTGGGCCTCTAACTCTTCTTGAGCATTCGTTTCGATGGAAGGCTGCTATCATTCAAGCGAAGAAGTTTCTTCGAGAGAACGTCAGCAGCGATTTCTACCCGTGGGTTTCAGGGTACTTGGATTTTGCTCGCCGTGTTTTCTGGGCTATTGAGAAGTATGGATATGCGAATGCGGCTTCATATCTGAGCGCTGACGTAGCACAGTTCACCGCTTGGGGATTTGATGCTGGCGTTCTAGCTAATCTTGAGAAGCTCCAAGGTCTCCCGTAGATTTTTTCTATCTCCCTGAGTTCCTTCTCTTATTTCTTATAAGTCTTGAATCATGCCCGCTGTTGTGGGCGCTGTTGCCGTGTGTTATTGTTCAAGTCACGGGTTCGAAAAGGTAGTTGTAGTTGAGTTTCGTTATGCTGACTAACGTGTAGCAGTACCCGTGTTTATCTTGAAATCCTGTAACGGCGTTCTTGTCGTATGGTTCTTGAAGTCTTATAAAAAATAAGAAATGGTTCCTACAGGTTCCTACACCTATTCCTATCACACAGTGTATTACGTACAATACACGTTACGGTTCACGTAACGTTTATTCTAGGCGGCGGCGGGGTCTGGTGGTGCGGGCAGCAGAATTTGAACTGTCGTTTTAGTGTGTGGATCTAATAGTGCTGGTGAGCGAACTTGAATCATTTTTTGATCGTCAAGAAATGAGACGTTTAATGATGTGCTTTGAACCTAATTTGGTATAAAGCCCACCGGCTCCACCACTATTTGGGTATAAACACGTTCACCGACTCGAACTACAATACACTGCAAACGCTAGCATATCAGAAAGCAGTTCGTGACGCTTACTCACAGGCTTCAGCAATAGTTACCGGGATCGGTGGAGTAATCATTGGCGTAGCTTCTGTCTCAACGAACTACGGGTACGGTATCGTGCCACAGCCAATCACCTACGGTGGTACAACCGAAACCAAACCGCCCACTCCGATAAACTCTGGCCCACAACAGGTCACCGCAACTGTCAACATCGTATACCTCTACATCTAGTGAAATGGACCATTGAGGGATCACAGGGTACCCGGATGGCCCATCAAGTCCAACACATGCGTTAGCGATTTAGCCTGCGTGAATTAGCGCGTTTTGCGAGGACTTGGATGCTCAAGAGGGTAAGAGGCAAACACCATTTCGTCATTCCGAGAACCAAGAGGAAAACTTACCTGGTTTGTAATAGGTGCCAATCACATTTGAGTATCAAGAAGCATAGGTAAGAAGCAGGCGGCCACTTGAAGTTTTGCTGAGTCAACTGTTACCGCAAGTACGTTAGTGATGAGGATTGATTCGTCAAGGAATTGCTCAAGCACGCGTAGAGCTTCAACCTGAAGTTGAAGCGGTTCATCATGATTGGAGAACTAACCGTAACCCAGACTTTGCTTTTTGTCACAAGCACTTTCTCACATACTCCCTTAACCGGTATGAAGTGGTGAAGAAGAAGCCGCCTGAGAAAGGAAGTATTCGTTTAATCGTTAATTGTCCGATTTGTTTTCGTGAAGGAAGAGTAAGAATGAGGAAATTGAAGAAGCCTGATTCCTGACTATTCTATCCACAGATTGCGACCAAGTTTCCACACTTACAGGTTCAAACGATCGACATCACGTACATTGGTGACGTGAGCGGTCACGGAACCGGATAAGTTTAGGAGATTTATTCCGTTTCGGTAGAGGAGGTCGGTTATGTACGCTGCGATTCCCGGAGACTTTTCAACTTCCTCTGCTAAGTGGATCGTGAGTTTTGCAGTGTTCATTCTTGGCTTGTGGCTAACTTTCATTCAAAATGCGAGCAGGAAAAACTCTGATTGATTTTTGCATCAGGGTTAAAGATGCAAAGAGGTGATACACGCAAGACCAGATATCGCTTGAAAACCAAGCAAGTTCTCTATTACATAGTAGGGTTAGGTGCGTTTTATTTCACTTACACAAGCTACACGGCGGGAAATAAGCAGCTGGCCCTTCTGCTCTTTCTCCTGGGGCTTCTTTCTTTCTATCTGGGGCACAAGGATTGAACAGGATTCAGCTCTATGCCCCAATCAGCATTATCGCAATTCTCGTGATGTACAATCTGTATCTGCTTTATTCAAGCGACCCTCTCACTAGGGCTACATATTTCTCAACGATGGTAGTCCTCGCATTATATCTAATTGATCAAATCAAGAAATTACCCACACCATCACCAGTTCAGCCTACAACGATACCAATTGGTCAACCTACAACTGTGGAAGATGCGCAGAGAAACTGCGGGTGTATTCGACATTTGATCAGATGCTTTCTGAATTACTGTATAATTCGGGTCAACGATTTCAAGTCGGTGTAGTAACTGGGATGAGGACTGTTTATGCATCTTTGCAAGTGGTTGAGAAGATTGACAACCTCCTACAAAAGGAGGCATATCTCTTCGACCAGTTAACGAAGAACTATTGGAGAGAGTCGAAGCTAACGATTTACTCGGGGGTTAACCCGGGTCAAGACATTGTTGTTGATTTGGCAGATAAGTTACAGGCTCATGTTAAGGGCGAAATCGAGAAGCTAAAGAAAACGCTGAACTTGGAATAGCCCGCGCCGAAAACCTGTCGCTAGACGAAGAAGGTAACTCTGCTTCAGAACGCAAGCAAGAATAACCATGAGAACCATTGATAGCGGTATGGCAACAACATCACCGCCTGACAAATTGTTCGCTGAAATGACACTTGAGCAAGTTACAGTGAATCTGAATTCTGTAGGCTTCCATCAGGAAGGAACACCTCAACGTAAGTTAGACAAATCTGAACTGGACAATCGTAGCCCAGAATGGGATATCATTACTTTTGTTCACCCAAAGAAAAACGATAAAATAAAGGTGCATGTTCGCGATGGACATGCAGTCTTCATCTGTAATCTTTCTATCTAGGTCTGACTTCGGGTAATTCTATAACTGAAAGAACGCCGGGGAGGCGGAAGGTTTAGGCACCGGAAAGTCATTCAAATTGTCCAGTACTTTCTGGCGTGATTTGTGGAATTACTTCGGCCCCGCGCTGATAGTGAGCGTAGCTTACATGGACCCGGGTAATTTTGGGACAGATATCAGCGGCGGCGCGTCCTTCGGTTACAGCATGCTTTGGATCGTCTGGCTAGCCGGAATCATGGCAATGCTCCTGCAGTACCTGTCAGGTAAACTCGGCATAGCGACTGGGTACTCTCTTCCGGAACTCATGCGCCTCCACCTGAAACGGCCTGCATACATTCTCTCCTACTGGATTGCGGCGGAGGCGGCTACCGTTATGACGGATCTTGCGGAATTCCTTGGGACAGTCATTGCGTTAAACCTACTCTTCGGAATTCCCTTGCTGTATGGGACTTTCCTTTCGGTTCTCGATGTCGTCCTAGTGATGGGATTGACTGGAGGAAAGGTTCGCTCTCTGGAGTACTTTTTCATGGCACTCATCTCTACCATTGGGATTGGATACATTTTTGAGATTTTCATCACGGGCCCCAGCTTGGTTCCTATGCTTGCCGGCTCGGTTATCCCTAACCTAGCTTCCACAGATCGAATCCTAATCGCGGTGGGCGTAGTTGGCGCAACGGTCATGCCTCACGCCATCTTCGTCCACTCGGCCCTTTCAAACGACAAAATAACCGAGCCGAACATGGAGAAGAAACATAGAACGATGCGACTTCATCGAGCCGAGAGCATCATCATGTTCACCTTCGCAGGCCTCGTGAACGCGGCCATAATGGTGATGGCCGCAGCAGCGTTTGGATCGCATGGAATGAACGTTGCCACAATTCAGGACGCCTATGTAACTTTGCGACCACTATTTGGACCAGCAGCGGCGACTGTGTTTGGGGTAACTCTCCTCGCTTCTGGCCTCTCGTCTTCAACGACTGCCACTATTGCTGGGCAAGTGATTATGGAAGGGTTGCTCGGCCGAAAGACGAATCTCTGGGTACGCAGAATTGTCACGCGCATGATAAACACGATTCCCACTACGATCGCAATTCTCCTGGGAATTGAACCACTTTTGATCCTAGTCTATAGTCAAGTCGCCTTGAGCTTACTGCTGCCCCTTCCTTTACTGCCTCTTTTGATCTTGACAAAGGACAAGAAGTTGATGGGAATCTTCGTTAACAGAAGAATCACAACAATCCTTGCAGGGATCTTTATTGGAACCATAATCCTGTTGAACGCATTATTTCTCTACCTGAGCTTCGGCGGTAAGATTTAGTTCCCTGTAGACTCAAAGATCATCCCCAAGGCATTAATGAAAAAACTACTCGGCTGTTGATTTCGCTAGAAATTGGTGGAGTGTGAATTAACCTGGCTCGGTGTCCGAACGGTTGGTGTTTGAGCTACAATTGCAGCACGTTGTCTTCCACAGAGGCAGTAGGCTGATCGATGACACTTGCCTTATTTGGTCTACCGCGTTCTGCCGCTAGCTTGACCCGCTCTACTGGCCATTTTCTTTCGTTTCTTCTGCCACTCGGGTCTCGTCAAATCGGCTCCTTCTATCATATTTAGTAACACTTGAACTGAAGAACCTTTCTCGTTACCCTTTGCCCCGACAAGGGCTTCGATATGGATGGACTATGCGGGGGGACGAATAGAGAGAAGACGCTCTAGGAAGGAGAAAATCTAGGCCCATTAGCATGATTTTGCAAAAAGCTCGTAACCGCTAGGGAAAGAACGGAATTTTCTCTTATTCAATCCTTTTTTAAGATCTTTTTCTCGTTCGCCATCCCACTATTTAGTTTCCTTATGCTCTGACGAACCGCATCTGGGGCACGTGAGCTTGGGTTTACTTTGCTTGCTTTCTCCACGCTTAATCCACTCACTTTGAAGACCCTCTAACCCGCAGTTTTGACACATGAACAAAATGGGATGGGCCAGATCGAGATGTTTCTTCATCTGTTTCTCATGTGCCAACGCAGCAGAACTGTCCAACTGCTTCATGGACTTCTGGGCGTTCTTGCCGTCGACTAGGACAATATTAGTTGTGTCTGTCGCACGTGATCGCATTGTCTTGTCTTCCCGCTTCTTCTTGCTCTTGCCCCTGGCAGGGGCTAGGTCAATTCCGCGCCTTTTTGCTTTGCCTGCAAGCAGGGTCAGGTCAAACTCAATTTTCTTCCTTCTCTTACGGTCAATCTTACTTTCCTTCCATCCCATGATGGTTCAATGACTATTACGCAACCAGCGTAGATTTAGATTCCGGCCTAGGGGACGACGTGCCATCATAGGCGGATATCAAAGGGTAGGGAGGAAGCGAGGAAGTTACTTTACTGGTATCCTCTTGCCGCGAGACCTTCACCTTTTTCTTAACCAAGCAACCACACCTCCTCTTCTCTATTCACTCTCAGTCTTTGTGTTCGCTTTTAGATTCTTCCTCGTCCTGCTCCCGCCTATCCTCGTCCCTTTCCTCCTCGGCACTCTCATCAGCGCCTTCCCGTTCCAGATCTTCCTCATCTTCCTCCTCTCGATGATCTTCGTCTTCTTCCTGTCTTTCCTCTTCCTCGTCGGGCTCTTCACTCAATTATATCGCCTCCGCAACAATTTCCAACCTTGTCTCCTCTTGCTCAAGACGCTCTACTACAGGCGTCTTCGTGCGGTCGTGAAGGATTCTTTGCATTGGTCTGAGCAGAAGACATACTCTTTGAACAGAATGGGTCTTTCAATTGTCTTGCCGCAGTTCGAACAGTACTTCGTATGAGATCCATTCGCTTTTTCGGCCAACCTTCTGCACCTGTTCCGTTACCTATGTAGGTACTGGTGTTTGAACCCTTCCACTTCCCTTCGAACTCTAGCCTTGAATCCTTCATACAACCGCAACGAGCCACGAGGTCCTGAGTGTGCATAAGGACCATTTCCGTTAGAAGGAGCTTCTACGATTGTCGAGAGTTACTGTGATCGTTGTGGGTCATGGCCTTACAGTATTCAGATGCTCAATACTTACGTGGCGGTGCGTCGAGCATCGATTTTGATTTACGGCGAAGTCGTCTTTACAGATTTGAAATCTTAGGCATATCCAGAATCAGGAAACCGTGTGGTTAGCGCTTATTGTGGGTTAATATAGGGCGGATGACATACTCGTTACCTGAGGTAACAACCTGAAACCATGTGGCATAGGGCCACACAATCTTGAGGCGCTCTAAAACCAGGTCTCTGATTCCAGGTCAAGGCAGTTACCTCACACATAGAAAATGAAATTTGATGATCCAATATGTCCACACAAGGAATACCCGTTATGATTCTGAGAGAAGGTTCCCAACGCACCACTGGAAAGGATGCACAACGGAACAATATACTGGCCGCGAAAGTCATCACTGAAACCATCAAGACCACGCTAGGCCCGCAAGGGATGGATAAAATGCTGGTCTCAGGCATGGGTGATGTAGTAATAACAAACGACGGAGCCACCATCATGAAAGAGCTGGATGTTCAACATCCCGCCGCCAAGATGCTTGTCGAGGTAGCAAAAAGCCAGGACAGCGAAGTGGGAGATGGCACAACCACCGTCGTTGTTCTCGCAGGCGAACTCTTGACGCATGCAGAAAAGCTTCTTGACCAAGATGTCCATCCAACCGTCATCGTTGAAGGATACAAGAAAGCGTCCGACAAAGCTTTGGAGATCCTTCAAAGCCTATCAATTGACATCCAACCTGACGACGAAAAGATGCTTAAACTCATTGCAATGACCTCAATGGGCACAAAGGCAACCGTGGGAACGAGCGATCACCTCGGAACACTCGCCACGAAAGCTGTCCGTCAGGTCATGGAAGAGAGAGAGGGCAAGATTACCGCCGACATAGACCGAATCAAAGTTTTGAAGAAAAAGGGCGAAAGCATGGAGCAAAGCGAACTCGTCAAAGGCATAGTTGTCGACAAGGAGATCGCACACCCCCAAATGCCAAAACAAGTAAGAAACGCGAAGATCGCCCTACTCAACGCGAAACTCGAAATTGAGAAGACAGAGTTCGACGCCAAAATCAACATCAACTCACCAGACCAAATGAAAGGCTTCCTCGACGAAGAAGAATCAATGCTCCGCGAAATGGCAGAGAAGATAGCAAAGAGCGGAGCGAATGTAATCTTCTGCGAAAAAGGCATCGACGACCTCGCACTGCACTTCCTCTCCAAGAAGAACATAATGGCCGTCAAGAACGTGAGTAGTGGCGATATGGAGAAACTCGCCAGAGCGACCGGCGGAACCATACAAGCCAGCACCAAAGACATACCCGCCGAAGGACTCGGCGAAGCAAAACTCGTCGAAGAAGTGAAAATTGGAGATGACAAACTCGTCTACGTTCGCGACTGCAAAGACCCTCACTCCGTCACTGTGATGATCAGGGGCGGCTCTGACCATGTTGTGGACGAAGCTGAACGGTCCTTCCACGACGCCCTCTGCGTAGTCAGAAACGCCGTTGAAGACCGCAAAATCGTTGCAGGTGGCGGAGCACCTGAGGCTGAAACGGCCAAGCAACTTCGCGATTATGCTCTGAAAGTGGGAGGCCGCGAACAACTCGCCATCGAAGCCTACGCCGAAGCACTCGAAGCCATCCCCCTCACAATAGCTGAAAACAGCGGACTCGACCCCATCGACATAATGGTTGAACTTAGATCAAAACACGCAAACCCAGAAAACAAATGGTTCGGCGTCCAAGTCAAGACCGGCAAAATCGCTGACATGCTCGCGGATAACATAATCGAACCGCTCAGAGTGAAACAGCAAGCCGTCAAATCCGCTACAGAAGCCGCCTGCATGCTTCTACGCATAGATGACGTCCTCTCCTCGAAAGGAGCAAAAGAAGGCGGACCACCAGGAGGCCCAGGCGGAATGCCGGGAGGCATGCCTGGTGGAATGCCCCCAGGCATGATGTAACCACGCTATTCTGAATCACAACAACTCCACTAGGATGACATTTCGTCAAAGATCACGCAACGGAGTTCAAACAAATCTCCGTCACATTTACTGAGCGGGGTTTGCAACGCTGCGAATCGTTGCTGGTCAAGACGCTATTAATGGTGAATAATTCACCAATTACAAGAAGCCTCAATCTACTCATTTCTCTTGCCATGAAGTCTCGGAAGATACATGGGTTAAGGGTAGGAAGTTCACGAAGCCCATTAGCGCATACCGATATAGGCTCATTATACTCACGAAAAAAGGTGTGACATCATTCTTAATAGACGCGTTGTCATGCTTGCATGTAAGTTAGGTATACGGGCTGAACGAACGTCCTACCGTAATCATCCGCGTCGGCGTCCTATTTCTCCCGAAGAACTAGCTGAATCAAAAGAATGAGGTGAAATGCATGAGTTTCGAACGTTCCTTCAACAAGCCAGTTGAGGAGGGTAAGGAGTACGAGCTTGACATCAAAGAGACCAGCCGTCGCGGTGACGGAGTCGCTAGAATCGAAGGCTTCGTAGTATTCGTCCCACAATCCAAACCTGGTGACCACGTGAAGGTCAAAATCAATTCTGTCGGGCCAAGATTCGCCACAGGCGAAATAGTCCAATAGATACCTGGGAGCTTTCTTGCTCCCACCCCGTATTTTCTTGCAAACACAGCTCGCATCACATGGATTCTGATTACGGCTGAGAAGTACGTAGGAATAGGAATTTTTACGTCCAAGGACAGACAAAGAACCGTGAGAGCATTTGATTCTTGAAGAGACACGCCAGAAACTCCTCTCGTGTCTAGCACTGCTTAAGGAAATGGAAGGACGTGAGAGAGAACATGAAAAGTTTGATACTCTTTTGGAGAGCTTCGTCGATTGTAGCCGTTCCGTAACTTTTGTTCTTCAGAAGGAAATCGAAGACAAGCACCTCAAGTTAGAAAAATGGTATAAGCAGAAGCAGAACGAGATGAAGAGCTCCGATAACAGTCTCCTGACATTCTTCAGCGGAGTGCGTCGTATAGTTACTCATCAACAGCCTTTGACGGTGGGTCCCATCACTGACATCAAGGAAATTATGACTCGACAAGTTCCTAAGGGATGGGGTCTCGTTATTACTTTACGAGGAGAGCCAATGTGGGTCATGGATAGTGGCACTGAATTTGAGCAACGAATACATGCCATGGAGTTTGACAGTCGGATCACTACAAGACATTTCATAGTGAACCCAACACTACCTTCACCAGCCAAACTCTCTGGAGTAGATTACTCGAGTTACGATGCGCTGATAATATGCAAGCTCTATTTTGCCTACCTCAGCTCGTTAGTTCATGAGGGAGAATGGAAGGCTGAGTCCAGTTAGCTTAGGGCTTGAGCCTTAGGATTTTGGATTCTCGATACCGGCATAATGCTCCCCTCGAAACCCGCTGGAGATCGGGCGACTCCGATCTTATAGGACACAAACTTGCCGTAAGTGTCCAGTTGATCCGCAGAGTAGTAAAGCATGAAGCTTCCACCTACCTGCACTATTCCTTGATTGTCAACAGAATCATACGAATCCCAGGCCCCCGAAGAACTCGGTCCAAGAATCGGATTTCTTGACGCACGTGTCCACGTTATTCCATCAGGCGAAGCGGCATACCCAATCTGACATTTCGTCGCCGCTGAATTACAGCCCGAATACCACATGCCATACATCTTCCCGTCATAGACTACGTTTGTTGAATAAATGGTGCCTCCGTCCCAGTCTGTTACCGTCCCTGTTCCTCTGAAGACTGGAGTCGCGTTCTGGGACCAGCGAATCCCGTCGGACGAGTTCGCAAGACATATCGCGGTCAAATACGAGGGGGCATAAAGTCCGCAAGCGTACCACATTTTGAATTGCCCACCAACCCTCAATACCCAAGGGTAGCTGACGTAAGGCCTGCTAGAAGATTCCGAAGTAAGTATTGGGTTTCCACCGTACTTAGTCCATGAGACGCCATCCGGCGAAGTTGCAAGACCAATACCAAACTTGCAACAGTAACCGTCAGGCTTGAGCTGCGCGCCTTCATACCACATCAGGTAGCTAGAAGAATTCTTCAAAACAAATCCAGCATAAACGAGTAATGAATCCCAAGATCCAGCCAGCCCACGTGTTAACACCGGACTAGAGCTCTTATTCCACGTAACCCCATCACTTGATGCGGCATAGCCAATACTTCCACCACCGGCCTCTATTGTGCCATTGTCTCCGGAATACCACATCTGATATTTCGACCCGTCATAATAGACCCGGGGAATGAGAACCTCACTAGAATCCCAACCTGTAAGGTTGGGGGAAAGAACGGGGTTAGAGGAGACGCGAACCCAGGCAGTTTGTGCGTTTGCAACCTCTACCCCCAGACTCAGGACAATAATGAGCAACGCAGTAATCAGAATCCTCGAAAAACGAGAGACCAACGAATCCTAATCCCCATCGACCTATTGCTGCATTCTTCTGATCACATTCTTGTGAATATGTTAAACTGGAGGAAATCACGATCTGTCTATTCCTACTAGTCGTCGTTGCCGTATACGTAACACTATATCAGCGCCGAACCAACGAAGTCTCTTGTGCAGCCGGTGGTGCGCGTTTCTCTCGGGGTTTGTTGTCGCACCAGCCACCCACACACAGAAAATCTCGACAACAGATGACGATTCGAATCGCATTACAGATAGAAAATCCGGAGTGGTGGGCCGGTGGGCTTTATACCAAATTAGGTTCAAAGCACATTCAGAAGGAGCTCATTTTGAGGCGTTTCGGTTGTGGCTTAATTTCTCGAATTTGGCGATGCCGTTACTATTCTGGACCCACACCCACTTTCTTGACGGCGAAAAACGCCGGTTCAAATTCTGCTTTGCAAACTATGCAAGCCCGCTCGAATTTACTCAAGCTCGTCGATTATCTTCTCGCTTCCAGTATCTTTTTTCTTCTCGCTTCCCCTGTCTCCTTTTCTCTTTGTTTTTCTCGCCCTTCTTCTCTGTCCTCTTCTGCTCTATCTTCTCTCTTCTTCTTCTCTCCCTTCTTGTCTCTTTTCTCTTCTCCTTCTCTCGCTTCTCTGTCCTCTTCCATTCTATCTGCTCTTTTCGCTTCTCTTCTCTCTTCTCCTTTCTCCTTCTCTCCCAATATCTTTAATCTCTCATCGTAAAAGTTACGAGCTACTTTTAGAACGTCTTCGATTCTTTCGCTCACAAACTTGCTGTATTCAGTCCTTCTCTCAAGAATAGCAACGCGATCGGGGAGCCCTTGCTTCTCTACCTTTTCCTTAAGTTTCTCGATTGCTTGTGTGCTCTTCGATAGGAGGTCTTGGATGAGTTTGATGTACCTATCCTTTTCCTCTTGGTGTTGGCTAGCTTCGAAGATAGCCTTATCGACTACCGATCTGTATTTTCTAGTTGCTTCTTCATAGTTTTCATCCTTGACGCTTTTCTCTGCCGCCTCAATGAGGATCCCAAGGTCCTCTGCGGGTAAGGCTGCTATGGGATCCAAAGGCAGGCTACTTGAGAGAACATCATATAATTTCACATCGTCCCCACATAGCTGCCGCAACCAACTTTCCTCTTTCTTCTCTTTTTCCCCCATAAGCAATCGCTCCACTGTGTAGAAAGACTCGATTCACTCTTATTCTCTTCTTAGCTCAGCGTTTCGTGTGCGCATCATGGTCACTGAGAAGCTCAGGATTTGTTGCTCTTCGATGCCAACAGTGAGTACCATCGGTTGGTTTTTCAGTGTCCAAGTGGATAACATAGAATAACGAAGGTATAGCTATGTCTAAAGAGAAAAAGGGAGCCCTTGCCGTTAGGAAGGAAGAGAAGCCTGTACCTGCCCTTAGGCATGCTCAACCCAGTTCGATTCAAGAGTTGCTCGACACGATATGGGATCCCTTCCGGGGATTCGAATGGCCCGTTGAATATGAACTCCCGACGCGAATACCCCTTGTTGATGTTATCGACTCTGGCAACGAGTATGTTGTAAAGGCGGAGCTTGCAGGGTTGAAGAAGGAAAACGTGGAGATTGAGGTTGGGACGAACGAGTTGTCACTGACTGCTAAATCAGATGTTGATAAGAGTGAGAAGGGAAAAACCTACGTGCATAGGGAACGAGCCTTTTCCGCATTCCGGAGATCCATCGGATTCGCCGAAAGCATAGATACAGAAAAAGTATCAGCTAGCATGAATGAAGGTATCCTCGAAATAAAACTTCCAAAACTCGAGCTCAAGCCTGAAAAGAAAAGAACAAAGATAAGAATCCAATAAACCATATTCTAACCAGAAAACGCATCTGCCTGTCCGAACTCACGACTTTAGGTTAGTGAGTTAAGAGACTCGATGCACCGCGCACACAAGTATTGGTTCTTACGTTTAGACAAATTGTACGACCATGACCCACAACGGTCACAGCGCCCTTCAGGCACAGTACATGCTCCCATCTAGCGGGATACAGTCTTATCTCATGTCTCCGAGGTCCATCGCGATTTCGCTTATTCTCTTGACTTTTGGTTGTGGGCTCTCGAGGTCTTTCGTCTTTTTCTTCTTCTTGTCTTGGTCTCTTGAGTTTGAGGCAATTAGATCACGCAACATGCTTTCCATAGCCTGTCGTCTTTTAGAAGGATTTTGGATTAGGGGCTGTCCATAATCTCCGCCTGCATCTTCGTTGGCCGTTAATATTAGATCATGTGTGTAGTTATCATGGTGCGCACACATTCATACACAGAAAATTACGACGACATGTTCAAAACTCTATAAGACGATTTTGTGTGAGTCTAATGATGCGCAAATACAAGAGCAATCTGTGAGATGGGTAAAAAAGGTAAACGGAAAATGCAACGTAAAATGAAACGGCGAAGGAGACAACACAGATAAAGAAACTGCGGCTGACAAGTAAAGACGTTTGACTTGATGGTGTCATGGTCCTGGCATCAGGAATCGAACCGTCGTTTTCGTGTGTGTGGTACGCATGGTGCGCACACATCGTTATGGTCCGATAATTTATTTATCGCACGCAATCTATCTATATGCTCAGTCTGTGGTGGCGAACGTTGGGCAGGATGTATATCGTCCTATCTGATGAAACAGAAAGAAGACTAAGACTTGCAGTTGTCACCGTATTTGGGGGAAAGAAAGGAGACCTCAGCGGCGCCATCGAAGAAGCGGTAAAGCAATGGCTAGGGAAGAACGCGACGGAGCAGAACATAAGCCGGTGGATCAGGAAACAGCTATCGACTCCTCAGAAAGAAAAACGTCGATCAACACGCTAATTCGATTCATATTTGCAACATTAGTGATGGTGCGCACCACTAGAGCCCTAAAGATGGTGAATGGCAAAGCCTGCACGCTTATTCGATTTCTTCATCTGAATACTCGCCATGATTCTAATCTGACTTTAAACGGCTGGTGTATCTGAGAAGAATTGAGCAGGTATGCGTAAGCCCACCACTAGACCCCCCTGCATAATACTCCTACACTAGTCTAAGGGTGCGAAGAGAGAAATACCACGATTCACCGAATGCGAGGGTCTGTTAGACTTCTATGCCCCCATACATCCTCACCAACACGATACGAGACCTAGACAGCATTAGGCAGTATCAAGTTGTTCAGGAAGAGAGGAACAGGATCGTCATCAAAATTGTGCCGCGAATAGACCCGACGGCCTTCAACGAGAAGAACCTATCAGGCTTAGTGAATAGCTTGAGGGGTCTTCTTACCGAAGAGGTGATTCTTCAGATTGAAATGGTAGAATCGATCCGCTTAGGAGAATCTGGCAAAAACAAAGAGGTTCTCTCGAAGGTTAGCTAAAGACCGCCGATGGTCCTGTCGTCGTCGTCGCGCACCATTAGTCCCACACACAACCGTCGTTTGTTTTTGAACCATCGTTCGTCGTAAAGTGTGTGTGTGGTATAGTTGGTGCGGGCAAGCAAAATTGAACCGTAACCTATCACCCGCTAAACCACGAACCATCTAAAACCTCACGAAAACAAGACTCTAAACCAGACTAGATACATAGGTTACGGGAGATCGGGGAGGGAAATATGTCGATTTATTGGGTATGGAGCTATTATGGAAAACCAGGGAAAGTTACAGAGTACCTAAAATGGTTGAACTCAGACCGGGCAAAGCTATTGGCTTCTAAAATAGAGAAGGAAACTGGCGTCAGGTACGTTAACACTTACACCACGATTCAAAGCTTTGGCGACTATGATGCCGAGGATTGGTGGGCTGCGCCAGACTGGGCCGCCTTAGACAAGCTGCGTGACTGCAAAGCTTTAGCGGAATGGACCCTCAACACCTGGGACATGATCGACCAGACAAGGCCTCAAAAGTCAAGGATGATGCGAACGGTCAGCGAAGTCAAGACCATAGAGAAACCAGAGAAATGGACTGAACTACTATAGGACAGAACTAGTGCCCAATCGTCGGATCAATGAAAATGACGTGGGCCGGTGCGGACGTCGGAATTTGAACCGTTATTCGTGCGATCTTCTTGTGTGTGTGCGCACCACTGAACCGACATGCGAAAATCGCCGTTATGTTCGATCCTCCATGATCGCCCAATAGTCAACGTTTTAGAGTGCGTTCGCAGTTTTCAATCGAAGAGCTAGATCCCGACTTGCCGTTCTTTGAATTGCTGGCTGGTGCAGCTCTGACCCTGGGAAATTGAACTGTCCTTTTAGAGGCGTTTTGATGCCGACTTCCGGTTAGTCCATATTAGCGGAGTGGTTATGCGACTGATGCTGATTTTCTTGGAGATTCCGGTTACAATCTACACGCTAAACCATCAACTGATCTACGATTTACTTGGAGAGAGTAGGGGAAGTCTAGGTACGCGGAAGCAATTGACAAGTGACTTGGCTGTTAGGTACGACAGCGCCAAAATTAGAACAGCTTTCGGACTTGCTGAAATGGTTCAGATAACGTTGATCGTAGCCGAAGATATCACTGAAAGAGTTGGGGCGAGTCTTATCGTCGATTGGCTGCTTAAGAAACTTAACACGAAGGAAGCCCAAGTAACCAAATTAGAAATCGACAAGGTTGCCGTGGAACTTGACGAAGACGAGATCAAGAAAGCCGTGTTGGAGAGAATCACGAACAAGCCAGTAAAGCCCGTCCGGTCGCTTTGAAACCTGAGTCATTAGGATACCTTAAAACACGACATAGAACGCCCCGTCGACAAGAATTCAAGAGTAGACTGCCCCTAATCCAAAATCCTTCTAAAAGACGACAGGCTATGGAAAGCATGTTGCGTGATCTAATTGCCTCAAACTCAAGAGACCAAGACAAGAAGAAGAAAAAGACGAAAGACCTCGAGAGCCCACAACCAAAAGTCAAGAGAATAAGCGAAATCGCGATGGACCTCGGAGACATGAGAAAGACTGTATCCCGCTAGATGGGAGCATGTACTGTGCCTGAAGGACGCTGCGACCGTTGTGGGTCATGGTCGTACAATTTGTCTAAACGTAACAACCAATACTTGTGCGGGCAGTGTATGCGACAGCTTAATTCACTTACGTAAGTCAAGGGATCTACCGGCGGTTGGAACTTTAGAGAAATATCGTGGTGCACTGTTAGAACTCGATGACCCAGAGTTCCACTCTGGAGCTTATCAAAATCAGGAATCCTAGTTTCATATCGTTCGATCCTAACAGAAAACTCGTTATCAACGAGATGAAAACGAATGAAATACTACGATTACACAGCGCAGAGAATGCTTGATCAGATGAGTCTCTCTTCAATCTTCTCCAGAAGCTCTGGTATATTTGCTCCTGTTTTCGAACTTATACATAATATCTCTTCAGTGGGAAAGATTCGTCGAGTCTCCTGAACAACTTCAGTCAGACGCTCATCCGTCACAACATCGACTTTGTTAATGCAAATCAGAACTGGAACCCCGCTGAGTTCCTTTCTCATTACCTCTTGAGAACTTGAGATTTTTCTGATTAGAGTTTCAGTATCATCGCTAGCGTCCACGAATAGCAGGATTAGATCCGAATTCGCCAGTTCATTCAATGTTGTGTGGAACGCCTGCAGAAGGAGGGGGTTTAAGTCCTCGATGAAACCGATCGAATCGATCATGATTACTGGGTGGGTTGATTTCCCGTTCGATTTTGTGTCTATTTTGCGCGCGAACGTGGATAGCGTAGTGAAAGGTCCCAAGCCTGTTTCTTTTGATTCTGAAGCGAGACTGTTGAACAGAGTTGTCTTCCCACTCTGAGTATATCCCGTCAATGCTACGAGTCGGAACCCAGACTTGCCTCTGCGTTCGCGAAGATTGGATTGTTTTTGTCGTACGTCACGTAGCTGGTGCTCAATCTTGCTTATTCGCTTTCGTGCTATCGCTTCGTAGGCTTCGTAGGGATACCGCCCTGGGCCGCCTCTTCCCATTTGTTCGCTCACGATCCCATGCATCCGAACAGACTCTCTGGCCCACGAAAACGTGTACCGTAACTTTGCTAAGGCTATCTGAAGGCGCGCTTCCGTTGTTCCACTCCGTTTCTCAAAAATCTCCAATATGAGTAGATTTCTATCCAGTACAAGGGTATCACCAAGCCTCTTCTTGATCCTAAAGACCTGACCAGCGGAAAGTTGTCCAGCAAAGATTACGGTTCCAATCGATTCTTTCTTAATGGTCTTCTGAATTTCGTCGAGTTTTCCTTCGCCGACGTAATATGCGGAATCAAGTATGTCCCGGTGCTGCGTAATTTGATCGGCTACCTCGTAACCAGCAGATTTCGCGATGTCACTCACTTCATTCATTCGAGACTTGCTTTTGTGCGTGAGACATTCTACCAGAAGGGCTTTCAGAATCTACACTACAGCAGTAATATGGCGTGCTGACTATTAGCCACGACTATTATGACCCAAAAAGCGGATTTCCATAGGATATGGGGCTGATTCAATTCGTTAACACGATTCTCTTGATGATTTCTCTCGATTATTCGCAGATTGCCTCATAAAGCGTAGCATTATTAGTCGTGGGCACCATTATGTATGTATTAGTTGCGTCTTTCGTTGTGTCTTTGCTCGGATTCGCCTCCGGACTAACCGCCCGGTGGAAGTCGTGACTTTGAAGACAAATAGAAATGGCTATTACGAATATTCAGCCACGAATCGCTTACGTTAGCACCTATCCTCCGCGCGCGTGCGGGATAGCAACGTACACCCGAGATTTGTCAAGGGCACTGATGCTACGTGGCCAAATAGCTCAGAACCTTATACTGCCAATAGAAAATGATACAGCAGTAGATTACCAAGAGAACTTACATACAATTACTCAGCATAAACGTGAAAGTTACCTTTCAGCCGCCGCTTTCCTCAACGAATCAGATAATGACGTTGTTAGTCTACAACACGAATTTGGTATATTTGGCGGAGAGTACGGTGAGTACGTTCTCGACCTCTGCAGGAATCTCAAGATCCCACTTGTAACCACGTTTCACACCGTACTCCGAGACCCCCCAAGAAAAGTAAAACAAATCGTCAAGGAGATCTCAGTAATCAGCAGTAAAGTGGTCGTCACAATTGAGTCTGCGGCGAAGATTCTTGAAAAGAATTTCGATGTAGACCCCGAGAAAATCGTGGTTATACCTCATGGAGTAGCCTTGCCTGATTGTGTGCGCCGAGGATACGCTAAGCGTCAGCTCGGACTTCGCGGCCGTACTGTGCTTGCGACTCATGGTTTGATTAGTTCTGGAAAGGGAATAGAATTCGCAATAGAATCGCTTTCTTATTTGGTGAAGGAAAGACCCAACTTGCTCTATCTTATAATAGGCAAGACGCATCCTGAAGTTCAGAAATACGAAGGCGAAGCTTATCGCTACAAACTGATCGCATTGACAGAGAAACTGGGAGTCATCAGAAATGTTCGCTTTGTGAACTACTACCTTCGTGACGATGATTTGTCGTGGCTTATTCAAGCAATTGACATATACATCGCGCCGTATCTGGGCAAGGATCAAGTTTCAAGCGGAACACTTACGCTCGCCCTCGCCCACGGGAAAGCTGTGATTTCAACTCCCACAATCTTCGCTAGGGAGGTTCTCGGGAAGAAGAGAGGGGTACTCTGCAAATTCTCCAATGCGCAGTCAATTGCTGATTGTGTAAAGAGGATTCTTAGGTCCTCAGTACTCCGGCATGACTTAGAGACGAATGCATCGATATACGGTCAAGAGGTTGGATGGACGAGGGTTGCTGATCAATATGGCTCCGTCTTCAGACTCGCAATGAGAGCTGAGAGGGTTGTCACTGAAAGTGCGATCATCGGCGAAACTACTGATGGGCCAAAACGCTCTGCTCACGCGAAATTGGTCACGATGGCTCCAGTGAATCGCTCACTAACTGGGTAATAGGCGAGGATGCTCAAGGACAGTGAGAATGCCGGTCTTCCTGTGCAAGGAAAGCTGGATTCTTCCTCTGAAGCTTCGCACTCTAGCATTCTCAATCTGTATCAAATCTCCCTCAGCGACAGTGCCAATTTGATTATTCCAGACTGCTAGCGGAATCTCTCCCGTCCCGTCTGAAAGAGTAACATCACATACCAGGAGCGGCGTTCCGTCCTTTGAGGTTACGGCTCTAACAGATGACTTCTGCACAACGCGAGCCTTGAATGATACACCTCTCAATCCATATCGAAGAGTACCAATCTCAGACGTCATACCTAACCTGTTCGAACTAGTCGGCTTATCTTCTACGAGAAAACTTGAGAATTCGGTCGGGAGTCTCTTGAGCTTGTTCACCGAGTCATTTTGAAGGTTCGCTTGTGCTAGCGTCTTTCCCTTAACGGAGAACATGTACATTGACGAGGTCGCTCCGCTCGAACGAATTTCGATCTGAAGATCCCCACACTGGGCTCTACGACGTTGAGGTTTACGACGTTGATTCGCTGCCAGCAAGGTATCATGAAGCATGTTTGCGGTCAAGTTATGCTTCTTTGCGAGATGCAACAGATACATTAGATCTCTATCTGGGCTACGTGTCTTGGGTCCAGGAATGTTCCAGCGTGTTATGATTTTTCAACTACCATGCAGTAGGGCGGCATCCGTATTAAAGCACCCGCAAATCTCATGATGGGCATCGCGTTCTCAATTCTCGAAAACTTTCAAAGCCTTTCCCCCACAAACCTATCGCAAACAGGCACGACTGCATGAACACGATACCCGTCTCTCTCATATTGCGCAGGGATTGGAACATTGTTCATTGTTTTGCGTGTTTCCTTGCATATTTCTTGACCCAAATGCAAATTAGGTTGAATTAGACTCTCCCGGACTGTTGTGACATTTAGGTTAGGTGAAAGATCTACTGAAGCTTACAAAGTTTGAGATGAATCCAATCATCGAACCTAGAGCTGGATTGGACTGGGAAGTTGATGGGACATTTAACCCGGCGGCAGTTGCCGTTGGCGACACGACTCACCTATTATACCGGGCCGTGGATCAAAATCGCGTCTCACGCTTAGGATATGCCCGCTTAAATGACGGAGGACGATACTCTTTTCGCGCTTCTGCCCCGGTGCTTGAAGGTACTTCCGAGTGGGAAGAGTTCGGATGTGAAGATCCTCGTGTGTCCCTAGTCGACGGCGCATATTACATAACGTACACTGCCTTTTCGCGTCGAGGGCCCCGCATCGCGTTAGCGTCAACACAAGATTTTACTCATTATGTGAAGCACGGACTGATAGGGCCCGACCGGGATGACAAGGATTGTGTCCTCTTCCCGGGGAGAGTTGACGGTAAGGTTCTGATGCTGCACCGGCTTGGTTCTAAGATCCAGATCGCGCACTTCGACAATCTCGAATCATTGAGTTATTCGCAGGAGTTCTGGATCAAGTACGTGAAGCATTATGATGATTTCGAACTCATAAGGCCGAAGTATCCTTGGGAAGAGCTGAAAGTCGGCGTCGGTGCACCGCCAGTTAGAACTGACCGCGGCTGGCTCGTTATTTATCATGGAGTAAGTGCCCAGCGTATCTATCGCGCCGGGGCACTGTTACTTGACTTGGACGACCCCATGAAGATTCTAGCGCGGACCAAAGATCCGATCCTTGAACCGGAAAGGGAGTTTGAAAGACACGGTATAGTCCCGAACGTTGTTTTCCCGGAGGGAGCAACTATCCAGCATGAGGACTTGCTGGTCTACTATGGTGGAGCTGACAGAGTCTCCTGTTTGGCGAAAGCGCCACTCGACGATTTTCTGGACGATTTGGAAAAAGAGAATTAGATTCTAGCGAGTGGGATCTGTATTTTCAATAAATGTTGCCGCGCCCAGTAGATAGGCGAGTGTGGATTCCGAGCCTTGATTTTCATTCAGGCCAGTTTGATTTATCCCATCGAAGCATGCGCCCGTTGAATCCTCGTAGATAGTGACCGACTTAGTGTTCACACCGTAGAACCAACCCAATGCCTGACGCAACGCGGTCTCATATCGTTTTGAACGTGTGACCCTGTAAGCTACAGAAGTAGTTTCCATCATACCTCCAGCCTCAATTGGCTGTTGGTCATAGAATGCTCTCTTCCCACCCTTGACATACCAACCATCGCTCCCTATTGGAACGAAGGTTTCGTCCACTGTCGTGGTTTTAATCAGGAAGTCAAATGACTGTTCCGCAGCATCCAGATACGCTTTTTCACCAAGTGACTGGTACGCGAGAAACAATGCTTGGCATAGACGGGCGTTGTCATAACATAAGACATTTTCAAACCACTCCCAGCCAGAGGAATGATTGTAGTTGTAGCATTCAAGTAGGCTGTGGGCTAACTCGTTGAGGTTCCTGGCCAAATTACCGTCTTTCAAGTCGCTGCCAAGTCTCTCCGCTAGACCGAGACATGCGTACGCTTTGGTCCGAGGTGAATTTGATCTCTTAGCCCATGGCAATGCACGGTCGAATACGAGTTGGGCGGATTTTTTCATACCAGCAGGTAGGTCCGAGTTGATGACTGTCCCCATAGCCCAGATTGTGCGTCCAAGGTGATCGCCAACCGAGGGTTGATCTGTAATTCTATGCGAAAAATCCATAAGATTATGCAGCTGGCCGTCCTGAGACTGCATGAGCAGGAGGAACGCTAGTAGCTTCCGCTGAAGTGCTGAAAGTTTGCTGCTGGGCCATAACGCTTGTGCCTTTGCAGCAAACGTCAAGGCCCTTGCGTTATCGTCTACTGTGTATCCTTCTCTTCTGGCTGGCACGGAGAACTTTGCGTGTTGCAGAACCGCGTTATGGTCCGTTAGGGCGAAGAGATGTTCGAGTCTCACTGATTGCCGCAGTTTCAGAGAGAGTTCTCCCAATTCGCCCTGCAGAATTGAAGGTGTCACCATATTGATCAGCGACTCCTGTCCATCCCACTTGTTGCCCATACTTGAATGCATTCATCTCCAGCCTCCCCAAGTCCTAGGTGACCAAGTATTCGTTTGACCAGTCGCATATCGATTTGTGGTGTTCAAACAATGGCTTCCCTTAAGGGGTAGCATGAATGATTAATTCCACTCGAAACCTGGTCTGAAGTTGAAATGATAGTTCATCTTGGATTCGCTGCTCGGAGGGAAAACGGTTGTGATGATCCGTCTAGTGGGTGTCTCATTTGTGATGCTTGCGCTTTGCGTTCTCGTGTTTGAGCTTGTGTGTAGTTACATCGTGGAAGTGAATCGTTCTATTGCATAATGGACAGGTTATTTTTGACATGTCCACTTAGAGGATGACCGGGTATTTACGAACTTCTATTCTTGGAAGATTGTTAGTACTGTCTTTGCCAAAGATTTGAATCGCTCCGCCTACTAGCGTTTGGTTTAGTATGTCGTGTATGGCAATGGTAAACATCGTGCGGTACGAAACTTGAAATGTCACGAAGCACCAGTCTCTTATTCGTGAACAACGCATGACAGAAAAGACGACTACTGGAAACGCTGTCACTCCTCCCACGCGTAGTAGCATCCCATCAAACACAATTTTCATTGGACAAAAACCCATAATGAGTTACGTGACCGCGATCGTGATGCAATTCAATAGTGGCAGCAAGGAACTTACCGTCAAAGCTCGAGGCCGCGTGATATCTCAAGCTGTTGATGTAGTGGAGGTATGTCGGAGACGTTTCTTCGCCGGCACACTCGACATCAAGGAAATCAAGATCGGCACCGAAGTGCTGGGTGAAGAGGATCAACCAAGAAATGTTTCCACGATCGAGATAAAACTCGCGAAGAAGGAAAGCGCCTGAACTCGCGGATCAAATATCCACCCCCCGATCCACCGAGTAATGCTACGCAGGACACATAGATATGGCGAGACAAATCCCAGAATCAGGCAAATGCGATGTTATTGTTGAACGTAACGGTAAATCCGTGAGATGCGATAAAGTCGCTAACAATATTCATAATATGTGGTGGGTTTGTGACGACTGCCTCCAGTATGCCCGAGAACACGGCGGTTTTCCAATCAGTGCATTTAGGAAGATAACACCATAAGACGATACTTTGCAATTTCTTAGATGACACTCGAAGGCGGGTCAGCCGTCTTCTATTGGGATCACCGCAGGGCAAACTTTGACTGACATTTTCCACTAATGTCCAGTGTTCCGGGGCATCATCGTTAATGTCACTTCGCCGCGGGACGTAACGGAGGCAGTGAATTGTTCCCTACCGCCTTCTTCCGTAACGTAACTTCCCTTTATCGTCCAAACGCCCTTCTCGTCAGGATCCTTAGTTTTCTCATCGATCACGATTGAAATGATCTTCCCATGCCGGGTCCGTGTACCAATAATGTACTTCCTCACGACGCCTTTTGCCTCCGTCTCGTTTCCTATTCGCAATTGTCAAATCCGCCTACTGTTAGACAAGTACCGCTATTGGGATATCTTTAGCATATTTCTTTTGCCTAGCCGGTGATATCTCGAGGAATACTTCGATTCTATCCAACCTAGGTAGCGCCATCCGTATGCCTGCAACAATTTCTGGATGGCTATCTGTAAATATCGAGAATCGTCACTCGGTATGACTTATGAAGGCTCTTTTCAAAATTGCAAGAAAAAGACTCGATATTCTTCTTCATTGTTCTAGGCGTTTTTCAATTCCAATTCCGAATTGTCTGCAGTTATGAATATCGGAACGTTCTCCATTCCTGTTGCAATGTAGCTTGAGAGCAACCATTGCCCGGGTGCAAATTCAAGGGTTTTCTCAAGTATTCCTTGATCGATTGTAAAGGTGCTACTGACGAGGCTTCTATCATAGGGTCTTGGCAATGGACCTACAAAGTAAGTGTGCAACTGTTGCAGAGCGTTCGTGTTCAAGTAAGCGATTCTTTGGGTCGCAACACATCCTCCAAGTCCATATTTTCTTCCTTGGCGAAGTAATGTCTCTATTCGCTGTGTACAGGTTGAGTCTATTCCTCTAGCCTTATCGTAAGCAGGGATGAATTCCTGCGCCTCGTCGAACACGAAGAGGATTTGTGGATCGACCTGAAACTCGCGTTTCCTATGACGCAGCATGTCCGAGGTTAACGTGATTGCGAGTTGTTTCACTATGCTTGGTTCAACGATTGAGAGACAGAGCAGTCTAGTGTCTCCTTCCAGAAGCTGAACCAGCTTCTCCGTACTGTAAGCGTTTTCATCTTTCTTCTCCTCTTCACCGGGCTCGATGAATGTGGCGAGTTCTGATCGGGTCGAAGCCCAACCATATAATCCGCCACGGTTCCAAACTTTGAATTTATCACAAGCACTCAACGCTTCGGTCTGCAAATAGTCGAGGAATTCTTTCGTCACGGTCTGAGATCGCTCAAGTTTATGCTCTTTGATCCATTGAAGGATTTTGAGCTTGATTTGTGCGATTGCGTTTAGGTTGACAACCTTCTTGGCCTCATCTTCCGTTAGACGTTTGATGTCTTCCAACATGTCGTCGTATGTTGGTGGGTGCTCGCCGCCTTCAACGAAGTGTCCTAAGCGGCCCAACTTGTAGATTGTTTGAAGCGTGGGGGTGATGTCAGCTTTTTCGAACTTTCTAGGGGTCACTATTATCTTTCTGAAGTGTGCGGCGTCGGCTACGGGAATTTCAGTGATGATTTTGCTGTTAATGGTTTTGTCAGCGAACACGTCCTGTAATAGAAATGGGTATTCCATTGAGATGTCGAAGATAACGACCTTCGTATCCTTCGCGTGATACAGTATCCGTCTCAAGATGTTGGATACGAGATTGCTCTTTCCTCCACCCGTGAATGAGAAGATTCCGAAATGGTAACGGGCCAATCGTTCGTAGCTTACATAGATCGGAATCGGTTCCTTCTCATCCTGGAACATCTTAATGGTCCCGATCCTAGGGTCCTTTCGTGCGTCCGAGTTCGTTAAGATCTTATTATCGTCCCAAGGTAGGCCCAACTCTTGGAGCAGCTGACGATTGTACATTCTGTGAATCGTGTTCTTACTGAGAATATAGACTCGTTCACCAACGATTGGGTACGTGAACCCTTTCACGTATTGATGCTCGTTGCCGTTGATGATTAGATCATAGTTGAGCGGAATGGCGGAAATCTGAATCATCATCGTAGCTTTATCATCAGTGTCCCAGTCCGCCATGCTCTGCTCAATTATCTCAAACTGGTACGGATAGTAGCTCGTATCTGACAAGCCACGTAGGCCGAAATGCTCTGGTCCGATGCGGGAAATCTCCAGTAGCGTGAATCGCTTGTTATCGTGTTTCTTGGCTTTGAAGTTACGGACTGCAAGGAGCATTCCTTCTTCAAGAAGGCCCATCAGGTCCCTCTGGTACTGAGTCTTTACGCGACATTCATACTTGGCTGAGAATCCGGTGGTCTCCGCGGAGACTTCAGTACGCTTAACTGCGTATACCGCGGAGAGGCGAGCGTCGAACCGGTTATTGAGATCGGTGAAGTATTTGTTAAGATCGGCCTCTAGCATGCTCCACTTCACTTCTCCTAGAACGGAACGTGTTCATGTAGAACGAAAACTTCCTCAACTTCGGGTGAGCTGATAACCAGTGACCAGTTGCTCTAACTATTTCTGATGCGCGGTCCCGCTGTGCTTTAGCGATCTTGTCCGCTATGAATAGGGGTTTATTGTGCCCGAAAACTTCCGGGAGGCTCTCCTGCGTCATAGCCTTGAGAGTAACCATGAGCAACTCCTGAACATGGTTCGGTACTTCTTTCGAGTCCCAGAGTACGGGGGTCACGTTTTCAACGGCCGTATAATCATGCTTCAGGTTTAGTGTGGGAGCGTTCTCGAGGTCTTTATGATATAGCCGGTCGATGAAGAGGACGTTACTTCGAAACTGGTCATCAGACTTAGACTTATCCAACTGAATATACGATTTCACGAACCTTTGCTCTAGTATTATGCGGTTCTTGATCGCGCCAGAAACGTAGCCTTCCCTATGCTCAAAGTCAGGCACTATGGTCTGGAATGCCGTGTCATACTCAACGCTCGCCCAGGGAACCGGCACCTCAGCGTGATGGAACATACTTACTGCTTGGAGGAGCATTCGGTCAGTTGTCGCAACATGCTCCACGTTCTCCTTCCAGATACTCTGCGTTTGGCAGACGGGTATGAGGTGACTTATGAGATCTCTTGCCGTCGTGTCCTTCGTGATTCCAACGAGAAGAATTCTGTTTTTCAATGATTCTTCAACAAGCATGTTGAGGGTGAAGAGGCTGAGGAACGCAAGGTCTAGGATTGTCACCCATCTTGTCTCTTCTTTGTCCTTGATTTGGAGTGGATTGCCCAGATTGCTCGCGAAGAAGCGAGTTCCGAAGATCTCCACAAGCTGACAAATCCTATTCCAACTGTTCACATAGCGAGGGTTGAGCATGTACTTGCCATTCGATTCCTGAAGGTAACCTTCCTCAACTGATTTCTTCAGGAACCGAGTCAAGCGACTCAGACGGTCCTCCGAGACGCAGTCCAGCTGAGTCGCGATTTCGCTTAGTTCAAGTGGTTTCCGTGCTCGCTCGAGGAGCAAGATTCCGGCGTAGCGGAGATAATCGCCTCGTGGAGGCAGCGTGCCATCAAGACCAGGAGTATGATATCTTCCGTACGCTAATTCACGTTCATCTAGGGGCAGATTGTCGATTCCCATGGTGCATATTGAGCATTGGCGCTTCCACAACGCTCGGCGAGAAGTGTCGTACATTAAGCTGCTGATTGTTCCGGAAAGCGATCGATCAAGGAGTATGATTCGATATTCACCTGACTTTGCCAGTTTGAAGCTTAGGTATAGCTCTGAGAATAGCATTAACCAATTCGCAATCGTGGAGTTATCGACAGTGTCTTGTTGAGTTTCAGGACGCGACATTGTTAGTTGACTGCCGGTTTGGGAGAATTGCGCATGGGGATCGACTTCTGGAATTGAGTCAACGTAGATTGGAACACAACTCGCGAGGCCTTCTCCCTTTTGGACGAATCCAGTATCGTATCTAACCGTTGGAGGATCATCCGGGTTGTATGTGACGGTGCCGGTGCATGCGTATGAACCAGCCCAGAAGACAGCTAAGCCGCCGAGAAGCGTTTGATCCAGTGAGCCATCGATTGCAGCGAATTTCACGGTATCGCTCGAGAATATTCTTTCGGATGTTGAACGAGCTCTGTCAAGGTTGAAGTCAGTTATCATAAGTCGTCGAATGAGAGGCCAGTAGGTTTCACTTGCAGCTCCAAGGCGACCTTCGCTCTCGCCAACTTGGCTTTCAGCGCCGTCTCTTAAGATCTGTCCTAGGCGCTTGACGCTCAAACTGAGAGGTGAAGACAATCAAACCCTCACATCTATACGCAGCTTCTAGCATTGCGTAAGAGCAATTTAACCGATAGCAGTGCATCCGGTCTGCCAGAGAGCTGGTAAACTGTCAGCTTCTTACTAGCGGTTCTACGAAAGAGGGGTCGGTGACTTCGTCTGCGGGTTTGGCGGGGCAAGGCACTGGCCACAACTGCTCGTCGTATCTCATATTCCATCTTCTACAGTGAGAGATGTAACCATAGAGCTAGGAGTGTAATGACTGGCTTAATCTACGAGTTAATGTCTTGCCGTTCTTCCCAGTTCAGGTAGACTAGCCCCAAACTTGGCTAATGATTGTTTCTCATTCTCTAGGTTCACTTGTCCGATGACATTTGCCTGTTCCGGGTCGAAACCCCATCTTTTGCCGTTTCCGAATTGTTCGCCGATCTTCTGTTTACAGTGAGGGCATATGAAAACAGCCGCAGGAAAACGCTTACTAAACTCGTATACTCCTCTCTCGCGATCCCACCTTATTGAATCAGGGTATCTTTCAACCTCAACCGTCCCGAGTACGTCCTGACATTTTGGGCAGGAGGGAGCGGGAGGACCTAGCAGTTTCAAGGTTCTAGAGAATATCTTGGAGTCAAACTCTACAGCGTTCATTTCCTATCCGACCTAAGGGTAATACCTTTCGAGCAGCCTTCAAGCATAGGGTATTACCATAGGGCGCTTTTAAGACATGTGGACATTTTATTAGCGGATTTTTTGACACTTATGCCACTTTAAGGCATTCAGAACTAAAATATCGCACAACCCTAAGTATGACTTATGTCTGATTTGCTAACTGATCGTACAAACTTACTTCTTCTTCAAGAGATTTGCTCCGGCAACGGTCTCGAGGTCAACCTGACACACTTGGCCAAGCGTCTGGGGAAGCACAGGAACACCATTCGAGAGAGAGCGAACGGCTTGTTCTTTCACAAAGTGGTTGACCGGCCAGTAGTTCCATTCTTGGCGCTATTCAAGGAGCGTCCGCTGTTGGTGGTTGTAAACGCTGACTTGCCCGACGATACAAAAGTCAGCAGATGGATAAAGGAAGACGAGCATATTTTCGGCGCTTATCGGATTAGAGAAGGTGATTACAACATGATGTTGTTTGAATTTCACAAGGACGTATACAGCTATCATAATTGGCGTGACACGCTCGTCAGCCGTGGCATGATTCCGGATAGGAGTGTTAGAACTCCGTCTAGCGCACTGTATTTGCCGAATAGGCACATCAAGTATGATCCTAGCGCGGCGATAGGTCTAATTGAAGAAGAAGCCGCTAAAAGAGGGGAGATCGAAATTAACGACTATGTGCTCGACAAGCTTGCTGTCAATGTTCTGAGGCGTCTGCTCGATGGAAGAGGGGTGAGAGTCAACGAGAATTTCCTCGCAAAAAAGATTGGGGTTCATCGGTCCACTGTTAGAAGAAGGATTATGAAAATGCAAGAAGAGGGGCTCATTTATCGCCCTTTGTGCCGTTTTCCTCTCTTCTTCACACCGTCTAACTATCTTCTGGTCTTTTCGATGCTTGAGGTAAGAGAACCTCATGAATTCTTGAGTGACATTTCTAAAGACCCGCATGTTAGCCTCGCTCAAAACATAAGTGAGGGTAGGTACAACCTGCTGCTCTTCGAAGCTCAGATGGACATAGAGGGGTATCTGCGCTGGCAAGGCGACTATGAAACGAAATATCTTAACTGTCTTGGTTCAATAAAGAATACCTACCTATCGCCAAGAATGACCATCTCGATCGACCAGCAGAAAGTGTCACTTGGCATAATACGCGAGAAGTTGGGGCAAATAGAGAAAGGACGGTTGGCTAAGATGGGGCCCAGGAAAGTGTTCGCCTCATCAACCCGACCTTGAAACGGTTACGGATCAGTTCAGCGGGTACTTACCATACTTCCGTGCCTCATCCACCATGATGTACACGTTGTCGACCTTAACGTTCCCGTGGATAGAGTTGCTTGAGGCTAGAACGAAGCCGCCGCCTTCCGCCGCTGCGTCGATACACCTTCTCACGTCCCTTCTCACGTCTTCTTCTCCTCCAAAGGGTAGCACGTGTCTGCAGTCCACGTTGCCCAAGATGCAAACTCTCTTGCCGTAATCCTCCTTGAACGCCTTCAGATCCATTATGCCAGGTTCTATTGGATGCAGCCCAGCTATTCCCGTTTCAATGATGTCGTCTAAAATGGGGTAGAGATTTCCGTCAGAATGTTTCAAGACTGGGACGCTATGTCGTCTTCCTATCTCGACGATCTTCTGAAGGTTCGACAGTTCGTACTCCCTAAAGAGTTTCGGACTGATGAGTGGACCATGATTGTCAGCATAATCATCCGTGACAACTAAAACGTCAACTCCTGCTTCAATGTAGGCTTCGGCGAATGCTTGGCTGGCCTTCGCGAGTTTCTCCAGAAGGCCACGTGCGAAAGTCGGGTTCCTATAGAAGTCGATAACGATCTTGTCGATTCCGCCTCTCACTTGAAATCCTAGGTGCCAGCCGCTGTGGCATTCACCCAACATCGCCACGTCACGATCTCTTGTTGCCCTCACCATTTTCTCTATCAAGTCACGAATATCCGCGTCTGAGGCGTCGGGCGGCGCATACTTCTCAAGATCGTCAGGAGTGTTCACGGTTCCTCCGACGAAGTATGTTGTCTTACCTTCCGCGCTCTCCTGCATTATTCGTCCCCATTGATCCACATACCTTTCCGTGTCGATGAATCTGGGCTTGTAACTCCGAGTGATCGCGTCGTAATCTGACATTACTGGGGCTGCGTCAAAGCCTAATCTTATGCAGGCTTCGACCATTGCCAATCGGCGTTCAAGAAAAGACTCCCAAGGAGATCCATAGGAATCCTTCTCAGGCAAGGAGTGTTCGGGGATCTCTCTACGCAGTATCCCTTTCACAATTGGAGGGTCCAGGCCTAAGTCTGTAACGGGCACGTAATCTGGTTCCCTAAGATCTAGGGCTGTGAAGAACCTGTCCCTATGGTTCATGGCGCTCACTGGTTGCTGCGATCTGCTTACAGATTCTTAACCCGTCGACCGCCGTCCGTGCCCACCTGTCGACGCCGTACTCCAACGCCTTCTCATTGACCGCTGCTCCCCCCACCAGAGTCTTCACTTTCAATGAGTTCTTCTCTAGTGCGTGGACTACTCTCCCAAATTCAGGGATGGTCGTTGTTAGAAGTGCTGATAACCCCAAGATTGATGCCCCGTTCTCTTTCACTGAAGTTGCGATCTGTTCAGAGGAGACGTCGCATCCGAGATCGACCACTTCGAAACCGGAGGACCGCAAGAGCATTCCAACTATGTTCTTTCCTATGTCGTGAATGTCGCCTTTCACGGTGGCTAACACAACCGTGCCAATGATCGTCTCCCGCTGAGGAGTAGTCTTGATCAGTTTGAGCACTTCATTCACAACCTCCCCTACCATAATCAGCTCTGAGAGGAAGTATTCGCCACTTTCGTACTTCTCTCCGACAATATTCAACGCGTTCCCAATCGCATTGAAGAACTCTTTAGGTGGAGTTGAACTGATTAATTCTTTGCATATCATGGTAGCTTTGTCGATGTCTAGTTGAATTATCGAGTTCTCTAAGTCGTCTATCGCGAAACCCATGGCGGTCCCGTCAGATCGATTGCAATTAAAAGTCAATGGTGCTTTCAGGTATTATTCTCTATTCTCGGCTCAGCCGCAACTAAACGAATGCAGCGCAGGCTACTGCATAGAGGAACATGCTGAGATCTGCCACAATGTCAAGAAGTGCTGTTCCCTAAGGGTTTGGTTGCTTCTGAAGATCCTGCAACATCTGTTCATACTGTTCTTTGGTGATTTCCCCTTTGGCGTAGCGTTCTCGGAGTATGTAGTAGGATTCGTCGCGGTACCGCCAGTACCTTCGTCTATGCCCATAACCCCAACCCCAAGGGGAGATTAACCATCGCAACGCCCCGAAGATCATCATGATGGCTAGGAGACCGAAGATGAAGCCGAACGGGAAGAAGAATGGATGGTATATGCCCATGGGGTAGTATGAGGTTTGATTGGGCCGCGTTACTAGGAAGAAGATTGAGGCCGCAAGCCAAACCGCGATCAGGATCACTACGCCCACCATCACCCAGCGGAAAATGTGACCTGGATGTCCCCAATCGTTCCCGCTCAAGCCTTGGCGCCTCCCGACTGGGCTAGGGCGAGTAAACGGTCAGCGATGCCCCGCAACTCACCATTATGCGGGTCAATCTTCGTCGGATCAGATTTGGATAGGTCTTCGAAGTAGGAGACGTACCCGTTCATCTCCCGCAGCATCCCCTCAAGAGTCTGAGGTGGACCCCCAGGCATCCCAGTCGGCCAGTGAAGCTCCGCTTTACTCTTCTCCGTAAGCTCATACCGCCCGTCCGGCCTTTTCTTGATTAACTCCTCCTGCTCCATGCTCTCCAGGAGAGGATAGATGGAGCCGGGTGACGGCCTCCACCAGCCTTGAGTCATCTCCTCAACCGAGTCCATGATCTCAGCCCCGTTCTTCGGTGACCGAGAGAGGAGTGAGAGGATCCAGTATCTGAGGCCTCTTCGCTTGTGAAGCCTCCAACCAAACTGCCACAATGAATATCGATTATTCGATATCGGAAAAGCGATATAAGGCTTTCTCGCAATAGCATTAACGCAGGCACAAGTGATATGCGAAGTTTCGAAACTTCGTTTCGAAATGAGTTTCGAAACTGCGAGATGTTACTCGTTTCGAAACGGAGAATTGTTTCGAAACCGGGTCTAATCTCAGCCATCTGGTACTAGCCGTGGATAACGGGATCATGTACCACCCCTGTGCCGTTGAGGATGTTGATGACCTCCGTGCACCTAATCACCCAGGACGAGGGCCAGAGACGGATCAAACTTGACGCCAAGTACAGTGCACAGGCTGTTCGCCTGGTCGGTGAATCTTCCCATCGCCTTCTCCAAGCGTTCAATAGTAAACCTGTAATGCTCCTTAGTGTCACAGTGCTGCTTCTGAAGGAATTTGTTGAGATTTCCCCAGCAGGTTCCGATTTCCGGCCGCACAAGGTTCTCGAGAGATTGATGCTTGTTGAGAATCAGTTCGCCAAGTTCGGTTAGAGAAGCGATTTGTGAACCATTCCTCTCGTTAAACCGGTACGTGGGAGTTGGGTGTATCTGTGAATTGTACCCTTTATTCCTCCAGGATGTCGGGATTAGCACCTGGTCTTGGTCAGACTTCTCTGGTTTCCATGCGATCAAGGGTATGTCCAATCGTTCAGCCGGGTCAGGGGCGGCGTTGGGGGGGTCACCCGCATGGCCATCCACCCTGCTCTCGTACTTGGGGTTTCTAGCCTCTAGTATGTTCGCCCTGATGGCCCTGTTTATCCGTACGCGTAATCCTTTCCTTGTATCAGTCCTCGTTGGAGAACGCCTCCGCGGATAGTTACCCACGCCGCTGAACACGTAGTAATTGCCCGAAAGTTGCGGAGAAACCTCGCTAAGCATCCACGCAGCCAGAAACAGAACTCCCGTACCCCTCCCCTCCCGAATCCTAACCGCAACCTGGTCCCAATTATCACTCACGAAAGCGTCCTCCAGCTCCCGCATCACCCTACGACTAACGCCACATTCAAGGGCAGGCATCCTCATCGCCACCGGACTTTGGCACTAACTGCTGAATCTTGTTAAATCAAGCCTTCGTAACCTTCGAGTAATGGTGAAAACCATGGCAAGACCCGAAAAGAAAGTTCCTGATGAAACGAAAGTCGACATCTGCAAGCTTAATGCCACCGATAACATGGGTGCGAAGAAAATCAGCAAATTGAAGGAGTTCAAGGAAGTTGGCTACAATAAAATCGGTCGAATCATCAAAAAGGAATGCCCAGGAATACTCGTCAGCGTATTTCTAATACTCTCACTAACGGAACAGTGTGGCCGAACACATTGATCAATCCCACAATCACATTGAACCAGACCAGCACTGGTTCGCCAACAAACCAGTGGTCGTTAGACGGAGCGGGGAACATAGTAATCTCGTCTAACTCAAAGTCACTCAACTTAGGTAACGATTTCCTACCGGAGACGCTTGATGATAGTGATTCAGATGGTTACTACTCTCCCATACCTCAGCTTAATCAATCGTCACTGCTCCATCCAGCGAATTTCCTCAAAGGTTTAGTCGATGGGCTCGAGACAACCTTCAACTCCCGTATGCACAGTTGGATAGCTGATTGGACTGACCGCGTTACCCGACCGCTGTTCCCTAACCTCTTCCCACCACAAAAGACTAACTTAGAGAAGATGATGGAACGCGTCGAGAAGGATGTGGAGAAGAAAGAAAGTAAGGCGCCTATTGACCTGGAGCTAGACGATGAAGGTGATCCGGGTGAAAAGCCGTCCGGCAACTGTTCATGTGCACTGGGCAAACAGAGTTCCATTACCGTAGACCAGTCAGATCAGAGGGGGAGCACAATCGGTACTGAAAGTGATGTCACCGGCAGCGGAATGCATGGTAGGGAGGTCGATGCTTCCAAACAATCATCGAACATGAAAGTCGCCTCTGATGCTGGGCCCGTAACGGCGCCGGAGATCGGGCAAACCACAAACCGCGTCGAGGAGTGGAAGCGGTCGACGAGTGAATCCTCATCAGGTAACCGGGTCACGTTACCGTTCGATCCTGCACCTCCACCGGTTACACCGGACACTCCAGGAGTGAACATTCAACCTGATACACCGCCTAAACCTCCTTCCCCATCCACCCTAGAGCATCCCATATTACCGCCTCCAGCGGAAGGCAAATCGGAATCTTCCCAAGACCCCGATTCAAACAAACAAAACTCAAAATCCGGGGAAGGGCAGGTCGCGGACTATAACCAGAACTCAAAGGGTACCGGCGTCGTCATGGAGCAATTTCCCGTAATTGGAGCTCAAGGCTCAGTCACGGTCGGGAATGATTTAGCTCCGCCACTTCAACCCATTGACCATGTTAATTCAGGACAGCAACCCCCATTCACTTCAGGTAGATCTGAGTCGCAACAACCACCATTGATGGCATTAAACCCACCCACCTTAACGGCATTAAACCCACCCACCTTAACGGCATTAAACCCACCCACCTTAACGACACCAACCACTGACAATCAACAGACGATCGATGATCGGAAAGGGGAAGACAAATGTGACTTGTTAGGTCAGGCGGGTGGAAAAACAGAAACGAACCAGCAGAACAATTTTGATCCATCAGATCTCTTACTGCCGGGCATTCTAGTCGGAGTGGGCGGACTGATAGTGATAGGATTGATAGTCTCTTCCAACAAAGAGAAGAAGAACAAGCAATCAGAAGCTCGTCCAGAGGTCAGCGCACTTCCAAATCCCAAACTCAATGAAAAAACGAAACCTCCTCCTCCTTCACTCTACAGTATTCAACCCCAAGGTGACACGGCAGGCACCCGAATCTTCTAGCACTGTCAGTTCCGCGTGCAGTGCAAGCCTAGGCTTTTCCATGTTCTCCTAGTCCGTCCCGGGTCTGCTGAGATCCCTATTTGTGTTCAGTGAGTTTGACTCCTACCTCTACGCCGCCATAACCGCAACGGCAATGGTTATGGCCATAGCTTTGTGGACTTCAATTGCTCGTACACGTAATTCTTGATACGTACTTCACCCAGTCCTCGCCTGGCCGCGAAGGCGCGACAAATCTTGCTGGATATCCATGGTCGATGGTCAACGGTGCGCCTGCAACCTTCAACGCAATCATGTTGTCCAAGTTTGCGGCCTCAAAAGAACTGAGCGTCGTACTATAACCTGTAATGGCACTAATCGTGACGTGAGCTCCACTCTTAGGCGACGAGCCGGCTTGCTTAAGGAGATAAGATAATGGAATACCCTCCCAAGGGACATCAGCTATCCACCCTTCTACGCATCGAATCCTCAAGGTTTTCTGAACGGTAGTCATGGCGTACAGTTCTTCCAACTTGAGCTCCAGTGGATTTGATACGTCTCCATCGATCTTCAATCGATAGTCGTTCGAGTTTATCGGTCTCGGCTGGTCTCCGTTCCAGGTTATCGGGAACTCGAAACCTGCCGAAGTGGTCGCAGATGTGAGTGTACCCTGCGACACTGCCGTAGTCGCACTCCCGGTGTGTGCAAGAAACCACCATGTGCCGCCGGCGATGACCACAGCAACTGCGGGAATCAAATTTATGAACGATCGTCTGGTGATTTTCATGAAGTTAGTCAACTCGCCTTATCCCTGTTTAGTTTCCACGTGATAGAAGTGAATTACCTTTATCGCTCTGAAGACGCCCTGCTTTAGCCGGCAAGCCTCGTGGATGTTGTCGAACCACAATACTATGAACTCTCCATTTCTCCGAGTTCATTTCGAAGCAACGGTTAACTTGAGCTAGAAATCAATGTTCTCGTCACCGAGGAGTTGTCGGTGCAACTGCGGACTTGGGGTTTTGAAGGCGTACTTGCGTCCGTAATCGCTCTTCTGACCACGTACTACGTTCTTGAACCAGCTGCTTTTGCGTTGCGATCTGCAGCTCTTCTCGGATGGAGTGCGGTCGTTGGAGTTTTGATTCTCGTAATCCAAAGTTTCTGGAAATCGAGAGCGAATCTGAACATTCTTGCAGGTCGCGATCGTAGAGTTGGTTCTTATGAAAGTTCAGTTAACTGCTGGGGTGGTGTTCACGTCGCGCTTTCAATAGTCGTCACGATTTTCGTAGCTATTCATAGCGCGTTTTTTCTTCAGAGCCTTGTATACCCCAATGTTGCTATTTGGTTTGGAGCTGTAGCATTTCTTGTTTTGATTGCAGTAAACTTCTCAGGGCTGCTCACCGAGTCGAGGCGGAAGTCGCGTCAATTTGGACGATTCAAAAGGCTGCATCTCACGCTAATGCTCATCGTGCTGGCGCTGACACTTGTACATGTTGAAGGCGTTATCTCGGGACTATTTGTTCGTTCGATTCTGGGTGGTGCGATTATTGCGTTTGTCGGAGCACTGGTGGTAGTCATCATCGTCCCTCTGACTGATCGCGCTAATTGATATGCATCGAAGCCAACGATTCTTGTTCGTTATGAACTAGGATTCACTGCTTGAATTTCATTGCGCTGCGGCCGTACGAGAACGCCGTACCGTGTCGTTCGATAACCGCTATTGCCCTGGTAAACTCGACAACGCCATACTAGGAGTGGCTTCCTAATCGTGTGCCGGATCCTAGATATGGCCGTAGTCTAACTGCCCTGAGACTTCCTGCCACGGAAATGTTTCGAAAGCCGTCATCGTTTCCGTATTAAGGACATAAGGACTCCTTCGTATTTTGAGAACGACCGTATCTATCTCATTTGCGTTACCTTCTGACACGACCACGAAGTCGAATGGTCCGCGAACCAGGTCGATCCCCGCAATGTTCGGGATTTGCTTCAACTCATCATAGAGTTCGATTTCCTTACCGGGCTGAACACGAATCAATACGTACGCTTTCTGCTTGCGCGACAACTCTTTATCCAGAGTAGATCTCTCCTTACCTAGAATAAGAGATTCCTGAGTTAAAAGTTGAAGCCGACTTCATTCTTCCGGGTGTGGTATTAACAAGGAGCCTTATCGCAAAACGTCGGAATGCGCGTAAAGTCTAGTCAAGTATCTATCGATGTTGAAATCGACACTCCTCACACACACGTGAGATCAAGTAATCATCATCGAAAAGTTCTTGTTTACGGAAGTGCAGAGAGTTAATTGATGCGGAAGAATGCAGACAACGCCTGCGTGTACCAAATGCGGAAGGAAGATGACTTACTTTTCTGGCGACGCCTTGTCGGAACACTACATGTGCCCACACTGTGACCGTTTCCTGGCTATTCCAAGACGGGAAGGCTTCTTCATGAAGAGCCGGTCGAAACCCAGGTATCCGCTCATACATCACTAACTCATTCCATTTGGCTGATTCGTAACTGGGATCCCAGTCAGCTCTACGGTTCCGACATGTCACTGCTTTTTCAGAATTCATGACCCAACTCAATTCGGTACCGGAACTCGGCAGTTGGGATTAGCTGAGATGCAATAAAGACAAACACTCTAATCGTTTAAATCGAGTTCCGGGCGGCGCGACATAGAACAGGAAGATATGCGGCCACGAACAAAACTCTGATCTCCTTAACCTTGGCGGGGACTATCGTTTCCATCTGGGCAGCTTCGTTCATCTTCATCAAGCTGGCACTGATGGAAATTCCTCCAATGACACTGGCGTTCGTAAGATTCGCAATCGCCACACCAATACTGATCGCGATTACCTCACACGCACGTCACTCAAGACAAGCGATGAAATATGCATTAACCCGAGAGTTTTGGATCTTCTCATTCCTAGGCCTCTCAGGCGTCACTCTCCTCTACGTTTTTCAATTCTACTCGTTGAGATTGATATCCGCCACCGAGGGGTCCATCATAATCAATCTTCACGCCGTCTTTGCGATGCTACTCTCAGCAGCGTTCCTTAGCGAACCTGTGACTTCACGCAAGGCGTCCGGCGTCCTTGTTGCCTTCTTGGGTCTGATTGTGATAACAATAGGGAATTCTACAATCACGTCCTTGAACTTGATAGAGCCCGTTGGCGTCTTACTAATGGTTGGGGCTGCCCTATGCTGGGCCACGTACTCAGTTTTCGGGAAGAAAGTACTACAGCGATATTCGAATCAGGTCGCTACTTCGTGCGCTTTTCTTCTGGGTACGCTGTTTCTAATCCCATTCGCTATCAGCGAGGGTCGAATGAATACTCTCGTAGATTCTTCGTGGTTGACATGGCTTAGTGTGGTTTTCTTGGCGATACCTTGCTCGGTTGTGGCTTACATCCTTTGGAATCGCATGATACGCGTGACTGATGTCACTAAGGTGCTTGTCTCTTTGTATGCCATACCGATACCTACCGCAATTCTCTCGTATTTCCTTCTTGGCGAGACAATCACCTACCCCTTGATTCTAGGAGCAGCTCTAATCATCGGCGGAGTCTATCTGACAGAGTCATCGAGAAGCAGTCGACTCACGTAGGACTTACTTTTTGAAGTAGGGCAGAATCTCCTTCGATCCAGCCGAGGGTATGCACGTATGGTGTTTTCATACATATCACATAACCCGCGTATAACCGCGAAGGAAAATAGGGAAGGATAATTGGTTTATCGAACTCGATGGTCCTGTATGAACACGCTCTGGATCTTAGTCTTCATCATTTAAATGGGGAGTTTTTGTAGTCGCCAAATGGACCTCGTTACGCGGTGGTTCTGGCTCGTAGTAGTAGGGAATCGTCGAGGCCTAGTTACAAAAGGTCCTTTATGCAACTTCGATTACAGGCAGCATTGAGAGCAGTACTATGAAAGTCGTTGTAACTTCTGACCATCACTTGGGTTACGCGAATTCTGATAAGGCGGCATTCAACGCGTTCTTGGATGGGCTTGCGCAAGATAACGATCTAACGCACCTTGTACTTCTTGGCGACTTTGTGGATATGTGGAGGAGAGATGCTTCAGGCGTCTTCCTGGAAGCTCATGACACTATTGGGAAGCTCCTCGCGCTAAAATCCAAAGGGGTTCAGATATTCTACGTGGCGGGAAATCATGACTACCACGTTTTGGATCTTGATAATCCAGGCTACCCGATTCAGTTCAGCAAAGAATTGAGTTTGACTGACGGGCCGGTCACTTACCGGTTCGTTCATGGTTATGAGTTCGATCCAGAGCAGAAGGTGCCATTCATGGCATTCCTGTGTCGGGTCATGTCCGATCAGGGTGGTGCTCTGGAGCAGCACTTATGGACGGATTTCAATAGTCTGAACAACATCTTTTCGAAGATAGAACCCTCTTTTGTCAAGGCGGATATCGCGGCGGTAAGCGAAAGACTTCAGCGGCGTCCTGAAGAGAGGCTAAAAGAGTCTCTCGGTCACATTAATTCAGCGGCATGTAAAGATGTCAAGCCGGGTGAGGTTCTCATCTTCGGTCATACGCATGTTCCTTTCGTGAACAAGGAAGAGAACGTGGCTAACTGCGGTTCATGGGTGAAGGATGCTAACCCGTACGACACGTACGTCGAGCTTTCTGATGGGAAACCTCGGCTTTACATTTTCAGCCCGCAGAAGCAGGAGATAACGGAAAGAACCGACTGGTAGGCCCTATCATGGCGGCCGCTCTACGACTGGTCGATATCAGGAATGCGCGTTTCGTTTCATGATTTAGCTATCCGAAAGTCTTGTCCGAGCATAAGTGCGCCGATCCTGAGTTTGTCGAAGTCTTTTCTAGGTATGGAGCCGCTTGTTCGGCCTCGGTAGATGACTGTTATTCTGTCGCTAAGTGCAATTAGCTCGTCCAAGTCGCCTGATATGAGTATGATTCCGTTGCCTGCGTTTCTATGCTCAACGAGGGTTCTTCTCACATAGGTCGTGGCAGCCATGTCTAGTCCAGATGTGGGGTTCTCAGCTATGATGTACTGAGCGGGTCTGAGGAGTTCTCGCCCCACGATGAATTTTTGCAGGTTGCCCCCGGAAAGTGCGTCGGCTCTAGACGATTCTGAGGAGCAGACGACTCCGAATTCGGAGATTATTCGCTTAGCGAATTCCCTCGCGGCAGAGAAATCGATAATGTGATTGCGATCGAACGGGGTCACCCAGTGATCTCGCAGGACGGCGTTGTAGGTTAATGGTAGGTCTATTGCGACGGCGCGTCTCTTCCTGTCGGCGGGCATATACCTTAGGCCCAGACGTATTCTCTCCCTGACGGTCTTGTCCGTTATCCTGTTATTCTCAAGTATGATTTCGCCGGATTGTGCTTTACGCAAGCCGACAACAGCCTCAACTAGCTCCTTTTGGCCGTTGCCGGCTATGCCTGCTATGCCGTGGATCTCTCCCCGTTGAACATTGAAGGTTGCTGAGGAGACCGCTTCTTCTCCCCTGTCACCTCTCACTGATAGATTCTTGATGGATAGGGCCCCTTTTGCTGCTACTGTGTGTCGAGCGAAGTCTTCTGTTTGAATGGAGCTGCCCATCGTCGCTTGGGCCAAGATGTCTGGTGTTAGATTCTCCCTTGTGGATTTGAGTACGACGCGGCCTTTTCGTAGAACGGTGACTCTGTCTGCAACTTCGAGAATTTCGTATAGCTTATGCGTTATTAGCACGACAGACTTGCCCTGATTCTTGAAAGCGTCTAGGTTTTTGAAGAGTGCTGAAGTTTCTTGCGGCGTCAGCATTGATGTCGGTTCATCCAGGATGAGGACTCTTGCTCCCATGAAGAGAACTTTCAGGATCTCAGTCTTTTGCTTCTCGGCAATACTTAGCTCCTGTACTTTTCGGTTGAGATCCACGGAGATGTCGTAGGTGCGCTCGGCCTCCTCGATCTTGGACTTGAGGTCCGTAAGGTTCAGCCCTACTTTACGTCCTTTCCTGCCTATTGCGAAGTTCTCAAGTACGGTGAAGACTTCGATGAGTGAGAAATGCTGGAAGACCATGCCTATGCCCAATGCTTGCGCGTCGACTGGGCTTCTGATCCTGACTGGTTTGCCGTCAACGTGAATTTCGCCGTTATCGGGCCGATAGATTCCGTAGAGTACGTTCATGAGAGTTGTCTTGCCAGCGCCGTTTTCGCCCATTATCACGTGTATCTCTCGAGGAAACAGGTCTAGGTCGACTTGATCGTCAGCTATCGTTCCAGGAAAAGTCTTAGTGATTTTCTTCATGCTAACGATCGGTGTGCTCAAGATTATTCGCGCTTCTCGTAGGGTTTTCCCAATCCAGCCGGTCCTCCACTTTTAGCAGCTACCCCCGCGAGTATTACCAGGATTGCGAGGTAAGGCCACATTGCGAAAAATTGGTAGGGAACGTTTTGGAAGTGCGTCTGGATTGTTAGGAAGATTACGGATACCGCGCCAAAAATCAAGCATCCAAGCAAAGTCTGAAACGGTTTCCACTTGCCGAAGTAAATTAGGGCGACGGCGATGAACCCTACTCCTGCGGTTAGGTCATAGTAGAATGTTCCAGTGACCGCGATTGCAAGATATGCACCTCCTATTCCGGCCATGAATCCACCGAACATCGTAGCCGCAAACCGGTACCGTTTCGGGTTTACTCCCATCTCTTCTGCTGTCCGGGGATCTTCACCCACCGTTCTGAGATTAAGCCCGGCTTGTGTGTGGAAGAGAAAGTAGTGCACGATGATGACCATGAATATGATGAAGTAGGCGACGGGGTCTTCGCCGAAGACGACAGTGCCTATTATTGGTATTGAAGTGAGAATCGGGAGCTGGAGGTGAGGTAACGCGCTGATGGTTGGGGGAATAAGGTAGCTTCCGAATAGGGCTCTATAGATGACGCCTGAGAGGCCCCAACCAATGAACCATATCGCAGTACCACTCACAACTTGGTCAGCTCTCAGTGAAATAGCTGCCACGGCATGCAATAATGAAAGAAGGAGCCCTGCTAATCCTGCGAAGAGGAATGCTAACAGGAGGCTGTTTGTGTAGAAGGCGGTGAAGAAACCTACGGCTGTTCCTACCAGCATCATTCCCTCAACGCCCAAGTTTAGTGTTCCCGCGCTCTGATCGACTAGCTCGCCTGTAGCGGCGGCGATGGCAGGCAGGGCTCGCGGAACCATGCCCACTAAGACCAGGACGATGATGGATGTGACTGGGGGGAAGATCATCTTTAATCACGTTAGAGGCGGATTTTCCGTTTCGTCAGTCTAATGTAGAATCCCAGTGGCGCAAGGTACATCACCATTCCGTATACGGCCGTCACTACGTCGATTGGAATGTCATACGCGAGTTCCATTCCGTAGGCGCCGGTTAGGATTCCGCTGAAGAAAAATGCTGAGAGGATTATGGCAATGGGGTTAAGTGACGCGATCAACGCAACAGGGATTCCTAGGTAACCATAGCTGGTGGTAATGTCGCTGAATACTTGTGGAAGCAGTATTCCCGCGGCTCCGTAAATCTCCACCATTCCGGCAACGCCGGCTAAGCCCCCGCTGGTTAGGCTAGCCAATAACAGGTTTCGCTCGATTGGTATCCCAGCGTATTTGGCGGCTTCCACGCTATGCCCTATCAGCCGTAGCTCGTACCCTAAGCGAGTAAACCTGAGCATGAAGTAGACGCCGAACGCTATAAGGAACGCAATTATCAATCCCACCCCTATGCCTGTTCCCGGAATCAATGTGGGGAGCATCAGAACGCGGGGTATAGGTGCGCTGGACGGTTCATTCAACGCGATTGCTTGACGCCCTTCCATGGGACCGGTAATCAACCAGTCAAGCAGGAATACGGCTACGAAATTCATCATCAGAGTCGATATTACTTCATTTATGCCGCGGTAGATTCTCATCAGAATCGGTGGAATTAGCCAAACTGCACCGCCAACAAATGAGGCTATGAGTGACAAGAGGACGACTAATGGGGCTGGCGCCGACTGCGCAAGCTCTAAGCCTACCCAAACAGCCATTATTGATCCGATCACGAATTGGCCTTGTCCTCCAATGTTCCAGATTCGAGCAGTAAATGGGACTGAGAGACCAACCGCCATGATCAGAAGCGGTACCATGCCTCCTATGGTAGTGGCTAGAGCACCCTTCGACCCGAAGCCCATCCGGAAGAGGGAAACTAAGCCAATTACGGGTGAAATTCCGAACAGAGAAAAAAGAAGGGAACTTATGAAGACTGCCAGGAATACAAAGCCGACTAGAGCGAGTACCCTAGCAGTTTCGGCCATTGAGCCTCTAACTCATTTACAACGAACTGTATGCTGGTGTTATGGGGTTGTACGTTAGTGTCCCGTTGGGAAGTTCTTCGTATACGCGAATCTTCTGGCTCAGAAGTCCTTGGTAGAGTGTGTGAATAATTGTGACAGTGTTTGCTGGTACCAAGCTCGTCATGTCCATTGTCTGTCCTCCGTTTTGAAATGTGGCATAGTATGTTGCGGAGCTGAATGCGTGGTTTGTCATCCAGTCATTCAACGCTTGGTTGAATACTGGTGCAAGCGAGTAGCTTAAGCCTCCGAGAGTATTGCTTGGCGCTAGTGACGTCTGATTAAAGTCGTTGTACAGGAAGCCCACATTGGCGGCCACTGCTTCGTTTGCGACTCCCACGGATATGCCGTCACCTGAACAGTATAGTACGTCTGCACCCTGAGCGACGTCGGCAGCTGCGGCTGACTTTGCAGCAGCTGGATCATCAAAGTTCCCAATAAATGTCACAAGGACTTGGACGTTCTTTCCCCAGTTCGCGTTTGCATAGTCTACGCCGAGCACGAATCCTTTGGTCACCCAAGTAATCTCAGACACGTTCTCACCACCGATCGCTGCAACCTTTCCAGTGTGGGAATAGAGTGCGGCTAAGACGCCGAGGAGGAAACCTGCGGAACCCGTCTCCGGCATCACGCTTTGAACATTGCTCGTAGACTCGTAACCGCCCGGTATGAGAAAACCTGTGTTTGGATAAGTGCTTGCTAACTGCATAGCAGGAGCCGTATATTGAAAGCCGTCGCCAATGACAAGATTGTATCCGTCTGTCCCTAAGCTCTGCATTGCAGGCGTAATATCCGCCGGAGTGTAGAGGCCCTCTGCGACGGATGTTTGAAGGTTATACTTGCCGGTTGCGTTCAGCTCACCCGTCATCGTGACAAAGGACGAGTATGCGGCCTGATTCCATGAAAGATCATTCTTCTCGCCGGGGAGGAGGATTGCTATTTTTAGAGATTGCATTTGCTGGCTTGTGACCGGTGTCGTCATCATGCTAGTGGCAGTGCTACTCGTCATCATCGTGGTTGTACTGCTGCTTGAAGAGCTGTACAGGTAATATGCCCCAGCACCCGCACCGAGCACTATCAAAATTACGACGACTGCAAGAACCTTCTTCAGGTTACTCTTGCTTGGAGTTGGAGTTGTCATAACGAAGCGTTATCACAATTATGTTATTAAGGGTTCACAATGAACCTGAAAAAGACCGATGAATCTGCGAATCTATATTCATCTGAATAATTAGGAAGAACGGGAGCGCTGTATGGTTTCACATAACACACAATATTGTAGCGATGAGGAATTTATGAGGGTAGCAATTGCCGAAGCAGCAACTGCTGCGAAGGAGGGAAACGCGCCCATAGGGTCGGTGATTACGAGAAGCAACCGAATCGTAGCGCGTGGTCATAACAAAGTCTTCACGAGGCGTGACATCACAGCACACGCAGAGGTTGTGGTAATTCAAAAGCTTACAAAGAAGACTGGAAATTTCGACTTGAAACGTTACAGACTATTTTCCACGTTCATCCCTTGCGCAATGTGTCTGGCAACAGTTCTCAGGGTAAATATCCCAATAGTAGTTTACGGGGCCGAAGCCATTGATGCTCCCCAATTCTCAAGCGGCATCCATCAACGGGTTAACCGCCGCGTTCGTACGATTGCAGAGAAACGGGTTAGGTTTAAGGGAGGAGTACTTCGAGATGAATGTGCTCGGTTGTTGGCTAATGCTAAATCAGATTGATCGACGATGGGATTGATAGTACCGAAACATTCGTAGTGGTGTTATATCAGAGACAATCCTGATCAGGAACGGAATCGTCATCACGCTCGACGATCGCGGAAGAATCTTCGAAGACGGCGCAATTCTGGTTGAGGATGATCGTATAGTCGCGGTCGGAGAGACGGAGAAGGTCGGTAAGGAAACAAAACCCGACATTTTGATAGATGCCAAAAGGAAAGCGGTTCTTCCTGGATTCATAAACACACACGTGCATTCCGGACTAATTAGAGGGACAGCTGAGGATCTCCCACTCTGGGAGTGGTTAAGAAAACATGTGGACCCGAAACATAAGGCACTGAAGAGTGACGACGCATATGCTGCTGCATCTCTCTGCTACGCTGAGATGATTAAGGCCGGCATCACGTGCGCCCTGGACATGTATCGTTTCATGGATAGGTGTGCAGACGCTGCGGAGGAGACCGGGATTAGGGCCGTTCTGGCTCCTTATGTTGCCGATAAGCCGGGCTTCGAATACTTCGAAAATCTCGCCGAGAACGAGCGGCTAATCAGAACTAGGCATGGGTGTGCAAACGGTCGAATCAATGTTTGGGTCGGGTTGGAGCACTTAGTATACTGCACGGAGAACGCCTTTCGCAAAGCCAGAGAATTCGCCGACAAGTACGGTATAGGTATCCACACGCATGGTGAAGAGTCACTAGAGATGTATCAACGCCTCAGCAAAGAATACGGAAAGCGCCCTATCGAAGTCTTCAGAGATTATGGGATACTTGGACAAAAGACTGTACTCGCACATTGCGTTTGGCTTTCCCCGATCGAAATCGAAATTCTGGCTAAGACAGGCACGAGCGTAGCACATTGCCCAACCAGCAACATGAAGCTAGCCTCGGGCGTTGCTCCAATTCCTGAGTTGATCAAGAAAGGTGTGAACGTAGGCCTCGGGTCTGACGGTGTAAAGGAGAACAACAGATTGGACCTGATACAGGAAATGAAGATCGCCTCTCTCCTGCAAAAGGTTCACCACCTAGATGCAAGCCTTCTCCCGGCTGAACAAGTGTTACGCATGGGGACGGTTAATGGCGCGAAAGCATTAGGCATGGAAGAACAAATCGGTACCTTAACCGAGGGGAAGAAGGCGGACATTGTTGTTTTGGATCTCAACAAACCGCACTTGACGCCACTGCTATCAGGCGAGTTTTCAAATGTGATCCCTCACATCGTATTTGCCGCCCAAGGGAGCGATGTCGAGACAGTACTCATTGATGGCAGAATTGTAATGGAAAATCGTGTACTCCGGACCATTGATGAGGAGCAGGTTATCGAAAGGGCAGGACGAGTCACCTACGATCTACTCGAAAGGAGGAAACCCTTCGTTCCCAAGTAAACGGTTGGTTTGATGATGAGCAACCTATCATCACGTGATAGCTCAATTTCGAGCGCCCCTTTTATTCCAGTCCGTTAAATTCGACATACGGCCGACCTGGCATGCCTCGTAAGCCAACCCACTCTAACAATGCGGATTCACATAATATTCGTTTCAAGCTCAACGGTAAGTGGGTAAAGGTCCGAGCCCCTCCGGCAAAAACGCTTCTTCGCTTGCTCCGCGATGAGTTTGATCTAACCGGCACAAAACCCGGTTGCGAAGCGGGTGAATGTGGGTCGTGCACTGTGCTGCTTGATAGGTTACCAGTTACATCGTGCATGGTTCTCGCTGGGCAGGTTGAAGGAAGAGAGGTCACTACGGTTGAGGGCCTTTCGAAGCACCGGATGGATCCGATAATTAAGGCCCTTGTAGAAGAGGGTGCTGTCCAATGTGGCTACTGCATCCCCGGTTTTGTTGTATCTGCTAGAGGCTTGCTTAATGCGGAACAAAACCCGTCGCGTGAAATTATTTGCTCGGGCCTGTCAGGGAATCTTTGTCGGTGTGGCGGATATTCGAGGATTATTGACGCAGTCATGAAAGCTAGCGGTCGCGGAGGTCACAGCTATTCGCGTCTCCCACGTTAAGATGGTCTCGCCAAGTTCAGTTCGCGAAGCTTTGCAAATCCTAGACGAGTACCGGGGCACCATGAGAATTGTCGCAGGATCGACCGACGTCTCCGTTAGTCTAAAAGACGGGAATATGAAGGAAGAATGGCTTCTCGACATTTCGCACCTAGATGCACTGCGATATATCATTAAGAATCGAGATGGCTTAATTCACTTGGGTGCGCTTGCAACTTACACAGACTGTATTCGCAGCTCGATAATTCAGAGGAATGCTCGTATCCTCGTCGACGCCTTCCACGCGTTAGCCTCGCCGCAAATACGTAACCTCGCTACCGTTGCAGGTAACTTAGGAAACGCATCGCCTGCCGGTGACGCAATTCCGCCTCTCGTTGTTTTGAATGCGAGAATCATTCTCGAAAGTCTATCAGGCAAACGCGAGATTGCGGTACAGGAGTTCTTTACTGGGTATAGGAAGACAGAACGTGAACCTAACGAATTGATTACGGAAGTTAAGTTCGGGCCGGTCAGAAAAGGCGAGGTGGCCTTCTTCAAGAAACTTGGTCTGCGACAAGCGAACGCAATAGCGATTGCAAGCGTCGCCTTCTGGGGCAAAATTGCTGCAGGTCCTAGGTTTGATGACGCAAGAATTTCATTGGGCGCTGTTGCTCCAACCGTGATCAGGGCTACCCCGCGGAGCAAACCCTAACCAGTGGCCAATTCACTCCTGAAAGAATCAGACAAGTCTCTAAGCTATGTTCCTTAGAAGCCCAACCTATTTCTGACGTTCGGGGATCTGCTGAGTATAGGCGGAGAACGGTCAATGGGTTGGCGCAGGTAGGGTTTCTGGAGATACTTGAAGGGTTAAGGAGCCGCAGAAGGATGGATGTTTCGAACTCTAGGCGCTAGTGAACTGGTCGAGCAATGACTCTACGCTGCCGATGTACTCTTAATCTTCTCCAACATGATTAGAACACGTTCCGGAGTGCATGGCAATACAGTTGGTCTCGCACGCGTAGCGTCGTGTATCGCGTTACATATCGCTGCGGGCACGCTTATTGTTGATAGTTCGCCGGCACCTTTGGCTCCAAATGGTCCGGTTGGTTCGTGGCCCTCAACCACAGGGAGAATAATTGAATTTGCGGCGTCCCGAATGGTTGGAACAACATATGTGGTGAAGTTCGGTGTCTTGACTTTTCCTTCGTTGACCTGCATATCCTCCATTAATGTATAGCCGATCGATTGGGTAATGCCACCTTCGCACTGAGCCTCGAGTCCCCGACGGTTTATGATGGCTCCAACCTCGGGTGCGAAGGCGATGTTGAGAACTTTCACTTCGCCCGTGAGAAGGTTGACTTCCACATTGGCGACTGAAGCCGCGTTGGAAGAGAGCAGGTTTGGTATGGTCAACGTATCTGGTATTGGTTCGGATGGTCTAGGGACAGAGTACCAAGCGGTGGCGGTGATCGTTCTAGCTCGGGCCAGCTCGCGGAGGCTTAATCGTTTCCCGCGGCCAATTACGGCTGTGGGCGTCAACTTCAATCGATCCGCGCTAATCTTGAGAGTCCGTGACCCTTCTTTCATTAAATTCCTTCTCAGCTTCTCGGCAGTTTTTAGGATCGCGTTGCCTATGACGTAAACGCCTCTCGAGGCATCTGATCCACCAGAATCGACTTCGTGTAGCGTATCGCGCGGGCTAAGTTGCACTCTAGAGATTGTTGTGCTAAGCGCTTGCGCTGCTATCTGTCTGAGGGCTGTAGACGTTCCGGTTCCCATCTCTGGGTTACTGAGGAACACTAGGTAGGTTCCGTCGCGGGTGAGTTGTATTTTGACTTTTACCTGCTCCGGGAAGGCGCCGTATCCCATACTTTTCATTCCCGCAGCGAGTCCAACCCCTTTCACGAGCCAAGGGTGTGCGCCTTGGCCTCTGTACCTCTCTCTGTTCTTCCAAATGGTTGCTTGCTCGATGGTTGCCAAGGTTTCGATGAATCTTGGTTTAGTAATCGGTAAGCTTCCGGTGCCGTCAGCTTCTCCTTCAGTCAAGGCGTTGATCTTCCTAAGCTTGAGCGGGTCGATATGGAGCTTTTCAGCAGCGATGTCCAGTTGGGTCTCCATAGCAAAATTCGATTGGGCCACGCCGAATCCTCGCATGGCTCCTGCCGGCGGATTATTTGTGTAGACGAGAAGCGCTTCAACGAGTGTGTTAGGAATTCTGTAAGCACCGTTAATCGACCCGGCAGCGCCCTCAATCACTAATGGGCCATATGAGAGATAGGCGCCGGTGTCTGCAATAATGCGCGCCTCGTTTCCTATAATGCGTCCATCCTTTCGAAAAGCAGTTTTCAACTCGATATCGATGGGGTGCCTGGTTGTCCCAGAGATTCCTGATTCCTCACGTGTCCAAGTCATCTTTACGGGCCGCTTGGTTCTCATCGCGAGCAGAGTGAGGTGAATTTGAATCGTGATCTCTTCCTTTCCGCCAAATCCTCCTCCCAAATCTATCGCGTTCACATTCACGTCGTCTTCTGTGAGAGAAAGTGCCCGTCTAATTTGCAACTTGTCATGGAAAGGTACCTGCGTAGCTGCGTAAACCCTAATCCCTTTCCGGGTTGGAATGGCGAAGCCAGCTTCGGTTTCGATGTACATATGTTTCTGGCGCGGGGTGTGATAGGTTTCGGAAACTATCAAATCAGCAGTTTCAAAGGCTACATGCACATTTCCCTTTGCGTACCTTACGTGGTGTCCGATGTTGCCCTTCTCATGTATCCTTGGAGCATCACCCATCAACGCTTCTCGGGTTGTTGTAACAACGGGAAGTGGTTCATATTCGACATTGATTGCCGCCAACGCTAGCTCAGCCTCCTCCTCCGAATCAGCAGCAATAACGGCCACCGCGTCACCTGGATACCTAACTCTGTCATGGCATAGTGCCGGTTGATCTGGAATCGTAGCGCCGAAAACATTTGGACCGCGAATATCTAGGTAAGTCATCACAGCCCTAACGCCAGGCAGATTAACCGCTCGCGAAGTATCTATTCGCTTTATGATTGCGTGTGGGACCGGGCTGCGACAAACCTTGCCGATCAAAGGATCGTTTAAGCGCACGTCAGCAGCGTATCGGAACTTGCCTGAGGCTTTCGAGATCCCGTCAAGCCTAGGCACACTACGACCAATAAGCCCCATACACGAGCCGCGTCGTGTGAATTGATAAGGTTCCCGGTCCGAGAAACCGATGAGGCTTGAAGTATGCGTCCACTGTTGTCAACTTGAGAGTATGAACTGCGATTGATTTCGGTACATGCAAACGTGAGACTTGTGTGTAGTTCGCAAAACATGCTGAATTATCGCTTGGCCAAAGGTCGAGGGTCTCTCAACATAACAGCCACGATCAACGTTAGTGCCGCAGGTATCATAGCATTCAACGCCACAGCCCTTCCCACCCCCATGGCGAAGAGCGAGGCGGTGATTATGGGTGAAATGACGGTGGCTACTGACTGGGATGTGGTCGTGAGACCGAGGGCCGTTCCAGTTCTGCCCCTGCAAGTATCGACCATGAGCGCCTGCATGATAGGAAAGATTGAGCTGCTGAAGAAGCCCATGATGACTGCGACCGAGAGTGCGAGAAACGGGTTTGATATTGCGAAAAAAAGAGTATATGACAACAGTACTGCAAGGGCAATAAACGCAAGCATCCTGTTTCTCCTCCAAACGTCCGATGTCCCACCCAAGATGAGCTTACCCGCCCCTCCAGACACTGAAACTACCGCCGAGAAGAGAGCAGAAGATAGTATTCCAAAGTGTAAGACTTTGAAGAAGTAGTAGGGTAAGAAGATCACTTGCCAGACAGACGCCCAAGTCGCTAGAAGTGCGAATGCCATCATGAGGATCACGCTCCTCTGTTTGAGAAGATCCAATGCATCTCTGCCTAGTCTGATCCCAGCTGTCTCGCCGCCGGAGGTTCTGAATTCGTCTTTCGTCCATGCTGCGCCAGCGATGACTAGGAGGCCTATTGATGGCGCCGCGAAGAAGGCTATGCGCCAGTCGCCTGAGAGTGAGTAAGCTAAGCCTCCCAAGGACAGTCCCGCAACGCTTCCCGCATCGAAGCCTACGTAGAATATTCCTAACGCCAATCCCTTACGCTCCTTGAAGTATGACGCCACTGCAGCCATCGCGACGGGCCAGAAGATTCCTTCACCAAATCCGCTGATGAGGCGAAAGGCGAATGCTTGAACGAAATTCGAAGCTAACCCTATCAGCCATGTGAATAGCGTGAATACGACTATACCGATGATTAACACAGTTTTCCTTCCGTACCTGTCCGAGAGGTGACCGGAGACGAAGACAAAGCATAGAACGCCAATGTACTGAGCTGAGCCTATCAGGCCGATTTCGTAATTCGTCAGACTGAGAGCTGGCGCCATCAGCGCCAATACGGAAGCGAGGACGGTTCGGTCAGCCGCGTAAACGGCATAACCAAGTGTCATTACCAATAGGAATAGCGTTGATGAGAAACCGTAGTTGAACCGTTTTCCATGCAAGTTTTCGGACACCCCAGCCCTTTGTGTTCGCATCCAGACTACGAGTATAAAACCTCACTCAGCGAACGTTATACTCCCAGGCTAACCGTGTTAGGAATCAGTATGCGGTTTGTCGTTAAGCTTCAATTCACCTCTGTGATTTTCTTTGACGCGTCCAAGAGCCAAAAACTAAATCGCGGTGGCATGCAGTTTAGATGATGATGGACCTTGGTCTTGCAGAATCCTGATGTCGCGAAGAACCTGTTGCCGTTGATAAGGAAGGAGTTTCCTCGAGTCGAGTCTGACGCAAACGGGAGACCAAGAATCTTCTTCGAGAATGCGGCAGGATCCCTCGTTCTGGCGCGCGCTGCGGAAGCAGAGGCCAAGGCGCGAATTGATTGTTCGGCGAACGTGGACGGCCCTGCCGATGAGTCAAAAATGAACGAAGAAGTCATACTGAGAGGGAGACGGGCGGTTAGTGATCTGCTTCAGGCACCGCATGAGGACTGCATAGTCTCCGGTGAATCTGCAACTAGTTTGCTCTTTCAGCTCAGCTACGCGATCGGGAAGGAGCTGTCTGGAGACGGGAATATTGTTACAACCGAGTACGAGCATTATGCAAACATAAGCCCATGGTTAGAACTTGAACGAAGAGGTCTCGTTGAGGAGGTGAGATTCGCCAAATTCAACGCTAGAGACGCTATGCTAGACCTCTCCCACTTTGAAAGTCTGGTCGATGATAAGACGAAGATCATTTCAGTCGCTGGCGTGTCGAATGTTCTCGGATCGAAATCCCCATTGGCCGAAGTGATCAAGGTCGCGAAAAATACTTCTGCTTACACTGTTCTCGATGCTGTACACAGCGTCGCCCATATTCCGATCGATGTTCAGAAGACACCGTTTGACTTCGTCGTCTTCTCCGCGTACAAACTGTTCAGCAGGCGAGGAAGCTTCATGTACGGCAGAAAAGATCTCCTAGCGTCACTCAAACCATACAAAGTCGTTCCCTCTCCTGAGGAACCTCCCTCGAATTGGGAGATGGGAACCCGCGACCAGTCACTATTCGCGTCAATCAGCGCGGTAACTGATTACCTAGCCTGGTTGGGAAGCAACGTGCAGAAGGACGTCGAAGAGAAAATTCGCGACTATTCAGGAAGAAGGCGACTGCTTAAAGCTGCCCTCAGCTGGGTCGAGCAGTATGAGCAAACACTTTCACTTGCCATGCTTGGAACCAATGATCAAGAAGGCCTCCGCTCAATCGACAAGATCGAAGTCTACGGCATAACCGACGCAACCAAAGTGAACCTCCGTGTCCCCACTTTCACCTTCAACATAGAAGGCGCAGACCCTTCCAAAGTGGCTGAATATCTTTGGAACAAGCATGCGATTGCCGTGTTGGCAGAGAACGGAGGCGGGTTCTACTCAAGAACTCTTAAGACGTACGGAAAATCGATCGCGGTCCGCGCAAGCCCTGTTCACTTTAATACGGTTGAAGAGGTAGGAGCGTTCGTTCGTGCTCTTGAGGATGCCGTTAAGCACTTTTGTGGATGATGAATTATCGGAGCTGTCGAAAGATGATAAATAGAGGCAGCCTTTAGATCCTAATACATAGAGAACGATTATGATAATTCGCTCACGCATTGCACTGATGTCTCGTTTAAGAATTCTTAGGGGGAAACGAAGTCGCCTCTTCCTTTAGTTGAGCGATCTGAAGGAGAGATTGCTCGTGTAATCGTAGAGAGAGTTCAATCGATTAAAGACGTTAGAAGTGTGGGGCGCCCGAAGTTGCGTCTAACCGCAAAGAGGGTTCGCGTCGAGCTTCCCGTTTCGCTAGACGAAAACCTCGGATTCGAACGCACGCATGAAGTTGGTCTGAAAATAGAGAGGGAAGTGAGGAAGATTCTTCCTTACGCACGGGTCATCCTGCGCACCAAGCCGCTCAAAAGCAACTTGGAAAACACTTGGGATCTTATCAGCAAGATAGCCGAGCGAATACCCGGGACCCGAGGGGTAACCAACATTCATCTCCAAAGAGTGGGTGGGCATTTAACCGCAGACGTCAGCGTCGAGGTTAGCGCAAACATGACATTGAAAAAGGCCTACGCGGTTTCACATGAAGTCGAGGAACGGATCAAAGCTTCAGATCCTAATATCTCAGAAGTAAGCGTCCACGTGGAAACTGCATCGGACAGGCTGGGCCACGAATGGACTGGGACCAGTACTGAGCTTAAGCTCTATATCGCCCATGTGGCACGGAGATCTCCAGAAATCAAGAGACTATACGGAGTTAGAGTTCGCAGAATAGGCAATAGCCTCTACGTCGTCCTCCGGGGCCGATTTGCGGATAACCTCAAGATGCGGGAAATCAGCGAATTTTCCAATGAGCTTGAGCGATCGCTCAGAAGCCTGTACCCAAAAATATCGCAAATAACCATCAAGAAAGTGCCCGTGTAAAACGGCTCAATTTCCTCTCGTGGAACAGTTATTCAGCCATCTGGCTGATCTTGCTTGCGACCTGCAACATGGCGTGTATGAGACTCGGTCGGCTTCGCAGCTTAGGCTTTCTTGAGGCATATTCCTAGCCATATGACGCCGATAATCGCAATTATGACAGCTAGGATTGTTAGGCCGTTTATGACGCCACCATACGGGTTCACGTTCCCAAATGGGCGTGCGCCAGTAAAGTTTCCAAACTGATTAGTTGCAGTGAAATTTCCTGAATTAAAATTGGGACGGAATCGCCTTTGTGCAAATAGCATTGAGCGAATCGTAGTGTAAGCGGTAGTGATTGTTGCGAGGAGTACGCCCAGCAAAGTAACTAAGTAAGCGTATGTCAATTGTTTTCGATTATTCAACCAACTACACCTTGTAGTCTCTGAGAAGCCTATGCTGACAATATAAACGGGCGGCACTCTTGGTGCACACCACGGATGAATACGCGTTGCGGTCTTCTTCGAGAACGTTTCGAGCAACCAGATCGTACTATTGCTTCGTAATAATAACCGAGATGGAAAATCGAACTTAACAGCCGTACAATACTCCGGTTTGATTGTGTCAAAGAGCAAATCATCCATTAGCCGTAAATAGTTAGTGTTTCAAACTATTCGATTGGCAAAGGAAAATGGAAGCAAGCACACTACGGTCTTCTGCTGGAGAGTGCGCACACGAAGTACTGGACGGTGTGCCCATGGTGTTCCGAGTCATCCGAGCCGAATTGCGAAAGCATGGTGCCAAGGAAATGTCAGTGCCGCAGTATCGAACGTTGGCTTATGTATACAGAAACGAGGGCGCATCGCTATCCGAAGTAGGCGACTACATTGGATTAACCCTCTCCACAATGTCATTGTTGATCGACGGATTGGTTGATCGTGGTTTGGTTAGCCGTCGAACGGATCCTGAGGATCGACGACGTATGACACTGACTCTTACGGAGGCTGGGCGCGCCAGACTTGAATCTGCGCGTGCGGCGACCATGGCATAACTTGGAAGAGAGGCTTCGCCAGCTTTCGGCATCTGACCGCGCCACTATTACATTAGCCATGCGAATGCTCAGCGAACTCTTTACCGGAGGAAAAGACTCTGCAAAGAATTAAGTCGGTAACACAACAAGAGAGCAAAGGTCGCTTCATAGTTCAAACACAGTCGCTCACTAAACGTTTCGGCGATTTTACTGCTGTTGCGGAGTTAACAATTTCGATTGAACCTGGGGAAATATTCGGACTGGTGGGACCAAATGGAGCAGGTAAGACTACCATAATCAAAATGCTCACAACTCTACTGCCTCCAACCGCTGGAAATGCTTCTGTGGACGGCCACAGTATTACCCACGAAGCAGTGAAAGTGAGGAGAGTCATCGGATATGTTCCACAGCTTCTCTCGGCCGACGGCGCCCTAACAGGCTACGAGAATCTATTGATCTTCTCCAAACTCTATGATGTACCCAGCCAAGAACGCAAACAACGAATTAGCGATGTTCTCAACTTCATGGGACTGTCAAATTTCGCAGATAAACTTGTGCGGACATATTCCGGTGGTATGATTAGGCGGCTGGAAATCGCACAAGCCATGCTACATAGACCCAAAGTCCTATTCTTAGACGAACCTACCATAGGCTTAGATCCGGTGGCTCGCAAAGCAGTATGGCAACACATTCAACAACTACGAGCTGATTATGGGACGACTATCTTTCTGACCACGCATTACATGGACGAAGCTGACCAACTGTGTGGTCGCGTTGCAATAATGCACCTTGGCAAAGTCGCGGCGATCGGTAGCCCGTCCGAACTGAAGTCGTCTGTAGGAGATGGTGCCACACTGGATGATGCATTTGCATACTACTCCGGCGCTGAGGTTGACACTGTAGGAAGTTATCGTGAGACATCCAGAGTAAGGCGAATAGCAAGGAGGGTGGGTTAATGCAAAGGCTCGGAATCATCAACTATTTTGGTGTCATAACTAATTTCATAGGGAAAACCCTGACGATCGCTGAACTGGAAGCTCGCAAGCTTCATCACGACTTCACCGAACTGCTAACCCGTGCAGTGCAACCCGCCCTCTGGCTGCTAATTTTCGGCGAGGTATTGGCTCAGCTCAGGGCTATCCCAACCGGCAACCTGCCCTACATTGATTTCATGACTCCAGGAATCTTAGCACAAAGCGTCCTCTTCATCGCCATCTTCTACGGCATAGCGATCATTTGGGAACGTGATCTCGGTATCGTTCACAAGTTCTTGGCCACGCCGACCCCTCGATCAGCGCTAGTTCTCGGCAAAGCGCTTTCAGCGGGAGAACGAGGCCTAGCTCAAGCAGTTATCGTCTACGCCCTCGCTCTTGCTCTCGGTGTACGCTTGAGTTGGAATGTTATCTCGCTCCTATTGGTTGTCGTAGTCATAATTCTGGGGAGTGCCTTATTCTCCACGTTCTCTTTGATCATAGCATGCTTAGTGAAAACACGCGAGCGATTCATGGGAATAGGTCAAATTCTTACCATGCCACTCTTCTTTGCAAGCAATGCAATTTACCCAATCGCGATAATGCCAAGTTGGTTGCAAGTTATCTCGCAGATTAATCCGTTAACTTATATGGTTGATGCGCTCCGAGCTTTGATGCTCACCAACGGACCCACCGTGTACGGAGTGCCCTTCGACCTACTATTCCTGCTGGTTGCGACCACGATAAACGTTGCCATCGGTGCCAAACTGTATCCAAGGGTCGTTATCTAACCTTCATCCTTCGAGGAACCAGCTTAAGAGCAAACATGAGGCCCGGGGAGAAGTTCAATGGTCGAATACAAGTGGGTTGTTCTTTCGAACACTACGCTCGGCACGTTCATGGCTTCAATTGACATCACTATAGTGGAGATTGCGCTTCCAGCCATCTTCAGAGGTATCGCGATTGACCCCTTCACGTCTTTCGAGTACTTACTCTGGGTCCTCTTCGGCTACAGCATAGTGACTGCAACGTTACTCGTCACCTTCGGGCGAATATCAGACATCTTCGGCAGAGTGAAACTCTACAACCTAGGCTTCCTGATTTACACTGTGGGCTCGGTGCTACTCTACCTGACCCCTAGTAGCGGAGATTTGGGAGCCGTTGAACTGATCTTCTTCAGAATCGTCCAAGGAATAGGGGGCGCTTTCCTATTCTCGAACAGCGCAGCCATCATTACCGATGCTTTTCCAACAAAGGAGAGAGGCAAGGCTTTGGGACTCAACCAGTTATCTTTCCTCTCAGGCTCGTTTGTCGGGCTGGTGCTAGGCGGGGTCTTGGCCGTCTATGACTGGCGATATGTGTTCCTAATCAGCGTTCCATTCGGTGTCTTCGGGACCGTGTGGTCCTACTGGAAGCTGAGAGAGTTGGCAACCATACGAGAGGGGCAGAAAATCGATGTGTGGGGGAACATTACGTTTGGCGTCGGCTTGACCCTTTTCCTTATAGCGATAACCTATGGGCTACTACCCTACGGTTCCTCGACGATGGGATGGGGCAACCCGTGGGTAATAGGTGGCCTGGTCGGTTCAGCGGCACTGCTGGTTGCGTTTCCGTTCATCGAGATGCGTGTTCCAGACCCAATGTTTCGGTTGCACCTTTTCAAGAACAGAGCTTTTGCCGCGGGTAATTTTGCCGCCTTTCTAGCGTCTATTTCGAGGGGCGGGGTGTCGCTGCTCCTGATTATACTGCTGCAGGCGATTTGGCTGCCACTGCACGGCATCAATTATGTGGATACTCCATTTTGGGCGGGGATCTACATGCTTCCGTTTACGGCGGGGTTCTTGGTGATGGGTCCACTCAGCGGTTACCTCTCCGACAGGTATGGTGCGAGAGGCTTCTCGACTGCGGGTATGCTCATAACGGCAGTGGCGTACTGTCTGCTTTCGACGTTCGCATACAACTTTGCCTACCTCTCGTTCGCCGCAGTGATTTTCTTGATGGGAATCGGTATGGGTATGTTTGCTTCTCCGAATACGGCATCTGTAATGAACTCAGTGCCAGCCGAGCATAGAGGCTCCGCTTCAGGGATGCGTAGTACAATGCAGAATACGGGTTCGGTGATAGGTCTCAGTTTGCTGTTTACCGTGGTTCTAACGGCGCTGTCGAAGGACCTGCCAGTATCACTTGCGTCAGCAGCATCTCAGGCTGGCGCCCCGCAATTATCCTCCGTGTTAATCCAGATTCCTCCGACGGCCGCAATATTCGCGGCTTTTCTAGGCTACAACCCAATGGGGACGGTACTGAGCCGCCTTCCTTCCAACCTTACGAACTCATTAAACTCGCAGGCCATCGCGGTGCTCACCGGAAAAGTGTGGTTCCCGACGGCGATCGCTAACGCGTTCATGTCATCTCTGGGATTTGCTCTGTACTTTAACGCGGCCTTGGCTGTTGTGGCTGCGGCGGCATCGGTCCTCCGAGGAAAGAGGTATGTCTACGGGACTGAAGATGAGACGTTGGAAATAGCTACACCCTTAGCGAGAACTTCTAAAGGGGCAGACCCGCCGTCAAATTCAGATGCTATCGATCAAAATGACAATGGACAAGAGAAGACCAAGGCAAAGCCCAGAAGAGTTCAGACGGAGACCTAGCATTCGTCTCTTATCCCTCTACAATTCCGAGTGGTCCTATACGCTTCGTCAGAATGAAATCTCTTCGCTTGGGTGCCTGGCCGTACCGCTCATAATCAGAAAAGGACTTAACGAACACTACACAAGCCAGGGTGCCGCGAGAACAGGATGACTCCGAGAAGTGTTGAACAAGCTAAAAGCAAGGTAAAACTTGCCGAACGTGGAGCCGTCATGGATGCGGCCGTACCACTGATCCTAGGATTCGTCGCGTATTCTGTTGCTGCGGTTTCAACGTTCTCAATCCCCCAACTTACACATGCTCGTCTTGACCCGTTTGCGATCGTACTCTTTACGTCAATGGCAGGGCTTCTGGTCATAGGGCTGGGTTATGGGTCAATCGTACTCTTCGGGGGCATATGCTCGTTAAGTATAGCTGGATTGATTTCGCGGCTCACTAAGACGAAACAGGTGATTAGACCTAAGGAGGAGAAATCCTTGTCACTAAGAAAGGCGCTCATTGAGAAATCTCATCTAGTCTACTTGCCGTTAGTGTTGTTCTTCACGTCGATTGCCCTAGGATGGGACATCTACACTGCTGACACGTTAAGGAGCGCAAGTATAAGGACAGCAAGTAAAACGCCCGGAATGCTCTTGAGGGTACTGCATTCACTGAACTTCCTGGCTACTCCTCCGCATGCAACCAGTGTTCTATTTTCTCTCCGGCTGACCCCGGCGTTAATCGTGATCACTCTCATCTCGGGCCTGACCCCTTCAATCGCTCTTCCATACTTCAGGCGGTTCAAGATTATCGGCATCAATTCAGGACCATTTCACTCAACTGTTCTAACCGCCGTATTTGGATCGATTATCGGTCTCAACATTCTGGTCAGTCTGCTAGGAATCTTCTACAACGTTCTCTGGGCAGAGGCACCTACCTCTTACCATTATGCGCTCATAGTTCTTATCGGGTTTAGCCTGCATTACTCTGCCGGCACGTATATTGGTCGTGGCAAGTCCGAGTCAATTATTCATCGGAAACTCGCGAAGGGTCGCTACGACCGCCGAATAGTGGTGGATCAAACACTAAACCCGAACGCAGAAGCTGTGGAACTGGAATCACTGCTGCGGCCACAGCTTGAAGATTGACTGTTCGAGAAGCACTGTCCACAATCGTGTAGCATTGTGAATGGGTCGCTGTCGAGCTCGCCTAACACGGAACCCCTCTCAATTTGAACTAACGCGTGTGATAGCCTATAGAATAGAATCGAGAATTGATGAGATCACGTTTAACAGGTTACTCGAAACCCCGAGTGAAATTGGAATGCTATGTAGTTAATGTTGAATGTTGCATGGGTAATTGAGCACTTAAAGAACCTGCCATTTCATGATCTCAACAACTAGTTTGTGTGCATTTTCTTTATCAGATGCATCAGCTGTTTCCTTTAGGATTAGAATCCTGGCGAGTTGAGATGAAGAAATCGAGTAAGAAGATTCGTTGTCAACATGAATACCCTGATAATGAGTGGAAATGTGGAAAGTGCGGGTACGAAATCATTCCTGAACTTCTAGGTAAGATTGCTGAAACGGGTTCTGGAAGAATATTATCTACAACTGTGTAACTAGGTTGGACGTCGCCTAATGTATGGCGTCTTTCGGTGTCATCGTATTTGACTTTATATTTAGAGGGCTTTCTGGCTACTAATCTATGTGTGTAAGTTTTCACGGCGTCTTTTTAGCCGTCTAATCGTTACTCTGGTCTAGAGCGAATGCCACAGTAGGATCATCGGGAGAATCCATAATGATCGAAGACGTAAAGTCCTTCTGGAGTATTCCGCAAGCCGACCTACTCAAACAACTCCGCACGACGCCTGATGGGCTAACCGGTGAGGAGGGCCAACGAAGGCTCTCCCAGTACGGATACAACGTCTTGAAGCCCAAGAAGAAAACGGACGCACTTACACTTTTTGTTAATCAATTTAAAAGTCCCCTCGTAATCATATTGATGTTCGCGGCTGTGCTCTCGTTCTTTCTGCAAGACCCCGCCAGCGCTACGATTATTCTAGCGATTGTGTTCGTAAGCGGGTTACTTGGATTCTGGCAAGAACGTGGCGCTACAAATGCTGTGGAGAAACTCCTCTCAATCGTACAGATCAAGACGACTGCGTTACGTGACGGGAAGCCAAATGAGATTCCATTAGAGCAAACCGTACCAGGTGACGTCATCATCCTTAGCGCTGGAAAGATGGTGCCTGGAGATTCTGCAATTCTAGAATGCAAGGACCTTTTTGTTGACCAGGCCGCGTTAACGGGTGAGACTTTTCCTGCAGAAAAGATGACAGGTGTCCTCGCGCCTCAAGCATCAGTGAGCGAACGTTCAAATTCACTCTTCATGGGAACTCATGTCATCAGCGGGACAGCTAGGGTAGTCATAGTTCAGACGGGAAAGAACACCGAATTCGGCAAGATCGCTGACAGTCTAACGCTCCGACCACCTGAAACAGGATTCGAATACGGCGTTAGGCATTTCGGTTATCTCCTGATGGAACTCACTTCTATAATGGTAATCGCAATCTTCGCTGTCAACGCCTATTTCGGTCGACCAATTTTGGCGTCATTTCTCTTTTCGGTGGCACTTGCAGTGGGTCTTACTCCGCAACTCTTGCCCGCGATTGTTACAGTAAACCTCGCGCATGGAGCGAAGGAAATGGCGACACAAAAGGTAATCGTGAAAAGGCTTGTCTCAATCGAAAACTTCGGCAGCATGAATCTACTCTGTTCCGATAAGACCGGAACGTTGACTGAGGGACAAGTTCAACTCCACTCCACAATCGATATTGAAGGCAATACCGACGAGAAAGTGCTTCTCTATGCGTGCCTGAACGCCTACTATGAGACCGGATTTGCCAACCCGATCGACGAAGCGATAAGGAGCAAGAACACGTTTGACTTCTCCGCCTACACGAAACTTGACGAGGTACCCTATGATTTCGTCCGTAAGAGACTAAGCATTTTGGTCTCAAAGGACGACGTACACACCATGATTATGAAAGGCGCCGTACCCAACGTGCTTGCCACATGCTCCAACGCAGAGGCTCCCAACGGCATCGTTCAGATTGCGGATGTCAAAGAGAAAATCCAGCAACTTTTTGAAAAGCTTGGAACCGAAGGTTTCCGCTTATTGGGTGTAGCATACAAGAATGTTAGCCCTGAAGTCATAAGCAAAGAAGAAGAAGTTCAGATGACTTTCTTGGGTTTTCTGCTTCTCTATGACCCACCCAAGCCCGATATCAAGAACGTTTTGCAAGATCTAGAATCCCTAGGAATTTCACTAAAGATCATCACGGGAGACAACCGGTTTGTCGCAACAGCCGTGAGTCAACTAGTCGGAGTATCTGGCACCCGAGTTTTAACAGGTCAAGATATTCACAATATGAGTGATGAAGCGCTACGCCAACAGGTGAGTAACATTGATGTGTTCGCCGAAGTCGACCCTAACCACAAAGAGCGAATCATACTTGCTTTCAAGAAAGCGGGGTACGTTGTAGGTTTCATGGGTGATGGAATCAATGATGCGTCAGCCCTCCATGCTGCAGATGTCGGAATATCTGTTGAAAGCGCCGTCGACGTCGCCAAGGAAGCCGCCGACATAGTGTTGCTTGAGAAGGACTTGGGGGTTCTTGACGGGGGCGTGAAGGAGGGTCGGAAAACCTTTGCGAACACTCTGAAGTATGTATTCATGGCCGTAAGTGCGAACTTTGGGAACATGTTCAGTATGGCCGGAGCATCACTCTTCCTATCATTTCTCCCCTTGCTACCCACTCAGGTTCTTCTGACAAATCTGATGACGGATTTCCCCGAAATCGCAATCCCGACAGACAGTGTTGACCACGAGATGGTTGTGAAACCTCGACGGTGGAATGTCGGCTTCATTAGGAATTTCATGTTGACTTTCGGCCTTCTTAGCTCAGTGTTCGATTACGTCACATTCGGAGTACTTCTGTTCGTATTGCACGCAACGGTCGATCAGTTCAGAACCGGTTGGTTTATGGAGTCCGTTATCTCCGCTGCACTGATCGTTCTGGTAATTCGAACCCAAGGCCCCCTATTCAAAAGTAGACCAAGCAAGTACCTGTTATTCGCTACAGTGGCTGTAGTAATCGCCACGATACTCTTACCTTTCGTTGGATTTGCGAAACTATTTGGATTTGTCCCCATCTCGCCTTCCTTCATTCTTTTCACGGCGATAATTGTTGGACTCTACATCCTGAGTGCAGAGCTGACTAAGAGATTCTTCTATAAACGGGTGAAATTCTGAACATTGATTACCCTCAGAGTCGTTATGGTACAGTAAGGGCTCACGTGACATGAATCTGCATAAGGAACTACTGCTCTCACCCGGGAAAAAAGTCAAGTTGAGTCGCTACGATCCTGACGATACTCTAGGATTCAAAAACAACAAGAAATCTCAGTTAATGCTCGAGAAGTTACTCAAGCGAATGGAGGATCTTCAGTACCTACTATATGCTTCTAAGAAGTCTGCGCTACTCATCGTCCTCCAAGCGCTGGACTGCGGCGGAAAAGACGGCACCATTCGCCATGTAATGTCAGGGGTCAATCCTCAAGGCTGCCACGTAACGTCGTTCAAGGCTCCGTCTGCTGAGGAGGCTGCTCACGATTTCCTCTGGCGGATTTACAAGGCGGTTCCGGATCGAGGAGAGATCGGCATCTTCAACCGCTCTCATTACGAAGATGTCTTGGTCGTCCGGGTCCATAAGCTGGTCCCAGAAGCTGTCTGGTCCAAGAGATATGATCAAATTAACCAGTTCGAAAAAATCCTATCAGAAAACAACGTGAAAATTCTGAAATTCTACCTACACATCAGCAAGAAAGAACAGAAGAAACGGATCCAGGAAAGGTTGAACGATTCTAGCAAGAACTGGAAACTTTCACCTGTGGATTTCGAGGAAAGAAAGTACTGGAACGATTATATGGATGCATTCGAGGATGCACTGAGATATTGCAGCACCCCATGGGCCCCTTGGTACATTATTCCAGCAAACAAGACCTGGTTCCGAAACCTTGCAATTTCACACATCATGGTCAAAGCCATGGAAGACATGAACATGAAACTCCCGAAACCAGCATTTGATGTTTCTCAGTTCACCCTCAAATAAGCAGCGGAAAATCGGAGGATTTCTGAAAGATCTAGTGCGCCATCTTTGTGAAGTGGATCGGAGCTTATAGAGTGAACGTCACAGCCCGATCGGACATTGTGAATTTTACTTGCACGTCAGCCGATCTGAACGCTTCTGCCAAGTAATGGGCACCATGACAACCACACACATGAAAAATAGTCTTACCGTCTAGTGTATCGTCGGTGTGGTGAAGCGAAGCTGAGAACTCAACTCCAAGAACTTTACCAGAAGCGAAAATACGCCATAAGAACTACAAGTGTCACGGCGTCAAACACTTTGACCAGTTATGTCCACTACAGAACAGCTGTTGAGCCGAAGGAGTATCCGGAAATATAGGGCGGAACAGATTTCACAAGATAACTTGCAAAAAATACTTGAGGCTGGAAGATACGCCCCTTCTGCAAGTAATGGTCAACCATGGCATTTCATCGTAATCACTAATCAAGAGATCAAGGAGAAGCTATCCCACAGACAATATACCGGATTCATAAGAAACTCTGCATTCACGATCGTGGGCTGCGCATATGAAGGAAGCGAGTACGCCCGTAAATGGTCAAACATCGACACTACGATAGCATTGCAGAATATGGTCATCGCAGCCTGGGCGATGGGAGTCGGTTCATGTTGGGTTGGTGACTTCGATGAAGCAGAAGTCACAAGAATATTGAACGTGCCTAAAGACTGGAAGATCATCGCGCTCATCAGCTTCGGCTATCCAGATGAGACACCCGCCGCTACTCCAAGAAAAGCGTTAAGTGAAATCGTAAACTACAACAGGTTCTGAAGTGTCTTGACAAAAGACGCGCCTGAATCTATCAGAGCAAAAGCGTCTTGACCGCCTGCTGGTTGGTGCAAAGCGAAGTATCCTCAAATCATACCATCCAGCTTGAAGTAATGTCATATGGAGACACCTGAGCAAGCCGCGCGGAGAATCTTCGGAGAACGCTCCGAATTCTACGCTAAGAGCGCCGTGCACAGGGACCCTGAAGTGTTAAAGCGCATTGTCCAATTGGCGACGCCGAGAGTTGATTCGTTAGCGCTCGACATAGCCACTGGCTCAGGACACACGGGGGCCGCGCTTGCGCCACAAGTTGCGGGCGTCGTTTGCGTCGATATTACTCGCCAAATGATTGCTGAGGCCGAGAAGCTCACGCTTGAACTTGACGTCGTCAATGTGAGTTTTTGTCTGGCAGATTCCCACGCGTTGCCATTCCGTGACAGGGCATTTGATATTGTGACTTGCCGACGCGCGGCACATCACTTTTCAAACATCACGAAGGCTCTGCGTGAGATGAAGCGCGTCTTGCGGTCTGACGGTAGACTAGTCGTGGATGACCGGAGCGTACCGGAGGATGATTTCGTGGACTTCTGTATGAACGAGCTGGATCGTTTGCATGACGTATCACATGTCCGTGAATATCGTCCAAGTCAATGGCGCCGCTTGCTAGAAGCATCAGGTTTCACGGTCGACGTGATCGAACCATACTCTAAACATCTACCTTTGACTTCGCTGACGACTAGCGTGTCGCCGAAGAATACGGAGAGAATTCACGCAATCGTGAAGGATCTTACTGACGAACAGAAGAGGGCGATGAACGTGGTTGAGGTAAACGGGGAATTCTGCCTCAACCATTGGTACGTAATGCTATCCGCGCACTTGGATCCGAAAGTGCCATAGATTGATTCACGATTGCTTGGAGCTACCTCACCGCTCACGACCAGGCCTTGCCAGTCATTGTAGTCCTCTAGTACACACTCCGTCATCTTCTTAGTAGCCGCGCCAACCTTGGCCTCTTGCCGCAAGGCCTCACCAAAACTGTTCAGACACGATGACCGTGAACTGAGGGCAAGAGCAATTGCCACAAGCACGATAGCGATTTTCTTGGCTTACTATCTGCATTTTTGATCCGTTCAAAGATACACGTTCTTCAGAAAACTCAATTGATAAGGAAGTACGGCATTAAGGGAGAGGAAGAGAAATGAAATCGAAAGACGCAGTTAAGATGCTCAAACATCTTAACATAACTACAGAACAGGCACAAAGCTTGCTTGATGCGAAACTTACCACGAGTAAGCGGCTGACAAAGTACCTGAAAAAAGTAATTACTCCACCAACAGAAGCGAAACTAAAGAAGGAAAAGAAAAAGATCAAGAAGGAAAAGAAGAAGGAGCAGAAATCAGCCAACACGCCACCACAGCAAGGATAAACACATCACAAACCAGCAACAACCGTTAATTCGTTTGTGGTCTACTATAAATGTCGAAGTAACGTTTGATTTGTACTATCGATGAATGCTGATGAAGATCTCTAAGGCTACTAGGAAATTTGAGAATTGGCTCGGGAAACGTGTCCCTCTGGTTAAGTCCGACTTGGATCTGAAGCATAAACTGATGGCGGAAGATTCATTCAGTTTCCTGCGGGGTACCTTTTACCGTTGGGCTCAAGTTTGGGAAAAAATCTGCCCGGACCTCGCAAAGGCGCCAGATGTTTTGGCGGTCGGAGATTTTCATGTGGAGAACTTCGGAAGTTGGAGAGACAGTGAAGGGCGACTAGTATGGGGAGTCAATGACTTCGATGAAGCATACCCAATGCCCTATACTAATGACCTGATTCGGCTAGCCGTAAGCGCCAACCTTGCTGTCGTATCAGGACATCTGAAGCTGACAAGCACTGGAATATCGAAAGCAATACTCGATGGTTATATCGCCTGCTTGAAGTCTGGTGGGCGACCATTCGTTCTCGAGGAGCAGCACAATTGGCTTAGGGCAACTGTCTCGGGAGAGCTCAGAAATCCGGAGCATTTCTGGAATAAAATGGATGAAATGCCAACGGTCAAGGGCGTTCCTAACAGCGCCAGAAGAGCGCTTCAGAGCCTGTTGCCGCAAAAAGACCTCGACTACCGCGTGGCGCATCGAATAGCAGGAGTGGGAAGTCTAGGTCATGAACGATTCGTGGCTGTGGCTGATTGGCAAGGTGCCAGAATTGCGCGCGAAGCAAAGGCCATCTCTCCTTCAGCATGCGTATGGGCCAACGCTCAAAAGGGCTCACAGAGAATTCTGTATCCTGAAATTCTTGAAACCGCCTGTCGAGCACTTGACCCTTTTGTCATATGCGGGGCCGATGGCTCGTCCGTCGTCTTGCACCTGACTGCTCGCGAATTGAGCTAACCGATCTCCCTGACAAGGTGGATCAGAAGCGCCTTTTAGAATCAATGGGATTTGAGACGGCAAACATTCACCTTGGAAGCAGGAAGGCAATGAAGGCCGTGCGTAAGGACGTTGCCAGTAGGCGAAACGGTTGGTTACACGAGGCTACGAAAGCAATGACAGACAGTGTAATCGCCGATTATGAAGATTGGTGTAAGAGACATTCCTAAGTGCGATTTAGGCGTCTTTTCGATGTGCCGCCGATCATCCAGAAACCCAGAGTTAGGAGGATAATGAAAGCCATCCAATATCCATAGGAGGACACGATTCTTGCGATACCATTTCCACCGAGCCATCCTAATACCAGAATGGACCCCTGAACAAATCCGAAGCTTAGAGAGAGGCGTACTGCAGGTACGGGGTGGACCGTTCCTTGATCAACACCTACTCCCCATGCCACCGCGAACGAGTCCATCGACAATGCAACTGCAATCCCTAAGGCTTCTGCTAATCCTACGGATATCACTTACACATTCTCCGAGAGTTTCACAAGGGCTAGGGCGAATAGGCAGTCATTAAGAGTAATGTGTCAACCAATCACGGAATCAGGATTAAGTATTCAAATTCATGTTCCAAGATGGAACATTCTGGTTGCTGGATCAAGCATGCCTTTCTGTGATAAATGCGGCAAATACTCAGAGCTTACTCCGTGCCCATTTTGCCAATTAACCCCATCCACACAACCTAAACCATTGAGCGCAAAGAAGTGTGGTGTCTGCGGCGCCATGAATTCTCAAGACGCGCAATGGTGCGTGAAGTGCACCTGCTCACTTTACTGAGTGTACGGTCCAACGCAGGGCAGAGAAAATCCAGCTAATCATTCAGCTCATGCTGGTTCCCAGCGTGGTAAATTTTCAACCTGGGTGAATTCGGTCGGGAAGGAGCCTAATCTAGCCCTAGCTTCTGTAGGCCACGCTTCCTCGCCAACGGTTCGGAGAAGCTCATAAGCAAAGTCTTGAAAGTACACGGGATCACGCCTGCCTGGTACATTCGGTCTAGTGCGGGTCTCGGATGAGGCTCGGAAGAGAAAACCGAATCTTCCAACAGGAAAACTTCGAAACCCATATCAAGCAGTCCAAGTGCGGATTGCAAAATGCATACGTCGGTTTCACTACCAGCGAGAGCGAACTGTTTGACATGCAACTTCCGGATCGCTTGATTCACCAAAGCATCAGAGCAGGCGTTGAATGTCTTCTTCACAAACTTCTGCCCATGAGCTGGGAACGCTTTCTCAAGGCGTTCGGGGAACCATCCTTTCGTCTCAACAGGATGCTCGAACGTTGCAATCAAAGGAAGCTTGAACAAATCAGCCAGCATTAGAAGATATTCAAGTCGGATAACCACGGGGTCTTTTGGCCCAAACATTGAATCTAGGAATGCAGGTTGCGCATCAACAAGCAACACGCCAATCTTCTCTGGATCAACAACAGCTGACCGCAAGATCAGACACCCAATCCAACTCGGATTGAAGATATACATAAGCGTGAAACGAACGATTCTCTAGTGCGAAGAGCAAGAGACATGACTGGTCTACTGACGATTTCGCGCTCTTCAATACGTCGTCATTCGACTCCAGCTCAGTGCTCGCCCAAACCAAAGTCAAATATCCCATTCGAACGTAGTCTCATGTGTGATTACGATGAGTCTCGATGAACAGATACTGGAAGAATTGAAGAAGATTCGAGAAGCGGTTGAGCCCAAGCCGCCACCTCCTCCTCCGAAAGGGTTGTGGGCTGAGTTCCTGGATTTCATTGGTAAGGCCGGTGTTCTGGGTTTGGCGGTGGGTTTCATCATGGGCACGTACATCGGCACGGTTGTCTCGGCTCTCGTTCAGGACATAATAATGCCTGTACCAGGAGCCTTGATAGCGGGCGGTGACTGGAGAAAAGCCATCTTCACCCTACCCATAGGAAACGGAATGAATTTCGCCGTAGGCGACTTCGTCGGAGTGATTATAAACTTCCTGATAGTGGCGTGCGTAGTCTTTCTTATAGCGAAATACTCCAAGAAGATTGGGCTCAAGTAATTCCGAAAGAATATTCTCTTCCGCCGACGTAGTCTCAAGAGATTGTCACCAAGAATTAGGGGAACGTTCAGTAGCCTTCCGAACGTTCAGAGGGGCGCTTTCGCTACTATTCGCTATAACTTGCACATCATTGACGTGGGCTGTCTACGTGATTATTTCAAGTTCCTTTAGTTTCTGCGGAGGGACTACTCCGTCGTCCCAGCCTCGGGCTTCGTAATATTCCTTCTTCATCTTGTCAAGTTCACACACATGTCCCGCTGCAGGCCCTGTTCCTGGTAGTTTGAGGAACTTCTCGGGAAGGGTATCATCTTTGCCTGTGAAGCCGCATAGGTTGTTGTAGTAGCGTTCAAGGTTGTAGATGCGTTCGCCGGTTTTCATCAGTCCGTCAGCGTCAGTGTCGATTCCTGTCATCGCCACGAACTGAGCGGTGTACTCATTTGCTCCTTCCGCGAAGGCACTGAACTTGCACAGGTCAAGTGAGTCTGAGATTGCATGGAGGTCTTGGAAGATTTTGAGGAGCTTCCCTTTTCCTTCCCAGCCCAACGGATCGGTCTTTGCTGGTACTCCTAAACATTCGCTGGCGGGGGTGTATCCTCTGAGGTGGCATGCTCCACGGTTGCTGGTCGCGTAGCCGATTCCCATGCCCTGTAAGCCTCTAGGGTCGTAGGCGGGTATGCATTGGCCTTTCACCTGGTTTGCGAGGCCTTCATTACCGAATGTTTTGGCTGCTCTCCAGCCGCCTTCTGCGAGTTTGTCTCCGATGCCTTCCCGCTTGCCAATCTTATGGACGAGGTCAATCATAGTTTCCGTATTGCCCCATTCGAGTTTCTCGCAGGATTAGTCCTCTCTGGCTTGCTTCCATAGCAATGGAAATGCAGTTACCAAGTTCGATCGCGTCCACTCCGTAGTCGTTCGCCAAATTGATCATGTAAGCTACGGCTTCTTTGCTACTGCATCCGCAGTTTGCGCCGAGAGACCACATTGACTCGTACTCAGTGCTCTCCATGTGCACCTTGTACTCGCCATCCTTGACCTCAACCTCTTTCTTGCATGCGACTGGGCAGGCATGACATGTTGGGTCACCTACGAGTATCTGCTCTTTGACGGTTTCTCCGCTTATCATGTCCGCATGCTCGAACTGCGTGAGCTGCGCGTTTCTCGTGGGCAGAGCACCTATCTCGTTTACGATGTTCATGAGCACATTTGTTCCGAAAACAGATAGTCCGCCTTTCCGCGGTTCCGTAACAGCTGCTTTAACGATTGAGTTGCTTGCGAGAACGACAGCCTTTTTGAATTCTTCGGGGCGAGCTGGCTTCGGCTTATTCCTTATGTTTCCCCTGATTACAAGGGCTTTCAAGTTCTTCCAACCCATGACAGCCCCTGTGCCGCCTCTTCCTGATGCACGATCGTTCTCGTTCAATATGGCGGCGAATCTAACAAGCTTCTCCCCGGCCTGTCCGATAGTCACGACGCTCAAATCTTTCGTACCGTGCTCCTCCATTAACGCCTTCACGGTATCGTGAACGTTCTTCCCCCAAACCTTCGAAGCATCTTTCAACGCGACTGTACCGTCTTCAATGTAGGCGTAAACGGGTGTCTTTGATCGTCCCTTGAAGATGAGTCCGTCAAAACCAGCCCATCGGAGTCTTGCACCGGACCATCCGCCGTGGTGAGCATCCGTGACGGTTCCAGTCAAGGGAGATTTTGTGACCACAGCCATCCGACCGCTCATTTCGAAGTCACTGCCGACTAGAGGGCCAGTCATGAAGCAGAGTATGTTGCCTTCAGAGAACGGCTCGACCTTTGGTCCATTATCGAAAACGTACTTTACACCTAGTCCTCGTCCGCCAAGGTACTTTCTCAGGTCATCTTCCTTCGGCTTGTCGTACTCAATCTTGCCCTGCGTCAAATCCACTCTTGCTAATTTGTTTGCGTATCCACCAAAAGCCATGGTGAACATTTCACCCTTAGCTGCAGTTAAAATCTTCGTAATTATGATAATTGTCTGACCCTTTATTCACGTAGGCGTTCCGTTAAATTCGCACTAATGGGACGTTAATCAGCGCATGCGCCAGACCTCATCCTCCGCCAACCGGCGGCAGGAGGGCGACTCGGTCGCCATCTTTCAACTCCGTTTCCTCAGGCACCCATTTCCCGTTAACTAAGGGTTGAAGTATTTGTCTGATCTCGGCGAGACTAGGGTGAATCGCCATTACTCTAGAGAATAATTGCTGGAGGGAGGCGGGTTGAGTCAACTCCAACTTCTCCTCCGCGGTTCCGGTGCATTCTCGAGCTCTGGCGAAGTATGCGATTGTTACTGTAACCGCACCCATCGTGTACCCTCCGACTTGTTCGTCGATGATGACTGATTACTGTTTTGCTTTTCGCCTGTAATCATAGTACATGACAAAACAGGTGAGAATGCCCACAAATGCTACGAAGGCTGCTAGAACCAGCTTATCCTCAGACGCTAAGTACAATGCGCCGAAGCCAAAGATTAGGATAGTTACGATGATGCCGGTTAGGGTCTGTAGTCTGATTGAGCCAAAGTAGATGTCCCAACCACTCACGCTACCCTCTCCTACTCTCTTTTCTTGGCTTTTCCAGAGTATTTGTTTAGCATAAGAATTTGGGAAAATCGCGCAATGAAGAATCATCCTTGAAAGTTAAGTAAGCGTCAATGAGCTAGGTCTCTGCGAATGACCCACCTATAGTCTACTTTTCGCTTTGTTCCGGGGGTTGATTCGGTGAATGGTTAAATATACTGTAAAGTGTCGAATTCCCTTTTTCCCGTAATGTCGATGTCTGGTGTAACGTCATAAACTGGCAAATAGCTTCAGGAGTTATCAGCGAATAAGGTTTCCATGGGTACAGATAAGGTGACTGCTCATTTGGCTAATGAGCGAACCTATCTTGCGTGGGTGAGAACGGGGCTAGTTGTGATTACCCTTGGTTTCGCGGTCGCAAGATTCGGATTAGCGCTCACAACAGTCCTTGAAGTGTTACCTGGAATCCGATACTCGGCAATCGTAGGGATAGCCCTAGTCTTGCTGGGCGGCGCGATTGAACTGTTCGCGTTTCAAAGGTATCGAAACAATCAGAAGACAATATCTTCTGACACATATGAGCCAACATCATCAGCTGAAGCCATTCTTAGTGCAATCATTTTTCTGCTGGCAATCTTGATACTTGCCAGACTACTGATAAGTTAAACAAGACATGACAAAGAACGTCTGCATCACCAGTGGTGTACACCAGGAGTGCCGCCCGTTTAAGTATCCTGGTCAGCGTTGTAGATAACTACTAAGAGTAGTTGCGAGCGAGGTGAAATTAATTGAGTTTACTTGACATGGTTCTGCAGACTACCCCTAGCTATCCGCGAAGCATGGGGTTCGGTGGCTTTATATTTGGAGCCATCGGCGCGGTCTCAGTTCTCTTAATCACCGTAGGAGTTTTCTACGTCCTTATAAAATTGGGAAGCCTCCTAGACGCGTTGAAGGAGAAAACAGAGGCCGGTTCCACAAAGAAATGAGAACCTGACGAACCTATTCCCCACTCCAATTTTTTTCCAAGCAAAGGAATCGTCGAGCGCTGCAGAAGGATGTGCTTCATTGAGTAGAATGATCCGCTTCGAGAAGGCAGTAGCAGATAGCATTCTGACCGCCGCGATGAGTGCTTACCCTCGCGAAACTATCCTAGTGCTGCAGGGAAAGAAGGTCGGGGATGAGATCAGACTCAACAACGTGTTGATCCCTCCAATGGCCACATATGGACGCGGCTTCAGTGTCATGCTGGGTTCGATGCTGCCGTGGGATTTCACGATAATGGGAGTGGCGCACTCACACCCGTCGGGGGCTCTCAAACCTTCCATGCATGACCTGAATCACTTTTACGGCCGTATCATGGTAATTGTCGCTCACCCGTTCCAATCCTACGATGACCTTGGCGTTTTCGATTCACACGGGAATAAGATTCAACACGAGATTGTCCCAGATGTGTGATATCCGTCCATTGCCGTTTTCAAATTATCGATGTCACGTCGATGTAGTTTCCCGGGCAGGCTGCGCCCGTTGAACTATGGTTGAGGCCCTGGTAGAGTCGTCCCGTCACGGTTACCCAGCTGCCTATCGGGGGGATCGAGGATGGTAAATTTTGTAGCGTGTAGTATTGTGTTGCAGTAGTGATTATGTTGGTCGGATTGTTTACCCAGTTGCCAACTAGAAATCCGAGTACCGTGCACCCGTTGGGGTTTTGGAGTAAGTTTCCGGAGCATTGGATCAAGTTGCCGGGGCCTGGCAGGCAGGTCGTATAGTAGTTGCCGTTAAAGTACCATTGAGCTGATACCTGCGAGATGCCGAGAGACGCCAACACAACAAGTACAGCAACGGGCGCCCACAAGTAATTGTTCATGCCAATCATCATACTCCAGCCGTGCATGGAGCAATAAGGATTCTGCAATTTCGCGACGAATGAGTCAGAAGATTAATCATCAATTCGGTGTTTGAAGCCGCAATTTCAGTTCCACGAATCATTTAGAGTGCCGTGATTTCTGTGAGATTACACTATTAGTTTACTCGGCGTGAGTTGGTGTTGCGGGAATGTAGTGTGAGCGATGATGGCGAATCTAAATCCTCCAAAATGGCACGCCTGAGCTTCATCCTACTCAATCTCATAAGGAAAGATGAGGGTCCATCTGAGATGGAGGAAATACTCAAAGCGAAATACCCGTTGCAGGGTTTGGATGAGGAGTACTCGTCTCGGGAGTATGCGTACTGATATAAATGCCCGAAGACTGTGACTGCGGAGATCTGCCTAAAGCAGAAAGTCGAATTCACTCTATGGCTGATGATATTCTGCAGCGTGCTGTACGATCTCACATCAAACCCAATCATTCAATGGGCGTTCGGATTTCGTCCGTTCGGTCTCGGTCCCTTCGCTGTTCTGCCCGATGTCTTCACATTTGCTGCACTGTAATTCTGTTCTATCTGACTATGAAGTATTGAGAATCAATAATTAGTATTACACAATGCGTGACGATCACGTTCGACCGTTCACCATAGAAGGTGGCCCATGGTCAGTAGGTTTCTCACAACCTCGCCGACGACAAACGATAACCCGGCTCCTACCAGCCCTAGAGCTACGTAACGCAATCCGAACTTAATCGGTGATGCGTGACTGAACTTGCCTACGAATCCTCCTAATGCGAAGAGTAACAACGACGCGAAGATGAGCGAAGTGATTATCGCGGTGGTTAGGTCAAGCACAATGAACGGAGCCACTATTACAATCGTTGATCCAACAGAGTGCGTGAATGCGAGAACCGTGCTCCTGCGAGTCTCTGTCATACTGTTCAGGCGTTGATTTTCCTGAATGTGCTCAGCCCGTTCAGCCAATTCAGAAGCGTAAAATCCAAACGTGTTTCCGAAGGCATTCGCTAGTCCCGCAACTAGGCCAGCGATTATCACTGCACTACGTATTCTCAGTCGCGCTGGCAATTCCGATGACGACGCCTAGAATTGTGATCAACCCGTCCATGGTGCCAAACGCAACACCCTGAAAGCCTTCAATAATGTCGAATGTTTTCACAGCTAAATCATACTCAGAGGGTTCGCCATTGCGTCCATGCTTGTAGAGTCGTCTTCCGGATTTGAAAGTAAACGTTTCGGTATCACAAACCACCTAATCCTACTCATTCAAACGTTTGAATTCGGCCGCAGGGTTATGCAGTGACGCTTCGTAGAGATCCTGAGCTTGCCTTATGATGATTTGCTCGTTATCAGTCCGCATACCTTCCATAATGGCTGCGGCGACTTCACGCGTGGTGATCCCGCGGTACGCATTTTCCTGCTCAGCAGCAAAGCTTCGGTCAAGTTCGGTGTCAGTGGCGGGAGGCGCGGCCTCAAACACTCGAACCGCCGTATTTCTGAGCTGGTGTCTCAATGATATAGTGAAAGAGTGAAGTGCTGCCTTAGTTGCGCAGTAGATTGGCATCATCGCGATGGGGATGAACGCTAAGCCAGATGAAATGTTCACGATGGCCGCCTTCTTTTTCTTCGAGAGGTTAGGCGTGAAAAGAGCGCAGAGACGTATCGGGGCAACAAGGTTGATGGCCACTTCATCATCTTTAGCGGGAAAGGGTTCTACGATCTTGCGAGAGGTAAAATCAAATTGCCTCTGGATTCCCGCGTTGTTGATTAGAATGTTTACGTTGCTGAAGTTGGACGTGACCCAATGAAAAAGTTTCTGTCTTTCCACTTCCTTCGCTAAATCGGATTTCTTAATGTGAATTCCTGGAAGTTTTCGTTTCGCTTGCTGCAGTTTTCGTTCCCGTCGTCCACAGATTATCACATCATTATCCTCCTTGAGGAATGCTTCTGCTAAGGCAAATCCGATTCCCGTAGCGCCGCCAGTAATTATGACTGTGTTCCCAGCGATGTTCAACTGTCTTCAAGGATCTGGCGATATACTGGAAAATAAGCTATAGTTCTAAACTGTAAGGCTCAGAGTGGGTCTAATGCTCAAACGAAGTTTTCGGTCGGTCAATAGGAAGAGGGATGGTGGGGGCTAATTGGCCAGTGAACATGTCGAGCCGGTGAAGGCGCTGTTCCTTCTCGACCAAACCGTCTCTGATGCTTATTATGCGGTGAGTCAGCTCTGCAACCTCCTGGTTGTGTGTTACAATTATGAAGGTTGCTCCAGTCGTCCTATTTACTTGAGTAATTAAATTCAGGATGTCGCTGGTCGTTTTAGAGTCTAGGTTTCCTGTTGGTTCATCACCTATGACTATAGCCGGTTCAGTGACAAGAGCCCGAGCTACTGCGACGCGTTGCTGTTCTCCTCCACTCAATTCGCTGGGACGTTTGTTTGCTTTGCGCCCTAACCCAACTGCCTTTAGCATTTTCAACGCCTTATTGCGTCTGACGTCGGTTCCAATGCTTGTTCTTGCTATGAGAGGCATCTCGACGTTTTCGGCTGCGGTTAGGCGCTGGATCAGGTTGAATGACTGATATACGAATCCGATCTTCCTGTTGCGCAGGATGGAGAGTCGATCATCGTTTAGTTTGCGAAGGTTAATTCCGTCTATGAAGACGCGGCCTGAAGTGGGACGATCTAGGGCTCCTACTATGTTAAGGATGGTCGATTTTCCGCTTCCGGAAGGTCCTATTATGGATGCCAGTTCTCCTTTCTCTATTCTGAAGCTCACTCCTCGGAGTGCTGGATATTCCATATTTCCGACCTTGTACGTCTTAGTAACGTCTACAACTTGAACTGCCGGAGTTCCTTGAACTGTTGATGTCATACTGCTCACACGTACTCACCAAAATCCGTACATCATCAAATCTTAAGCGAATCATATTCCAGCTAAAACCGTTATACGAATTATTTTCTCGTCGAACGGTCATACTTGTTGTTGAAGAATCTGTGCAGCGAAGTATGCTGCGAGACCAATGTAGAGCGCGAGCTCGACGGCATCTGGGAGTGCGAAGCTGAATGACCTCGCGTTGTTAGCGATCCAGTTCACTAATCTGTCAATGAGAGAGGTCCAGCTCATTGAGACTCACTCCCGTTATAGTTAGGTACGCTTTGCTCATGCCTTCTCCAATAGTGCCTTTTTAGCTCTAGTTTAATGCTGAAGTGAGCTTCACAGAAGAGGCACGTATATACTCCGATTATGGGTTGTCTTTCTTCACCTTTCTTTGGTTGAAATTCTTGGTACGCCTGCGTCACTGGCTTTCACTGAAACTATGCCATGTAGTTAGCTAGCTTATAATCAGGATTCATCTGCGGTGTACACCAAGAGTTTCTTAAGTACACACTCAACACTTAGGCGAACGTGAAATTCGCAGGGTCAAACGCTTTGAGCGATAATAAGACAGCGCAGCGGGGTAGAAAATCACCCGTGGAGATAAGGTTCGAGATCCTCGAATTTCTTTTCTACAATGCGGGCAAGCATTCGAGAACTTCGCTTTGGCGACACGCAACGCAGCTCTCTTACGACGACTTCCAGAAGTATCTGGACTTCCTCAAGGGGAAAGGGTACGTGGAAGAATCGGAGGAGGGCATTCGATTATCGGTTGAGGGAAAGAGTGTTTACGTTAAGCTTAGGGATACGTTGCCCTCTATCCTTTGAGCTACATGCACCAGTGGTGAACTAGGTCTATACCTAACGAATCAAGGAGGTTTAGTAGCCATGTCGGATAAGAAGGATGAATATCCATTAGCTACGCTCCACACATTCCTCCAAGAGGCGTCGACGGAGTTCAGACGTTTCCGCTTCCAAGCCAAAATGAACCTTATCGGGTCAATTATACTCCTCATCTTCCTTTCGCGTTTTGTCGTTTTCGTATTCGGAAATTACGGGCCTCTGCCATTTCGCCGCGAGCATATGAGCCACATAGTGGATGTTATTCTACTTCTTGCATCACTGGTCGCTGTCTTATGGTCTCTCAACGTCTGGATTAAACAGCGAAAGTTCGTTTCCCGTTGGGGAGAGAGATTCGAGAAGTTAGATAAGTTGGAAAGGAAATTTCTCTCTGACGAAAAGCCGTAAGATACGAACGGGTTCATCCGTGGTGCGTCAAACGAAGCTCGGTTAGATCTACGTTTACGCTTTAGATCGGTTCATCAGCAGATAGCAAGTCGTGGCTAGGTGCCATCGAATGTGAAGGTGGTTCCGAGCTTGATATGCTGGGTGGCCACGAATCCTGCATTGACTTCTAGAACGTACATTGCCGGGGATTCGGGTGTAAGCTCAGCGCAGTTCATGGAAGCGCATGGTTGAAGATTCGGTTCTACCCATACAACCTGGCGGTTTGAATTGAACCAGATGATGTCGAGCGGGAATTTCATGTCTATCATCCAGAAGCTCCAGTAATCTTCGTGGTCGAATACGAAGAGCATTCCAGTATCATTATCCAAGGACGGTCGACCTGACAGCCCTCGGGTTTGAGTTGTCGTTACGCGATTTCCACCGAAAGAATGATACCCGCGATTGTGATGTGCGTCTTCGTAGAATTCTCCGGTGTTTTCACAGTAAGAATGCGGCCTATTGCGGGAGGTGAAAAGACTCCTCTAACCACTTTGACCTGGTATGATCCCGCTGTCTCACCGGTAACTGTTATCGTCAGATTGTGCTGCCTGTCAGAGAATGTCTGATGCACCTTCCAGACAGCGTCTTCTAGATCCACAACCCTCGGATCGCCGTTCACAACTCGAACTCTGCCTATTGTAGCTGATTCATTTACGAAGGTGATCAGAACTCCTTCTGCAGGCAAAGCAGAATCGAAGCCCATCTGCTTTCTAACCTCAACTAGATAATATGTCGTAGAGTTCATCGAATTCCCGATCGGTACCTTAATGGCGTGTATGTTGTTGGAGGGAATTTCCGCAGGATCGACTGTGAACGTGAAGCTGCCGCCAGAATCGACAGTCGCGAGCATTGGTCCATTGACGAATCCTAGCTGTATTTTCGGCCAAGCTGTCATGTGTGCAGGTAATGATCCTGGCGGGTCGCCGTTCCAAGATCCTTTATCCATGAGCTCCCATGGTCCGAGAATCGGTTTACCGTTGTTAGGACCGTTTGCGGTGTTGTATAAGTCAGGTACTCCTAGGTTGTGGGCGAACTCGACACACCAAACACCGTTTGGAACATTAGGAGGATCTTCGAGTTCGGGTACGATGTTAAACTTCGCGAGGGTTATTGAGTTGGTTTCAACGGATGCCCCTAGGTACGTTACTGACCAGAGGTCATCCGGCTTTAGACTAGTTTCTTGACCTTTCCCGGAATGTAGGAAGACGAAATAGTTGAATTTGGTAAAGTCAACATCCTTCTCTGCCAGTGGCACTGCATCTTCAGCGATATGCCATGATTGGTTTACTCCCACTGCAGTCGGGGTCGTTGATGCCTCGGCAGTCTCTCCCATAGTGCGCCTCTGGATATGCAAGCCTGTACCAACCGTGCACTTCACCTTCTACGGTCAATTTTCCATAGGATATTTCATGGTAGTACGCTGATAATGTTCCGAAATAGCTCTTGCTTAGCTGCGCAATGCTGAGAGTGTAGTTGACGTCTGAGAATGCCACGGCAATAACCAGAACCCTAACGACGCCCGAAACTGGCACGATCGTGGGGGTGGGCCCGACTATGGGAAGTGGCATCGAAGGTGCAATCGGTAAAGGAGGCGAATGAGTCCCCATAGCGAGATAAGACTGAGAGCTAACGCTCGATGCCAATTGAGATGCAGATAGAAACAAAAGGAGTCCCACTAGCAGACTACTCTTATTCAGCCCGGGGCGCATAGCTTTCCTCGCTGTTTCGCATCAGTAAGTTTCCTAAGGCGTTTGGATGCGTTGAAGAGTGGGCTTGTAAGCATATTATGACGAGGATTTACAATTATGATGCAACGGTTCTATTATCCGAGTACTGAGAAACAGCGATCTTGATGCATCGACCGTGGGAGGAACAGATAAATGGAACTACGGAGCGTAGTGGCCGAAACTTGGGCGCTTTAATTTGAAACGATCTTCACGGCGGAGGCGAAAGAAGGCTGACAAGACGATTGTCCTTCTTGTACTGATAATCATAATCCTTGGCTCGGTTGCGTTATTCTACAGTCCTCTACTCGATGGAATGCGAGCCAAGACCCTTGGACCGACTGAAATATACTCGGAGGCGAACCAGAGCGTAGTGACTATTCTTGGAGCAAAGAGTAACTCAACTATTCTAGGGTCCGGGTTTGCGATCATTTATAATCAGTCATACTACATTCTGACAAACTTCCACATGGTAAATGGTTACACGAATTTAACCGCAACTTTCTCTGACGGTGACGCGTACCCTGCGAGGGTCGTGGGCTCAGACGGGTACAGTGATCTGGCAGTGGTGTCCGTAAACTCACAATCGTTCGAGTTCCACCCACTGCAACTAGGCTCTTCCTCGGGCCTTCAAGTTGGTGAAACCGTAGTGGCGATTGGGAACCCTTACGGACTGTCTAACACTATCACCGTGGGGATTGTAAGTCAGACCGGAAGGTCAATCCAGACAGGTATGTCAGGTAACTTCGCAATTGCAGACGCAATCCAATTCAGCGCTCCCATTAATCCTGGGAACTCAGGAGGACCTCTGATTAATTCTCAGGGTCTGGTCGTTGGAATAACCACAGCTACCGTGACTAATGCTCAGGGTCTTGGCTTCGCTATCCCAACCGATACAATAAAGCGCGAACTGCCTTCTCTCATAAAGAATGGCGCGTACAACAAGCATCCTTACTTAGGCGTCCAGGTGGTGGACATGAATTACGGCCTATCTCAAATAATGCAGACAAACGTCACCTCAGGATTGTTAGTGGAGAGTGTTCTTCCGAACGGACCAGCAAGCGACGCGGGTATGAGAGGTGGCAACGTGCAAATCACAATTGGACAGCAGGACTACACAGTAGGCGGCGACATTATCGTCTCGATCAACGGCCACAAAGTTGTGAATTACGATTCATTCTCCGCATACCTGGAAGAGAACGCAGTGTCAGGACAAACAGTTCAAGTCGGGTTAATTAGATTCGGCCAGTTCATGGTGATCCCGGTGGAGCTAGGCACGCGACCACCGTTACAGGCATAGCGACCGCGCCATAGTAGGGCTTGGAATAGCCTGAATTGATGGAACGCATACACAAAAGCAAGGTTCAAGAGTACCGTTCCAAGTCTCAATAGTTGAATCGATATGGTCGTTGATATTAGAGTTAAGCAGGTCCCAAGTTACATCGTAGCCTCCTTAATTCACTATGGTCCTCACGGTCCCAACATGTTCCGAACCGAGTTCAGTCAGCTTGTAAACTGGGCGAAGAGGAACAAGCTGGGAACAGGAAAATGGATAATGCGGTGGCTGGATGAGCCTGGAAATAAACTTGCCAGCAAAATCAGATCGGAAGCGTGTCTGGAGATCAAAGGGAAAGCGAAGGCAGAAGGCAAGATAATGATCAAAAAGTTCCCCAAGCACACTGTCGCTAGCGTCGTGTTTGATCCAGGAAAAGTCTCAGCGCGCCTGGTATACTCTGGGATCTACGGCTGGCTCAGATACAGCGAGTTTGAAGCAACAGATAGCCCCCCAAGGGAGGTCTACTCGGGAAACCCGTGGACGAATCCTCGTGCATGGGCAAACGCGGAAGTTCAGGTCCCAGTCAAGAGAAGATGATCTAGTAGCTCCAACTGAAACTCGCCGGATCCTGATCGAGTCGTTCTTGCTAACCGCGTGTTAATCGCCAATCTGGCGAAAAACACAAACGCATGTTGTTATGTGAAAATCTAGCGATGAATACTGCGGTGGTTAAGGCTGTTGTAGAACTAGAAATCGACTTAGGCGCGGATTTTCCATAGAAAAACGCCTACTAGGTTTAACCTGTTAAACTAAATGCCTATCTGGCGCCGTCATAGCGGAATTATAGAATTCGCCGCTGGAAAGCATCATGGCACTGTCGAAGAGACAAGTTCTCATGCTATTTCTGGGGTTTACCACGATTTTTCTTGTTCCAGCCGCCAAGCCTGTCTTTGCCGATCAGCAGGCTATCACAAATATTCAGGGAATCGAGCTGTTTGTAGGCAATACGATCATAGTGAAGAGTGATCAGCTGAGCATCGACCGTGCCTTCCTTCAAGGGAACCTGTCTGCGGCGAGCTACACGCCGACTCAGTATCCGACGAACGAATTCACTTTCACGAGTATGAGTCCCGGCTCGTTCGTCCTGAAGTTGTTCTTGAACTATACGACTGGGTACAAGGTCGAGGTTCAGACTGCAAACCAAACGACGAATACTAGCCTGCCCAACCACATGATACCAGGCGTGAGCCCATTCCTTCAAATCACCGAAACTTCAACGAACAGCACAGCCTACTACCTCTCGGGCGGACCATCAGAATTAGATGTGGATGCGGTATTCCAGCCCAATCCGTCTAGCACGAGTAACGTAAACGAATCTCCGTCTCTCGGCCTGGTTGGATGGAGCGGAAGCTTCGGAGAGGCCTTCCCGCTATGGGTTAAGCTCCTCTACCTCGTTCTAGGAGTTCAGTTCTTCATTGTAGGGGGATTATGGATCAGACGAGAGAGTGAAAGACGTCGGTCGAGCTCGAGAATGTTTGATCTCGGGGACAAAATCTACATGTGGGTGGATATCGCCTTCAGATTCCTCCTCGTATCATTTGTTGCTTTAGGCCTAATCATGGGAGGTGAGGTCTTAATCATCCTCATCCTCCGATACATGTTCCTCATCACCGTGACGCCTCTATCGCTTTGGAACCTATTCTCTCTCGGCTTCGCCTTTGGGGCAGTGATAATCGCCTACTTGGTTCGAGTCGGGCTCGAGAGAGGATTCGACCTGAAACCAATGGAGGAAGAATGAAATTCCCAAGGTTGAGGAATCGAACATGACCAATCATGAACAGGCTGGCCAAAGTGGCATACGGATCAATGAATGGTGGAGAAGGCACTCTGTTCTAAGATGGCTGAACTACGTACCCCTACGTGTAGTGGACAAGGATTTCGGAAAGTGGCGCAGTTCGAGAGTCTCTCCACGGAAGTTCAGGAAGATTCAGCAGCGATTGGATCGCACGTATCCGCCAGACCGATTTTCAGCTAACCAGTTAATTGGACGCGAGAAAGAGTACAACTTGCTTCTAGATTCCTTCAGGTTGCATGTTCTCAGACAGCCGATGCTGAAGACCTGGTTCGATAAGGATGATCTGCCCAAGGCAATATGTCTGACTGGCGAAAGCGGGACTGGTAAGACCTTCCTAACCATGGTCTCCATGAAACAAATGTTGCTTGAAGCTCACAAGAATGGCATGCTCGTATCTCCATTAGTAGTCAGGGGTTCAGACGTATTCTCCGAGTATTATGGTAGAAGTACAAAACAGATTAGACGTCTCTTGGACCGTGCCTCAGCTTCGCCCTCCGTTGTGTACATTGACGAATTCCAGAGTTTCGGTAAGAAAGTGAGAGGTGATACTGGGACGGAGCTTGAGGATACACGAGTTCAAGATGAGATAAACAGGTGGCTAGACAAGATACTTGAGAGCGACACCCGCACCTTAGTGATTGTGGCGACGAACTCCTACGAACAGACTCGCCAGGACATTCGCAGACGACTCACCAGGGTTGATTTGGACGCGGGGGTCACCCGAGAGATGCTACTGGTAATCCTTAGGAACAAACTGGCCGACGAGGAGTGGCATGGAGTTTCACCAGAAGACATAATGGAAGTGCTTGAACGTGAGGCGGCGCTACGTCGCCACGGCTCAATCACGCCAAACGACATTCTCACCGTGTTCAAGGATGTGAAGCGGTCGAAGGAGATCCCTCTCTTGGAGACCTTACGGCGATCAGTGCCGAATCCGCTTTCAAAATGGGCTAAGCCCAGCTACAGGGTGAACTTGGAAGATTTCGTTGAAGCTGCACACGTAATGAAGTTCTACGCGGAACTCGAAAAGTCCCGTGAGATCACGGACGCAGTTTACATCGTCACGCCGAAGGTCACGCGGGATGAAATTGGTGGCTTGCACGACGTCAAAGACAAAGTGCTGAACCATATCTCGATGGCGTTTGATCGTAAGATGTCTGCTCTAGGGTATGCATCGAACTGCAGATTCTTACTATTCGGCCCTCCGGGCACCGGTAAGACATTGCTTGCACTCGCAGCCGCTGCGGAGAACAAAGTAACCTTCCTTAAGGTTAGAGGAGGAGAACTAATGAGCGGAGCGTCCTACATCGGCGAACCCGAGAAGAGAATCAAAGATCTATTCGCCCTTGCCCGCCAGCGTGCTCCATGCATCTTATTCCTGGACGAAGCCGACGCAGTTTTCTGGGGTGCCGACCCGACCGGAAACAAGATACTCGCTCAAGTCAAAGCAGAGTTATCAGAAATTAGATCCGACGAGGGAATAGTGATAATCGCCGCTTCGAACAAAGAGAATCTGATTGACCAAGCCACGAGAGATCGATTCGAACCAAACGTGTTCTACGTTCATCCGCCGTTGAACGATCAGGAATGGAACGAGGTTGTCGAGGTGCATCTACACAAGTTCGCCAGGTTCTTACATTCAGAGATTGATGCGCCGCAGGTTACGCGACTTTTCAGAATGCAGAGGATTCTGAGTCCCAGAGCCGCTGCAGAAACAATCACGGAAGCACATCGACTGTGGGCGTCAGAATTGAGTGCTGTCTATGAACTTCACGCAACGGACGACCCTGATCGGAAAGCTCAAATCGAGAAACGCCATGACGCGGATTTGCGACGCCTACGTGACTTAATCCAAATCTATCGAGACGAGTCGTCACCTATCTCAATCGAGAATATCACTGAAGCAAACTATCCTATTCGACTTTACCACTTTGAGAAGGCCATCGAAGCTTTAGAATCTACTCAAGAAAAGCAGCAGCGCGAACTGGAAGAATCATTGCTCCCATCGTCTCCGACAGCAGGCATATCCTATGGACTTTACGCTACGGAGAATGGAACAGGTGGAATAATCGCTGTGGAATGTTCCGTGCGCCCAATCATCAACGGAGAGAAACATGTGTCGGTCACAGGCAACTCAACCTCTGCAATAATCGGGCAGATGGTTGTTCCCGATGATTCCGTTTTGCAGAGTGCTCAGAACGCTTCGGAAGCGGTGGCATCATGGTTATGGAGCGAGAACCGGATAGACCTGAGCAAACTACACATGCACTTTCAGGTACGAAGTATCCTCGAAGGTAATCCTGGACAAGGCGTGTCAGGTCCAAGTGCAGGAGTAGCAATAGCCGCCAGTCTCCTCTCAGAACTATCAAGATTACCAATACCGCCGTCTGTTGTGGCGACGGGAACGATAGGTGTGAAGCTAGATGTTGGTCCCGTTGGAGGATTAGGTGGACACGGTTCACAGACTGGAAAGATAGTTGGTATCCTCAAGTCACGTCGCGTCAAGATAACCGATTTGATTCTTCCCACTGCGAATTACAAGCTTGCCAGCGACGAGATGCAAATTCTCTCGGACGAGGGTGTCCGAGTGCATCCCGTTACCTGTTTTCGCGACTGCAGTGAATCACTCTTCGGTGTGAAAGAGGGCGTCCTGTTCCAGAAGATAACTGAGCGGCTTGATTCACTCAACAAGCGTGAATCGGCTAGTTGATGAGCGAACCCCTATTTCAAATATCGAACAGGTATTCGATTACGATCGCTATAACGCTCAATGCTATTGACACCATGAACGTGGATTTCATGTCTACGATGAACTGCTTTAATGAATGGAACATTGGCGCGGTATGGAAAGCATGAGACATAACCTGTTTTGACTTAACGAACCAAATAATCCATGCTCCCCTGTTCTAGTTCGAACATGTTCAGCTTTAATCATCTTACGAGGATTCACGTTAAGTAGATCTCACGAGCTTCATTCTATCTGGCGAATTGACTAACTTGGAGTCTGGAATTTTCAGAATCGGCCTCATGCAATTAGCCGTAACCGAGTCCAAGAAGCAGAATCTTGAGCGCGTCGTCTCAGCTATTGAAAGATCAGAAGCATGCGACCTGCTCGTGTTTCCAGAATACTGCATGGGTTACCCAAGCCGCGGGCTGTCTCGCCAATACTTGGAAGACCTTGCGGAACCATTGAATGGGGAGTTCGTAAACAGGGTTGCCGAATTGAGCGAGAAAAATCAAACGGCCATCGTGCTACCTATCTTCGAGCGATCGAACAGTGGAATATTCAACACTGCCGCAATTATCGACCAAGGTAGAATTAAGGGCGGTTATCGTAAGATTCACCTTTTCGATGCATTCGGATACAGAGAGTCAGATCTGTTCCAAGCAGGCTCTAATCCAGTTCTCTTCAGACTCCGAGATCTAACCTTCGGAATTGTAATGTGCTACGACATTAGATTCCCTGAACTCGTAAAGGACCAGGTAATGTCAGGGGCGCGCGTAGTAATTGTTCCGTCGGCTTGGTTCCGTGGGCCATTGAAAGAGGAACAGTGGCAGACGCTTCTGATCGCACGTGCCCACGAGAACACAAGTTACGTTGTAGGAGTTGGTAATGCACATGAAGCCTTCGTAGGAAGGAGCATTGTCGTAGATCCTCAAGGAGTCAAGGTCATGGATCTAGGAGCGGGAGATAGGGTGGGGTTCTATCGGATCGATGACGCTCGAGTAACTGAAGCCAGGGAGAAGTTACCGGTCCTCCGACAATCGAAACCCCCCAACTTTCACTGGCAAATTCTCTAGGTCAGTTAGGGAGTCATGCGCATAAGCAACGATTGGAATGGTCCTTTCGTCGAGGAGTTCCATAGAGGATTCCAAAACTGACCTTAGGGTTCACTAACCTTAACTGGTCTTGATGTCTAAAGACAATCGATAGCCGTGAAGACAGACGCTCAAGTGCTCCTCAAGGCTGGTTTATGGGTAGAATATGCCAGTTTGGCATGGATGACTGTTGAGTGTGTTGTCTCGATTTATTCCGGACTAATTGTTTGGAGCTTGGCGCTGCTGGCTTTTGGCGGTGATAGTGTGATTGAGCTTCTATCATCATTCGCGGTAGTTCAGCACTTGCGAGACACTGCTCGTGCTCCAACGTCAGTTACTCACGACGATAGGCGAACTGAATGGGTAACTGCAATGTTGCTGGTTTCTCTTATTCCAATAATCGGGTTGGGCGCAATCTATTCGATCCTGACCGGTATTCGACCAGAAGCCTCCCTGTTGGGAATTGGTGTGGCCTCGTTTGCAGTTGTAATTATGCCACTTTTGTGGTATCAAAAGAAGCGGATTGGAAAATTGTGTAATTGTTTGCCTCTTGAAATAGACGCCTCGGAGTCGGCAACCTGTTTCTTGATGTCGATTGCATTGCTGGCAGGGCTTGTAATCAACTACTCCTTTAGACTCCCTTGGATTGATTACCTCGTAACTTTGATAATTCTGATCTTTGTGGCGAGGGAAGCCACCGGCTCAATCCGTGAAGTTTTGGCCAAGCGACATTAAGGTCTAACTCTACCACAGAGGTCAGGTTAACCTGAGGCAGCAATTATGCTAGTAACCGACGATAGATTTGTCGCATCAGCTTCATAAGCAATGTTGAAGTTTCAAAAAGGCACAGTTGAGTGAGCGTTGTCAGGCGCCAACCCCCATACCAACTCAACGATTTCGACGCGCCTGCTTCTGTTCTTAGAACGAGCCTCCGCCAAACCCAACATCATCAAATGCGTTTACTCGGTTGGGCTATTGTTCTTCCTGTTGATTGTGATAATTCCTGCAATAGCCGGCATAGTTGCCCAATTGTTCTCATTGCCAAGTCTAGCATTGAGCGCTGCAGTATTGAGTAGAATGGAGAGTGCGGTATCTTGGTCATTCATTATTGGTTTGACAGTCTCGAGTCTTGATCTTCTGGCGGGAGTCCCTCTTGCTTGGCTCATCGTGAGGAGGCGAGGGAACTGGGCAACGGTTCTTGACAGTCTGGCCGACATCCCCTTCGTTGTACCCACGGTCGCGCTAGGATTCTCAATACTAGAGTTCTGGAGTAGTCCAGATGGAATTGCACAATTCTTCGGATCTAATAGTCTCGTGCCCCCTGGCGTCATACTGATCATGCTCCTTCACTTTGCATTCTCATTTCCAGTGATCGTGCGTGTTATGGTCGGCGAGTTTCTGAATTATCGTGAGACTTACGAGGTGGCTGCGCGAACCCTTGGTGCTTCAACCTTTACGGCAGTTCGAACGGTGACTTTTCCCATTCTTAGAACCGGTCTAATCGCCGCCTTCCTGTTGGCATTGGCTCGCTCGCTTTCGGAGACAGGGGCAACTATCGTGGTGGCTGGGGCATTCGAGAATGGGACTGTGTTCATTAGCAATGCTCGTAACGCGGGTCAGACGTCCGCCGTTGTTCTTGCGAGTTTAATTCTGATACTCTCATCCCTCGTGGTTTTCGGAGTGATTAAAGTCGTTGCGCCAAGGATTAGAGTTGCACCCCTGCGGGTGTGGCCTGACTTTGAGAGGACGCTAAGCAAGTCGTCAGTTGTAACTGTCAGAAATATTTCCAGCGTAGCAATTTTCATGGCGTTCGTTCTCTTTCCCTGTCTATTCATCGCGCTACCAGCAATAATGGCAGTCGCAAGTGGAACAGCCACAGAAGCCATCGCAGGAGCCGGGCCTTGGAAGGAATTCTGGTCAAGTATGTTGCTTTCATACGTGATCGCCGTGCTCGCGACCGTTGTGAACATCGTATCGGGACTACCCATGGCCATATTGATCGCTCGGAACAGATTTGGAACTGGGATAACAAAGATCGTCGACGCCCTCGTAGACCTGCCGATAATCGTACCCTCTCTCGCTCTGGGCGTTTCCTTGAGTTTCTTCTGGAAGAATATGGGATCTCTGCCTGAATTCTGGGTTATTGTATTAGCCCATACGACGATAACCTACAGTTACTTCGTTCGCACAATGACCGCCTCGATCCAAGAAGTTCCCCCCGAACTCGAAGACGCCGCGAAGACACTGGGTGCGCAACCCCTTCGAGTATTTCGAAAAATAACATTGCCACTCACGAAGTACGCCCTATTGTCAGGCGCCATCCTAGTGTTCACTAGAAGTGTCGACGAAACCGGAGCAACATCAGCAGTCTCCAAAACTCTAAAGACAGCACCTATTCTGCTCGTGAGCTGGATTAAGGGGACTGTGTCGGTCACTTCGCCGGAACGAGCACTAGGAGTAGGCTTTCTAGTGGCAACATCATTTCTTGCGTTAGTGGTGCTCCGACTCATCGCAATACGTCAGCCTTCTAGAAAGGTTGGTTAGAATATGCCCCAGTTGAGATTTGTCAATGTGACCAAGAGATTTGGCAAGGTTCTGGCCTTGGATAGGATATCGCTTGAAGTCAATGACGGCGAGTACCTATGCATTCTAGGGCCAACGGGGAGTGGCAAGACAACGCTACTCAAGCTAATGGCCGGCCTCCTAACCCCTGATGAAGGCACGATACAATCTGACGATAGGCGCGTGAACGAAGTTGGCGTTCAGGATCGAAACGCGGTTTACGTGCCGCAACATTATGCGCTCTTTCCTCATCTAACCGTCTTGCAGAACGTAGCCTTTGGCCCATTAGCGAGAGGTAAACCGGCATCGGTCGCGTTGGAAATTGCCTCTGAGACATTGGATTTGGTCAGGCTTTCCTCACGAGCTCAAGCATTGCCTAAGGAATTGAGTGGTGGAATGCAGCAAAGAGTTGCATTAGCTCGAGGGCTGGCTTCGGGCGCGAAATTACTTCTTCTCGATGAACCATTGAGTGCCATAGACGCGCGACTAAGGCTTGATCTGCGTCACAAAATCCGAGATATCGTGAAACAGTCAGGTCTCACAGCAGTACACGTGACGCACGACCAAGAGGAAGCCATGAGTGTTGGTGATGAACTCATGATCCTCAAGAATGGGAGGATTCAGGATTTCGGACCGCCGCGGAGGGTCTATCGAAAACCTGCTGGTATCTTCGTGGCCCAATTGTTCGGAGGGGCCAGTTTCTTTGAAGGCATAGTCGAACACACCGTGGGGGAGACTGCGCTAATCGGCGTAAGAGGACTTACGATCCAAGCGCCTTCGCGAATGCTCACGTTAACCTCCACAGTTATTCTGGGGTTAAGGAAAGAACGTGTTCGAATATCCACTGATCAGCCACGTGGAATGGATAACGTGTTCAGGGGAGAGATTCGCAGTGTCAGATTCCTAGGTAATTCGAGAGAGTACTTGGTTCGCCTCTCCAACGGTGACACGATCGCGTCACGTAATTTTGCTGAAAATGAGGCTGCGTTCAAGGTGGGTGATGAAGTGTCAATCAGCTTCCGCGAGAGTGACGTAATGGTCTTCGAGTATCCGGCACAAGGGCTCTTGAAAGAATTGGAGATAGGATAGCATGCCAAAGTTAGACATAATTGGAGTATCGAAGACTTATGGAAGCATTCAGGCGCTATCCGACATATCACTCCACGTTGAGGATAAGGAGTATGTTTGCATTATTGGTCCAAGCGGTTGCGGGAAGAGCACACTGATTCGGTGTATTTCAGGAATCGAGCAGCCAAGTGGTGGCGAGATCCTTATAGACGGACAATCCGTCAAGAGAACCCTAATGGAAGATAGGCAAATTGGGTACGTGTTTCAAGATATTGCGCTCTTCCCACATTTGACAGTTCGAGATAATCTCGCATACGGACTTGCAGTTAGACGGGCGCCATCAAACGAGATGAGAACTGTCACAAACGAAATGTTGGACCTCATCAATATGCGTGACCGTTCGAACTCCTTTCCTAGAGAACTTAGTGGTGGGGCGCAACAGAAGGTCGCGGTCGGTAGAGCGATTGCTACTGGCGCGCATCTTTTCATGCTAGATGAACCGCTGGGGGCCCTGGACGCTATCGTTAGGGCGGAATTACGATACGAGCTTAGGAAACTAGCGTCAGACTTGGGCCTAACCGTAATTCACGTAACGCATGACCAAGAAGAAGCGTTGTCAATTGCCGATCGAGTAGTGATAATGAAAAGCGGCCGAATAGTCGAAGTCGGAAAGCCTTCCGAAATCTACCACTCTCCAAACAGCCTCTTTACTGCGAACTTCGTGGGTGAAGCTAACCTCTTCGAAGGCGAGATCCTCACGATTGACGCCAATTTATGTACGGTAGACGTAGCGGGTCATGAAGTCAAAGCGTATAGTCTTGGCAAGAGGATTGGCCAGAAAGTAATAGCGTTCATTCGACCCGAATCTGTATTACTTACGCTTCCCACTGAAGATGGTTGGCGAGGAAGAGTTAAGCAAGTGACATTCCTGGGAAGCCTCAACCGCTACGTAATTGAGGCTGATGGAATTGAAATCATATCAGAAGTCTCAACAGCGGATTACAGTACCGGTTTTGCTGTTGGCGAACGCGTTAGTTTATTTCTTAACGAGGCAAATATGGTGTTATTTGACTACCCTGAAGAAGGACTCGAGAAAGAGGTTAGCCTCGAGTAGCACATTATGATTGAGGTATTACTGAAATGACGTTAGAAGGTTGGTTACGGGCGCGTCGAACCGTTAAGGCAGTGGGCCTAGTCCTTGAGCATTCGATTATGACGACGATGACCGTTGAACTGCTCGGGAAGTGTATCAAAGATGCAATCGTAGACAATAAGCCTGAGTTGGAAAAGAACTTCAGCCTGCTAGAGCAGAAGGAGCATGAGGCGGACTCAATGCGGAGGCGGATTACCGAGGAGCTCGCCCGTGGAGAGTTACCATCTGACGAACGTGCCAGCTTGATGCGGCTAAGCAGACAAGTAGACTGGATAGCCGACTGGGCCCACGAGGCAGGCCGTATACTTGTAATGTTCGACCTCTCCAAAATGCCAAAACAAGTGCAAGACATATCGATGGAAATGTGTTCAACCACATCCGAGTGCACATCACGAGTTGCAGACATGGTGCAGAAGCTTATGGATGGTGAGCTGGACGCGTCCTTGAAAGCAGCTGACGAAGTCGAACAACTCGAAGAAGGAGTGGATGACATGTACCAGAAAGCTCGTGGTATCTTGAAGGACATAGAGACAGATGGGATACATGTGGGTTCCGTTATACTCCTCAGTCAATTCTTGGAAGCTATCGAGAATACTTCAGACCACTGCGAAGATACATGTGATCAAGCCCGCGTGATGGCTATCGCCTTGTCGAAATCAGCATCACCGTGATCTCGCGGTCAACGATAATTCACGCATAGCCCGTTGCATAGAGTAGTATATGCAGGGGATTCTGATCAGCCGCTAGTTGGCGACTGGGATAATCAGTATGCGCGGAGTGTAGACTGCTAAACGAGTTATCTTACTTGAACAGCCTTCATGGGTCCCACAAAACGCTTCGCAACTTTCCGAGGTTTCTATATCCTTGTATCCAAATCCACAGTATTCGCAGCGGAAAACTATTTCGCCTTTATGGAAGAGCCTCGTAACCATTCTTGTTCCCTCAAGCCAGCGCAAGCTGAACGAGTTTACCGTTGGTAAAGAAGCCTCTCAGTCCGCAGGAGTCGCAAACTGCGCCAAGTTGCGAATCTGAACCGTCGTCATAGTAGATGTTTAGTGTTCCCAGACCGCATCTTGGACATGAGTTTCCCATTGTTTTTTCCATTTCAATCATCATGTCAAGCTTTAGCTAGCTTCTATGCTGTATTGCACACAAGCGAGTAGAAGAAACGTGCTCACAGAAATCGTGCGTTCGCAATGCATCTACGTGATTCGTATAGAATCTGACGCCTTTGGATCAAACGCATCCTTTGCCAAGGCGAGCGCTCCCAATACTCCTACTTGTCTGCCTAACTTGGGTGGGACCACGTATTCTGCAATCTCGTCTTGGAGTTGCTTGTGATCGAAGTACCGATTTGACAATTCTTTCAACTTGATTCTGATCTCATCGAAGAGTTCAGCTCGTTTCATGACTCCTCCCCCGAGGATTATTCGTTGAGGTGAAAGTGCGCAGAGTAGGTTAACTAGTCCGGTGGCAATGTACTGTGTTTCAAAAGCCCAGGCCCGATGATCTATGGGTATAGCCTCACCTGGAGACTCCCCATCTTTTGTAAATCGCTGGTCCTGAGGCAAGTCCTTCTAGACAGTCGCCATGAAAGGGGCAGATGCCGGAGAAAGGATCCTGCTTCCAGTCGTGAGGTATTCGCATGTGCCCCATTTCTGGGTGGAGCAATCCGTGCAAAGGTATCCCTTTGATAATGAAGCCGCCTCCGATTCCCGTTCCAATTGTCATGTAAAGAACATGGTCCACCGTTTTGGCATTTCCCCATTTTACCTCTCCTAGAGCCGGCAGCGTTTGTGTCTGTGTCGAACACGATTGGTATCTTCAGGGCGCGGCTGATCGTTCCGATAAAATCCGTGTTCTTCCAGCCGGGTTTAGGCGTGTTGGTGATGTATCCGAAGGATCTTGATGCTTGGTTCAGGTCTATGGGTCCGAAGGATCCGATACCTATTGCCGAGATCGGTTCCGATGCCTTCAGGAAGAACTCGATAACCTGGGAGAGTGTCTCTTCAGGAGTGGTTGTGCGAATAGTGCTTTCGTTCAAGATGTGGTCTGGGTCAGACCCTATGATGCAGGAGAATTTCGTTCCGCCAGCCTCAACTCCACCGTAAATTGCCATATGTGAAATTAGTCACGTATCCTTAGAAATCATTTGGATTTTTCTCCCTCGTGAGCACGAATTTTTCTCTGAGATTATACATTCGTATATGTTATGTGATTCAGGTTTATGATGACCCGTGCATTTCTTCGCTTGGTGCGCGAAACGAATACGGTGTTGCCGATACACTGTCCATCTTGTGGAAAACTAGGCCTACGTGTTCAGACAGGGGACATTACACCCGCCACTGCACTTGTCTGCGACGAGTGCGGATTGATCAGATCCTTCGATCAGCTATTAAGGTAAATGACATCGCAACCCTAGCAAGCCTTAATCTGGTTAGGTTTTTCGTTATGTTTTAACGGTTTCAGGCTAACTCGGCTTGTTAGCCTCAGGTCAGTTTCTAGGTTATAATGGAACGTGAGGGACGCGCCGGGAGGTGTGATGACGGGGTTGGCGGTACTTTTGACGCTTTAGAGTGTTAGAAGAATGAGCAAGCGTATACAGCCCTTCTAGAAAACTGTAAAGCTCCACGTGCTAGATTACTCTCGCTATGCCAAAGTCGCAGGGAGATAGCTTCGACAGACTTCTAAAGATCGCCCGGAGCTACAAGCAGCAAGCTGACAAATGCGCGCGAGTCAAAGCGTATCATGCCAGCAGCATTTTCCTCGCATCCGCAATTGAGGGACTCATACTGGCAATGTACTATTGCTATAGTAGCCAAGCAAGAAAAACGACGACCTATCAGTATTGGAAGGGACGGAAAAAGAACATCCTATATTGGGACTTTTTCAAATTGATCTCTCTAGCCAAAGAATTGAGAACATCCTATATTGGGACTTTTTCAAATTGATCTCTCTAGCCAAAGAATTGGATTGGATACCGGGTACAGTATCCATTGGACGCTCGAGATACTCTGTTTCAGACGCAGTTGACAAGATGAGAGAGATACGAAATACGATTCATCCCGGAAATTATTTCAGAACACGACTGCGGAAAGCTAGTTAGTGTGAAAGATTTCCAATATACCACTAAGATCTTCCTCAGATGCGTGGATTCGCTTGAAGCAGTATTGTAGGCGGTTCTAGCTGACAAAATGCTGTTTCGAGCAGACAAACGCCGCAAGTCTTTATGAGAGGCGGCGGCGGGGGCGCGCACCACTAGACCCACACCTATGAAAAGTCTGTAGACTATGCTTGCGTCTCCGCGTTGGTCTTCTGTGTGGCGTTCAAGCGCTGTTAGCTAATGTGTTGAGGCGTTTATGTTTTTGCTCCGTTAACTCGTGATTCTCTCCGTGGTATGGTTCGTTTCTGATGAGCATCACGTACATTATCGCTAGCATTTTGCGGGCGACGGCGACGATGGCTTTCTGTGATCCATGCTTCCGTTCAATCCGTTCGTAGAACTCTCGCATTCGTGGGTCGTGTTGTCTGGCTGATTGTGCGCATTGGCCGAGAATCCATCGGGTCCGTTTGCTGCCTTTCCTGGTGATGTGACCTGTCCATTGAGTTTCGCCGGACTGGTGCACTTGAGGCGCTAATCCTACCCAGCTGACGAGCTTCTCGTCTGAGCTGAAGCGGTGTACGTCTCCGATCTCGGATAGGAGGACCATGGCTGCGTAATAGTCAACGCCTGGCATGGTCATGAGAAGCTTGGCTTGGGTTTCGGTTGTGGCGTCTTTCGCGATTTGAATGTCCATGCTTCGGATTTGTTGATTTAATGTCTCGACGATCTGTAGGCTGGATTGGAGGATCTCCTGATCTGGGGTTGTGAGTTGTAGGTTTCGAAGCCACTCAAGGCCTTGTTTTCCGAAGAGGTCTGTGTAGGTGTGGGAGAGTTCGTGTTTGTCTAGGAGTGCGTGTATGCGGTTCTTGATGTCTACTCTCATTTGTATTAGGCTGGCGCGGTGTCTGATGAGGGCTCTGCGTTCACGGTTCTTTCGGGTTGGGACGTAGCTTTCTGCCACAAGATCGCCTCTGAGCAGGTAGGCTAGGGTTTTGGCGTCTATGCGGTCGGTTTTGATGCGTGCTTCAGCTATTGCTTTTGTCCTCAAAGGGTTGCTGAGCTTCACCTCGACTCCTTCATTCTCAAGTTGATCGTAGATTCTGATCCAGAAGTTTGCGGACGGTTCCACCACAGCCTTGACGTGTGGGTCTACGGATTTTGCTAGGGTGACTAGGCTGGTTGCTCCTTGTGAGGTGTTGTCGAATCGGAGTTCCTGTAGGACGCAACCGTTGTCGTTCATTAGAGCAGCTTGACAGTACTTCTTGTGAACGTCTATTCCAACGTAGACTGCCATCCTGGTTCTTCACCTCCGTTCTTTTCTTGGTTGGCTTGAACGCGGCAATCACCTATTCGCGCGCAGGGGCGCATTCAAGGGGCCGCTCCAGAGGTCTGCCCATTCACACACCCGACCGAAACATGGTCAGTGGGTCTTCGGGCTTACCAACCGCGGAGAACTAACACAGACACAGCGACTAGAGACTTTTCATCCTTTCACACACGAGAAAATCAAAGCTTGAACGACGGGTCAAACCTTTTCCAAAATTCGACGCCCATGAGTTGTTGCCTGCTAGTATTTGTCAAGACCAAGCTTCTTCAGAATCTCTAAGAAACGTGGCCTAGTTCGCAACTCCTTGAACCAAGGATCTGCCTTGATGTCCGCGACAGAACCTGACCCACTCTCACGCTGCATCAAAGCTTTCTCCAACCACTCGAACGCTCTATTCTCATCATGGAGAGCTGCGAAGATCGAAGCAATCCCATAGGCGGGGATCTTTTCCTGGTCCTGGAGTTTCATTGCTGAGTCAAGGCTGTTGAGTGATTCATCCTTTTTGCCTGCTCTAGCTTGAATCGCGGCGAGTGAAGCCATAGCCAAACCCTTTGGGTAATCGGTTCTAGCTAGCTTTTGCTGCCGGGCGAGAGCTTCGTCGAATTCTTCCTTCATGGCGTAGACACCAGGTAAGCTTGATAGGGCTGGAACGAAGTTGGGTTCGATAGCGAGCGCCTTGTTGTAATACACTATAGCATCATCGTATCGCTCAAGGCAGCATAAGGTATTGGCGACCGCCACGCTTATTATGGGAGCGAGGGGGTCGAGCTCAAGAGCACTCTTCGCCTCAGCCAAGGCTTCCTCCAAGCGCCCCTCGATTTGCAGGAGGCCCGAATACCATTGGTGTGCTGTTGCGTAGTTTGGGTTGAGTTCAATCGCTTTCTTGTATTCCGCTTCTGCTGCGTCCCAGTTCCAATCGTTGTCCATTAAGAACCATCCGTAGGTCGCGTGAGCATCCGCGGACTTTTCATCCAGTTGGAGTGCCTTCGATATTGCAGGTCCAGCTTTTTCTGCCGCCTCAGCACGCTCCATGTAATGATGGTTGTAGAGAATGTTGTAGCAATCCGCTAGGCCCACGTATGCAAGGGCGAATTTCTGGTCGTGATAGACGGCAAAATCAAAGTACTCGATGGCCTTCCTGACGCTGGCTTCAGACCTCCTATTCCAGTGCTTCCTCCCTTTCAAGTACAGAAGGTAAGCGTCGGCGCTGTCGGTGGGCTTCTTCTCGATCCGGTTCGCCTCGTTAGCGAGCAACTTCACTTTCAGAGCCTCTGCGACGCTCCTAGCAATGTCTGACTGAACGACGAAAACATCGTGCAACTCCCTGTCGTAGCTCTGCGCCCACAGATGCTTGTCTTCGACGGAGTCGAGAAGCTGCACCGTGACTCTGACCCTACCACCCGATTTTCTAATGCTCCCCTCTAGTAATGTGCCCGCCTTCAGTTCCCTGCCTATGTCGACGAGGTTCTTTCTCGCACCCTTATACTGCATGACAGATGTCCGCGAAATTACGATGAGGTTGCTGACGTTTGAGAGTGTGGAGATTATCTCCTCCGTCATCCCATCAGCGAAGTACTCGTCATGGGGGTCAGGGCTCATGTTCAGCAGCGGTAGCACTGCGACCCGGTGCTTATCAAGCTGTGCTGAAGTAAATGCGGAAGGAATGAAAGTCTTCTTTGACCGGTCGCTTGCCTCCAAGGGTCACACCAAGGACATTAATCTCCAGACGCAGCAGTTGTGGTTTTCGGTTAAATAATGCGTTTTGACTTGTAGGATGGAATTCAAGTAGATACTGACGGGAACCTACATTGCGGAGTCGACCAATCTAAGCCAGATAACGTTGCGATAGATACTAGATAATTCACTTCAGTCTATCATATGGTTGAGACTCCGTGTTTCGGTTCATTCCTTGTTAAATCGAATAACACTCTTTAGGCGGCATTCACCCCAATCTAATTGGACGAAGGATGACTACAACAGAAGTTATACGATCGTCTGCGCAAAGCGAACTTTACGATGACGTTATTACGAATGGGATAATTGGGCCGAGCCGGAAGATGTTGGGCCCCGTTGCTGACGGTGGCAAGATAACGTTCCTGACAGCACCGGGTTGCTGGGGAGCCCTAATAACTCCAACGATCAGAGGTGGCCATGCAGTATGCGCACCTGTAGCAGTCGAGAATGCTGATGTCGGCGACGCAGTTGCCATCAAGGTCGAACGGATTCGGATCTTATCAAGAGCGGCTTCTTCTGGCGTTGAGAGACCTAGGGAAGGCTGCTATATTGGGGACGCCGCCGTAGCCAAGAAATGTCCAACCTGCGCGGAACTGTGGCCCGAGTTTGTTGTGGAGGGAATAGGGCAGAAAGCGATTAGATGCAAAAACTGCGGTACGCCCATCTCACCATTCGAGATGGTTAACGGATACACAATGACGCTCAATCATCAAGCCGGCTTGGGAATAACAGTTGACCGAAAGAAAGCCGAAATCATCGCCAGAGACGCGTGGACCTGGCATTCGCTGCCAAAAAACTCAACGCAAGTACCGATCCTAATCTTCGGCCAGGCGGACATACCAGGAGTACCATCTAGAATATTCCCGATGCTGGGTCAGCTGGGCACCTGCCCTGCTGCGAACATACCTGACTCCCACAATGCAAAGGATGTTGGCTACTTCCTGATTGATGCTCCCCATCCCTATCGCTTGTCCAAGTCGGAGTGGGAAACTAAGCTCACTGACGGCCACATGGACATCGACTCGGTAAGGGCTGGGGCAATTGTCATCGCGCCTGTACTCGTGAAGGGCGGCGGAGTGTACGCGGGCGATGCTCACGCCCAGATGGGGGACGGAGAAGCCGCAGGCCACACGACTGACGTTACTGCAGAGAGCACAGTCAACGTGTCCGTCCTGAAACATTTGAAGATGGACGGTCCATTACTGATTCCGCTTGAAGAGGATCTTCCAAAACTTGCGAAGCCTTGGAGAAACGATGAGTGGGAAGAAGTTAGGAAAGTGGCGAAAGAAGCCGGAGTCGAGGCCGAACCGGTTGCACCTCTACAAATTATCGGATCAGGATCGAACATAAATGATGCTGCCACTGACGGATTTCAGAGAGCCTCAAAATTGTTCGGCATGTCAGTCGAAGAAGTCAGGAACAGAGCTACTATTAGTGGGGCCGTCGAGATAGGTAGACTACCGGGCATTGTTCAAGTCTCTATGCAGGTACCCATAAGGATCTTAGAAAAACTCGGATTAGATACATTAGTGACAGCTCAATACGGGATCCACTATTAGCACATCCAAATATTGAACCTCCGTTCGACGCCTGATAAGGTTCGAGGTGAGAAGTTAGACAGCCATTCTTCTCAACACGAAGTTAGTTGACTATCCGCGTTCATTGCAACTCCTCTCACGGTGAACGAGGCAAAATTATTATGCGGTCATAATATTTCTTGGACCATGAACGAGATCGGGATACTCAAACAGGAGATGGACACTCCCGCGCTTCTAATAGATCTCGAACTTATGGAAAAGAACATGCCGACGATGGCAAATTTCTTCCGCGGAAAGAAATCGGTCCTTCGGGCTCACACTAAGATTCACAAAACTCCGATGCTCGCTCAAAGACAGATCGCGCAAGGCGCAAGGGGCATATGTTGTCAGAAGGTCGGGGCAGCGGAGATAATGGTTTCATCGGGAATCGAGAACGTCCTGATCACGAACGTTGTAGGAGCACCAAGCAAGATAGACAGGCTAGTTAGGTTGTCAAAAGCTGCGGATATCACGGTTGAGGTTGACGATCCATCCAACTGTGAATTGATCTCTAAAGCAGCGTTGAAGGAAGGGGCTACCGTAAACGTGTTAGTGGATGTACAGATTGGATGTGGAAGGTTCGGCGCAGACCCAGGAGAACCATCACTTAACTTAGTGAAGCATGTTAAGTCTCTCAAAGGCCTTCGATTCAAAGGCGTAATTGGTGTGGACTCAAACCTAGCGGGAGTTGAGCCTAGAAGCCAAAGGAGGGCACAGATAAGAAACGCTGAAGGCCTGTTAATTGAGACCAAGAGACTGATAGAGAAATCGGGGATACAGGTGAAAGAGGTCTCAACAGGCGCCACCGGAACTTATGACGTCAGTGGGGCGAATCCTGAAGTAACCGAGGTTGAAGCTGGATCGTATTTACTTATGGATTCCGTTTACCACGAGCATGTCCCCGAATTTGAATGCGCCCTGACGCTGCTAACAACGGTGATCAGCAAGCATCCTGAAGGAAATGTCGTCCTTGACGCGGGTAAAGCCTCCATTAGCAGCGTAAACGGCCCGCCAAAGCTCCTGCCGACTGAAACATTCGACCCGGAGAATTTCCAGTTCTACGAGCTACAAGCAGAGAACAGTCTCTGGAAACGCAAGAATCAAGCTAAGGTTGAAGTGGGCGATAAGGTGCAACTAATTCCGTCATACCTCGACACGACGGTCATTCGTCACGAAAGATTCTACGGAATAAGAAGAGACAGAGTCGAGGAGATATTTCCCATAATGGGAAGGAATGCCTCTACTTAGATTACATATTGAAAATCCATGCGATTCGCAATTGAAAGAGCTAAGATCAGAAGCCCCCAACATCAAGTCTTAAATAAATTGCCACCGCGGCTCAGTTTTAGAGGGACATTAGTTGGCCAAAAGCGTGACCTTCGTAAGAGTCACGACAGGCATCGTAAGAGGGCTAAGCGTGTGGGACGTGTTTATGATTACGAGTGCCTCTAATGGTGCGCGCACACACACAAAAACGACGGTTCAATTCTAGATCTATGAAAA
>CAWJRR010000015.1:0-57887 GCA_963845275.1 Candidatus Bathyarchaeota archaeon
GTGTCTATAAACCAGTGAATGATCGAATCACTAAAGTGTCCATTGAAGATAACAGCAAGGAAATTATCGGCCTACTAATAGGCCGTCTCGTCAACGACACGCTCGTGATCGAAGACTCCATCACGGGGGAGTTTTCCGGGGAACCGCATAGAGTAGTTCTCCATCCGACCACTGTCGCCAAGATCGCTGATGATCTCTTAAAGGGTCGACTGAAAGGCAACATCGTCGGGTGGTATCATTCACACACCGAAGACGGAATCTTCTTCTCACAAACCGACGTGGAGACGCAGAAGAAACTTCAACAGTTTTCTTCTCTAAATGTAGGAATGGTGGTTGATGCTAGGAACGGTGACGTCGGCTATTTCAGGCTTGACAGTAATGGGAAACCGGTTCGAGTTCCTGACGATAGAGTGAGAGTTTTCAGCGAAAAATCGGCTGCTGTCCCAATTAGAGAGATCTCTTCTCCGCCCCCTGCGAGGAGGGCCGTACGCCCCGCACTAAGACCGCTGCCAATTAGACTCATACTCGGCGTGATCTTAATCGCAATCGTCATCTCGATAAGTCTTCTAGGAGTCTCAATGCTTTCTACGAAGCAAGTTCCCCCACCAGCCGCGATATATCATACTCAAGTAACGAACTCTCTAACTGGCTCGCCCATTTCGATTGTCGCAAACTCAACAGGCATCGAAAACGTTACACTCTTCTACGCAAGAGATGGCGAGTCGTACACGGCGATAGAAATGATCTCAAATGGTACAGGAGTATTTCATTCAACTATTCCCGCATCACAAGTAACAGGCAATCTATCCTACTACCTTGAAGCAACTACAGACACGGGAACCAAAATGTCGACTAAAGTGTACCATGTCCTAGTTTCGGACTTCAACATATCTCCCGAAAATCAGACAATCATAGTATACCGGAACGCAACCAACCCTTCCTTCACTCTGTTAGACGTCACGTCAATCAACGGCTTCGACCATGGAGTTACAATATCCATTTCAGGGGCGCCTAGGGGGGTTAACGTGTTCACTCCAGCTAACGTGCAACCTGGAACGATTATCAACGTTAGCGTAGAAGCGAACTCAAACGCATCATTAGGATCATTTCCGTTATACATCGCTGCTTCATATTCCCCGCCTGACTCCCAAGTCGTGCAGCGGAACGCGAAGGTGACTGTTACCGTCACCGACTTCGACGTGACTATCCAGCCCACATCATTCTCGGTTCTTGCCGGTTCACAGTGTGAATTTACCGTTAACGTTACTTCAGGACAAGGATTCGAAGCCCCTATGACGGTCACTGTAACTGGTCTCCCGCAGGGAGCAAAGATGGTTCTCATGCCGACAAACGGATCCACCTTGCTGAGGGTACCTGGAACCATCCCGCTTGCCATTCAGACGGCCGGTATTAGGCAAGGCACATATACGATCACTCTTACTGTCAAAGCGTCTCTTCATGCGGGTGGGTATGTAATTCACTCACAGAAGATTCAGCTTACAGTAAGATAGTTAAGGTCCCTTGCATGAAAGACAATCAGGAAGGATGGAGGTGAAGCATCGCAAATGAAACTGTTCATCCAAGCGCCAATTGGCCCACAGACAGGTTTAGCAGAAATAGACGTCATTCCTGACCATACGGTCGCCGAAATCAAGCAACAAGTATGCCAGTCATTTGGTGTTGATCCGTCCACGGTTGCGCTCATGTACGGTGGCGCGATTCTTGATGAGAACAATACCGTCGCGAGACTGGGAATACCTGAGAATGCTCAGTTGGCACTCATGCCATACAACATAATCGGCGGATAAGGCAGATCGTTATTGGATATTTCGGCGCTCTATAAGGAAAAGAGCCTACTCAACCATCAATTCCCCACCGTAACGGCGACGAATGACCCACCCACCAGGTTCGAGGGGCTCATCAGATGCGAGAAGGGGGAAGTGAAACGCTTAGCGGAGCAAGGGGTCTGGCCATTTACTGAGTATGCAGACTGGAATCGCTTCAGGTTAGAGCTCTCTTCAGAGTACCCGCTCAAGCCTCCCGTAGCCACCTGGCTAACGGAAATCTCGCATCCGAACATCGTGCCCCACGTACCGAACGCGGTCTGCGTTTCGATCCTAGGGGACAAATGGGACCCACGTCTCAAACTGATTTCTGTTGTCAATGCACTACACTACCTGCTAACCGATCCAAATCCGCAAAACGTCTTCGACCATCCTCGCGCACTTAAGGCTGCAACTATCTGCCGATCCCACGGATTCCCGAAGATGGCGAAGGTCAAGAAAACTGAGACTGCGACAAGTGACACAGTCCGATTCAACATTGTCCCCATCCCAAGGCTATTGACTCCTAGACCGACTCCAAGTGACGTAATAAGATTCAGAATCCCTGGTAGGGATGATCGAGCGTCACGCTGATGCGGATCAAGGCATCTCTGCCCGGCTACAGGCAGATTGAGATAGAAGTAGACAGCAGGAACACCGTCAAGAACCTGAAGAATGCACTTTGCGCCGAACTCCACATAGAAACCAAATTGACTAAGCTGCTTCTAAACGGCGATCTGCTTCCTGAGAAATTAAGAGTCTCCAAACTGAAAGATTACGATGCCCCAATTACAATTGATTACATTTGGGCCAGACACCTGATTGCGTGGGGAGATGAAGGACAGAGACGAATTAGGTCAGCCACCGTATTACTAGCAGGTGCGGGAGCTATCGGGAATGAAGTCGCTAAGAATCTATCAATGCTCGGACTAGGGCGACTATTTATCGTCGACCGCGACGTGGTTGAACTATCCAATGTCAGTCGCATGATCTTTTTTGAAACCTCAGACCTTGGCAAGAACAAAGCGGAGGTCCTGGCAGAAAACGTCCACAAGAAGTACCCCTTTGTCGAGACATCTGCCTATCGCGGCGATCTTGAGAGCATGCCCCTGAAACTCTTCCTCGACTCAGAGGTCATAGTAAGTGGGCTCGATAACCTTGTCTCACGAATCTACCTGTCACAAATCTCGCGAAAATATTCGATTCCACTTGTTGACGGAGGAATTATGGGTATGAATGCCAGAGTGCAGACATACGTCTCGTCCGAAGAAGCATGCCCAATTTGCATATTTCCCCCGAACCAATATTCGAACATCGTTGGCCTTCGTAATCCATGTGACGCACCGCTAGAACAACAGACAGTACCCTCATTTTCCACATCGATCTCCTTAGTGTCGTCAGTTATCTCACATGAGGTTGTCAAGATAATTCTAGGGATTGAAGAGTTTAAGAAAAGCAAAACATGGGGAAAGAATGGAGAGCCGCTTGGACCCATATTGTTCATGGATCTCAAGAACAACAGATACACGTTGATGCCACTGAAAAGAAATCAAGCCTGTCTCGTGTGCGGTAAAGACGGGACGACCAAATCTACCGTGAGTCGAGTTGATCTTCCATTAAGCAACATCAAAGGTACGGAAGGGGTCACGCGCGCTGTGACGAGAACAATTGGCCTTAAAGGCAAGACGATTCTCTTCTCAGAAAACGACACGGGTGAACGGAAAATGGACGATAAATGCAAATATCGACTCCGCAAGGGAGACTACATCAAGGTCCTTGTGGAAGACAATAGAGGAGACATGAACGAGTCGATTTGCAGGCTAACATAACCAAAGCCTTGCGTTTACTGTACCTAAATTAGTCAATTTTCCGTTACAGCCTGGGTCTCTTGACATAAACAATGGTGCGCAAGCGTTAAAGACGCCTGTCCATTATTGCATATAGGGATATTACGATGGCAGTATGTCAGGTATGCGGCAAAACGAACTCCGACGATGCTAGATATTGCTTCAGTTGCGGAGCGACGCTCACGCAAACACCGCCTGTCAAGGTTGATGTAAAATCACCTATTGCTTATCCAACACCCGGACCTGGACCCACGCAGCAAACGTACTCATCGAGACAGGTTCCTAAACCAGGAAGTTGTTACTACCACGCTGACCTTCCCGCAGCCTTCGTTTGTGCTAGGTGTGGACGATCGATCTGCGTAGGATGCAACAGGCAGTATGGTGTGTTGACGTTCTGTACCGAATGCTATTGGGGACTATCACCCAAGATTGGTCACGGCGGTTACGTGCCTGAACCGTATTATCAGCAACCGCCACCCCGATCATTTTTCTAAGCTAGCCTACCATCTTTCTTTAGTTTCTCGGTTATTGCTTTCAACTGATCTACGTTCAAGTCCAGATCGCTTGCGGCTTTACTCAACGAGATTACTCCTTCATTCTTGATTATGTAATCGTAGACCTTTTGCTCGAGGGGAGCTAGAACGGGCAGCTCTTGCGCGGGCTTCGCGTCGGGTGATTTTCCGCACTTCTGGCAGAAGAGAGCTCCTGCAGGAACCAGGTTACCGCAAGTTTGGCAGATCCTACCCTTTCTCGATAGAAAGTCTTTGGAGCGCCGTTTACGTCTGTATAGTAGAAATACGGCAGCAGCCGCGATAGCGACGCTCGCGCTTACTGCTGCAGCAATCTCAATCAGAGGGGAGTAGTCCACCATCCACGTGGCCTGTACAGTATAAGGCCGATCAACGACTAGAGACCATGAATCGTCGGTCTTGATCAGATTGCCGGTGGGAGGATCAATACTCCATCCGGAGAAGGTGTATGCGATTGGCCAGCTGTTCCCAGGAAGCTCAGTTATTTTCGCCGTCGACCCTTTATCATACCAACCCGAACCTGAGACTACACCTTGAGCCGTCTGCACATCAAGGTAATATTGCGTAGTATACGTTACCGTGATGTTCTGCGGTTTATCCACGAATACACTTATTGAGACATTTTGCGTAGAGATTCCGTTATCGATCCAGTTAGAGAACTTCAATCGCTCTACAGAACTGACGTCTATTGTGGTTGGAGTAGGTCCCAGTTGAACGGACGAATCAACATCATACCAGCCAGCACTCGTTACATTATATTTTGAGAGAATTGTTGGCGGGTCATAGGTTACCGAGACGAGGTATTGCGACACATAATGCGCAGTTACGACTTTTGGCCTGTCCATGACAACACTTCCCGTTGATGACGCTCCAATGTGGTCTCCACTCCACGATCCGAACCTAAGACGGGAGTCCCCGCTTACTTGCACGTTGTGAGGAGTCGAGAAGGTCGCTTGAGTTCCTGAATCGTACCAACCAGCTCCCTGGAAATTCTCAACCCCCGCCGGGTCGGTGTTAATTGTTAACGAGAACTGGGTCTTCCATCCTCCAATCGCGGTCTTCGGTGAATTCATCAAAATAGGAGTCGAGGTTACGTTTGAGCCTGCGGCATCGCCACTCCATCCAGTGAAAATTAGGCGAGTGCCCTGACCTTCGTCAACTTCTGCATCTTTCATCGTCAGCTGAGCGACCGATCCTGAATCATACCATCCGCCTCCAATAATCGAACTGTAGGCTGTCTGAGCCGTTAGCAGATACTGTGTCGAGTAGGAGAAAACGTGATTGCCCGCTCCACTGAAAGTCCATGATGGACTGTTGTCGTAATATCGAGTTCCTCCACTTCCAGTACTGTTCGGGACATAGTAATCTACAGAGATTACGTGTGGCAGGCCCGTTGATGCAAAAGAAAAAGTGCGCGATTCACCCGCGCCAAGACTGCCATTTACCGGACCGTCCACGTACAGATTGGTCGTCATCCCCTGCGGTAGACCCTGTGCAGTTATAGTCACACTGTAGGAGATCTGCCCTAAGACAGGAACGAACGCCACACTCGTGAAACTCAGTAAGAACAGGAGGCCGATAGTCCAGCGCAAATCCCAGTGTCCCTACTGGAGGAATCCTCTCAACCCCTTAAGTACTTTACAATCGCAAACTGCTATGATCAGATTATCGCTGGGGGTTTTTGTTGATTTAATTCGATAAAACGTATTCTAACCCGTTTTTCACTCTCTGCGGGCATAATCCAATTATTAGGATATCAATAGAAGACGATAGACGTAAAGGAGAACTGGAATTTGGTCTCAACGCCATACACAAGAGGCAGAAGTCGCGAGTATCAAGTGCTCAAGAAACTCCGTGCGGAAGGCTGGTTCTGCAGTCGAAGTGCCGCTTCGCATGGACCAGTAGATATCTTCGCAGGCCGTAATGGGCAAGTACTCATGGTTCAGGTGAAAAGTGGGACCGCTCGCGCTTCGCATGAAGAGAAGGAGATCCTGAAACTATGGGGCGCAGCCTTCCATGGTACGGCTGAGATTTGGAGGTATAGAAAAGGTAAGCCACTTGAGAGGGAAATTGTATTCAGGTATGGCCGCTAGGCTTGTAGCGTCTTCAACTTCGAAATGATCTCCTTGATAATAACTACATTCAAACCCTGTCCAGCAACCCCATCGTATCGTTGAATTATCTTTCCAGAATTGAATAGCAAAATGGTTGGGACTATCTCGATTCTAAATGTCTCCCACAGCGGGTTGTCCAAGTCACTAAGATCAACTATCGCAGATGACACCTTTGCTTCGTGGAGCGATTCAAAGATCGGCATGAATCGGCTGCAGAATGGACACCATCCCGCCTCGAACAGTACCGCGATAGGACCTTCAACCTTTAGAGTGTGGCCGTCAAAGTCATTGACGGTTAGGTTCACCCTGAGCTAACTCCTCGCAATCTAATTGGATTCTTGAGTGCACCAAGGTTAATTTCATTTTGTGAAAGAATCAATAGTCGCTGCAGGTCTCGATCCCAATCCTGAGACGCGGACCCCTACTAATCGTACTTCCTTCTTCATCGGCATGAACTCAGCGCATAATTCCCTAACAGTTTCCAAAATCACGGACTTCTCCGTCGTACTGAATTTCAATGACTTGTTCCGCGTGTGTGTTTCGAAACCCCGAAAGCGAATCTTCAGCACGACCGTTCTGAACGCCATTCTCTCCTCGACGAGTCTATTGTAGACTGTTTCGGAGAGCGCAGTTAACTCGCAGTGTATAGTCGTCCAATCGGCAGTATCCTTCTCGAACGTATGTTCTGCCCCGATGGAACGCATAGTAAAATTCTCTTCAACCTCAACGCGTTCTTCAGCATTGGCAATTGCCCATAACCAAACTGCAGACTTGCCGAACTTGGCATGTAGCAATCTAGGGGATGCTTTGGCTAGATCGCCAATAGTGATGATCCCTAGCTCTCTTAAGCTGCTCTCTGTCTTGCTTCCTATTCCACTGATTTTTGAGACCGGCAGCGGGGCGAGAATTTCTCGAATGTGAGCTTCATCTATGAAGGTTAGACCATTCGGCTTCTGCATGTCAGAAGCGATTTTTGCAGCAGACTTGTTCGGAGCTATTCCGATCGAACATGTTAAACCGAAAAGCGCCGTCACTTCCCGCTTAATTCGATTAGCAAGCTCGACTGGTCCACCATTGAGTTCACAAGAGTGGGTGACATCCATGTACGCTTCGTCAACGCTGGCTTGCTCGAACTTGTCAGCGTACTTTCTAAGGAACGACATTATGTCTGAAGAAACGTCTTCATAGGTCTCGAAATTGGGTCTCAAGTAGATTGCTTGGGGCATGAGTCGATAAGCGATTGAAATTGGCTGTCCGGAACGTATACCATGTTGGCGTGCCTCATACGTGCAGGCAACCACTACCCCGCGCCCTTTCCCCTCTTTTGGGTCTGCACCAATTATCAATGGCTTTCCACGAAGTGCGGGATTTTCTTTTTGCTCGACGGAGGCATAAAACTGCGTCCAAATCAACATGAAAGATAAAGCGGGCCAATTTCTAACCCTCCTAGAAGTCGAGCATACTCTTCTGCGCAGAATCTTTCGCAAAACTCGACCAGTCCAATTGAGCCAAACCCATTAAACGTCTGAACTCATTGACAGAACCGGGCCCGAATCCTGCGAAGTGATTGTTGAAGAGCACAAACTTATCTCTGGATTCCGGGGCTTGCAGGAGTGAGCCGCTCCAAGCTTTCATTGCATCAGTCTGATCTTTCTGAATTTTACTGAAACGTTCGATCGTACGGTCGCCGACGAAGCGCATGTAAACGAAATCTGCGGTTAACGTTGGAGGAGTTGTAAGGTATTGATTAATCGACCACACTTGACAAATTCCCCTATCCCTAAGAAGTTTCTCGACTTCAGGATTGAACCATGAGTCATTTCTGAATTCTATTGCGTATCTATGTTCGTTGTCGAGTCCTCTAAGAAAGTGGGTGAGTTGTTGGAGGTGCTTCTGGTACTTGAATGAAGGCGGCATCTGAATGACTAAGGGTCCGAGCTTCTCCTTGAGAGCACTCAACCTCTTGCTGAAATGATTGTAGTATTGCATAGAGTTCTCGAGGTGAAGATCGTGAGTAATTCGTTTTGGCAGTTTAGGGCAGAAGAGGAACTGGGCTGGAGTATTCTCGTACCATTGATTCACCATCTCTATAGACGGAACACGATAGAATGTGGAGTCTATTTCGACCGTATCAAAGATTCGAGAATAGAGTTTGAGATACTCATCCGGTCTGGTGTTTGCGGGATAGAACGGTCCAACCCAATCATTGTAGGACCACCCACTACATCCTATTCGGGTGCTCATCTCGAGGTGCCCAATATCCGTTCTATCGGTTTCAGATAATACTGATCCTATTTAAATCGAGCAAGAGTCCAATCCAGCTTTCTACGAGGCCCTTGCAGTATACGGTTTATATCCTCGGCGGTGCGCTGATGCTACGGCTAATTTGATAGTCGTGTCAGGTAATGCCAAAGACTTCGACAGTTGAGATAAGTCGTCGTGGAAAGGGACCAAATGATGAGCACTCACAGCGATCGTTTCGGAGGACTGTTCAAATCGCCACAGTTGGCGAGGATACGAGCGGAGTACTCGCAGGAGTAAGAAACGCTCCAGCCAACAAGTTAGTACTCATCTGTTATCAGCACGAAAAGGAAATCGCGAAACGGCTAGCGACGAGCATTACGGAGACTTTGAAGACAGACGTAGATCTTTACGATAACGTCAGAGTTGAACAATCCTACAAGGACATAATGAGAGTTTTTTCCGAAATCATAGAAAAAAACCGAGATCAGTATGACGATTACCTACTCAACGTCAGTAGCGGTGATAAGATGATCTGCATCGCAGCCGCGGTTACATCATTCATTCTCGGCTTCAAAGCCTTCTTCTGCAAGGGGGATGAGTGCGTCATGCTCCCGCCAATGAAACTCAGTTACACCGAACTCGTCTCCGAAGTCAAACTCAGTATTTTGAAGGCACTAGACAAAGCGGGTGGAGAAGTGGATAGCTTGGATCAGCTGAGCAAGCTCACCAACTACGGCAAGCCTTTGCTCAGTTATCACATCCATGGGTCCGAAGATGCTAGAGGGTTGATCGACCTAGGTTTAGCCGACGCTGTAAGACACTCACGGAAAAACCAAGGTACGACTAACGACGTTGGGAAAGATGCTGCTAGTAGAAAAGATTGAAGCCTAAGCACCCGTCGCTGCCCTGAATACCACGGTAATGTCTTCGATGGGCTCCAGAATCCGAGAGATCACATCACGAATTTCCTTGCGCAACCTCTCCGTATCCGCCACTGTCGCTGAGCCGTCAACCATTACGGTAACAACGCCAGTGAGATAACGTCCCGATGGTCGCAACTTTATGCTAGCAATCCTGTCGATACCAGATATCGTCTTCAAGGCCGTATCCAACACTGACGTTATTTCAGGACTCTCACAAGCATCGAGCAATATCAGGGAAGCCTCCTTTATTGCGACGTAAGCGACACCTAGGATGTAGATGCTGATGATTACACCCCCGATAGCATCCAATTCTAAGAAGCCGAGAGACGATCCTAGAACACTCACAAAGATAACAAAAGAGGCAGTTGCATCCTTTATGGAATTATTAGCGTCCGTTCGAAGGGACAGTAGCCCGTACTTCATTGCCACCGTACGCATTTGAAACGCTCGGTACATAGAGACGCCCCCAGCAAGAATCAAAGTAGCTAAAGCAATTGACTGAAAGGAAATCGGCCTTGGGCTCAGAAATGTAAGATAAGAGACATAGAGGATGTAAATCGCGACGCCAACCATACAAATCGCGACTATGAAGGCCGCAAGAGTCTCAACCTTCTGATATCCGAAATGAAAACGAGCATCGGGTCGTCGCCTTGAGAAATGAAGCCCTAGCCACACGATCAAAGAGATCAGAGCGTCAAATAGTGAAGTAACACCATCTGCAGTAAGACCCAAACTTAACGAGAGCCGCCCAATCAGCAGCTCAACAACCCCTATGATAACCAATGTTAGAACCGAAAGCTTTGCAATCCGTTCACCGGCCACGAGTGGTTCGTAGGAATCAGCTTGCACGCGGCATCAGTCTCCAAATGCGTTATTAAACTGGAGCCCACGGGCTTCCTTTCAGATACCGCTTGCCAGCAGATCATTCGCGAATTCGCGATTCACCGACGGTGTGGATGGCCACAATCCTAGTGTTAGTCTATTTGCTTACGGGAATCTTGGGGGGTGACCTACTCAACCTGAATTTAGAATTCGCGTACCCGTTTGTCCAAGTGAATCAAGCTGTATGGTCCGGCGCAGTATGGATGCTCTTTACTTCGCTCTTCCTTCACGCGAACCCACTGCACCTCATCGGAAACGTGCTTTTTCTCCTAATTTTCGGAACATCTTTAGAAGAACACGTATCCGAGAAAAGATGGCTTATCACATATTTCGTTAGTGGATTAGCAGGGAACATCGCATTCCTCTTCTTAGGCGGGAACGAGATTGGCCTTGGAGCGTCCGGAGCCATATGGGGCATTTTGGCGGTTGCAGGTGGAATGAAGGGCCTGGTCGGGATGATTTTCTTCATTGGTCTCAACTTGTTTGCTGGCGGCGGGTTTCTTGCACACGCAGGTGGATTACTAGCAGGCCTCTGTCTTAGGTACTTGTGGTTCGGGAAACTCTAAAACGTTGAACAGGTTTGAGATGACTGTTCGCAATGAGCTCTGTGCCACGCATGCGCGGGCGGAGGTTTCTCCGTCCTGCATCGAAGAAACCGTCCAGAAAGGTACGAGAACCGAGCAATGTCAAGTCATATCTGGCTGCAGAAACGGCTGACCCATCTCAAGTGATATCAAATGTACTCAACGTCTTAGATCACTTAGGAAATCAGCGGTTTATGCTTCCACCATTCTCCGATCATTATGAGCGCTGGTTGAAAGATCTTCATTCACTTCTCGACGAATTCGAAACGCAGCTTCCTCAAATCGTCGACGCGAACCTCCGCGAAAAAATCGCAGAGAGCACCGATGAGATTCAACACGCTCTAGCAGAGCGCATCAAAGCGGAAAATGTCCAATCGAATGAATCGACTAAACTCCAACAGCAACTTGCGCGTTACGAGGCTGAACTTTCACAGCTTGAACATGCGCACAGAACCCAAACGCAGGTCTTGCGGAAACAATATGAAAAGAATAGTCAGAAGATCCGCGATGAGATTGACCAGTTAGACAGAAGACGAATCCAAATACTCCGCAGGAATACGAACATATTTCGGCGATTCTTTCGTAAGCCGGATGATTCAATTGCGGAGACAGGCGTTGCACTTGATTCTAGAAGGGCGCAGCTGAAAGATGGCGTGCAGAACCTTCAAAATGATCTTCAGAAAAACCAAGAAGGTTATGCCGCGAACCGGCAGAGAGTGGTAACCGAAATCGATCGCTTGAGGCAGAAAATCCGTGGCGGCGAGATTGCAGAAGACGACGCGTTGGATGTTAGGCGGCAAGCCTGCGCGCGTATACATGCCGCAATAACGGATGCATCGCAAAGAACCCAAACGAGCTCATCGAATTCTTGAGAGATGTATCATGGAGGACGTTAACTTAGCAGATTTACCCGCATTTGCCGACTCATTATATAAGGAGCTCATGCGCGGCCACGAGAAACGATTTGAAGCACGGATCAAGAGCGTTAAACGAGCCTCCGATGAGTTGTCGACAGTCGCCAGCAGGCTTGAAGTGTCTATCCGAAATGCTTGGGGGTCCTTGGACAAGACAACATCAGAACAAGGCCTTCGCTTGGTTCAGACGATAAAGGAGATCACGCATCAGATTTCAAATCAAAACGTCCCGTCTGACTACAATGGTCTGGAGAGCTTACACAAAACCTGCGTCGAGGCATCCGACAAGATCATAATAACGATTAAAAAATACGTTCCGAAACTCTACAAGGCAATGAAAACGGAGATCGCCTCACTGAATAGTTCACTAACAAAGCTCGAAGCGACTATCAACGAGTTCGGAACCGCACTCGACGACTCTCCAGGCAGTAATATCGAATCGCTGAGAGCAGACATTCACATCCTACTGCAGAAAGATCATTTGTTGAACGAACTAGTTGCTGAGAACGGACAGATACACAAAACGCTCGTCTCTTCGGTTAATGAAGAGAAGACGTTACTCCACGAGCAGGATACTCTACTGTCCCATGATGAATTCCGTCAACTGCTCCTGTTAGAACATGCGTTAAGATCTAAAGCCGAAGCAATTGAGCAATTCCTCCAACCATTAGCCAAAGCCCTCAAGAAATATGAAAGAATCATGTCAGACGACAAATCCATCGACCATCGAGTCTTAATTCGACTAGTCGAAGATCCTCGTGCCGCAGTTTCCGAGACTGACCTACAAACGCTACTACGCATATTCAACGCCCTCAATGGTGCTTTGAGCAGAGGCGAATTAGGAATTGAAGAAAGAAAACGAAAGAGGGCAGAGGAGGCCATCCTTTCAATTAAGCAAGGTGACCTCGAACAGTTACGAACCGAACAAGTCGAGATTCAAAACAGAATCAATAAGACGAACGACCAACTTCAAACAACTGGACTACTTCGCAAGAAAGAAGCGCTAACAGAAATAATTGCACGAACGCAATCCAGAACCGCTCAACTTAGCACCGAACTAGCAGAGAATGAAAAACGAATCGAAGCCATAACCGGAACGATCTCAAAAGAAAAGTTACTGATCGAGAACGAGATTACCAAGCTGTCTGGGAAGAACACAAAAATCAGAAGCGTGAATTCACTGAAAGCGGATAACTGAGGCCTGGCTCTCGTGCAACCGTCTCTTTCCGAAAAGGGCGTAGACCAAAGTTCCGCTCGTTACCAACAGGCAGATTAGAATCAACAATACAGGTGAAGAATAATCAGACCGCCAGGTAGCTTGCAATACGTAGTTATTTTCCATAAGGATCTGCAGAGACGAGTTGCCAGATTTTTCTCCAACCCATCCTTCAAACTCATCCTTTGCTCCTAACATACCAAGAACACCAGGTGATGGCACATTGGTGTCAATTAACGAAACGTAGGCAAGCATACCCTTAGGAACTTTCGTCGTCGCATTCCCAACGAACGACCGTTGCCCCGCATAGGTCCAAACGGTGAACTGAGCATTCGGATGAGCCAAAATGTTCAGGGCTACGAAACCGCTTGTCCAAAGCAACTCTCCATTTTCCGGCCTCTCATCCACAGACCCTGTCAGAACATCGTCTCCTACAACACTTACACCGTACGGTTGGTCTAGGTTGCAGGCTTGAGTTGGAGAGCATGATCTTACGACGAGCAACGATTCGACGGAACGCCATACGTTCTGTTTGAAGTAATCCAAACCTCGAAACGCTACCGGCCCCAGGGAACCGACTAATTGATCTGTGCCAGTTTTCTCCGCCAACATTAACGGTGGATCACGCGAGATGGATGCAGCGGCGGTTAAATTGCCAATAATAAGGTTGTCAAGGAGAAAATCCCATTGGGAACCTGATCTTACAATTGAGTATTCATGCCATGTTCCATTGATGCCCGCAGAGTTTGTTGGGCCAATCGCATAATAGAAGTCATGTCCATTTACGTCGGGCCAATACTGCCATTCCCATCTTCCTTCTGTATTAGATACGAGTTCGGACTTGCCAATGCAATTGGTGACACCACCTTTTACGAAGGCTTCTAAGCAGTAAGTTGCGGGGCCGGGCTGGAATCCGTAACCGAACTGTATGAACGCTCCATTAGCAAGCACGCTTCCTATCCAGAAGTAATCGAAAACCACCGGATAAGTGTCGTATAGGTGCGTTTGGATATCGGCGCGAACGCCCATGTTACCTCTTGACGCGTCGTCACCAGTAACGCCAACCTCGAATGAAGTTTGATTCTTTCCGGAGCATACCCCGAAGGGTAGCGTTAATAGAAGTAACCCGCAAAGGAAAATCCTCCAACAGCGACGCGTAATTGTGCTCAATTCCGACTAAGTCTTAGTTACGTGTCTTCGGGTAAATGAAGCGTTTCTTGGTGGACCGGGCTATTTCTAGTGTGGCGTCTAGGCCCGCAACCGGGACTTCCGTGGTCCTTTCGATCCTCCACTAGGCCGTGGTCCAGTTTCCAACCCGAAGGACAACCTGGTCTATGACGAGGGCTTCCCAAGCCTCAATGTTGCCTCAACAACAAGGTTACCCGGGTCCGAATCCCGGCGGCCGCACCACTTCTCAGACTAGAATCCCATGGATAAATACGATCGAAACCAAAAGAGTATAGTGAAAAAGGAACTTGAGAACCTAACTGTAAACGACCATTATGGAGTCACGAGAAGACTAGAACTAGTTACCAGACGGATTAGAGAATCACGAGAGATCACTGCGCAAAACAAGGAGCTCATTTTCAGGTTCGCTGACAATTGTAGTCTGCGGGGCTTAAGCAAGCTCCGAGTCCTATTCTACCTTAACAGGTTCTGGAACATCGCAAGACTCACAGAGAAAGACTTCGACAAGATGAGTAGAGGAGATATCGAGGAGCTTGTCAGAAAGATCCAGACGCGAGGATTCAAGCCTCGAACCGTCTCAGACCATCTTACTGCCATCAAAACATTCTGGAAGTGGCTTGAAGGCAACGAGGACGTCTATCCAGAGAAGGTGAGGTGGATCAAACCGTGGCGCAGCAACAAAACCCGCAAGCTCCCGGAACAACTTCTCATGAAGGAGGATGTGGAGAAACTTGTCAACGCAGCTGTGAATCCCAGAGACAAGGCGTTGATCAGCGTCCTCTACGAGAGCGGATGCAGAATCGGCGAGATCCTCAGCCTTAAGATAAAGAACGTAGAATTCGACAACAACGGCGCCGTGTTGATTGTTAACGGCAAAACAGGACAGCGTCGAGTTAGACTGATTCACTCAGTGCCCAGACTCATGGCATGGCTGGAACAATACACCAAGGTTGAAGCCCAGGGCAACCAGCCCCACAATGGCCACCAAATCCAATATTCCGACGGCTATTTTCGCATAGTACAGTGAATAGATCACAAGGAGGCGTGACTCTGACTTGGATAAGTCTGATAGGCAGACAGACTTTAGGCTCACCGAGGAAGCTGAACCCAACGTCATGTTCGAGGCAGCAGAAGCCGCGATGTTTCCGAGAGTCATCTGCCCCAGTGAATCACATTGGCTTCTAAGTGTATCAAAACCAATTATTGGATGCTGCGGATTACCGTAGGCCAGGAAAGCTATCGGAGGATTTTGCGTTGTGTTGACTGCGCCTTCCATCAGGGCGAATTTCGTAGGCTGCTGAACAGCAACAGCCTTACCCATCATGTCGCCGAGCACTGTTGGTTGAAGAATCAACAGAACGAGAAGGATAGGCAGGAAAGCCTTCACAATCCTCACATACTTACCATGTCCAGTCTTCAAGAACCTGTACGCGTACCCGACTAAGGCGAAGGACATTCCAACGATGATCCCCGCGTTCACAGCGTGCAGTGCGCTTGCCAACGCATAAGGAGAAGATAAAGCGACATATGGATCGCTCAGCGTCAAACCAACAACCCTTGCAAGATCAGGGTTTTGCAAAACCTGCGACGCAGTTCCAGTAGCAAGTAGATTCTTAACAAGCTCCAGCTTCAACTTGATCAGCGCTGACGGGTTAACTGCGCTCGGACCGTATTGTGGTAGAAACGGATACAGGTTTGACGCCAGATTGCCAGTTCCCCAAGGGACGTTCAGCCAACTGTTCACAGTCATTATCAGGACGCCAGATAGAATGGCCATGGCACCATAGAACATCATGATGCCTAAGCTTGCAAGCGGCCGAACTTTATCCAGCGTAACAATGAACATCACGAGCAGCACGATTTCGCCTATGAACGCTATGAGTTCCAACGTCATCGGTATCATGCCAAAAGTTGCAATTACGAAGATTGAGCCAGGCCAAGCCTGAACAAGCCCAAATTCAACTAGGGTTCCAGTTATGGCGCCAAGCGCGAAGTTGAAGCCAAGGACAGCAGTAACATTCCGTGCAGCATCATAGTATTCCTGATCTTTGGTTCTCCACCATTGGAACAGTAGTCCTCCAATCACCCATGGAAAGCCTAGGGAAATGCTTAGGAAGAAAGCGTGAATGAAAATTCCTAAAGCACTAATTAGGAGCAACGTCGAAGTTGCAACCACAACCGTCAAGCCTCGACTACAGAAATACTAACCAACAGACTTGTCTGCTGAATTTTAAGGAGCGGTATGTAGAGTAATGCTGGCTGTCAAGAACGACAAGTCGCATAAGGAAGGATTGAACTCGCGCATCTTTTCAGCGGCGAAAATCCGTCTATCTCTGAGGAAGAAGGACACCACGACTTCTTCACAAGCCTACTTGAAAAGTAGAAAGCAGCTAAGGCTGTCACTTCATCGCTGAGTCAACGCAAGTTGAGCCCTTCACTCACGCATACGATCATGCACTAAGCAGAAGGCTCTTTTGAGGGTTCAGTAGTTGTGCTGGTAGGCGAAGCTGGTTCAGCAGGGGTATGTGGAGGTGACGCGGTTTCTGACCTCATTTCGGCTGGCGGTGTCGGGGCTGGTGGTGGGGTCTCCTCTTGCTTCACCTCTCTCTTCGCTCTTCTCTTCTTCCCCTTCTTCCTCGTCTTAGGCAAAATTCAACCTCATGCAGAAGATATTGCAACTCCAGATAACTGTTGGGAGTGACAACGCCTCAATGTTGACTCTGTGATCACTAGCACGAAGGCATATTTCGCCCCACGACAGATTTAGAGCAGCATTCATCGCTTCAAAGATTTATGTGACGCGAAAAGTACGACAATATGCGTCACACGGCTACTAGCGTCCTCCAAAACTAACCTGGACGTAGCCCCAAGACCTGTCTTGCGAAAGGGTTCTCAAGGGTTCTCGACAGCGCATACCCGCACATAGACCGAGCTAGGACAGTGATGTCTCCTAACCTTCGACCCATCCGTTGGTTGTGGGGAGGAGGTGAACCACAAAGACTTGCTGAAGGCCATTTCGTACAGTCTTCGTCTGCCAATCTGCATCCGCGATCTTTGACTTCGTAATCGGCAACGCAGGCTATCTGAAGTTCAGATCACCCGTGTAAGTACCGCAACCAGTCGCTTTATTCTGCGCGAGCATTCAAATATTCGTCAATTACTTGCCTGAAGGCTCGCGCTTTAACTTCGGGATCTTCTGCGCTTAGTATTGAGGATGCGATAGCGAGACCGTCGGCACCTACTTCCAAGACTAGCCGAGCGTTTTCCAGAGTTATTCCGCCTGAAGCAAATACCGGTATAGATACGGTCTGCTTGGCTTGCCGAACGTATTCGAGCGGCACGATCTCGCATGAATCTACTGACGGAGACGAAAAGACAGCACAGAATGAGATGTAATCGGCGCCGAAGCTTTCTGCTTTGCGAACCATGTCTTGATTGTTTCCGCAGGTGTACCCCACGATCGCGTCCGGTCCAAGCACTTTTCTCGCATCATAAGCAGTCATATGAAATTCGTCAAAGTGGATTCCGTCAGCGCCTATCCTTTGTGCCAGGTTCACGTCGTTGTTTACAATCAGGGGAATTCGAATCTTCGATACTATCGAACTTATTCTATCGCAAATTCTGGAAGCGCTCTGCTCCCCAGACTTCGCAGCATTCCATATCTGCAGGACCTGGACGCCGCCTTTGATAGCGTTTTCAACGGCCCTGATCAGTTTCTGCTCTGGCAGTGAGAGATCTGCAACAAGGTATAGGCCGCGAAGTTTCTGTTTGGTTGTCAGTCGCATATCAGTTCCAACCTTTCTCGACTGCTTTCCAATATGCGTCCCAATACGTGTCCTTTTCAGGATAGCGCAGCATGGACTCGCCCAACTCGCTCTCTAAAACAATGGGTTCTCCAGGTTCCGTAACTTCTCCAACTCTGAACGATGTTATCGCCACCTCTTGAAGAGCCCTCTGGACACGTTCAGATTGCTCAGGTCGAACTGAGATTACCAAAGAACCTTCACCAAGTGCGTTCATAGGATCTATCTCGAAGAGTTCGCAGACCTGACGCGTCTCCTCTGCTATCTGAATCTCACCTGTGCTGATCTTTGCACCTTTTCCCGATACCGAAACCAACTCAAAGAGGCCGCTTAGCACGCCTCCCTCGGTCACATCATGCATTGAGGTTACACCATCTTGCCTCACACCGATTGAAGCTGCGGTCAGAGCGTCTTTGACTGTCGAGAATCTGCGTAGGAAGTCCTGTGCCTGCCTGAGGAATTTTAAGCCGAACTCTCTCTCGATGGTGTTGTGGAAAGCGTATGCCAAGATCCCCGTTGTTGCGATTGCTGCGCCTTTCGTCAGTATTAGGACGTCGCCGGTTTGGGCCATCCCCGAGGCGAGATATTTCTCTTCGGACCCCAGCGCGAGCATAAATCCTCCACCCATTATGGTGTAATCGCATCCGACAAAGCGTCCCGTATGCCCACCGATTATCGCAATACCCAACTCTTTGCAAGTTCGGTGAATTCCGTCCCAGTATGCTTCCAGTTCTGCGTCTTCCATGCCGGGAGGTAGATTTAGGTCGAAGATAGCAAACGCGGGCGGAAACCCGCTAGTCGCAATGTCGGAAGCTATCAGGTTTACTGAGAGCCATGCCGAATTCTCTGCTCCCAAAGCAGGAATAATGGAAACAGGGTCCGTTGTGCATATCGCAACAGTTCCAGTCGCTACGCGAACCACGGCGTTATCGACCCCGAATTTTGGTCCCTGAAGCAGCTCGGATCGACTAGCACCGAGCCTGCCAAGTATCACTTTCTGAAGAAAGTCTGGAGCGAGTTTGCCGAGTTCTGGCACAACTACTCTCCTGAAGAGGTAAACTTCACTGCAACGACTAAGAATGCTCCGAGTGGGAAACGAGATTTCCTGACGAGTAGGAGCCTGGGATAGACCGTCGTTGACCATTTTATCCTGTAATTGATTTTGTCCAGAGCATTTCGAATGAATTTCCTAGCGTCTCTGATCGAGTAGAAACGTGCATTGCTGTAAAATGGATTTCTTCCTAACATGACCTGGATCCATCGCCGAATAGTGGGAAGACTCCACCTATTCATTATTCCCCAAACAATGCCACCCTTTGAAATCCTGCTGGCTTCCCTCAACACATCAGTTGGACTGTGCATATATTCCATGCAAGTGATGAAAGCTATTAGGTCAAATGTTTTCTCTCGAAAAGGTAGATGATGAGCGTCTCCTCTGATTAGGTGACCATTCCAGAGTTTCTTTGCTTCTTTCAGCATAAGGGGCGAGAAGTCCAGTCCTACGCATTGAATTCCAAAAGACTCGAACCAACGAGTGAAATGCGCGGTGCCGACTCCAACTTCTAACATCGTTTTGACTGGGCCGAGGTAATCCACCGACTCCTTGAGGAGTTCCTTCTCTAGTATGTCAGCGCGTTTCCCTTTCCCTTCATACCATGATTCGTAAGATTTCACAATAGGTTCTTGCAAGTACCATGGTTCAGACATGATTCTTCATCCACCGGTCATAGGGCTTGTCGTAATATCTGACACCCAGCTGCGACCGCAGGTAGCGCAACACGGGAATCGCTGGAACAATGAAGACCAAGTCAATCAGAGTTCCGAAATCGAGAAACGCGAAACTGTTCGACATCCCGAGCAGCACAGGGTAAGTGTAGAAAAAGTCTATCACGAAGAACGCGAGCGTTTCGTAGACCGTCCCAAGAATCATTGCTACAATCTCATTTTTCTTTCGTAAGACACCTATCATGTATCCTTCGGGACCTCTTGCAACCATTATCCCTAGAAGGAAAATCGGAAACAACACAGAACCCGGCGCGGCGCCAGCTGCTGTACCAACTGTGGCAGCAATAGTGAATCCTATCACAGATCCTAGAAGTGCGGAAACGAAACCGACACTTGGGCCAAGGAAGATTGAACCAACGAATATTGCAGCGGGAGCTAAGGTAATGGTAGATAGCGGCGGTGGCAACGGAAACGATGCGACAGTTAAGACAGCTATGAGAGCAGACATTACCGCCGACTGTGCGATCGTCGTGGCACGTCTCTTGCTCGAAGCAGAGCCTCCCTCGCTGAGTTGAAGAGACAACCCCCATTTCCCTTGCAGAATTTGCCATATTACTTCGATTGATGAACGAAAGCTATCAGTCAGTGAAGATCGTTCAGGAAAAAATGTTTGAACTCTCATTTTTTTCCCTCCGCCGGTATTACCCGGATCAGGTCTTGAGGGTCAACGGCAGCCTAGCCGTCCTCTCAGCCGGGTTCCCCCAGCTCCCCCTTTACCTTCAGCCATTAAGAGAAAGATCGAAGAATTTAGGCTTAGCGTTGAATTACATTTCATGCGGCACGTCGGTCGAAGTACTACAGATTATGCCTGTGCTTAGGGGATGTGCCAAAGGAGAAAAGCCCTCTAGAGAGACTTCATGTGATTTCATAAAGAATCTTTAGCAACGTGTTAAGGTGCTCCTGCTAACTTATGGCACGTGATTGGGGAAGTAGCTGAACGTTGAGGAGCACCCTGTAAATACCCGACCTACCGAAAAGTCGTGATGTGACTAATGTTAATGGAAAAGAAATCTAACATAATCTCGATAGAGTTAACAGAACGAGAAGCAAAACTGGCACGAGCTAACATTGCGTACGCAATTGAAAACTGTCCTGTTGATGGCGGAATAGTGACCAAAGATGGACATCTTTCCTCTCCGCAAATCTATGAGACACTGAGGAATAAGCTACAATCAGTTGAAGTTAAGCCCGTAAACACAATAGCCGTGAACGACGAAGAACTCAAATTCTTAATATCGACCGCAGAATATGCTCTCGAAAACTGCCCAGTAGAAGGCAAGATCATGATGGAAGATGCGCAATTCTCCTCCACGGAAATGTTCAAGGCATACATCAACAAACTTCAATCGTATCAAACCGCAACAGCGATGCGATGACTAAGTAAACCGGACGTCAGACGGACTTTGTTGTCAGCTATCGAAGAACTGGAAGAAGAGCACAAGCTAATCCTGCAAATGATTAAAGCACTCTCAACTTTGCAGCCAGCGATTGAGAAAGGCAAGATAGACCCGGATGCCCTAACTCCCGTCGTAGATTTCTTTCGAACATACGCAGACAAATTTCACCACGCCAAAGAAGAGGCTAAACTGTTCCCGATGCTTGAGAAGAGAGGAGTTAGACCTAGCGGGTGTCCAATCGGTGTTCTCCACAGCGAACACGAACAAGGCAGGGTTCTCATAACTGCGTTAAGCGACTCGATTGAGAAATACAAACATGGCGATCCAGCCACTAGAGCTGCAATAGGAGTCATACGTCAAGAACGCGATCAACTTCTACACAGAGCACATCTGGAAAGAAGATTACCTGCTATTTCCAATGAGCAACAAAGTTCTGACGCAATCAGATCAAACAGAACTCCAAAAAAGTTTCGGCAAGGTCGATGCAGAAATGGGCTATGGCTTTCAGAGGCGGTACAGTCGCGTGGTCGAACGCCTTCAGGAGACCGCAATCAAGGGTTGATTTGAACATCCCTCTCTATGCCCAGCACGTTTCGAACGTTGACTATGAAGTTGAATCACCGCGAGGTCGGTAGAGCAAACGTAACGTCATGCTGATTAGGTTCGTGACTTTGCGGCTTTTCTCCGCTTATGTTTCAGTGACGGTCGATGTAGACGTTTCACGTTTTCCCATTGGCCGTCAGTCATCGGTTTGAATCCCATTCCGCATTCCGGACATTTTCGAGTCTTCATCTTAGTCAAATGCTATCAGGGTAGTATGATTCATTTCGTGTAATAAGTTTAAGACTACATCTTCAACCGGCAAGAAACCAACGAATCTCGGCCCAATCCACCAACTGTTAGGACGTTATCTGCAGCAGTTAGTGTTATGTCTAGCTTGGTTCGAGCGTCGTTAATTTTCCTGGGGGGGGTGCCTCTAGTGGTGCGGGCAACTAAATTTAAACCGTCGAATTTGAACTCGTGATTTCTGGGGTGGTGAGCCCGTGGCATAGTCCGCCAGACGAGAAAAATTACGAAGATGTTATTCGCTTCTACGACGCAGTTCGAAAGGAAATCTATGGTGAACTTGAGAGATTGCAAGATTACGACTATGAAACCCAAAGTGGAGTGAAGATACGAAACACCTGGGTACGAGTAATAGACAAATGGTTCTGGCTGAAGGGAATGCATCAAGTTCGAGTCACGGGAACAAGTTAATGACTCCTATATGGTAACATGGTATATGCCCTCACCGCAAAGCCAAGAATAATCTGTCGTTCAATGTCTTTAGTGAACTTCATGATGTGGCTGGAGAGATCGATCATTTGTTATGGATTTCGTTAATCAACTGTCTAGGTGAAAACAGAGAGATGAATGGTTAGCTGCTTGGTAACGATGACATTGAAGACAATACGGCTCTGATCCTTTAGGTGAAAGGTATTTCCTGAGAAACTGAAGATTCGTCAAAAATATATGCAGGGCCAAATTTGGAAAGCGGAAACAACCTCTGGCGCAGTGAATGAGGGAGAGAGTGTGGAGATTGTGGGTAGAGAGGGGCTAATCTTAAGAGTTAAACCAAAGCAATCAAATGTGAAGGTCTAGTTTTGGCTTTAGAGGATTTACTTTTCGATCCAGGATTCATAGTGGGTCTGATCGTTATTCTCTTTGTCGTGATTTTGGTTGCTTCCGGAATCAAAGTGATAAAGGAGTGGGAGCGGGCCCCCGTTCTAAGGTTGGGTCGATTTACTGGAATGAAGGGACCTGGTATCTTCTACATAATTCCGTTTGTTGACCGGATACCCAACATAGTCTCATTGCGAATCCAGACTGTTCCGTTTAGAACTGAACAGACCCTTACGAAAGATAATGTTCCCGTTAATGTTGATGCCATAATGTTCTTTCAACCGATTGACGTGGAGAAAGTCATTCTGAATGTTGAACGGTATCTGGATGCTACGACTCTCGCCGCTCAGACGACTCTCAGAGAGGTCATTGGTAAAGTAAGCTTTGACGAGCTCTTGACTGAGCGTGATAAGGTTGGAGTCGAAGCCCGGAACATTATCGATGAAAAGACAGAGCGCTGGGGCATTAAGGTCAGCTCCGTTGAGGTTAAGGACATTGGAATCCCATCAATGCTTCAAGAAGCAATGTCACGACAGGCTTCGGCAGAACGAGAACGCAGGGCTAGAGTAACATTAGCATTAGCGGAATTTGAGGCTGCACAAAAGATGGTTGACGCTGCTAATCTGTATGATAAGAACATACGTGCGCTTGAACTCCGCTGGATGAACATTCTCTACGAGCTGGGACTCCAAAGTAAGGGAACATTGATGCTGGTGCCTACGAACACTCCGACCGCAGGGGTTTCGATGGGCTTCCCGCCGCTTGGTGTAGTGAGCATTCAGGATTTAGCGAATCAAAAGAAAGATGAGGAGAAGAAAAGGCAGTAAAGCTACGTTTCTACGTCGAGAGTTGATGCTGCTAGAGATGAAGCATCAACCTTCATCGGTTCAGACGATCTACTCTCGCCCAATCGCCGATGTTGAACTATCTCCGCCATAATGCTGACGGCGATTTCCTCAGGAGTTTCTGCACCCATATTCAGTCCAATGGGAGCATTCACTCGATTCAGTTGCTGCTGAGTGAATCCTTCTTTTAGTAGAATTCGAAAGGCATGAAGGACTCGACGTTTACTGCCGATTAAACCGATGTACCCGGCTCTCGAGAAGATGAGTAATGATTTGGGATAATGGTCGTTGAACAATGGATTATATAATCTGGAGTTCACACCAACGAGCGTATGTCTCACACAGTCGACATGAAAGTGGTTTACCGCCACCCTTTCCGCTTCGCCGTAGAATTCAATATAGCACCAGCAAATGGGGCGACGGGAATCACATGCCTCACCCTAACATGGATACCTGGATGAGGCATCCCCTGTGAGCTTTTTGATGAGAGAGATGTGGTACAAGTTACCAAGCGTCTCTCAACTTAAACCTAGCAAACCGCAACAGAGAGTAACAAGAGGACTCGTAGCCTTCAGTCTGCTCATAGTTGCCTTGCTATCGTTCCTTTCCATCTATGGGGCTAGCGGTCAGGCTGTAACAACTGTAACCATGCTGGGAGTATTTACAACTCAATCGACAGAATCTTACGTGAACCAATACACAGTTTCAATGAGTTCCCAATCGACAACGCAGACGGGGTTTACCGTTGAGCTAACGCTAACCCCGAATCCTTTTGATGTTCCAATAACTGACGCCAAAATGACTTGGAAGCTTTTCGCGAAGCGCCTGACTATAACTAGTTCACACACATTAGGAGGAGGGACCTCCAGATTGCGATCGGATGTCTTGATCGGTGTATTTGGGGGGGGTCTAGTGGTGCGCACACCCCAGAGCAAAAAGAAGACTCACAATCCAGCTTTGATATACCATCATGGAAACTTGGTTATCAATAGCGTCGCCAAGGAGCCGATAATTGCTCCTATAACTGCTGCCCAAACACTGATCGACACTAAATTAGAAGTCTGCATCTCGCTTCTGACATGATCAACAATTGCCATCGCCGAGTCGTAATCTACGAATTTTTCAGGTTCAACGTAGTCTTTCCAATCCATCTTCGTCAGCAGCTCCTCCACTACTTCATCTTCGTTAAGATACTGTCGAAAGGATTCCTCGTCATCAGACGTTTGACGGGAAGTAAGTCGTTGATCGGAGAGTAATTCAAGAATCGTCGCGATTTTTTGACGTACTTTTTTGCTAATTGTGCGGCGTTTTACTATCTCATATATCCTAGTCTCTACGAATTGTCTGACTAGCCTCAACAATTCCCTTTCTTCCGAGAGGACTTTTATCGAGTCACTCTGGCACTCGTGGGTGTTCAAGCACAAGTCGTAATACTCCGTTAAACCCGGTATAAGTGACAAGTACAATAGGTTCAGTGCGTCACAAAGATTCGTTCGTTTTCTAAGCTCAAATGGGGTACAATCGCTCTCAAACGGTTGTTTCGCAGCCATGCCATTTACGATCATAACGCTAGAGCGTGAAACGTTTGGAGGGACGATTTCGAATTCTATGGACCTCTCGAAAACCTGCAGAACATAGTCGCGCACATCTGGAAAGTTTGTTGCAACTCGGCCCGAAATTGATGGCACGGCGAGCAGAAGAATGCTCCCGTCAGTAACAATAGCGTACTGCTTAGCTGCCACTTCGCTCATGATGCCACTATCAAATTCCTTGTTTAGGTATGCTGGCAATTGAAGCATTGCAACCAGAGGGTGGAATAATACTTCCTCCAAACAGAACCTGACGTATGGGTCTTTTCTCTCGTTGCTGTCGAATAAATCATCGATTTCGGTTAAATCACCGCATTTGCTTAACGCGGCCTTAATCTTCTGCCGGCATGCGTTACCTTGTCGTTCAATTTCTTCAATGCGCTCATCCTGATTCGAGCTGTTCGCGGAGTCTTGAGGAGTTTCTTCAAGCTGTATGTTAATGAAACCGAATACTACTTCACAACAATCCCAGTTCTTGTCAGATAATTTGCACTTTTGATTTTTCCTCAAAATCGTGTCGCCGAAATATTCCAAATGTGTCATGCAGGATATATGTGAGTTTGCGATGCCCTGTTCCTTAATCACAAAACGTTAGCAGGGTCTTGAAGCATTTTGACACTTGATCATGAGTCTACATAGTCCGTACAAATACATAATGAGTCACGAATTAACTATTACTGATATTGTGATTATCTTGAGCACTAACCCGAATCCTACAATATTTTTCCTGGGAGCAGGAGCCTCTGTCCATGCAGGAGTCCCAGATACCATAGGAATGGTTGACGAGTTTCGTTGAACTATGGTTACGGTTTCCTGGAGGGGGAATGTCGAATGGTTATCAATGCGGCTGGGTTGGAGCCTTCTGTGGGATTCTTATATGATTTCGGCGATTGCCAAACGAAGCAATCGTTGGTCTATGATTTGGAGGAGCCGTTCCGTTGGCTCGCTGACTTGTCAGTGATTCAAGCCTTCGAATCCAAGATTCTTGAGTTGCATGATTTCTATTTTACAGGTGACGATTACCGGAACCGCTTTGAACCAGAGGCTAAGCGAAGATTCATTCAAGTTCTACGTGAACACTTCAATTCAGGTGTGAAGTACAAAGGTCGTGTTTGGAAGTGGGATACTGTTATCGAGCAGAAGACTGTGGAACTTGGCCGATATATGGTCGGGAAACCGCCAGATCTTAGTCTTATTGACCCCGAACCTGTGCTGAAGCGACAGGATTGTCGAGAAATTCGATCTTTTTGGGCTTCTCTCATGAACTAAGTTTCTGACCGACCACGCCAGATCAAGTATCTCACAAGCACTTGTGCGATCACCCAGAGTGGAGCGTAGACCGCAACAAAGAAGAAGACCATGCTAAACAGATTCTGCGTTAGCATTACTTGCAGACGTAAGTAGAGGATCGGTATCCAAATCACTATCCAGCTGATAATTCCGCTGATTCCGGTGAGGATCATTGTTCCTAGAAACCCTACACGCTGCGGGTCCGAAAACCGGTTTCTTCCTCAACCTACGCTGCCCCTGCGAGCTTGAAAGTCAACATGCATCAGCTCAGCTTGAGACAAGGAATCCGCAAAGATAAAACAAATTCCATATTCATCTCAATGCTCTGCAAGCTTGAATATTCATTATGCGAATTTGAAAGCTGATTTTCGTGTGGAGTTCGTAGATCCCAATCATTACGACTGTCAACTGATAAGTTAATCATCGATAACAGGTTGACCACTCGACTGGTTGACACGGCGTTTCATGGTGGTGTCATGGATGGTGCGGGCAACTTAATTTGAACCACCAGTTTTGTGTATATCTAAGCAACTGATATGATCCATGGTAGTGATGGGGTTGATAGAAGTCGAGCTGGGCGACATTAAGAAGGTCGAGAAAGAATTTGCTGATTTGCTAAAGCAGAGACTGAAAACGGACGTGACGATGAAAGGCGGAAAGCTGCTTCTCGATCAGACCGGTGGACACGTAAGTCCTAAGGACGAAGTCACAAGTGAAACATGCACTCCGTCACATGGGTCTCGCAGAAGGATGTAGAGTACTCTCTGAGCACCACATTATTCGGATCGAAAAGTTAGTTGAGAAAAAAAGACACAAATTCGGAAAGGAAGGAGAGGCCCCCGTACCTTCTGAGTCGATGCCCTATTTCTTTCCGTAAGAATCACAGAAATATTGTGAACATTGCAGAAGGATTCAAGGCTAATCTTCCAACTCGCCCATATCGGTTGCAGTCAACAGATTGTGTGAACTGCCAGGCGCAGACCGAGTCTGCTGCATCACGAGTATTCCGATCAAACTGCTCCAGGAAAGCCCTCGAAGACTTGGACAAGAAAGAACAGTTGAAGACAGAAGAACCATCCCGAACGCCAACCCATTAAGCTCTGAGAGAGCATGAATTGGTCGTCTTGATGTAATTCAAACGCCTTTCTGCTTACTGAGGGATCTCAAGTTCTTTTCTTAGTGTTCTAAGCAGCCCGTGATAGTCTGGTTCTTTGATCCGCTTAATAACTACTGAAGTCGCCAAGCCTGAAGTCATTGGTTCCAGAGGTTCGCAAACTTCAGACCGTAGCCTTGCGATGTTGGTGTCACAGATCGTGACGAAATATTCATGAGAACCCATCGTCGTGTAAGCATCCAGCACTCTCGGCTCCCGCTTAATGAATTGGAAAAGTTTCTCTCTTTCAGTTTCGCCATGAGAGGTCGTCGTCCCCACAAAAGCAACTGATGCGAGGCCCACCTGAGCCCAATCCACATCAACCGTGATCTTTCTTATGATTCCACGCTTTTTCAGTCGATTAAAGTGGCTTGCCATCGTCCGTTGATCCGTCTTAGCTATCGCCGCCAATTCCTTGAATGTGACGCTGCCGTCGTCCAGCATTCTCTCCAAGATCAATAAGTCAAGCACGTCCAGTTTCTTATGCAGCTGCCCGACAGTCCCATTGTGCACTCTGGCCTTACGCAAGCTCCCTCACTTCTCACGATCACAATTGCATATCGGTTACATAAAAAGCATGTCTGTGCGTATCTCAATATCGTAAAGACATAAAAGTTACGCTGTGCACACGCAATAATGTGAATCTCTATGAGCAGTGATAAGCATCTTACGGGTAGTCTTCTCGCCGCTCTAGAGGCGCTTCAGTCGGAGGAAGATTTCGATAGGATCGTCAGAGGAATTTTCGATTTAGATGAAAACGTCACTCACATAGGCATGTTTGATTCCAACGGTTTAAGTCTTCACAACAGATTGCGTAATTCGCTCTCCCCGAGGACTGAGGAGAAAACACATAGAGACTTGGCCGCCGTACTGCCCATTATCGTGAGAGCATTAAACAACATGTCCAAAATCACTGGACCCTTTCGGATAGCCAATATGACGTTTGAAAAAATGCGGGTTGGTATAGTAGAGGAAGGAGGGCGCGTGGTCATTCTTCTCTTCGAACCGAAGCCCCGCTCTGAGGTTGGTGTTCCGACAGAACCGCAGGCGAATATTCCCGAGGTCTTAGTTGAGCAAGAGTGACGAATCTTCCATCAAAATAGTTTGACTAATGACATGACTCCGCACTAGAGCCACAGAGCGCACGCTTCATGGTTCAATTCCTTAGCTCTCCTTTGACGGTCCTGATGCTCGTTGTAGTTCTCTCGTTCGTCGCCTCTCTCTTGAGTGATAAACTGAAAGCACCGTACCCAACAGTGATGATAGGCATCGGTCTCGCCTTATCCTTGCTCAGAGTTGGAAGCCTAGAGAACGTTCCGATTAGCGGAGACCTCATACTCGGCTTGGTTCTCCCCCCACTCATCTTTGAATCAGCTATGCGCACGCGCTTTCAGACTTTCCGAGCGGTCCACAAGACGGTCATAGGACTGGCCATCTTCGGCGTCATAATCTCAGCACTCGTGACCGCTTATCTTCTGAGGGTAACACTGCAATTGCCCATCACAGCTGCACTATTGTTCGGCTTGATAGTGGCACCAACCGACCCGGTCACTGTAGTGAGCGTATTGAAGAGAGTTCACGCTCCCGAGAAGTTAACCACGATTCTCGAATCGGAAGCCTATCTCAATAACGCCACACCTGTAATCCTGTATTCTTTCGCACTCTCACTTTCGTTCAATCCCACGAGAGATCTAGGTCTCTTCGCCTATACATTGTTGGGAGGAATTCTCGTAGGCTTAGTCGTGGCTGCTATAGGAGAATTGTTGCATAAGCAGATTACGAAACCTTTGCCAGAAACATCATTCACCATATTCACAATGTATGGATCATACATTATTGCTGAATCGTTGGGTATGTCAGGGTTGATGGCCGTACCAATAGCGGGCCTATGGTTAGGGAACCGAACTATGCAAACTGCTATGTCGCAGGAAACCCGCAAGACCATGACGCATTTCTGGGAAGTTGTGACGTTTCTAGCAACATCATTCATTTTTCTCCTAATTGGCTTGAAAGCTAACATCATGCTGCTGGCCGAGTATGCTCCGTTCATAATCATGGCTTTTGTCGCAATCTTCGTTGCTAGGATTGTTAGTGTATATCCGATCGTCTGGCTGACCCGAATCATGGATGAGAAGATTCCGAGTTCATGGAACAAAGTGTTAGCTTTCGCTGGGCTTAGAGGAGCAGTTTCGATTGCCCTTGTGCTCTCGCTGCCAGAAAGCAACTACAAGGATGTCATTACTGCTATGACATTTGGAGTAGCATTAATCTCGCTCATTGTTCAAGCAGAAATTCTGAACGCTTACCTGAAACGTGAAACGGATCAACACATGGCCTGATTATCAGGGTCGGGCCGTTCAGGAGCAAAGTGTACGACGACCGTAGCGAACACTTGCATTGTAATTCCTGCTACGAAGAAAGAAGAAGCAAGGCCGAATAGTTAAGCCGATATATCCCGTCACAGCCCTCACATTTTCCAGAGCACGACCACACCGCCGCTGACGATCAAAGTGAGACCTGAGCTGCCTTCAATGTTGCTGAGAACGTGGATCAGAAAAGTGATTCCAAGATAGGTTCACTTTAGTCGGGTGGCGAGGTTTTTTACCAGCGTACACATGTGAGTTCTGGTCCTGTTATCTTGTCGGTGAGACTCGGAAAAATAATGGGCATACCGATCAGGATTCACTACACGTTGTGGTTCGTTTTCATTCTGATCGCCTGGTCGCTCGCGGTTGGATACATGCCTCATCAATACCCGGGGCTTAGCGTTGTCACATATTGGGCTATTGGAATTACATCAGCTGTGATCCTCTTCGCCTCCATCCTTGTTCACGAGCTCTCTCATTCTTACATAGCGAAGAAGAATGGGCTGCCGATTGCGAGGATTACACTCTTCTTCTTTGGGGGTGTCTCTGAGATGACTGAAGAGCCTCAAGACCCGGGCTTAGAGGTTCGGATGGCGGCGGCGGGTCCCTTGATGAGTTTCCTAATCGCAGGCGTTTTGGGAGCACTATGGTACGTTGGAGGATCTGCTCATGCCCCGGTCGCGATAATTGCTATACTCGGCTATGCAGCCTTGATCAATGGAGTTCTGGGAGCCTTCAACCTACTTCCCGCGTTTCCGCTGGACGGTGGCAGGGTGTTAAGGGGAAGCATCTGGAAGCGTATGAACAATTTCGTCGGAGCCACTCGGACCGCTATAAGAGTTAGTGAGGTCATTTCGTTGTTAATGATGTTCGGAGGGTTCGCGTTCATAATCTTAGGAGACTTCGTGGATGGATTATGGGTAATAGTGCTAGGTTGGTTCATTAGATCCGGGGCGCAAACCAGTCTCAAGCAAACGCTTGTTGGCGATGCTCTCTTGGGCGTCTCGGTTGGTAACATCATGACAAGAGAAGTCTTGACCGTTCCGCCAGAGATCACACTAAACCAATTCGTCTCAGATTACCTCCTTGTCCACCGTCATGGAGGCTACCCCGTTGTGAAGAACGGTGAGGTTCTGGGCGTAGTCACATTGCAGTGCGTACGGGCAGTTCCGAAGGAAAAGAGAGATTCTGTGACTGTTAAGGAAGCTATGGTTCCATTCGAACGCACCATAATGGTAAAGTCTTCTGTAACAGCCTTGGATGCAATGCAGAAGATGGCTCGGAACAAAGTCGGACGTGTCCTAGTGATCGACGGAGGTCGACTAGTAGGCATGGCAACTCGTGAAGACATTGTCAGCACGATACAGACACGACACGAGCTCGAACTGGGCCCTGGTCCCGGTCCCTCGGGTTTGCCTTCACCTCAGTATCCTCGCATTCAAGCAGGGCATTGCACCCAGTGCGGTGCCCTTTTGCCCGCCGACATCAAATTCTGTTCACAATGCGGCGCTAAACAAAACGTATCCTAATGTGTCACTTTTGGTCGGGCTCTGTATACGTTCACCTTGTTATGGGTTGTTGCATGCCTTGTAAAGCCAACTTCGGCTGAAGACTGAATTTCAATCCGCCATGGTTCAATAAACGATACCCCAGGAGTTTCATAAAGAACGGAATCTACGCTCTCATTTCTCAAACGATTTGGCTATACCATCTGCGAATGCCTTGAAGACTTTCTCTAATTCTTCTTTTGCGATCTCCCAGCTTCTCCATCCGTAGAGCACCACAATCAGTATGCCTATGATCGGCAGTACTGCGGCCACGACGCCTATACCGGGGATGATAACTAGAACTGGCGCGATCAGCGCTATTAGAATCAGGAGCGATACTACTTTTCCCATGTCGCGAGTGAGCTTCTGAGTTCTTCTTTCCTTGCCGCTGCAAGTCGCTTCCTGCGCGCGACCGCGTAACTGCCGAATGCGCCTGTTAAGCCTTGTAAATCTCGGTAGATTCGTGACTCAATAATCAAGGCTAGTATGAGCGCTGTGACGCCAACCATGACTCCTCCGGCGACGCCAACCCCCGGAAGCACATAACTCGTAACGTACGCTACGGGCATGATCAGGTACAGTACAAAGATGAGTGCAAGCATCGTCGCCAGGTTCGTCAGGATGCGAGGTAGACGCTCACGTATCTCATCGGCGAAGGTCTTCGCCATTCAGGATACCTACTTCTTCGACTTCTCGGATTCTTCAACCATTGAAGCGATCTTATCGGAGACCTTGTGAACGGATTTAGCTATCTCATCGTAGAGTAATCGACCTGCATCGTACAGAAGAATGATAACAACCGCTGCTAGGATTAGCGGGATCGCGGCCGCAAACGATGCGCCGATTCCAGGCATCAGCACGATGAAAGGCGTCAGCAAGTAGAACAGGATCAGTATCACGACAACTGATAAGAAATCGCGAACGACCTTTCGAATCAAGTTCTGCTGGTGATCTTCCAGCCCCGAGCTTTCTCCCTTCGGCAATCTTAAACTTTCGTAGTGTTCCAGGCTTTCTATGAGCAGTCTCAATGGTACACTGGCGACACAGCAAACCTTGTCTGCTCCGCCGTAGAAGACTTTCAGTTCATCTTTTATCACGACTGCGCCTTCTGGGAAGACGACGTTTGGAACGACTCCAACCTTTTCAAATTTCTCTTCCGGTTCTAGAATCGGTTCTGGGGTTCGAGCAATTACTCGGCATGGATTTTCAAGATCGAGAAGCGCTGCTCCCGCACGGTACACTGTATTGGAATCCACGCCGTGATAGATGATTATCCATCCGGCGTCAGTTCGGATCGGCGGGGGGCCAATTCCAACCTTCTTTTCCTCCCACTTCCACCTTGGTTTCATGATAGTGTTTGCTTCTACGCGCTTGAGGTAGTTCTTCGCGTATGGATTGTGTGAAACCCTCTCCATTTGCTGGATGCTATCAAAGAAAGCCACCTCGATGTTTGGTTCTATTCTGTGTACAACGGCGAATTTCCCGTTAATGAGCTGAGGGAAGAGAGCAGCATCCTTGTCGTCGTGGTCCGGTCCTACCACTCCGTAACGTTCGTAATCGTAAAGTCAGTAGTCGAGGCTAGGGCTATTCGTGGGCCCCGTCGCGAATACGCCGTATAGAAAATGTAGAATATCCCGTCTAAGGCGGTTATGCGCGGGTCTTCACAACCCAGCTCTTCCCAAGAGTCAACCGGGGCGAGGGCAGGATCCGGAGATCGACTTATGATCGTTTCGCCATCTGTCGTTGTTGCATGGCCAAGGGATGAAATGCCGTGCTCATTCACCGCCCGATAGAGCATGTGAATAACCTCACCACTTTTTACGGCTCCGGGATTGAAGGTTGCCTCGCTCTCCCATGCCACTTCGGGTTTTGGTTCAATGATGGGATTCTTGGAGCTTCGGACCAGCTTGACTCTCATATCATCACATCAATAGCCCATACAAGCCGTTTGCTTTTCTTAGGTAACTCCGTCGATGACTTCAGAGGCCAAGGGTGTGGTAGTATGCGTTGACGTATTTCATAGCTACGTTTGGCCATATCATGGCTCTGCTATACTCGTAGGCTATTCTGCGGAATCTCTGGCGTCTCTGTCTGTCTTTGAGCAGTGTATTCACGCATTCAGCAATGGGGTCGGGATTCTTGAATTCACATTTCAAGGCGGCATCATTGGATATCACTTCTTCGGCCTGAAGAAAGGGTGTTGTAACGATGGCTCTTCCTGTGCTCATAGCATATGAAAGTGTTCCACTGCTGATCTGCTCTCGATTTGGGTAGGGAATAACGTAGACGTCGGTCGCTTGAAGGTAGTCGATCAACTCATTTTCTGCAAGAAACCGATTCACGAATCTTTACATTATTCTCCATCCCCAGTGATTCAACCAGATCAAGCAGAAATTGTCGGTACTCTTCGCCTTCCTTTTTCCTTACGTCAGGATGCGTCGCACCGATAATCAGGTACAGGAGTTCTGGATGTTCTCTCTGTATCTGTGGGAGTGCTTGGATCGCATATTCAATTCCCTTTCCTCGACTCAGTAATCCAAAAGTCGATAGCACGAGCCGATTCTGCAAGCCCAAGCTCTTTTTCATCATCGCAGTTCCAATGTACGGTACGTTCGGGCATCCGTGAGGTATGTACCGGATTGTGTCCGCAGATCTACCATACAGTCGCTCAAGTATTCTCATGCCAACCGCTGCCATCACAATGACAAGTCACTATGCTCAAGGATTCGCTCCAATACTCTTTTTGCATCGGGACCCGGCTCTTCAAGGAGCGTATGAAGGGTGGTCACAACCGGTTTCCGGATCATATGCAGGAACTCAGTGACGTACTCGCCCCATTCTCCACCGTAAATGCCATACTCATGTTGCAGATTCACAACATCTACATCAGAAGCATTGAGATACTGCGCGACCCTCCCATAGGAACGAATGTCATCGGCATCGATTTGGGCTCTCACCGGAATCTCGTAGTTGTAATGTGCACCTCTATCGTTCATCGCAACAATCACTGGAGAAGTCACTGCGCCTGAACAAAACCAGGAAATCGATTCGACAAGATGTTTAGTGTACGTAGCTATGCCACATTCGCGTGGTGGATATGTGCTTACGTATGCGACTCTTATTTTGCGGGCTGCATGATCAATCATTTTTTCAAGAGGCTCATGTCTTTTCATTTCGTATTGACTCTGGACGAACTCCAACAGAATCTTTGCTGTGGTAACGCCAACCACGGCATCCTGTCGCGTAACAATCAGTCTCCGGATGTTATGCCTGTGCAGCAATTCCAAGGCGTCTGCGACTGTTTGCTCAGCTTCAATCGTCACAGGAGGTTTTGACATTATGTCCTTTACAGGGGTTAGTTCGAGCTTCTTCCTAAATCTGAGGGCTCTCTGGAGCATGTCTTTTTCAGTGACTACTCCTACAGGCCGGTTATTCTCTACAACCACTACAAACCCAATATTCTTCCTCGTCATCAGATCCAGTACTGTTGAGGCGGGCTCATGAGGTGAAACGGTAGGCGGTGTATGCCTCATGTTTGCTGCTACAGATAGACTTAGAATTTCTTTGAAGTATGAGTCTTCATTCATCTGTCTCGTCTTGATGAATAATATGCGATAAGCAATCCGTTAAGGCACATCCAACGAACTGTCAAGGACCCATTATCTCTTTGTAATTCGTGGAGTGAATGAATGCTGAAACAATGTTTTGAATTCGGTATCAGCTTCACGAAGGCTTTTGCAGCTCTTTGAGTATCGACCACAATACTGACAGAGAGCCCTTGGAGCCACCTCCTCTTCCAATACTCCAGTTTGGCCTCGCTGGCGTTTCTACTTAGGCGCATTCTTTGTGGTAACTCTTCTTCTTTAGGAGGCCTTTCTTTACTTCTTGCCCTGCAGGAATTTCTTTCGCATTTGGCACAGTTAACCGTCAATAATCACCTCCCCTTCTATCCGACCTATCTGATCATCATGCACTAAGCAGACGGCTCTTTCGGGGGTTCAGTAGGTGTGCTGGTAGGTGGAGCTGGTTCAGCAGGGGTAGGTGGAGGCGGCGCGGTTTCTGGCTTCGTTTCGGGTGGCGGTGTCGGGGCTGGCGGTAGGGTCGCCTCTTGCTTCACCTTTCTCTTCGCTCTTCTCTTCTTTCCCTTCTTCCTCGCCAATGAATCCCTATCCTACGATGCTTGTGATTTCCTTCGCAAGTTCGTTTTCAACGTGGCGTGTCCACAACATCTCTGGAACGTCGACAGCTAGGAAGAGTACTGACAGCAAAAGACCTTCCACGGCTGCGACCGCTATGTTCTGAATCCATTTGCCTATACCTATGTGCACTGTGAAGTCATTGGATTGGCCGCCTATCATTATTGTGAATGCCCTATCTGCTGTAATAATGTCACGCAGGATTCCGCTCTTTTGAGCTTGGATAATATACCCCATCGGACCGGATGTGGATTGGGTCTTGTAACCATCGTTCTGCATTCGACTAACAATGTCCTTTGACAGTTGTTCAAGGTTCTTGTTCTTCCCTTGGAATCGCATCACTTTTTCACAGACCATCGTTGTCACATTCTAGCCTACATGGCGTTAAGGTATATATTAACGTTAAGAACCATTATACCGCACGCAAGTCAAGTTCACGAAACGGAAAATTAGCGTGCCAGAGTTGGTCATCGACAAATGGTGAAACCGATATTCCTGGAATGGAACAGCTTGTACACGTAACTCACTTAAGCCAAAGCGCGAACCGCTGACTGGACAGCGCCTTAGCTCATCTCACCGATTAGCTCCAGCACTTGAGGCAGGATATATTGACTTTCGCATTAGGCCGCCTACTCATCACGATATTGCAGAGGATGCAAAATTCACACAACTTCATTTTTTGTTGTTTTTGTTCGACTGATTGACCCGTCTCAACAATGCTCTTTTCTCTGATATTTATAGGTCGATGGACAACGTCGTGTAGTCATCTGGTTTTGTGTGTGTGAAGAGATGAAAAGTCTCTAGTCTTGGTGTGAATTGTTTCTCTGTCGCACCTTTAGACCCACCTATGAAAAGTCTGTAGACTATGCTTGCGTCTCCGCGTTGGTCTTCTGTGTGGCGTTCAAGCGCTGTTAGCTAATGTGTTGAGGCGTTTATGTTTTTGCTCCGTTAACTCGTGATTCTCTCCGTGGTATGGTTCGTTTCTGATGAGCATCACGTACATTATCGCTAGCATTTTGCGGGCGACGGCGACGATGGCTTTCTGTGATCCATGCTTCCGTTCAATCCGTTCGTAGAACTCTCGCATTCGTGGGTCGTGTTGTCTGGCTGATTGTGCGCATTGGCCGAGAATCCATCGGGTCCGTTTGCTGCCTTTCCTGGTGATGTGACCTGTCCATTGAGTTTCGCCGGACTGGTGCACTTGAGGCGCTAATCCTACCCAGCTGACGAGCTTCTCGTCTGAGCTGAAGCGGTGTACGTCTCCGATCTCGGATAGGAGGACCATGGCTGCGTAATAGTCAACGCCTGGCATGGTCATGAGAAGCTTGGCTTGGGTTTCGGTTGTGGCGTCTTTCGCGATTTGAATGTCCATGCTTCGGATTTGTTGATTTAATGTCTCGACGATCTGTAGGCTGGATTGGAGGATCTCCTGATCTGGGGTTGTGAGTTGTAGGTTTCGAAGCCACTCAAGGCCTTGTTTTCCGAAGAGGTCTGTGTAGGTGTGGGAGAGTTCGTGTTTGTCTAGGAGTGCGTGTATGCGGTTCTTGATGTCTACTCTCATTTGTATTAGGCTGGCGCGGTGTCTGATGAGGGCTCTGCGTTCACGGTTCTTTCGGGTTGGGACGTAGCTTTCTGCCACAAGATCGCCTCTGAGCAGGTAGGCTAGGGTTTTGGCGTCTATGCGGTCGGTTTTGATGCGTGCTTCAGCTATTGCTTTTGTCCTCAAAGGGTTGCTGAGCTTCACCTCGACTCCTTCATTCTCAAGTTGATCGTAGATTCTGATCCAGAAGTTTGCGGACGGTTCCACCACAGCCTTGACGTGTGGGTCTACGGATTTTGCTAGGGTGACTAGGCTGGTTGCTCCTTGTGAGGTGTTGTCGAATCGGAATTCCTGTAGGACGCAACCGTTGTCGTTCATTAGAGCTGCTTGACAGTACTTCTTGTGAACGTCTATTCCAACGTAGACTGCCATCCTGGTTCTTCACCTCCGTTCTTTTCTTGGTTGGCTTGAACGCGGCAATCACCTATTCGCGCGCAGGGGCGCATTCAAGGGGCCGCTCCAGAGGTCTGCCCATTCACACACCCGACCGAAACATGGTCAGTGGGTCTTCGGGCTTACCAACCGCGGAGAACTAACACAGACACAGCGACTAGAGACTTTTCATCCTTTCACACACGACACGAAACCCAGCACTTTTCATCCGGGCGAAATGTTCTCAGAGTGGAATCACCATTAGTATTGCAGGAGTCATGAACCTGATTGGATAAGTGTGGTAAATCATGCCCTTTGCTGAACTGCGGTACATGTGACAGGGAGAGCGATCATTCAGCAAATCACCATTGTGTCAAATGCAAGGCTTGGTGGAGTTCATAGCTCTCAAGACTCAGGCCATGTTTTACACGTTTGCTCTCCGAATTGTTGCTGATAAGGAGATGCTTGGAAATCCCGGGGATTTTGCAAGAAAGCTTGGAATCGCCGTTATCTCCTTAAGAATTGACGGATTCGGTTTCTATCTAGATGGATATGTTGGTGAAGTGTTAGTTATAATGACTAAAGATGAAATCGAGGAGAAGCCCACTGGAAAGGTCGAACAGAGAACAGTATGTTACTACTCACAAAATGAAACTGCGATCAACAGGGAGAATGATAAAGTGAAGAAAAGGCTGTTTGCATTGAAAGAAGAATATGAAAAAGGATTGAGCACATTTTCATTCACAATTGGAGAGGTTTATCCGTTTAAGAGATGACCATGTCGTAATTTTGTGTGTGTGCACCACTGGACCCACACCAAGAGCACGTGCGATGCCATGTAGGCCGAATGGCTGCTGAGTACTCTCAGTTAAGTCCCAATCGCTGGGGGACTCGCAAATTTCAGTCGAATAGTATGTCCATCCACGGCGCCAACATCTCGGTAGAATATCTGTTCCACCGAAGCGCACACTCGACTCATACCAAACCACCACATGACAGAGCTCCTAACTCACGGGCCAAAACCCACAAAACGAACGATTCTGAGCTAGCCGCTCACTTGCCCGTCTGCCATCTCTTGTTTATGAGATAGGCAGCGAAGAGGAAGATCGGAGACAAGATTACACCTGCGACAGCGATATAGAATGAGGTCGTGTCAGTTACCGGATAAAGAACAAGTAGAGTGATTCCGCCTGCAACAATCAGGGCGGCTATCATGGCTCCGACAATCAGACCAGTTCTTTTCGACACGTACTCAGCCGAACTCATCAGTTAATCCCCACTGCCATCTTCGACGTTGGCGGCCACCAGCGATTTCGGTGTTGGAATGTGGTGAAGATCACATATTTGCTGAGCCTCATTAATCAAGAGTAAGATCCGTTTTTCCTCTAAAGGTCTCTCTATGATCTTTTCGCATTCATCCATCTAGACGATCGCTCTGCTCTTTATTGAAAACCATTGGCTTGGATGAAGCTTAAATTTCATTCCGGTTAGATTGAGTAACTTGTAGACGTGGAGTTTCACGAAGTCGGTTATTATGAATGCGGTTAAAGCGTAGGCCCATACAAACAGGGCGAGTCTCCAACCCATTGCTGGTAGCAGGATTCCGTAGACGGTGATGATCGTCGCAATTATCTGCGTCGCAACTACCGCTACAAATAATTGCTTCGAAGGCTTAATCGACCAGAACGACTTTTTTGTACGAGCAACGAACACCGTCAAGTGCCCTGCCACAGAGAGTTTCAAGTAGATAAATGATTGAAGAACTGTTGGCGTGAGTAAGAACACTCGTTGGCCTATATATAGGATAAGAAAGGACGAGACGACGCCGATGAGCCCAAGAAAAGTGGCGATACCCAGCGTCCGCCTCATATCCCATTTTTCCGGCTCGTTAGAGTACCTTACGTTGTCATATGCGATGGTCATTATAGGAGCATCATTCAACAACGCTAACAGAACGATCATCAGTGCTGTGACAGGGTAGAAGCCAAACGCAATAATTGAGAACGCTATGAAGAAGAGCACACGGATAGTCTCTGCGATTCGATAGATAGCATAGTTATCCATTCTCTGGAAGATTTTTCGACTCTCCTTAATGGCGTCAATAATCACTGACAGCCCTGGTCTGGTGAGGACGATGTCTGCGGCGGACTTCGCAGCGTCCGTTGCGCCTGCAACTGCGATTCCGCAGTCAGCTTGCTTTAGTGCTGGCGCATCGTTTACGCCGTCACCCGTCATCCCAACAATGTGACCCTTGTGCTGCAGTAGTTCTACGATGTGGTACTTGTGTTCAGGAAATACCTCCGCAAAGCCGTCAGCGTTCTCAATAGCCTGCTCCGCCTCCCTATCCGGTTTGTCAAGGAATGCAGAGGCACGAAGAATGTTATTTCCCAACGCCATCTGCGAAGCGGTCTCTCTCGCTATTGCTAAATGATCGCCTGTCACCATCTTAACGTGCACGCCCATGGATTGTGCTGTCTTGATGGTTAGTCTCAGAATCATCACGAGGAGGATCGTAGAGCGGAACTAAGCCGACAAACTGCCAGTTTCCATTCCGATCAGTTCGAGCTACACCGAGAGCTCGATAGCCTTTGGCCGCAAATGCATTAACCTGCTGATCGACTTTCGTCTCAATCAATCCTTTGTCGGCTACAAGCGATACGATAACTTGAGGAGCACCTTTCGAAACCTTGAATTCGTTCCCTTGCGCATCCTCTACGGTGGCTTCTGTGCGCTTCGCCACGGGATCGAAGGGATGGAAAGCGGTTACATTGAATGAGCCAAGACGTATTGCGGCTCCGGGTGTTTTCTCTGCCCTATCTATCAGAGCATTATCTATCGGGTCCTGGTCTTCTTTTCTTGATGCGAGTGAACCGAGAAGGAGCACATCGTCCTTGGCGAATTCCGGGAAGGGGTAGACTTCGGCTGCTGTGAGTTCATTCTTGGTTATCGTGCCGGTCTTGTCGGCGCAGAGAATATCCATGCCAGCCATTTCTTCAATTGCGACTAGCTTGCTCACGATCGCTTCCTTCTTGGCTAGGGCGGTTGCTCCCACAGCCATTGTGACGGTAAGGACGGCTGGCAATGCGACCGGGATAGCGGCTACGGTGAGGACGAGTGCAAATTGAAGTGTCTCCAGTATGCTCTCATGGCGGAACAGTGCTACGAGAAAAACAACTGCGACCAGTGAGACTGCGAGAAGAATCAGAAAATCTCCAATCTTGATAACGGCCTTCTGGAAGTGGCTGTGCTGTTGTGCTGCCTCGACGAGTTTAGCAGTCTTGCCAAAGTAGCTATTTGCGCCCGTGGCAGCTACTAACGCATCCATTTCTCCCTGTCGAACAATCGAACCTGCATACGTAACATCGGAATCGCCTTCTCACTGGCAGAGATTCTCCGGTCAGTGCGGATTCGTCTACTTGCAGATAATCGCCTTTCACCAGCTTAGCGTCGGCTGGAACGATGTCCCCGAAGCGAATTCGGATCACGTCGCCCGGTACGAGTTCTTGCGCGGGTACTTCTTGCCAATTGCCGTCACGGAGAACCCTGCGCTTTCAGGGCTAACTTTTGCTTCAAAAGCTCAATGGCATTGTCTGCTTTCTTCTCCTGCCAGAACCCGACTACAGCATTCAACAGTAGCAGCGCGGTGATGATCCAGACATCTTCCCAGTGACGAATATACACAGAGAGGATGGCTGCGGCCTCAATCATCCAGGGGATCGGTCCCCAGAAATATTTCAAGAACTTGAGAAATGGGTTTGTCTTCTTCTCGGGAATCTCATTGTACCCGTACTCTTGAATTCGTTTCTTTGCCTCAACAGCGGAAAGGCCGTTCACGTTTGACGATAATTTATGAAAGAGTTCGCTAACGGTAGCTTTCTTCACATCTTCTTCATCAGTCATGACATATGCCTCTGTCGCCGCTGTCGTTGCAGTTTTCTACGAGGAATCTCTTCGATATGTTCAGTTCTGGAACCAACGTGATCATCCACTTTTTCGAATCTTGTAGGGATTGGCTTATCTGATAACTAGGACGGAACAACGTGCGTGGGTAACAACACCGTTTGATACGCTGCCTAGGAGAAGTTTATTGAACCCACCCAACCCCCTAGTGCCGAGCACAATTAGATCGACCTCTTGCGCCTGCAGCGTAATCAGTTATCGATTGGACAACAGAAGCGGATTTCAACACGTGCCCTCTAGCTACAATCCCTCGACCCTTAGCCAAGGCGACTGCTTCATTCACCCATTTCTGAGCAACCTTTGTCGCATAAGTATAGTAGTCACCCGAACGTATTGGTGGAACAGCAGCACCGGATACGGGCGCGAAGAGGTAGCTTGGTCTTGGAACCACGGAGATGACAAGGAGTTCAGCTGCGTTACGCTCGGCTACCTTAACGGCGACTTTGGCTGCTCGGTCAGATTTCTTCGAACCATCCACCGCTACCAAGATCTTCGCAGACACCATTCGAAATTCGCACGCCATTCCTTGACTCTCGTGCCATAGATCCCTTCACATCCTGTCTTGATGCCCGTATCATTTACCATAGAATTAGTGATATTATATTAGATCACAGCCACGACAGGTCCCGTTAGCAACTTCTAATAGAACTTCTTGTGGGGTCATCATTTTTACTCTAACTACCTCCGTTTCATTCGTGGGCAGGTTCTGGCCGATCATGGCTGGTGGGTAGTTTGGATTCGAATTTTTGCAGCATTTCTTTTTCTTCTTCTAATTTTAGGTGTCCGATGACATTGGCTTGAGCTGGGTCGAACCCCCATTTCTTTCCGTTTCCAAACCGTCCGCCAATATTCTCCTTACAGGACGGACAGATGTATACGGCGGCAGGGACGCGCTTGCTGAACTCATAGGTTCCTCTCTCTCTGTCCCATTCAACCAAATCCGGGTACCGTTCAACCTCGATCTTGTCCAAGGATTTTAGGCATTTGTGGCAAGAAGGTGCAGGTGGCCCCAATAACTTCAAAGTCTTAGAGAATATTCCTGACTCGAAATCCAAATTCATTTCTTACTCCTCCTTACATATCTAGCAATTATCCGAGATCCACTTCACAGTTTGAGCAAATACATGAACCGTCTGTAAAGTATAGAGGTCGAAGAGACGATTATCGACGCCCTGCGCCTGTTGACTCCTCTTACTGTCTCTAATCGTCGGAGTCTGGAAAAGGAGTCGTTTGGTGGAACCATTTCGCTCTTGTCCTGATATTTGCTAGATTGGTACTCCTGATTGAGATAATTACTACTGAGCATGTTGATTCAAATTGTACTAAAACATCGTTTGCGAAGTTGCCAGTGAATCCCTATCCTACGATGCTTGTGATTTCCTTCGCAAGTTCGGAATCGCATCACTTTTTCACAGACCATCGTTGTCACATTCTAGCCTACATGGCGTTAAGGTATATATTAACGTTAAGAACCATTATACCGCACGCAAGTCAAGTTCACGAAACGGAAAATTAGCGTGCCAGAGTTGGTCATCGACAAATGGTGAAACCGATATTCCTGGAATGGAACAGCTTGGCTCATGAGTCGCGGTAACTAGCGAAAAGCTCTCAGAAGCTTTCGAACGTTCTCAGACAGCTGATCTGGGTTAGCAAGAATATAACGTAGAGCGCTTCTGTATAGTGCTGCAAGCAGCTCCTCGCGACTTCCGTTCCACCGTTTGGAGAATTTTGTCGAACTGCGCACTATTGCCGAGGCAAACAGCTTCGCGAACTCTTCGACGCCCTTCTCAGTAAGCATTCCTTCTCTTTTTAGAACAAGGCTGGCAGCGATCATGATTCCACGAACTCTTTCTAGGCTGATGGGCATGAAGTATCGGTCGATTTCCTGCCGCATGTTGTGGCTGTCCACCAAGTACACTATTGCGTTTGACTCGTAGAACTTCTGCAGTATCCCGTGCTCCTCAGCCTCCTTCCGGACGACTCTGATGAGCCCACCCCCCCTGAGGACTTTCAAGTGATGACCTACAGACGGGTTAGAAAGTCCCAATAATCCTGCCAATTCGTTCTCAGTCTTCTCGCCTTCGGCAAGCAGCCTCGCTATCTCACGTCGCATAGGGTCGACTAGTATCCTGGCAATCTTTGGATCAGTGATGACCTCTACGGCCTTGCATCGCGCTCTCACTTTCGGTTCACCCTTTTGAGTCCACCAATCTATTTGTCATGTTGTAAAGCTCCTTGTCAGCACGTTTCGTGGGGGCGTTCGTTGGACGTTTAGGTAGACCATATAGCTTAGACATATCTAATAAAACGTATGGGAACCCAAGGATACAGGAGCCTGCAAGACTACGGCATAATAGGAAACTTGCACAGCGTGCTCGAAGGCATGGATCGAACGCTTCTTGACTCGCCACCACATCGAGGTCTTATATTGGCGAACTTAGCCATCTTTCGCAGATATTTCCGAAAGCCTCCGCAAATGCGGACTAGTGAACCATTCTTCAAGTATCTCGAAAAATGGATACTTATCTCCAGCCTCTTAGGACTCCTGACGGGTGGCGCCGTGGCTGTATTTGACTACGTGACAAACTTCAAGCTTTGGGCATACTTCTCAAACTTCTTCTCGAATCACGTATACACGATTTTCCCTATCGTAATAACAGGACTGTTGATCAGCGGACTACTCCTGAAATTGTCATCAACCCCGTCGGGATCGGGAACGGAGGAGGTCGTGAAAGCTTACAATGAGGATGAGAAGCTGGATTATCGATCATTTTTCAAGAAAATGCTTGCAGCGGTCGTTACAATAGGGTTTGGTGGTAGTGCAGGTCAAGAGGGACCTTCCGTCTACGCGGGTGGAGCCATTGGATCATGGTTATGGACGAGGCTCAAATGGCGTGAATTAAACTCTGACGACAGAAGAATTATGCTGCTGGCTGGGGCCGCCGCAGGCATTGGTGCCGTGTTTAAAGCCCCGCTGACCGGAATTGTCTTCGCATTGGAAGTCCCGTTCAAAGACGATCTCGCTCACGACGCTCTTGTTCCGTCTATGGTAGCTTCAGTAACTTCCTATTTGGTGCTAATTTCCGTTGACGGCTCAGCACCGTTATTCCGATTCGCGGGTGTGGTCAACATAGCCACGCTTAGTCTTGCAGACATGGCTACAGCGGCAGTACTCGCCGCGATATGCGGCTTGTGCGCTCTTGTCTTCATATGGGCGTACAAGAATATTACGCGCATTTTGTTGGAATCCTTTCCCAGATTTTATTTCCGAGCACTCATCGGCGGCATCGTAGTTTCCAGTATCGGAATCTTGAGTATCTGGATATACAAAGAACCCGTATCCGTTGGGCCTCTCATATGATCTGATAAAGCTGGCTCTTTCCCAGAATTCATTGTCCACGACTCTTCTGATTCTATTCGGTATGAAGTTGATTGCGACGTCGTTTACTATGGGGAGTACTGGTGATGGAGGTATCTTTATTCCGCAAATTGTGATGGGTGCCGCGATTGGGGGTGCGTTCGGTCACATAGTTGCGCCGTCTCACCCTGATCTTTTCGTTGCAATAGGGATGGCTTCTTTCTTGGCGGCAGGGTATAAGACCCCGCTCGCGTCAGTTACGTTCGTCGCCGAGACCACTGTGAACCCAGCTTACCTTATCCCGAGTTTAATCGCTTCGGCCATAAGCTACTCAATTACCGGGGAAGCGTCGGTGTCTGATCATCAGAAGCTTAGAAACGAGATCGACATTTCACAAATAGCGCATCTGAAAGCAAACGACGTCATGACCAGAAGGTCATAGCTGTACCCGCTGACGTCTCCGTGCTCGATTTTGTCGAGGAGTATCTATTCATTTATCAACATAAGAGATTCCCCGTCGTCGACAAGGAACGGCCTCGTTGGCATAATGTCCGGCGCAGAAATGAAAGATATCCCACGAGAAAAATGGTTCGAGACGAGGGTAATAGACGTATGTAACAGAAACTATCGGGTACTGCCTACCCTGACGATGACCTTCAAAGAATCATGGACTTAATGCAAGAGGCAGGCATTGGGCGAGTTACGATCGTTGACAGAAACAAGCCCAACCGAGATAGTAGGCGATAGTCTCGAAATCAGATATTATAAGAGCGTTGGAGCGAGAAAGATTAGGAACTGCATAATGTCTGCGTTAGCATCGGCGTTGTCTGCTACAGGAAGAGGGAGCTAGCTCTGCCAACCCGTACCGACATTGTAAAAGGGATCGCGGATCGATGTTTATCAAGGCCTCTGACTGATCCTTGCCTCTTTCCTATCTAGGCATAGGAGAATCCATGATGAATACTCAGGCATTTTGATATAGAACCGTCCAATGAGATCTTTTCGTTTACCTGAAGAGTCATGGAACAGAATACAATGGAAAACAGCTTATTCACTGCCGTTTTCAACTTAGGTCAACGAAAGGCTCCTTCTTCAGTTCCAGCGAAGGCTGGGACGTTGGACAAATCTTTCGTTTGGCTCTGCACAGACTTGAGATACAAATCTTGAGAAGCAAAGAAACAGAACGACGCCCAGAACTGGCTAGGACATATTTACAACGCGTAAATTTCCCGTTAGCAGAACTATAATACGTATAGCATGACAGGTGAACTGTCGAATTCAAGGTTACTAAGTAACAGCGTTTCATAGGAAACGCGGAATCGACAACCCAATTGATTCCGTCTTAACGAAAAGCGCAGGACCCGACAAAGTGCCGCAATGAGCTCAGACTAGAAACGAAATCCAGTCAATCTTCTCAGCCAAAAGAGTATGATCGGCACATACCAAAGGTAAACCCTGATTGGGTTACCGAGAATCATATACGAGAAGATAGGCGCCGCAGAGAGCAGCATTATTCCAGCTAAAATGAACATTAGATTTCTACCGTTCTTGTATAACCTTAGCAGGCGTGGGGAATGCAATTTTGATTCTTTCTGCTCCAGTATCCAGTAGAATAGTCCGAGCACTAGCAGCAATCCGAAGAGATCGAGAGTAAATAGGGTGGCCGCATAATTGCGAATTGCAAGGTTCCCTGCAACGGTAAGCGAGGAATTAGACAGTTCCACGGCATTCAACAGGAACGGAACAAGCGCGACTAAAAGCAGCATTATGACATTGAGCACCATAACTCGCCTTGTCTCGATGGGCAACACGGACATGGACGCCGTGTAGTTGATCCATATTGTAATCAGAATCAAGAATGCGAAGACAAAAACCAGTATGTGGCTATTGATTTCCGAAATGCTGCTGGGTGGACTTACGACCAGAGACAGAGCGCCTAAAGAAAGCGAAAGCCCAAAAACCAGATCAGCGAGTCCTTCAATCCTAGGCCGAGGAGGACGCTCCTTAGATTTCTGAGGCATACACCCTTCATACTCGTACCGTTCTCTAAACAGTTTCCTATTCATAGTACTAAGTTGCGCAAAAAAATCCAATTCTTGGAATGGTCAAGAGGAAAGTTCTCAACGAACCCTACAGACCGGTCGCATATTCGCTCACAGACAAAGGAAGGAAACTCGCAAGCGTTCTGAAAGAGCTTGAAAGCTTGAGTTGAGGCATCACACACTTGAGTCATCACACACGCATACACAGGGTTGGTGTCATTTGAATGCAAAATGCGAAAAGCAATTAACTCGAACTCATACGGGCGCGATTTACCTAGCCATACGTAGAGATAGACAAGCACATCACTTGGATGATCCCAGAGCCAGTAGGATCAGATCGATTACGGATCCAAAGGAACGGCTGGCAGAGCACTTGATGGCGCTCTATTGGCGTGGGAAGATCGACCTAGAAAATGCTATCCTTAAAATATTTTTCGAGAAAGCCCCGGCCAATCTGCGCCGTCACAGCCTGTCTTTCATTGGGAGATCACTGCTCAACACAAAGGAGGAAATTCCCGCTGCGATGCTTGAGAGACTGACAACACTCTGGGAATCTCGGCTTCGGACAGTAACTTCGTCCGTGTCATCAAACCTAGAAGAACTCTCTTCGTTCGGTTGGTGGTTTGCTTCCGCGAAGTTCGATTCAAGTTGGGGACTGAACCAGCTTTTGTTGGCTCTCGAAAGCGCTGGCCAAATAGAAGCAGACCATCAGGTGATTAACCGCCTTAAGGATCTGTCAGTTGAGTTTCCTGAGTTGACAGTAGAGTGTCTGACTCTCATATCTGGAAGCAAGGACGTGCCGCTAGTTTTTCTTGCTTGGCCAGAACAAGTGCAAGACATTCTTCATTCAGCCATAAACAGTGCAAGTCATCCAGCGGCGAAAAAGCCGTCAGCTTGATCAATCGGTTGACCGCATTCGGATACACCGACCTTCGAAACCTGATAGACAAAAGGAGCTGAAGCTGTTGGCCTGAGGGGGCCTGAGAATAACGAATTCATCCGATTATCACGGATCGAAAACGACGAGACACTTGAGTAATTCACGTGTCAGCTTGTGGATTGGCTTCTAGTGCGATCCTGTCTTGGAGCGCCTTCCGTTCAATTGCCATACTCTTTTGCAGTTCATCTAATCGTTCTTCGATTAACGTAGGAATGAGTGTTCGCACGTAGCCGTCTAAGAGATGGGCGAGAGCACCGGCACGCCGTTCTGGTAGTCTTCCCTCAACGGTCCAGTTAATCAAGTCGCGATAAAACTGAAGAACACCGTTCTTGCTCTCAATTTCGTGAGTCACCTTGAGAGGCTCAACGGATCTCTTAGGTTCTGTTTCAGAGTTCCGATATTTGCGTGCGTTCTGATTTCCGATCGGAGCTCCACGGTCTGCGATTTGATTTTTGTTTGAGCCCCGCAGCGCGATTCGATTTATTGGAGCAATTTATCGGATTTCCGTTAGATTTGCGCGGCAATGCGTCTCGCCTTTCTCTTAGTGAGCTGTTCCCAGCGTTTCACAGCCACATCCACATACCGTCGAGAGGCAGTAGGCTAGGCTTAAATGCACTATGTTGAGGGTCGGTTAGGCGGTGACGATGAAGAAGTTGTCTCCGCTCCATGGAACGCCGCCCTTCGTCATGGTCCAGAAGGCTGAAACGTCAGCTTCAAAGAGCGTAATTATCTACTTCGTATCTACCGAGACACCCCTCAAAGAATTCTTATTCTGAAAGCTAGACGCACAGAAATTGGCTACTGTTCGCTTTAACTATGGCCGACCGTAGGTCTAGCAATAATTTCCACGTTCCACCCGAAATTTTGCAATATTCTGTTCATGTCATTGGCTGTGTCGGAGGTTAGTGGTCGCATGGGGTCTGCAACTTAGCCCTGCTGAATAAACTGAGAACTAAGTGCTCTTAGTTAGACCAAGCTCATCCCATGACCTAATGTTCAGTCTGAATTTGCGTCGTTCCTTGTCGGTATACTGTTTTCCAATAAACTGAATCTCTATTTCGAGATACTGTTTCTCCTGAGCCATTTTTTTGAGGTCAAATGGACCAAGAGGGGTATCGGTTCGGAACCAAAGATATTCTCCTGTTTCGTCCCTTGCTGCCCAGCAGACTATCAGAGGTTCATGTTGTTCTGCAACAAAGTCTAGGAATTTTGGTGATGGGGAACAGGTGACCTTGCCAGTGCTATCAAGCGTTTTCTGAGTCGAAGGCCAGAGTAATTCAGTTGGGCCATCACCATTTATCCAAATGTTTGCCCCAAGTCTGTCAATTGGTCCTTGCAATACTGTGACGCTTACCAAAAAAATATCGACGGCCCGTAGCGGTCTGCCGACTATAAGCTCGACATTCCGATAACCAGGGTGGTCGGGCGGTGGAGAGTATCTCGGCGAAATTACCAGATCAACAGATGGCTCTTGTGGTTCTTCAGGTTTTTCGGACGCTGCTTGGATTGTCTCGTCCGACATGCGTGTTGATTTGTACACCCACACTTGACTCTGCCTTTTGTATGGTCTATCGTCTCTTGTAACGAATATCTCTCCGGCTCCGATCTCCGCATAGTCCGATTCTTTGAGAATCTTCCGAACTCGATCCCTTGTAGCGGGCTCATAAGGCTCTCCGATGTTCTCTAGAATTTGCTTTGGTGTGGCTTGTTTCAGTTTTCGAAGAGCACCCTTGACTGCTTTCTCGAATTCTTGCCCGATCACTGCTCCATCACTGCTTGATCAGTGCTGACATAACTATTGGAAACATAAGAGTTCCCTAAGTGATATCTAATGGTCGAGTTCAAAATTAATGTCAACCGAAATCAACGACTCGTCTACATTCCGAAGAAAGTCCTCGAATCGTTAGGGCATAGCCTTACGATTGTACCAGACTCCAATGCGGCAATCCTGTATCCAACCGGAAAGGATCCAGAGACCGTCGCAAAGTCAGTTGAGGTAATACTCCAAGACTTGAGGCTTCGGATTGAGCCTAAGAGAAGATGATAGAATTGACGAAGATTCCAGCAGTGCTGGTCGAATACCTGAAGAACCTTGGCCCAACTAAGAACGTACCCGAAGAAAGCGTTGAGGGCAATTCGACGAATCAATCGATGCGCCGTCAAGCGCGAAGGTATGGAAGTATTCCGCTTTGATCCTGCAACTCGAACATGGCAACTAGAATTGGAAATCGTCGACAGGAAGGAGCTGCAGTAGATGCCCAGTGAACCGAAACCTCACAAGATCACGGAGCGCTGCTTGGCATACCTGCCTCGATCACCTAGGCCGCACCAATGTCGTCACTGTACTGAGCTTTTCAGAACGAAGTATGCCGCGCTTGGTCATGAATGCAAAGCGATGAGTGAGAAGAGGAGCGATTCCGGTTGACCGCCAGCATCGCTCCAGCCCACCACCTCCAATCCTCGAAACGGAGCGTGAGCCAAGACGACTGATGATGGCCGTGGAGAGATAAGAAATTCGTCCTCTTCGGCCGAGAAGGAATGGGGTCGCTGCCGAACCTGCAACGGCCGAGTGATTTACCGGGACCCTGCCACTGGCGAATACCACAGCGCGGACCATAGCCTGCACCAGCATCCTCCCCTAGACTTCATGCTGGATCCTTCCGCGGCGCTGCAAGAACACCCGATGACGATCGAGGTGGATGACAGGAGCGGATTCTTCATTCCTAAGGCCTCGATTGGGCCTGAGGTCAATCCATCCGGATTCATCATCTTAGACGGTGAAGAATGGCTTGCCTCAGAGACCACATACCTGTACGGAGAGTACGAGACGGAAGTAGATAGCAGGACCGAGACGAATGAGCGTCTTGAACCTGTCATCGTTTACAACAAGGATGGTAAACGCCATCGGAAACTCTTGCAGGGCGCGATCTTTACCATCGCCGGCAAGGTGTTGAGGCCGAAAGCCAAGACGCTGGGCACAGTTGGACTGAACACACTGATGAGCTTGGAGGGAGCGCAGTCGGTTTCTGAGCGGCGAGACTGTTAGGCCCCTTGACTGGTACTATGAAATTCAGAAGGGCCTGGCGCCGTTTTGTAACCTCGACTTTGACAAGAGACTCTACGATGTAGTCACCTGCATCATCATGGCTTCGTACTTCTACGACCTCTTCGGAGTATTCCCAATCACCGTCATCTTTGGGCCCTTCGCGAGCGGCAAAGGCCGACTCCTCTCCTGCATCATCCTGATGGGCCACCGCGGCATGACTGAAGTCGACCCCTCGGGCGCCTCCATCTTCCGAAGCATCGAGGCGTGGAAACCTTTCCTGGGAATCGACGAGTTCTACGCGATGGGTCCCAGGATCGAGAAGCTTCTCCGTTCAAGCTACAAGAAGGGCGCAAAGGTTCCACGCATGGAGAAGAGCAAGGGCGGAATCTTCTACCTCAGCCTCTTCGACACATTCAGCAAAGTGGCCGTCGTGGGCGACCAGCGTCCGCCAGCGAACATTCTCCAGAAAGGCATCATGATTACCATGCGCAAGATGCCCGACCCGAACCCTCTGGGACAGGATCCGACCGCTGACGATTTCGAGGAGGTCAGAGCAAAGGGCTACATAGCCCGTCTCACATGGCCGCCAGACGTGAAGGAGGCATCAGACAGACTTGGCGTCGAAGGATCTAGGCCTATCCGGCCGCGACCTCGAAGTCTGGAAACCAGCTTTGACCATGGCGTCGATGCTGGGCGGGGAAATCTGGGAGAACGTTCTGGGCTTCGCGAAGGAATCCAGGGCGGCCATCGCGGAGGAGAGCTACGAGGAACTCAAGGAAGTTCTCGAAGGCATCTATGAGATCATCAGGGAGAAACGCACGGAGTTCGCCGTCAAGTTCACGCCGAAGCAGATTCATGACCAGATCTGGGAGAAGTTGAAGGGCGACTACAGGGTCACGAAGGAGAAGCAGGAAGTTCAAGGCGAGGTCTCCGAGAAATATGACTACGACACGCGCAAGTTTGAAGGGGTCTACAGCGCAGACAGAATAGGTCGAACGTACGTCCAGCAGCTCGGCCTGAAACGAAAGCATGCCAGGACAGGCACGACCTACACGATCGCCGACGCTGAGACGTTCCACTCCCTAGTGACACGATACCATCCTGGCTTCCCTAAGGAGGCAGAGGACTACAACAAACTCATCCTCACCCAGAAGTTACCGACGGAACCGACAGAACCGGCAGAATCCCCAGGCGAAGAAGCGAACCCTCATACCTCGAAAAAGCCGTCACTAGTGTCACCACTGTCACCTGACCCCGATTTGAATAGGAAAAAAGGTCCTTCGGAGGTGACAGATCCGCAAACTGGTGACACTATAGTGTCACTCGGACAAGGGAACCGTCACCCTGCTGGAGCTGAAACTACGCATGGAAACGGGGCTGGTGACACTTGTGACACTAGTGACGGTATTTCTGAGGTATCCCGAAGGAAGACGGAGCCTAAGCCATGACGAAACTTCTCGAGGTCGGCGCATTGGTCTACGTTCGCTATCGGGACCATGTGCTATTCCGGAACATGGACCCCGAAACAGCTAAGCCAGTCGTTCAGGAAGCCTGGGGCCAATTACAGTACGAGGATCCGGAGTACGTTCGCCTCGTCGTAGCCCAGTATCAGGAACCCAACAATAACGGCAGGCAGGGAGCGAAGGCTACAGGCCTCGTGATCCTCAAGAAGACAATCTTGGAGATGCGTAAAGTTGGCTAGGTGCTACTTCTTCTTGGCTGGAGGCTCCTTCTGCCTCAACCACAAGCGGAGCGCGTCTATCACGGCCTTGGTTATCGCCCCTTTCTCAGTACCGTACACTTCGATCACTCTGATCCTGAATTCCTTGTGCAGGTCGTCAGGGATCTCCACCGTGAATCTAGCCATACACGTGCCCCTATGCCTTGGTGAGACAGTGACAGAGCACTAATATAGGAGTTAGGTCATGGTTATGTTAGCGCACAAGGACACGAGCGCATACATGGAGCCCACTCTAATGGGAACGATATCGGTTGATGCTGAGGTTGTGGAGCTTCGGCTACCCGAGGACCGACGTATCCAGGTCAAATCGGCTGAGGACCTGGCCACGATCGCCCGGAAGCTATGCAGGCCGATTCTCCATGAAGTGGTTGACGGACGCGAGCATGCGATAGGTTCCAGGCTTCCCTGGAAAGGCGCACATCTCCTAGCGGTGTACGATGGACCTTGGGTCTACTACTGTGAGGTCAAAGCCGAAACGGAAGACCGCGAGGAGCCCGTGCAATGACCACCGAGCTCATCTTTCAGCCCAAGCAGCTCCGCCTCGACGACCTCCCATTTCTGCAAGCCCTCGGCCACTTGGACGGAGACCAGTTCCTATTCGACCATAGCCCGAAGGGCTACAAGCTCAAGACACCTGTCACGCTTCCAACGGAGAAAATCCTAGCGGTCGGCCAGAAGGGCCTCGTGGAATACATTGTGACATCTCTCATCTCCCAACGCCCGACTAATCCCCTGGGTCCTAGAGAACCAAAGCCTCATCGCACTCGCCCATCATTTGTTCCGTTCCAAATCGAAAAGCCTGATGGGGTTCTACGTCTACACGAATACCATCCATCAGTATTCGAATCGGCTAAACTTCACACCTGACCAGATCATCGCCGACATCAAATGCGATGACCCCAAGGAATATGCGGCTCGAGACAAGAAACACCGCAAGTTCCTGCAAAACTGCCTAGATGAGTTGGACGACTATGGTCGCTCACCGGGGCGACTGCATGCCTACGCGAAGCATATCCGAACCTTCTACCGTGTAAACGAGGTTGAGATCCCGCGCCCTGAGCTGCCGAGGCCCACTGTCGTCAGGAAGGACCGCACGCCCAAGCCCGAGGAACTAGAACGCCTCCTCGAAGTCGGAGACCTACGCGAGAAGGCTATCATATCGATGCTGGCACTTGGAGGATTCAGGGAAGGGACCCTGGTCCGCTTGCGATACGGCCACGTCAAAGAGGACCTGGAGAAAGGCCTCACACTCATCCACATCCACGTGGAACCAGAGATCACCAAAGGCAAATACCATGACTACGACACGTTCCTCGGCCCTGAGGCGGCTGAGGCCTTGAAGCTCTACCTCAACGCTAGGGGCAAAGGCCTCATAGACCGGAGGATACCACGGGAAGAAATCACGGATGAGTCTCCTCTCCTAAGAGACCATCAGACCAAGGAAGTGAGACCCATCGGGGAGAAACAACTCTACAAGCTCATCCATCGCTTGTACTCGCGTCTGGGCCTTCTCAAGGCCGGTCAGAACGGAGGTTACGATCTCCGCGTCCACTCCCTCCGCAAGTTCTTCAAGACCCAACTCATGGCCCTGGGCGTTCAATCGGATTACATCGACTACATGATGGGGCATACGGTCGACACCTACCACGACATCCAATCGAAGGGCGTCGAGTTCCTCAGGAACATCTACGCTAGGGCCGACCTGCGGATCAAACCGAAGCCCAGCATCTCGAAGAACGAGGTCGTCATACAAGCAATTCGGGGTATGCTAACACCTAGACAACTGCAACGCGTAGAGGAGGCACTCGCGGAGCCTGATACAAAGTACCTGGACCCCGATGAGCGTCAGCGGGAAGAGGTCCGGATTCTAAGCAGGGCTTTGAGGGACAGCCTCAAACTAGAGATTCTCTCAGGCACGTAATTCCCGAACCCAACAAATTCGCATATCCAAGCATAGCGTGTTGGTGGACCGGGCGGGATTTGAACCCGCGGCCTTCCGGTTTTTCTCTTTGATGCGAACCGGACGTTCTTCGGCCCTTATTCAGGCATACCAGGCTGAACTACCGGCCCCTGCTTTACAGAATATGCGGGGGTTAAACAGTTTATCGAAAACGGAAGAGGGGTGTGTGTCTGTCAGGACCACGTAGGATGCTTTCCCTGACAGAGTTCTTGGAGTGCTAGCCAGCGCTGTTCAATCTGGCTCTTGAGTAGGTTCAATTCAGCGATGTTTTCTGGTTGGAATAGGTGCTTGAATCTTCCTTGCATTCGAAGGAAGTTGTCGAGAGATTCTTGGTGGGGATTTACGTTCATCTTGTATTTTCCTTTCTCGACTTCGTAGAGAGGGAAGTATCTGGTTTGCACAGCCATTCGTCCCATCTGGATTGTCTGTTCGGTCTTGAAGCGCCAGCCTAACGGGCATGGAGCCAGGGCGTGTATGAGTGCGGGTCCCTCAACGGCTGTTGCTTTCTGTATTTTTGTTACAAAGTCATTCCAGTACGCTGTGCATGCGGTTGCAACGTAGTCCACGTGATGTGCCAGTGCTATGCCAACGAGGTCTTTCTTGAGTCCGGTCTTGCCTGATGAGTGCTCCTTCACGGGCGTAGTTGTGGTCCATGCGCCTTCTGGAGTGGCGCTTGAACGTTGAATGCCAGTGTTCATGTACGCTTCATTATCGTAGCATACGTAGACGAAGTCGTGTTTGCGTTCAAGGGCTCCGGAGAGTGCTTGTAAGCCGATGTCGAAGGTTCCTCCGTCTCCACCGAAGACGATGATATCTTCATTCATCTTGCCGCCCTCTTTCGATTTGAGGTACGCCTCGATTCCACTCGCGATTGCTGAAGCATTCTCGAAGAGGCTGTGGACCCAGGGTACGCTCCACGCGGTGTAGGGGTATATTGTGCTGGCTACTTCCAGGCATCCTGTTGCGTTCACAATTATTGCCGGTCTCTTGACCGATTTTAAGGTCATTCTAGCCGTGACTGCTGCGCCGCAGCCAGCGCACATTCGGTGTCCTGGACCGTATAGCTCTTCGACTTGTAGTTCTTTCAGTGTTACCATTTTACTCACGTACTCCTAGAAAGTCCATTTCTAATCCTGAAGGTTTCGAAGCTGCGTCAACTCCGTTTCGGAAGAGCTTCTCGATGGTTTCGGGCGCTAGGTCGCGTCCTCCCAAACCGGCGATGAAGTCTAAGATTCTTGGTTTTGAGGGGGAATCGTACAGTGAATTCACTATTTCGCTTGCGAGTGGGCCTACTCTTGATCCTAGGCTCATTGCTCTCTCCAGGACTACTATGACGTCAGCGTTTTCAACGAGTTTGGCGAACTGTTTGGTTGGGAATGGTCTGTAGAGTCCTATTCTGAGGGCTCCGACGGGTAACCCTTTCTTTCGTAAGTCTCTCGCCACGTACCTTATTGTTCCAGAAGCGCTCCCCAGTGAGACTACGATCACCTTCGCGCCGTCAAGTTCGAATGGCACAAGTTGTTTGTATTCGCGTCCAATGAGCTTGGCGAATTCGCTTGTCACTTCGTCAAAGACTGCAGGGGTATTGCGCATCGCTTCCTCCTGTTGCCTCTTGAACTCGGTGTAGTAGTCGGGTAAGGTGAGTGTTCCGAATGTCATTGGATTGTTCACGTCGAGCCGAGTCTTCGCTATTCTCGGTGGAAGAAACTTGTCGACGGCGGCTTGATCTATCAGTGAGATTGGTTCCACTGAATGAGTGATCACGTAACCGTCCATGTTGATGGTGAAGGGTAGCATTACTCGGTCATCTTCAGCGATCCTGAAGGCTTGCATTACCCAGTCGTATGCTTCCTGACCGTTCTCTACGTAGTACTGAATCCAGCCTGAATCACGTGATCCCATCATGTCCGAATGGTCGCCGTGGATGTTTATTGGTGCTGAAAGAGCTCGATTGGCAACAGCCATGACGAGTGGAACACGTAGGCCTGAGGTTAAGTAGAGTACTTCGTGCATGAGGGCAAGGCCTTGGCTTGAAGTTGCCGTAAATGAGCGTGCACCCGCTAGACTTGCTCCTACGCAGGCAGATATGGCTGAGTGTTCAGACTCTACGTTGACGAAGGTGGTTTTGGTTCCTCCCTCCCCAACTAGGTCGCTGATTCTCTCCACAATGATCGTCTGCGGCGTTATCGGGTAGGCGGAGACGAAGTCTACATTCGATTGAATCACGGATTTGGCGACTGCTTCTGATCCGCTCATCGGGGCAAGTTGCACTTTCTGTAGCATTCACTTCTCCTCCTGCATCGTGATTGCGTGGACTGGGCATTCGACGGCGCAGATGCCGCATCCTTTACAGTAGTGCAGATCAAACGAGACGGCCTTCCCTGTTCCCCGCTTAATCGCAGGCTCAGGGCACCAGATCCAGCAGAAGAGACAGCCTGTGCATTTTGCTTCGTTAAGCACAGGTCTCCTTGTGCGCCAATCGCCCGTTTGGAATTGTTTGGCTGATCCCGGCTGAGTTATGGTGGCTCCGATCGGTAGTTCACGCCATCCAGGTTTCTTCATATCTGTCTAACCTCTTTGAATCCCATTCTAACCATCTTCGCGTTAGTCTCACCCATGCTACCATGGAACCTTTCTCGGACGATCTTCTCAAGAGAATCAATGCTAACGAAGCCAGAAGCTTGGGCCAACGCACCCAGCATAATTGTGCTCACGGTTGGCGAGCCGATGAGCTCCATCGCCATGCGATTAGCATTCAAGCATAAGGTGGACGCGCCAGCCTTGTCCCCGAACTTCTTCAGTTCATCCGTGTTCTCCCCGGTCCAATTCACAACTAACTTTCCTCCCGCTACAAGGCCTTGTGTGACTGGAACCTTTGTTAGTAACGAATCTTCGAAAACTGCTACAGCATTTGGCGTGTACACTTGGCTTCTGATCTCTATCGGTTGATTGTCAATTCTCGCAAACGCA
>CAWJRR010000016.1:0-150859 GCA_963845275.1 Candidatus Bathyarchaeota archaeon
GACTCCTACTCGCAGAACCAGAACCCAAGCGCTGCGATTTCACTCAAGTGACTGAGGTCAATTTTCAAGTTGAGAGCGGTGCTCGGCAGCTAGTGCAATCGATGCGAAAGCGGCTGCGGAATAGCCAACGCCCTTCACTTTCGTTAAGTTATTCGTGCTTGACCAGTTTGAAATGGTGCTTGTTCTTGGCTAATTTCCGTAATGGTTCGACTACTGCGGTTACTCGCTTCGCTTCATTACCCTTAGCGACCAACCCATTGATCTCTATCAGATCTTGGAAGTATCTGTCGTCAAAATCAACCGTCGCTGTTGCCGTGAGTTCCTTAGCACAAACAGAAATATGATCATGGTACGGGAGCCTCAGTTTCCTATTTCTCAGGCCATGGTATTTTACGAGCCCTTGGATTGTATGTGCACATGCAGTCGACTTGCTCAAGAGAATCCACCATCGATAATTTTCAGTAATCAAAACCACTCCGGTTTCTGCTTGTACATATAAATCTTCGCAGAACTCAGGCATTTAACTCCAAATTAGCTTCGCGTGAATAGGATCGCAGAATACCCAACTACTGAGTCAGTATCGTTCGTAATGTCGCCGCTCGTGTGATACGCCAACAACTCCGCATGCACATCATTCGCGCGTTTTGCAATTTCGATCAAAGCGGTGATTGGGCCGTATCCGCACATTGTGACTCGCCCACCTTCCCCAAGTTCATTCAGCTTCCGACTATCAAGATCGATAATTGCGTCGATAGCAACCTTGTCATTCCGTGCGGCAACAGGCTGTGGTTCATAGTGAGTGAAGTCACTGGACGTGACTACGACAACGTGTTTGCCTCGTGAACAGCTTTCGATGCTTCTTGCAATATCCTGACTTGTCTGTAGGTCCTGCATCATCATACAAATCGGGACAAAACTGAACCGTTCCCCATAGAGGTATTGAAAGAATGGTAATTGTACCTCGATTGAATGCTCAGAGATATGAGCGGTTTCATCCTCATCGATGATGCTACTAGAGCTGCGTATTTGCTCTGCCAGGTTAGTGTCGACGGAGGCAACTCCCAGTGGAGTCCCCCATCCGCCTTTGGTCACTATTGAAACGCCGCTTCCGAGTCCGGTGTGATTTGGACCGAGTATTACCACTGAGTCCGGAGCTCCATCAGATGCAACTTGGGCGTAACAGTGGGCGGCTACAGGACCCGAATACATGTATCCAGCGTGGGGGACGATGATCCCTACTATTTTCTTCGGACCGGCTGCTAGGTCCGGAACATGCCCCGGGCCCAGCCTGTGAGTGAAGCAGCTCACTATCTGATCTTCTAGAGGAGTTTTGCTTCCTTCGTAGAAAGCGTTTGCTACGTGCGGTTTCCTTATTTTCAAAGTTCCCCGCCCGCTCGAGGAGCGATGGCGGCTAACTTGGTTTCGAAATCATCTACAGTCGCGGTTAGTGTACCGTCTTGAGGAAGATCGCCTCGCTCTCTCAGAACTTGACGGGCCAGAAGCCAGTACACCATTGCAAGGGTGCGACGACCCTTGTTATTGACTGCTATAGCAAGGTCAACTCCACTGAATACGTTATCGGTATCGCATAGGGCAATTACAGGCACTCCTGCGCTTGACGCTTCCTTAATCGATTGCCAGTCTGCCCGTGGGTCAGTTACCATTACGACTTGAGGGTCTGCGTGATATGGTTGAAGCGGATTGGATATTAGACCAGGCATAAACCGCCCAACGATAGGCATCGTTCTTGTGAGTTCGCAGAATTTCTCGACCGGCGTCTTACCGTATAATCTCGACGAGACGATCAATGTTCGTTCTGGTTCAAATCTTGCGATGAAACGAGCTGCAAGACGAATTTTCTCATCGGTCTTACCGATGTTCAGAATGAAAAGGCCATCAGGTCTCACTCGATAAATGTATGCTTCCATGTCACCTGTCTTGATTCTGGTTCCAATATGCAAGCCTGCTGCCAGTAACTCCTCAAGAGGAAGCAGAAGATCTTCGGATTTCGGCATTCCTTCTTTGTCTTCGACGATATCAGACATTTGAAATCACACTAAGTCTACTCGAATTGCGCGCGCCTCTTCGCCGTAACCTGTGCGTATCGTAAGAGGTCGTCCACGACATCAACCTGTGATATGAACATTCGTCTACAACAGTATCTCGTCATACCAATATCATCCAGCACTTTCTTAGGGCGTTCACCTGCTTTTACACGGCGCGAAAATTCCTCCCATCGATCGGCTACGAGTTTTCCGCAAGTGAAACAACGAACTGGAATAATCACACTATATCACCGGTAGGATTTCTGTTCTCTTCGTCGTGCGCCTGGCCCGCCAAATTTCTTGGGTTCTTTACGCCTCGGATCTCCTGCCAGCATCGTCCTATCGTAGGTAGTCATTGTCCTTCTCAGCTCTGAACTTCGAGTCCATGCTACAAGGCCTTTGGCAATCGCCATTCTTGCGGCCTCAGTCTGACCCATCACTCCGCCCCCGCTAACGCGTACGTTGAAATCAAGGGCTTTGTATCTTTCGCCTGAAAGAACTAGAGGTTCAGAGATCTTTATGCGAGCAACTTCCGGAGTGTATGTTAAGAGCGGTATTCCGTTGATGAACGTCTTACCCGAACCATTCTTCACAATTGCGCGAGCAATTGCAGTCTTCCTCTTCCCACTCACGAGGATCACACGTTTCTTCTCAATCTTCTCGGCCTTCTCGGGTTTATCCACTTTTTCGGATTCCATCTTCTCCTGTTCGCTCAATGCAATCACCCTCCAATCTCCTTCGCGAGCTCTTCAAGTGTGATATAGGGGGACGCCAATCTGGATGCATCTGCGTTGGGAACTTTAGCGGCTTCCTTGTCCGCATACTCTTGAGGGATACCCATGAAGACCCACACCCGATGAAATGCTGCTCGTCCCTTGGGTTTGTCCCATGGGAGCATGCCTCTCACTACTCTCCTCAGGTACAGGTCTGGTCGGCGTTGGTGGACAGGCGCGTGGGATTGGGTCCCGTGGGTTCTGGTCTCAAGTCTGCGCTTAGCTTCCTCGACTATGTTGCTCCTTCTGCCTGATATCACTACCTTTTCGGCGTTTAGTACGATTACTCTATTTCCATCGATCGCCTGTTTTGCGACGTAGCTTGCGAATCTTCCTAAGATCTGATTCTTTGCGTCAAGAACTAGTTCTTTGGACATGAAATTCACCGCATGATGGTTACGTTGGAACCTTTTGGATAGTGTGTTACGAAATCTTTCAGTGCCATACATTGGCCTCCCGCGTGTTCGACCTTTTCGGGCTGCCGCAGAATACTCAAATGCACCAATCACTACGCGATGATTGATTGCGCCTGAGCCCAGCAGCTTTCCAGGGATCAGCACTAACGAATCAGGTTTAGTAGATCGTGAAACGTGGGTTAGGTTAAGTACTGCTCTTGCTCTTCGAGGGCGAGAAAGCTGATCGGCAGCAACCGCCCATATCCTTGCCTTGTTCTCCCGTTCTTTAACCTTAAGAAATCGAACCATATCAGAGAGCTCAGTGCTACTAATCATCCTTCTCAATTATCACACCTGCTCTAGGCCTTTGTTCATGATCTCATCAAGGGTGGATGCTTTCCGGTCGATGATCTTGCTCGCTTCGGTCACTACCCTTTTTGTCGGTAAGGCTCCTGTCGACTCCACGTAGAATATAAACGAGTTCTCGTCGGCTTCCACCTTCACTGGGAAGGTTTTCTTGCTATCGATGGGAACTGCTTTTTCAACACAATCCATGCAAAGAGTGCAGAGGGCCTCGTCTCGGACGATGATCTTGTTCTCTGAATTAGATGAGTAGACGCGCGTTGGACAAATTCGAATAACCTCCTCCGCGTTAGCGAGATTTTCAGAGTTGAGAGTGACCTTCGGAAGGTATTTGTAGGCACAGGCTGAGACCGGTTGCCATTTCGCGTGCTCGATCCCGCGACCTAGACGTGCGTACATTTCCAAACGTAGCTTCTGTGTTGGTCCCAATTTGACAATTGGAATATTGCCACTAACTGGGGTCACATCGCTTTCCGGCTTCAGATCAGATGAGTATACCATGAGGGGCTCATCTTTCGCTTCTGCTTCTAGGGTGAATGAAGCTCTACATTTGCTGCATCCGAGCTCGCTCTTACAATCGCATTCTTCGGGAAGTACGTAAGCGTCAAGATCTGTTTTGAGCGGGATTAATCCAAGGCGGTGTGCGATTACTTCATCGTATAGTACTGACGTGTTCTCAATTATGATTACGTCCTCGATAGCCATTGTCGGTACCTCTGCGATCATGGCTCTCCGAAGGGCGTTCGCATATGCATGATCTGTACCCGTCAACAGGAAACGAAGGAAACTATCCTTGTCTTCAATTATCTTTATGTCCAACTCGACGGACCTCATTCTAGAACCTGTTCGCTCTCCGCCATCATTAGTCCTTCCGGGTCCGAGTCCACGATATTTCCACTTCTCAGTAACGAGCTTTTTCGAGTAGCCTCCGCCGGGCTTATAAACTATTACGGCCATGAACCTTAATGAGTTAACTCGACTGGTTTCAAAATCTCGAGAAGCATTAATCTCCATCCTCACTCTATCGGTCAAGAAGAAATTTGACGGATCTAATGTTCGAAATTGGATTCGGACTCACCGTAATCGGATTATTAGTGGCGTTCGCAGCACTCATTCTGATGATCATGTCAGGAAAGAAAAGTAACAGTCAAGTTAGAGGTGGGGGAATTCTTTTCATCGGACCCATCCCGATCATATTCGGCACGGATCATGAATCTGTTAGAGTTATCATCTTGCTGGCGATCGCGTCAATCGCGATGATCGCAATACTCATGATTCTCCCCTACTGGCTGAGATGAAAATGACCCTCTGCGTTTTATGCGGGACGCGTGACGCGTCTTTCGTTTGTCATACTTGTGGCCGAGTTGTCTGTCACGAGTGTTTCGACACGAACCGATGGTCGTGTCGCAGTTGTATAAATCAAACCAGCTCATCAACCGTGAAAAGCACCATGCTAATTCCTCCCACAGGATTGTTCTTCCTGGCGTTTGTGATGATATTCGTTGGAATTCTTCTAATGTCTCTCGCCCCAATACTGAATCACGGCGATATTGGGAGCGTAGGAACGGTTATCTTGATAGGCCCTATTCCAATAATTCTCGGATCAGGTCCGTTTGCCAGTGTTGTGGTCGTTCTTGCGCTTCTTCTAACGATCGTTGCGCTAATCTTCGGCGTAATTCTTCAGAGACGAAGGTAATTAGGATGCGGCGACTTCTTGTCCGGCCGTCGTCGCAGTTATGACTTTGCGCAACGGATGATCATTCTTAGCAATTGGGCTGTGGTTGAAATACTTGATTTTCTGCTCCTCGTTCCTGCTGACAATGTAGCCAGGGATAGAAACCACTCTGCCGGCGACAGAGATGTGCCCATGTGAAACCAGCTGGCGCGCTTGGAATAGCGTTTTTGCTAGGCCCCTTCTGAAAACCATTGTTTGCAATCGCCGTTCCATTAGATCGCGGATGTCAAGATCTAGAACCTCGTCAATGGATGCAGATTCGGACAGGACTCCGATCTTGCTCAGTTTAGTTAAGTATTCTCGCTCTATCCTAGCGCGTTCAGATTCACTAGTCCCTAGGAGAGACCGAGCGATTCCTCGTACTTCGGAAAGCATTGTTTTGTAACGCCATAATTCACGTTTGTTTCGTAACCCGTACTCTCCAATCAAGCGCAATTCGACGTCGAGTTGATCACTACGCCATGGGTGTCTGGGCGTTTCGTAGCTCTTTCGCTGACGTTTGGGGTCTCCCATTACTTCTTCTCTTCCTTTTCTCTCTCTGCTGCAGCTGCTCTCGCTGCTTCCATGACTATCTTCTTTGCTACTCCTACGGCCCGTCCTTTTCGACCAGTAGTTCTGGTCCTCTGTCCGCGCACTTTAAGCCCAAGGGAATGTCGAACACCCTTCCAAGTTCTGATGTCTGTCATGAAGTCAATGTCGTTCTTGACGCTCAATGTGGCGTCCGGTCCGATCAGATGAACGTCTCTGCCGTTATCCAATGCTTTTCTTCGATTGTAGAGTCGCGCGGGTAATCCGTATTTCGCAGGATCATGCATAATGTCTTCAAGTTTTTGAATCTCGGCCTCGGAGAGTTCGCCAACTCGCAAGCTCGGCTTCAGCTCCGAAGCTTTTACGACTGCCGCCGCGTAACTCATACCCACGCCGACTATCTTGGTTAAGCCGTATACGACATTCTTCGTGCCGTCAATATTCGTTCCGGATACTCGAAGAACGTGCCTGAATTCTCTGGACATGCCGATTGCTCCAAGTTCGAGCGCAAAAGCAAGTTGAAGGGTATTAAACCTTACCTGATCTCACTAACTACAGGCGTTGAATTGTGATGGCGCCGGGAGAGGGATTTGAACCCTCGAGGCCTTTCGACCACAGGCTTACGGTCTGAAGATTCCAGGCGTGAGCTTCTTTGCGAATCTGCCCCTTACCAGACTAGGGAACCCCGGCTCGGCCTTTTCTGAATTCCCAGCCCGATTTAAGGATTCGATTCTACTTCCATAAGGCCGGGTAAGTTCCTCGTTCCATTAGCACACGCTCTGGTCTAACCGCCAAACCTTTGTCCTGGTCAACCATATCGTTCACGGACAGCAAAGCCCGCCCTATCGCAACTGCTTCGCCTTTCAGCGTGAAGAGCGCGACCGGTTTGCCCTTCTCAACGGAAGCTTCAACTTTCGCTATTCCCGGAATCGCCAATGTCGCGCCGTGGCAAATCGAGTCAACTGCAGAATCACGTAAGATGATTTGAGGAAAAGGGCGCAAGGCCAGTTCCATTGGCCGGATAATCTGGCGCATCGGTAGCTCGTTTCCTTTTTCGAACTCTTCCTGCGCCGCGCTCAAGTCGTGCAGCGTTGTAAGACCAGTATCTTCGGTGAAGGGACCTGCTCGGGTTCTCCGAAGCTCACGCATGTGTGCACCACAACTCAGAACTTCGCCCACGTCTGAACATAGTTTACGGATGTATGTGCCTGCCTGGCATGAACATTTGAATAAGACTGTACGTCCGTCGATCTCCAGAATATCTAGTTGGTAGATGAACCGTTTTCTTGGCGCCCGTTTTACAGATGCTCTCAAGGGGGGCTTTTGGTAAATCTCACCCGTAAACTCCCTCATCACTCGCACAAGTGTACTGTTTGGAACGTCAGCATGAAGTTGCATCACGCATACATACTCCTTCCCTGAGTACAGAAATGCTTGAACGACTTTCGTAGCTGCCTCTAACGCTACGGGAAGTATGCCGGTTACTTTGGGATCCCCCCGACTATGGAGTCTCTAGGGTTCCGCCGTGTCCGGCATGTGACAACCTCATAATACGTTTAATCCAAGCAACGACTTCGTGGCTTGACGGACCTGCCGGTTTATCGATGTTGATGATTCCATATCTAATGTGATTTGAGATTGATCTACTCATTGGCTCAGATCCATAACGCTGATCAGTCCCTTCTGCCACCTTCGTCATAAATTGCCGTTCTTCAGCCACCGGAATATTCTGCAAAGACTCACCTCTTTGCAGACTGCTTTGCGTTAGATCCTATTAAGTAGACACGAAAGAATGATCAGGTACCTTTTGTCTAGGCTGCCGTTTTCGACTGGAGGAGATCTTCCTTCATGAACTTCGTCTTCTTGGCTTTTGTTAGCGCTTTCTCAACTTCATCATCAGTGGCTCCTTTCTTCAATTCGACAATTTCTGGGGTTGATTTCAAATGGTCCAAATTGGTGCGTCTACGCCTCACTCCCGTTACAGCCTTTGGTCCAGTGATCAGCGCGAAATTCTTATCCACTACATCAACAATCACGCACTTCTTGCCCGCTTCTCTTCCAAGTAGCTTGACACATATTCTGCCCACTTCAATGCCTGCCATTTCTTCTCACGGGGTTCGGACTAGGGAAGCGTGGAGTAGATAAGTGTAACTTGGGGTGCCTTTTGTTGGCAGCCAGGCAAGTAACCTTGCGTGCAGAGTACCGGGAAGCGTTGACTTGGTTAAGCGGCTTCCTTCTTTTGCAGCAGGTGTCGTACAGCGTCCAATATGTTCTTTCTTGTGACTTCAATTGAGTGAATTCCGGTGTCTATTCTTAGGTCGTAGATGCTGAGATCTGAGACATCAATCCCATAGTAATTCTTGTAGCGTACTTTCTGAATCTCTTCGCGAGCGAGTGTCTCATTTTTCGCAAACTCGAACGAAACGTGATCTCGCTGTGCTATCCTATTGAATCTGACAGTGTCCGATGCGACCAAGAGCAATTTGATATCAGCCTCGTCCTTCACCATCCAAGCGGCGAGCTGTGCATCAATTACGACACTTCCGCCCTTCGCTTCTTCACGAGTTCTCTCATCGATCAGGTGGTCGACTTCAGGATTGTTTGCAGCGTATCGGCTAAATGATTCGAGGGACATTCCTTTCTGTTTGGCGAGTTCTCTGAATAGCTCACCAGCGCAGACGTATCTTAGGTGTAGATCTTCAGCAAGCGCTCTAGCATAAGTTGACTTGCCGGTTCCATGGGGGCCACTTACGGTTATGACCGGCCCCCGCAACCTCAGTCTACTCGCGTCGCTTGGCTGATAGCGGTCCGAAGGCAGTTATGACAGAGCGAGCCACCGTATGGTCGCGACGGCCTCTTACTTGATTTTGGAGCCTGTCTGCGTGAAGTTACTCCGTGAAGAAGTGCCCCACATGAGGTACATCTTCCTCCACTGTAGGCACGACGGGAGTAGTGGATAGTCTTCTTTCCTCCAGGCAAGACCAGATGCCTACTTCTTTTGCTTTTAGTGCGTAAACCGCGACGAGGCATTCAGTTTTCACCCATTCCTATTCCAAATAGTCGCATCATCGGAAAGTTCACAGCGAAAGAACTCAAGAAGTACCAGGACACGAAATTAAGATTTATGCCAGCGAGAGGGAGCTGCCATGGCGAGATTGCCACCACCTGGCCCGCAAAGACCGCGTTGAACAGGTACCAAAGAAGGAGGAATGGAACGAAAGTTACTGCAGTGACCTTGAACTGTTCCATGCTCGCTTTGGATTGAAGCTTCATCATAGCCTGCTGCTTCTTCATGAGCTTGGATAATGTTTGATTGTCGTTTGCCTTCTTAGCAGCGTCCACCTCTTTTCGCCAGGCTTGAAACTCTTTAGCCGTTTTCCTAATCATGTCGTAATCCACAAGAAGCTTCGCAGCCGTAGACGAGGTTAGCCCGAGAAGCATAGCGAGACCGATAACGAAAACAGTTGACTGTGGGACCTGACGGTAAGGCTTGAGGGCAGCCTTCACGTCCTCCACTATGAATCCGGTGCCGAACCAGCCTGCTGTTTGATTCGAAGTCGACGATGTTGCGCTCGCAGAGGTAACCGTCGAGGTAATCGTCGAGACCTGGTACGGCAATACCACTGAGGACTGTGCTAATACCCGCTGAGACAGTGAGATGACTACACCGGACGCGACAAGGATTAGTAAGATGGAAAGAGCTACTCTTGTTCGCATTGCGAGACTCATCCGCCAGCCTGGTTTCTAATTCTTTCTGACAGCTCTCTTATCTCGATGGAATCCCTCGACAAGTTGCGTAGCATTTTAAGATCACTATTCACCGAGAATACCTCTGGCTGCCGGATAAAGCTCGGTTATTCGCTCCTGAACGAGTATCTGGTAGTACTGCTCAATGATGCCTACTGTCAGTAAGATGCCCGTGCCCGATCCGAATGCTCCTAGAAAATCTGCACCGCCAGCAATCACACCGATTAGAATTGCGCCTAGAATTGTCACGGTAGGGATGTACCGTTCAAGCATTTGTCTGATGGGTATCTCTGATCTTCTGAACCCCTCAATTTGCATCCCTGAGTCGAGGAGTTGTCTAGCCACGGCAGCTGAGTCCATACCTCCTACTTCCACCCAGGTAACTGCGAAGAACACGCATGCAACTGTGAGAAGGATTAGGTAGACAATGGCTCTTATCGGATCTTGCGCGACAAGAGCAATGCTCCGCGGCGGCACAACATAGTACACCAAACCACCTGACGGTTGATATTGTTGTCCTTGAATTACGAATTTGCCGATTAGGTTAAGCCAGAAGTTACTGTTAGTGTTGTTGTACTTTTGCCAAATGAGTTGACTGATGAAGTAAATGTTGCCAAAGAGGGCGGCTGCGAATATGACCGGAATGTTTGATACGTAAAATAGCTTCAGCGGGAATTTGCCTTTGAAGCCCCTGTAGCGGGCGTAAGATACGGGGATTTCAACGCGCATTCCGTTGAAGTAAATTATGATGAGGAAGACGCCAATTGTCGTGATGAACGCTACCATATCTGGTAGTCCTTGAGTTCGAACGAACATCGCCTTAATGTCTTGTCTTCCCACCAAGCTTTGACCAAAAGCTACGAGTGCCCCAAGATAGTGCCCGTCCGCCATCGGACCCATAGGGGCCATGGAATCCCACCATATGGTTGAAGCCACACCCGCAGCAATGAATAGACTAATTCCACTACCAAGTCCCCAGCCTTTCTGGAGCAACTCGTCTAGCAGCAGCACAATCAGACCAGCTCCAACCAGTTGGAGGAGAATCACTACCTCAGTGGTACCTGCAAGTGTTCCGTATGTTCCTCCAAGGATGTAAGCCAGCGCTTCAAACACGGTCATCACAACTGACAGAATCTTACTGGCACTTGTGAAGAGCGACCGGTCTTCAGGGTTGTTCATGTCAAGATTGATCATTTTCGAGCCCGCTAGTACCTGAAGTATCAGCCCGGCCGTAACAATCGGTCCGATGCCGAGTTCCATCAGCGTGCCCCGGTTTGACGCGAAGATAACTCTCAAGGCTCCAAGGGGATCATTGATCCCTGCTGTCGATACCCCATACAGGGGGACCTGCGACATCACGAAGTAAACTATGAGCGCGATAACGGTCCAGAATATTTTTTCGTTGAAGGCAACTTTTCTATCAGGCGGTTTAATGTCTGGGAAGAATCGTGCGATGGGTTTGAAGAGTTCGATGAATCTGACCATCAATTTTCACTGGTTTTCTCGGTCATCGCGTCTCCACCAGCTTCTTTCAACTTTCGTAGAGCGCTTTCCGAACATTTTCCGACTTTCACACGCAGGGCTTGCGATACCGATCCCGTTCCAAGAAGTTTAGCATATCCGAGCTCTCGAAGGTCAACAACGGGCACGCTATTTTCCGTCTTGAGTCTATTCTCTCGAGTGAGCTGAGTTACGAGTCCTGTGAGCTGGACTAAATTTAACGAACGCTCTTGTCGTTGCTTCTGAGCGACTGAGATGAAACCTTTCTTTCCAGCATATCTCATTTCGGAATATTCTTTAGTTCGAATCAGTCGCGAACGTTTATGTCGATATCTACCAGCTTGGCCGGAGCCCCCGCGCATTCCGCTTCCGCGATGTTGACCCGAAGTGCCCCATCCGTGAGTCCGTGATCCTCTGAGACGCCGTACTTTTCGTTGTCGTGTTGCCAAGAGTATTTCCTTCAATAGCTCATGAGAGCATGCGAAGCTGTCAGGGTCAAACTGCTGAAAATAAAGGTAGTGTTATGGGGTGAGAACTATTTTGCCGCAGTTTCCTGTGCCGACAAGCGTCATGGCGTCTTCAAGTTTTTCAAGATTCATTCTATGCGTTATCAGCGGGTTGAGGTTGAGTTTTCGGGTTTTCAGTAGACTTTCTAGGCGATACCAGGTTCTGAACATTTCGCGTCCGACGATGCCTAGGACATGAGTTTCTTTGAAAATAATATCATCTGCTATGTTCAGCAGCACTTCCCTTGACGGTATGCCGAAGAGAACTACTGTACCGCCATTTCTTACCGCTCTAAACGACTGTCTTATGGCGTGATCGTTGCCCGACATTTCAAGCACTACTCCCGCGCCGTGGCCATCGGTGTTTTTATGAATCTCGTCGACGGGATCAGTCATAGTCGAGTTAATTGCCGAGGAAGCGCCCATCTCCTGCGCGATCTTCAGTCTGAAGTCGTTTATGTCTATTGCAGTAACCGTCAAGGCTCCTGAAAGGTTCGCGAGAGCGATCGCAGACAATCCTACCGGACCGCATCCAAAAACAGCAACGTGACTTCCGGTTGACTGTGTGGCGTACACAGCATGGACTGCATTACCTAACGGTTCTAGAATTGAGGCAGTTTCAACAGGGACCTCTTTGGGAATCGGCCATGCGTTCTGGGCAGGAATGCGGGCGTACTCTGCAAACGCACCGTCGACGTCGACTCCGACTATCGCTAGTCTCTCGCAGATGTGGGAATTCCCGGTTCGGCATTGATAGCACGTGCCACATCCGATGTGGCTTTCAGCTGCTACCAGGCTTCCCTTGAGGTTAGCGTCAACCTCGTTTCCTGTCTCCACAATTTCGCCCGCAAATTCATGTCCGATGATGCGGGGAGGTTTGACGTGTTCCCGCGCCCATTCATCCCATCGGTAAATATGATAGTCGGTTCCACAGACAGACACGGCCTTCACCCTTACGACGACATCTCTTGGGCCGGGCTTGGGCCGCTCTGCGTCGATAAGATCTATCCCCGGTTCGGATCGTAGCTTGGCAAAGGCTTTCAAATAAATTCATGACGAATTACTATTCGAAGCTCTTTATGTCTTGCTGGCTCAAGTAAACCTCTTATCCGTCTGACCAGGTGTTCCGCTCTGAGTACCTTTTGTCGCTGAAATCAGTCAAGCGTGATTCGAGAGGCTTCCTACGTGAGGAATACAATCGACTTGTCGCCGAGGATCTAGATTGGAGGATACGTACCCTTGCCACGAATAGTGGACCGTGGTCGGTAATCTCAGGCAAGAGAGTGTTGGTCCTGTGTTCGAATAACTATCTGAACATGACTAATCACCCGCTAGTGAAGAAAGCTGCAGTTGACGCGATTGAAAAGTACGGTGCTGGATCTGGTTCGGTTCGGGCGATTGCAGGTACGATGTCTCCCCATGTCGAACTGGAGAGAGCTCTTGCCGATTACAAAAGAACCGAGGCTTCGCTGGGGTATTCCACGGGTTTTGCGGCAAATGCAGGGCTGATTCCCCAGCTAGCCGGTGAAGGAGATCTCATAATTAGCGATGAACTTAACCATGGAAGCATTATAGACGGGGTAAGGTTGTCTAGGGCCGAACGCGCCGTCTACAAGCATGGTGACGCAGAAGATCTCGGACGCGTTCTCGATGAAGCAGAGAAGAAGAGTTACCAACATATCCTCATTGTAACGGACGGGGTGTTCAGCATGGATGGCGATATTGCCCCAGCTGATCGAATTGTGGAATTAGCTGAGAAGCATGATGCTATGACTTACATAGATGACGCTCACGGTGATGGAGTGTTGGGGGAAGTTGGGCGAGGCATAGCATCTCACTTTCATATTGAAGGAAGGGTTGACGTCGAGATGGGTACATTCTCGAAGGCTTTTGGTGTGGTGGGGGGTTATGTTGCAGGTTCTCGTGATCTGATTAATTACGCATTGAACAAGTCGCGAACCTGGTTGTTAAGCGCATCACACCCTGCCAGTATCGCAGCCTCATGCAAGGCTAGCCTAGACGTTATCCAGAAAGAACCCGAACATTTGCGAAATCTCTGGAATAACACCCGATACTTCAAGGAGGGTTTGAAGAAATTGGGTTTCGATACTGGATCCAGCAAGACGCCGATAACTCCCGTCATGGTCAGGGATAGTTCTAAGGCGAGAAGGATGAGTGAGATGCTGTTCGAGGAGAACGTGTTCGCGTTACCCATCATCTATCCAATGGTCGCTCGTGACAAAGCGAGAATTCGGACGATCATGAATGCTGGTCACTCCAGTCAGGATCTAGATTACGCCCTGAAGGCTTTTGAGAAGGTTGGAAGGGCTCTTGGCGTAATTTGAGCTGCTAAGTAACCCAGTCTTTCGGAGTAACGATCCCGTAAGTGCTACGAAGCGCTTCGTAGACAGCGTACGCCATTGAGCCTAATGTGCTGGTTGATCCGTAACTCCTAGTCCAGCAGTCCTTTACGCCCGCTAATGTGAGAATGGTTTTAGGAGTTTCTCCTCCGACTAGGCCGAGTCCCCTAGGGCCTGGGATTATTTCTATGCCGACACTTCCAGTTTTTCCTTTAACCGAAAAGGTATGGAATGAGCTTGACCGCATCCGCACTCCCAACTGCCGCAGCCTCGCTTGATTGGTACGACATCAAGCTTGGCTTGCAATGTAGCTTTGTCAATTGCGCTTCTCACTTGTCTGGCCTTGGCTCCGCCGACGCCCAAGAATCCAGTTCCGTTTCCGACCGCGACGATCGCTTTGAAGCGAGATTTCTCTCCAGCGTCAGTTTGCTTCTGTACGAAGCCTATCCCGAGGACTTCCTGCTTCAATCCGGGTAGAAGTACGTCGACGATTTCTGGTTCTTTTATCTTTAATCCTTGTGTAAAGATGTCTTCGAGAGAAACGATCTGCCCGGCCTGAACCATTCTGCCGACTTTCGTTTTCGGAATCCAACCTGCTTCCGGTCTCTGAGTTTCTGTTGCCTGCGCCATGCTTACCGTCTCCTGACTAGTTTGTGTGCTTCGATATATTCATCGAGATGAGCTGCACTGCGAAATGCTCCACCTTTCGACATGAGAGATAGTTTTCGATATACGTCAGTTGTTATGAAACGTTTGTCGCGCAGCCCGCGTAATTTGCGGCGAATTGAGCGAATTCTGATAACCCATTCTGATTTACCTGGCTTGAGTCCGCCTTTCCTGTGGCCAGGTCCCTTATGGCGTCCCGCCAAAAGCTCCTTTCTTCGTGTTCTTTTTCTGCCTCTGCTAATTCCAGTCTCAGGCAGTTTGGCGATGCTTCCTTCGTGTATGAGTTTCCGGATTTCTTCGCGAGTAATCGCTGACGCGACTCTGTCCGTGTCATCAGGATCAATCCAGACCCTACTTGTTCCAACTTTGAGTATCTCGGCTGCCAGCCTCTTTTGACCTCCTAGGCTCATTTAGTTTCACCTTGCGGTTTCGATTCTTCCTTTCCAGATTCGGGCTTCGCTGCTTCTGTCTCTTTCTTCTCTTCTTCAGAGGCCGCGGTTACTGCGGTGGCCGTCTCTTTTTTCGGCCCTGGGTTAAGAACATGGATGCCTCGTCGTTCAGCCTCGTCGAGTATTAGGAGACGCTTATTCTCTCCTACCGTGTGGGCGATTCTCGCTACGTAGATCTTTGGATCGATGGGTTCCAGGTCCTGTGGTCGTCGAACCATTACTTCTCTCATCCCTGATGGATGAAGTCCTCTTATGGAGGCGGGTCGTGAGTAGCCGACCTTAACGAGAGGCGGCCACCCTTCCTTGCTACGCCTAACACGGCTTGACTTTCCGCGCCGCTTCGCCATGATGGCTTCACTCGCTTGTACCGCCAGCTTTCTTCTCGAACGAATTTCGGCCGCACGTAGGTCTTCATTTACATACCTTCCGATTTTTCGAAGATGTATACTCCGTCGAGGAATACGCGTTGATCTTTTTCGAGGATTCTCGTTCCTGTTTGAATATTCGCGGCAGTCTGGCTGACATCTTGCAGGTTACTGCCTTGGACGTGAACTTCGTCTCCCACCACTTTGACTTTTGCTGAGCCCACGATTCTGATAACTCTTGGGGTCTTCTCTCCAGTAAAGTTCTCTATTGTCAGGTTTCTTTCTTTCTCATGAACTTTAATGGTGACGGGGAAATGTGCGTAGACTACTTTGAGTTTATACGTATACCCCTTTGCTACTCCGCGAATCATGTTTCGTACGTGGGCTAGCGCGGTTCCCACTAACGCGACCTCACGTTTGCGCGCCCAGGTACTGTAGACTCTAAACATTGTTCCTTCGATGGCGAATTGAACTGGCAAGTGTGAAAAGTCTTCTTCTAGGACGCCTCTTGGCCCTGTAGCCTTGATTATTCTACCGTCTACGGATAATTGCACACCTTGTGGGATCTCCAGGGTTCTTTCTGTAAGTTCGACAAGTACCATTCAGTTCACTCTACATGTACTTCTTGAATCCTAAGCTTGGAGCTAGTTCGCGGAAGCATTGTCTGCAGAGCATCAACCCGTATTTTCGTATTACTGGGCCGTATTGTCCGCAGCGACGGCATGGCCTGCTGCCTTTTCCGTATTTTCTGACTTTCTTTGCTTTGATCTTCGCCATTGGATTATGGTCCTCTGATTTGTATTCCGAAACTCTCTGTGACGAACTTGATCGCGTCATCTTTTGAAATGCGATGGGATTTCCCGATTCGAGCTGGTCGAATACGTCGTCGCTTGATTCTGAAGCCTGGACGCTCGAGCGTTCCGATTATGTCCATGCCAAATATGCCAAGCTCTGGCACGTATTTCGTGCCTGGAATCTCAATATGCTCCTTCACGCCGAATGCAAAGTTTCCATTCTCGTCGAAGCTTGATGCTTTGAGTGAGTTACTCACGGCTTCGAGTCCTCGTTTGAGAAATGCTTTGGCCTGTTCTCCTCTGAGGGTAGTCAGGCAGGAAATAGGTTCGCCTTCTGTGATGCCGAAGTCTTTGATGGTTCGTTTAGCCTGCTTGGTACAAGGTTTCTGGCCGGTGATGTCCACAAGGACCTTCCTAGCTTTTTCTAATTCTTCGCCTGATTTTCCTACGCCAATATGAACGGTTACCTTGGCCAGTTTTATTGTTCTCATGGGATTCGTTGGTTGAGGTGTCGGTTCGGTTACGGTTTCCATGATCTCATGCAGCCTCCAGTTTGATGGCCGGTTTATCAGTTCCCACAACGAACGTGTAGTTGACGATTGTGTCAAACTTGCTTCCAGTCTTATCTTCTATGGTGACCATGGCAGGTCGTGTGGCTGTTCCGTTCTGTAGCTCTACTATTTTTCCACTCTTTCCAGCGTTTCGACCTGCGACTACTAGTGCGAGGTTTCCTTTTTCGAATTTGATGTGACTGAGTATTCGTTGCGTGGGTAGGCTAACTCGGAGAGTGTCGTTAGTTCTGTATGGCGGCGCAGTCTCATCCTTTGGGGCGATGACATTTCTTCCGTCGTGAACTCCGAACTGAACTGTGCCTTTAGGTGCAGTCTTCTTGTCCATGACCTTGCAGAGTTTGAATTTCGCTTCGTCTCTCGGTATTCGCAGTACTGTTAGCCCCTGCCTTTCGATTGGCAAGATTCGATAAGCGAGGTTTGCGTCTGCGAGCTCGATGACGTCCATCAGGCCTACGGAGTAGTTTTCATCGTATCTAGTGCGACCGTCAACCTTCACTTTTCCTTGCGAAAGGATTCGGACGACTTCTCGACGGGTCTTAGCCATATGCAATGCGTCGCGTAATATTACGCCTAGTGGCAAACATGATCTGGTTGCGTGCGCGCCTGGATTAGGTTTCGGTGCCCATGCCGCTTCTTTCCGATGAATTGGCCAGTACGATGGGGCTGGCAATCGTTTTAGGTGTCTGGCTCCTCCTTTACTTCCCACTCTTAGGTCTCCTCTTGCGGATTCTTAGCCGTTGCGACGACTCTAATCGAGTCAGCTCGCCATTTATCATCAAGGTTGAGTTTCGTGATCATTACTTTGGAGCTGTGGACAGAAACGTTTGCTGAAGTGCCAGCGACGTTTTCGCGAGAGACGCCTTCAACGAAAATGCGTTGTCGTTTTGTATCTATGTTCGTTATCTTCCCTTCGATTCCAGCGAAGTCGCCTCTGAGAATTTTGACGGTATCGCCTTTTCTGACTGGATATGAATTACGTCCTTGACTCGTCTTCAGTTCTGTTGATAATGAAGCAGATAGAATTCTGCGTCTTCTATTTGCGTGAGTATTGTATAGCGCCGCTCTTTGCTTGGAAGGCTTAGTGGAGAGGGTTCTCGTCATGCGATCACGCTCATATGATTATGCTTGCAAGGTTGGCTACTCTTGGCCATCGTTCTGCGGCTTCTTTAGCGACTGGACCACGAATTTCTGTTCCCTTTAACTCTCCCTCCGGAGTCATGATCACCGCGGCGTTGTCATGAAATGCTAGTCTTGTTCCATCTGGCCTCTTGAACAATTTTCGTTGACGTACAACCACTGCGGGAAACATTTGTCGACGAAGGTCAGGGGTCCCCTTTGATACGGAGACCATTACCATGTCGCCCACACATGCAGAGGGAACTCTCCTCAGTCTGCTATGGTAGCCGATTACTTGGATTACTTTAAGTTCTTTCGCGCCGGTGTTGTCGGCGCAGTTGACACGACTTCCATTCGGAAGACCACGAGAGACATGCGGCCGGTACTCTATCATCCCTTTAGCGCTAACTGCACGTGTCTTAGGTCCCGGCATCAGTTCTCACGAGGCGCTGCAGAACGCAGCTTGCAGCAAATTAAGGTTACCTTTTGGATTTTCTTATCTTTTGACGACTTTTCAACATCAATATGTTGGATGAGGCTTTTCACGTGAGACAATATCGGATGCTACTTCTTTGTAACTTCTCTTGTGACCCCAGGGGGGATTAATGTCATCAAAGCAACGGCGGTGAACGTAGTTAATGGCAGAGTCAGTTAACGTACACAATTATGAGATCCATCAGATTCGTGCCAGTATTGTTTGTGTATACAGCGTCGTTTAATCTTCTGAAGACGCTTGAAGAGTTGTGGAGTCTTAGGGATTCAACGAGATCTACACCAGCCTTTGTAGCCTGCTCCATAGTGTAGCCGTCAACGATTGCACCCGCAATATCAGTCGGTCCGTCAGTTCCATCGGTAGCCACGGAAGCGAGGGTGATTCTCCTGCTTCCCGCTATTTTCAGGGCTGCTGCCAACGCGAGTTCTTGATTTCGCCCTCCCTCTCCGTGACTCGCAGTGATGGTTACGGTGGTTTCGCCGCCGGCAATCAGGATGACGGGGGGCTTGAAGGGTCGCTCGTTCTTCTCGACCTCTTTTGCAATGCTGGCCAAGAAGATGCCTGCATCCTTTGCCTCGCCTTCGACGCTTGTTGAGATCGTCATCGAACGTAATCCAAGGTCACTTGCCTTTCTCTCAGCCGCTTACAGAGCATCGAATTGTCGGCAAATACGACATGGTGTTCTTTCACGCCTATTCGCTGGAAGTCGGCTGCTTTAGGAGTCTCCTGAAGAGGGTCCGCTCTGTCAAAGTAATCTCTTACTGAGGCGGAAACTCTAGACCAAAGATCATACCGCATCAGGATATTCTTGGCATCTGAAAACGAAGTTGTGTCGGGGACAGTGGGGCCCCAGGGAACGCCCGCTACCTCATCAACGGCGATAAAGCTTAACACCTCGGCGGGATGGATAAGCATGGCGAGTTTTCCACCGCCAACTTGTGAGAGATGTTTCCGAACCGCGTTCACATCCTCGATTGGCGCGCCTGAATTCAACAGAAGCCTGCAAACCTCACCAGCTTCGCTTATGGTGATCGTATCAGGAGGAAGCATAATCAACGAAGAGCAACCACCGGTGACGCAGACAATCACGAGGTCATTTTTCTCCGCATTTGTGGCCATTCGCACAATTTCGTTCGCTCCTTTCACGCTGCGTTTCGTCGGGTAGCGGGTGACCGCCTTCAATCACCTTAATTCTGTTCGTTTTGCAGCCCCACCCCTTCTTCTCGACTACGATACCGTCGGTAATTCTGTCTTGAAGGACATCTTCAATTGCGGAGGCGACGAAGGTAACCTGTTTCCCTGCCCCAACGACAAAGATTTTCCTGATGTTTCCCAGTTCGTATTTCAGCGCGCCAATGCTAAGATCACGTGCAACCTTAATCTGTTCCCTAACGAGCCTGTAGGAGTTTACCTGTTCAATAGCGCTTTCAATGATTCTTAGAACTATCTCTCTTCCGGAAGTATTTCCGTGAGACGTAAGCGCTTGCCAATTGCGCACTATCATCGTACTAGACTCCGACTGGCAACACATACAGTCCACCTGGGACCACGGCCATCCTCAAATCCTTCGCCTGCGCTAATTTTCCCGTGGCTTATGCTAATGGGCTGCGCATTCTTTGGGGTGAACACCTTTGCTCTTCGAGGTGCCTCTTAGGTATTTTTCGCCATAGGGCAGCCTTACCATTTAGACCACGATCAAACTGGCTTGTGATAGTTCGTTCCGGCGTAGGTTGCGGATTCGCCGAGTTCTTCCTCTATCCTCAATAGTTGATTGAATTGAGCAACTCTTTCGCTCCTTACTGGTGCGCCGTTCTTGATCTGGCCAGCGTTTATCCCCACTGTTAGGTCGGCGAGCCATGTGTCTTCGGTTTGAGCGGATCTTTCCGATGCAAGAACTCCATATCCATTTCTGACAGCGCATGAAGCTGTATCCAAAGCTTCGCTTAAGGTTCCTATTTGGTTCACTTTCAGGAGAACAGTGTTTGCGGCACCGATCTTGATACCTTTCAAGAGACGATTCATGTTCGAGACGAAGAAGTCGTCGCCTACTATTTGGATCTTCAGCCTTCTCGTGATTTCTGCGAACGCTTGAAAGTCATCCTCGTAGAACGGATCTTCGATTGACTTGAGCGGATAGGTTTTCACCAATCCCTCGTAGACTTCCATCAGTTTCTCTCGGGCGATTTTCTTTCCCATGTACGCATATTTTCGCGTTCGCCTGCTGTACAGGTGCGTCGCGGCGGCGTCTAATGCTAGAATGAACTGTTTTTCATACCCCTCCTCTTCGATCGCCTTCAATATCACATCATAAGCTTCTCTCGGATCGCTTGGTCCTGGGGGCGAATAGGATCCTTCGTCTCCAGTATTCAGTGAGTACTTTCCATATTTCTTAACCAGCAATTCTCCGAGCGTGTGGTACACTTCGGAGCCCATGCGCATGGCCTCGGCGAAACTCTTGGCTCCGATCGGCATCACGTTGAACTCTTGAAAATCAAATTCCGTAGCGGCTAGTTTTCCGCCGCATATATAGAGGAACATTGGGACGGGCAAAACGTGTGCATTAGGTCCGCCGACGTACCGGTAGAGTGGGAGTTCAAGTGAGTTTGCGGCTGCTTTTGCCACGGCCCATGATGTCGCTGTCATTACGTTGCCTCCGATCTTTGATTTGTTTTTCGTGCCGTCTCGGTCTATCAATGCTTTGTCAATTCTTCTTTGTTCTCTTACATCAATACCTTTGAGCAGAGGTGCGATTACATTGTTCACTACGTTCACTGCCTTTTGAACACCCAATCCGTGGTATCTTAGCCCCCGGTCTCTGTTTTCGGCGGCTTCGTAGGTTCCTTTTGAACGACCAACGGGTGCGTCCGCACGTCCGTACGCTCCGCCCTCGGTCATAACATCAACTTCTACCGTAGGGTGACCTCTGCTATCCAGGATTTCTCTAGCTCTGACATTCTGTATGCTAAACTGGTTCAACTTGCCCATTGCAACGGGAGCGAGCTTGTATAAGCTTTGTTTGCCGTTTTTTGGTTTGAGCTTATTGAAGTCCTCGAAAGATGCAGCTAAGAAGCGTGGACTATGTTAGAGAAGATAGCGAGACTGAAATTACTAAACGTAAGGGAGAACATAACCAAAGGTTATGTTAAGTAATACTCAAGCTTCGCCCGTCAACTTCTCGACAACTACGAAGGCCACTTCTTTGCTTATTGGCCGACATTCAGCGATCTTCACGCGATCTCCTTCACGCACTTCAAGGCACGGCGGGTTATGGGCCATAATGCGGCTTCTTCGTTTCTCGTATCGGGTGTATTTCTTCACGTACTGCAGATAATCCCTCTCAACAGTTACCGTCTTCGTCATCTTTGCGCTCACAACTTTCCCGTCAAGGAATTTTCGCCTGACCGAAAGATGCCCATGAAATGGACAATTGCGGTCATCGCATGATTTCTTTGGTGATTTCCCATCTAATCCGATATCCGACATTACCATCGCCTAACCTTGGTTTTCAATCTATTCTCAGGCCGGCCGACTAGTCTTCTGCCATCAACTTCTACGACTCGTCCGTCAGCAAGCTTGAATCTAAACGTAGCAACGCTCTTCGGAATTAATACCTTCCTTCCCTTCTTTGACAAAGTCAGCATATTCTTGCTTTCATCTACTATTAGTCCGCTCCTTCCCCGAATGGACCGGTTAGGTGAACGAACGATCCTGACATTGAGACCGATGAGTTCGTGTCGAAGAATGTTTTCTGGAACGGCTGCGTTCATGTCTTTGCCCCCGCAGCAGGTTGACTCTGGGCCGTGAGTAGTCGAGCGATCGTCTTCCTGATTTCTTTTATCCGTGCCGGGTTGTCCACATTGCCACCTGACTTGACGCTAGTTCTAAGCTTCACTAACTCCGTTCGTAACTCAGTCAGCCTCTTCTCCCGTTCCTCTGGAAGAAGTTGTTTGAGTTCACGCTTCCTTAGTATCGGCAACTTCTGCTACCTCCGGTTTCACTTCAGCTTCTTCAACCACTGGTGCCGTGGATGTAACTTCTTCAACTATTGCTACCGGCTTTGGTTGAATTACCGCCGCGTCACGAATGATGGGTCTGTCTGGCAAGCTCATGTTTGGCGGCATCAACTTCACGCTAATACCGAACAGGCCCTGCTTCAGCTGGGTGTCCACGACGGCTGTTCGGACGATTCGACTGATAGCTTCTCCCACGGATGGAAGATATCCTGACTTGTACTTCTCGTAGCGTGCTCGATCAGTCGTTAGTTTTCCACGAATCGCAATCTCCACGCCCACTGCCCCCGCCTCTATAGTTCTCTGTAGCGCCCAGTATGCTGCCCGTCGAAAGTGAATCCCACGCTGTAGCGCGCTAGCTATCTGAGACGCGACAACCTTTGGGTCAAGTTCCGGTATCTCCAGGGTCGCTACGGAGATTTGTGGGTTCTCAACTCCGAAACGTTCCTCGAGCATTTTCGTAAGATCACGAATGCTTTGGCCTCGTCGCCCAATGACCAGACCAGGCTTAGCCGCGTAGATTACGATTCGCGTTCCGAGAGGTGTTTTGGCCAGTTCGACCCTGCTGTATCCAGCACGCTTTAGTTCCTGGGAAAGATATTCGTCGATCTCTGCGCGACGTGCATTTTCCTTTACGAAATAATTCTGAATCGGCAACTACTCTGCAACCTCATATCCCATTAGTTCGATATGGACCAACGTGTTAAGGTACGGTGTAGCTTTTCCGTAAGCTCTAGAGATATACTTCTGAGTCTTCATTCCTCTTTGAGAAGCTGCATGTACGATTCTCAAACGATCAACATCGAGACCTTTGTACTCTGCGTTGGACTCAAGTTCCTCGAGCAAGAAGAGAAACTCTCGTGCTGCCTTTACTGGATATCGTCCAGCGTACCAACCTTCGTCTAGACTATGATGGGGTATTTCCTTCTTGTATCTCCTGAACGCTATCGCCCGTTTCTTCTTTTGTACTGCCTCCAGGAGTTCTTTCGCTTGGTCCAACCTCATCCCTCGTAGCTTTCTGCAGATCTCGGTGGCGGCTTTGGGCGAGATGTTGAGCTCTCTGCCTGAGCATCGGACGGCTCTGTCCGGGTCAAATTCCTTCACCGAGTATCCCCAATTTGGCATCCATCTACACCGTGCGCCCGAGCATGTGCGCAGTAACACTAAAAAACGTTGTTTGGGGGCAATTTTGATAATTCAGGAGAGGTTTACCGCAAGACTCATCTCGTAACATTACTGTCTGCCCGTTGGATCCACTTGTCATCAAACGTAAGCGGGTTACCGAAAGAGAGCGAGGTCCACGGGACCACACTTCGGGTCTACTGGTTTCTATTTAGAAATGGTAGACCAGTAGGTGTTCGTGAGACTCAGCGAGCGCTTTCGCTTTCCAGTGCAAGTGTTGCACTTTATCATCTTGAGAAGCTCCGCGAGATTGGGGCCGTTGAGAAGGATGAGATGGGACAGTACAGGCTCAAAGAGAAAGTGCAGGTGGGTTCTCTCAAAATGTTCCTGCGAATTGGTCACGTCATACTACCCCGTTACCTCTTTTACGCGGTTCTCCTGACAACGGCACTCGCTGTGTACGTGGGACTAGAGATTGCTTATGGACAAGCCGCCCAAGTCTCCGCCGTCGTGTTCGGGTTAGCAGGGGCAGCTATTTCATGGTATGAATGCTTGAGAATGTGGCGAGAGCAGGTCATATGATTAGACTGTTCGAAAATGTAGGCTTAAGCATGGCTGAGTGCGTCATGTAGTGAGCGAAATGAAGAGGATCATACTCGTAGCAGCGTTTTTCGGCATATTACTTGGAGCAACCATCTTCTTCTCCGCACCCTCCGCGTCGGAACCTCCACGCGTGATGTTGCAGAATAGCGTCCTGCCGCAGGCTAAGGCTGAAGTGAGTGCGGTGACTGGGAACCAGAGTGCTTGGTCCGCCGCGATCGGATTCCTATTAGGGGGACTGGTTGCTTTCAGCACATTTCTAATCGCGAAGCGGCGTGCTTAGATGCCTATTTCAATGGAACGTACATTGAGCTTCTTGAGGCTCCTATGCCAGGAGTACCGTGAACCACTTTCTTATTGGTTATGACGAATTCGCCGAGATAGTGCCCTATCATTTCAGGTTTTATTTCTATGGATTCGAATTCCTTACCGCCGTGCACGAGGAGGTTGAGACCGACCATTTCTGGTAGTACTACCATGTCTCTGCAATGGGTTTTGATGGGTTTGCTATCCTTAGACTTAGAGCGGCTCGAACCACGAATTAGTTCCATCAAGATTCTCTGATCAGCAGTCAACCCTCTCGTTAAGGACCTTCGCTGTCTGGCAGGGAGAATACGGATGAATTCGTCCATGGACATTTGTTGGAGCTCGTCGAAGGAGTGGCCGCGATACGAGAATTGCCGTGGCAAAGTTCACACTTGCTAAGTTGCTTCGAACTTGGGCTAATTAACGTTGTTGCTCTGCTTATAGTATGCCAAGACGGACAGCCAAGTCGGCTGCCTTAAAGTCTGAAGTCAACTTAACGAAAGCCTTCTTTTCGCCTTCTGGCGTCAGTAAAGTGTTAACTTCTTTCACTCGCACTTCGTAAAGCTCTTGAATTGCTCTCTTGATATCATGCTTGTCTGATCTACCGTCGACGATGAAGGTTATTTTGTTTTCAGATTCCAGTAAAGTGACTGCGTCTTCAGATAAGAGCGGATACTTCACTACTTGGATAGGGGTAAGCTTTGTCAACTTGCATTAGCTCCAAGGCGTGCATTCAACAATTTGATTGCTGACTCAGTCCAAATTGTGAGCCTTCCAGGGTGAGTACCCGGAGCGAGATCGCAAACGTTCAAGCTAGCTGCATCTACCACCTTCACTCCCGGTAGGTTTCTGAATGCTCTTTGCACTGACTGCTTCTTATCAACGACCAAGAGAGCACTAACAGAATGTTTGTGTGGACGTCCCCGAATGCTACCGCGTCCTCCACGGTTTCGACGTTTTGAGGCACGTTCAACGTCATCCCAGATCTTGAGGTTCTTGAGTATCCTCATTGCTTCAGAACTCTCGGTTACCTGCTCTACGTCATTCGAAACAATCAAAGGTAGTTCAAAGTCCGGTGGGAGGCGATGTCCTCTCGCCCTAGCTAATTCGCCTGAGGTTGTTGCTGCAACAGCAGAGAGCATTGCCTGTCTCAGTTCTTTTCGATTCACCTTCTTTCGCAATGTCTTTGATGGGGTAGGGGGCCACGTTAGTCTGCCCTTTACGGTATTGGGAGCAAATCCTGCAAGGTTCCCTCTTGGATATCTGTCTCCCTTCACTCTAGGTACGCGCGACATTCCGTGTCCAACACCAATCGATTCGGCAGTCGTCCGTTTGCCCGCCATAGGGTCTCTCCCTTGGGGCTGAAAAGTCGCGCTCTGTAGAGCTACTACGGCTCGTCTGATCAAATCTGCGCGCACTGGGGTTTCGAAGTACTTGGGAAGTTCAAGTTTCCCGATTGGCTTCCCTTCCAAATCATAGATGCTGACGGTTTTCGTCAATTCTGGCACATACTCCTCATAACATTGATTGTTGACAGACTGAATGCTATTGCTTCTTCAGTTCTCACTGTCATAGTCTCCTGATTGGGTACCATGTTAAGATAAACGTCGAATACGTCTTCCGGTTTCTTCCCTTCTCTTTGGAGGATGTCGCGGAGACCGGCTTTGGGTGAACCAAAAGCTATCAAAATAGATCCCTCATCATGCACCAAACCAATTAGCTTCGACCAAACATCCATCAATTGATGACCATACCGAGAAGTCCCTATTCTTAGATCATAACTCTCCTTTTCTAACATTGTCCCGAGCGAGGTTTTTTGCGCTCTAACCTGATAGCCCCAATATATGCTTATCTTGGTCCGATCGACCAGTTCCCCTGCAAGCTCCTTGATCGATGTGAGTTTCACGGTGACTCTCGTTCCAACGGGCAAAGCTCCATGACACTCAACTAACGTTTCCAATCCGACATCTAGGTTGAGGACGTCTCCTGATCGAGCCGCGACTACTCCTTCGCGGATATCGCCCGGAGCGCAATCCCGTACTTTTCGTGGAACGTTATGCGAAGGGATTTGAAGGGGAGGAAGAATTCCTACGAACCTCAGACCGGGGCCGATAGAGAACAACCGTCGGCGAAGGTATTGCGGCGTCTCAAGAAAGCGAAGAATTTCAGCACAAGTATCGAAGTCCTGCTTCTGGTTGCTGTCAGGGTCGTCTCTATAGATTATGATTTGGTCTACCCCAAAGATTGAGCATGATCGGGCGACGCTACCGAGTTTCGCAGTCTTCTCCCTTAGATGGGGCGTATCGGCGACTATTGATGCTGGAAGTGCTACAACTGTCCTCGCACGCATTATTTCTCTCTCGGTCTATGGCTAATGATAGCAATAGTCTTACCTGCCTTCAAAACAGTGAAGCGACTTGAAAAAAGAAGAATCTTATTGACCAAAGGCGCGTATGCTATGACCATGACTCTTGACGATGTGGGCGTACGGAGACAGTTTGACAGGTCCAACATGCTTCATGAGATGGAGAACACGCCAAGTCGACTGAAGCCACCTGCCGACGCCGAAAGCACTTTTCCTAATTCATTTGATGTACCTAGAAATATCGTCATAGGAGGAGTAGGTGGTTCAGGAATTGCAGGCGACATTGTGACAGATTATTTGAAAACGAGATCAACTATACCGATCAGCGTTTGCAGAGCATACAATCTCCCAGCCTGCGTAGACGAAAGCACACTCTTCCTTGCGATCAGCTATTCGGGCGAGACACACGAGACGCTCAATTTACTGGAAGAAGCTCACGAGAGACGGGCCAAAGTAGCCACCGTAACTTCCGGAGGCCGCATGCTCATGACCTCGCTTGCCAAGAAAATTCCCTACCTAAAAGTGACTTCCGGACTTCCCCCTCGAGTAGCCCTCCCGGAGTTGCTGGCAGCGGCATTATTCGCGTTAGCCAAAGCGACCCTGTCAGAGGAACCTGCGACAATCTTACGCAATGCCTCAAGCGCGCTAGCGACCGAGATCCGATCGATAAAATGCGAAACGCCAACCAATGACAATATGGCGAAACAGATGGCTGAGCGGCTGCATGACAGGTTACCTCTGCTCCTCGGACCTGAGGAACGTGTAAGCGTTCTAAGGCGATTCAAGAACGAGGTGAATGAGAACAGTAAGATGCCGGCCGTCTACATGTGTATGCCTGAATGTTATCATGACGACATTGAGGGGCTTGAATCGTTGAGAAGGCTCGCCTCTGTTCAACCGGTCCTCTTACGCACCAGGGAGACGAGTCGCCAATCCAAAACGGTCGAGAGTCTCGTTGCGTTGATGAAGGAACTTGGGTTTCCACCTATCATGACGTTCCAGGGGCATGGAGAGGATGTCTTAAGCGAACTCTTAACTGCAATAACCTTCGGGGATTTTGTATCCGTATATTTAGCGCTCCTCAAAGGGATAGATCCAACGACTTTGCTCCTGATACCGAAGTTCAGAGCAGCGGCTGCCAGTTAAAGATCAAGGATAAAACGTACTATCGTTAAGCGGTTCTCCCGCAAGACTTCCATCCTATGCAGAGTCACCGCTTTGACCTCGACCTTTGCGCCGTGTTTTTCTCTATCATACATTTCTCCTGAGCCTTTAGCGTCCAGAAGCAGCGTCCTATCCTGACGGGTGATCCTTATGTCGAAGCTTGAGAACACTCGATGTTCGAGCTCGAACTTCAGGAGAAGCAGCTCCAACCAGGAGTGGAGAAGCGTAACTTCATCTGGAGCTTCAACATGGAGGTCCTCGTTTATTGTTCCTACGACAGCTGTAGCGTTGCACATGGTGTCTATCAGTGCAATTGCGGCATAGGCAAACGCTTCTTCAATCGTGTTTCCTGCCGCCTGCACATACGCATCAGTTGTGTGCGGCAGAAAATTGTAGCCAATTGTTGTCTCCAAGAGACTCTTGCGAGCATGCAATACTGTACCTTAAATAAGAATCTGGTAGCGCGATCCTCGTTGACGTCGTTAACCGGCAGTCATCTTCTGAGCCTAAAGTTCTTACGGGAACAAACAGATAACGTAAATAGGAATCGGCTTAGGGCAATACTCGGCAGCCGGGATGGCCGAGCGGATTAACGTCAAAACGATCCAAAGGCGCAGGCCTTGAGTGGACAATGCAACGTGAGCCTGTGGCCCTTATGGGCCTCGGGGGTTCGAATCCCTCTCCCGGCGCCAAAATCGAGAGTGAAGATGACAGATTGACCAGAGGAAGTACAGTAGTCATCTTGCTTCTCGCAATCATTCTGTTCACGAGTCTGCCTGGTCACGTCCGTGCTGCGCAGACATTATCGACGGCACAACCACTCTACACTATGAGAGATTCTCAAGTAACCTTGGTTGGAAATGGTTACTCCAATCAACCATGCTTCATCTGGGTTGAAGGCCCGAACGACAATCACACTACGTATACGGGCATCAGTTTCACACCAGTCTCAGGGGGGTACATCCCCCCGAGTGTCGGCTTACCCATTACGTCACAGTCCTCGATAGGCACGTACCTAGTAAGCATCTCCACCTCGTCCAGTGACGACAATTCTGTGGCATCGGCGCATTATGGCATATGGGGGACCATGAAACCACTTTATCAAAGGACTGAAACCGCGAATATTCTAGGAGGGGGGCTCTTCGCTGGAACGAGCTTCAAGGTAAGCATCCGAAACCCCGCAGGAAATTATGTGATAACATCATCCATTATCGTGAATTCGAACGGCGACTTCAACTATTCCTGGCGGATCCCAGTGGACGCGGTCCCTGAGACGTATAAGGTGCTTATAGATGGAACAGGCACCTACGACAACGCACAACAAGATTACGTTTCTGAAGCTCAATTTAGCGTGACGCCTGCGACACTTTACCCGAAGATAAGCACGCAACCAGACCAGTCATATCAGAGAACTGACCTCGCGAAGTTGTCTTTGTCGTTGACCTACCCTGATGGCAGTGCAGTTGCAACCGTATTGTCTAATGCTCATCCAATAGTCCTACTGCAGAATCAATCAACAGTTGCATTCGCATCGCTATCCCTTTCCGATCAGACTAATGGTATTTGGAGCGTGACGACCAAGCTGCCTGTCAACGCGACCATTAGCTCAAAGTATCGATTCGAGTTACCTGCAACGGCCTTTGATGATGGTTTCGGTAACAAAGGAGGTCCAGCCGACGCGTATAGTAATTACTTCAGCGTCAACAACGCTAGCCTAACAATATCGAGTTCAATAAACGGCACAGAGATTCAAATTCCCTTCGGGGCTGTCAGCATAATATCAAAAATCTCCTATCCAGACGGGACGCCGCTTACAGCTAATGCCACGGTTTCGGTGACTGTGTCGACTGGGCCTTCAAAATCACTCCTAACCTTAGGCTACGATCCAACTGTGGGAGCGTGGCGCGGTTCATATCCAAGTTCCATTTCCGACTTATGGCATGTTGGAACGTGGACACTCAAAGTGGAAGCAACTGATTCTTACGGTAACTCGGGAAGCGCCTCTTACGAAATCACCGCACAACCTTACCTATTTCTGGTAATCGTGGCGGTCATAGCATTCCTCGCCTTGGCTGGAAGGTGGGTCTACGCTCGTTACGGAAGAAAGGTGTATTTCAGAACGCGCAAATTGATCCAGAGATTCCGCCGCGCTGATCAAAACTTATGAGAGGATCGCTCCGGTGTACCCGTGAATTTCCAGTTTTCTCGACAGACCCTTCCACAAATACTCAAAAACGTAGGACGGCATTAGAAACTCGGCTAGCTCAGTAACCTGGAATCGATTGTTCAGAATTTTCGAGAAAGTTGTCGGTGGTTTCACGATCAATGAATGAAGGCGCTGAACAAGATCTTCCTTGGTCAGTGACCCCTTCATTATTTCGGCGTTGGGGAGAACGCGATTCAAGTCGGCCATATCGATTTTCCTTAATGGTAAATTGCCTTCAAAGAACGCCTCAGCCTCCAGATCCTCTTTGCCATCTGAATTGACGAATAATGAACTGTCCTTGAACATGTATGCCAGTTCGGTCACTTCGCTGAGTCGAATTGATTTTCCTGAGGAATCGTGCCTAATCTGACCTAGAATTCTCTTGGTCAGATTAACTATTTTTTTCGGCTCAGCCGTATTTTCGCTAACGAGGTCTCGGACTCTTCCTTCTACTTCAACAGCTATAACGTCGTCTAGCAGAGGAACCCTGTACGAGTTTCCGCGGAAGTAGAAACATTCGTGAAATCCTTTAATCCGCCAGAACGGGGTTAAGTGAAACTTTGGAGGAGCTGAGGAGTGAACCTCTTCAACGCGTGGTCTTAGGAACTTCATTCGTCTTCCGAATAACGAACGTTTGCGGGCTTCAGCAATACGGGCAATGTCACTGAGCGGCCTTGGCTGCACGTAGTAGACTTCCACCTCGATCTTTTCAGGTGTCCAGCCGTTTCCGACTCTTGTCTCCTCAAAACCGCTTGCTGATTGGAAAAGGGATTGGAACTCGCTTATGGTGGAATCGAGAAGTTTCCTAATCTCATCGAAACGATCGTCCTCTGTCAAGATCGAGCACTGGCCACGCGGCCTAGAATTGGCAAAACCGACTATTCAACGGTGAGCTTGCCGTATCTTCCCACGTTAAGTTGGATTTCGCCGCGAAAACTGGTTACGTAACCGTTCTCTATTTTGACCGTGTTGTCGACTTTGACTTGGCCAATTTGCTCGTTCCAGAGGGTCAACTTGACGTTCCCTGACTCGTCATTTACAACAGCAGTGGCGACCTTCATCTGCTCGCCAGTGCGAGTAGTCACGTCCCTAGGTTCGGAGACTTCGGTTACTTTGGCGGCGATGTCTACGCGTCGCATTCCGGGCCTTAATTCAGCGATTTTCATTTGGACCGTGCGATAGAAATACACATTTGGTATTAATCTTATTGATGTCATCAGTCCCGTAACGTGTGGCTATGCTTTCGGCGTGAGAGAGTGCATTCTAATTAGGTCGGTTTCAAACGGCTTGAGACCTTTTGGCACGTTCATCTCCAGCGAGTCACGGAGAGCCAGGTTTTTCTCCTCTTTAATCTTCCATACCTCCTTGTTGAAGTTTAGCATCTGCTCCGTGTATTTGCTGTAGGCTCGAGACCAAGCAGGCTTAGGGAAGCCGTCAACGTGAATGGCATGCTTTGAATAGAGCTGTCGCCACACGTAGTCAGTCATATATGGTATCAGAGGAGCCAATAGTAGCAGGACCGTCTTGAGAACGGTATGAAGCGTGTACCAAGCTGCTCTTTGCTGGGATTTCGTAAATCCTTGGCCGTATGCACGAGGCTTCACCATCTCAAGGTAGTGTGAAGCGAAAGTCTCCCAGACGAAATCGCGGATCTCATTTGCAGGTATGAAGAAGTCGAATTCGCGATATCCAGCCATGCTGCGTTCAACCAGTTTAGCCAACTCTGATAATATCCATTTGTCACTGGCCATCAGAGTTGTGCTTCTTGCGTATGGAAATGATGAGATGAAGCGCGATAAGTTCCACAATTTGGTGAGGAATTTGTGTGCCCCCGCGATCCTGAGCTCCGAGCATCGGAAGTCGGAACCGTGAGTTGCCTCAGAGGCGCTCCAGAACCTGAATGAGTCGGCCCCGAACTTTTCGAGAATCGGTAACGGGTCAACTACGTTCCCTTTGCTCTTGTGCATCGCCTGGCCCTGTTCATCCATACCGAGACCGGCGATCCAGGCGTGTGAAAACGGTGCACGCCCAGTTAACTGGTAGCATCGAAGGATGGAGTAATGCAGCCACGTCCTCACGATGTCTTTCCCTTGAGGCCTGATCGTGGCAGGATAAGCGCGTTTGAAGAAGGTCTTATCCCGTTTATACTTGGCGATAAAGAGTGCTGAAATGCTGGAGTCCATCCACGTATCGAAGGTCCTAGGATCTCCCTCAAACTCAGTCGAGCCGCAGTTAGAGCATTTTGCAACGGGCGCAGGGTCCTTCCATGGTTGGTAGTATTCACCGCCCCTTGGAACGACCGGTTGTCCACACATCATGCAGTACCATACGGGAATCTCTGTTGCGTACACTCGGCGACGTGAAATTGGCCAGTCGATGGCGATAGAGTCTAACCAATCGAGAAGTATCTGACGGTTGGCGTTAGGATAAAACACGATCTTGTTGGCCAATTCCTTCAGTTTCGGGAGAAAGTCAAGTTGTTTTAGGTAATACTCCTTCATAGGGATGATTTCGATAGGGGTTCCACTTCTGGAACAGACTGGCGTCCTATGCTTGATACTCTCCGTTCTCACGAGTAGTCCTTGCGTTTTGAGATCTTCGATTATTCTGTCTCTCGCATCAGCGATTGTTAGTTCTTGATATTGGCCAGCTTCTTTTGTTAATCGTCCGTCTTGGCCAGTGGCAATTATCTCGTTCAGGCCTAGCTCCCTGAATAGTAGGACATCAGTGTAATCGCCGTAGCTGCAGACCATCACGACGCCTGATCCGAATTCTGGCTGTGCGCTGGGGTGAGGCTTGATCTCGACTTCTCGTCCGTAGATTGGTAAGATGGCATGTTTTCCTTGTACCTGAGTGTACCGGCTGTCGGTTGGGTTCACTATTACAAGTTGACAGCTACAAATCAGCTCGGGCCTCGTTGTAGCAATTACCAGGTTCTCCCCGGTTTCTTTGACCTTGAAGTTCACGTACGTTAGTCGTGTTGGAAGTTCCTTGTATTCCACTTCCGCATCTGCGATTGTGGTTCCGCAGTCATGGCAGAAATTGTTGGGTCGTGAAGCTTCGTAGATGAGGCCTCTCTTCCAAAGCTCGATGAAACTGGATTGAGTAAACTTGCGGTATGCGGGTTCATCAGTCCGGTACTTTGATTCATAATCGCCGCTGAGGCCTATTCGCTTCATAGTTGCAAGCATTTTGTTTTCGAGTTCGTCAAGTGCCTTCTTGCACAGCTCTATGAACTCTTCTCGAGGAGTTTCCCTCATCTTCACTTTGTAAAGGCTCTCTGTGTATATTTCTACAGGCAGTCCATTTCGGTCAATTCCAATCGGAAAGAGCACTTGTGCGCCCAGCATCCTGCTTGTTCGTGCGATCATGTCAATTTGCGAGTACTGCGCTACGGCTCCTATGTGCCATGTGCCCGATGGGTAAGGAGGTGGAGTATCGATTACGAACGGTCGCTTTCCCTTGCTCAGCTTGAGCCCATACAATTTTTCTTTCTGCCAGGATTCGAAAATATCGTGCTCGAACTGATGGTTCCAACGTTTCTCCTTAATCTTGGGCTCAAACTTACGTCGATTCTCATTTTCTTTTGAGGACATTCGCCTATCCCGAGATCCATTTAGAAGCAGGTTGTTCGAGTTTCATTTAGTGAACTTGGCGGTGATGCAAGCCCTGCATCACATCTTACCAGCAAGAATCCGTCTGTGCGTATAAAACTGTCGAATCATGCTTTTTCTTCGAACCCGACAGCTCGCTTAGACAGATAACTACTAGCCCGCAGTGCCCAGATGATGAGAAGAACCACAAGGACGGTCTGTCCGCCGATCAGGTTGATAGCGTCCGTTGCGGTGGAGAACACGTGGAAGAAACCCCCGTAGGTGGACTCGGCGAGGCTCACAATCGTGAAGAAGTAGTCAAAATACCAGTGGAGCAAGATCGCTGCATATGCACCGTAAGCTACGAACATTACTCCAAAGACCAATCCCGCCAGCAATGCAGTGGACACTTTGCCGATTTCCCATCCGCCGCCCAGAAGATAGTGGGCCAGTCCAAACGCTGTTGACGTGATCAGAATCAGTATCCATTCGGGAGCGCTAATGCCCCTTAGGTAGCCTCGTTCCGTGACGTTCTTGTAACCTAGCATCATTTTGGCATGCTCTGGACTGGCCATTGTGATGAGAATGAATTTCAATCGCTTAGTTACGCCAGCTACTTTCTGATCCTTCCTGTACAGGTAAAGCAGAAAGATAGCAACAGGAATCCCGATCGAAGTAATGCGAAACGCTAATTCCTCGTTTATTGGCGCATAGGCAAGGTTGATCAAGATGATATACGGGCTTGTCTGAGGCGGAAACGTTAGGTTACCAGTCTGAACCCCCTGTGTTGCCTGAAACTGTTGAATCAATACACTTGCGTACAGCAGAGACGTTCCAATCAGTGGCATAACGAAGAGGAAGTTCGCCTTTCCGCTCAGAATAGGTTCTTTGAGTACGTTTCGCAGACGTTTCAGAAAGCCACCTCGGCTGCACCATGCCGCGACGAAACAGAGCACAAAGATCAACCAGATTACCCCAAACAAATTACCCATGTTCGTGTGAATGGGGATCGGGAGAGAGAGTACTGCGAATAATTCGAGAGGAAGCTCCCGTATTCCACGCGTTGCAATTTTCAATCCATCGCTCGTGTAGTAGAACATTGCAGGTCCCAATCCCATCGAAATCAAATAGGAGACCACTGAGCAGACGATCAGAAAAGCTCCCGCGATTCTCAAAATCGATGTTGCGTGCTCTTGTGCTGACTTAGCGATCACCATATGTCATTCTTCTGACCCGTACATCGATGCCACTAATTCAACGTACTGCTTTTCAGTCTATAGTGGTCAGCTCAGAGATTGACTGCTTTTCTGAGTTCAGCAATCTTGTCAGTTCGCTCCCACAAGAAATCCGGATCTTCTCGTCCAAAGTGACCATACACCGCTGTCTTGCGATATATTGGCCGTAACAGTTGTAATTGCTGCATTATTGCCTTCGGACGCATATCGAACACTTTGTTTACTGCCGCAGTAATTGCCTCTTCGGGCACTTTGGCAGTATCATAAGTGTTTACCATCACCGAAACCGGCCGCGCCACGCCAATGGCGTAGGCGATCTGCACATCGCACTTGTCCGCTAAACCTGCCGCAACTATGTTCTTAGCGATGTACCGTGCCATGTAGCTTCCAGATCGGTCAACTTTAGTCGGGTCTTTTCCAGAGAAGCATCCTCCGCCGTGACTGCTAACACCTCCGTAAGTGTCAACGATTATTTTACGTCCTGTTAGTCCTGAGTCAGCCAAGGTACCACCCACAGTAAACCTTCCAGTTTCGTTGATGAAGAATTTAGTATGCGCATCAAGCATACTTCCGGGGATTACTACCTTGATCACCTTTTCAATGATGTCCTTTCGAATTTGATCTCGTGAGACATTTTCATCGTGCTGTGCAGCGATTACAACTGCCTCCACACGCGATGGTATTCCGTCCACGTATTGAACTGTAACCTGTGATTTTCCGTCAGGTCGTAGATATCCTAGGACTTTCTGTTTTCTGACATCGGTTAGTCTCTTCACTAGCTTGTGGGCAAGGAGGATTGGGAGCGGCATCAATTCGGGTGTTTCATTGGTCGCATGGCCGAAGACCATTCCCTGATCCCCTGCACCGATATCTTCCTTGTTAACTCCCATCGCTATGTCTGGCGACTGCTCCTCGAGCGAAACAAGGACACCGCAAGTTTCCCAATCAATTCCAACTTTTGCATCATGGAACCCGATGTCGCGAAGAACGTTGCGAACGATCTGTGGAATCATAACGTAGGTTGTCGTGGTAACCTGCCCTGTAATTAGGACAGTCCCCTTCATGATTACGGTTTCAACATCTACGCGAGCGTTCGGATCTTTCGAGATAATCGCATCCAAAACCGCGTCAGATATCTGGTCCGCGACTTTGTCTGGGTGTCCTTCAGTCACACTCTCTGAAGTGAAAAGGTAGGATCGCTGCTTCTTTACGAGTGTCAATCCTTCGGCGGAGACCTGCGCTTTACTCATGCTCATCGCCCCGATTGCAGCGAAAGTGGAATATTCCTACAATATAATAGTAGAGTCTGGAAGTATTCTAGTAGGAATTCAGGCGAATCTAACACTATTCACACGGTGAAAGATGGACACAGATACCCGACAACCATGTACGCTCGCAGAAGGTTTCAGAAGTCTAATCGCTTGTATGAATTTGCGGGTGCGATTTTCCCAACGGATTCAGGGTGCAATATTTCTGCGAGGATTTCGAGGCCATCCACAATCCTGGGACCAGGACGGTTAAAGTAGGCACTACCATTCACAGCGAATACTTGATGATTTTGAACCGCACGAAGATTTTGCCAACCATTGTAGCGTTTAAGTGACGTGGATTCCTGAATGGTTCTTTCCAGGTGGAAGCCGCAAGGCATCAAAATTAGTACCTCAGGATCATAATCAGCGATTTGATTCCATTCGATTCGACGCGAGGGCGTTGTAGGCTGGGTGAGTCTATCAACTCCGCCTGCTTTCGCCACCATTTCCGGAACCCAATGGCCAGCGGAGAAGATTGGGTCCAGCCATTCTAAGCAGCTCACTTCGGAACGAGGCCCCGCAGTTGCCAGCGTCTCTTCCACCTTCCATATTCTGTCATGCAGCGAGGTTACAAGCTGCTTAGCCTTCTCTTCCCTGCCTGCAACCCTGCCAACGGTCAGTATACTATCAAGAATTTGCTCGATGCTAGTCGGTTCAAGGGAGATAATTTTTCGATCTCCGTCGAGTATCTTGCATGCGGACTCAACTTCTGTGAAGGAAGGAGCACAGACTCCGCAGAGTTCCTGTGTCAATATTAGATCCGGGTTTGCCTTCTTCAAGGCATCCCTGTCTATATGATAGATGCTTGTGCCACTGTGAACTTTTCCAGCAACCCAATCATTCACGGCACTACTGCTCGCCCTGGCTGGATCAATATCAATAGACGTAAGTACCGTCTTGCTCGCGACCTCAGGAGGATAATCACAATCATGGGAGACCCCGACGAGGTCCGCTCCGAGACCTAATCCGTAAACAATCTCGGTGGAGCTCGGGAGAAGAGATACAATCCTCATATCCGTGGCTTAAGTGATAAGAGGATAAAGGATAGGCTTCCAACTGCCCAGGCAATCATTGGATACACGATCCCACTATGCACATATCACTGAATTATGGTAACGGCGACGCATAAGAGAATAATATTCTGCCAAGTATCATTGCAGTTTCGCGGCTATTCGCACGGTCTCGTTCAGCCAACTTTGGCCCTTTACAGTTCAATTTGCAGGAGGGTGTGTTACATTACTATCCAGTATCAAGTCAAATTCTGCTTTTACGTGGACTTTCTCTTGGGTTTCTTGACTTTCAGCCCTGTCCCTTTCCGTTCATGGTCCTCCTCGTCCAGCTCTAGTCTTTCCTCGTCCCTTTCCTCCTCGGCACTCTCATCAGCGCCTTCCCGTTTCAGGTCTTCCTCATCTTCTTCCTCTCGCTGATTTTCATCTTCTTCCTCCGCTTCCTCACGCTCCTTTTCCTCGTCAGACTCTTCACTCAATAGTATCGCCTCCGCAACAATTTCCAACATTGTCTCCTTGCTCTATGGTTAATGGCTTCTTCTTGGGATCAAGGCTTGAGATAACATTACCTACGCCCGAAAGATAGGCTGCTGAAGAAAGTGCGATTATACGGTTGCTGCTACTAGACCTGATTGACAAGCCGCCCTAACCCTCACTTGACGAAAGATTCTTCTCTTAGCCAAGCTAGTCAGCCCATGAGTATTTTCCATTGACCAGGCCTGAATGGCAAAAGAAACGGAAGAAAATGGCGAGCAGGGCAGGCAAAGCGAACGGTAAGGTAAGGTAGAAGAGCAAGGACCGTCGGCTGTAACTGGGTACAGTTACATGTAGGTCTCTACTTCTTTCGATGATCTCTGACGTTTACTTCTAACGATTCCGTAGGCTTGTTGTGGTTTAGGGTTGAGTTACCTTCCGTGTCCGATCTGCAGTCGCACCCAGCGGTCGAACGGGTTGTAGCCCAACGCTTTAGTGGCACGAGTAATATAGTTCGCTTCGCCTAACAAAATCCCATATTATGTCAGAAGCCACTTGCGAAAAAACAGCTTGCATTGCGAGCAGTAGAGATCAGTCCTAAACGGGACCTGGTCCCGCTTTCACTCTCTTCTTAAGATCCGTCGCCCAATGGGAAAACTAACGCTACATATGCCGATTAGTCATTCCATTTATCTAAACCAAGAATAGTGTACTGCTTAGTTTCTGGTAGTTCTATGCATTCCTCATAGCTCATAATATCAGTTAGTTTAAGATGGCAATTATTAGCCTTGTATATCCTAAGATTCCTATCTCTTTCCTGCTCAGTAATACCTGCCCAAAGTGGAGCAATAGAGGGATACCAATAGAATCGATTATACTTGATATTGTAACTCCTCTTCAACGTGAATACAGGATCCCCCTCTACCTTACCTAAGCAGTAGGGTTTGCATTTGGGACAAATCGTTGGGTGTTTTTCTTTAAGAACCCCGTAGGTCCCGACATGGGCTAAGGTTGTAGCGTTGCGTAATCGAAAAGTATCAGAGATCACAATCAGTTCTTTAGAATCTTATGTTAAAGTCTCTAGGAGCAAGAACAATTCTTTACCCTACTCCCGTTTCAGTTGTCGGAACCTACGACAGAGACGGAAAACCGAATGTTATGACTGCTGCTTGGGTGGGCATATGCTGTTCCAAACCTCCCTGCATCGCGGTGTCCCTGAGAAAGGCTACGTATACGCATGGCAACATCGTGGAACGAGGAGCTTTTACAATCAACACTCCATCTGAGAAGTACGTTAAGGAAACAGATTACTTCGGACTCGTATCAGGGAGAGAAGCTGACAAGTTCTCTGCTGCGAAGTTGACGCCTGTTAGGAGTGATCATGTAGACGCTCCCTTCGTGAAGGAGTTTTCTCTAGTTCTAGAGTGCAAACTACGGCATACGATTGAGATTGGGCTACATACACAGTTTATCGGCGAAATCATCGATGTTAAAGCAGATGAGGCTATACTTGAGAATGAACTTCCTGATATGAAGAAACTAAAACCGATTCTCTATGCTCCAGAAGTAGGCAAGTATTATGGTGTTGGGAGCTACCTAGGGGAAGCTCATTCAATAGGAAAAAAGATGTAACCCTCGGTAGATCGGAAAGGGATCCCCCTCACCGACCTTTGCTGCAATGCTGACACCTAAGCAGTCACTATGATGCGATATATGCTGATCCTTGACTCGTTCAACACTATTTGGTTCAGGAACCGAAAACCGTTCACCATCAAACACCACATGGTACGCAGTATTTGGTCCCATTCCTTCCATTAGATATTTTGAAGGAAATGGACGCTTTACTATTGTCGCCCGATTCAAGGAACTAAAACATGGCTGCTGCCATGTGATGGTCCGAAGAGTGGAAGTTCGAAAAGATGATCAAAGAGCCAGTCCGAATGGAAACCTAGCCTATCCGCTTGAACCCAAACATTCCTAAGATTCTCATAACATCCAAGCAGCTTACCTTGGGACGGTTTAACTCCAACCTCAGCCCTCAACGCGCAAGCCTCAAACAGACAGGGAAGCAACTTGTAAGTGAGATATTCGCATTGCAAAGAAACATAGAATAATCGTGGGTGCTGCAGAAACGTATGAGGTTCAGATTTCCCCAACTGCAATTCATTTTAGTAATCCATCGAGCTTACTCGACAGCTTCTTATAGCAAATCTGATTTCGTTTTTGGGGTCTTTCAAGGTGACTAGTGTGACTGATTCCATGAAGTTTCATTTTCTCGGTCCGAGTGGACTGCGTGTCTCTGAATTATGTCTGGGCACGATGACTTTTGGGGAGGATTGGGGTTGGGGTGCTTCGAAGGAAGAATCCCGAGCAATCTTCAACGCGTATGTAGAACGCGGTGGCAACTTCATCGATACAGCCAACGGTTACACGAATGGAACTAGTGAGCGAATTGTTGGGGAATTGATAAGTTCTGACCGTGACAAATTTGTCCTTGCTACGAAATACTCGTTCCCTACCGTGAGAGGCGCCCCTAACAGTGGGGGTAACCATCGCAAAAGCATGATTCGGTCATTGGAGGGAAGTCTGAAGAGGCTTGGGACAGATTACGTTGATCTCTTCTGGTTGCATGCTTGGGATTTCTCTACAAGCGTTGAGGAGGTTATGCGAGCCCTTGACGATCTGGTGAGGTCCGGAAGGGTTCTCTATGTCGGCATCTCGGATACACCAGCGTGGATCGTAAGTCGAGCTAACATGTTGGCCGAGTTACGCGGATGGTCACCTTTCGTAGCGCTTCAAATCGAGTATAGCCTCATTGAACGGACACCTGAACGAGATCTTCTACCTATGGCTCGCAGCCTCGGAATGACGGTGACTCCCTGGGCGGTGCTCGGAGCAGGCGTGCTTACTGGAAAGTATAACACTGCCTTACCTACCACGAACAACGGCGGGAACGGAGAGCACGTTGAGAGGCGGCTAGATGCAACCAATAGCCAGAAAGCGAACGATCACAATCTCGCAATAGCACGTGTAGTAGTTGAAGTTGCCAAGCAGGTTGGCTGCAGCCCATCCCAAGTCGCGCTAGCCTGGCTGCGTACACGTCCGGGTTCAATTGTTCCGATACTTGGAGCTCGTCGATTGGACCAGATACGTGATAACTTGAACTGCCTAAACGTAACAATTCCGGAAGAGCACCTTCGCCAACTTGACGGAGCGAGCAAAATTACTTTGGGCTTTCCTCACGAATTCTTAGCAGGTCCTATAGGTAGAGATCGATTGTACGGAGGCCTCTATTCGCGTATGGCACAACATCGCGAACCATGAAAGAGAAACGACTACGGATACGAAGGGACGCACATTTCGTTATGTGCCGACCCACACAAGAAGTCGGTTAATGGGGAATGGGGCGCTTGAACCGTACCTCGCCGACTTGGATATTCTCAGGGGCGACGTCGAAGGTTGCACAGTCAAACCCTATCGCAATTTTGATGATGACAAGAATTATCTGCGCTGGTATGCTATCAACAATGCAATCAAGAAGTTAGGTGGTATGTGGATTAAGCCGACACGTTTCACGGTGGGGCATTGGAGAATCCCGAAATAGGCTCATTTCAAGACGCTCCAGTATTCCAAACGCATACGTTCGTATCTCTTTCTACCAAGAATAATCCCTGGAATCGGGTTTCTTAAGATGCTTCCCCCATTGGCTGAGATTGGACGCCGACGTAAATCGTTGATGCTCACTCAGAAGAAATTGGCTTCCCTGTCGAGTGTGACTCAGTCAATGATTGCGAAAATCGAAAGAGGAACAATAAACCCATCCTATCTTAAGACGAAGGCAATTTTCGATACCCTTGAGGGCTTAGAGAGAAGAAACGAGCTCAGGGCTAAGGAACTCTCGCACTCAAAGATCGTGCGGATCCAGTCACACGACACCGTTGCTAAGGGGGTGAGAATGATGAGAGAGACCGGCTTCTCACAGTTACCAGTTTTTGAAGGGGAGAAACCTGTTGGTAGTTTAACAGAGAAGGTTATCTTGCAGAAGCTAGTTTCCGCACAAAACCCTGCAGAAATCTCAAAGCATCATGTGGAGAGCATCATGGATGAAGCGTTCCCGACCGTGACAGAAGACACACCCCTCTCAATGATCTCAACTCTACTGGGTTACCAGTCGGCAGTACTCTTAGCTAGAAAGGGGCACATCGTCGGCATAATCACGAAGGCAGATCTCCTCAAGGTTATCGGATCAACGACAGGATCAAAGTTAGAGAAGTAGCCATAATCCATATAGCAATTGGTTGAGTCACTCACCTGGGGCCTTTCTGTCGGCTTCCATGTGGGGCCGTAGACACCGTGACATCACGTGGCGGTCTCTAGCCAGGGATGACGACAGGGAAAGATCCCGCCAAGGGCTCCAGAAGACCAAACCTTAACGGGTTTGCGGACCAGTTCGGAATGACGAACTTCAGGAGCGAAGAAACCCGTAGACATGACGGTATGGCGGAAGTCGAGGGTTCAAAATGGTTCACGGGAACCATGAGAGTCCCTTCGGCCCCACCAAATGCATCAAGTGAGTCGACACTACGCTTATAAGGCCGCTAATCCAAGTTTGCTTGCTGAGTGGCAATTTGCCGACTCGACCCATGTATGAAAAGCTGAAGCAAGATCCCCAGATTAAACTCTGGTTTGACAACCACACAAAGAAGATCACGGCTCAAGGAGACTTGCGACGCCTAGGACTATTCTGCGAGATGTTCAACGTCACCCCTCAAGGCATAGCCAAAATGGGTCAGCCACCGGAAGGCTCCCCCCTTAAAGCGAAAATGTGGATGATCGAGAAGGTAGTAATCCTACAGGATGAAAAACACCGCTTCAAGGGTAACTATGTTGCGAACTTCGTCAAGTCACTCGTCAGTTGGCTTGGACAGAACGGCATCACCCTACCTGACAAGCCCGAACTTCACATCAAAGGACGAGGAAAGAACAAGAAGTACCAAGGAGAAGAACCACCAGCGCCCGAGGAACTCCAACACCTCCTAGCTGTCTCCGACCTACGGCAACAGGTTGCAATCAGCCTAATCGCGTTCAGCGGCTTCAGACCCCGAACACTCGGAAATCATGACGGCAGTGACGGATTAAGAATCAGAGACTTCCCCGAAATGCACGTTGATTTCAGTGAACGAAAAGTAACCTTTGAAGGGAAGGACGAGAAGGGTAGAAAGATTTTGGCCATACCCACACGAATTGTCGTCAGGGAAGAAATCAATAAAGGCGAAGACAGAGGGTACCAAACCTTCCTCAATCAGCAAGGCTGCGACTCTCTGAAAATTTACCTCGAGGACCGCATGACACCCAAGAAACATAGAGTCTACGACGAGGACGGCCGACCCGTCATCGACGAGACAACGAAGAAACAGAAGGAAGAACTGAGAGCGGAGAAGCTAACGCCAGACAGCCCCATAATAGCCCACAACCACCCGTACCGGCTGAGCTATCAAACAATAGGCGACATCAGATACTTCACTGAAACCTTCGTACCCGCACAGAACATCAGCTACGCCATCATCAGCCCAGTATTCAAAAGGCTAGGACTGAAGCAGCCAAACGGCGATGACAATCGCCCGTATGTTTTGAGAGGCTTCTTTGATGATCGTCTCATGATGGCAGAATCAGACAAGAAAATAGGTGTCATCTTCTCATGGAGACAAGCCTGGATGGGGCACTCCGAAGGAATCGAAGCCGTATACACCACGAACAAGGGAATTCCGAAAGATGTTATCGAACAGATGAGGGAAGCATACCGGCAAGCATCAGATCTTTACTTAACGCCACCAAAACGCAACATCGTCGATAAGGAACAGGTAATGGCCGAGTTCCGGCGAGAATCCCTTGTCATGAAAGGATGGACCGACGAAGAAATCGACAAACTCGGCGACCTCACCAAATACACAGCACAGGAAATGCAACGGTTTGGCGAGATGCGAACACATGAACAGCCTAGTGAGACCCAACCAACGAACCGAAACAATCCGATCGAAATCCTGAAATTTCGACTTGCTTCAGGAGAAATAGGCGATAAAGAGTTCATGAAGTTGAAAGCACTAATTCAAACATGAGCCGCTATGCCTGGAATTCATCGTCAGGCAGGCTATCCATTAGCCGCATGTAAACATCGGATTTGGCGATTGCTTCGATGCGAGGGAGCTGATCTGCCTCTTCCAGGATGCGAGCACGAAGTGAACTGTTCACCTTTAGCCGTTTCTTCGCCAACTCCTTGAACCGTACAAAGCTGACCATGTCCGGTTTCAGAACCTCAGCCCCTGGTACAACTCTCATTTCTTGTTCGCCTTATGGCGTCTAGCCTTGGTTCCACGCCTCTTCCGACCTCTCACCGGCTTGACTTTAGACTGGTCGAGCTGGTGAAATAGTAGAGCTTCGTTCAGCTTTTCCATAAGCAGTTCATGCAGCCGGCTTGTGCTGATCTCAGAAGGATCTCCGAGAGCCGTTATCTGTGCCTCTTTGAAGCCAGCGAGAAACAGCGCCTCAGTAGCGAACTCTCCCCGAATCAGCCGGCGATCGACGTGTCCGACGGTCTCACTCACATTTATCTCCCTCACATCGCCGCGCATCTAGTGTGACTCAGGAGCCTATCTGTGTTTCGTTTCGCTAAGCTGTCGTCGGTTCAAGTTTGGTTACCCGCACCACTATAGGCACACACAGAAGGGAAACAATCCGCCAAGTGCTGCAACTCTTTGTTGGTTGCGATCTAAACGATTTCTCGCGTGTCGCTACAATCGAAGGAACTCGCGGCGCATTCTAACAGCTGCATCATCATAAACACCAGGGACGAGCGCAAACTCACGATCTACAGTTACATCGACACACTTCCCTCCGCTGACCCTAACATAACTTGCTCCAATCTTCACTTTGGCGCAGAAGCAAATCAGCAACTGGAGGCCGCAAGTTGCCCGGCAAAACATTTTGTTTTGTGATCGCACATCGAACCCTGATTATTTCCGACGAATTGCCGTTGACTGAGAAAGCCGGCACCGGAGCGTTTGTAGCTTCTTCACTTTCAAAGCGAAAACTGAAGCTGTAGGCATCCTCCATCGCACCCCTTTTGATCATAGTTTGCGGATCGGGAAATAACATCTTCAATCTGAGATTCGTGATGGTCCCCACTTTTGGACCCTCATTGACAACAACGAGTGCGAGGGAGAAGAAGATAGCTCGTTCAATATCATCTAGATTCGCAGGCCCTATAAACGCGAGAGCATTGTCAGCGAAGAGAAGCTTCATGTTAGCGCCGCGTATGGCTTCTCGGAATTGTAGTGCTGCTATCAGCACAGCAGCTGCTGTGAAGATCGCTATGAATACGTTTGCGTAGGAATTCAGGATCGTTTCAAGTGGAGGAGCTTGAGCGGCTTGACATTGATTTATCACGAAGAGTTTGAGAATCATCTTAACTCTCTCTCAACAGTGCTGTGATGTAAACCAACTAGCGTCGACCTCCTTGGAAGGGTTTTCGTAAATGGATATGATCGTGGTTCTGCGGTGTGATTGAGTCAGCTGGTGCGCACACACGGTTACTATGGTCTCGACGTTACCTCGGCAAGAAACGGTACGAGCAGTTCTTTCAAGCTCTCGATGGATTTGTAGGGTTTCTTGGAAAGCCATTCAATCTCTCCACTGAACTTGTGCTCTGATAGTGACAACGATTGATAGATTCCAATGCAATGAAGGTTCGTATTCTTTGCATGTGTCATCTCTACATAGTGACCAGCAGCACCGACAACCGACATTTCGAAAATCGCGTGTCCGGACAAAGCGAGTAGTAGTCGAGAAAATCAGGACAAACCTGGAGCCAGATACGCCGCCGGCCAGTCGAGTCAACACTCTTCTTATGGGAACAAACGTTGTCAGTGGCACCGCCATTGCAGTCGTTGTGCACACGGGACCGCAAACTGAATTTGGAAAGGTCTCCGACCGGCTCAGACTCAGACCCCCGGAAACTGGATTCGAGCGTGGCGTGAGACAGTTCGGCTATTTCCTAATGGAAATCACCATGATTCTCGTAATCGCTATCTTCGCCATCAACGTGCTTCTCGGACGCCCGACCCTGCAATCCCTACTTTTCTCCCTTGCAATAGCAGTCGGATTGACCCCGCAACTACTGCCAGCTATCGTCAGCGTCAATCTCGCTCACGGGTCAAGAAACATGGCACATCAGAAAGTTATTGTAAAACGACTCGCTTCGATCGAGAACTTCGGGAGCATGAACGTTCTCTGCTCGGATAAGACTGGAACTCTGACGGAAGGTCATGTCCAGCTGCGTTCTGCTATCAATGTGGATGGTAACGATAGCGGGAAAGCACTTCTCTACGCGTACCTCAACGCTTTCTACTCATTTTCTCTCTTCACTTTGCGCCGCTACCTTTCCAGACTTTATCTTCCCTTGTCGCTTTGGGTGTTTTCTCTGCCCAAGATCATCTCGCTTATACTTTACCCAGTGTGCTTTTGTCAACGCTCACGCCGAGCCTTCAAGCCCCCTTTTTGGCGGCGCTCAACCGAGTGTCGAAGAGATGAGAGTACTAGATGGCACCTTGCCTAGGTGAACTTAGCTAGTTCTGCGGTTATAGCAGTGTGATCCGGCTAAACTGCGCAGAACCCACGTGCTGTCCTTTTAGCTGTGTCTTCTAGTCGACTTTAGTTGCTTCCATAACCACTGTGAATGGCAAATTTATTTTGCTTAGTGCGCTGCTCACGGTCTCCTTGTCGGGGCCTTCAAATTCAGCAATCATCTTCCTTTCGGGAGTGCAGCAGTAGGCTCTTTTGAACTTGACGTCCTCGATTTTTCGGTTACGTAGCATCATTGGAATGCCTCTAACCCATGCCAATCCATCGATCTCTTGAGGCGGGACGTCACTATTGACGATGAACATTTTCATTCCGATGTCGCTAATCGCGAATTGAATTAGCTCCCTCTTAAATGTTTTCGTGTCCCCCCTCTCCGTGTTAGGCAATCTCCTGCGAAGTTAAGTCGATCCTTGAGGTTTCCCTTTCCCTTTGAGAGCGTTTTCGATGGCTTCTGTATCGTAGCCTAGAATTGTTGTACCTTCTATGTCGAGGACGGGGAGATTGTCATAGCCTAGTTTAAGGAACGCTTTCTTCCCTTCAGGATCCTCGTCCACGTTGATCTTCGTATACTCGACTCCTCTCTCAGTGAGATACTGCTCCATCAGCCCACAGATTGGGCATAAGGTATCTGTGTAGAGTATTGCTCTCTTCCTGGTTCCCATTCTTGTCCCTAACTGAACAGGCCTGACGGCTCTAATGAACTTACAAAATGAGCAAGGGTGCCAACATTCCGTAATAGGCCGGAGTCTGTTCATGGATTGGGAGATGTTCTTCGAGGTAAGTCGCAAGCTAGAGGATCACATCGAAGCGATGTAGACCACATTTGCGCTCCTTTGGCGGGAATGAGAACATAGGATAGAGGAAATCCTTTAGGAGGAGGGCCGCGACTGCCTTGGCGTAGTGACGGAAGAGGTCACGAATTGTGACGGAAGACCCGCGCTGTAGACTCTGCCACGAATATCTGGAGTCACCTGCAGGAGCAGATACCGAGGTGAGCTGCAAGGTCTGTGGGACGAAGAATCGTATAACTAGTAGTGAGGGTGAGTGGATCGTAGGAGGTGTTCTAAGCGACCGGGAACTAGAGCTTCGAGAGAGAATTGAGGAATTCGCACGTCTGAGAAACTACACGTTCAGCGACTTTAAGGAACCCGTGATCCAAGCCCTCCTCGCAAAACGGGAGAAGTTCGGGGACTTCTACTGCCCTTGTAAGGCGAGAACGGTGCTTGAAAATGTCTGCCCATGCAAGGAGACACGTGAAGGTGACGTTGAGGTTAAGGGCAAGTGCAGTTGCCGCCTATTCTGGAAGCGATAAGCCGCAAGTCCGCGATTGAGATACTTATCGATGAGCACCGCTTGATCTCGCGCATGGTGAACGTGCTCACCGTTTTGCATAAGCGCTTGGAAAGTGATGACCATGCAGACGTAAACGTTCTCACGGATGTGGTAGATTTCTTTCGAACGTTCGTGGACAGGAATCACCATGCGAAGGAGGAGGATGCCCTCTTCCCCACGCTCGAAAGATACGCGGTCAATCCAGAAGGATGCACGATTCAAAGTCTTAAGAGTGAACATGAGCAAGCGAGAATCCTTACAACGACACTAACTGACGCAATCGGAAAATACAAGACCGGCGATCCCACAGCCAAAGGCAAGATTTACACAACAATAAGAAACTCAATCGAACTTTACAACGATCACATCTGGCGAGAGAACATTTTGTTCTTTCCCATGGCCGAGAAGGCCTTGCAAGAGTCAGAACTAAACGATGTCACGAGAAGTTACGGTGAAATAGAGAAAAGCCTTGGTACGGATTTTCGCTCCAAATATGAACAGCTAGTTAACGCTCTTGAGAAGATAACTCCCAGATACTAAGCATGACCTGAATGCTCAGTAGAAGCGTTATAGGGTAAAACTCCATTCCTTATCTGACATGGAATCCCCGGAGGAGCGAACCAAAGCGTTCTCAGCGTTGAGAGAATTCAACCACCTGACGCTTCGGTACGCAGGTTATTCGTGAACTCTGAAGTCCTATTCATAGGCGTTACAAAACCTCCCTAGTCATCCTTATGATTCTATGTTACTATGGGTAAGACTTCATTGCGAATGAGTGAGGGAGCCCTCAAAATGAAGAAAATGATATCAGAAAGCGGCCATTGAACCCATGATATGGTGGGGCCGGTGGGATACGAACCCACCAATATCGTGGGTTCCATCAGGGTTCCACTTACGATCGAAAGTTCAACTTCGGTTTCAGAGTTCTTGGTTTGAAATAGGGGCTGATTGCCATGTTTCAAATAGCATGGCCTGCAGATTTCGTTGCAGAAGAGACCAGACCAACCTGCTCGATGCTATCAACGAACTGGCAGACACTCCTGACGAAATGCTGGATCACCTTCCAAAGTGGGTAAGAACTCTAAGCGATTTATGCAGAGAGGCGAGAGAGCAGGCAAATCAGGCGTCCAAAGATGATCACCAGGCAGCTCAGGCAAAATTGGAGCTCTCAACTGAGAAATGGCGCTTCTTAGAAGGCGAGTTCCTCACCGCCTCCATAGATGGTGCCCTCCAACACGCAGGCATCTATTCAGCGACCGCGCCTGAAAAACGGAGAAACGAACTACGAGAAAATCTTCGAGATTCACTCAGGAGAATCGCCCGCGAATACCACAGATCTGCTGCAGTCGCTGAACAAGACCACTACAGGAATATTCAGAGCCTCGCCGACGAACTTTCTTCTAATTTCAACGACATCATGAAGGACAGATTCCGAATCGGTGTTGCCCAGAAGGCTCTAAACTTATACCTAAAGTATCTGTGGTGTTTGGACAGAATTCCTGTTCCTCCGCATTGTCCTTTTGACAGTACCGTTCTTCGTGAATTAGAGCTTGAGTCCTGCTGGACTCACTCTCCTAAGATAGAGGATTACAAGAGTTGGGCCGAGCATGCAAGAGCAGCAGCTGGTACGAAAACACTTGCGGAATGGGAACTCCAGCTTTGGAACCACAGATGAGTCAAGATCGCCGGATTTTCGTCCTCGAATTTATTGTTAGCTTCCTTCTCCCACCAAGCACACTACCGTTTCACTCGACTAACTATCGTTACCGAAAGTACTTCGTTGTCTTCTATTGCGTAGCTCGCGTGGCATCCAGGTCTATTCCCAGTTGCTTCCTTGATTAATCATCTTCGCTATCATTGTCATCGTTTGCATTACCGCCGTCTCCTTCGCAGTCGTAATCGTAGTCGCTGTCGTAGTAGTACTCGCAGTGGCAGCCGCATCAGCAGTAGGATCAGTGATGGGAATGGCAACGGGAACCGATATTGGTACGATCATGGAGCAGTTGTCGGGAGCGCCATGGGTATCGGCATCGTTCTTGGCGTCTTCCGCGGCGTCACACTCGTCGGAATCATCATTGCTGTCGTCATCGCCTTGACTCTCGCCTTCTTCCATGGCTTTCGCATTGACGACTATCGCCGCCGTCGGAATGGGTGTCGGATTCGGCTTCGTTTCGACTGAGCGTTGCTGTTTGGTTTACCAAACGCCCGTTTGGTTTTCCAAACATATTTAAGTCCGCGGAGCAAACAATAGAGTATGTCCGAGGAGCTGACGGCAAAGGTTCTAAAAATCCTGAGAGTAATGCACCCGAATTTCCAGAAATGGTACTACACGAGGGAACTCGCATCATTGGCCCAGGTGAGCACATGGGTAGTGTCGCACGAGTTCAGCATGCTCGCAAAGAAAGGACTGGTCAGGCAGAAACGGGAAGGCCAGCAAAAGTACTATGCACTCAACATCGCAAACCCGAAGACCAGGGCATTGTGCCAGCTGTTCGAGTCCGAGAGAAGAGAAACTCTCTACAAGAGCAACAGAAGGCTGTCATGGGCTCTAGAGGAATTAAGCAAACGCACCTTCGACCTCCTTCCGCAAGTGCAATCCCTCATACTATTCGGTAGCGCTGCCAGAGGTGAGATGACGAAGGCGAGCGATGTCGACCTACTTGTGCTAGTGCCGAACATTGAGCAGGAGCCCTTCAATGAGCTCATGAAGTCAGTGGACAAACTCGCCGCAGACACAAGAGGCAAATATGGTTTTCAGCTATCGGCAATCCCTATGACGATCAAGGATTTTGAACTTGGATTCCGCGAGAGGAAGAGGGTAACGGAAGATATTCTGAGAGAGGGAATTGTTTTGTTCGGAGAGGACAGGTATTACGCATTGCTGGGCAGGCTGATAACATGAAGAGAGGGGGAGCCCGTCATCCCCCAACGTGGGAGGACTGGCTCAAGATTCCAAGAGTGTGCGAGCAATCGCTGAGGTATTTCGAACGCCAAGGCCAGATAAAGCGGCTCAATGCAAAGCAGGCGTCAGACGATGTCATCGGTCACTTGAAGAAGGCCTTCCATAACCTGAGTCTAGCGAACCAGCTTTTTGACGGGAACCAGAAAGGCGATCTCCAGACAGCCTATTCAGGCGAGAACTTCTACGACTGGGTCATCACGGTGAGCTACTACTCAATGTACCAGGCTTGCTTGTCCGCATTAGCCGCTGTGCAGAAATCAGGGGAGAATCACGCGGCCTCGGTGTGTGCGTTAGTCTATCACTACGTCCACAAGCGAAAGCGCCTCAACGAGCAATACTTGCTGGCTCTCGACAACATACGCACTCTTGCCAACCAAGACGTGCAGAAGCTTGTAGAAAGGAAATTCGATCGTGAGAAGGCATCGTATGATACGGGCTACACAACGCAGGTCGGCCTAGCTCAGACCTCATTGTCTGAGGCGAGGGAATTCGTACTAAAGATACGTGAGATTCTGCAGGATGCTCTTGGAAAGGATTTCCTGAAAGACGTCTGATTTCAGATCACACTCTTATTATCACTTCATTGTTCGGCAGCGCATCCACATATTCCCATGCTTGCGTACAAATCGTAGACGCTTTGTATGAAAGACCTGGGGCTCTGCTTTTCAAGTATTCGAAAAGCGTCCAGATCGACTCAAATGAAGAACTGCTTCTCGACCAGAGTATACCTGTCTCTCATCCACTCGATCCTCTGTGGACCGAAGAACCGCCTGATCTGCCCCGGGTCTAGCCCAGAGAAGGCTGCCAGCGCAACCGCCAATCTAGCCCCTGGACTGCCACAGGATTTCCGTGGGTTGAACGCGACAAGTGGGTCAAAGTTGGCGAGGTAAGCATAGACACTGGCACTCTGCTGGTAACCGACCCAGCCCGCATCGACGGCGAACTGCCTCCACTTGATGAACTCGGCGGATCGAAGGAAAGCGATCGGCTAGTTGCCGCTATGCGAATTGAAGGAGTAAAGGAACCCAAGGGTTGGACGGATGAAATGGCGAGTTACGCATGCCAGGTGCTTTTCAAGGAAGGACATGAAGGGGCAGGCGTAACAATCAAAACAGGAGCCGGAGACGGACAGTATTCCGTGTATGCTAGAATCGGTAAGATCAAAGGATTGCCGGACGGATTTCGAGGCTTGGCGAGTGTAGAAAGAGTCGCAGGAGTGAAAGTCGAGTTCACACCTTGGCGCCCGAATAGGGAACCGCCTTCTAAACCGTCCGCACGACCTTAGCGCGGTGAAAAACACCAATGAATCTTGAACGTGGCTATACTCTTCTTGGAATTGTATTGATTCTCATCGGCATGCCCTTGTATTTCTTTTTTCAAGCGACTACGGTAGTCGTCGTGGTCTATTCCGCGCCTCAATCTTCGCCTGCATGCACAGTTGTTACAGCGACTTCAACTGAAGCGAGTGGAAGTACGCATAGGCATTACAATGTGACGTGTTCGGAAACAATCCACATATCTTCTGTACCCGCAAATGCCACGCTGGCAGCTCCTGTTCAGAGTCAGTTGTCCAATGTCACCGCCGCAATTTCGATAGTATCGCCACAGTGGCTGTAGCGCTTACAATACTTCCTCTTCAGGGTGAAGAACATGCCAAGTTGAAGAGTTGGGACACGTTCTCCCTAGTCGCTACCAGCTTCTTGTCAGTGGCTGTCGTCATTGCACTTTTTCTGATATTGGCCCTGCCGTTCAATGTCATCGCCGTCTGGGTGTCGCTTTGCTTAGTCCTCATGATTGCCTCCACGCTAGTAGGTTATGGTTTCAGCATCATTTCTTGGGGAATGTCTAGGAAGGTGAAGAAAAGGAAGACCTGACCGTGTACCGAAGGCAGAGCGCGCAGCACTTAACGAGCCTTCGATGGATTTCTGTTGGTTTGTCGCCACCCCCATCAGGGTACGGTGGTCGTCTCTCTCCGTTGATGGGCTGGGGCGCTGCCCCATTTCCAAAGCACTCCTGCAAGGGGCTGTAGACAAAGGGCAAAAAGCGACCTGCCAAGCCCAATCCGGAAAGCGAGGAAAGAGACATCCTCAAAGCAGCCGCCAACTGCCCGAAGCGACAGCGCATGGACACAAGGTGAACGAATCTCCAACCGAGACAAATGGGAGCAGGAACAAGATACTCAGGCGCACAACTAACCGCCGCCAGAAATCAACATGAAAATCTGTAAACCGCCCCGAATCTATCTTCTTCTCCAGATAGCCCACCCGCGCTTAGGTTCGACGCGACGTGCGCTGATGTCAGTGACAAGAACGGCAGCTACGTAGCAGAGTATAGATTGTCCCCGAGCGTCTTCATCGTTGCCAATTCCAGACCGTACTGTTCGCAGACGCTTCTGTACCGCTTCTCGACAGCCGCATTAGGAACGACAACCAAGACATCCTGATATCCGAGCTTCCGGTCTCGTTCCTTAACGCCTTCAGCCCATCTGTCAAGCTCATCGGGCGTCAGTTTCTTGCGGCCTGTCTCAACCTCAACAGCTGCCTTTGGGTTGACAAGTTCCAGACCAATATCGGGAGCATCGGCTTTAGTTTGCATATACAATACTGGCTGTAGGTGGCTTAGTCTTTCTGCAATCATTGTGACCATGGCTCTGTGCTCGATGCTTTCACTCTGCAGCCATTCCGCCCGGAGAGCGGCGTAGAAGACCGTGCCTTTCCCGTTCAGATTCGCAACCTTCTCCTCCTGGGTTAGACCAGCCTTGCGCAAGTCCGTCAGGAGGTCTAGCATTTGTCTATACTCGATGTTGGGGAAAGCGGTTAGCAATTCCCGTACAGTTGCAAGTCTCGTCCCTAAGTACTGGAGAACTGTGTTCTCTAGTGAAGTCACTTCATCTCCGACAAACTCCTGTGTTGCTGCAACGGTATCGGATAGTTTGATCCGATCCCATATGCCCTTAGCACTAATCGCTCCTTTCAGTGTCTTAGCTTCTGATGGAGTCATTCGGTTGTCTTGCAGGTTGCCAGACATGCTGGGTGGAGAGTTTGCGGTTGACGGTCTCGCCTCTACGCTCGGAGACGGTGCCGGATGGCGGAGTGCTTCGTTTCGTAATCTTTCTGTCACAGCTTTGACGGCTTGATTCTCGTCCTCTGATACCATCTGTACTTGGAGTAGGTGTGGGTGTGGTTCACCTAAGTGTTTGACGAACGCTCCACCTCTCGGCAGGCAAGCGTAGATTTCCCTCTCAGATTTGGTGAGGTTGAGGAATTTCTTAATGTAGTTGACCTGCTGCGGCTCGTCGTGCATCATTGCGATGACAGTCGCCACATTCGAGAGGGCCGATTCTGGAATGTCTGTAGCCAGTTGACTTACGATGACGACTCCGAAACCATACTTTCGACCAAGTCGAATTATCTTCAGCGGTAACGCTTCCTGGGTTCCAACCTTTCCGACCTGAGCTCCAAAGACTTGGTGTGCTTCGTCCAAGACAACTAGGAGTTTCAAGTCGCTGAACCCTCTGATGGCGAACTGGTTGTAAATGCGCTGTAGAATCGTGTAAGTGACTAATGTCTTGGCTAAGTCCACGCCCATCAATTCAGATAGGTCGATGCACGTCGGAACTTTCAGAACTACGTCGAGGAATTCTTGTGGTTCCTCACCGAATACGTGGCTCGCTCGGAGTAGCTTTCGTATTGTCCAGTTCACCGATTCAATTTGCTCACCACCATACTGTCCACTTCTCAGCTTCGCCTCCATGATCCGGATGATGTCGTTCCAGGTTGGCGGTGGAAGCGCCCAGGTTTCCTCGTCCTCTTCCCTTATGCTCTTTGCCCGATATGCTTCGGATACGATTTTGCCTACTTCCAAAGCCTGTAAAGGAGAAAGGTCTAGGCTGATGATTAGCGACTCCTCGATCTCTGCAACTCGCTGGGAAGGCGTCGACCCGGCAAGACGGAGTGGATTCAACTTGAAATCCCGAGGCACTCTCCAGACCACTGCGCCAATCTCTGCAACGAAACTGGCTTGTTCTCCCTGCCAGTCGATAACGAGGAACGGTATCCGTTTCGCTTCCCAATACCGTAGCTCAACCCCTTTCGCAGTCTGACTTTTCCCTGTTCCTGAACTGCCGAAGATTACCAGGTGGGGGTTGCGTTCATTTGCGAGATCGATCGTGAAGGGCCCGTCTTCACCTACCATACGGCTTATGTGGCGACCCACGACCTCGTCGGGGAGAACCCCGTCAGATTCCTTTCGGGCGGTTACAGGCAATACGGTCTCATGGCGGAACTCATACCCTAGAAACACTTCACCTCTAGCGGCGAATTTCAACGGGTCATATTGGCTAGGTCTCCGATATTGCGTTCCGGATTTGACGATTTCACGATAGGCACTCAAGCTGCTACGGATTGTGATAAGAAGAAGAAATCCTTCGAACCCACCGAGGAGAAATTTGGCAAAACCGAATGACGTTGAAAACTGTTGTGGCGCAAGCAACCATATCGCCATGATGGTGAGGAGGCTACTGGACGCGACCGCTACGCCAACATAATAGGTGGCTTTGACATTTGCTCCAATCGGATGTCCGCATCGAACCATCACGTCATCGTCGTAAACTGACCTCTGACGTACGAAACCTCTAGCGATCCATGAGACCACCGCTTGGAGGAAGGGTAATGCCACTGCGAAATCAATTAGACTAAAGCTGCGGGTGGCTAAACCTAAGATTACTACTGCTCCGATCGTCACGATCTGCGATACGACGAGGAAGACTACAGCCTGTGTAAGCGTGGTCTGAGCATAGGATTCTTCAAAAGTCCCCGAACCTAAACGCCAACCCTCCTCGCCGGGGAATGTCGCTCTGAGAGTAGTCTGACCTGCAGGCGACCGTTCGTACTGCGCTCGAGATTCAAGTAAAGAATGTCAAGGGCAGCCTTCAGGTTCACATCTTTGCAGGTTCTAGTCGCTTGATGCAAGGTTCTGTAGGGTGCGTAGAAAAACGGTGACAGGTTTCCGTCCACGTACACGTACCTATGCCAGATCAGCTTTCCATCTATCACGAACGGAGCGATTACATCCTTATCGTCTGGGTCGTCGCTATGCCTCACGATAAGCCCGAACGGCGCATCAATTGACTCACCATAGCTTTTGTCGCCACACTCCAAACATTCGCTCTGGAGAAACCATACTTTTCCATGGGCTACCAGCACCTCGTAAGCGTTGAGTTCTCCGATAGCACAAGTAGAGCAGACAAATATCCTGGCGTAGCTCGGCGGAACATCAGGCTTCGGCGTTAGCCCTGTCGCCAAATGCCTCGCAGGTATATCGTACGCATCGAACATGATCCTCTTAGGATTACAATCAGCCACATCGTAGTCTTCCTGTTTCTTCGAAACCATCTAGGATCACCATTCTATGAAAGACCCAGTTGCGGAATGTGAGCCAAGCAGACTCGTTTCCATTCCTCCTTTTCGATGTGGTCGTGGATGTCGATCACTTCACGTCGCCCATCACCTCGGTTGCCGGCGTGCCCTTGCTTCAGAACTTTTCTCGGATCATAGTTTGTGATTGTGAGGTGCCGTTGAAGCCGGCGGTTGAGAGCCATCTTGTCCGTGTTCAGTCTAGTTGCCACCTCAACCATGTTGAAGCCCTCGTACCGGATATGTTTAGGCAAGAGGGGCAAGATGTTTTTGATGAACCGTTGCTTGCCGCCAAAGTATGGCAGGAAGGACAGCCTTGAGCGCATTTGTGAATACGTTGACTGATCATCCAACCTATTCACCTTCTGCAATCCTCAACGCACGGCTTTCCTCAATCGTCGCAGTGGTAGCTTGGAAGAGAGTTCCAAAGACGGTCAGTGGACCTGTGTCGTTTACGTCAAGTTCGTCCTCTCTCAGCCAGTAAACGGGATCGCCTGGGTCAGGTTCGACGGTGGCTACGGACTTGCCCTTCTCATAAACGCCGACTGCCTGACACGTGACCAAAACATACCTGTCGTAGGGGACATGATCACATTCCCCTCCTTGTTCCATTACCCACTCTTCGCCAAACCTGTTTCGACGAGTCTTCCTCTCCGTCAGCGATTCCCAAGCGTCGGCACCGCATCTGGGGCACGGAAACTTTCTCCAGTAGTCACACTTTCCTCGCATCGACCAGAGCTCACTGTAATCCCACAACTTCAAGAGATCTCGATGCCCGAGCGAAGAATTTTCGCAAAGGGCAGAATGCTTGGTTCGCTCAATCTCGGGAGCTACTGCATTCCGTCGCCCGCACGCCGAACCGATTCTGGTCATGACCAACTATGGGCCTAATAGAATTTAAATGCCGAAATTTTGCTCTGCAATGTCTCGGTCAAGCGTTTTGTCCAAGATTGCGAGAGGAGCTTTCAATTTCCAACTAGATTTCTAGATTTCCATTGTAAGGAGGATATTTTGTCCTCCAATCAACTATTGGCCTAAGCCTTGCAGTGCTCTTTGCGGCAATCGGAATATACACAGTAACGAATTCGTTAGGCGACAGTCTTAGCTCCACCGGTACGACATGGCTCTCTGCAGAAACACCGCCCATAACAAACCGCACGTAATCCTCCCGAACGGCGTCAGAACTCGCTCGTGCAGCCTTCGCTAGCTTGAGCCTACTCACACGCTCACCCTTCAAGCTAGCAGCATAATACAGCGCTGCGGCCGCCAAGGCGGACGGCTTCCTTCCACTTGTAAGCCGATCTTCTGCTGCTTCGATCAGGATCTCGCAAGCCAACCTCTGTACTAAACCGGAGGCACCCACCTTATTCGCGATTCCTCCAACAAACCTTGTAGCATCGGGCAGAGAGCGCTGCAAATCTAGATCCTCCACGAGGCGTCGATAAACCCGTCCCAAACGTGAGATGCCACTTGCTTCAGAAAACTCTTGGATTGATCTACCGATTTGACGAATCCTAGAGCAGGCATACAGTGATGCCACGGCTACTTCATCGACTGAAAAACGGCGAACCAGATTAGTCTTTGTCAGAGCTTTTCTGAATATGAACTCCGCATCGTCACGAAGACTTGCCTGATTTTTGCCTTGTGCTCCGGGCCAGAGTTTATCTGCGGTCCGCCAGATTTGAGAATGCGCTTTCGCTAAAGAACGAGCGTAGGCCGGCGACGGTCTGGCAAGCAGAGATAGCAATCGCTTTTGCCGCATTTTGGCCCTGCCTTCGTCTGAGCTTCTGCTGCGGATGCGAGCAGATTTTCTCGACAACAATGAATGCACAGATTTAACTCAATCTTTTGTGCTCGCGTCTAGCTTAGGTCGCCTGATCTGACTGCCTCACCGACTAATTCCCGCAGGTACCCGTCGATTTCTTTTGCAACCCGCGCATTAATAGTGAACTGAACGTAAGGCCATGCAGAGTGGTCTTGTCGCCTTCCTTTGGTGTGTCAGCAAGTCCTAAATATGATCCTCTTTGCCATCGCAGGAGCCGAAAACAGTCAGCTTCCCACACTACGCCCTCTACTCCTCCGCGGCCGCCGGACTTGTCTCAACCATCGCCGGGCTACTCGCACTTGCAAGCTGAAGGCGCAACCAATGTTGGAAATGCCCCCCGAAACAATTCAGAAACTCCTCGCCGACTTGAGTGTCTCGAGTGCCTCCGTCAGCTCGGAAATCACACGCCCACCGAAAGCCAGACCTGCCTAGGCTTCGTCACGCTCATTCACCAAGTAGGGAAACACAAATCTATTCACCCCACCAACGAGGAAAAAGCCACGTTAGATTCTCCAGAACAATGGAAGTGAAACAAGTTGCCAAGAAAGAAGGGCAAGCACAGGGCACCTAAGAGTTCCACAAGCTGGAACCCGTATATCGGCTGTCCCCTGCCCTTCGTGAGCAGGGGGTGTGAGCGGTGCTATGTCTACCGCGTGATGGCGGGCACCAAGTTCAACCCGAAAGTCCTGACACCAACGAAGGGTTTGGATGCAACATCAACCATCGATGATGCTCCGCCGCTGCACTGGCACCGCCCAGAGATGATCTTCACCTGTTCGCTCTCCGACTTTTTTCACCAAGACGCAGACCAGTGGCGGCCGCGAGCCTGGGAGATCATACGCAGCACCCCACGCCACAGATACCACATTCTAACAAAGAGAATTTCACGAGTTCTCTCGAACCCGGAGAAGTGCCTGCCCCCAGACTGGGACAGTGAATGGGATAAGTCGTACCGGCATGTCTGGTTGGGCGTTACGGTCGAAACACCGCAGTTCTACTGGCGCATGGACATACTGAACCGGATCAAAACCACGCTGCGCTGGGTTAGCTGCGAGCCGCTGCTACAGCCGCTGCCAGACCTCCAAAAGCACGGCCTCGGCACCACGATTTTATGGTGTTTTACCGGGGGTGAAAGTGACCGCTGGGATCCTCGGCCAAAGGGCGGCGTGCCGGAGGACTCGTTCTTGGATATAAGAGACCAGTGCGCCGATGCCAAGGTGCCGTTCCACTTCCTGCAACAGGGAGGCTCGCAGCCCTGCCGCTGTGGCTGTTTTTCAAAATACGGATGCCGCAAAATCGCCGGCCGCATGTACCAAGAGTATCCCGTACCCACGCTGGTCGCCGAGGGGCCCAAGAACGGCAGACGCCAAAGACAACGAGTGCTAGATGTCCTCAAGAAAAATAACATAGAGGCCTACAAGACGCCTGTCCAGACTGAACAAACACGCGGCATCCCCGGCCAAACCGACCGCATCCTGTTGATGAACATAATCAGTAATCAAACACTCACCGACCTGCAAATCGAACTCGGAAACGCAACTCTAACACTCGAAACATGGCCCTACATGCCATCCTAATGAAGTGGGTAATGCGGGTTGGAACATGATCAGCTCATACCGCAAATCCTGAAGCGCATGACGGTTTTAGCTCCAACATTGATGATGCTTGACGAAGCGAAGTCGTGCGTCGCATCGACGAGAATCGCTATTGAAGTCTTAAAGAAGTTCAACATCTCCGCAAGACCTTTGCCAGTCAGAGTGCAAGCCTACAATGCGGCGGCGCAGCGGCTGCTGGAGGAAGACAAGAGAGAACAAATCATGACAAGTAATACCGCATGGTCTCTTGGGCTTGGATACGACACCAGATGACAACGAGTTTTATGGCATGATAAGGCGGGCAATTCGAGGAATCAACGTCAGCGCTGAATCATTGGCGACAGACGTTATCGCCAGAATAGGACCCGGAGGCACTTTTTTCGGAGACAAACACACATTCGAATTTTACGAGAAGGAGAAGTTCCTAACGGAGCTTTTCGAGAACGAAGACAGCGTTTATCAGATGGCAAGGCTTAAGTAGACGCTTGGCGGTACTCGTTCGCGTGTGCACCGTATGAACGAGGGAGCACCGAAAGTGGCCGTCTTTGCGCGAGAAGCGACGGGTCTTATCCGGAATTTCTCTTGGGTTGAAACATTTCTCATGGGTGCTGGTATGTTAGGGGTGTCTTCATTTACCTGGGCGGCGCAATTCGCGTACATTATTCCTAGCGCGCCAGGCGCTGACGTTCCTCTTTCCACATTCATCGGATTCTTAATCTGGGTCCCGATGGGCGTGGTGTATTATTACTTTGCAGTCATGATGCCACGTACCGGAGGAGACTACGTGTGGGTTAGCAGACTTGGGCAGCCGATACTCGGCTTTGTGGCAGGCTGGGGGTACTGGATCGCATGTCTATACCTGTCAGGAATGGTAGCGTACATGATCGCAACAGTTACCGCTCCAGTCTTCTTGGTCACGCTTGGATACGGACTGGGGAACCCCGGTCTTGTCGGTATGGCAACATCGTTGGTTTCCTCAAGCACAAACATAGTCGTGGTAGCCCTAGCTTTTCTCGTCTTCGCCTATCTTGTTGCAGGCATTAATCCTAAGATTTTCAGTGTCGCTCTGAAAGTTATGTTCATACTCAACGTACTCAGCATTTTGGGCATGTGGGCCGTCTTTGCAACTTCCACGCACGCAGATTTTGTTAACGCAATAAACGGATACGGAGGAACAAACCTAACGTATAACGGAGTCATGAATGAAGCGACGGCGGGTGGCTGGTCATATGCGCCTATTTCATGGGGCGCGACGCTCGCAAGCATTCCCATGTCCGTCCTGCTTTACACTGGATTCACCTGGTCGGTTGCAGCAGGAGGTGAAATTAGGAATCCGAAGAAGAGCATGCTGATCGGTGTTCTTGGCGTTCTGGTGGTTGGAATGATAGTAACCATTGTTGGGATGTGGGGCTCGCTTGCACTCTTTGGCTACAATTTTCTGCAAGCCTCAACGTTTCTCAGCAGCATCGGCACATGGCCTATACCTGCGCCACCATTCACCCAACTTCTAGCGGCTCCTCTGATCAAGAACCAGGCACTTCTTGTCATTGTCGAGATTGGGTGGATGACCGCATTGCCCATGAACACCTGTGGGGTGGCACTTATCAGTATTCGGTACCCGTTTGCTTTCGCATTTGACCGTGTGTTTCCAGCCAGAGTGAGCAACGTAAGTGACAGATTCCATTTTCCATTGAACGCCACGATTCTCTGTTTCATAGGCAGCGTATCCTTCGCCCTTATATCAGTGTACGAAGGCTATGTGACCGCGAGCTTCAACATGACAGCGATATGGTGCGTACTATGGATTTTGGTAAGCGTCGTGGCAATTATATTGCCCGCCACAAGATTCAAGGACCTAAGCAAAACACTGCCCGGAGGAAATTGGGCGGTTCCACCCCTCTCAATTATAGGAGGGGTATCATTAATCGCTATGATCATGACGTTTTACTATTCAGTCACGAACCCGTTAATTGGACCCTCCACACCCGCCGCTCAACACCTCTTGGAAGCAATATTCGTGATTGGGCTACTAGTCTACATTGGAAGCTACTACTACAACAAGAGGCTAGGCGTCGACCTCAAGATGGTCTACGCCCAGATTCCGCCCGAATAAGCCAAAAGCCAACCAGGCTTCATCACGCTGGATGCCTTACACGTAGCAATAGGCCTGCTAGGTGCAGTACTGTTCGCAACGTTGACTTGCCGCTGCAAGCATAGCCCAAGCTTCAAGAATCTCAACATGATGGCCGATCGTGAGATGATCAGGGACCCATAATGAATCGAACCCGAGTTTTTCGGCAAGATCTACAGTGCTTCCCAAATGCTTCACGCTGAGTCCAAAGTCGAGCACGTTTGCGCCCCCAAAAATCGGAAGAACGATGCTGAATCGCAAATTGCTCATTTCACTTCATATTCCTTGTACAGAATTCCGCTGAAGCATCTGCATGAGGGTATGGTTTAGCTACTGTTCTACCTTACGTCGCCAATTCAATTTCCTGTATCTGTAGATCTTTCGTTTCTGTAGGGGGCTCTCGACGTCCGGCCATTTGCCGTTGATCTGACAACCGACCAGATTGCTGAAGATGACGTCCACGAAAACGATTTGAGCAACACTGGAATCACATGACATCTGAAGACCAAAATGAACCTCGAAGAATTTGTCGAAAACCTTCGAATCATAGACTCCCGTGACCATCTCATTTCAGAAGACGAAAGAATTCAGTGAGGAGCAGACCCGTTCAAGATATTCAAACGCGTTCCTCAAACCCGTTAGGATCCTAACCCGTTCAGGGAACCGGATTTACTGCTCGTAACGGTACTGTCAAGTTAACGACTGCTAGAGCTGTTTTGTCGTGGTGTCAAAAACCGTCTGCTGTGTCGGGGGTTTAGCCGTAGCCTTTTGTTTTGGAATCGTGTATTGACTGCCACTAGGCGGAGTATAAACTCTGTACGTCTTATGGCACTTATCACATCTAAACTGTTCAACTTTGGTTGATTTATCGAAACCATACGTCCACTCCTTCAATGCTACACTTGAACTAGGTTTATTGCAGTAAGGGCATTTGATCAAGCAGTTCTCGCCTAGAAGCAACGTGTTTGTATGGGATCTTTATATGCTCTCTAGGAGTAGCCGAAAGCCGAAAGAAGCTAGCAACGGATATTTCTAGCATAACGAGATTAGATTGCTGACCAAAGTAAGTCAAAGATCAGGCTCGGCATAGTGTAGTTTTAGATACGTGCAAACTAGGCCGGTTCATTGCTACCCTTGTAAAGGTCAGAAATACTACTGTCAAATGTATGTAGGTACGGTGAATATGGCTTCTAACGATCCGATTTACCAGTTGGTAAGGCGTATTCGTGACCAAAGAATGCCGTCCTCTCAGGAAATTGTCGCCGAAGCAGCAAAGGAACTAGGCTTGGTCCAAGAAACACTTAACCCGCAAACCGTTCTCAATAGCTTCAATGACAATCTGCACCAATTATTCGTAAGGACACTAGACGTTCTGGAGAGATACGAGGAAGACGTTTACTCACATGCTGTAATGCCGGAATTGGTGACGATGCGTAGGGGCATCCTTCAAGGTGTCACAGGTGCAGACAATAGTGAACTTGTCTCCCGGGCTCTGCAAGCATTGTACCCGGACCTATGGAAGGTCTTCCTGAGCAGGAGTCAATCACGCAAACAACGGGGAGGACAAGACTTTCAAGATCAAATCAAGACTATGTTTCGACTTACAGGAATACCGTTCGTTGAGCAGACTCGCAGAATTTCACACAGACTTTGTTATTCCTTCACAGACCTTCTATGAACAGGATAGAACTCGCGCAATCATCTTCTCAGTTAAACGAACTTTACGGGAGAGATGGCAGGAAGTAGTTGAGGAGCTATACCATACTCGTTGTCCGAATGTCTATCTCGCCACAGCCAATGACGTGAATAAAATTTCGCAAGGAACACACATAGAAGGTCTAAGGCGCTACAATATGCATCTCGTCGTATGGGATCAGGTCAAGCAAACCAAGTTCCCTAATGAACCCGCAGTGAAAAGTTACACTGATTTCGCTACGCATGAAATCCCAACTCTCAGGAGCTTCTGGACTACTGCACCTTAATGGGTTTCCAGAAGTCCAGCAAATACTCGAACGTAGTACCCATCGTAATGTAATTAGACGGCCAGCCGAAGATTCCAACACGATTAACAATGTTTGTACGGTCCCAGATAATCGTATTTCGCAACTCGTATCCAGCCTCAAGCATGGCATGATAGACGTAGATGTGAATTGGTACTCGCTTCCCGCCATTGCCATCGCTCCACCACATATCAGGTACATTGATGACGTTGTGACCTTTCGGCTTTAGAACATGAAACAGTCTCCGTAGATTTCACGCAATTGTATAGCGTATTCTTCAACAGGTAATGTTCCTAAGTCTCTTGAGTCTTGACTGTATTGTTCGATCTTGAGAAACTGTCCGTTCTTCCGGTCACTCCCTCTGCGACTCTTGTTCAAACGTGGCCGGTTTAGGAGATTGGCGTAGGGAGGCGAAGTAAAAAGCAAAGTAGCAGATTCAGGCTCAAGATATTCAGAAATATCCCTTGCGTCAGCTGGAATTGCAACCTGCACTGCGCTACCTAATTTCTGCTGGGCTAATCGCTCATCAGCGATTGAGCAGTACTTCTCGTTGATGTCAAAGCCAATTCCGCTACGGTCCAAGTCTCGACAGGCAACAAGCGTTGTCCCAATTCCGTTGAAGGGATCGACAACCAACTCGCCTTTATGGGTGAATAGTTCTATGACTTTCTTGGCTAGCGCAATAGGCATTACGGCAGGGTGAACTTCTTTGTCTCTGATGTCTCTGCCTTCATAGTATACTTGCCACACGCCCAATTGGGCTTTAATCCATTCTTTTGCCGTCATACAATTCAGTTGTCGAGGTGGGCAGGTACACAGCCTTTGGCTGTTAATCGACAGTTTGTGTGTTACCTGCAAGTTCTTCGCTCTCTATTGCCGCTTGTGCTTTCTTCGGCTTCCCCATCCACATTTTGCCCATTGTGCATAGGGCTGACTACTACTACTAATTGGTTGCCATCCGGTCGTAGCTCCCATACTAGACTATCGCCTTCTCGTAGTCCGAGTTGACGAGCGATGCCTATGGGAACGGTGGTTCTCAACGAATGGCTGTGAGATGCAGCGTTCGAGAGTATGGTGACTTCGCCATGCCTTGCAAGTGTGCTTACCTTCGCCATGAAGAGTCACTTTACCTATAAGTAGGTTCTTACCTACTAATTTACCTATCGCCCATCTCTTTACCTATGCGTTGCCGTAAGCCCTAAATAGCGCTTGCCAGCACATAGGTAAATTAGTTGGCAAGCCATGATCTGGCCTATCATTCCACGAGGACCTGGACACGCTGGCTTACTCAACGAGTTCAAAGAGTTACACGTGAAGGATCGATGATATGGCGGTTCAATGTTGATTGGAACTGTTCTTATCTAAATTGATGAGGCCAAGTCATATGCGTCCGCAATAGCACGGTCGATTCTGCCGCCAGCAACATTGCAATCGCCTATTTCGTAGACTTCCTTTACCAGCTCGTTGAAAAATCCCTTCAATCCAATTCTCTGCTGCCTACCTGTGTTCAGGATAACAAGGTCGGCATCTATCACTTCCTGCCTTCCGCTCGGAATATCATAGACGACCACGTTGGATTGGGTTATTGTCTTAATCCAACTATACACGATTAGTCTCACATTGGCATCTGATAGGCGCCGGGTCACCTCGACTGATTGATTATAGTTTGAGAGTTCCGGCGCAACATGAGAATGAGGTGTCACGAGCGTCACGTTAGCACCTCTCTTTGACAGCCACTCTGCAATCCCAGGACCTTCGACAAAGGTCGTACTATCGGCAACCAGGACTTTACCGAATATAGGCTCGTCAGAGACGAGGAATTCATCAATGACATGAACGTTTTCACCTTCCCACCCAGCAACTTCGCGGCAGGTTATCATCTGGAGGCCAGTTCTAATTGGACTGGATCCAGTAGCGAGAATCACGACATCTGCGCTCTCTGATTCCACAAGGAAATCTGCTTCTGCCTTCGAAGTGACCTCCATATTGAATTTCACCCTCACTCCGTTATTACGCAGCTGCGTCGCGTACCAAGCGATGATCGCTCCTATATCCGACCGGCCAGGTAACTTCTTGGCAAGGTTCACTTGCCCACCAAGTACGAGGCTCTTTTCGTAAATTACAACGTTGTGACCTCTTTGAGAGGCAACTCTTGCCGCTTCAAGGCCCGCAGGCCCTGCCCCGATAACGAGAACTTTTTTCTTCTGAGGAGCAATCTTCAGCGCGCTCTCTCTTTCTCTGCCGACGGTGGGATTCACAGTGCATCTTAATGGCCACTGATGCGCCACCGATCTTCCCCAGCAACCTTGAAGCGTTCCGATACAAGGTCTAATGTCCTCAATTCGTCCTTCAAGAGCTTTTTTTGCGAGTTCAGGGTCGGCAATTAATGCCCGGGTCATCCCAACGTAGTCAGCTTGATCTTTTCGCAGGATTGTCTCTGCTAATACCGGGTCAGTAATTCTACCCGCAATGCCAATCTTCGTTTTTCTCGCTACTTTCCTGACGGCCTCGGACATGTAGACACCGCAACCAGTACTTGTGTAGAGGGATGGAGTTTGGTGTGAATCTTGGTTCATCGCTTCGTATTGGCCATATGATCCGCTATCAACGTTAATGAAATCGAGTCGGCCATCCAGTTTCTCGACCATCATTGCCGCGTATTGAGGAGTAATACCATGTTCTGTTTTTTCATCGGCGCATAACCTCATCCCCAATGCCATTTCGGCACCGATATTTCTTCTAACAGCGTCAATTAATTCTATTAAGAACCGCAAACGGTTTTCGACGCTGCCTCCGTATTCATCGTTTCTCCTGTTCGTTGCTGGGGAGTAGGATTGTTGTATCAAAGATCCATGCGAACCGTGCAGGTCAACTCCATCGAAACCAGCGTCCTTTACATATTTCGTGGCCCGAAGGAATGCTTCCTTGATGACGTCAAAATCTGACGGTGTTAGTTCCCTTAGGGTTAGGCCGCTCGCGAACGGCATGGCTGATATTAGTCCATAGAAGAAAGTCTCCGCTGAAACCTCCATGAATATTTTCGATCCGTATTCGTGGACGGTGTCTGCAAGATCTCTTAATCCTGGTACAATCTCCGGTTTGCTTACCATCGGATTTCGTTTTGAGCTATCATACTCCCATTCAGGGAGCTGAGGGATAACTGACATTGGAGATACTTCCACGTCCACTCTTGCAACTTCGAGTAAACCGACACCGTTTCGAGCTCGTTCCGCATAGTAATCAATCAGTGTCTGAGTAACCAACCCATCTGAGAAAAACAAAGTCTCGTGAGGGGTTACCTGAATACGGTTCTTGATGACCACAGGACCGATTTCTAGGGGGGAGAGAAGCTTCTCAAACATTTCATCCACTGCCGCTTTCAGTTCTTACAGGGTGCACAGACGGAGATGATGTGTTTGCAATTTCGCTTATTACTCACATTAGCTTTTCGGTGTCCATCCATGCGTAGCGGAGTTTTCCGTGTGCATATTGTTTAGTCCGATATGATCTAGCTTTACCTTCAACTTGACCTGTTTAGTGATCTCAGTCGACATGACGTAATTCTTGTGTTAGAGAAGTTCTCGTCAACTAAAGTGCAAACTCATAAATTGATTACACAACTTTACCGGGCTTGGGTCAAATTTGAATCAGATAAAGCTGTGATTGGAGATACCTACCTTCGCTGGAACAAACGACACGCACATCGAAGCTCCCTGCTATGAAAAATTCGATTACCAGTTGAGTGAGAACATAGCTCATCTGTGCGAGGAACTAGGCTACGATAGTCTGTGGACTGCCGATCATTTGATATTCGGGAAAAACGGGGAAGTGGCGGAATGCTGGACTCTTCTATCAGCACTGGCATCAGTTACACGAAGAATCCGGCTAGGTCCACTAGTGTTCTGTGACTCCCACAGGAGTCCTGCCTTAGTTGCGAAGATGATTGCAACACTCGACAATATCTCAGGTGGCAGAGTAAATTACGGAGTGGGAGCTGGATGGCGAAGAATTGAGCAACTTAGGTATGGACTGCCATGGATAGACCGTCCTCTTGAACGAATCAAGCGTATGGAAGAAGGAATCGAACTAGTCAAGAAAATGTGGACCGAGGAAAAGCCAAGTTTTGACGGAGCATACTACAAGATCCAAGATGCAGTTTGCAATCCAAAACCCGTTCAGAAACCTCATCCTCCGATTTTGATCGCTGGACAGGGGCCTAGGATGATGAATGCTGTCGCTAGGCATGCAAACGCTTGGAATTGGTTCTTGACAACCGTTACAGAGCATGAAAGATTGATCCAGACTCTGCGTAGATCGTGTGATGACGTTGGTAGAAGTTTCAAGGAGATAGAGATTTCATGGCAAGGACGTATATTGATAGCGAAAAACGAGGCTAAAGTCGAAGAAAAGATAAACGAAATTCACAAACTCAGTCCACGCTATCCGTTATCTGCGCAGAAGAAAGTTATGGAGATTCCTGCTTACGAGTCTGTACAGGACGAGGCGTTGGGAAATGATCACACGTTTCTCGACTTTCGAGCTCACGGTCTAATTGGGACACCTGATCAAGTGCGCGAACAATTGCAGAAGTATATCGACATTGGCGTATCCCATTTCATTCTAACGTTCATAGATTTTCCCGCTATGGATGGGATACAACTTTTCGCCGACAAAGTGATGTCGTCGTTGAAGTGATTTTAGGTGTAAGCCTTCGACCAGAGAATAAGTCTTGACTTAACTATGATTCTTAGTTCGCCCGCGCCAGTTCAACTTTCTATAGTTAAATACTCTCCCTTTGGTTAAGGGATTTTCACTATCCGGCCAGCTGCCCATAATGCTGTACGCGACCTGCTCCCACCATATTTCATCGGCCTCCTTTACAATCAGTGCTTCCGGAGATCGCAGATACAGGTTTCCTTCCAACGAGTGAGCTGCAATCATGTGAATGACATGATCAGGCATTCCAACCTGCATGGCAACATGGACACCCCAGGTAGGATGGCGGGCAATCTGGAATGATGCATTGTTCTCAATCTTTGGCATATTCGGGTTCTTTCCATAAAATGTACCAGCTCCGGTGGCCGTTGAATAGAACCCTCGTTGGTTATTCCGCCACTCGATTGGTTTGCCCAAGTCGTGACACAGAGCTGCAGTGATCACGTAATCTTCGTTTAATTGTACTCCCATGTCCTTCAATCCTCTGACTAAGAAGGAGGCGATTCGAGCAGTTCCTTTTTGGTGATCTATGTTTGAAACGGTAGGCATCTGATCAAATGCTTCGGTCGGGATATCTTCGAGCCTTTTGTAACCTCCAAGTGAGCATGCGAGTCGCCACGCGTCCACAACTTTTTCAGATAATTCGCGACTCTTGATGAGACTAAGTTCTGGCTTCAAACATCTTCGGACGCTCTCTTTCGATAGACTGTAACCTTTCAGCTTTGAAAGATTTAGTTCTGACTTGCGCAATAACACGCCCACCTCGACAACCAATATTCTTTGAACAGCTTAATGGAGATTTACCAGTATGTGAGCTTTGTTTTCAAATCGATCTATCTCATTACTTTTACTCTGGGGGAATCACATTGAAGAGCGTCGTCAAATCAATGCCTTGCCTTTTTCTGTATAAGCGCGCCGCATAGTACACGACAAGCCCAGATACAGCGAATACGATAACCCATGGATAGGTACTCGGGCTACCGCCTACTGCAACATATTGAAATGAATTGTAAAGAAGGAAGGAGACTACCCCGGTCGAGAATACCCCAACCAGTGACACAACGGGGATACCGCCAACTTTCGTTCTTACCCAACTGGGTGACTGTGCAAAAACGTCTTTGAGTCTGTACGGGAAGAAGATTGCAGCTATGCTCGCCAGAAGATACACGAAATTGTTCATTATGACTGTGTTTGAAACGATTGTTGGAATACTCGTATAAATGAAAAGTATTGTGAAAATTTCACCTAGAATTATCGATACGATGATTGCTTTAATCGGCGTATTGTATCTCTCATTGATATCAGCTAGCCACGATGGTCCCACTCTATCAAATGACCAAGCGAAAACATTTCTTACGAATACAATGTAGTTTGTTGGAGCCGCCCATAGCCATGCACCTGTAAAACAAAATGCTTCGATGATAATCAACAAAGGACTTTGTGGGATGATTGTGTAAAGTGAGTTTATGGTTGTGGATATGGGGAAGGTTATGGATGAACATCCGCAGTTCGCTAGATAGTTTGTAGCCGCAAAAAAGTCGAAACCAAAAGCGTGGTACGACGCCAAAACCCATACAACAATTATCAGAGAAGTCGCAACGACTGATCCCATCACGGCTATTGGAATACTCTTCGTCGCGTTCTTTGCCTCACTCCCGCTGTATGCTGCGAACTGAAAGCCGAGGATTGCGAAGGTCGCGTATGCCATTCCTGCGACAGCGCCATTCCAGTTCCATCCCGGTTGAAATCCATGTTGAATAGCCGTTTGCATGACATTCGCGTAGTTAATGGATGGAGTCGATGACGTTAACGAGTTCCATGCGCTGATAAATGTGGTTTGTGACGCTGTTGCAATGAACACAATGTTCAGCACTGTTCCGATCATCACGGCTGCAAATATGATCCGCAGATACACCCAAACTGCTCGGCCAAAGATCATTAGCATAGGAATGATGAAGTTGACGAGTGTACCGACTACTAACTCGCCTGTAGGCGTAGTGAACCACGTGGAATCGGCGATAAGTGTTTGGTTGTTGGTTACTTGACCAACAGTAGCGATGAAAACATTGAGAGAAGTCGATGGAAAGAACACATTTACGTCAGCGAAGAAGGTAACGATGATTATCGTGAAAATCCAACTTGACATGAAACCTAGCGCGGGATGTAAGATGCGAGTAACATACACATAATCGCCGCCGGTTCGCGGCATCACAGCAGCCAGCATCGAGTACACTAATGCTGGTCCGAATGTCAGCAACGGCGCAACTAGCAAGACTGAATAAAGGAAATTGCTTTGTGGAAATAGGAAGAAGCTAGTAGCAAAGACAAAAATTATTCCACTAGCCATTGGAGTAATCTGGCCAAGACTTATGCCAAGTAAATCCCATGCGCCGAGGTTGCGGACAAGACCGGTCGCGTCTCTAACGAAAAGAGACTTTTGCGGCAATTTCTTTCGTTTTAAAATGCATCTTTCTTCCTTAAAACTTCAGTGCTTGTCTGTCGTTATTCGTTGAGATCAAGCAAGCTCGATATGATCTACCAATAGATCATTCTGTCGTTTTGGAGTTAGGTTCTACTAGGTTTAGTTGGCGAGGCTCAGACGAAGCAGGCGCGTATAGACACTAAGAAATGCACTTGTTTGCAGGCGCTGGCGACTTCGAGCTCGGATTCCCTAACTCTAAGAGAGCGGTTGAGTCACTTCTGGTCACGACCTTTTTCCCTAGCGCCTTCTCGAGCTTGTTGGGGCGAGGGCTTTTCTCTGGAAAACAGAAGAATTATATTTTGTCCATCGAGATCATTAAACAGGTCAAGTTGAAGGTAAAGCTAGATCATATCGGTATTCTCGTTGAGAAGCTTGACAAAGACGTGATCGAGTTTTACCAGCAGGTGCTTGGGTGTGGGCGTGAAAAACACTTCCACATTAAGAACTCTGATGAGGAGATCAATTACGTGTACCTACCGTTTCCTAAGGCAGACAACTACGTGGAACTCCTTGCACCGGTGAGTGGACCGAGTAAAGAGTTCATGGGAAAGAAGGGAGCCGGAGCAATGTTTGAGATGTGCGTCGAAGTGGAGAGCATGGAAGAATTCTACGATGAAATGAAGAAGCGGGGAATTAACCTGTGCGACTCCATGGGCAAACCTCTTCCCGAAGAAAGGAAATGGTGCTCAATCCCTGGTGACGACAACAAGTACGCCTATTTACCCACAGACAAAACGTTCGGAACCACCATTGAAATCCTCGAACGGAATACATGGACACGGAAGACCTACTGGCCTGAGCTATCTACTTGAATCATCCACGATTACAAGAAGACTAGGTTTCAGCGCAGTAATCGAAGATCTCGTCGGGATAAACACTCGTGCACGCTTGACATTCGCAAATGCGTTCTGCTATTTCCGTTCGGTGTGATCTGACTGAAGTGCAGGCGACGGTATGTCAGCGATTTCGATTATTACTCCGATGAGCTTCTCGGTGTCCATGTAGGCATAACCTGAACCTTCTGGATATTGAGGAGGGTTAAGTGACCACTGAAGCACTTGGATTCCTTTTTCCTCCCACTTCTTGATCTCCTGTCTGAAGTCGCGAACGTACATGCCAAGATGATGGAAACCCTCTCCCCTCGCTTCTAGGAACTCTTGATGAATGGGTCTCCCTTCCAAGACTTGACACAATTCGAGTTCCAATAATGGCCCCATGTCGGCCGTTAAGGAGAGCATTTTGAATTCAGCGGGTTTTCCGTGAACCGTCGCGGAAATTCCAGGATAAAGTTCCTCAATGAATGGTCCGATGCCAAATAGCTTTGAGATTTGTTCTGCGCGCTTTCGAGCATCTCTTACCACCAGCCCAATTTGAGACTTCGTTGTGACGCTCTGGGAGCGAAATTCGATCCTCGTTCATGTTGAAAGATCGGTTCGAACATGACTTAAGCCTTGCGACGAGATGTCAAATGTCGGGGAAGTCGCTAGTGTTTGCTATACAACAAGCACTTCGACACCTAACAATTCTCCGACTTTTTTCACTTTGCTTGCTAACTCACCGTAGGCTAGTGCCATATGATGGGACGCTCCAGCTGAACACCATCGATCACAATACTTCTCAAGGCTGCCGCTCGAATGGCGGAATGTCATTTGAGGAGCAGAGATCGGCCGTGGCTTCATCGGAAGCGATTCCCCTTCAGCTACGATGAAACGCCATTCGCCATTGCCTAGAGGGATTAGCGAGAGAATGGTCACATCGCCTGGGGCGTAGGCATACTCGAATGCAGCCCCGAAGCCATTAACCCCTTGATAGTAGATACTAGGCTTGATGGACACATCGGAGGGGCTGGCAGCCAGCGCGGGATTACCGGTTCCATCATGCGATAGGAGGATTGTGTTATGATCGAAATCCATAACATAGTTCTCCAGAATAGTGGACTGCCCCGCTAGTGCTTGCAACAGTAGCATACATACCGCAGTAGGAACATCTCCTTCCGGGACCGAAGGAATTCCAAGCGAGATCAATCGACCAGCACCGTAGTTTGCCACAATACCTACCCTAGGATCGGTCAGCCACACCTGTTCAAAGGTGGCTAGTGCATCTAGTGTTTGTCTTTCACGACTTGTTCCAGAGCCAACCCAAGACGAACCGAACGTTCGAAGGTTTCAGGCGGAAGTTCGGAGGTTCGGTAGCGGCGACGCTCCTCTTCGACAATCGCCTTCACTTTTTCGGCGGGCAGACTTGCGGTTACTGCAGCCACTCTTTCTGGTTCAAGGGGTGAGCACAGAGGACCTATCGACTTTCTAAGACTCAGATGATCCACCATTAGGTCAGTCATTCCCTCATAGGGATGGCCAATAACGCCGATGCGAGCGCTTCTGAGTTTCTTGACTGATAGCAGATGCTGTTACGTATTCGCCGATTTGAGCTAGCCCTTGAGGCTCAGCCACGTGGCTTGTGATCATTCTGAAGCCGCGTCTAGTTCGCAGAAGGGAGTTGGTTAGTTCAGGGAGGCCGGCCATTCCAGAATTGAGCATAATGACATCGAAGTTGGCGTCTTCTGGAAGATGGCGAATATGTTGCGTGTTCCAGACTAGAATCGGGGCGCTTGTACGGAGGAACGTTCTGAGTGGAATAGCTCCCTTCTGATAAGCCAGCTCAACAACGACTATAAGGTCCACGTCGTTGGCGTTGAACATTTGGGCCGCGCGTTCAGCATCTGGCTCGTACTCCACAAAGCCGGGATTAACAATTTCCCCATACGTTGACAGTAACTTTGCGAGACTACTCGTGGTTTCCGAAAACTTGGGACGAAGGTGCCCGGTCTTATTGTATTCATCCTCAAGAAGACCCGTGACTAGAAGGCCGATCTTGGGTTTATTCTTCGCGTGGTCCTCATCTTTCCCGGAATAAGGGATACTCAATTGAGGCACCTTCTTGTTAGAATTCGATTACGGGGCTGACCAAGAAGTACGTTTCGCTTGTGAGGCAGCTGTAATGAAAAGACTGCTGCCCAATCGTTTCAACTCCTGTCATGATACTGAATGTTATTCTAGCAAAATGACTCTGAGAATGATGCGTCAATTCGATTACGATCCGTTTCAGAAGCAGTTCCTGACGGCTTGCAAGCCGCAGGCTGATGACTGTGTAAGATCGACGCTGTCGGTGATTTGACCTAGTCGACGTTAGGGCCGCGCATCTCTGTTCTTGAGTCTCCTTAACCTAGCTGCATCCGGGGATGCTGGTTTGAGAGTCCACGTTTGTAGGCGGGCGAGTTCTGTTTGTCTGGGTGCATCGAATCCTGGAGGGTTTGTATAAGTTTCTTCCCAGTCTTTTCTGGAACCTTCTTCGGTTACGGATTTACCGACTTGAAAGTCGCCTTTCGTAACGGTCACCGTTTTCGTTTTCCTTCCGCTCGATAGTTCTAGGTATAGTCGACAGCATGTCGCAAACATGTCAGAAGTTGAAAGGATCGTTTCGTGGATCTCTACGGTAGACGATAGGTAGCCCGTCTTCCGCACTCTTGCTATCTCCTTCTCGCATGCTTTCAGGAAGTCCTTAATCTTCAGCGTTTTCTCCTTGAGAAGAGAGCTGCCTGAAACTTTCGGACCCATAGGGTGCAGAATTTTCATGTGCGCTGGCAACTTTCCTGCCTTCGCATACTTTGCCAGGCACTGGAGCAGTAGTGAGAAGGCTTCTGCTGCTGAAACATATGTATCCTTTCTGATTTTCCTGTAGTTTATGTGACGCACGGTCTCTCTCGAGAGGGTTTTGATCTCTGTTTTCGTAAAGTTCCGTGAGTGAGCACGGTCGTGGTAAATTGAGAGGGCGTCAGAGGCCGTGATGAAATGTAAATGTGTGAGGGATTTAGCCAGATTTAGGAAGCTGTCCAGGTTCACGTAGTCTCTTTCTGTCCGCTCTTTCGTTTTCACGCGAGGTATTTTGATCTGTTCGGGATTCTTGCCTCCCCGTAGTTGATGAGGTCCCAGAATTCTTCGGTCGCATAAGTAGTCGGGTGACAGTAGAGGCCGATAAGAGCCACTTCCTTGTCTGCTTTTCGTTGCTTGTAGAGTTCAACAAATTTGTCTCTTAATTTCAGAAGCCAATCGTCTGGGAGAGGGGTTAATCCTCCAGCTGTTCCGCTCGCGTCTAATGAGAGCATGTTAGGTCCGAAGCCTAGAAGGTTCAGCGTGTTGCAATACCAATATGGCCTGTCATTCAATGGTGTAATCGTGTGCGTCTCGTCGATGTAGACTGGGATGTCCCATTTCCTGAGTGCAGGATATGATTGGGGCACCCAGCACATTCCTGGATGACCGTAAGATGTGGGTGCCTTGCCGAAGATCCTCTTCAAATCTTCATATCCAGGTCGTTCCCGCTTCTCAAATTCGACGCTGCCCTCATCCCAACCCAAGTTGCCAACGTATTCGGGTATTGTTGGGTGAACGCTATGCAGGTCGCTGTGGTATCCAAGTTCATGGTGGGAGATTGCGTCGAGGACATCTCTTCTGTTGCGACGCTCGAGGGTTCGAGCTTTCTCGCCTGCTAGCTTGAAATTAACCCGTATTCCATTCTTCTCCATTAGGCGGGCAACATTAAGCGACGCATCGTCCGCTTCAGGGGTAACGAAGTCTTCAACGTCACAGTATATGGTGACTAGTACGTGAGAAGCCAATTCAATCGATCGTATTAGACACAGCTCGTTTTCATAAGGTTTTGCTGTTAGCGGTCAATCTTGGATTCGCGTTCTACGCAGGTACTCGCCCTGGCACGTCCAACGTCTCATGTGACTACACTCAGACCTATGATCCACCAAAGGTCACAGTGTTGAAGAGTGGGTCAGTATTGTAGCCTGACCACACGGGGTCGACTAGAAAACTGTTTACAACACCCTTCTTCCACACCAGTGAACCACCCGAAGGCGACCAGAGGCCGAATACGCCGAGCCAAGCATAGGGAGCGTCATCATAGATTTGTTTCTGAGCAGCCGTACAAAAACCTTGGATTGTGGCAATGTCGGTGGTCTGCGTGAAGGAATCAACGCACTTTTGAACGATCGGGTTGTAGTACACCGCAGCGTTTCCAAACAGGGATGCGTTACTTACGAATTCAGCCCATGCATCCAAAGGAGTAGGTGCAAACGGGCCCAGTCCAATTCCTCCGTATGCAAATCCGATCTGGCCGAGTTCGGCCGGATTCTGTGCCATAGAAGTATACGCTGTATTGTAAGTTATGAAAGTGGCAGGAGTCAACACTTGAATCTCAACGTTGATTCCTATTTGAGCCAAATCGCTTTGGATGACTTGGGCCATCGCTGAGCATGGATCACAAGCAGCCATGATTTTGAAAATGAAAGTCGGCATATTAGGGACGTTTGCCTGAGCTAAGAGTTGCTTCGCCAGGGCTACATTGTAATCATACTGCGGGACATTACCAAGGTCGTAGAAATCGGGGTAGGCAGGAGGTTCAGGTCCTACATATGGGTAGAGCGCCCCACCGAACGCTTTGCGGGCAACATCAGTGTAGTTAATCGCATGCACTATTGCTTGCCTAACAAGCGTGATATTTGTAGGATAGAGTTTCGTGTTGATGAACATGTTCTCCATGTCGCCGTTCTGAGGAATCAGGCTGAGGTAGCCATACGCTGGATTATTTGCGACAAGGTTCCAGTTAGTTGTCTGTATCGTAGCTATTTGAACAACGTCGTTTACCAAATCCAAATATCTAGTCGTGTCATCCAACTTAAGGTTGATAAGCACATGCTTTGCGTGTCCAGGGTCGAACAGCGGGTTCGCCGCGATTTCGGCAGCAGTCAGTGCATTACCCCAATAATTCGGATCCTGAGAGAACTTGACGAATTGTTGTTCTGAAACCTGATCTACAACATAAGGGCCGCTTCCAGGTATGGGGTGCTGATTGAAGTCCGTGTTGAAGCCGGACGCTGACCCGAATCCGCCATGATCAAGCACATATTGAACGTCGAAGATGCATCCGACGTAGCCAACAAGTAAACCTAGGAACCAGTTGAAAGGGGAACTCAAATGGAAGACAATTTGGTATGGACCCGTGACATAAATCGGCCAAGAAGAGTCCATCATAACATTCAGTGCATCTTGTGATGGCGTGACTAGTCCACTTTTCTGGAGCATAGCGACCGTCTCTGGACCGAACTTCACCGTTCCCATATTCATTAGGGGCGGATACCCAAGTAACCAGGTTGAACTATTGCCGGACAAATAGTAGAACCCGTACATCTGAGCCCAAACCTGGTACGAATTGAATGGGTTACCATCGGAGAACTTGACATCCTGCCGTAGGTTGAATGTGTATGTTCTTCCGTCAGCTGATATTGTCCAATCGGTGGCTAGTCCCGGAAGGAATTGGATTATTCCTTTACTGTACTCCAGGGTTTCATTTACAGTCACTAATGCTTGGTATACAGTGTAAAGTTGCCAATCAGGCCACGAGAGACCCCCGGGTGCAGGGAGCTCGTTTAGGTCGTAGGGAGGCCAAGTGTAAGTATCTATACCGAGCGTGTCAACCGTTCGAGAAACAGGACCTGTAGATTGTGTAGTCATGGTTGCAGTTGTCGGGGCAGATGACGAATTGTAAAGATAGGCCCCGCCAAAAACCGCAGCGACTACCACGATTATCACAACTAAAGCAGCGGTGGTTCGTGATACAGCCCGTCTTGTAACGAACAAACTCTACCCCAAAGTAGTGACTTTTGCGCGGTCGATTTAAAACACTTTCGGTAAAGTCCTCTGCCTCGGAGGAATCGCATAACAGAAAAGTCTTTCTGCGAGTTGCCGTCGTCTAATCGGATTCGATAATTCTTTGAACCAGATTGAAGGGCTTGATTTTCTCGGCGCGGTATTATCCTGAGAGATTTTATGTCATGCCGTCTTTTCGACGAAATGGCAGGATACCCAATGATTTGGTTCAACCTCTCTCAGGGGCGGATCTACTTGCGAACAGATTCCCTCAGCATACGGACACCTAGGATGAAACTTGCACCCGGGGGGTGGACTAATCGCGCTCGGTACCTCTCCGGAAATGTTGACTTCTAATAGATTTCTCTTGTACGGGTCTGGGATGGGGGCAGACGCGATAAGGGTTATAGTGTACGGATGACGTGGCTTTGTTATTACTGTCGTGCAGGGACCGTACTCTACGGCGCTCCCAGCATACATAACCATTACTAGATCGGAAAGGTATCCAGCTACAGCAATATTATGAGTGATTAACATGTACGAAAGCGAATACTCTTTCTGAAGCTCAATAAGAAGTCGAAGTATTTGGGCTTGCACGGAAGCGTCTAATGCGCTCGTTGGTTCGTCAAGTATCAAGAGGCGTGGATGTATCGAAATTCCTCTTGCTATGGCCACTCTCTGCTTTTGTCCTCCGCTGAGTTGCCTAGGGACTCTGGTTGCGAAGTCGCCAGATAAACCGACTGCAGTGAGACTCTCCTCCGTAATTCGTTTGATGTCTGAGTCGCTTAAATCTGTGAGCCCTTGTAGTGGCTCGCTGACAGAATCACCGACCTTCATGTGTGGGTCTAATGATGAGTCTGGATCTTGGAAAACCATCTGCAGCTTCTTGTAGACTTCTAACTCCTGTCTTCGTCCACTAATCTTCTCTCCTTCCAAGTAAATCTCTCCCCCGGTTCGCTCAGTTAGTAGTGCAATTGTTTTGGCGAGTGTGGTCTTCCCGCATCCGGATTCGCCAACAACGGCTACTGTTTTTCCAGTTGGTATTGTTAGTGAGACGCCGTCAACTGCTTTGACCACCTTCCGTTTCGTAGACAAGACTGTTACCCCTGAGCCGACACCATAGTACTTTCGCAGATCGACCGTCTTAAGAACTGGTGCTTGATTCATCATAGAGAAAACACGCTGTCCTATGTCCCTTCCTAGTCTCATAGAGAGGGGGTTCCCGTTCCGAACAGATTTTCATGGCGTAGGGACATCTTGGAGCGAATCTGCAGCCTATGTCTCGAACGGACAGGTCTGGAAGGCTGCCTGGAATTGGGATTAGGTCGGCAGTTTCTCTTGTCCCTTTGGGTATACATGAGATAAGTCCCTTGGTGTAAGGATGAAGAGGAGAAGTGAACAGATCGTAAACATCCGAGTCCTCAACTATCTTTCCCGCGTACATTACTATAACCCTATCAGCAACCTGGCTTGCGACAGCTAGATCGTGAGTGATAAGAAGGATTGTTGTCCTTAACTTATCTTTGATATCTTTCATCAGCCTCAGAACTTGAGCCTGAGTTGTCACGTCCAGAGCGGTAGTGGGTTCGTCGGCTATCAGCAGAGAAGGTTGTTGGGAAAGGGCCATGGCGATCATGACTCTCTGCCGCATACCTCCCGAAAGTTCGAAAGGATATCTGTCGAAAACTTGTTCCGGATCAGGAATTCTTACAATGTTGAGAAACTGCTTCGCTTCACCAGTAATCTCTTTGGGGTATCGCCTTCTTCGCCCCGGTACTCTTAAGAAACGAAAATGATTCGACATATGTGAACCACTACTTCGACTGTTCCGCAAAGCAATGGCCTCCGCAATCTGGTCTCCGACTCTTAGGAGCGGGTTGAGGCTTGTCAGTGGATCCTGAAAGATCAAAGCGATCTCAGAACCTCGATAGTTTCTCAACTCATTCACGTTTCGTCTTGCCAGATCCACGCCTTTGTAGTCTATGGAACCCCTTATCACATTGGCCGAGTCTGGTGGCAGTAAACCAATTATCGCAAGCCCTAGGGTCGTTTTCCCGCATCCGGATTCGCCAACCACCGCGAGAAATTCTTCTTTACCGATCTCAACATCCACTGAATCTAAGGCAATGACTTTTCCCTGCCCTGCTGAATAGGAGACACTCAACTCGTGGATCCTGAGGAGTTGATCCGTACTACCTGTGCTCAAGTGCCTCTTTCACCCCGTCTCCTAGCAAGCTGAACCCGATTACGCCCAGCGATATCATCAGACCTGGAAATACGGGGAGCCAAGGCGCAGAAACCAAATAGCCATGATACGCGCTCACCATCTCTCCCCAATCGGGACTAGGTGGATGGACCGCGAGACCGAGATAACTTAACCCTGAATAGACAAGGATGACCGTTCCAATGTCAAGGGTTGCGTACACAAGCATCGTCCCAAAGATGTTTGGGAGCACATGCTTGAAGAGTACTCGTCTTGGCCTCTGTCCGGCCAAGTGTGCGGCTTCCACGTAGTTCTGGTGTGCAATCTTAAGAGTTTCTCCGCGGGCCAGTCTAGCATAAGGAGGCCACCAAACAATGGCCAACACCAACATCATGTTCTGGACCCCAGTTCCGATTACGGCACCTATTGCCATGGCAAAGAGAAGAACAGGCAGTGCAAAGAAAACATCAGTCGCCCTCATAAGAGTGTCATCAAATGCTCCTCCCCTAATTCCAGCATAACCACCAACCAAAGCACCGATTATGAATGCCGACCCGACTACCACATATCCGACCGCCACATCGTTTGGGGTAGCAACAATGATCCGACTGAAAAGATCCCTACCAAAGATATCGGTCCCAAGCAAGTACTGAGGAGAAGGTGGTGCCATAACGGGGCCAACATCTTGCTGCAGCGGAGGGTATGGGGTGACTTGAATATGAAGCAGGTTTGATATTTCAACAATCACAGTGATGATTAAGAAAACTGACACAATGACAAATCCGACCATCGCTTCTTTGTTGTGAATGAATAGGCGGAAAATCCCACGTAAACGGTCAACTACGCGTGATAATTTCGAGGTCAGTATTATTCAGCTCAATCTAATTTGCGGATCAGCTACCGCATACAAGACATCTGCTATCAGGTAGGTAGCCACTACGATCGCTGAGAAAACTAGCACTGACGCCATAATGCCGGGATAATCCTTTCCAAGTAACGCTGAAACAACAAATTGGCCCAAACCCGGATAAGCGAATATGTCCTCGACAAAAACCGTCCCGGTGATAAGGAAGGTCATTATTAGGGAAGAGATCGTTATGATGGAAACTGCCGCGTTGGGCAATGCATGCTCGTAAAAGATCGCCCCCTCATCCAGCCCCTTTGCTCTTGCGGTTCGAATGAACTCAGTCTGCATCACTTCTAGAAGAGAACTCCTTGCAACCCTAGTGATTAAGCCAAAAGAAGTTATTCCGAGCGTCGCAGCCGGAAGAATAACATGAGCAAGCGCACTCTCGAAGTATACGTAGTTTCCCGCTAGCAGGCTGTCAATCATCGGTATTCCCGTTATTGTCGTTGGCGCGACGAAGTTGGAATCAACCGCTCCACTAGATGGTAAAATATGGAAGTAAAGCGTGAACACTATCAGCAGAACCACTCCAATGAAGTACGGAGGAAACGAGTACCCGGCCAAGTAGAATATTCGTATGCTCTTGTCTACTGGTGAGCGGTAATGTTTAGCCGATATTATGCCCAATAATATTCCAACAACCAAACAGAATACGAATGCGAAAAAAACGATTTGAAGCGTGTACGGTAGAGTTACGGTAATCACTTGGATGACGGGCAGGTAGCCACGTGATGGAGAGATTCCCAGATTACCCTGAGCCATATTCACAAGGTAGTAATAATACTGCACCCAGATTGGATCCGTCAAATGATACTTCTGTGCGGTGGCCCGTGCAAGGTTTGGATACAGGCTCGCAGCTTTGCCAAGCCAGGCTTGAATGACGTCACCAGGAATCAGATGCGATAGTATGAAGGTGACCGTCAGGACAGTCAGAACAACAGCAAAAGCAAAGACGATCCTCCTGAGAACGAACGTCAACAGATTCAATCGTATCCGCTGAAGTGAACTCGCCTGAGCTAAAAAAACGATTGGTACATCCTGTCAAAGGAGATGCTCATCAGATGAATAAGCACCTGGCAAGGCACGATAGCCGTAATGACCATTCATTCGAAGATTGGAGTTCACTCGCTCGAGTTGGAGTCGATTCGTTTACAAGAGAGAATGAACGTTTCGTTTTTGCAATTAGGTAAGGGTATGATAGCAAATGTCTGATTCGACTTCTCAATCTAGCTCGACGATCTCCGGGCTCACAATATGGCGCTTTCGATGTACGGTTCCGCAATTGGCTGTAAACGCGACGACTTAGTCACCCCCGCGCTCATACTTGACGTTGAGGCTGTGCGCAAGAATCTGGAGTTCATGTCGGAGCGCATGAAGAAAGCACCATCGAAGCTTCGTGCACACATTAAGGTTCACAAGAGTCCAGACATCGCACGTATGCAAATTGAAGCGGGCGCAATAGGCATCGGGACGGCTACGCTCTGGGAAGCGATTGTCATGGCACGATCGGGCATCAACGATGTTTTTGTGATAAACGAATTGATTGGCCAGGAAAAAGTGCTGGCAGCGGCTTTGTTAGCCCGCGAAGTTTCCCTGAAGGTTGCGGTCGACGACCCCGTGAACGTTAAGGAATTGTCCAAAGCAGCACAAAGAGCTGAAAGCGTAATTGGTTGCATGATCGAAGTGGACACGGGTATGCATCGGTGCGGAGTTACATCGTCAGAGGAAGCGCTGGAGTTAGCAAGGCAAATTACAGAACTGCCCGGTTTGCGGTTTGACGGCCTCACCGGATATGAAGGGCACTGTGCACTGGAATTCGACAAGGTGAAACGTGAAGCAATGGAGCGAGAAGCTATGGGTTATTTGGTAGGGGTCGCTGATCTGCTTAAGGAGAATAATCTACCGTGTTCTATCGTATCTGCTGCAGGGACAGCCACATGGGAACTTACGGCGAATTATCCTGGAATCACGGAAATCCAGCCTGGATCGTATGCAACTATGGATGGCTACCACGCTCGTATGGAAACTAGGTTCAAGCAGACAACTACTGTCCTCGCGACAGTCATAAGTCGCAAATCGAATCGTCTTGTTACTGATGTCGGAGCAAAAACTGTTGGAGCAGACCTGGCCGTCCTCTGCGATTACAATTATCCAATCTTCCGCTATGACGAAGAGCACGGAATATTCACTGTCGACGCTTCATGTCCGCTCAAGGTCGGTGACAAAGTGGAATTATACATAGGTTATACACCCTTTGCCGTCAACTTCTTCGACGTGTATCACGTAGTAGAAAACGGTAAGGTGGTGGACATTTGGCCTATTATTCCACGAGGCCCTGGACACGCTGGCTTACTCAACGAGTTCAAAGAGATACGCTTGAAGGATCGATGATGTGGGGCTAACCTAAGGCGTAAGTGGAAACATTGGGGAACTGATTTGGTCACCGCTTCGGGTAGATTCGCGCGCAGGGTTAGGATCTGTCAGGTGGCCTGAAGCCATAATCCGTGTACAACTCTATTACTGTACCAAACGTACCTTCAGTATCAAGTAATAGTACGCTGTCCTTCGTGACCTTGCCACTCTGAAGAACGCCTATCCCAGCCTTCCTGAATTTCTCCAAAACAGAATCGATATCGTTTGTTGTGTAAGCAATGTGATGTAGCCCTTCGCCCTTTTTGTCTAAGAACTCCTCGTAGATGGTTTCGCCTTCCAAAGGCATGACGAGTTCGAACCCCATTCTGCCAACCATTGTCTCAGCACCTACGAATCTGTGAACTACCAACCTGCCCAACTGGGGTCGCTGGGGTCCAGACGACCAGGCACCTTACATTACATTACTTCTGATCGCGTAAAAGCCGCGGCGGGACTTGTGCGCTCGGGACGCTCAGTATCGCTCGCCGTCCCAATCAATACAGTAGTTGGGCCTGATAATCCGCGTCTGGTGTTCCACTGTATGATACAAACATATGACAGGCCGAGCAATTCCAGCGAGCCACAATATGCTATGGATTATTTGGCGTCTTATGTCCACACACCCTGCCACACGCACATCGACGCACTATCACACGTTGCCTACAAGGGGAGACTCTACAATGCCAAGCCCACTGGCATCGTTACGTCAAGGGGTTCCACAACGATGGATGTCACCGCGTATGCTCATGGCGTAGTAGGGCGCGGCGTACTTTTGGATATTCCACGTTTACGTGGGGTCAAGTGGATCGAACCAGGGGAGGCGGTCACAGGACAAGACCTGCAGGCGGCAGAGCGGTCACAGAATGTCAGACTCATGGAGGGAAACATCTTCTTGTTTCGCACAGGTCACCATCTGCGCCGCTTGGAATTGAAACCGGGAAATCGTGAATATGACGGAGAAGGAAAAACAGGCCTAGATCCGAATGCAATGCTAATGTTACACGAACGCAAGATAGCCGCATTTCTCCCCGAGAGCGATGGCGAAACAGTGCCAAGCAATGTTGACGGAGTTGCAGAGCCCGTACATGCTATCCAAATATGTGCGATGGGGATGGCAGTCTTCGATAATCTTCAATTCGAGGAGCTTGTCAAGGTATGCGAAGAGGAGCATCGCTGGGAATTCATGGTTGTCGCTGTACCTTTACGACTGCCCGGTGGTACTGATTCGTTGATCAACCCAATCGCAATCTTCTGAGCCGCTTCGTCGGCATAATCCTCCTTGAGGAGTTCTCGCGCGTCTCTGTGAAAGAAAATGACCCGCAGGACCAAGGGGCTCGATTACATCAAGAGCAAGCAGTCCTCGACGCTTTGATGCCTTCCATGATTCGTCTGAGTGAACCGTAGTCCTCGTTATCGATAACAAGTAACTGGCAACGATGCCCCAGAGACCGGAAGCAACAAGCACATTGGCACCAGCCATCATCGGCAGCAAAGTCGTCCAGATAGTTTCGTAGCCAGATAATAATTCTGAACGACCCGATTGCTGGTATTCCCATTTCAGTAATGGATGCGATATGGATAACTGCAAAACAAACTGAAGCAGCGACAGCTGTTGCCAAATACCTTGCAAGGCGGGATTCGAAAACTCTAGGGATCATGAGGGGAAATCCATAAATCCTTTTGAAACGATAATGCACAGATGAAACGGTATGTGGGATTGGAGATTCCTACCTATTCTGGGTCCAAAGACACTCACATTGACGCTCCCTGCTATGAGAAATTCGATTATCAGCTCACGAAGAGAGTGGCTCTACTCTGTGAGGAATTGGGCTATGACAGCCTGTGGGTGGCTGATCACTTGATATTCGGAAATAATGGAGAAGTCCGGAATGCCCGACCCTTCTCACTGCTCTAGCGTCGGGCCACGCGGAAGATACGTTTGGGTCCGTTAGTGTTCTGCGATTCGCACAGGAACCCAGCTCTAGTCGCGAAGATGATTGCGACACTTGACAATATTTCCAATGGTAGGGTGAACTATGGTGTGGGCGCTGGTTGGAGAAAGATAGAACAACTGAGATACGGTCTGCCATGGATAGACAGCCCTGTGGAGCGAATCAAGAGAATGGAAGAAGGAATCGAAATAGTCAGGTTGATGTGGACGGAAGAAAGCCCGAGTTTTGAAGGCACGTACTACAGTATCAAGAATGCAGTATGTAATCCGAAACCAGTCCAGAAACCTCACCCGCCGATATGGTTTGCGGGGCACGGCGTCAGGATGCTGAAGGCCGTGGCGAAGTATGCCGATGCGTGGAACTGGTTCTTGACAACTGTGGAAGAAGAGAAGGCATTGCTTCAAACGCTGAAGGGATCATGTGACGCCATCGGTAGGGACTTCAATGATATAGAAATCTCCTGGGAGGGACGAGTACTCATCGCGAAGGATGATGACAGGCTCAAAGAGAAGATCAAGGTGATTCATAAGTTCAGTCCTCGCTACCCGCTGTCCTCAGAGAAGGGAATGATGGAGGTCCCCCCGTACGAGTCTGTCCAACAGGAAGCTGTGGGGACCAGTCATGAGGTTCTTGATTTTCGAACCAACAGCTTCGTGGGAGCACCAGATCAAATAAGGGAGCGAATGATGAAATACATTGAAATTGGCGTGCAACATTTTGTTCTGACCTTCATCGACTATCCCTCGACAGAGGGCATTGAACTGTTTGCTGAAAAGGTACTTCCATATTTGAGATGAATCCGAGGGTTGCCTGAGACGGTGTTATGTTTTGAACACAGTTCTAAGTCGAGGTGACGTCGAGAAAATACAGTTGGCGACAATGGAGGTATTGGAGCGAATAGGAGTACTTGTTGATGACCAAGATGCGTTGAGTCTCTTAGGCGAAGCTGGTGCGCATATAGACACTAAGAAACGCATTGCCAGAGTCCCAGATTATCTGGTAGAAGAGGGAGTACGGAAGGCTCCTAGCACTTTCATTCTGAATTCACGCGGCAAGCATAGATATCGAATTGGAAGTGACAAGACATACTGACGCTTTGTGGATGCTGGACCTGCGAACAGGTGAACATAGGCCCTCCACGAAGAAAGATGTTGAAGAAACCAGCAGACTCACGGACGGCCTCGAGAACATCGACATCATTGAACCAATGGTCTTCCTCCATGACGTGGACACGAGAACTCTAGACGTTCATGCTGCGGAAGCGGTTTTTCGAAATACGAGCAAACCGTGCAGGCTTCTCACTCACGAAAGCAAGTATCTGATGCCCGTAATAGAATTGGCCGCTATAGTTACGGGCGGTATGGAAGAACTTGAGAAGAATCCGATCTTTTGCGGTGGCGTATCATCTACTAGTCCGCTCATGCTGAAAAGCGATGAAATCGCTGTTACGCGCAAGTTGGCAGAGCATAGAATTCCCAACGTGATCATGCCATGTCCAATTTCTGGAGTTTCTGCGCCAATTTCAGTGGCAGGAACTCTCGTGATACTCAACACGGAGATGCTCTCCACTACTTCTCATTGCGGAGCTGACGAATCCTGGCACTCCGGTCGCCGTGGGATATGGTGGCCCAACAGTGATTGACATGAGGAACGGGTTTGCCTCCATGAGATCTCCCCAGACAGCTCTCCTAACTGCTGGTTGTATAGACATCGCGCATTGCTACAATCTCCCCACTTGGGTGACTGCGTTCCATACAGATTCACCTGTCCCTGATGCACAGGCAGCGTATGAGAGTACCTGGAATAGTTTTCTTCCTCTCAGGGGACGTGCTAGCGTAGCCCTTGGTGCAGGATGCTTGAATGCGGACGTCGGAGCCAGCTGTGAGAAGTTGATTATCGACAACGAAATCTGTGGAGGATTGAGAAGCATCGTCCAAGGCATCAATGTGTCAGAGCGAACACTTGGACTCGAAGTAATAGAATCAGTTGGTCCTGGAGGGCATTTCCTGGCGCAGAGACACACGCGAGAACTCCTCAAGGAGGAGCAATGGTTTCCAATAATATCATCGAGAATGAATTTGCTAGAATGGCAGAAAAAAGGTCAGAACGTCTGGTCAAGAGCGAGGGAAGAAGCGACTAGGATACTTACTACGCATCAGCCAGAACCTTTGGAAAAGGAGAAGGAAAAGATGATTGCCGCATATGTCGAAGAAGCTGAACGGAAGGTCTCAACAGCTAATAGATTCATATAATGAGACAGAACAGTCACAAATGGGCTGTTAAACCGACGATATGGTGGGGCCGGGAACCTACACGGACCGATGAGCACAACAGTCAGCACGGGTTTTCTGAATGAAGCCGGGTTTAGTTCAGACGGTTCAGCGTGGTAGAAGTTTCGGGACGTCTAGTTAATTCGTTCGGACCAGCATGAAGATTGCTTGAGATGACGTCCCGAAAAGGATTTGAGCAGCAATGGAATCACCTCTGGCATCTGAGGACCAAAATGAACCTCGAGGAATTTGTGGAAAATCTTCGAATCATAGACTCCCATGAGCATCTCGTTTCAGAAGACGAAAGAATTCAGGGAGGAGCAGACCCGTTCAAGATATTCATGTCTATTTACGCGTCATCGGACTTGAAATCCGCCGGTTTAAGCACTGAAGACTATACGAAACTGATAGATGATAAGAGGAGTATTCTGGATAGATGGAGGATCCTTGAACCATACTGGAGCAAAGCGTCTAACACGGGTTATTTCACTTCCATCAAGATAGCTACCAGAGACCTCTATGGAATAGACGAAATCAATGGGAATACGATTCAGGCGCTTGCAGAGAAGGTGAAGCTCGCCAACAAGAAGGGTCTGTATAGGTGGGTCCTGAAGGAGAAGGCCAAGATCGACTTGGCGGTTGTCGATAACGATTACTGGGATGATAGAGGCGCGTATCACTATTACGTGAATGTAGACCGAGAGTTCTTTGCACCCGTAATAAGACTAGAGGACTTCGTCCTCATTAGGAGTATGGATGATGTCAAGAGATTAAGCGAGACGCAAAGCACGTCAATTCATTCCCTAAAGGACCTAGAAACCGCTATGCAATTGGCGATTGAAAGGCTGCGCGATAAGATTGTGGGCTTGAAGATTGCGTTGGCGTACAATAGGAGTCTGTTCTTCGAGAGGGTCACATTCAACGATGCGGAGAAGGTCTTCAATAAAATACTGAGTTCAAGGACCTTCTGTACCGTTGGAGACCTAACTCTTGGGACCTTTCAAAGAAATGATCAGCTCTCGATAGAGGAAGGGAAGGATCTTCAAGATTACATGGTTCATAGGATTCTTCAGCTCGCAAGCAAGTATTCGCTTCCAGTCCAGATTCATACTGGCTTGCAGGAAGGAAACCTCAACTTGATCAGTAATTCGAACCCTGAACTATTAGCGAATCTATTCATGGAGTACTACGACGTGGTGTTCGACATCTTTCACGGCGCCTACCCGTACACGAAACAACTGACAACTCTCGCCAAGAACTTTCCGAACGTCAATTTGGATCTGGTCTGGTTACACGTAATTTCGCCTGCTGCCTCGCGGGAGGCACTGGCCGACTGGTTAGACTCGGTCCCAGCGAACAAAATCATCGGCTTCGGAGGAGACTACGTATTCGTTGAGGGAGCCTATGGCCACGCGAAGATGGCTCGAAGCAACATATCTCGAGTGCTGAGGAGCAAAGTTGACGAGGGTACTTTCAGTGAAGAGGAAGCAAAACGACTTGCACAGATGCTGCTAAGAGAAAACGCATTACGAGTGTTTAGAGATCTAAAAGCGCGCGAATCGAACTAGGGCCCGCCGGTAGTGGGGATCGCGAAATAGAATAGGTCTCGACTACTTCAATAAGTGAAGAATGATAAAAAGCAGTACAGAGGAGTATCTTTCGCGAGTGAACGCTGCAGTAGGAGGGCTGGGGAGAGATCCATCAAGTAGATACCGCCAGAATCAGTCCAAAGGACCCAAGCGACATTGCACGCGATCTTGGAGAATGACACATGCGATTGTGAACGTAGAAACTTCGCAAATCTTGATCGAACTTGTCAGCCGAGCTTGAGGAAAGGTATCCATGACCTGTTCTGCATGTATATATTCGCATAGCTCTACTTCTGTTAAATCATGGAGTATATACTCATTTAACATCAGGCTTTTCTACACAGAACCGCTATGCCATCACCGATCGGGGAACTGCCTATTTCGATTGACAAAGCTGAAGTCAGAGACCAGCTTGTCATCCTCAGAAATGAGGTGCAGAACTGATTCAATTCCGTAAGAGCTCGTGGCTCTTGCAAGTCTCAACCATGACCCGAAGGTTTTCCGGCTTAACATTAGGCGGAAGGCAGCAACCCGAGCTTAATATGAATCCACCGTCGCCGCCAACTTCGGTGATCAACTTTTTGCAGTATTCCTCAACCTGTTCTTGAGTGCCGAGGGAGAGTAACGCTGGATGCACATCACCCATTAGGCATGCGTGCCCACGAAGCGCACGTTTCGCCGCAAAGATGTCAGTGGTACCGTCAAACCTGAGGATAGTTGAACCTCTTGGCAGTGTTTTAAAGTAACTTATGTTCTTGTCCCAAGAATTGTCCAAATGGAAATGCGTAACAATTCCCTCAGACCACAGCGCGTTTACAATTTTCTGCGTGTAAGGCCACCAGAACTGCTCGAAAATCTTCAATGGATAAAGGAAGCAACTGGCTCTCTCCTCCACGATCTTCCCAACCTTAAGATTCAGGGTCTTGCAAGTATCAATCAGATCCCGAATCGTATCTCGCGTTAAGCGGTCCAATGCTTTCTCTAGTATTTCAGGAGCGTAATACAGATCTTCGGTAAACCTAACGAGAGAACGACATAATGAAAACCTGAAAAACGGATGATAGAAAACCGGAGGTGCGCAGATCATTCTTACCCCACGTTTCTCCCATTCTCTTACGCACATGCTTGTGTAATCTTGAGCCGTCTCAAACATCTTGGGTATGTCTCTCGGTCTCAGATGGGGAGCGAAGCGAAATAGATAGTCCTCAAAATAGAATTTGTTCCAGCCCATGCCAGCAATTAATTCGTAGTCACTGCGTTTCATGACTTCCTTTTCAACGACTTGGAAGACGTAGTCCTCTGGTAACTCTTTGCCTGGGAACTTGGGCTCGATTGCTTCACTCAAGTAGTGACCCTCAATGAATGCTGGAATGAGTTCTTCAAAGATGTCAAACTGATACCGGTCGTAGAGCTTCAGCTTCGCCTGAAGCGCCATGTTGCGGTCTGTGTAGAGGCGACCTGCTACTGTACCAGTAAGGAGCGCGAGAGGGTCCAAACTTACTAGAGGATCAACTGGAACTCTATCTGGTTTCTCAAGTCGGATCGCGGCCCATAGCCTCTCTTCAGAGCTCATCGTTTCCTTAGCCATGCTAAGCTTCCTTCAGGCAGTATCTTACGCCCTCGATAGCATCAGTCGTTTGAAAGTCGGCTCCAACAAATTCCTTGACCATGGCGTTCGTTGCTCCTCCTCCGATCATAAGTCTCATGCCGTTTCTCAGGCCCTCATTCTTGATGAGACCCGCAGCCTCTTTCATGCTGCCGAAGGCAGGTGTCATGAGGGCAGAGAAGCCGACGAAGCGAGGACATACGTCTCGAATCTCTTTGATTGCTCTGCGCGGGTCGACATCAACTCCGATATCATGAACTTCAAAGCCCTGCGCTCTAAGTAAAACCGCTAGAATATTCTTGCCCAGGTCGTGTATGTCGCCACTCAAAGTCGCCAGAACCACTTTTCCCGAGAACCTGAGCATAGACTCCTTAGCGAGATATGGTTCGAGAATGGCTGTCGCTTCTCTGAAGATCTCTCCTGCAAGCATAAGCTCCGCTAGGAAGTAGCCACCGTTCTCATATCTCTCGCCGACAATCTCCATGCCTCTCCGGCATTCATCGAGAATCTTTCTTGGTTCGTCTCCTTTCTCTACTCGTCGCCTTATGCTCTCTAGGGCTTGATCTCTCTTCAGCTCTGCAACCAATACGCTAAGATCTTCCTGCAACACAATGGCCTCGACAACTATCCTCATGGAGAAGATTCGGGGTCAAGCTCGCCAGGCATTGTGATGACAGTATCTGAAGCTCTAGAGCCTGGCTTTCTAACGGCTCGCAGTTGGGCCTTTTCGCCAATCAAGCTTCCTATCCCTACATGTGTGTAACCTCCGATTGAACAAGACAATGCCCAAGCAGCTACGACCTTCTCCTTAAGATCACGACTTTGGATTAGCTCCAACTCTGGCATGAGAGCCTTCCTGACAGATTCAGGTGAGATGGAGTGGTTTGTGTGATAACTTAATCTGCGCGTTCTAGTTGGCTTCAATGTCTAAGCCTTGTTCATTTATGATTCCAGGCGTATTTCTGCATAACTGAGCGAAATGGATGCCCGTATGGTTTAAATAGCGACGACATTTACGCACTGTTATGGGAACGAAAAACCGAGCCGTTTTCGTTAGAGATGCGACGGGATTCGTTCGAAACATAAGCACACTCGACTCGTTCAACATAAACATGGGTCAGCTTGGTCCGCAGACCTCTATGGTTTTCGTGCTGGCAGCCTCCTTTGCGCTGTTCTCTCGGACCAATCTTCTCTACAGCGTTCTCTTAGACATTCCATTGCTGCTCCCTGTTGCCGTTATGTGACCATACTCGACATCGTTCGCCAGCTTGAAAGCGCGGTCGAATTTCTCGGTGGCTCGAGAAATGCCCTTTGATGATCCAGATTACCTCTCGATTACTTGTCCGATTCTAGTCTCAAAGCGGGGCGTTCGAGAATTAGGTATTAAGGTCGGTTCAGCGAACCAATCGACAAGGAAGTAGAGAAAATGGTCGACCTGAAACTAAGTTTCGCTATGACCCCTTACGATCGAGTGTTGCCACTCATAAGCGGCGAAGTGAAACCTGACGGCGTCGCTTTAGAATATGTTGGCCAGTTCAGCATGGTTCAAATGTTTGAATTCGAAATGTTCGTGAAAGGTCACAGAACCGGCGACGAGTACTCGAATCTCGCGTATTTGAACACAATCAGGCTCTTGATTAGTTTGGAACCCACACGGCACGCTCATCCAAATGAACAACGGATTGCAGTGGTGATTCCGGCCTTTAACGAAGAAGGACGTGTAGGGCACGTTGTGGAAGCCATACCGAGGGAGATTGTTGACGATATCATCGTAGTTGATGATCACAGTACCGATGCGACTTCAGAAGAGAGTATCATGAATGGAGCAACGCACGTAGCCTCATGTCCTTCCCGCGGCGTGGGTGCAGCCATCAAGACCGGTTATTGGGAGGCCCTGAAGAGAGGAGCAGACGTACTGGTGGTGGTTGCCGGTGACAGTCAGCATGATCCGCGTGAGATTCCGAGAATCCTAGAACCAGCCCTAAACGGGAATGCCGATTACGTTGTAGGAGATCGATTGAACTCATCATTGCGCGAAACCGACATGACGGCTTTCCGGTATGTGGGGAACCAAATGTTGAGTTTACTCACTCGAATGTTGACTGGACTGAAGGTTAAAGATTCGGTCATTCCGGCCTGCAATCATGTGATTATGCAGTTCCTCAGTTCGAGTTACATCTAGTACTGCAAATCGAGAGCCCTTCTTTTCTGCGATTTCAATCAGAGGATAGATTCCTCTGGGTACGCTGCTCCAAGCTACTATTCCGTGCTTGATACCTTAAATGTCCATTAGTTCTTTCATATGGTTGAAATCTTTCGTGTGAGGGGGTTGGTCTTTCCATTCCTTGCAGGATGAAGATTGCTTTCTCGTTCAGACTCGAAGCGGCACCTTTTGGTCCTAGTATTGTGAATAGGCTACATACTATGAATTCAACATCACGCAGGTCACGTAAATAGGGCATGGGTTGGAGATCAAGGAATGAACGATTTGTTTTTACGAGCCGAAAAGGAATACACTTATGGTGACCAAGGGTGCTCGATCTTTCAAATATCGAAATTGTGGATTTCCACTCGCATACTCCGCGCAGATGTAACATCTCACAAGTAATAAAGATGGGTGAAGAGAACAGAGACTTTTTCGTTTCGTTAGGAAAAGGACCGCAGGTTTCGCATGAGAAGGGCTTGCTGAGGTACCTCGCGAGCGTCTATGGATGCAAACCGACGGTCGAGGCGATCGATAACGAGATTACCCAGTGCATCGAGAATGACTTCTACGGCTATGTCGAATCAATCTTAGATCGCGAGAAGATAAGTTTAGCAAACCTCGATCTTTGGGGAGGAAAAGAGGTGGGTGAAGCCCGAGTCTATTCAAACCTCAATCCTTTGAACGGGAAAGACAAAGTGTATTTCCCTGAGGATTTCCCAAGGAATCGCATGAAATGGATCTACCAGATGACACCTATTATTCAACCCCAATGGGCCGCGGAGAGAGGTGCCAAGAGCATAGATCAAGTCCTTGATCTGATCTATGATGAGTTGGACGATGCTGTCAAGAAAGGATGCGCTGCTTTCAAGAGCATGATTGCCTACTATAGAACGCCGTCAATGGAGCAAGTCGATCAGACCGCAGCTAACGTCGCTTTTAAGGAACTGCTTGAAGCCAAGCCGAAGGCTTTTTTCACGGCATTTCTCTCGAAGGTTCCCTTGTACGATGACTTGCGAACGAATAATTCGTTGAAAAAATACCAAGACTTCCTAATACGGAATTTTCTAATAAGAGCGGGGGAGTTGGACAGGCCGGTTCAATTCCACTGTGCATCTATTGAGGATCCGTCCTGCGATCAAAGATTTGAGAATCCAGAGAACTTCTTCTCAATGTTCTATGATGAGAAAATTATGCAGAAGACAACGATATGTATCCTTCACATGGGGTATCCGTGGTATCATCAAGCGGCGGTCATTCCTCTGCAGTTCTATCGGACAGGCAAGATTTACATCGATACTTCATACATTAACCATTATCCGCCGATCTTTAGAGACGTTATGAAAAATGTGCTTACTTTCACTCCTATTGATAGGATCACTTACGGTAGCGACGCATTCTCAATCGCCGAACGGTTCGGTTACTATGCTTGGATGACCAGAAGAGTGCTTACAGATGTACTCGAGGAGCTGAGAACTGAGTTTGAGTGGACAGAGGAAGATTGTCTCGAAGCAGCAGAAATGATCCTAAACAAGAACGCGAAGACGCTCTTGAAGATTTAGCTTGCCGCTGCAGATATTCGTCGTAATGAACGGACACATAATGGTAAACTTCGAACTTGAAGGTCCTAACGTCCGAAGGACTACTGCTATGTCTTGATACGCCTCTTCAGAAATACGCTGCTCCTTCTTGGCCACAAAAGCCCGGCCTAGGAAAAAGAATGAAAGCATTCATCGAGCCACAATGGGCTGGTTAACTCAGCTGCCGCTGAATTACTATTGTGAGTCTAGGGACCTTCGACTGTTTTGTTCACTGATAGGTCCATTTCATGCTTTCTTTGTTGACTTAGACCACAATTTCAATATTCAAAAGTAAGAAGCAATTCACATTCAGCCTTTATACGACCCAGATGACTCTTTGAGTACCTCGTAGTCTAAGTCTTTGGGCTTGACACTATTCTTCGCCGAAAGACCGGCGGCTATGCCCGCTATCTCTCCGTTGTCAATGCATAAGAGTATGCACCTTTCGTGGAGGAATGCCTCACGATCGGTGGAGATTATTTCACCTCCTAGTATCAGGTTATGTATCTTCTTGGGTAGAAAGGATCGGTACGGAACCTCGTATAGTTCATCAGTGACACCCTTGTTCAGAGAGTAAGGTCTCCTTCTGATGACCGCATCATCAAACTTGCGCTTTTGTCTGATGTCATCAATCGTCAGAACGTATTCTCCTATAGGATGCCGACTTTCCCTTACTCCCATGAGATGTGAAATCGTGGTCAGGTAGGCTTTCTCGAAGCCCGGAATATACTTCTTGGCGAACCTTACTTCGGCCAGTATCTGCTTTCTGAGATACATCTCAGCACGCGTCAGGTCCGCGGCTTTAGTCCCACATAGTTTCCATTCGGGTGGAAGCGGGCCTCCCCAGCCCAGCATCTCATCATTCTCAACTAACGGGCTTATCTCCAAAAGAGGGTGCCCGCTGTACACCCATTTTTCTGGGTCGAACCCTCGATCGCCTGGAAAGACATTATAGTCTAATTCTTGCTTTCTTTTGTGGATTTGCCCCTCCGCTTGAGCCTTTTCTATTATTCTGCTCAGATAACAGTCGTCCTTCTGGTAGGCCCAAAGTCTACTAAAATCCACACCACTCATCTTAAACATTATTCCTATGGGCAAGGAAACGCCCTTCTCGTCGCCTGCGTCAATAAATGGCGCTCCCGACTTGGCCACGACATCCGCATCCTTCGTGGTATCTACGAATATCTTGCCCTCTACCGCCAGCCTTCCAGATTTGCTTTCCGTGACAACCGCTAGGATGGTGTCATTCTCCACTATCGTGTCAACCATCAGTGTGTTGAGTACAACCCTGACGCCAGCCTTCTCCAACATCTCTAGAGCTGCCAACTTGAATATTTCAGCATCCCATACGTATACGGCCCGATTTTCGACGATCCCCTTCCAGTCAGGGTTGTGAAACAAGGGATTAGGATTGGGGCAGTCTTTAAGTGTGGTCTCATACAGCTTCCTATAGGTAGTAAAGCCTCCCATCTCGTCAATCCTGTGAAAGAGCTCCTTTGCAACTTTCAATCCATCTGAGCCGGGCTCATCCAGGTTCCATCCAACCGTCATCAATCCTGGTCCGGCATATCCCCCTACACTGCTTTCTTTCTCTATGAGAACAGTATCTGCATTATTCCGAGCTGCTCCTAGCGCAGCTGCAATGCCTCCGGGACCAGCTCCAACAACAACAACATCGCCTCTGTCTACCACCAGAGTGTTCCTGGCCGGTTCATGAATTGTATCAATCATTTTGCCACACTCTACAACTAGTCGTATGCCAGTCACGTTTATGTGTAATATTTACCGTTTCTGATGATACTGGACTTCAAACTTACTGATAAGCCTTATATGTAGAATCCCAAAAAATGAGCTTGACATGTAAAGACAGGACCTTGATAGACTTCTTACTCTAAGCCACTACTGTGGGATCGAAGACAAATGGGCAAAATCAAATTCGGTGTTGTTCTTCCCGTATTTGCAGGAGCGAGCGCCTGGGACTACGGTCTCGAGTTTGGAGCTCAGAAAAGAATCATCGAAGTATCCGAAAAGCTGGGCTTCGATTCTCTCTGGGTGTGTGACCACCTCAACCTAGGGTACGGGGGGCAGATTCTAGAGGCTTGGACAGTGCTTTCAGCGGCAAGTCAGCTTACCGAACGAATGCATCTCGGAACAATGGTGTTATGTGCCACCCACAGATCACCGGCCCTACTAGCAAAGATGGCTGCAACCCTTGATGTTATCTCGAACGGCCGATTGGAGCTCGGACTCGGCGCAGGATGGCGTGCGTCCGAACAAATTAGCTATGGATTGCCTTGGGAACCGTCGGTAAAAGCTAGGGCAGACCGGCTCGTCGAAGCCACAGAGATAATCAAAGGCATGTGGACGAATGAGCGTTTCACGTACGCGGGACGCTATTACAGCGTCAAAGAAGCAGTCTGTATGCCCCAGCCAATACAAAAGCCGCACCCGAGGATTTGGTTAGCCGCTGCTGGTGAAAAGATCACCTTGAGAGTCGTTGCAAAACACGCGAACGGCTGCAACATGACATACTGCACTCCACGGGAATACTGCGCACAAGCTAAATGTCCTACATGAGCATTGCCGATCCCTCGGAACCGATTATGAAAGCATCGAGAAGTCCTTTGACACAGCTTTATTGATCAGCGAGAAACGCGACGATTTAGAAAAGGTTGCCAAGTGGTCGAACTGGCTTGCGGAGATATGCGAAGGCACGTCCACGCAACCCTCTGTCGGAGGATTGGAAGAAATGAAGGCCAAATACATCATCGGCTCTGTGCCGAGGTTACTGAAAGAATTGCTGATTACATCAAAGCCGGAGTACAGCATTTCATGTTCGAGTTTCTTGACTACCCGTCTATTAATAGCACAAAGTTGCTTGCAGAGGAAGTAATACCTTCCTTACCATAGCTGATAGGCTACGAAGCGTTGGAAGTCGCGATTCTTGAGATCGGACGGCAGAGTCAACTGGAATATTTCTTAGCACTTACCTTCTGCGCAGCTGCCGGCCGGCTAGCTTTCTGGGTTCTTCGCTTGGCATTCTCTCACACCGGCACAATTCATTTCAGGATGCCCTCTGCATCGACCGGTTTGTCGCCATACTGATTCAAGGATTTTTCGAACCTCATCTCGTTCCGTTGGCATCAAGTTTGCTGCCTTTAGGAGGCGAATGTCTCGCCGGTTTGCGCAAGTCGCTAGGCGCGGGGACTTTTCTTTCTACCAAAGCCGGCAAGCCGACCGCCAGGAGCATAGATCAGGTCCTTGATCTGATCTATGATCCTTATACTCTTATCCTCTTCATGACAATTCAAAGGCGCTATTGACTTAGGAGGATTCGAGCGCCTGTTTTGTTCGATTGAGCCACGATCAAAGTTGTCGACCTATCGTCCCTTAGAGAAATCTTCGTCGGAGTAACCTCATTCTTCTTCCTCAAAAGTCCGATAATCCACCCTTCCGGACCTCTCGCAACGATTAATCCTACGAGGAAGATTGGGAAGAGGGCTGAGCCCGGAGCGGCGCCAGTGATTATTCCAACAGTTGACGCAACAGTAAATCCAATCGCTGAACCCAGCGCTCCCGACACGAGTCCGACGCGTGGCCCCAGAAATACTGCACCTACGAATATCGCAATAGGGTGCTAGAGTAAGCGTAGACAATGGAGGAGCCAGTGGGAGAGCAGTTACCGTTAGCACCGCTACTAGCGCGGACATGACTGCAGACTGGGCTATCGTTGTCGCACACGTCCGACTTGAAGAACCCGACGGTGTTGTGCTCAGAAACTCGAATCGGAGACGCGCTCCCACAGAAACGGTACGTAATCTCATCTTTTTTCCCTCCGCCGGCCTTATCCGGATCAGGTTCTGAGGGTCGACGGCGGTTCAACAGCTAGTTATTCTCGTTCTACGATTTTTTCGAGGGTGGCACCACCCGAGGTATTGGTGAAGCCTATGACAATTTCTACTACGTAGGGGCCCTTGGCTTCCAGAGCTCTCCGAAAGGCTGGTCTTATCTCTTCGGGAGTTTCAACTCTCGTCCCTTGAACGCCGACTGCTTCTGCGAACTTTACGAAATCTATGAAATGCGTGTAGGAACGGTCGGGACAGTCGCCCGCGGGTAGGGGTGCCGCGACCTCCAACGGAGGCATAGCCAACGTGACATCGTACCACGTGTCAACGGCGTAGTTGAAGCCGTAATTCAGGTCTTCTGCCTGTTTTATCAGTCCCAAGTGGCCGTCATTGAGTATAATGACCTTGATCGGGATGTTGTACATTGCTGCAACAGCCAACTCCTCACACATGAAACCGAAGCCAAAATCTCCGCATATGGCGATGACGTTATTCTCTGGTTTGGCAATTTTCACGCCTATAGAGGCGGGGACATCCCACCCGAGGGGACCGGCTCCGCCACATACGATGTAATGCCGAGGCTTGACGACCCTTTGAAGTTGTGAGGAGAATATCTGGTTTAGCCCTATCGTTGTGACAAAAATTGTGTCCTCGTCGAAGAAACTGTTGATCTCCTTGAAGACTCTCTGTGGCTTGATTGGGACGTTATCGAAGTCCAACCGCCTCGCCATCGTATGGCGTAGGACAGAGATCTCTTTCACCCTCTCGGAAGGCTCGATCTTGCGCGTCTTCTTCTTAGCTACGTCCAGCATGGCTTGCATTGCCAGTTTGGCATCGGAGACCATGCCAAGATCAGTTGGTATAATGCGGCCTATCTGCGTTGGACAGATGTCTATGTGAATGAATTTCCTGCCTTTAGTGTAGACGGCCAAGTCACCTGTATGTCGATCCCCAAAACGGCATCCTACGCCAAGAACAACGTCGGAGTCTAGGAAGACCTTGTTCCCTGGGGGTTGGTCACAGAATACGCCGACAATTCCGGCATATAGGGGATGGTTGTTTGGGAAGCTGCTCTTGCCCATAACCGTTGTTATGACGGGAATCGATAGGTACTCGGCCAGATTAGCAATTTCCTTACAAGCATCAGACAGAATGATCCCTCCGCCCGAGATGATAACGGGCTTCTGGGCTTCAAGCAGCATGTCCACGGCCTTCTCGATGGCCACCGGATTCGGAGTGGGCTTAGTTATTTCGAGCGGAGAATCCGAATTCACGTCGTAGCTTACCGTTCCCTTCTGGGCATCCAGTGGAAGGTCTATGAGGATAGGTCCCGGCCGACCCTCCTTCGCAATCCTGAAAGCTTCACGAAAGACCACGGGTATCAGCGCGGCGTCCTTCACACAGTAACTCTTCTTTGTCACAGGTTTGACTATCTCGGAGATGTCGACAGCTTGGAAGGCTTCCTTTCCCAACAGGCCACTGACGTTCTGCCCGGTTATCGCAATGATGGGGATTGAATCGACCTGAGCGGTGTATAGGCCCGTAACCATATTCGTACCCGCGGGGCCTGATGTACAACAACATACGCCCACCTTACCGGTTGCCCTAGCATACCCATCAGCCATATGGGTCGCTCCCTCCTCATGCCGCACCAGTATGTGCTTGATCTTCTCGAGTGTTGTAAAGCTTGATAGAACGGCAGTATACCTGCCCCAGGTATTCCAAAGATAATCTCAACCTCCTCACTTTCTAAGATCTTCACAGCAGCTTCCATAACAGGTATCTTTTGGATGCTCTCAACTGAAGTTTTTTCGCGAGCCATCGTGTTAGCCTTGGTCACAGTATATCATTCAATTAATAATTCTATGGTCCGTAGAATTCTCTCTGCTCAGGGCTGATCTCTAAGGCCCGCAAAGGACAATTGCGTTCCCGACTCCGCGAGGTCCAATAGGAGTTGCCGCCGGCGGAAAGTAGTACCGCGACGAAGAATAGGAAGCGATACGAACCGCCATCCGACTCTACCTAAGTCTGCTGGAGCTGCGACCGAGGGATAGACTCAGAGTGCTTTAGCTCATCAATGAGTTGATTGCTCCGAGCGCAAAGACGTCAAGCGAGTTGGTCGAGGAAACACATCGCGAGGAGGACGAGCTTTGAGGCTCTACTTGGGTTAAGCGTGCTGGTCAGACTGTTCAAGAGAGAGCCCAACAGTGAGAAGATAATCGATGCAGTCGAAGCGATTGGCAAATGGATGCACCTCCAGATGGACATTCGTCGAGGTCGCAAGAGCACTCGAGAAGGACACAAAACTCAAAGAGCTGATAGAACTAACCTGAAACGACACGAGGTTTCCTTCATCGATGTCACGAAGACGATTCTCTCAGATGCTGGCCTCGTACAAGCTCTACGTTTCTGATGCGGTTCACGTGACGGCAGCATAGGGCGCCCGCAAACTACACTTCAGCCTGCGCTGAGTCACAACACATCGGTGATGGCGCCATCGCTAGGTCACGTTCCAAGCTGGACTTCCTTCACAGCTGCTGTTATATCCCTCAGATAAAGACCCAGGATCTCCTTCGTCTTGTCCGGCGATAGGGAGACATGCAGCATGTAGCTGGTTTGGGTATAGGGCACTTTGCAGAGAAAGCGACGGAATCCGGCACGCCTGCACTTTGACATGATCGTTAAGGAAGAGACAGATGTCCTATGGATGAATGGGCAACTCGTCGGTTCGGGCTCATTCATAAAGTACTATACTAAGGACGAAAAGTGGCATCAGCCCTGGTGTGCCATATAGCATATAGGATAAATGAACACAATCTGCTCATCTTTGCGAGCTCGCACAAAAGTGGAGCTAGCACAGTACTCTTTGCTCGGTCACAACCAAGTATGGCGCTTGGCTACGGATGAGATTGTAGATGATTGACTCGCCCAAGGCAGTTCTTGAAATCCTTGACAGCAATGAGCTCTATGGAATACACGTTGCGACGCTGGAGGTTCTTGAACGAGTCGGAGTTAGGGTCGAAGAAGAAGCAGCGCTTGATCTGCTGAAAGACATCGGAGCGGACGTAAACGCGGAGAAAATCGCAAAAATCCCACACAATCTCGTTGATGAATCGATCAAGTCGGCCTCTAGGACTATCCTTTTCGCTGGTCGAGATCAGAACTACGACTTGACACTTGAAGGAAAAAAAGTACATTTCGGAACAGGCGAGGGGTGCATAAACGTTCTTGACCATGACACGGGGTCGGTCAGGCCGTCCAGCAAACTCGATGTTGCGAATACAGCGAGACTGCTAGATGGCCTCCCAATTTCGATTTCGTAATGCCGCTCTTTACCGCCCAGGATGTCTCACCAGAAACATTACCGTTGCACGATTTGCATGCCGCGTTGAAGAATACCGAGAAACCGATTATGGTCGTAGATTTCGGTCTTGACGCAAAACAGTTAATCAAATTAGCTGCCGTAGTTGTCGGTGGAGAAGAGAAGCTCAAAGAGAGACCCATCTTCGGGATGTATAGCGAACCCACTTCTCCCCTTACCCACGGGAAGAAGCACACAAGAAATCTCACATTCGCAGAACAGAAGCTGCCAATCGTATACATACCGTCGCCCACAATGGGAGCAACGTCTCCTGCCACTATCGCCGGAGCAATTGATCAATCAAACGCGGAAACATTGAGCGGTAACGTAATCGCGCAGTTCACAAGCGAAAGCGCGACGCGATCCTGACCGAACCGGACATGGGCCCACGCATAGAGATCAACATGAAAATCGACGCCTACAGCAAAGTCCTAGATGCGAAGGTCAAACGCATGAGAAAATAGCACCGCGTGGGGCTCCACGACAGCCGAACCAAACGCCTCAAAATGAGCCCTGTTAGAAGTGGACCCACTTGATGCAACCATGAGAGTCCCTTCGGCCCCACCACGTTCACGCAGTGGGTCTTAGCAAAATTAACATCTGAAACCCGCAGAAGCCCGCGATTCGAATCAGGAATCTCTACCGCAACTAGCATTAGTATAGGGAATATGGCCGGAAATTTTCTGTGCTGACCCTGGAAGCTAGTCACCGTGATTGAAGCTTGACGCCGATAGGAGACCGCTAATCAGCTAGGACAAACTCTAGGGCGCCGGCCGCTTCTCGCGTGAAGTCAACGTTAGAACCTATTTTGACCTCCTCTGGGTCGGCGTTGATTCTGCCGATTACTCTTGGCCCTACGTTCAAGTCGATTATGGCGACCACGTATGGCGCTTGATCTTCAAATCCTATGGGTGGATATCGGATTACTGTGAATGTGACTATTCTTCCTCGACCTTGGAAGGACGCAGCTGTTAATTCGGTTAGACAGCGTGGGCAGATCTGCGCCTTAAAGAAGTCGGACCATCCGCACTTTGGACAGATTACGCCTGAGATTGTCATCTTTCAGGATCTCCTTAGAATATGGACAGCTACAGTGCTGCCAATTCCGCCAACGCTCTGAGACAGCCCGACACTTGCGTCTGGTACTTCACATTTTTCCGCACGATTTGAAAGCTGCAGGGTTAGTTCCGCGAGTTGATATATTCCGCTTGCACCAACAGGATGACCACGTGCCTTCAATCCGCCGAATGCGTTTATTGGAAGATTCCCGTCTCGTTCGCATTGACCGTCTAAGAGCAACTTTGACCCTGATCCCTTGTCGGCAAATCCGAGGTCCTCCAGAGCCATTATGCCCAACACTGAGAACGCGTCGTGAATCTCCACCACGTCGATATCGCTGGGTGCCAAATGGGCTCTTCTGAACGCTTCATCAGCAGCCCTTCTCGATCCTTCAAATACGGTCAATTCCTTCCTTTGATAGAGGCTTAGAGCGTCCGTTGCGACACTGGACGCGACCACTTCAACCGGTGTATCTGTTAGCTTCTTTGCTTCCTCGACCGGCGCGAGTACAAGGGCCGCCGCTCCGTCACCCATGGCGGAGCAGTCATACAGCCTGAGTGGGTCCGCGACTAAGGGAGATCGCAGCGCGTCATCAATAGTGATTCTCTTGTGGAATTGCGCTTTCGGGTTATCCATAGCGTTCCCGTGGCATAGGACCGGGAACTGGGCGATTTCTTCGTGCCGAACATTATATTTCCGCATGTATTCCCTCGCTATCATTGCGTTGAGGCCGACGAAGGTGACCCCTGTGGTGGCGACTTTCAATCTGTCCTCAGCCATCATTAGTCCCGCCGTAACCTTTGGAGTAGTGTTATCGGACATTTTTTCCACGCCGCCAACTAGTACGACTCGATCAAGGCCGGAAAGTACTGCCTTGACACCTCCGTTCATTGCTACGCCTCCAGAGGCGCATGCAGCTTCTACCTTGTAGGTGGGGATACCTTCCCTTCCCAGGGCCGATGCCATCAGTGCCCCCAAGTGTTCCTGATTTTGTAGGAAACCGGACATCATGTTACCGACATACATGGCATCTATCTTGCTTATTCCAGAATCCTCAATCGCTTCCTTCGCTGCTTGAACGAAGAGTTCTGTCAAGGATTTTCCAGAAGACGATTTTACTGGTGCTAGACCGACACCAATCACTGCAACGTTACTCATCTTCATCAAACCTCATCGTTCATTCGACGATTATTCAACGATCAATAAAGGATGGCTTTGACAAGAATAATCTTGACGGAGCGTTAGGTATGTTTAATTATTCGCTGAACTGCTGGTAATTTGGAGTAGGCGGCCATAGCTGAGAGCTAGGACCCGTTCCCATTCCGAACACGGAAGTGAATCTCTCAGGCGATCTGGGTAGTAGTATGTTGCGAAAGCCCATGCGAGCCCCAGACCGCTGCCGACTCCGTTTCCAACGCCATCATCGTCTACCATGACGTTTTCTTTTGGATGAAGGTTTATTACATGCTAAGCTTCGGTTATGTCTCGTAATTTAGTTACAGGAAAATCACACTATTGCCGTTTGACTTCGCGAGTACAGTGTTACAAGCAGGCTTGTTAGGCTCTCAGGGAGGCATAAACAACATTGTGAATATTCTTTTTGTCGTTTCATTCCTCGCGTTCATGGTGTTCGGTCAGCAGATCCAAAGCAGAATCGCGCTAATGCAAATTGACGGCGCCGTCAGAAGGCTTGAGAATATGCGGAATGATGCCAAGTCCCTCACGATCAAAACACTTCGGGAAGTTGGCAAATCTAAAGACGATCCTACACCCAGTCTCAACTCGCTGCTTGAACAGTTTCTTATCAGCCCAGTGGACATGGATCCCGCAGGCATCGTCAAGAAATTTGACCATCTCCTCGATGTAAGAGAGAGTAAGTTCAAGGCGGATGTGGCACGAATTGCTCCCGAAGCTACTCCACCCCAAGTGAACAATTTAGAGAATTTAGTTGAAGCCGCTTGGGCGTTGAATTTCATGTATAAGATAGTTCGCCACCTATACCTGCTTGGAAAGAAAACGTTCAGCATCTTCGTAATCTTCCAACTCCAAGCATTTCTTCCGCTGATCATGCAAGAGGCCGAGGCATATCAAGGAGCAACAAAAGCCTTCTCGGAAGGACACCCAATCGGAGACGGGGCAGGAGCACTAGTAGCTTCTAAACTCATGCGGAACAGCCAAGTGAGAAAGGTTGAGAAAGACATGGTTGCTGGTGAAACGGCCATAGAAGGTCGCAGAGTCATAGCGCTGAAGGCTGAGGGTCCGGGAGGAAATGTTGGTAAGCCAGGTGATGCTATCCGCCAGATCTTGGAAGAGAACAACGGCAAAGCCTCAATGATAATTATGGTAGATGCTGCACTGAAGCTCGAAGGAGAAAAAACGGGCGAAGTCACAGAGGGGATTGGCGCAGCAATCGGCGGCATAGGCACAGAACGATACAAGATTGAGGAAGAGGCTACAAAGTTTGGAATTCCCGTCTATGCAATCGTAATCAAGCAGAGCATTCTGGAAGCAGTAACGACAATGAAGAAAGAGATCGCTGATGCAGCGGAACCGGTTTTAGAACTAATAAAGCGGCTAATTCTTGATCGCACGAAAGAAGGAGAACTAGTCATCATAGCGGGGATTGGCAACACAGCAGGAATAGCATAACGTGAAATAACAATGAGCAGTCGACCTTCCACTATCTACGCCTACCTACTAATTGGGTTCGGACTTGTCATCTTAGCAATCTCGTTATGGGCAATGGTCCAGGCTCTGGGGTATTATCAGCAGGGAGAGCTACCGCAATTTCTGGTCTACGGCATCATGGCATCAGTGGGAATGGTTCTATCCATTTCATCAATCACTCAAATGCGCCGAAGGATGGTTGCGCTCCAAACATTAGCAACCAAAGTGTTGACCGTAGTCGTGTGCGCAAATTGCGGCTTCAAAGTAATGCGGACATTCGTTGGCGGAGACTATGTGCCCAAGGAAGTTGGGCAATGCCAACAGTGCAAGGGAAGCATGAAGGTTGACACCATATACGCTGAGCAGCCGACTAAGAAGAGTTAGACAGTTAGTACCCTGCATCCTTCTTCAGTGACTATAACCGTATGCTCTGCTTGTGATACTACTGCCCCACTTTCCTCTACTAGGACTGGGTACCCGACAATTGATCTGGTCTTGACTAGCTCGAGAAATGCTGCCTCTGCTTCATTACGCCAATTGTAAATCCATCTGGAAGCAAACGGCAGAGACTTGAACTGTGACTGTATGTAATCGACCAGTTCCTTCGCCTGGTCACTCTTGGCACCCTTTGCGCGCACCAATCTGAAGATGTATGCAGCTTTGCCCTCGTGAACGGCCCCCTCTGCATCCTTTAGTGTTGCAAAGGGCTCAATTGCGTAGACCTCTCCTACCTCGAATTTGCCTGCTTCCATCCCAGCAATATTCGGCACGGATTTTCCAGCATGCAAATTGTATCGGTCAATCTTGTGGCCGGTAAGGTTCCTGATTGGTTTGTACCCGTACCGGTTGATGGCCCGTTCAATGATGCTTCCAATGTCCGAGAGTTTACGCCCGGGCGCTACAGCTGATACCCCCTCTTGCAGAGCAGTCTCTGCCGCCAGAATCATCGAATCATATGCTGGGTTCAATGAGCGACTGATTGCGGTATCGGTTAAGCAGCCGTCAAGTTCAACGCCGAAATCAATCTTTACAATTGATCCGTCAGGAATGATTGACTTGTCATCTTTTGGGCTAGTGTAATGTGCGGCTACGTCGTTTATTCCAACGTTGCATGGGAAAGCGGGCCGTCCGCCCAACGCAACGATTTTTTCCTCAACATCGTTACAGATTTGAAGAACACGTTTCCCATGAATGGGCATACTCTTAACATACTCACGGACGTCAGCGAGAATACGCCCGGACTTTTCGAATTTTCCGAGATCTTCAACCAAGCGCGGCCAAACCTTCTTTAGAGAAAACGCACTGCCTATGTTGCTATTTAGTATTCAGAAGTCGATTTCAGCAATGTCCACAAACAATGATGAAATGGTCGTCACTCCTTGGGAGGTTTCGGGCAAGATTGATTATGAGAAGCTGATCAAGGAGTTCGGCACTCAGCCCCTCACACCTGAACTCCTTGAGAGACTTGGCAGGGACGCTGGCGAGCTGCACCCGCAGCTGGAAAGACGCATCTTCTTTTCCCACCGAGACGTTGACTGGCTGTTGCAGAAATATGAGAATGGAGAGAAGTTCGTTCTCTATACTGGACGAGGACCGTCAGGACCGGTTCACATAGGTCATCTGGCCCCTTGGATATTCACTAAGTATCTCCAAGACAAATTTGACGCGAAATTGTACTTCCAGATAACTGACGACGAACGATTTCTCTATCATGATAACTTCACCATGGAGGAACCAGCGAAATGGGCTTACGAGAATGCCCTGGATCTGATTGCATTAGGGTTCGACCCAAAGAAGACGAGAATCATACTTGACACGAAGAACATTGACACCCTCTACTCTATAGCGTTGAACGTAGCCAAGCATGTTACATTCTCCACAGCCAAGGCGGTTTTCGGGTTTCAGGAGAGCACGAACATAGGCCTACTCTTCTACCCCGCCCTCCAAGCGGCGCCAGCATTCCTAGAATCCGCCCTAGTTGGGCGAAATGTTCCATGCCTCATTCCTGCAGCTATTGATCAAGACCCGTATTGGCGTGTCACACGAGACGTCGCACCGAAGCTCGGTTACTACAAGCCCGCCCAAATCCACTGTCGATTCGTCCCCGGATTAGGACGAGGGGGAAAAATGTCGGCCTCACTTCCGGAGACCGCGATCTTCACGATAGACCCACCCGGCGTAGCAAAGAAAAAAGTCATGAGCGCTTTCACGGGCGGTAGGCCAACAATCGAAGAACAGAAACGGCTAGGAGCCAATCCGGACATCTGCTCAGTCTACGCTTACGAGTACTTTCTCTTCATGAGCGCGAGAGAGATAGAGGAGTTGCGGTACAATTGCCTCTCAGGTGGCATAATGTGCGGAGAGTGCAAGAGCCTCCTGGCAGAACGAGTGGAGAAGTTCCTGATTCAGCACCAAGAACGCAGAGAGAAGGCAAAGGATAGATTTCAAGAATTCCTCTTCAACGCCAAAGACTACTAGCAGCATCATGATCACGGCCGTACCCATATCACGAATCTAATATACGGCAAAGCAAATAGCAGCCAGAGCAGAGGCCGACGATATGAATGCAGGTGACGGCGTTTTCAACGCTTACGAACTATCCGACCTCTAAACCCAAGTTCCTGAAGTTAAGCTTCATGAGGCATTCTAAATGGTAGATCTACGAGAGAATGAAGCCGCCATCATGAAAGCCTTGCAAAGCACGGGCGGCAACTCTTCCCTTGACGAGCTACTCTTAATCTCAAAACGCGACAATGCGTCAGCATCACGCGCACTTGCAATCCTCCAAGAAAAACAGTTAGTGAAAGTATCAGAGTCAGATCAAGCAACGGTTCATCTCACTGACGAAGGAATAGATTACGCGAAACGTGGCTTGCCCGAGAGAAGACTCCTGCAGGCCGTGCTTGATCTAGGAGGAGAAAGTCTACTCGAACAGGCCTTGAAGCATGCAGATATTCCTCCAACCCTTGCTCCCATAGTACTCGGCTGGATTAAGAATTCTCACTGGTGTGATGTTTCAACTCAACTCGATAAGGTCGTCCTAAAGGCTAGCGCCATTCCAGGTAAGACTAATCTCGAGAAAGCATTAGAATTGTTAGCATCAAAACCCGAATACAATGTTGAAGAATTAACCTCAGAGCTTCGAGGCAGCCTTGAGACGCTGAAACGACGAAGATTACTGGTCAGTAAGACGCACGCTAGACGTTACGTTGAGTTAACTCCACAGGGCTGGCAAGCCCTACAACAAGGTATCACTGTTCCAATCGAAGTCAGTGAACTTACACCTGAACTGATTACCACTCACCGATGGCAAAACGTAGCCTTCCGAAAATACAACCTCGATGCACCCGTAACACCCACCTGGCCCGGCAAAGAACAGCCATATCGCCAGTTCCTAGACGACCTTAAGGCGAAACTAGTCGCGCTAGGATTCGAAGAGATGACTGGACCCACCGTAGAACTCACCTTCTTCAATTGTGACGCACTATTCATGCCACAGGATCATCCCGCCCGCGAAATCCACGACCTCTACCACGTGAAGACGGATCTCCTTGGACAACTGGGAGAATACGAGAAGTTCATGGAACCAGTTGCAAAGACGCATGAGAACGGGTGGAAGACAGGCTCAACAGGCTGGGGCTACAAGTACTCACGCACGGAAGCATTGAAGATGATCCTCCGAAGTCAAGGAACCGCGATCAGCGCTCGAACACTCGTCAGCAAGGATCTGAAGATACCTGGAAAATACTTCTCGATCGTTCGGTGCTTCAGGCCGGACCCTGTGGACCGAACCCACCTTACCGAGTTCAACCAGGTTGAAGGCATCGTAGTAGGACCCAACCTTTCCCTGCGCGACTTGCTCGGTGTACTTCAACGTTTCGCGGTTGACATAGCCGGCGCCGATCGAGTCAGGTTCAAACCGGACTATTTCCCGTTCACCGAACCAAGCGTCGAACTTCAAGCATACAAGAAAGGCTATGGATGGCTGGAGTTCGGGGGTTCGGGAATCTTCAGACCCGAGCTAACCCTCCCGTTAGGAATCAAGGTTCCTGTACTCGCATGGGGAATCGGAGTTGACCGCCTGTTCATGATGCGCGCCGGACTAGACGATATTCGCATGCTCTTCGCCCAAGATCTTGAATGGATCAGAAAACAGACGGTGCTATAATTGGTCTCAATCACATCGAATCTTGCCGACCTCGAGCAATTAGTGGGAAAACGGCTTCCCCGCGATGAAGATCAACTAAACGAACTGTTCTACTCGGTAAAATGCGAGATCTCGCACCTAGCAATCGGAGACCAAACAACATCTTCGCTAAGAGACAACGAGGAGTTACAGATCGAGAACGTGGACACAAATCGTCCAGACACATGGAGTACGGAGGGAATAGCCCGTGCACTCCGAGGACTCTTAGGATTAGAGACAGGCTTAAGGAAATATGAGATCTCAAGCAAAATCGCCACCGAGATTCTCGTGGACAAAGAACTCAAAGAGATCAGACCATACATAGCATGCGTCGTCGCGTACGGAGTCAAGATGAGTGATGAGATAATTCGTGGCGTAATACAGCTTCAGGAAAAACTCGACCAAAGCTACGGACGCAAACGCAAACGCTCCTCCATCGGATTCTACGACTTTGACCTCATCTCCCCACCGTTAAGATACGGATTAGCGGGCCCAGACAGTGTCAGATTCATCCCTCTGCAAGGAACAGAACCAATGTCGTTACGCGAAATACTCCAGAAGCATCCCAAAGGAATCGAGTATGGCCAAATTCTCGCAGGCCAAGATAGACTACCGATCCTGATGGATTCAAAACAGCAAGTCCTTTCGTTCCCTCCCATCATTAACTCCAACGATCTAGGTAGAATAGTACCCGAGACCAAGAATATCCTCGTAGAAGTCACTGGGACAAACGAGAAAACAGTACTAAATTGTCTTACAATCCTCGCAACAACTCTCGCAGATAGAGGAGGAACACTCCAGCCTGCAAGAATCCACTACGAGTACACGAAAACAAGGCGCGTCATAACGCCGGACCTGAGAAGTAGAACAATCCGGCTATCACTAGAACAAGTGGATAAGATGATGGGTCTTAAATTGAGTCCATCACAAATTACCAAGCTGCTTAGACGAACCCGCTTTGACGTTGGCCGAAGTAACTCCAAAACCTTGACTGTAATAATCCCGTGCTATCGACTTGACATTCTACACCCCAACGACGTTATGGAAGATGTTGCAATTGCATACGGACTCAACCAAATCAAACCAAAATGGCCCTCAGACCTCACCATCGGTGGCATTTCGCCGCTAGAGGCCTACTCCGACAGGGTAAGAGGTCTAATGATAGGATTCGGATTCCAGGAGGTGTTAACATTCATGATGACTAACCAGGAGAAACTCTTCTCTAAAATGAATAAGCCAGAGACTAGGCTAGTAGAAGTCAGCAACCCCAAGGTGATAACCTTAAGATGTCTCCGCCCCGAACTATTGCCTAGCCTGCTTGAATTCTTGTCAAACAACACGCACGTTCAGTACCCACAGAACCTCTTTGAGGTTGGAGACTGTACGATTTGGGAAGACCAACAACCCATAGACCTCCGGAAACTATGCTGCGTATCAGCACACGCGCACACCAACTTCACCGAGATGAAATCCGTTCTGGAACCTCTGATGCTCAACCTCGGATTCGATTTCAGCCTGAAAACGACCAGCAGCCCCAGCTTCCTAGAGGGCCGGGTTGGAACCATCCTCGTTAGCCAGAATGATGTGGGAACAATAGGGGAGGTTCATCCGCAGATAATCGAAAATTGGAATCTCGAGCACCCAGTGACCGCAATGGAATTGGACCTGACCAAACTATTCACGATACGCAAGAGGGAGAACGCTGGAGAGGCACCATAGCAGCCCACCTCCGAGAGAGCCAACTGAGTGGGGCGAAGCCCTTCCATGAAGTTTGCGTGTTAGTGTCGTGGGCAACAAGAGGCAGATAACGATCTGTCTCTGCGGCGAATCCACTCCAGCGAAAGTAGAATAGCATGCACTTTGGTAACATAGGCCCCGGCAAAACAGCACTGGAGAACACGTAATTGGACTTGGAAGGTCGGCTTCAACTCGTGGAGCGAGGCACGGAGGAAGTAATAACCCGCGAAGAACTCAGAGGAATCTTAGAAAATAACACCCACCCGCGAGCATACTGGGGTTTTGAAGCCAGCGGATTGATGCACATTGGAATGGGTCTAGTTTGCGGAAGAAAAATCCTTGACATGATCAACGCGGGATTCGATTTCAACGTCTTCATCGCGGACTGGCATTCATGGATCAATAACAAGCTTGGCGGAAACATGGAGAACATAAGGACGTGCGGTGAATATTTCATACAATGCTTCACCGCACTCGGAATACCTCCCTCTAAGGCAACATACTCCTGGGCTTCCGACCTAGCTTCAAAACGCGAGTATTGGGAAAGAGTGGTTCGCATAGCCAAATCAGTGAGCGTAAGCCGAATCTGGCGAGCATTGCCAATCATGGGCAGAGAAATAGATAGTAAAGACATGGAAGGAGCGGCCGCATTCTACCCAAGCATGCAAGCAGCCGACATCTTCGAGCTGCAACTTGATGTTGCATGCGCAGGAATGGATCAGCGAAAAGCTCACGCACTCGCCAGAGACGTTGCGGACAAGCTCGGCTGGCGCAAGCCAACATGCGTTCACACGCATCTTGTGATGGGACTGGCTGGCGCGAAGAAGATGGATTTCGGCAAATATGACGAAAATTCTGAACTTAACACCGAGATTTCGTCCAAGATGTCTAAGAGTATCCCTGAAAGCAGTATCTTGATTCACGATCAACCGGATACTATCAAAAGCAAGATTCAGAAGGCCTACTGTCCACCTAAGGATTTGGAGAACAACAGCATAATCGAGCTTGCTCAGTACGTCTCATTTCCCTGGACCGGTTCGCTGCATATTGAACGACCAGAGAAGTATGGTGGCCCCACAACCTATACGAGCTTCAGCGAGTTGGAAGCACACTACAGAGAAGGTAAGATTCATCCAGCAGACCTAAAGACAGCAGTTGCGTCCAGCTTGGCTAAGATTCTGGAACCCGTACGAGCAGAATTCGCAAAGAACCCTGAACTGCTACGAAAAGTGGAACAGATGCAAATAACAAGGTAGCATAGCTACAATGCGGGCCCCAGCTTCAGTAAGACTGGAACGATTCCAACAGTTAATTGAACAAGTCGCGTTCGAGTCTTCCAACGGTTCACTGATAGTTGTGGAGGGACAAAAGGATCGGGAATCCCTCAGAAGAATGGGAATCACAGGCCCGATACAGTGCTTGCAGAGTAGCCGGCGAAATATTCTAGGTTTCGTTGAAAGCCTGGGGCGGACAAAAAGGATTATCGTTTTAACAGACTTTGACCGGGAGGGGGTGTCCTTAGCAAAGAAACTCGCGCGCATCCTCAACGCTCATAGTCTCGACGTGAACTTTGTAATCTGGAAGAACCTCCGTGAATTAACAAGGTCTGACGTTCGAAGCATCGAAGAATTGCCAAAATACCTCGAGAGGTTGCATAGGGAAACCTACAATCCGATCAATCGGAAGCATATCCCTGAAGCTTTCGAATTCAACCTATAGACTCTGAGACATCCTTAGAACCATATCTACCAATCTATTCGAGTATCCCCACTCGTTATCATACCATCCGAATACTTTGACCAAGTTGTTATCGAGCACCATGGTTGTTAGCGAGTCGAAGACCACAGAATGAGGGTTACCGATAATATCGACTGACACTATAGGTTCTTCAGAATATTCGACCACTCCCTTCATTGGGCCGGCCGCGGCCATTTTGAAAGCCGAATTTACCGCCTCAACAGTCGTATTCTTCTTAACCTCAGCAACAAAGTCCACAATTGAGCCGTCAGGAACAGGTACTCGAAGAGCAACACCATCGAGTTTTCCTTTCAACTCAGGAAGCACTTCGGTGACGGCGATAGCAGCTCCAGTCGATGTGGGAATTATGGATAGAGCTGCAGCTCTGGCTCGCCTTAGGTCTCGGTGTGGGAGATCCAGTATTCTCTGATCATTAGTGTACGCATGAGCCGTTGTCATGAACCCATGCTTGATCTCGCAAGTGTCATGTAGCACCTTAACGAGTGGCGTTACGCAGTTTGTCGTGCAAGAGGCCAAAGATACAACGTGATGAGTCCTGGGATCATATTTGTCCAAGTTTATGCCGGGAACGATGGTGATATCAGGCTTCTTTGCGGGGGCAGAAATCAGAACCTTCTTTGCCCCTCCGGCCATGTGTTTAGCAGCAGCATCGCGACTGGCGAAGAGACCTGTAGATTCAACGACTATGTCAACATTGAACTTTGACCACGGTATCTCAGCCGGCTCCCGAACGGCCAAAACGTTAACAGTCTTCCCACCAACTGAAAAACCGGCGGGTGTTACTTGAAGTGGCTCTTGAAACTTCCCGAAAACCGAGTCATATTTCAGGAGGTGGGCGAGAGTTTTCGAGTCTGTCACATCATTCACCGCGACTATGTCGAGGCCCTTCTGACTAGCCGCACGGAAGAAGCATCGACCAATTCGCCCAAAACCATTGATTCCGATCTTTACCAACTCGTTGATCTCCAGATTGGTCTTTGACGAAATTCCGCCAGATAATATGCTTTCTAGTGATTCCCAATAGCCTACTACACAGCATTTATATCGTGATTTCTCGAAGGTAAGCTTCGGATGCTCATGTCGAGTCAGAAAGTCGTAGACAGTAACGTGAGCACAAAAGGAGGATTATCCATAATTGGGAATAAATTCACAATACTCAACAACCAAGTATATGGTAGTCGCCCGGTTCGATGTAGAGGGCGTAGTCGAGAAACCTGATGTAATAGGCGCAATCTTTGGCCAGACAGAGGGGCTGTTCGGGCCCGAGCTTGACTTACGGGAGCTTCAGAAGTCAGGCAGAATAGGCAGGATTGAGATTCAGCTCGAATCGAGACAGGACCGAACTTACGGCACGATAACGATACCATCAAGCCTGGACAAGAGTTCAACAGCGATCATTGCTGCGGCAATCCAAAGTGTGGATCGAATCGGACCTTGCTTGGCCAAAGTCACGCTTGAAAAGGTCGCTGACATCCGGGAGGATAAGCGACGCCAGATCTTGGACAAAGCTAAGGACATTCTTCGAACCTGGGTTGTTGAAGATTCACCTAGCACAGACGAAATGGTTAAACAAGTCTCGGGAATCATACGATCGTCAGACGTTGCGTCTTATGGCCCTGACCATCTACCATCTGGACCTGACGTAGCCAGCAGCCCGTCAATTATACTAGTGGAGGGAAGAGCCGATATTGTGCTGCTCTTGCGATGCGGAATTCGCAATGCCATCGGAATCGAGGGCACAAAGATACCGCAAACCATCATCGATCTCTGCAAGACGAAGGAGACAACGGCCTTCCTGGATGGCGACCGGGGAGGAGACCTCATCTTGAAGGAACTAATGCAAGTAGCGCCTGTAGACTACTTGACTCGGGCGCCTCTGGGCAAGGAGGTTGAGGAGCTTACACCAAAAGAGATCATGAAGTGTCTGCGCGAGAAGCTACCAGTTGAATCCGGGAGAAGCCAGGAGGAAGCCCCACAACGTCAAATCCCTCAGCGAGTTGAGGCCCCGCCAGTCCAGAGACCGCCCCCCGTCCCCCTGTCACCTGACCTTGTCGCGAAAGCAAGAGAATTACGAGGAACACTGGAAGGGATTCTTCTTGATCAAAGCATGAGTGAAATTGCTCGGCTGCCAGTCAGCGAACTCGCTAGCAAATTAGCGTTGTCCCCGGATAATGGTGGATTCCAAGCTGTGGAGACAATCGTATTCGACGGAGTAGTTACCCAACGAGTCGTCGACTTGGCTGAAGAGCATGGAGTGAAGTTAATCGTTGGTGATCGAATCGCTGAACTTACTCGTAGACCTGCAGCTGTTCGAATCATGACACTCCCCGAAGTAGCTGGAGCTCCTTAGCCTTCCAGCTGCCTTTCCTCAACGCCCAAGACTGATAGAACTCTCATAGCGGCAGGCTTAATCTGATTTTCAGCGTAATATTCCACGTCAATCTGGCTCGGTGAAACACGCGGGTACGGTTCAGCTTTCTCATACAGCCTTCCAGGTCCTTTAACGATGACGTAAGCCACCTGGTCGCCAGGCCCAAGATCCCAACCTTCTTTGAGAAGTTTCTTTGCGACTTCTACATGGGGCGTGCGCACTGCATATTCGTCGACTGGTTTCGTCAAACCTTTACGGATTGCTAGGTCAATAACGCGAACCTCACCTCGCTTAAGCTTCTGAATGGTAGACTTGACTTTCCCAATAGCTTCCTCTGTCGATTTGTTTCGCAGAACACTCACTAGTACGTCTTCCTGAACATGTCTAGCGACTTCCGACCAGTCCCCTCTCACTACTTCTAAACCGACGATATCGAGCGAACCGTCTTCCATCAGTCCAGCGTAGCGTTTCATTGCCTCTGTAAACAGAACCCGCAAGTACACTCGCGCTGGCCGTACTTCCAAGTCAAGGTCAATCTTTGCCCATTCAAGAAGACGCCCAATCTTCTCTGGATCGTTCTTCACAAATATTGAGTCAGTGTCTCCGTATATTACTTGCAGACCCAATTCATTCGCTTTCGATACAGTCTTAGTGATAGTCACCCTTCCGAGAGCCGTAGCAGACTCTGCGACCTCCCTAACGTACCATCGAGCACCGGTCCAGCCGGCGTAACCGTAACATGCATTTGCGATAACTTTAATCGCCTTTTCTCGTTCTGCAAGTTCCTTGTACCTTGAAGACTCAGAATCGAGTCTCGACAGTTCCGTCTGAATTGTCGCACGTTCAGTTAGTAGATTGGAAAGGGCGAGACGATAAAGTCCATCTGGACTCCTCCGGAATCGGTGCTTTACCTCAGGAATTACGAAGACTTCATCATGCGGGATTTTTTCGTTCGGGCTTAGGAGGGTATCTGGCGAGAGATTATAATGTCTCATGAGGTTCGGATACATGGATGTAAAGTCTAAGACGACTATGTTCTCATGGAGACCGGGTTGCGGTTCAAGAACGATTGCCCCCCGAAACGGAAAGAAAGGCTGCTCGCTCCGTCGCGGTATCAGCTCTCCTTTCAAATGGGCGTACCTGAGCAGGTATGAGTCGACGCGAAAACCAACCGCGGCGGACATTACTTGATCAAGTGGCAGCCGCGTCAATGCAGATAGTTGTATCGCGTAGGTTAACGTCAACTTCCCTAGTTGAAAGCATGCCAAAGCCTTCTCTGTAGTGTTCCTGGTCAGCTCTCTGCGACCATCTTCCTGCGCCCATAGAGAGGCCAGCTCTAAGTCATCGATGAATTGGATAGCGCTCAGCGGATGGAACGTGAAGGTAGGCGGCCAAATATCCCAACTCTTTGACTTTGAGGTCGGCAATGCCGTTTGCGTAGTCAAGGAGATCTAGGGTTGCTCTGCCTGCAATTGAGATATGACCATAAGAGGATGTATGCGGTTCGCTAGAATCTCTTCCAACATCTAACTTGACTTTGCTTGCTCTGCAGCGTTCTAGCAGGTAAAGCCATTGTTCTCGATTGTTGAAGCCGACCAGAATGTCTGGATCGACGGATCTAACTTTCTGAACGAACCAGGTCAAGAGGTGTTTATCGTCGTTCTCAGCCAGCCTCAGTTCTGCTTGTTTGTCATTTGTGGCAACTGCGATCGAGCGAATTGGATCACGATCAGGCTTAGCCGAGCCTCTCGCGCCGACCGTCAGGATGCTGAAAGCCATCATTCGAAGCGTCGGCGTTGCTAGCTTTATGCTCCTGGGCTCCGTTGCTGTAGCATAAATCCGATCTGACTCAATTTGAGCCATCACGACAGGTTCAGCTTCAACTTGGAGCCAAGCACTTGGCATTACTTCGAGATCCGTCGTGTAGCGAACAGGTAGCCTGAGGTCGGCTTCGAACATTTCGCCCTGGACGCTTCTTTTGCGAACATGTTTGACGCATTCGTTCAGTGCGTTGTAATCTGGACATGAAATCTTCAGCGCTTTAACTGGTCTTCCCAGCCGTTTCATGCACTCGATTGTCACTTGCACCTTGGGAAATGTCTTGGAAATCGAATCCTGAATAGAAGTCAGGCAGTTATCGTGACTAGGCACGAAGTAGAAGTACGGCCTTAAACAGTTCAGGACAGTTAGAACCCGGCGATCATCATCGTCCACTCCCCACAACCTCAAAGATGGTTCGGCGTGGGTCCTGTCTTCGCCGACGTCTACCACGAACAATCGACAATTCATTCGATTACTTTCCTCATGAGAAGCGCGGAGGAGCCATCTGAGTAGTATTGTGGAATGACACTCTCCTCTCGGAACCCGAATTGGGTGTAGAGTTCGATCGCGGCCTTGTTGTCCGGTCTTACTTCAAGCCTAATCTCCCGCATGTTCCTCTGACGCGATATTTCAGTCAATTCACTCAAGAGTTGTGTCGCAGTTCCTAACCTCCGCTGGGCGGGCAGAACGGCCAGACTAATCAAATGTGCAGCACGATCCTCGATCTTCGAGACCAAATATCCAGTGATCTCGCCCTCTTCACACGTCGCCACAAGAAATAGAGAATTCTGGTCATTAAGTAGTCGTTGAATCAGGAATGCCGGGTACGGATCACGCGAGAATGAAGCGTCTTCTATCTCACAGATCTTCGTAAGATCGTTGGGTTTGGCTGCTCGTACTAGTAAATTCCTAACCAACTCTTTCTCACTCGTCCTTGCATCGACGAAGGTTAAATATGGCGAGCAAAGTGTTCCCACTCTGAATAATTAGCTAGAGGATAAGCACGTGTCGGAAAAGAAAGCTCTGCAACGATGGGGCATTGCAAACATCTATTCCTCATTTAACAATACGCTGGTCCACATAACTGACCTTAGCGGCGCTGAAACGATCTCGCGTAGTGCAGGGGGTCAGCACGTAAAAGCGGATCGGTTACAGGGGTCGCCATACGCAGCTATGCAAGCAGCCGGCGCAGCTGCGAGAGTTGCAAAGGACAGGGGGATAACATCACTCCACATTAGAGTTAGGGCTCCTGGAGGACATAAAGCGCGTACCCCAGGTCCAGGCGCTCAAGCCGCGATTCGTATGCTCGCAAGAGCGGGATTTCGGATTGGCCGAATTGAAGATGTGACTCCGATACCGCATGATGGGACGAGACGCCCTGGTGGACGGCGAGGACGCAGAGTCTAAGTCGAATACCACGGGTCAACGATCAACCCATTCTTACTCTATTCACGCGTTTATTCTCATCATTCAGCAGTATCTAAATCGTGGTACGATTTTCACTCGGAACTCGCAAGTACCCGATAATGCTAGGAGGCTCTGTAGCGGAGGATAGCGGCGATACCGCCAAAGGAATCTTTCAACATGACACCCTCATTCGTCTCTGTTGAGATTACCGCCACGTTCGTATTCTGCTTCTCAGCAATCTCGATCAATTCATCAACCAAATCTTTTGACTCATCAACGGCGAGGGCTGCCGCATTGCATTTCTTGCAGGAAGTTGAAAGCAAATCTTGCTCGAATTTGATGAGGTTAGCGGTTGGTATTAACGAATCGTCTGTGGCTCCGCAATTCTTGCATTTGACATAAACGTGAAGAGTGTTAATTTTCTCCGAGACTAGAAGTAAGTCGACGATCCCCGAGTTGAGGTACTTTCTCACTTCCGTCTCACCATACACTCCCAGGCCTGTCTCATGCCCGATTTCAAACAGGAACTTCTGCACGAGCTGTTTTTCTTCAAAGTACCTGACCCCCTTCAATATCTCTTGGCTCTTCGAGATCACCTCATCAACTCCTTGTTCTCCGACGTAGGAGGTGTCTATGGTTGCCAGAATCTTCTGCTTGAGCATGTAATTCAGATAATCCCCTTCTGCGAATTCATATTTGGTCGGTCCTGGGCCTCCGATTATAATCCCCTTCAATCCTTGAACTTCAGTCAGTAACTCAGTAGCATGATTCGCGACACGATGATAATACTCGTTTAGCGACTGCTCGCGGATTCTCTCGAAACGTCTGGCCGATTGACCTCCGGCTCGATGCTTTCCTGCTACTCCTGAGCTGAATTTCTGCAGAATTTCCATTCTCTGTCCCCGTACGGTTGCCACCACGGCGTTACTAGTGTCTATGACGATTACTCCGTAGGCATTGCGCTCACGGACCATCTCCTGCAGAGGTTCAGTATGGAATCGAGCGTCGCATCGGTAAAAGTACACATTAATCGGCTCTGGGGGAAGCAGAACGTAGGTCTCCATCCTCTCAGATCCAGCGCCGTTTCGAGGTATCGCTCCGCAGAAGATGACTAATCCATTCTCAGGTGGTTCTCTGAAGAGTTTCAAGCGCTGACTGACACGGTCGATGGCATCCTGAACGTTCTTCCTGGTTGTTCTCGACTTAATGTTCGATGCAGTCCCATATTCTTCCGCAGGTTGGCCATGACCTCATGAATCCGGCGTCCTGGCGGCACGTACAGGCTGATTAGTTCAGTGCCTCTTCCTTCCTTCCCTGCAAGCATTTCCAATGTCCGTCTGAGCCGAAAACGCGCAACGGAGTCCGAGTCTGACTGTTTCACCGTGGACATTGGAAACCCTTGTCTGAATGCGTACGCCTTCCGATTTTATATAGATTGATTGTACTGGAACTCAGTAGTCAAATATCGACAGGTAGTAGTTGTGGACAGGCGACTGTATTGAGGATCGTGCTCAAAGTAGGCGGTTTCGCGTTTTCCACGGAAGGCAGGACTGAACCCCTCATTTCCGACTACGTGAAGCTGTTGCAGCAGCTCGTAAAAGAGCATCATTTTGTAGTTGTAACAGGCGGTGGCTCTACCGCTCGAACATACATACAGATCGCACGCAGTATGCGAGTTCCAGAGTCGTTATGCGACCAGCTTGGAATTCTAGTAAGCCGAATAAACGCGAGGCTGGTGGTTGACGGTTTGAGCGATACGGCTTACCCTGAGATCCCGATAACAGTTACTGACCTCTCCCGATTCTTTGCATCAGGGAAATTGGTCGCCATGGGAGGGTTGCAGCCTGGGCATTCGACGAACGCTGTTGCCGCGATAGCAGCTGAGACGGTCAAGGCAGACCTATTCCTCAATGCCACTGACGTGAATGGCGTCTACACGTCAGATCCCAGTAAAGACCCGCAGGCTAAACACTTGGATGAAGTGAACGTGAATACGCTAATGCGAATACTACGCGATAACGAGATGACCGCAGGCGGATATGACCTCATGGACCCGATTGCACTGAGAATCATACAACGCTCACGTATCCCAACCATCATAATCGACGGGCGAAACCTTGCTAATGTCACGAAGGCTATCCATGGGGAAAAGACCGGAACACGGATCGTACTAGATTAGGCGGATATCCTCTGGGGAAGCTAAGTAACATATTTCAGTCGAAAGCCCAAGTCAAACTTCTGGAACACTTTCTCGAGAATGCTGGTGCCCAGAAAATCTTCAATCAGGCCACGCTTGCAAACTATTTAGGCCTCTCACCATCAACAATCGCAAGAATCGTAGAACCGCTGATTCAACAGAAGATTATACTTTTCGAAAGATTCGACCAAGGTATGAAGATTTTTGCACTAAACGAGTCTGAAGAAAAAACAAGACTACTGATCGAATTCTACAAGAAGCTTAGAGAAATCCCGTAGCGTCGTAGCTACTTATGTTCATCATTCGCAATAGTTCGGAACTTGTCAGCGAGAGAATCGCAAATCAATGAGCATACTCTCCATTGTCTCAGATTGTATTGAATTCGCAACTCTTCTAACGCTTCCACAATCTTGTCTTCTTCTTCAGGTTTCAAGCGAGCTACCGGCGCGAACGGCGTGTTTATCACGATATAATTAAGTGTTCCCCGATTCAACCAGTCTCTCTTGTAGAAACCTTTTAGTGGAACAGACCAATTCCACTGCCGAAGATTTGGAATGGCAGCCTTTCCTATTCCATCAGGCCAGCAACTTTCCATTCTCACCATCTACGCGGCGATTTGGATCTTCATCACAGTCGCCTGGTGGGCTGTCAAAGGTGAAAGATTCGGAATAACTGGACTCCCATTGTACGCCATATGGCGCACTACTCGCCTTAACAACTGGATCAAACGAATCGCCGAAACCTCCCGAACCAGTTGGAGAGTGGTGTGGAATCTAGGAGTAGCCACCGGGTTCGGGATGATGAGTTACATCACTTATCAGCTAGCCAAGAATCTAGTGAACCTGTTCGTCAAGTCTCCACAGGCAGCTTCAATTCAACCGATCATCCCAGTGCCGGGCATCGGCGTATCATTCGAGACGTTCCCCTATCTGGTCCTTGCATTATCCGTAGTAGTGATAACGCACGAACTTTCCCATGGAATAGCTAGCCTAGTCGATCAAGTCCCATTGAAATCGACTGGCGCATTCTTCGCTCATGTCCTGATGGGTGGTTTCGTCGAACCAAACGAAGAGGAACTATCAAAGTCCAAGAACATTACCAAACTGAGGGTTTTCGCCGCCGGCTCTTACACGAACGTCGTCCTAGGAGTACTCTTCACATTACTCCTAGTCAACTTCTCCGCAACCATAACACCCTTTTACAATGTTGCCCAATCCGGCGTAAGCATTGGCAGCATAGCGCCCAAACTTCCCGCCAACTCCACTGGACTGAAAGCAGGAGACATCTTGACTAACATTAACGGAACAAGCATCCCAGGCATTGACGACTTGCGAAACTACATGAACAGGGTTAAGCCGGGCGAAGTAGTCGTGCTAGAAACCAACCGCGGAGCCTTCTCTGTCAAAACCGCACCTGACCCCGCAAACGCCACCCACGCACTAATTGGTATCGGCGGTTTGACCAACAACGTCGTCTACCAACCTAGATTCGCCCTCCTGCCCAGCGAACTTCCACCCGTCCTCTTTCACGCTGAATTCTGGCTATCGATTGTGCTGGTCAGCGTTGCGATGATCAACATGCTACCCATCTACCCCTTCGACGGAGACAAGTTCCTCGAGACGGCTCTGAACGTAATTGGCATCAAGAGGACTAAAGAGATTAGGACCGCAGCTAACGCGGTTGCCTACAGCCTTCTCCTCCTGAACATAGGCTTCTCATGGTTACAATTCGGGTTCATGAGGCTCTGAGACCCGTGTCAAAGCGCGCGTGCAGCTACTGTTCTGAGGACGCGGTTTACACCCGTGAGCACGAAGGGGCATCGTTCTGCAGCAACTGCTTTCGTCGATCCATAGAAGAAAGAGTCCGGCGAACAGTAACCAAATATGAAATGCTCATGCACAACGATCACATCGCACTTGCCTTGTCTGGTGGAAAAGATAGCCTGACTCTTCTGAACATTCTCGTGAAGCTGGAACGCAGATTCCCACGAAGCACATTGACTGCGATCTGCGTCGATGAGGGAATCGAAGGGTACAGAGACGAAGCATTACTCCTCGCCGCTAAGGAATGCAGACGACTTGGCGTCGAACAGATAACAGTCTCATACAAGGAACTTTATGGGATCACTACTGACGAGATAGTGAAGACACGTGCCGACAAGACTCCGTGCTCTTACTGCGGCGTCCTTCGGCGTAAAGCAATCAACAAGGCCGCATCAATGGTTAATGCAACGAAAATAGCCACAGCTCATAATCTAGATGATGAAGTGCAAACGGTCTTGCTAAACATCCTTCACGGTGATCCTGCGCGGTTGTTCAGATCAGGTCCCGTCCTCCGTGATGTGCGAGGAAGATTCCTCACCCGCATCAAACCATTATGCGATATACCCGAGAAAGAAGTTGTTCTATACGCATATCTTAGTGGGTTAGAGTTCCAGAGTATAGCATGCCCTCATGGTACTGAAGCCTTGCGAAATGACATTCGCGCTTTCCTCAACCAGATGGATCAGAAACACCCGGGCACAAAGTTCACGTTGCAGCGATCAGCGGAGAGGCTTAGAGAACTCTTGACTGAAAGCGCTCCTGCAGTTGAATTAAACGATTGCGAAAAGTGCGGTGACCCGACCCCGCACCGATTTTGTGAAGCATGCATCATGCTGGAAACAGTCACGGCATGAGCCGCTCTATTCGAACCTTACCGGTGCCGCATTTATATGACAACAGGAGTGAGAATAACTCGGCGATGGCAGGAGGATCGGGGAGCCAGCCGTTCCCTGTGACCCGAAATCGGCTACAAGCGGGGACCCGTTAACCTGGAGGAAAGATATCTCTGAACTTCAGTAGGCCCTCAGAGTCAACTATGAAACTCTGCCCCATCGGGCCAGCGTAGGAAGGAATCCTTCCGAAGGGAAAGATTCACTTCTTCATCGTCGAATCCGATGAGGCTCGGAAGAGAGCAGTCGTAAGGCGAACGCCAAGGCGCTGATGAGATAACAGGGTCCAGGAGATTTTGAGGTCACCGCTGCTGCAAGGAATACCAATCCGCTGGGGATGCTGCCATCGCCACTCAACGTCGAACTGAACGCTTAATAGTCAAATGCGATTAGGCTTCCAAAATCACAGCAGAAAAAGGTCAACAGTATGAGCCGTAAGCCTCCCGAAGTCAAGGTTTTCAACACATGGAGTACGGATGAGATTGAAGTGGCTGATGCAGGTCTCGAGAAATATCTCTCCGTGAAACCCACACTCTACCCTCATAGCGGCGGGAGACACGAACATAAGCGATTCCGGAAATCCTCAATCAACATCGTGGAGCGGCTGGTGAACAATATGATGCGCCCCGGAAGGTCGGGCGGAAAGAAAATGAAGGCAGTGGGAATCGTCCGGAATGCGTTTGACATCATCAGTTTGAAGACAGGAAAGAACCCTGTGGAAGTCTTTGTGAAAGCCGTGGAGAACACGGCCCCTGCCGAAGACGTTACCCGCATTGCTTACGGAGGCATAGTCTACCCAATCTCAATCGACATAGCTCCCCTCCGGCGAATAGACGTTGCATTGAGGTTCATGACTGATGGCGCTCGTCAGGCCGCGTTCAGCAATCCCAAGACGATCGACGAGTGTCTTGCAGAGGAAATTACGTACGCCGCAGTAAGGGATAATCGAAGTTTCGCAGTTCGAAAACGTGACGAGATGGAGAGAGTCGCGTTAGCGTCACGTTAAGTTCAGAAATTGTCCAACGTTGGTCTCGATTTCATTTTCAGGTTCTAACCCTTAAATACTGGGTACCCGATTCACTGAGAATCGTAAACAATAGAGAGATGGTTTATGTCCGCTAAGAAGAAGCCACACCTTAACCTAATCATCATCGGCCATGTAGACCACGGAAAGAGCACTATGACTGGTCACTTGCTCTTCGACACAGGCAACGTTGACGATAAAACAATCTCGAAATATGCAGAAGAATCAACCGCGACCGGACGCGGAGACACGTTCAAGTTCGCTTGGGTCTTAGACACGCTGAAGGAGGAGAGAGAACGTGGTGTCACTATCGACCTCAGGTTCGAGAAATTCGAAACTGACAAAGTCTTCTTCACAATCATCGATGCCCCCGGCCACCGCGACTTCATCAAGAACATGATCACGGGCACAAGCCAGGCAGACGCCGCAATCCTCGTCGTATCAGCGAGGAAAGGAGAGTTCGAAGTGGGAGTAGGCCCCGGCGGCCAGACACGAGAACACGCCTACCTAGCAAGAACGCTAGGAGTAACACAGATGGCTGTCGCAATCAACAAGATGGATGAACCAGACACAGTCAAGTACTCGGAGGAAAGATTCAACGAGTGCAAGAATGAGATGGAGGCTCTCCTCAAAGTCGTTGGATACGATACGTCCAAAGTCCATATTGTCCCAGTCTCCGGATGGATCGGAGACAACCTGGTCAAGCATTCCGACAAGATGCCATGGTATAAAGGCCCCACAATGTTGGAGGTACTCGACACCTTCCAAGAACCTCCCAAACCAACCGATAAGCCACTCCGTATCCCAGTTCAAGACGTCTACTCAATCACGGGAATAGGCACAGTCCCAGTCGGACGAGTCGAAACCGGCGTTTTGAAAGTAGGAGACACCATCGTCTTCATGCCGCCCAACGCGCGTGGAGAATGCAAAGACATCGAAACTCACCACACGAAGATACCTGAAGCCGTTCCAGGCGACAACATTGGATTCAACGTGCGAGGCATAGCCAAGAATGACATCTCAAGAGGAGACGTTGCTGGAAAAACAGATAATCCTCCAACCGTCGCAAACGAGTTCATCGGCCGAATAATCATCGTCTACCATCCGACAGCAATAGCCGCAGGCTACACACCAGTCATGCACGCCCACACCGCAACCACCTCTGCAACATTAACAGAACTAATCCAGAAGATTGACGCTCGATCCGGACAAGTAACACAAGAGAAACCTGACTTTCTGAAGACAGGCGACGCGGCCCTAGTTAAGATCCGTCCACTACGCCCACTACCGATTGAAACATTCAAGGACATCCCACAACTCGGCCGTTTCGCAATCCGCGACATGGGCAGTACAATCGCAGTAGGCGTCGTAGAACAAATAACAGAGAAAGCCACAGTCCCCGAGAAGAAATCCTAAGCCCTTTTTTTGGGCAATCACAATTTCTTTTTCCGTTTAGCGTTTACGCGTAGCGAACCCTTTTTAAACGCCCCCCAAGCGTAGGGGGTTGTTTCGCCCCTACAAGGATGGAAGACGCCATTGGTAAACAAAGCACGAATTCGACTTTCAAGCACTGACCCTCAAGGATTGAACGCGATCTGCGGGGAAATCATGAAGATCGCGGATCGCACTGGCGTCAAACTCCGCGGCCCAATTCCGTTACCAACGAAGAGACTTTGGGTTCCCACGAGAAAGAGCCCGTGCGGAGAAGGAACACACACATGGGATAGCTGGGAGATGAGGATTCATAAGCGCCTCATTGACGTTGACCCGAACGAACGCTTCCTAAAACGTCTCATGCGAATCCAAACACCTGAAAAAGTGTTTATTGAGATAGAACTTCTTTAAGAAGAACGTGCGCTACTGAGCTAACCACTGACCATCGTGCCGCGTTTTTCATGCATAGCGTGGAACCTTCCGACGTCAGTCTGACTAAACGGCATCAGGATATGGCATAGTTCTTGGGACACTACGCGCCCTTGCTGAGCCGCTTGATAACGAGATGTTTCCTAACAACCTGACTAGAGTGGTTCGAATTGATCGGCCGATCGTAGCAGAGGATTCGGACACGCTACTGGAAGATCCGAACGGCAAACTGAACTCGCGCCGATGATTGAACGGCCTGAATTTCGACATCACTCAAATCCCGTTCCTACACTGGAATTTCACATAGTTTAACGTGGTAGCAGAACACGTCGAAATCTGCAGCTGCGAAACCGCACTTTAAACAGACCAAGCCTCGCGAGGATGCAGAGTTAGTTCGGTTCTCAAACTTTTGAATCTGAATTGTCATCATTTTTCCCATCAAAAATATGAAACTCGCATTGATCGTAATAGACCGATCTCACTCACATCATGGCACATCATGTGCACGTCTGTAACTCTCAGCGCTTCATTTATGGCAAGCCATGCAAATGGCTGAGATAGCTGACACATGCCATGGAACGTTCAAAATTACATAGCCACGTCCGGCTTACAATTAACGTGAAACCGCGAAGTCGAGAAGACAAGTTGATAGTTGAATCGGACGGAACCATTACTCTGCGTATTGTTGCACCACCCATAGAAGGTAAGGCTAATAGAATGGTTGTCCGGTTCCTGGCGAAGAGACTGGGCAAATCGAAATCCCAAGTCAGAATTGTAGCCGGCCTTCGATCTAATGTCAAAATCGTTGAGATTACGAACATGAGCAAAGCTGAAGTGTTCAAGCAGATTGCTGAGAGCTCTCACTGAGCTAGTTCCCGCAACCTCGCGTCAATTTCCTGAAAAACGCCGAAGGCTTCATTTCTATCGACGGATAATGCGAGAAATCCGTTTCTAAACTTCATCAGAAGCACTGAATCCTTGTCCATGTTTACAAGGACACTTTGCAGTTTGCCAGCCTCGCCAGAATGAGTCAACCGTTCTGCAACCCCTGACATTATAAGAGGACCGAACTGCATGAAGGCTCGATCGTCATCCTCTGAAGAGTAACTCTTGACTCCCGGACGCATCTCGCAGAAGACTACCTTGCCGTCAACAGAGAACGCAGTCCACCTGAGCTTGGAATGAAGCGCGAATAATTCCTCCGCAGATGTTGAGTTAGACAACATCCCACGAGAACAAGATGCGGCAAGAAGTCTAATTGTCTTTCGCTAAGTGTAGGCTTACAGTTAAGCCTGTGCTGTTTGGAGCGGTTTACGCGGTTTTTATTGTTGCTGCGTCTTGCAACCCTAACTCTTTTGTCGAGATTTCTCTCATCTTGAACTTCTGGATCTTCCCGGTAATGGTCATTGGGAAAGTGTCTGTGAATCTGAAGTATGCGGGGACTTTGAAGTATGCGATTTTACCTTTGCAGTACTCCCTCAGTTCATCAGCTGTAGCCATTGTGCCAGGTTTGAGTTTTACCCAAGCCATCACTTCCTCCCCGTACCTGTGGGAGGGTACTCCGATCACTTGAACGTCAGATATCTTCGGGTGCGTGTAGAGGAAATCTTCCACCTCTTTTGGAAATACCTTCTCCCCTCCGCGGCTGATCATGTCTTTTGTTCGTCCCACGATGTTCACGTATCCTTCCGTGTTCATTATGGCCAAGTCGCCTGTATGCATCCACTGCTCGTTATCGATGGCTTCTCGTGTAGCATTCGGGTTGTTCCAATACTCTTTCATGACCAGGTAACCTCTAATGCACAATTCGCCTGGGTTTCCATGGGGTACAACTGATCCAGTTAGCTGATCTATGACCTTCGCTTCGACGTGCGGATGAACCTTCCCGACTGTCGACACGCGCAGCCCTATCGGGTCGTCGATTGAGGTCTGAAATGATACCGGCGAGGTCTCCGTCATCCCATAGCCTATCGTAATCTCACGCATCCCCATCTGCGAAATCACTTTCCTGATGACCTCAATTGGGCAAGGAGACCCTGCCATAATGCCAGTCCTCAGGCTTGAAAGATTGAAGCTGTCGAGCCTTGGATGCTCAAGTTCTGCAATGAACATGGTCGGAACTCCATGAAGTGCGGTGCATTTCTCCTCCTCGACGGTGGCCAGAACCGATTCCGCGCTGAATGAGTCGGAAGGCAAAACCATTGTTGCACCATGTGTCACGCATGCGAGGTTACCTAGGACCATGCCGAAGCAGTGATAGAATGGGACTGGGATACAGAGCCGATCTTTCTCCGTAAACCTCATTCCCTCGCCACAAAAGAAGCCATTATTCAGGATACCATAATGCGTGAGAGTTGCTCCCTTTGGAAAGCCCGTAGTGCCTGACGTGTACTGGATGTTGATAGGTTCACGGTAATCTAACTCGTTAGCTCGTTGAATCAGCTCGGAAGGATCTGCCCCTGCTCGACCAATCTTGATGAAATCGTTCCATGAAACCATACCGGGACCTGCACCGTCATCTAAAGTGATAACCTTACGCAGCGATGGGACACGGCTTGAAAACTCTACTCCATTGCCGCCCTGTCGTAGTTCAGGGACGAGTTCGTAAATCATCGAATGATAATCCGACGACTTGAATTGCTTAGCAGTAATTAGGAAGCTCACTTCTGACTGCTTGAGCGCATACTCCAATTCCTGCACTCTATAAGCGGGGTTAATGTTCACTAGAATGGCTCCCATTTTTGCCGTAGCGAATTGAGTGGCAACCCACGCGTAGTTATTTGGCGACCAGATCCCCACTCGGTCGCCCTTCTTAACGCCGAAACCGATTAGCGCTAACGCGAGTTCATCAACCTTCTCTTCGAGCTGCGCGTACGTAAGCCTCAGATCCTCGTGTCGCGAAATCAACGCATCATGTTCAGGTAATCTCATTGCAACGTCGTCGAATAAGCTCCCAATTGTCACGTTAAGCAGCGGCTTGTCAGTGGCACCTGAGGAATAGCTTCGGGATTCCACCAACGAGAGCACCGGCTAATGTGGCTTCGGGTTGGCGCATACTTGAGGTTTCAGACAGATTACCGATTTCAGTCACAGAACTCTCGTCTATCAGGTGAAACTCCACATTCCAATACCAACTTCGCTTGGTATGAATCCGATGCAATCGTAGTAGCCAATAAACCAATGATTCACAAGATCATTGGTTCACGTTGTGTGGGACATTTACAGCTTTCCTAGTTATGTCCTCTGAAAGTTTACCGTGCTCTTTGTAATATTCGTCGCAAGCGTACGCGACGAGCAAGTCATCATAAGCTAGTCCACAGTTACATACGTAGACTTTCTTGCCGTCGAGAACTTGCTCAGTTACCATAAGGCAGGCCAACATTACTATGGCGGTATTACCATGTAAGTTTTCGCATGTAATACTTCCCTGACGTAAGGAGCGAAGCCTGGAGGATTAACCGTAGAAGAATGTCTAAGCTGATAATATAGCAGAACCGATAAGTCGCTCACACTAGGTGGAAGATTAGAGCAAAATGCCCATACATTTCGAGTCCGAGATTAGAGAGGCACGAATCCTAAGTCCGCTCAACAATTTCCAACTGACCACCCAAACCCTTGAGCATAGAACTGATCCTCTGACAGGACGCAGAGTGATCGTTTCAAAAGGTCGAATGGATTACGTGAAACGGTTCATACAGTCCGAATCGACTTTCATAGATGAACTGGTTGAAACAACTCAAGCCAATTGCCCGTTTTGTCCAAATGCAGTGGAGAAGAGTGCCCCCAAGTTCCCGAGCGAGATAGCACCAGAAGGCAGATTTCGTGTAGGTGAAGCTGTCTGCTTCCCCAGCCTCTTCGCACACGAGGACTTTAACGCGCTCGTGGTGCCAACAACGAGGCACCGAGTTCAGTTGAATGAGTTCACCGCTGAGATGCTGTTTGATGGATTCAAGGCTTGTCTAACATACTTCAGTAAGGTCCTGGCGGCCTCGCCTGAATCCAAGTATCCTGCAATCATAATGAACTTCCTTCCGCCAGCAGGTTCAACCATAGCCCATCCTCACATCCAAGCTCTAGTCAGCTACGAGCCGGTACAGGGAATCTCAAACCTCCTAAAAACCAGCGAATCCTACGCATCCGCTAACGGAGCAGGATACTGGGATGACCTGGTCGAGACTGAAAAGAAGCTGGCATCGAGATACCTAAAGAATCTACATGGAGTGGATTGGTTAACGCCATTCGCCCCAATGGGCCTCAACGAGTCCCACGCAATCGTGCTGAACAAGAGTAATTTCGAAACATTATCTGATCAAGAACTAATGGGATTAGCAGAAGGTTTCACGAGGGTTCTCAGATACTATCACGACATAGACGCTCGAAGCTTCAATGCAGCAATCTACTCAGGCCCCATGCGTGAGAGAACGGAACACTTCAGTGTCACGGCAAGAATAGTATCGAGGTACGGTTACAAGCCGAAGTTCGTCAGCGACGTGTGGGCGCTGCAATACTTACTCGCCGAACAGGAAGTGTACGAATCCCCCGAGGAGACGTGCCTGAAACTCAGAAAGTACTTCGAGTAAGATCCCGATTGGATTACTCGGTCGAGTTCTCCTCCCCAGAGAAGATCGTTGAGACTGTCAAATCGAACGATAGGATCGCATTATCAAACCTGTGCGCCGAGCCACGAATCTTCCCTAAACTACTCATGGATCGAGCACAGGAACTAAGCAACGTGAGATTATTCCACATGCGCCCATGCGGCGACTTCGTCCGCCAATACTTAGCGCCAGGAATGGAACAGCACGTGAAATGTTCAACCGCCTTCACGGGAGGAGTGAAACCGATAGTCCAACTCATAAAGGACGGAAGAGCCGACTTTTACCCGATTCCACTCAGCAAAGCACCATGGCTCATAAGACACGTCTTCAAACCCGACATCTTCGTCGCCACCGTCTCCCCGCCAGACAGTGAAGGTAAATGTAGCCTAGGCATATCAGTTGACTACGGGCGCTCAGCCTTCGAGACCTGCGAAGGTCGTGGTTGCAGAAGTCAACTCAAACATGCCGAGAACTCGCGGCGATGCCATCATAGATGCGGACCGGATTGATTACTTCATTAGGTCAGATGAACCGATCTACGAGCTACCACCGCCCAAGATCACAAACCTGGAGAAACGCCTGGCGGAGAACGTGACAAGCCTCGTCCCAGACGGGGCAACAATTCAGGTCGGCTATGGCGCGATCTCCGAATCGATTACCCCATTCCTCGCGGAAAAGAAAGACCTGGGATTGCACAGTGAGATGTTTCCAGAGTCAGCGATGATGCTCGTGGAAAAAGGCGCGTTAACAGGTGCCCGGAAAAGCCTCCACAAGGGAAGAGCGGTCTGCGCATTCGCAGCCGGCACGAGGAGGCTGTACGAATGGCTCAACGATTACACGGAGATTGAGTTGAAACCGTTCGATTACACGAACGACTCGAAGGTCATCGCAGCCAACTCTAAAATGACCTCCATAAACACGGCTTTACAAGTGGACTTGTACGGGAACATTTACTCGGACATGCTAGGATTCGACCAGTACTCGGGCGCAGGCGGCCAACCAGACTTCGTAATCGGCTCGCAACTCTGCCCCGACGGGCTCTCCATCATTGTCCTCCCATCCACGGCCGCTGAAGGAAAAGCGTCCAGAATCGTAGCACACCCAAGCCTCTCACAGAACCCGCAGGCACCCGCGATTCCCACGGTGAGTAGATTTCACGCCGACTATGTCGTAACAGAGCACGGAATCGCATCTCTACGCGACAAGACGGTAAGAGAGCGGGCCCGAGCCATCCTGGAGGTTGCTCACCCAGACTTTGTCAACGAACTCTTGAGAGACGGACGAGGACTCAACCTGCTTAGCTGATCTTGTTACGAAAGTATCGGAAGAATCTCGTCTAGTCTCCCGTTAGGCGGTTGATCTTCTTAGCTAGGCTAAAGTCCTTGATCGTTAACCCGCCCTCGTCGTGGGTCGTTAAGCTTAATCCAACCCGGTTATACCGGATTGAGATGTCAGGATGATGATTCATACCCTCCGCCACCCTAGCAACCCGATTAAGAAAGCGGATACCTTGCATGAAATCATCAAAGACGAAAGTTCTCCAAATCCTGTTCCCACGTCGACCCCACCGAGGCAGCTCTGCAAGCTGAGCTGAGATTTGACTAGAGTTCAATCGCATATCGATTCCAAAAAGGCTTGGAATGCCGAGTTTATCTCGTTTTCTTGGAATCGTTAAGTGTCCTCGCAATCGACACATTAACGACGAAAGCCAACCGTACTGGAACCGTTGCACACAAGTTGAACGTTCATAATGAAACATATGTCGGACGACGTTACTAGATTCACCGAAACTAAGGTCACTAAATAACCCCCCTGCCACGGAGACCTTCAACGACTTCTTACGGTCCTATGGGATAGACCCTACCTCGCCAATCGCGGCTCCTAACTTGCCAATTCCCGCCCTGGACTTCGCCTCTGACCTCAGCTCCGGGTACTCAAATCACACCTGAAGGTCAAAACACGAATGGTCAGGTCAACGGTCAGGTCGAGCCTGAGGTCAAAAAAAACGGGGAAAATGTTGACCCGGCCTCTGACCCGGCCGTTGACCCGGCCATTGACAAGCGTCAGGTTGAGGGCCAGGTCAAGCTTTACCGGGTCATAAGCGCCATGTGGGCGGTTTCACAGTAGGTAAAAGGCGTAAACCACGTCTAAGGCCGGTCAGGAGGTCTCAAAGAATGCTTCCCCGCCCTTAGCAGTTGAGGTCTACAAGGCCTACCTGGCTGGACATGACCAGAAAAGCTTCGAAAAACTCCTACCTGACCATGGACTAGACCTGAAAACGATGCTCGACTTGACCACGCCACTGTCGACCCGGCCTTCAACCCCACCGTTGACCCGGCCCTCAACCTCGCCACAAGGAACCCAAAACACACCTGAAGGCCAAAAATCAAGTTCAAATCAAGGTCAAAACACGAATGGTCAGGTCAAGGGCCAGGTCAACAACGAAAACGGCTCGCCAAATGGGTCAGGTCAATGGCGAGGTCAAGGGTCAGGTTGAACCCTCGATTGGTTCATGAAGCATCGTGACGCTCCTGACAAGGAGAATACGACATGAATCAGAGCACCGAAACAGGTAACCCCCACGAGTATCTTCATGGTGATTACTGAACACACACAACACAATGCCACTGCTAAGCTCGTTCTCTGCCTATCTGGCGGGCTTGAGTATGGCTTATTTGTGGAAACCCCTTGAGAGACGCTTGGGCGGGGGTACCAGAGCCAGGTCAAATGGGCGGGTCGCGTGCCATGTTGGCATGCTGATGCCTACGCTGGCCACGCGCGCTACACTCAAGATTCGCATGTGCGCAGGCGCTTGCGCGCGGGTGAGCTATCCCGTGGCGTAGGCCTTCGTGGGTTCGAATCCCACTCCCCGCACCATCTCTAAACCCTGTTTTTAGCATGTTTTTTGCGTTTGGCGTGCGTTTGGTGCGCATTTTTCAGCATTCTTCTTTGCGTGGGTAGACCAATTCTTTAGAAGGTTTAAATTAACCGCAACGGCCAGTGGAGCGTGAAGGCTTTGGTTTGGTCCGACCCACGTCTTCACAGAACATTATCATCAGTATTCTTGCGGACGGGAAGCCTAAGAGTCATCGTGACGTTTTGAAGGGTACCGGACTCACCCAGCCAGGGGTCTGGCAAGCACTCCGACGCGCCTGGGAGAATGGACTCCTACTCAGAACCAAGAAACCACTCTACGAGTCTGAGAAACTATTCAAGGGCAGGGCGGGCATCCGACGTAACCTACGCGCCTACCATCTATACGTTCTCAAGCCGAAAGGGGTAGATCGTCTTCAAGTAGACGAGAACGAGTACGTTTCATTCTCCAAGCGTTATCTGGACGTGCGCGGGGGCGGCGCCAGAAGCAAAGCCAGGATCATACAGGAATTTCTACAGAAGAACAGCGATAGGGCGTTCTTCTCAACTCAGATCGCTAACTCACTGAAGAATGAGGGAGTCAGGACGGTTGACGTGATGTCGAATGTGCGGCGCTGGGAGAAGCATGGGCTAGTGTACATTCGGGGTTACAGAATGGACGACAGGCAGACGCCTTTCAAGGAGGGCTACCTGTTAACTTGGATTGATCAGGACAGGGATCGAGATCAGGCACTTCAAGAAGGTATTGACAGGACGACGACGGCTCTTGTGAAGCAGAGCAGCACGAGCCCAATAATCGAACGTGTCCACCGCATACGTGACATGATCATTGAGGCGTCCAAGCTCCGTGACTTGGTGGGCTTCGACTATGTGCAGTCGAAGCTGGAGTGCTCTGAGGGGCAGGCTGAGGAAGCGGTTAGGCGGGCGCTTCAACTTTACACGGACCTTAAGGAAGTGAAAATCTTCGGAGCCTACCGCTACTTTCACCACGCCTCATTATCTGACCAAGACTTGAAGGCGGCAGTAGGATTCAAGGAGAATTACGTTCGCGTCACGAAGGGACGCGCGAACCGTATCGGCCATAACTGGGAAGGCTGCGTGGAATGGTTCGTTGACAAGTTCACCATAGGCGCACGTTTCCATACGCAGGACCATCGCGGCAACGGCATGGACCCAAGGCGGATTACACTTCACCTAATCAAACCGGTTGGAGATCGTCGAGGAAATGCTGAGGTCGACCGAGTCTGGACAATCACGCCGGGTCCCTTCGCTCCGCCCACAACATACGTCCTAGAATGCAAGTGGTCTGTCGTGACAAAACGAGATGTAGACGACTTCTTCAACGTATTACGATGGAGCACGGACTTCGGCGTCGACACCCCTGAAGGTAGGCAGGTTCAGCAAGGCGTGACCGGTTTGTTCGCTGGAAACGCATTCAACCCGAAGGAGAACGTACAACTCAAAGACGGCAAGACCATCAGCCTCTCCAGCTACGCCTCCAGAATGAAAATCCAATTGCTGCGAGCATCTGATTTCAATCAGAAACTCCGCGACCTGCGGCTGCACCTTGGAGGCGACGGTTCAGAAGATATGCAAAACCGCACGTAACGAGCAAAACGTGCGACAAATCTTAGAAGAGCTTTGGAATAACCCCTCCCAAGCTGACAAGCTGCTGACCGAGGTAGCTGAAAGAAACCGTGACATCTACGATTTCGAATCCAAATTGATAACACCGCAAAAATGACCTTCTACTTCTCCTCGATCTTGCAGGTTCTCGGCGACGGGAAAGGCAGTTTCGTCCGGTGCTGGACTCACTCTCCGCACGACAACTTCATCGGTCGCGCGCTTTCTTCATCCTCGCAGGCGCCGAAGGCGTTCTACACTTAAAAGTACCTTCTACCCGCCTATACTATGAAAGAAACACTGGACGAAGCCTCGCGTTCAAATTTGAACGCTGAAACTCATGCTTACGAAGATTCAAATGTAGTTCGATTGAACACAACAATTCGCGGAGAACCAGCGGAAATTCTGCTAGAATTGAAGCGCCGTGGAATAGTGCGCTCAACCGCTGACGCCTTCGTCCAAGGAATATTTGCACTTTACAAAACCGTCGTTGATCGCGATCTTGCGTTGGCAAGGCTCAAAACGCTTGGATCTGAAAACGAGTAGACTAATCAAGTAAGGTAACTGACATGTCATCGCCCTGTTCTAATATCCGAAAAAATGGCGTTAACGCTAATGTAACGCGGGGGGTGATGGACCGATTTTACAGCTATTTCCTCCGGTACCCAGAGAGCAGGCCCTCGGACGCTTGCATCGCCATTCACCTTAATCCGAGTGGGTACGCCGCCACGGCACGCGTAGCCAAATGCAGGATCAGAAAACAATGGGCTGGTGCTAACGTTCGGGCTGACCCCCTTGTGTCGCTTACGAGTACGCACAGGTTGCGGTTGCGTTTGTTGGGTGGTGTGCCGGGACCGTTGCTTGATGCTTTTCTTGACGCGGCTCGTTCGGGATGGAATACGCAGGACACGTGGTTTCCTTCGAGTAATCAGAACCGGCAGATCAATTTCAGAAATCAAGCGATTGCAATCCGAATTCTTCCTTCCACCCGTTTCTTAGAAGTTTTGTGTCGTAAACCCGGGATGACGGGGTTGGAGGTGAGGGAACATTTTCGAAGAGTCGTTGTCTCTACGTTGCAGGGACGGCTACCTGCAAATCATGATCTACTCCATGTTGCAAATGACTTGGCGCATAAGTTGGTCCCTGTTGAGCGCCATCGCAGGTTCACGTTTCCCGCTTCACCATACTACAAACTTGAATTCTATCGTTACACTTTAGGGCTAGTCATTCAGCACGACTTAAGCGAGCGCACGAATGAACAAGAAGTTATAGAGACAGTTCCACTTTGGATCCCTGACCTGTTACAATGCATCAAACAGATGGCTTCGGTTCAGAGGGAGAACACAGAAGCAGTGCAAGAGAACACCCAAACGCTGCATGAAATCAAGGATCTCTTGTTGCAGTGTAAGTTATGCGTTAGCGGTAACGCTCCGAACGTAACCGTTAACGGATTGGAAAAATACGATAAAGAGCGGAGAGAGGCGCCGAGAGGCGTTGAGAGAGAAGATGCTTAATGTGCGTTCAGAAGCCATGGTATTGCTTATGGCAAGATTCATGTGAGTCAAAGAACATACAATTGAACTTGTCATGACGTGAGTGTGAGAAGGGGAGATCTCAAGGTTACTGAAGAGGATGAAGATGAGGTGGGAAATGGTAAACGACACGATGTTTGATGTGCGTGAAGGTGTAGTGAAGTGTGATCTTTGTGACCAATACACACGAGCTGGATTCTATATTGAACCTGAGACCGAAGAAGAGTTTCAACTCGTAAAAGCAAAGAATGAGAATCCCACATGCATCTTTGTAGGAAGATGTTGTTTTCTTAGACCTGATTCAGGTAAACTCATGGCTCTATTAGAGAGACGCCCCAAAATAACACGCCCGTCGGAAATGGTTCCTCAAATTCAGTATTCGAACGTTGACAAGAGGATAACAGATAAGGATGTAATTAGGCTCATCGCGAAATTTGGGAAGGACCTCTCGGAACACCATACGCGTCTGCAGAGAACCGATTCTGTCACGCGTTTTCCGGGTGTTTGCACGCTCTGTGAACACGAAATCAGGAATAATTATTTTCTCAGAGATTCAGACGGCTGCATTTGGCATGTTCCGTGCTGGCTGCACACTACGCTTGATGTTGAATTCGTATGGTAAGATGTTGGTTCTTACATGAGCATTTGAATACAGATTCGATTAATCCGCTGCATGTTGAAGAAATTACCGATACCAAACCTGAGGTACTTCAGAGGTATACACGAGAAAACGCACTGGTCGTAGTCAGACCACAAAAGTTCGAGAGGCTAAGTAACGCTGAGGATAGTTGGATCATGAAATAGCAATCGAATCTGAAATTTTGTTTTTGAACAATTACTCAAGCTGTTGCATTCCAGCAAATGTCAATCTGCCTGAGCCATAAACGGATTGTCACGACAGTACTTAGAGAGAGAATTTTATCGTCCTATTTCAGAAATCGAACGGAAAATCGACTTGAGAAAACTAGTCACACGCATGAAAAAGCAACTCAGGAATTAGTTTCGGCTTTCCCTCACGGTTAGGGTCATTGTTTCTTGACATCCGCGAGCTTTGGATAGTGGGTGTTCACTGTGTTCTACAAGCCCTGTAGCCATAATTCAATCCGGCATTAACGCAGTCTGTGACATTGTTCTGATGACTCACGATCGTGCGTCCCTGAAAGTCCACGATTGGCGACGAGGAGGCTACGACAACGTGATCTGCGACAATCTTACAAACAGATTGACAAATCACTGTGCGATTGAATGCCCATTCTATCGCAATGGCGGTTCAAATTCTGTTGTCCGCACCAGCAAACCCACACACACTACCAACCAAGAGTCTAACGGTCGAGAGTGGCGTGGAAGTCTTATCAGGGATGGAACATGTAGGTGTGACGTGAGCGAGAGTGGTTCACGTGAGCGCGAGCGAAAACTCAGATTTCCTAGGATGGTGGCAAAACAAAGAAAACAAATCAGATCGCGAGAGAGAGATGGAAAGAAGTGGAATCCCATTAGAGATAAGAGCGCGGCGAATACTGACGAAATCTGGGTATCGAGTCTCTCGACCATATTATCAGAAGGACGGCGTATCACATGAAACCGATTTCATGGCGGAGAAGGGGTTAGAAGAATACCATCCCCTGACAAGTGATGAGCATGACATTAGGTATTACTGCCTGATTAACTTCCAGCTCTTACTCATAGGTGAATGCAAAAGGACTGAGTCTAATGATTTCTTTGCGTTTCAGGGTGAAGGAAGCGCTGCAAATTTCCCGATCAGATTCTATAATGAACAATTTCCAACCGATTTCCGGCCTCATGATACATCGAAGTATTATGGATTTGAGAATTTTACCGATCGTATTGTCGAAGTTGATTCGCCAAATTACAAGAGTAGAAAATCCGATAACTACAATGATAGAATAACCTATGAAGCTGCTGAAGAACTCGTTGGGGCATGCCAGTTCTTTAGAGATGACTACATCCAACGAGCGGAGTTTCCGAAGAACATTGTTCTTGAAACCCATCGACGCGGCTTGACGCGGTATGCGCAGCAATTCAAAGTCGCAACGGTTCGAGGCCTCGTAGAGCATTATCTCGTGGACATGCCGTCAAACGAACTTTGGCCTCGTTTCTTTGGTCGAACAGTCACATTTGCGATACCAATGCTCGTTATTGACGATAATCGTGGTCTTGTCATGACTACGTTGCGAGACGACGGAAACGTGAGTTTCGATAGTCAGATCAGATCAGTGGTCTACAGCCATGTTCCTCAAAATGTTGAGCGACTTCGCAGTCTGTCCACGGCAGGGGCCTTTCCCATAGTCATCTCCCAACATTCGGCATTGGAGGAAACGGTGAAGATGCTTGAGTCAGGAACGAGGTCTCTAATCCATAAATTCAAACGTGAACTTGAAGATCGCCCTGAAACCTATATTGCCGAAATATTGCTGAGCCATTCGAAGGACCTTGAGACTTCGTTGGGGTTACCCTCTGAATCGTGACTCGTCGTCAAAATTATGTGTGTGCGCACCACTAGACCCACACCTATGAAAAGTCTGTAGACTATGCTTGCGTCTCCGCGTTGGTCTTCTGTGTGGCGTTCAAGCGCTGTTAGCTAATGTGTTGAGGCGTTTATGTTTTTGCTCCGTTAACTCGTGATTCTCTCCGTGGTATGGTTCGTTTCTGATGAGCATCACGTACATTATCGCTAGCATTTTGCGGGCGACGGCGACGATGGCTTTCTGTGATCCATGCTTCCGTTCAATCCGTTCGTAGAACTCTCGCATTCGTGGGTCGTGTTGTCTGGCTGATTGTGCGCATTGGCCGAGAATCCATCGGGTCCGTTTGCTGCCTTTCCTGGTGATGTGACCTGTCCATTGAGTTTCGCCGGACTGGTGCACTTGAGGCGCTAATCCTACCCAGCTGACGAGCTTCTCGTCTGAGCTGAAGCGGTGTACGTCTCCGATCTCGGATAGGAGGACCATGGCTGCGTAATAGTCAACGCCTGGCATGGTCATGAGAAGCTTGGCTTGGGTTTCGGTTGTGGCGTCTTTCGCGATTTGAATGTCCATGCTTCGGATTTGTTGATTTAATGTCTCGACGATCTGTAGGCTGGATTGGAGGATCTCCTGATCTGGGGTTGTGAGTTGTAGGTTTCGAAGCCACTCAAGGCCTTGTTTTCCGAAGAGGTCTGTGTAGGTGTGGGAGAGTTCGTGTTTGTCTAGGAGTGCGTGTATGCGGTTCTTGATGTCTACTCTCATTTGTATTAGGCTGGCGCGGTGTCTGATGAGGGCTCTGCGTTCACGGTTCTTTCGGGTTGGGACGTAGCTTTCTGCCACAAGATCGCCTCTGAGCAGGTAGGCTAGGGTTTTGGCGTCTATGCGGTCGGTTTTGATGCGTGCTTCAGCTATTGCTTTTGTCCTCAAAGGGTTGCTGAGCTTCACCTCGACTCCTTCATTCTCAAGTTGATCGTAGATTCTGATCCAGAAGTTTGCGGACGGTTCCACCACAGCCTTGACGTGTGGGTCTACGGATTTTGCTAGGGTGACTAGGCTGGTTGCTCCTTGTGAGGTGTTGTCGAATCGGAGTTCCTGTAGGACGCAACCGTTGTCGTTCATTAGAGCAGCTTGACAGTACTTCTTGTGAACGTCTATTCCAACGTAGACTGCCATCCTGGTTCTTCACCTCCGTTCTTTTCTTGGTTGGCTTGAACGCGGCAATCACCTATTCGCGCGCAGGGGCGCATTCAAGGGGCCGCTCCAGAGGTCTGCCCATTCACACACCCGACCGAAACATGGTCAGTGGGTCTTCGGGCTTACCAACCGCGGAGAACTAACACAGACACAGCGACTAGAGACTTTTCATCCTTTCACACACGAAAAACGGATACTCTACACGACGAGACGAGATAAGTATGTGTGGCTCGGCTGAAGCGCGCGACGAAGACTTTTCCTTCATTTGTGTCCAACTGTAAAGTCTTTATCCTATGTGTTTCTTGCCTTCGAACCCAGATTTAGAAAACTGAAAGACATTGAGATGTTATCTCGTGCTTCCAAAGCTTGATCTCCATACGCATTCAATTCACTCTGACGGCCATCAAACCTTTGAAGAGATCTTCAGAGAGGCTCAAAGAAAGAGGTTGAAAGTTGTGGCGGTCACTGACCATCACACGAATACGGGCAGTTTGGAAGTTTACGAGCATACATCCGATTTGGAGCATATCAAGACTCTGAAGGACCAGTGCAGAACCATAAGCAATGGAGCTGAAACTCAGATGCTTCTTGGCATAGAGGCTGACATAATAGATCTTGACGGATGCCTTAACATAAGACCAGAAATAGCTGCAGAGGTCGATTTCGTAATAGCGTCGCTTCACGTCATTCCTGGAGTTGAGATGAATCCGGAAAAAGAAGTCCGCGCTGACCCAAGAGAGGTCGTAATCAGATGTATCCGGAGTGAAATCGCTGCCGTTAAGAACGGGCATGCAGACGTTCTAGGTCATCCCATGTATGTAGTCTCAGCCGGGAGAAATCTCAAATCAATGAATGATGTTCCCGATGGTCTCTTGGCTGAGTTGGCTGAGACAGCTGCGAAGCACGATGTCGCGCTTGAAGTCAACGGGCATTTCTACCGTGATATCACTCCGCCGACTGGCTACTTTGATCTCTTTGAGATATGTCTGAAGAACGGTGTTAAGCTGAGCACAGGAAGTGACGCTCATCGACCACTTTACGTGGGCGATCTCTCAAAGATTCATGCTACGTTGACGCAGCTGAAAGCTAAACCTTCTGACATCTACTCTCCTGTTGAGTAATGGTGTTTGACTCGTTCTTGTTGAGTAATGATGGTCTCTCTCCTTGGCACTCGTCGCCCGTTTGATTCTTGGTGGTGGGTATAATGGTGCGCACACACACTAAACTAGCTAACCAACCAACGAGGGCATAAGAAGTTATGACCTTGCAAAGAATCGAGAAAGAAGAGTCAGCCGATTTGTGTTCTGCCGGAAGAAAGCCTGTCCGAATTTTGAGAAATTATTTCAGTTATCCGCTCAGGATACCAGACTGCGTGCAATCCAATCTCGGCGAAACTGGGACCATGAAGCCATGGCCCTGAATTAATCCCAAGCAGATGCGCCGGGTTCACATCGACTAATCCTCCAGGCGCTATTGTCACCGCATTAGTCGGTCGCACCATGACTACAGGGCTTCCACTTGTTCCCTCATGCAAGCTCCCGTCTACTAGGAATAACTGTTTACCTTGGAAAGGTGCGTGGTAAACTGTGGCCACTGTTGCACTCCTCGTAATGGGAAGGTTGTGATCTCTGTCATAAATTCCAAGCGGATATCCGATCACCATTACTAGTGAACCTATCTCAATTACCTCGTATGGTGGCAGAAAGTCTTCGTGTGTCCAGTATTTGGTTACGTCAGAAGCCCTTAGCAACGGAGTGATCTCCAAGACCGCTACATCGAGTTTCGCATCTCGGCTGAATGGATTGAACAGAGCTGAGAGATCTAAACGAAAAGTGCCAACGACTCCTGGAAGTGTAGTTGGAGGGCCGATCACCACTAACACTTGGAGTGGCCCGAATGTCAATTTCAACTGGGGTTCGGGAAATGTGGATGACACGGGGAGGAATCACGATGTCTATGCTCAGGCAGTGGGTTACTTCAGCTTCACCTCTAGTGGTACTTGGACGTTGACCACGCAACACGATGATGGACTGAGTGTTTCTGTAGACGGAAACCAAGTTTACTATAATTGGAATTGGATTAGTGGTTCAGACTCGAACCCTGTCTCGATAAGCGCGGGAACTCACACGATCTCGATCCAATATTATGCTGCGGGGTCTCCTAACCTTCTGGCCATAACCTTCGTTCCTCCTGTAACTGTAACACAAACGACCACTACCACATCAACGTCTGTTGGCTCTACAACGACTTCTACCACTTCAACGACGAAAATATCTACGACGACCACAACGACCTCTGTGAGTACGTCCACTGCCTATCAGGTGTGCTCCGCTACAAGCACAACTTCGACGACGAGTGTCATTATTCAAGCTGCCACAGCTACAACATCGACGACTTCGACTACTACTACGGGGACGTCAACCACGTCGACGTTTTCTACAACTACGAGTTTGACTGGAACTTCAACCTCAACTACAGTCACCACGACGACGATAACATTGTGTAGTCAGACAACTACTTCCACATCGACTTCCGTAACGCTCATAACTTTCACCAGACCCCCTACGACCATCTCATTGACGTCGCCTGGCTCGGCTACTGTTGGGTCACCAGTGACATTGTCAGGTTCAATCGTACCGAACCCCGGAGCTGTTCAAGTAGTGATTAGCCTCAGCTCAGACTCGGGAACAACATGGAACACTCTGATGAGTGTCACATCCGATGCTTCTGGCAGTTATTCAGCGTCATGGACTCCCTCATATCCGGGGAACTATTGCTGGAATCGAGCTGGGACGGGAATAATCAGCTTGCAGAGTCCACCAGTTCTAGAGCGTCATTGACGGTTACTGGCGTAATCGCGCCAACTCCAACCGTGCTCCTAACGGCCTCGGCAACTGCAACCAGGAATCAGTTAGTGAAGCTGCGAATCATTGTTTTCAACCCAACAAGCATGCCACTGAACGCGAATGTTACCATCCAAATCATCGGCCCCGGTAACTACGTTTTGTTCGACGTGGTTCAAATGAAAGTTACAGCAAATTCTGAGTCAACAGATTACTACGATTGGGCTATACCAAACTCGGCAGGGGTCTACACCGTGACAGTTGGGCTGCTGCCAACCGAACCAACCGCTTTCGACACGACCACAATCCAAGTCTCATAGTCATTCCTGACTCTTACCGCATTCTCTGCAAAATGCTGCCACTCTACGAAGGATAGACAGCTCTTAGCTTCACGTTCGATCTCTCGAAGAGTTTATTCCATTCCTCCAATCCTGCTCTGATTCTCGCTCTGTTGAAATCCACGCACCACACCGTAATTTGAACTGGCCGTGTGTGTGCGCACCATTGATACCCGTAACGCCTCTTAGCCATCTCGTAACGGGTCTACTTTGCATAGGATGCTAGTAGAATCGGTACCAGTTTACGAATAACGCCGTTCCTATAGCCAACAGAACGAGAAAGAAAGCGCAAATCAGAACTCTTGCTGAAGAGTGCTTCGACCATCTCGAAAAACTCCAGTACGTCGGTAATAGTGTGATCGAATAGCGAGCAAAGGAATCTATGGGAGAGATCAAATAAGCGACAAGGAGGCAAATAGCATATAGACCGATTGCGATTTCATCTCTGTTACTCACTCTTTGAATATACGCCACCACAGCACTGAGGCTCAATACCAAGTATAGCAGAATTATCGGGTTAACAAGCATCTCACGCAGATCTCCCATGAACCGATCATATGGGTTGAAGTTGACTAACCAGTAAGATCTTTCAGCCATCGAGGTAGCGAAAATAGTTCCCGTCATAAGTTGACTGTATGCAACAAAACTCAGAAAACCGAGCGTGGTTCCTACTACGGGTAAATAGGACCGTATAGCGTTCCGGCTAGATGAGTCTTGCAGGAGTTTGTACAGGACTGGCACTACGAGAAGAACTCCCACTGGCCTAGTTAAGGCAGCAAGAAAACCAAGCCCTGCACTTCTGCCAAGATTATCCCTTTGCCAGTAGTACAATGAACTAATTGTGAGCAGCAGAAACAACGAGTCAGAATAGACGGCGGAAAGAAAAACTCCCGCCGGGTAAAAAGCAAGAAGGGCCGCAGATATGAATGCTAATCTCCTATTGTTCAGAATTATATCGGATAATCTGTTCAGATAATAGACGGCTCCGAAGAATGCGACGTTGCTTGCTAGAAAACCGGCCAAGTAGACTGCTGGAACGAGTTTTAGTTGAACCGTGATCGTGAGAAATCGTCCGAGTATTCCTATCAGAATCGGGTAACCAGGAAAAAAAGCCCATCTCGCGGTGATCTGATGCGGGTATCCTAACATTGCAATGTTGGCATAGTAGGCGCTATCCCAACGCGAGAAGAGATCTACAAAGGGGACGCCTATATCCCAACAATATGTGCAGGAACGCATAGGCAAGGCGTCCTTTGCAACTACCGCAACGCCAAATACGAAAAACCGAGAGGACAGAGCAAGGGCGACAATGAGTTTCATATTAAGACGGGCAGCGGTTTGCCTGCAATTATTCGTTCGCCTCGTAGAATTATCACCCACGAGTGAATGCTCATGCTTGGTTGGTCAAACACCCTCATAAAACCCGATGAACCGTCGATTCAGACATTGTGTGTGTGCGCACCAGCAAACCCGACGACGATCAATTATGCAAAATAAGAATGCAGTGAGGACAAGACTACACTCCAATGTCGTGTGCCAAAAGAATTGGTTCGGTAGGTTTTACGCTGCGCTCCAACGTTCATTAAACGAGAGAGAGAAAGGTCATACCACCGCATTGGAATTGTTTAAAGGTTAAAGAAAGTCCGTGCCACCCTTTTATGCTTAGACACTCCAAGTGAATACAGGTCACTCACATTGTTGCCTGATGCTCCCAGAAGAGCAGCGAGCATTCGCGAGAGAGGAGAGAGTTATCGTCAACAACATTTTCCTCGAACCGGAGATTTGCTTCTACAACTTGCGCAAATCGTTGAGAGAGGAGAGGATGATAAGCGGGAGCGCATCTTCAACCAAATCGCACCGACCTATAGAGACGAATACAGCGGTGGAGATAGTGAATTCCTTGCACTTCACGACTTTATAGACGGAGTTCTCATAGATTTAATTTCGGCCAATAGAACAGGCTTCAGCAGGAAACTCCTAGAAGTATCACCGTTAATAGCCTCAATGGGGAAGGCTGCGACCGTTATGGAGAAAATGGCAAGCCTTTTCCTAAGCGCAGAGAGTCTGCCAAATGAGGAAAAGTACTATGCTGCCTGCTTGCTCCATGCTATGGACATAGAGGGGCAATTCGACGAGGCGTGCCGTCTGATTTACGTCCTTTTCAAAGCCTCTTTAGGTGAGGACATCACGCTCTCTGAAGCAAGAGGGCTTCAAGTCAGAGAAATACGCGATAGAATGAGACAACCTAGCAATGGCGGTTCCGAGATTCTTTTCCGTGGCTGGCAAGAAGGCCATCTGAGAAATTGCGTAGCCCACATGAGGTTACAATATAATGCCGCGAATAACTCGATGCACTTCGTTGACGTGAACGGCAGCGGCGTCGAGACATACAACGAAACTTGGTTATACGAACAATTTGTGAAGTTTTTCCACTTGGCGAATGGTGTATCTCTTGTGTTTCTGCATTTAGCCATGATTTTGGGGGTTCGTGACATGGTATTCGCTACGAACCCTTTCGATGTGACATGAGTCAAACTATCTTACACAAAATAGGACGTAAAGACGTGAACCGGTTCTGTTACTTCTATGTTTGCTTCAAAACCTGTATCGAACCGTTTGCAGACAGAGGGGGAATCAAGGTTAACTGCGAAAACAAGTGGCTAACTCTTATACAGAATGGCGCTAAGATTCAACAGAAGCGGCATGCAATCCCTTATTGGTGAATCTGCCGAGTGTGGTTATATCGGATCGCCTGAACCAAACAAAGCCAGTTGTCCAAAGTTCGGTGCAAGTTGGAAACACATTGAAGCGTTCGGTACGGGTAGTGGTAAGGCAACTGTGAAGACACCTGCCCCAACGAGCCCGCCTTCAACAAACATTAGTATCTCCTTTCCTCACGATTTCCTACTACCGAGTGTTTCCATAAACGATGTTCCGCTGGTCAAGTTGTGGAGCGCAAGGTTCTTTGTGAACCAACTATCCAAGCTTTGGAGCATTGAGGTGCCCGTCCAATTCCCCAATCGCCTTGTACTTGTTTCTCTACTTGACGCGATCATAGGAGAAGTCTATTCCCGGGGGATGCGTTGCGCAAGAATCTTATGGACGACATCAGATCAAAGAAACTTAGGCCTTGGAAACACGAGATTCTTGGCCCACTTGCGAAAGCAATGGATAATGACAACTGGCTGGCTCGCATCATTAAGCTAAGAAACAGGGGATTGCATGGTTCGTATCTGCCAGAGAATATCAGGGTTGGTGGTTCACCGCCACTTGATATGAGGCTTGTAGGATACGAAAATGGGATCGTGGCAGATGTGTCAATGCCTAAAGACTTCGAGCTCGTGTGTCGCAAACTAGAGGAACTCATCCAACAGAGCTATCGATTGGCGGAGAAATCGTTTCAAGAAAGTAGTACTGCCAAAGATCGTTCTGAAAACGTAGCTGACTGGTTCACAGTAGTTGGCGCATGAGATTGACGGCTCACTGACTATTCTCAACGAATTTGAGAGTGTGAGAGAGGTGAAGGAATCGGTGAGACTAATGAAAGTGAGAGATCACCCCCTGATCATCCAACATTAAGGCACCGTTGTTAGAATGATTGAGTTATAGAGATGAGATTGTGTTGAGCCTACCTCAAGACATTAGCTGGGCCTTGTCGTCGAATACGGACATTTTGACAATTTTGCTAGGAAAATATCCGATGAAGCACCGTTACTGGAGCTATTTGGACAGTCTCGTCAGAAGTCTGAGAAACGCTAGCTGTGAGAACATTCAACAGAAATTTGTTGATGTGGCAAATAACTTCAAGAAGTTCGAATCAACGATTTCCGAACTGGAGATTGCGCTTCTTCTTTCGCAGAAGGGAAAGCAAGTCACCCTGCTATGTGATGCATTCTTACCAACTAAAAGCCCTGACATGTTGGTCAAGGATGCGGACGGGGAGTGCTATGTGGAGGTTATGCGCTTCACTGATGATGAAGCCTCAGGAATCATATTGGACGGATTAAGATCAACAACAGCCCACTCGGGCCTGCCAGTGTATGTTGATGTGACTCTTCCAGAAGATCTCTCTCTGCCTGTAACTCGGCTTCAGGAGCGGCAGTTGAAAGAATCGAGGGTCACAAGGGTGATGCAACAATTCAACTTACAATTTGCTACAGTAGATCTTAGAAACTTGCCGCTTGACATTTGCATTGATAACGTGATTTTTCACTTGGAGAGATCTGCAGGTGAAGCCGGGCCACGTTTCATCAACAGCAGCGGGATTGTAGTCCCTTCAGACAAATATGTCGAGCGGATACAATACATTGCGAAGCTTAAAGCGGAAAAACGCGCTGCATGGGGAGGAGATCACCTGAAGAAAAAATACATTGTCGCGGTTGATTGCGAACAAGTCATGCTAGAGGAAGAAGACGTTGACCAAGCAGTTCTTGGATCCAGACAAACGTTCGAGATCGGTGCGCCGAAGACTAAGATTCCATCTGACGTAGAGAAGGCAGCTGCCACCAACTGGACCGAATTCTTGAAGAAAGTCCATTTGATCCCAACGGCGAAGACAATTTTCACATCGTATGGAGTGTTCCTAACCGAGCCTATTTGCAAGAACGTTAGTGGTATTCTAGTACGCTGGGCAGGAGTGATCGGTCATGACCCCTACTTTGTACCCAACCCCTTCGCGGACGCTATCATCAACGACTCTAGGCTGGCGACTTTCATTTACTCAAATTCGACCCACGACAAATGATTTCCGTGAATGCCAAGGATGACGCCAAGTGAATCATCACAATACTCCGTGAAGTGGCACGAAGCGAATTCGGTCCAAGCGCTACAGGAAGGTACCATGTTGAACAAGGCAAACAGATGGTACGTTATTGTACTATTTACGGTACATTAATATGCCTTGATGCGTACAGGGTAGGGTGGGGTTTACGCGTGTCCGAATTCGACGGATTAGATGAACTACTGAACCGCGGCGCCTTCCACAAGTCGCACGGCATGGGCTTCAGATTGAAGCGCATAATCGCTTCTGTCGCACTATAACGAACATTGAGGGACTTGAACTGCTGAAGCAACTCTCTACGTAGCCACACGTACAGTAGCCGGGAAGCGTTAGGGTTCTTTTAGCGTTATGAAAATTGATGGGCCTCTCAATTTTGATGGCTCAAAAATCGAAGGGTAGGTCTGTGGCCTCTAATCTTGACGTACGTCATACTTCGGAGGGTTTAGTTGACTACGACTTTGGCTACAGGAAGACAAAACGGCGTTGGCCATTTCGCATTTTCTTATTACCGGGCATGAAGGACGCGTCGTTTTTGAATTATGGCATCGTGAGCTATGTGCTGAATAAGATATTCTGCCAAGCGCTTTAGCACGGAGGATCGTTTTCGCATTCCGGTCCCGTACAAGATCCGGGATGATGACAAGGTCTACTTTATGCAGCCTCTAAAATCGACAGTCATCAAATTGGCTCAACAGGCACCAGGGATGGGTATCGTTTTGTCTGTTGACGCCCAGCGTCCTTTGGACTTGGACCCTGCTTTCAGGGATACAAATGCTAACATGTTCATTTTTGACCTAGGCGAAAATGCGTCTGAGATCATAAAGGAGCTTATGAGAGGTCGCTCGGTGATCAACTACCGTGAATTGACCGATGAAACCAGCCGCGCCTTCACAGCCCTACGTGAAAGAGGTAACTTCCTGTACATAGGGGTAGGGAGCAAGTACGTCGAAGCTGCTTCGAATGCGATCGCAGCCATATGGTACCCTAGGGCTACGGGCGGTAGCAGGGAGACTGAGACAACGTTCGAGGACCTTTACAGCAGGTACAAGCCGGATGAATGGAAGGACATAGGTTCATTGTATGGGGAGCTGAAGCGTATCAGCATGGAAGCTCAGAACATTGCGGCAGCTCAAATGAGAGCCATACTTGAGGAGGAAGAGTCCAAGGAGAAAAAGCACAAGGCCGATCGGGCTCCTGTTACTGGTAAAGTTGGGTTGCAGCATACCCCTGTACAGATGGGCGTACTCCGCTGCATAGATAGACTCTGCACTGAAAGCGGCGTCGAACACTGGGATAGTTACACTGACTTCATTGATCGACTGTTTGCCATGGAACCAATAAAGGCCATGGGTATCGATAGGATGGGGGTGAACCGTGTCGTTAGCCTGTTCGACAAGACGTACTTGCTCAAGGACCGTCAGGATGGACGGAACCCGCAGAAGGGGAAGCTGAGCCAGCGGGTCACCATACTCACCGAACCTATCAGGGCCCGGCTCACGCACGATGACAATGATGCAACCAAGTCAGAACCATAGTATATAGGCGAAAACCTTCCATGCTCGTCGTGTTGACTGACCCTGGCCTATGGTATGTAGAAGGAACTTGTTTCATGCGAGTTCTAGTTCTTCGAGTTGAAAGCGGTATATAGAACGGTTCGTCGCAATTCTCCATGCTCCAGGGAAGTGACACACTGTGTCAACACAATTGCCGATTGTGTCAACACAATCCAGTTTCTCCATGCGACTGTGTCAACACACTGTGTCATTTTGGAATAGCACAATTCTCCCGTCAGCCCAGTGTGCTACCGTGGCATGGATCATTGTGTCATCCATCATGGTCGTTGTGATCGCACAGTGCTGCTCCATGCCTGGGACCATGGTCGCTCCATGCTCCGCCCATAGGTCCAGCTGTTGTGGCCACGGCTGCGTTAGATGGTGGTTCTCCATAGGCGTGGGACTTGGGGATTCTCTCTCAGTCTGTTTGAGTCTCAAAAAAGGTCGGCTTCCCCCCACGGATAGACTAACTCTCCCCAACCGCGATATTGTTGCGATTGAATTAGCATTCAACTGCGCCTAATTCATCATCCCTATATTTCTAGATGGGAGCCCAACGCGAAACGAGTGAGACAAAAACGTCAAAGTCCTTGACGATCTCAAAGTTTCGTTCAGCAAGAAATCTGAATCGCGGTATTCAGCCCAAAACATGGCTACTACTCCCTTTAGAATTCAATTCCGGAAGCACAACCGCGCGGTTGCGC
>CAWJRR010000017.1:0-230173 GCA_963845275.1 Candidatus Bathyarchaeota archaeon
TCCGTATTTCCTCCATCGGCACAGTAGCGAAAGTTCCATTGCGCTGCAGAGTTACATGACTGCTCTTCTGCCTAACCTTAACGAATCTTGATGAGTGCTTTTCCTTCTACCGGCCGTAGACGTGGCATAAGTTTGCCCTAAGAATCAGCGTGCTGCGACCGTAAGTTCCCTTATAGCCTTCTCCCTGAGAATGGACAAATGAAGATCCAGCGCCTGTTGGAAATTTCGCTTGGCCTTCCTCAGAGTTCTTCCGACCGAGTACACGCCTAGAGCTGAACACACTACGGCGTAGGTTCCATTATCCTCTTCAATGATTTCCGTCTTCACGTCTTTCAGTTTCAAAACCAAGCTGCGTTCGCCCACGAAGTGAGAATTGTCATGACTCCTATAAGTGCTTCAAGTTTAGGGGGTGTTGGGGTTTTGAGTGTTGATTGTGGTCTGCTGTTCGTTGTTCAAAGCCATTCAGGCATGTTCCTAGATGTTTCACGTTGTAGTGCTATGTTCGTTTCACACGGTGAAGTTTTTCGTTGAAACACGGCCTCCCAAATTAGGATACATGCCAAGGAGAATTCGAAAATGATGTCCGGCTATTTCCCTCACACTACTCCCGACGGCAATGGAGATTACCGAAATGGAGGCAAGAAAGCCCACGATCTTTAGCCGTGAGATGAATTACGACTCATTTGAGATTTCTTATGGCCTTCGTTCAATCTATTCCTAGTAGGCACCCATCCTTAATTTGTCCGGCTTCCGTACAGATCAGAGCAGACGACTGAAGTCATCGTATACCCTACTTCTGTGTCCAATGTGCAGGACGATTACTCTCTTCTGTTTTCTATCTATCTCGTAGATCGCTCTGTAGTCGCCGACCCTGATTCGCAAGAACGCAGAGGGAGAGAGGGGCTCACCTTTCGCTTCAGGAGAATCCTCCAATTCTCTTAACGCGTCTTTGATTCTCGTCCGCACAGGCTCCCTCAATCCAGAGAGGAACTTGGCCGCTTTAGGGTGAAGGAGGACCTGATAGTTGATTCTCTCCGCGACTGAAGTCGGGAGATTCATGCTTCCACTCCGATCTTCTGTTGGGTGGGCATTCCGTTGTTGCGGTTCCACCCGCATCCATCCCAGCGTAGAAGCATAGGCGAAACCATTGGCCTGACGGCGTACCCGCCGCAGCGAGCAGCCATATTCAATACGCCAACCGCGTCTCTGTGCCCCTCCAAGCTGCAATCCAAACAGCGGAAACTTCGTAAGATACGTTCCGAATGTCTTGAACCGCAGCGTGGACATGTCTGGCTTGTGTAGGCTTCGGAGATCGTGCGGACTTCCATACCATACTCTTCAGCCGTCCACTTGAGCCTGTCTGCGACGTGTTTGTGGCCCCAGTAGTTGTGGACCATCGCCTTTCCCTGTCGCCCATGATTATTGTTGTTTCTGATTCCTGTGAGTTCACCGATAACAATTGTTGCCACGCCTTGACTGTAGATGTCCTTGATGAGTTGCCGAGTGAATGCGGCTACCGCATGTCTGAAACGTTTTCTTCTAATTCCGTAGAGCTTGGAGAGCTGCTTTGACTTCTTATGTCCATTCACGGTGAGGAGTCGTTGCTCGTGTTTGGCTATGCGGTTGGTCCAGTACCACCAATCTGCCAGCAAGCGGCCAGACTGGTATGCGACTGGTTGACGCCATTCTGCGAGCCAGACGGTTGCGAGGTTCCGTACGCCCAAGTCGATGTAGCAGGTCTTAGACCCTAACGGGGTGATGAGTGGCTTAACCACTACTGATTGAAAAACCCGCCACTTCTTTGACAACCAATCCCACGCAACCTCTAGGCGGCCTTGTTTGCCAGTCCATTTTGGTTTGCCCTTGAAGGGTATGGAGAGATGACGCGCCAGATCCACGCGGCCTTCTCGTATGTGGTAGCTGTCGCAGCGGAACAGAATCTTGAGGAGGTATCGTCCATCCCGTTTCCAGTAGCATGGTGGCTTCACCCGCTTGATCGTAGATGGCAGCTTACCATTCTTCTCCATGTGCTTCAACGCGAGAAAGCTACGCCATGCCTCATTGTTCTTGCGAACGATCTGCTGTGCCGTAGCGGAACCGACCAATGGCACATACTTCTTGTACAGCTGCGGGTTCCAATTTAGCCTTAGGTAGTTCCCGTACTGCTGATGATGGAGGTAGTTGACCTCGTTCCAGAGTTTCGCGCAATTGACTCCGAGTTCTTGGAGTATGTGATGCTGTTCTCGCGATGGCGCGAGAGCGAAGAGGTTGCTACGTTTCATCGTTTGCTCTGCCTCTGAATGTACTCCTGTATTGTTTTGCGGAAACATGGCCTGCAGTCGAGACGAAGTACGAGTGAGTCCACAGACTTGGCAACTTATGGAATTCTTTGCGCAGTGTGTGTGAGCTTCGTCCTTTGAACCGCTTCACTATCTTGTGGACGGGTAGTTGTGGATATGCGGAAACGAAGAGGTGTATGTGGTCTGGATTCATGGCAAGATCGAGCACTTCAACCCCATCTCCTTCGCGGTTTCACGCATGACCTGCTCCAGACGGTGTTTGATTCTGGCTACAAGTATGGATCTAGGACGTTTGGGGCACCACATCAAGTGGTAGTTGATGAGATAGACTTGTGCTCTCGCGTGTTGATAGCTCATATCCTGCCAACAATACGATCTTTCTCTCAGAACTTAAACCGACTGCTCGCTTACTCCATGTCTGAAGACAGGAGCTTGCGCTCGTCTTGCTATGGTCAAGAAATCTCTTCGAGGGGAATCAGTGAGTCAGGTTTCTTCTTGGCTTGTTCACTGCGGTTGAGGAGCTTCCCGTAGAATTCTCTAGTCCTCTCCCTCTCTTCGTATAGCGAAAGAACCGTCTTGATAGCCTCGCTTCGGTTAGCAAACCGACCCTCTGCTATCCACCTATCTATTTCTTGAACCACTTTCTTCGGTACTCTGACCTGAACCTGAACGGTTGCCATTGTGCGTAAACAACCTCGTTTACGCGTCTATAAGCGTTGCTAATTCCGGATTATAGGTGCTGATGGTCGGAAGGTTATGGTTTAGATATTGTTTTTTCTGAGTTTCGTAATCTCCATTGCCATCGGGGCGTATGTGAAGTCTTTGCGAGGCGAATTAAATTCCTGGAGGGGAGATGTCGTCACCACAAGAGGGATTGTTCCGTATGTATTTCCGTACGTTTCGCATAGTACTTGTCTTAGATCGCACTGTTTAACGTGGAGTCGATGGATGATTCGTTCGAGTTAGGTCTGATCCACCTTTTGCCTGCTTCGCCGTTGCGGGAGACGGCGAGTTGCTCTAGCCCGTCGTAGATGATCTTGACTAGTTTGACCTGTGCGTCTATTAGCCTTGAGGGTTCTGTTAACTTATCGTCGGATGAGTCAACTGATCCGCATCGACTTTCTGGATTACAGCAATTGCTGGTTCCAGTACCATCGCTTCATTTGCGGACCCTTCAGGCCTGAACCTCAGGCCTAACGCGAGAATGTTCCTCGCGGCGTTGACGTCACGGTCAACGCTATGCTTGCAGGAGGGGCAGTGTAGCTGTCGGTTCTCTTCGGGAATCATTCTGTTCCCACATGTCGAACACTTCGCTGACGTCCCTCTTGAGCTAACTCGGATGACGGGTATGCCTTCCCATGAGGCCTTATATTCGATCTGGCGTTGCAGCTCGTAGTAACTCCACGAGTTCATCATAGCCCTGTAACCTCTGCCCTGACGGTTTCCTTTCCGGTAGAGTTTACGGATGCCCTTGAGGTTCTCCATTGCGATTGCCTGGTGGTTCTGTTCTGCGTGTTTCACGATGGAGACGGATGTGTTATGGAGTATCCAACCAACTCGGGCCTTCTCCAGTCGGCCGTATTTGGCGTAGATTCTCTTTCTGACGCGAACATCGTTGCGATTGAAGTGACGTTTCACTTGCCGTATCCCATTCTTCACTTTAGTTGCTTTGCTCAGATCGTGAATCGTGATGTTTCCGTTTGTTTCGGCGACGGTGACGTTGTTAAGGTTACGGTCGATACCCATCATTCCTGCACATTTAGTTGGTTCAACGTTCTTTCTGTATGCTATGGTTAGGCGGTTGGTGCTGATGGTTACTGAGCGTACTTCTACGCCTGGCGAGAGACGTTTGATTGTGTAAGAGTTTAGTGGAATGGTTAGTTTACCGGGCATTTTCAGATAATCCTGTACCATTTTCAGTCCGTAACAGGTTGTCAAGGAGGGTTGGGTGCAGTACGGCATCCTTACTGCATGTTTCTTGGAGAGTTTTCTATGGTTCTTCAGAATCCCAGTAGCTCTAGAGATGGCGCAGAGCTTGTACATGGAATTAGTCTCGTAGGGTTTGAGTTTTGGATAGGCCGCGATTGAAAGCGTCTTGAGTGATGTGAGATGCTTTTCTAAACCGATTCTGATGACCTCGTTGACCATCTGCCTGAAAAGTTCCATCTGTGAGCACAGTTGAGGGTCCGGGGTGAAACGTTGCGCAACACACTTTATCGACCACACCAAGACCACGAAACTCCCCTGCACCATGCAGGGTAGGTAATGTGAACTCCAACCAACCTCGAGGTCCACGAAAGGGTTAGATCATGAAAACCCTCAAGCTCCACGAAGGGATTAGAGATCAAGAAAAGGCTCTTCGATTGACGGCCAATTGATGTCTCGACCGCTCCATCCGACGATAAGTTAACAGAACCGCCTTGAGTAAGTGTATTTCGTTGCCTTAGGCGAGTTCAGGAGTGCGCTGATCTTGTCGAAGCTGATTTTGCACTGGGTGACTATGTCGATGGTTAACAAACCTAGCACACTCCATTCTCAGTTGTCGTGGGGCAGGGTCTTTGTCGTCATCGAGAGCACGCTTATATGGACTTGCGTGATTCGTATTTGTGACGGAAAATGAGATTGAAAATAATCGTTCCAATAGTTCTCCTGGTAATCCTCGCATCTCTCTTCGCCAGTCAATCTGTCTTCGCTCAAAGCAATCAGATCACAAGTACTGTAAGTCTCACTCACCTTAACGTTCAGCTCACCTACCCTTCGCAGGTTCTTCCAGGCCAATCAGCGACCATCAACGTAACGGCTCAAGCAAAGGACAGCTTCCAGTTAGCCAACCTCACCGTGCAAGTGTACTTGGCGGACCAGAATAACTTACGACAATTACTCAGCACAACCGTCGCCCAGAACACGATGATGCCGAGCGGTAATCAGATCAACAAACAGATCCAAATCACTGTGCCCTCTGACGCACCTCGAACGTCACTGGTTGCGCTGATCACTGAGAGCGTAAGCATGACTCCCTACTCGTACCCGTACGCTTACGCATATCCATATTGGAGTGGTAATTTGTATGGTAACTGGTATGGGTACGGATCCTATCCGTACTATTCTTACAGCTCCCCATCGTACTACTATGCTTACAGTTACCCATCGTACCCTTCCTACAGTTACCCACCATACAATTATCAGTTAGGCTCTGACGACGCGGTAGCACCCCTTTCATACGTCCCGGCAACGACACCCGAATACGCGGCGCTGCAATCACAGTATCAGCAGCTTCAAACCCAAAATCAACAGTTACAACAGCAGCTTCAAGCCTCACAAAACTCCACCGCCCAGAAAGACAGCACCATAAGCAACCTGAACAGCCAACTGTCCTCAGCCCAAGGCACAACCACACTCCTCGAAATCGTAGCAGTAATTCTAGCAATCGCAGCCGTATCACTCGCAGTTCTACATTTCAAACCAACCAGAACCACCAAGACAGAAGAGAAAACAACAGACGTCTAATCGCAAAACGCCACTAATCCTCATTTTTCTTCTTGAATCGTCCGGCCCTGTGGCTTCATGTGCGTCCCAACAACGCAATTTGAAATCCCAGATGTATTCGATATAGTGTGCATGGCCTTTCGTTAGAGGGGTTCCTCTTGATCGAAGTTACTCTCGCTTTTATCGCAGCCGCTTTTGCTGCGGCTATTCTTGCAGGGTTCCTAGGAGCCTTATTCGGGATAGGGGGAGGAATGATCATTGTCCCATTCCTAACCGCCTTCATGGGGATCCCGATTCATGAGGGAATTGCAATCAGCATCGTCTCCGTCATCGCCACGAGTAACGCTGGAGGCTCCTCGTACGTGGACCAGCGGATCACGAACATTCAACTGGCCATGTTCCTGGAAATAGCCACGACTGCAGGCGCGCTAGTTGGAAGCTTCGTGGCCCTCCTTCTGCAAAGTTGGGAGCTCTTCCTAATCTTCGTCGTTCTACTCGCTTACATGGCCATAGCCTCATTCAAAACACGGGGGACGGATGAGGCGCGGATAGCCTCAGACGGGTTCACAAGGGTGAAGCAGGATCGGCTCGCAAAATACTTCGGGCTGGTAGGGTCGTATTTTGACCCGTCCGCCGGGAAGGATGTTCAGTACGTTGTGACGAGGGCCTCCGAGGGCTCGTTGATCTCAAGCCTAGCGGGCGTCATGTCCGGCTTACTCGGGGTTGGGGGAGGAATCATCAAGGTCGCGGCAATGAACATGTTCATGAATGTTCCAATGAAGGCGGCGGTGGCGACGAGTAAGTTCATGATCGGAGTCACCGCTGCGACTGGAGCCCTACTCTTCTTCCTAGCCGGACTGGTTGACCCATACGTTATTGCGCCCGTTGCTCTAGGTACGACGGTTGGGGCGACGGTGGGTACGTGGGTTATGCCACGCGTGAAGAGTTCCGTTCTGAAGGGGGCCTTCGCGGTTCTGGTGATTTACTTGGCCTACACGATGCTGGTTCAGGGGTTAGCGTTAGGCTTCAACATTCACTTCCACAACTTAGGGTGAATTATGATGGTGGACTTGAATCGAGCCATGTACCACGTCCTCGTAGACGGCATGATCGTGAGCAGCGCATTATACGTCATTGGCATAATCCTCTTCCTCCTCCAAAACCCCGTGCAAGCCACAATAACCCATTACCAGAGCGTCGGAGAATTCGTCTCAGGACTAGTCACGTACCGTTCAGCCGCAGTCCTCACGCTTGCCACGGTAATCCTCATCGCTACGCCCATAACGCGTGTGTTCATTTCGATTCTAACTTTCGCGGCAAACCGTAATCTAAAGTACGTAGCTGTAACCGTGATTGTATTTCTCATCCTGATTAGCAGCATGCTCCTCGGTTACCTGGGACACTTCACCCCAGAATGAAATCAAATCACAACGGATGACCTTCTTATGAAAACGCGGACACATTTTCCGTCAACCGTTGCCGAAATTGAAAGTGAAATTCTCCTCTTCTACACTGACATCACGTGCGAATCTAAGACCATTCTCGAATCCCAAACCAAGGCTGCGATTGACGCTGAGTTCAGGCTCGAGTCAGGCATTCATAAGCATTATAGTATCGACGAGCATAGCTTTCAAGCATCAACCCTTCCGTAAGTTGCTGGATGAGCATATGAGGGCAGTCGTAACTGGAGGCGCAGGCTTCATCGGCAGTCATTTGGTGGAGCGACTGCTTGATGGAGGAAACGTTGTAACCGTAATTGACAATATGTCAACTGGTTATCTGGAAAATCTAGCTCATAGGTCCACGAATGAGAACTTGGTCATTCACCGGGCTGACATTGCAGAGGCTTCGACGATGGACAAGCTCCTCCGTGGGCATGACGTAGTGTTCCATCTCGCAGCTAGCGCGAATATTAGAAGGAGCCTCATCGAACACAGAGTCGATCTGGAGTGCAACGTGATTGGGACTGTGAACATTCTTGAAGCCATGCTCAAGAACAATGTAAAGGATTTTGTTTTCGCCTCGACATCGGCGTTATATGGTGAGGCACACGTCAGACCGACACCCGAGAACTTCTTTGGGCAGCAGACGTCACTCTATGGAGCCTCGAAACTAGCTTGCGAAGCATATGCTGAAGCGTACGCCGAGTTCAGCTCTTTGAAGGTTTGGGCGTTCAGATTCGCGACGGCGATTGGTGAACGATGTCGAAAAGGGCTGATATGGGATTTCGTCGAGAAACTGAGAACTAACCCCCACGAACTTGAAATTTTGGGAAACGGCCAGCAGAGCAAACAGTACTTGTACGTTGGGGACTGCGTCGACGGAATACTTCAAGGTTACAAGCATTCATCAGACAAAGTCAACACGTTCAATCTAGGAATTGAGGAGCTAACGAGAGTCGATCATGTCGCAGATCTCGTGATTGACGAGATTGGGCTCAAGGATGTGTCCAAGAGGTATACCGGAGGCGTGCGAGGGTGGATTGGAGATAATTCTATCGTCGATCTGAATTTGGACAGAATCAAGAGGATTGGCTGGAAGCCTAAACTCACGTCCGAGGAGGCAATACGCAAGACGATAAGGTGGACTATGATGGAACAATCGGCATCGGCGACCAACTCTTCGTGCGGTTCCGCGTGAAGCGTTCAGCGCCAATAATTCAAGCTTGTGTGCAAAGACTGTTGGTTAGCATCGCGGGTACATTGGCACGTGATTCAAGAATTCTCCAGCTTACCGCATGAGTGCCGTGGTCCGGCTTATAGAGACATTAGCTGAAGAACAGCAGAATACAACATCGATATCAATGGCATTGCTCCGGGCGCGGTGAAGACTATGTCGGAGTAGGAAGACTTCAGCTTCTAACCTACCGAATCTCAGAGAAACGAATCCCATCAATGCGCCTCATCTGGTAAAGCGCACTGTCTGAGATGGTTGTTATGTCAATGCGGCGCCAATCGTCCCAGACAGCACTGAGCAATCTTCCAGTGAGTTTATCCGAGGCTCTGGAAGCCAAGAACGTCACAAGCTCTACAGCCCTTTCGACGGGAACACCACCTGATTCCTTCTGTTTCTTTGCCTTCTCGTAATACTCGCCGGCATCCTGCCCTGCCGCCAAAACTTGGTCGAGAAGGCGCGTGTTGACGGGACCAGGAGCAACGCAGTTAACGTCAATTCCGTAGCTCTTGAGTTCTTCTGCTAGTGTTTCTGTGAATCTCACAATTGCGCTTTTCGAACAAGCGTATGCACTAAAACTTGGGAAAGCACCCTCGCCGCCCCCAGAAAAATTGATTATCTTCCCAGTCCGCCGGTTCATCATGTAGGGAATCACTGCCTTGATGCAATGCATGGTTCCAAATAGGTTGACTTCAATTGCTCTCATCCACTGTTCGCTATCGCTTTTCCAAATCGGCGCTATTGGGCCGTGTATTCCTGCATTGTTAACTAAGATGTCAACCTTACCGAGACGGGTGACAACATCCTTGACCATCCGCTGTACCTGTGAGAAATCAGAAACGTCGACGTGATATGTTCTTACTGGGTTACCGACAGATTCTATATGTGCGGCAACCGTGTCCAGGTCATGCGGAGTTGTCGCGCATATGGCTAATGTGGCGCCTTGTCGTGCAAACGTTGACGCAATCGCCTCGCCGATACCTCGACTGGCCCCAGTTACGATCGCAACCTTATCCTGAAGCAGGAACGATGCCATGTTAGACTCTGAGTAATGAGGCGCGCTGACCGCTCTAAATCAAGTTTTCTGTGTGCGAGCAACCTGGATGTCGCCCTTCGTGGCAGGTTCATATCCTCAACATGACGGTGCGTCAGATACTTACGTCTTAGAAAAATTTCAAGCAGTTTGATGACGGATACTCTCTTGGAGCGGATCGCCCGCGTTTTGTATCAATCGCACCAACATAGGAACCGCTATTGTACCAGCTAGTGATCTTCGCCTCGCAGATTCATCAAAAGCAACTTCGAATGTTGTATGGCCTAAACTTAGATAGAGGTAATTGCCGAAAGTACTTTCTGTGGAGAGAAGTGATCGTGGCATGATGAAAGTTGGGCTCATAGGCTGCGGTAGACAAGGATGGCGCAGATCTATGGCAGTCAGGGCAAACGGAGACAAACTCGTAGCTGTTGCGGACACCAACATGTCGCTTGCCTCGTCCCTTGCCAATGAGATGGGTTGTATGGCCGAATCTGACTGGCAACAGGTTGTCCTGAGAGATGACTTGGACGCGGTCATTGTGTGTACACCAAATCATCTACATGCTCCTATGAGCATAGCCGCGATGAATAACGGTAAGCATGTACTGTGCGAGAAACCGCTTGCTACAACTATTGATGACGCTGAAGGAATTGTTGACGTGGGTCGAAAAATGGGAGTGAGACTGAAATGCGGGTTCACTCTACGCCATCATCCAGGAGTAGAGCAAGTAAGGAGATGGTTCGATCAAGGCCTGCTTGGCCAACTCACGTTCATCAGAATTCGCTACGGCATAGGAGGGAGGGAGGATTATGATAAAGAATGGAGAGCTGTTCGTAGATTATCCGGGGGAGGACAACTTATGGATCAGGGTGTTCACGCGTTGGATTTGAGCCGATGGTTCCTCGGAGAAATTTCCAGAGTCTCTGGATACGTCGTGAATTGCTTTTGGAAGAAGGCTGATGTGGAGGATAATGCATTTTGCCTTCTACGCAATGACGCCGATCAAGTGGCCAGCGTTCACGTGAGCTGGACTCAATGGAAGAATCTTTTCTCACTCGAAGTATACGGTAAGGACGGCTACGGCTCTGTTGAGGGCCTAGGAGGAAGCTATGGAACGGAGACGGCTGTTCTCGGGCGGAGGGACTTTGCTCGCCCTTTTTGCGAAGAGGTCTCGGAATTCAGAGCAGTGAACGACGGACCTTGGCTTACAGAATGGCGGGAATTTGCGTCGGCCGTTGCAGATGGTCGCGAACCTCTCGGTAACGGGAATGACGGGTTGCAAGCTATCAGATTGGCCTACGCCATCTACCGTTCATCCGCGAGCGGGGAAACGATAGAGCTGTCTCGGCAAGGCTCATAATACTCCAGGTGTTATGGCGCATTTGGTAGAAGAAATCTGAGCAGTTTGAATACAAAAAGGAACCTTGGGCCAAGGTAGAGTCGGATGAGTTCGACGTCACTCTCATTTATCGCTTTCAAAAGCCGCAACATTACAAGATAAATTCCAATCCCCCCCACTACGAGGACGGGCAGAAAATATTTACTATGCACGAACAACTGCACGAAAATTAGCACAGCAGCCATGCTGATGGCTGCCACGTTGCTTTTCCAGATTGCTTCAACGTCGAGCTTCAAGAAATTCTTCCGCTTCACTGCAATTACAGTTAATGCCGCCACTAGCAGGCTCCCAGCCCCTCGAGCAACGGCTGCGCCGAAAATACCCTCAACAGGCAGGAGGATGAGGGCCAATGCTATGCTGCCGACGACTGAGATAACGGAGACAATGGAGGAGAGAAGCGTCTCACCCGAAGCTAAGAGAACTGGACCAACCGCGTCAGCGAAAAAGCACCTATCGCGAAAGTGACGGTTAGCACGATGAGCGATTGCGTTCCCGAAACGTAGGCGTTCCCCAAGAAGAGCAAAAGAGCCGGTTCCGCTGTGGCTATGAGCCCCCAACAAATTGGTAGGATAATGAAACTCGCATAACGCGAAGCCATGCGCACTGACTCACTAAGACGCACGAATTTCTCCCAACCATGCGAAGAGTACAACGGAAACAGGGACGTTGTGATAGCATTAGCGATTCCCGTCAAGACACTGAAAGCAATAATCGTCGCATTGTAAACACCCAGAGAGCTTAGCGATACATAGAAGATTAGTAGATACCGATCAAACCAACCCTGTCCAAACCCAATTCCCCCGCTAATCCAAAGAGGCCACGAATAATCAAGCAGGCTGCGCTGAGAGAAATCGAAACGTGGAGGCACAAACAATCGTAACGCATAAACCAAATAGACCGCTGCCGCGACAAAATCCGAGACTGCCCACGCCACCACCAGACCAAGAAAACTTCTGAAACAAGAGAATCAATGCGATAATGAGCGCTTGTCTAAGGAGCGTGCTCCCCACCCCTATGGCCGATATTTCCCTGTACTTTCTTAAGCCAAGCAGCGCCCCGTTAAGAACTGGGGTTAACCCGACAAGGAATACAATGTCGAATGCTAAGATTTGAAAGAAAATTGTGTATGACGATTGGCCCAGGAGACTCGTTGAGAGGTAGTTAGCAGCGAAAAATACCGCTACTGCCGAGGGAGCCACAAGCACTAGGTTGATTCGCATAGACTGATAGAAAACCGAAATCGACGTTGTAGTCGTAGCAACAACCGAGGTCTCCGAAATGAACTTCGTAGCTGCCTGCGAGAGCGGGGTGCCCACGATTTGAGCTAAAGCGAGTATTAGCGACAGCACGGCCAACACGCCCATATCCTTTGGCGTTATCAATCGCGCCAGTATCGCGAACGAGACCACTTGCGCAAGATTGGTGACAACCGACTGGATAATGAAATAGGATGCTCCACGCGCAGTTCCTACCGCACTATTCAAGCGTTCTCATGTCTTCCTTCGAGATTACGCACACTTCACGAGCCTTGCGATTCGGAGCGTGCTCCGTAGACTCATGTGAAGAATTGAGAAAGAGAACTCGGGACCTATCTTATGAAACCACTGGTGTAAGAGCAGAGCGTATTACATGTGAACTTCATTTCACTCAATAGGCGTCAGAGTTTCTACATAGCGGACAATACTGTGAATTGATCCCGGCGTGCGTGACTGATTGTGACGTTCATGTGGAGTCTAACCGCTCTTCTATTTCCACACATCTAACAGTAACTTTCTATTGGAGCAATCATAGGGCGCAACATTCTGCAGCAGCCAATGATTTTGTGTAATCGTAAAACGGAGGTTCAATTCTATTTCGATAATAATAACCGGACTAGTCTGCCCACTGTCTAATCCATAATACATTGACGGTTACGGTTTTGGCGTTACTGCACTCGGTACTGTACTGGTTGAGTTCGCTGGAATTGGCGGCGCGAAATAAATTGCTGCTGGGGTGATGAAAGTTGTCCGCGTTAAGGAGTTGATTCGGGACATCGCCTGGGAGAGTTACGAAGCCAGGAGCATTACCCGAAGCTAGGACTTTCAAAGCGTAGAGGTCGAGGACTGAGATAAGCATCGGATCTCTAGCTCGATCAGGAGTTCCCATAGGGTCCATTATGTCGTGGCCGTCAAGAACGCTACCCAATCCTAAGACTCGTCCTAACTCGTGAAGCGCCAAGCGAAGCGCGTACATTCGGGCAGTCACGTTACTCTCTTGCGGGTTTGCGAAGACGGTTGGGTCAAGGTATGTTTGAGTTGAGATTATTGTAGTTCGCGAGGACGGCGCGAACTTGTATTCCGTCCAACCCACCGCAACTCCCGCGTATGCAGGGGGCATAGTGAAGCTGATACTTGCGCTACCATCTGCTGCCTCCACTAAATTGTAATAGTTGCCGGAGGAGGATGCGGATTGTTGGTACCAGAGCTGCGCTTGGTTCCAGGCTGTCGAAGCGTTGAGGATGACATCATGTGCCCACTTAGGGGACTGCGGAATTCTTAGCCCGATCGTATAGGTTGAATATCGCCCGTTTATTGGTATTGACTGCGGACTTCCTGGACTGACGCAATTGGTAGCAACGTTAGAAAGAGGATGGCCATTGAGATGGTAATGGCACCCTTAGGCGGCATTTGTCGTCTAGAACATGTACGCTATAGATCACTAGGATGTGGTGTAACTCTTCTATTGATGGTGGAGTGACAGGTTTTCTCACCAACCAAGCCGTGTTTTTCTCAAATCATCCTTTTTCCCAGCCAATCGACATGTTTCGAGCTCTGAAATGAGTTGAAGTTGTACGAACTACGGCTTATCAGCAACAGAATTGCAGGTTTCTAAAGGATTGCAAATTGGCTGCGGACCGTTCGCTAGTCCGTATTGGCAACTTTCATGTTCAGGCTGCTCGTATGCCTTTTAACTGGCCACTCGATGGGGCAACGAGTCGATAAGCGCTCGACTCAATATTGAACATGCGAGTCCCTTCTAAGAAATGCACATGTTAGAGCGCCATTTACTAGGAGTGTTCTTGCGGCAATAGTGACCAGAAGGCTTCAATAGGTCCGCACTCGCGTATCAAAACATCAGTGTGAACTATATTGGATTCGATCGTGGCCGTACCTCAGGCGACGATGTCAGTCACAACTGCGACGAAAGCATACCCGCAATTCGCCACCAACCCTAACCTGAAACAGCAACTATTAGTTCGGCTGTTTGGTGAGGCCCGTACGTTCACAGACTCCTCGAACTTCCTAAAACCCACAGAAATCTATACTTTCAGGTGTCCAAGCGGCATGTGGATCCTTGATTACAAACACGGTTATCCCCACGAACAGCACTTCCATTGTCCAAGAGGTCAATTCAACTCAACAAACTGCCCCTGCAATAGATGAATCTGCAAGCTCGATTCAAATCACCTGAACCTGGACGGCTAACGCAACTTCAAGCGCAACAATTATCTTGGTATTGTGACCGTGTCATCATCTCGTTTCATTTGCTCATTAACAATTCTTGATGAATCGTTTCTCCAGCATCTCCTCATTCTCTCTAAGTTGTCGCTCAATCCTAATTTCGGATCGCTTCATCAGTATGGCGATGGTGCCCACTGCGAAAGCCTGACCCGAGATAAGCATCAGGATCAATCCGGCGAGAGCCCAAGCACCGTGCAACAAATGGTACTGCCACCACACCCAAAACACCCAGCCCAAGATTACTGCGGCTGGCACACCCGTCGAGAGGGAGGCGATGGAAAAAATGGAGACGGGGTTAAAGCGTTTAGCCAAGCCAAAGATCGATTTCGAAATATCGATTCCATGCACCCACGTTGAAAGTTTAGCGTTACCTATTCTATTCCTATAGTTTATCGGTACCTCGGTAACATTACCATGCAGAGCCATCTGAGCGAGAATCTCCACTTCGACGCTGAACCCGGTAGACTGCAACACTAAGCGTCTAGCTGTCTTCGACCTAAGCAGGTACATTCCAGAGCAGACGTCTGAAATGGCCGTCCCCAATAAAGTATTGAAGGAAAAGGTGATCAAGCGGTTTCCCAATAGGTGAAGTCGGCTAATGTTCTTTGATCTTCTGACGCCGACTATTTCGTCATAACCGTTACGTGAGTAAGAAATCTGCTCGATGTCACTCGGATCATAAGTGTAATCCCCATCCATGAGCATCATGTATGGGGTAGTTACATTATCGATCGCCGTCTTAATTGCTCCAGCTTTTCCTTTTCCGTGCTGAGCAATAACGGTGGCAGCACCTTGTCGCTGGACCGCTTGAACTGTTGAATCAGTGGAATAGCCGTCGATTACGAGAATATTCCGATATCCGCATTCCACAAGCTCATCAATTACTGCCGCCACACCATCCTCTTCGTTGAGCACGGGTAACACAATGGTAACTTCATCTTTTGATACCAATTTTCTCGTAACCATACGCGTTTGTGGTTGAGCGGCTTCTAGACTTAACCGAGGCGGATTCTCGATCATGTCGATTACGCTCCAAGTATCGTCTTGAATAAATACATGGGATGGGATTTTCCGTAGATTAGCTCACTCTTAGTGATATCATTGAATGCGTGTTTGGTTATGGAGCTCATGACTCCATATAGGGTATTGGCTTCTGTTAGACTAACGATCTCGCGTGTGAAGTGGTATCGACGATCATTTGGTGACCAGACAGTGTCTGCACGGGATGCACGGGAACTCTGCAAATCTCATCAACACAGGAGTTCCGTCTGCGAGGAGTAAGTCTCGTGTCACGCGTGATCCGGAACACAAGATACATAGAAGATTGAATTCTATTTTCTATCGTGTGCTCTTAGATTCGATCGCCTTAATCAACGACCGACATGGACAGGAGAAGGATGAATTCCTTTACAGTTGCTGCTAGAAATATGCCAGCGTGTATTAGGAACGTGACTCGCAAACCATCGTCGATAACCCGCCAGTCTCGCTATAAATTCCAGCCTGGCAGCAGGAAGCTGGGTATAATGGCCGTCATAAACTGAAGGTCGCGTACAATAGGGGGGCAGACGCTCACTGGAAATGTGCTTGGCAATATCTCACTGTTCAATTTCGCATGTTTGAATCCTCGACCAAACAGTCTAACCATATATCGGACCCGGACAAGTCAACTTATATACGTACTCGTCAGGCATGTCCATTTAAGCCTGGATAGTCACCCTAAATTGAAAACGGGCTACAAACTGAGAAGGAATCAAATGTATGAATAGGAAACTGACCGCGTTAAGCGTAGTTGTTATCTTCCTGATTAGCACACTGGCAGTTGCCATCCCCGTTAGCGCCCATTTCACTCTTGGCGACTTAACTGGAACATATCGATATCATGCTAACGATTTTGATCCCCACGTCCCAGGAGTCATCGGATACGTCTGGCCAGGAGGCGGACAGAATACTTGGGGAGGCTCCCCAGGTTTTGCGTCCGACAATAATGCGCCAGGTTATCAGTCTCCCTATCCGGGACAGAAGCCCCCTGCGAGTGCGGGGGTTAACCAGTTCGGCAATGCGCCGAGCTCCAGTTGGTATCAGCTTGAAGGAGACGCGTACGCGCCCTTCGGAGCCGTACTAACCGGATCAACAGGTGACTTGATCTTCGCCCTTAACGCAACTTATGGGTTCCAGGGAAGATGGACCGGTTTAGGCATCTTGCTTCCACCCGGATTCAGTTCGCCGAACTCGCCCGAGGTTGTTTCAACGATCACGAACGATTATTCAGGCATCGCGGTACTTCGAATTTCCCCGTACGACCGCTACGCGCCAGGATGGACTCTTATCCAGATACTTGCTGACGTTGGACAAAATGGTGTGCGACCGGACCCGTCACCCGCCACACACACGTATTACGATCATCAAGCCATTGACTTCACGTCGGCCGGCGAATGGTACTACGTTCGAATCAATAACGTGCTCGCGCCTTCAGTCGCGGGTAGATATTTCTTCAAAATTCTTCTCTGGTCGACTTCGCCTTCGATTTGCGGTGAGGAGGGCGTTGGATTTGCTACCGGCGTTGGGCTTCCTGGCGAGAGCTGTTCTCAATTCATTCCAACTCAGAATTGGCCGGTTATGCTTGTGAAGGGTGAGATTGATCCAGCCATAATCACCGGAACCATCCGGTATGCGGGCTACAACCAAACCCTATACGGCCAACCAGTCGGAGAAGCTGGAAGAGTTGACGCGGTTATGACTACTCGCCTTGACCCGTACACAGGCCAGGCACGTCCGGATCTGCCAACGGTAGACGCGGTCGGTTACTTCAACGCAACCGCACACGGCCACTATGAGGTTGAGGGTTTAGCGCCAGGAGTCTACGACTTGTACGCGTCAGCGGCTGGTTATCCGAAGACTTTGATCGAGTCAGGGTTCACCGTGTTGAAAGGTCAATCATTGCACTTTGATGGTTACCTGCAGCCTGGTCCAGTGATTCACGGAAACGTGTTCACGAAGCACCAGTTCGGTGACGAACCATGGCCAATATCAACCAATAATGGGCTTTGCCTTCCTTTGACTCTAGCGGGCACAACGTGTCAACAGGATGCGGACCCTAACAGCGCGGAGGCGGCTCAGTTTGGTCAGTACATCAAGATTGAACTCTACGATGCTCCAACCCTGAATCACGTTCCTGATCCAAGCGCGAACATGGTTTCATGGTCGCCTCTACCATGTATTGCGGGCGGACAGGAATTCTTCACCGGTAAGTATACGGCAGGTGCGTGCAATGACCCGAGGTTGGGTTCTAACGTTGCGTTTCCGTGGCACGAATACGTTCCATGGAATGGATACGGTGTAGATGCAGCCGGTCCCGACTCAGTAACGCCTTCCTTCTATCAGGTCGCCGCGGGCGGCCCGAGTGGCAGTGGACAAGACTTTAGCGCCTACATGCAGGATCCGCAGGGTGTGGGTCCTCCGCAGCACTGGTACGTGCAGGGCGGTACAACTAATCCGTTCCACTTTGAGTTCGGTGTTAAGGGTGAGTACGGTGCCCCAAGAGACCTTGACGGCGGCGTGCCTCAGGTTTATGCTACTTGGGTTAACGGCTTGACCCCGGGACGGTACTACGCACGTGCGTGGACTTTCCGTTACGTTCAGTCCGCGTTGGACGGTAGCACCTTCCAAGAGTACTACTTTGACGTAACACCAAACGAGTGGGCTGGAGATGTAACGCTACCAATCGACCTACGCTTATCGAGCTGGGTTAACAAGACAGTTCACTTCCACGACGTGATCAACGGCATTACTGAAGACCCAATCGACACGGGCGCCGGCTTGATGTCCGGAGTCCTAGTCGACGCGAACGGTTTTGTTTGGTCATACAACCAGACTCTGCTCGGATATCGAAACCTGTATAGTTTTGGAGCAAGATCTGGCGTGGGAGCCAACGCATTCTTTGCGCCAACCACTCTTCGCAACCGCAATGATCTGGATAAAGCGAAGCTGAACGCGCAAGCCATTGAAACTGGCCGCGCGAACATTCAGTTCTGGGGTTGGAACGACACTTGGGGCGGCGAGAACTACGGAATCCCCTCAGGCACTTACACGCCGCACGTTTACGTGTTAGGCTACCTTGAAACCGGTCCGGCTGAAGGAGTCTCGGTAACGCTGAGCGGCAACCCAACCAGCATTAGTGATCATCTCTACCGTGGCGTAGGCATCAACGCCACAGTTTACAGCATCGACTGGGAACGGCCACGGGTTAGCAGGAACTGGGTCTGGGGCCAATGGGGCAACGGCTTAGGTCCCGACACTACTGGATACGCAACTACTACGTGCCCAAGCCCATTGAACCCGGCTAATCCTGACACAGCATGTTCAGGACAGCAACCCTACCCATGGGGCGCGGGATACACCGCCTCAACCAACTATCTAGGTCCGGACCCGCCGGGTCTAGGTCCAACCCCACCTTACGGGCTCGGTTGCAGCTTTGGGACCGTGGGCTGTATGGTCGGCCAGGAAATTGACATCGGTATTTACCAGAACGGAACCCTCATGGAGTTCATCGGAGACGAACCATCCAGCCTTCAGGACACTGTGGAGACGAGTTGCCTCTTCCAGAACGACACCGCATCCTTCGTACAAATGTGCGGTGGAGGTTGGAACCCACTATACCTTGACCCAGCATCACAAACGTACATTGCCTACGACGGTAACCGAATGATGCGTACTTCGGCCAAGAATTGAAAGAGCTAGGTTTCGTGGGCGGATACACGGGAGGAGAATTGTTCTTCTCGACGAGGCAAGTACTCTTCTCACCAGCACACTGGAGCCCAACCACGCTACCCACCGGAGCAACATACAACTCCGCCGTAACAGGTTACACTAACCTGTACCCAACAGCTATCCCGCAAGGCCAGTTCGACCTGCGCGGTTTCACTTACGGTTACGTTCAGGATAAGGCGTACTCCATTTACGCTGCACCCAGCCAAGTGGCTGACATTAAGCTGAACTTAGTCATCGGCGTCAACGTGACCTTGGACATACTGTTCAAGAAGGAACACATCATAACACCAACCGACGCCAACATGTCCGCCAGGGTTCGTTTATTCGACGACTCAGGCAACCTGGTCGCAGAATGGATGAGCAGCGAAGGCACATACGTGACCAGCAACGGATTCGCACGGGCTGCTGACGGAACAACCCAATTCCCGTTCGGACCACTACACCCGTCAATACCATACCCCAATCTGCTTAACGGCTACAACTACCTGCCCGGCGGCGTCACACTACTCCACGTCTTAATGGCCGGCCTCCCGCAAGTTCCAGCCGCGGGAACCGACGACGGCCCCGTGGCGCAATTCGATCCTCAGCAGGTTTACATGAACGACCCCCTCTTCGCGACAACAACCTGTGGCTTCGAAGTCAACTGTTACACGAACCCAGGCCAATCGTTAGGGGTCGGAGTACCAGGCTACTTCCCGAACACAGGTATCCTTGGAGCTCCCGATTACCAGGGCGGATGGACTGCTGAAGTAGACTTCGTCAACTGGTACGCGAACAACACTGGATCCGAATGCTTCCAAGGCATCGGTGTCTCAACCACCTGCTCATCGCCAACCGTTCCTGATATCGGAACCTTCCATCCAGCACTCCCGCCGGTATCACCACCATCCTACACGCCATCTACTCCGTTTGTTACCGTCGCGTCAGGTACAGCTATGTCAGCGTTCACGACTGTGAACCAGCAGACACCCAACTACTATCCACCAGTCGGAGGTCTGCTGATGGGTGAATCATACCACATCATCCCAGGAACTACAGCCACATCAGGCATCAGCCTAACGGAAGACACAGCCCTCAAACCGGAACTGATCGGGCACACACTTTCAATGAACCATCTGGGTCCGTACTCGCAGGAAGGTGTTTGGCAAATCAGTAACACGCACAACAGCGGAGAAGCAAGCGGCATATTCGAAGTCGACCTGAACGGGTTAGTCACGGGCAATGCGTTGGCGTTCACTTGGAGTAACGAGTTCCGACCGTTGAGTTGGGGCCTCGTTAATGTGGTGGGCGCTCAGGGTGGAGCAGGCTGGAACTTCTACACTTATGATGGGGTTTACCAGGCCTACTTACCACCAGGCACATACCAGTTCACCATCTCAAGCCCAGGACTAGCATCACAATCCTGGTCCGTCGCCGTTTCGGCGGGTATGAACGGACAAGGACAGAACCTATACCTGGAACAATCGAACATTCCGGTACCAGAATTCAGCGGCTTAATCGTCGCAGCAGTATCAGCACTAGCAGCATCACTATACGTACTACGACGCAGACGCAAGTAACATAGCAAAGCGAGCGATTCCGCTCGCATCCTCACTTTCTTTCCAAACAAACCGAGACCAGTCCTAGTTGAAAGTAAGTGTAGGTTAGAATTTCCACGAGTCTTAAGCGAATCTTTTCAACGGCAATGCAGCGGAAACATAGCTCCAAACGTCAACGCGTCTTGACTCGCAATTCCGGATTCCGACCTCATGCCCAGCTCCATTTACGAATTGTAATGCGTTCACGGTCGAGAAAACGCGTAGTCCTTCAGAAACTGCCAGCCGTGTTCGGTCAACTGATAAGTCGCCCCGTTCGGCGTAGGTGTTATCTTCACGAAACCACCTGCCATGAGCGCGTTCGTTTTTGGGGAGGTATGGTTTTGGTGGGTCTGGTTGCTGAATTTCCTGTAGTTGTGGAACCACCTCAATCTTATACCTAGAGTGAAGTTTGATTGATTGTTCGGTGGTTACTGCGTGTACGCGTTAGGGCACATAATGTTAGGGTATCTAACCGTGCGCGCGTTTCGACCGGTTGTGCAAGACTCGGACTAGAACATGGATCGCGCTCACGGTGGGGATGGTTCCTGATGTGGACTTGTATCTTGCCCCCTTCGGCCTGGTGCATCACACGTACACGCACTCAATTCTGCTCTGGCTTCCGCTGCTTCCCTTAGCCTTCTATTCGACCCCATTCATCCCAATCTACCTTGGAATGGTTCAGCACATGCTCGATGACGCGCTTGTCGGGTACGTTCCATTATTCCTCCCGCTCAGCACGGTGCAGATTGGAATCAACCTGGGTGTCCCCTCCCTGGGTGACACGTTACTTGAGGGGGGAGCCTTAGTTGCTGCTGCGCTGGTTGCTTACGGGAACGGGGATATGGCGAGACTTGTCTCAGTTCAACCTGAATCATTCTGGAGTATCATCCCGTTGGCCGCGGTGAGTTCAACGACTCTGATTGCTTCACGGGAGTTCAAGGTGAGCCTCGTAAGCTATGCCTTCTCCAGCAAGAACCTAACGCTCATCAGCTTAGGCCATCTCCTAATAACAGGATTCCTCCTAATCTCATGCATCCAGGGAATCAGGGCCCTGACGAAAGAACGTGACCGTCAACCAGAACCGACTCGATCGGCAATCAATTGATTCGGTCACAGCTTTTCAAGAGTGGTTCATGCGCAGCGTCTAGGTTGGACCCATTACGCGAACGTTGTGAGCTCCCTCTGCAGTTTGATAGTTCCGCGAGAACCCTAATGGTTCGCATTGTAACCAAGAAACTATTCTGCCTCCAGACATCTGGTTAAATGAACTAGAAATAACGTTCATTGCGCGCCGATTGGTCCCAACAGGTTGTGGGGATCAAGTAAGAGTGGGTAGAGGCTACGGAATGCGGCGTTCGTCAGCAGGAGGAGCAGGAACGAAGTTGTTAGCAACCGAACTGTGTGGAGGTTGGGGTACCGAATCATTATCACGCCGAATCCAGCAACGGTGCCCACCACAATAATCAGCCGTACAAGAGGATCCGTGGAGAAGACCAGCGGTGCACTAGCCGCGACCAAGGCGGCCGAGACGAGGCAAGTGCTCAGCGAGGACTGCCCTAAACTGGAGAACCGTAAACGATTGGTTGCGTCAAGACATTTCTGTACCCCAATTGCAAGCAAAATGGGGAGGGGTGAAACGTACAGCATTCTCCAAAGCCCCGTTTCACTTATCCCAATATTCGTAGGATTGAATTGAAATGGTGCGATCATAATCGACCCAATACACCAGACAATTATCCATCCAACCAAGTAATTTCTGATAATTCCATGCTGTCTTGATAGGCCGTAAACGCCTGCCAAGCATACGAGGAGGAGGAGTGGGGGAAGAAAAGAACCCCAGTTGAGGAATAATTCTGACATTGCACTCCCAAATAGCAGTAGGCTCGCCGGATTGGTGAGTGGGATGGTGTACAGTCCTATCGTATTTGACCAATCGATTCCTAGACTAGGAAAGATTTGGTTGGCTCCGGCTCCCACTGGAAGAGCAATTATGAGCGAGGCTATTACGCCTTGAACACATCTAGTCCTCAGTGCAGTAGGCCAACAGATTAGGGCTGTGATGAGTAGGGACGCTAGGAAAACTCCCCAGGTCCAAGGATGTATTACGAGAATAGCGAACGAGATCAGGGCTTGAGTGATATAGGTGATCGCGTTCCAATCCTTGCTTTGGAAGTAGAACGCGAGGAAAATCATCCAAAGTAGGAATGCAACCCAGTTGGCTTGGAGTCCAGCATAGATTCCTAGGGTGGTAGGAAACCAGAGTAGTACGCATAACGCGGTGAGGAGCGCAAGCTCAGAGGCCCACCCTCCACGTCTTAACGCGAAGAAGACTGATGAGGCTGTGGCGAAGGCGAGTACTAAAGGAGCAAATTTGACAATCGTAAAGGGGCTCACGCTCGTGACTACTTCTATCAGGTAGAGAAGGGAAACGTACACTCCATGCTCAACTGACGTGGCAATTACCTCAGAGGGCGCGAGACCCGCGAAATTGTTTAGTGGATTCAGGTACCTCCATATTGAATCGACTCCAACTATCCAACTCTGCCCGTTGAGGTATGGATAGAAGAAAACGACGATGGTTACGATTGCAAAAAGATCTAGAGTTGCTGCAATCATCCTAAGGTTCCAGGTGCGCATGGGTTGATATCGAACTACAAGACGTCCTCGCCATCGTAAATCCAGCAGCAGTATCGGAATCCACGAGAAGAGAAGGAGCAGCATCACTATGATTGTAACCGAAAACAGGGAGTAAGTCAGGTTTAGCTCAAGCTGCTCCTGCAGTAATCCAGTCTGCGCCTGCGGGTTGAAGGCGGAGTTGAACCAATAATACAGAGTTGACGCTTCGATAAGTACGAAGATCGGGAGCATGCCGGTGATTACTTCGGCTGTTACAAATCTACGCACGGATGCCTTCGACACGCTCAACACGGCAGTCAAGAATATTGTAGCGTAAAGGATTGCCGCACCACCATAGAGTTGACTGATCGTCAGAAGTAGACCCGCCGCCCAGACCACGACGATCCCAGTCCGAACTGACTTGGACAACTTTCGCAACGATACTAATGTACTGGGCACGCAAAGACTTGAAACCAAGAAGAAGTATAGGTCGTAGGATTCTGAGATGAGAACCGTGTGCGTTACCCGAGGGTAGTAGAGGTAGAATGGAATTTGGAGTTGGTTCAAGAGGACCAGTAGGCCTATTGCGAGGCTTACCCCGATCATGCAGTGAAGTAACCTCAGCTTACGTGCCATGGCTCTTGACCGCCGAGTATGTGTGCTTAAAGCGTTTTGATGTCACTCCTTAATCATTATTCGTCTGTTAACTTATCCTTGGCCCACCAATGTGTCTCGCTGCCTTGACCGGCGAAACTACGTGATCACTTCCACTACCATAGTCGCCAGATCGTAGCGTACTCCAATCAATTTCGTCCGTGCCTGTAAAACACGGAAACCCTAAATCGATTTGCAGTTGAATTTCATGATCGGCCGTGAGTGATGTGGGGCAGACCACCGCATGAAATTCCACAAGGCGCGCCGAACAATTACAAATACTTTTAGCGAACATCCAACGATTCTCAACCGTCAACCCTGACGTGGGTGCGTCTACCCTGAAAGTTCTCGTGGTCGGAGGATTCGGATTCATAGGGAAACATGTTCTAGGAAAGATTGCAGAAGCGGACAAGGTTACAGTCTTCTCGGACCCAGCATCGGCGGAACAAAACCAAACCTTCGCTAAGACGCATCAACTTGAAGTCATAACCGGAGATATTACCGACCCAGACCAAATAAACGAAGCTTTCCAAGCACAGATACCCGACGTAACAGTACACTTGGCCGCATTAACTGGCCTGACCAAATGTAATCAGGCTCCATCTCTCGCCTTCTCCACGAACGTCTTCGGCACATACAACATTATTATGAGATGCGCTGCGGTGCATTCGAAGCTCATCTTCATTTCATCACGCGAAGTCTACGGAGAAGGCAAGCCTTCCGTACCCACCCCTGAGGAAACGGGACCCTCACCCAATAACCTATACGGCACAACAAAGATGCTAGGCGAACAATTGATCACGTGGGCAAAGTCAAGGTTCGGCTTGAATTACACTATTCTCAGATTAACAAACGTCTACGGCCCTGGAGGCGAGCAGTATAACGTTCAAGCGATGATCAAGGCCGCCATGCAACAAGGGACCATACCCCTGTACGGTGGAGATCAGCTAATGAACTTAGTATACGTCGATGACGTCGCTGAAGTAATAGTAGACTGCTTGACCAATCCTCGCACAACTAATGAAACCTTCAACATAGGATCTGATGAAGACATGACGGTGGAGGCGATCGTGAAAGAACTAGTCGCACAATTAGAACTGCCTGTGAAGATTCAGAAGATGCCCATGCGCACCGGCGAGAGCATGGCATTCCGGCCAGACCTAAACATGATGCATGCCATATTCCAGGGTCTTCCAAGAACTTCTCTGCGAGATGGACTCCGAACAACAATCTCCCTATACAAGAACTCTGCAGCTGCCTCATAGATTGAGAGTTCGTCTGCGCAATTGAGCGTCTCAGCAGAGGATAAGAAAGAGGCAGCTTGCTAAGAAAAGTGCACTTGGTCCCACCAAAGAAATAACCAACCAAGTTTTCCTACTCAATCTTCTTAACAAGTGTAGCCTTCGACCGACAGCGTCTACTGGCAGTCCAATGTGGACCCCTCCGATTAGGACGTCGGCCAATAGACTTGAGAGCAATGTCAGATCCAACACGTAGGTTGGGATTGGAATGGGGCAATGCGTTTTCGGCTGAGAGTTACCGGGGCCTGTGCTGTTTGTGACCATGATAATAATGCTTATCGAATGGGCAATTGTCCCATCGTTGCCACGGATGACGACCAAGTCGGTTCCTGGGGTAGCGTCAGCAATGTTGATTGCGAAATTTGATGTAGCGTTGCCTCCGGGTGGGATATGTACTGGGTTCGGATCAAAACCTGACAATGTCACTCCGTTGGGTAGGTTAGGAGCAGTGAACGTCACATCCCCCACATACCCTGACACCGAGCTGGCAGTTATCGTGATGGGGACGGATGTTCGCTGTCCGGAAGACAGGTGTGAGGAAGGTGGGGTAAGAGCATAATCCGGACTCAAAACGGTTAGTCTGGCGATCTTATTCACTCCAGGCTCACTAACCCATACGTTCCCAGAAGAATCCACAATCACGTCACTGGTTAATGTTGGGCCTAACATGTATTGAGCAAATGGTCCGACCTCTGAAGGGACGATGGAACGAGTTGTCGGGGTTTCAGTATAATTGAAAACGGAGAGTTGACTTTTTGCAGGCGAAAGAATGGTCGCGGTTGCCGTCGAAGGCGCAGTGAGAGGAGAGGAAGAGAAAATTGTCCCGTTTCCGAAATCGTTCAGGTCAGCAACAGTTCCGTTGCCCTGAAGGAATGATTGCTCCGCAATCCAAGGTTGCTGGGTCAGTGGATTAATGCTGATTCCTCTTGGGTTTGATCCGACAGTCGGAATACGCCATTCTTGAATAATATCCCCACGTAGCAGTCCAACAAAGTTATCGTTACTAGTCGCGTCTGTCACGCCCCGAGTGTACCATAATTGCCCGCCACCGTCAAATGTGATGAAGCGGCCGACCGCCGAGGTACCATTTGGTAATGGCCAGATCGTATACTGCGTTGATGCCCGGTCCCATCTAACTATAGCGGAGAATCCTGCAAACCAGACTGACGCTGAACTCGCGTGCACACCATAAGCTCCTCCTCCCACCGACGCAGGAAACGAGTCCTCGTAGAACGTAACGTTTCCCGACGCTGAGGCTGAGTCATAGATGAATTCACCATTACTATTACCTACAATCTCGGTGAACCAAACTCTGGTGTTAATCCCGCTCTGGGGTTCAATAGAAATGTACCCAGCGCCTGAACCGCCCCCGCGTGGGAGTGTGTATTCGCTGAATTTCCCTGAATCAGGTAAGAACAAGAAAACCTTGCCGGGCGTAAACTCCGTTCCCCACACCATCACATTCTTGCCGACGTAAGTAACTGCTATGCTGTAAGGGTTCGAGTCGCGAGTAGGAATCTCCCATTCCTGGAAATAACCCGAACGTGGATCAAAATGAGCGATCTTGTTCCCGTAATATTCCACAAACCAACAGCAGTTGCCTGACTGATCAAGCGCCAATCCCCATGGACCGCTTCTAGACGTCGGCACGGCCCATTCAGTAAGAGAAGCTCCTTGAAGAGTTGATGCGCTAACCTGAATTCCATGAATCGTGAACATAAGAAGAATCGCTAACACGAAGCATTCTTCCAAGTTGTTCCTGGACACGGAGAGCAAGCTCAGAACCACCACGAGTCAACCATAACGTGCTATTTCTCTATTTCCAGCGATTGGCACAACATTCGTCATTCGAGCATCTTGTTGCTGCAACATAATATTAGACAGTGTAACGGTGTCTTGGTCGACTTGCAGCCTGTTAACCCTCCGTTTACTCTAGGCATTTTCCTTTGATTTCATACGAAAATGTCATGCTTACGCCTTCGGTTCGAAGTTTTCACTGACGAAATATTCCATGTAACACCATTAGGGCTTCATCGCTATGTAATAGACTGATTGCGCGATTAGTCGCTCAAGATGGAGTTTGAAGATTATGCTCCAAAGTTTCTGGAACTTGGGAAATTTGGCTGCATAATAGCCTAAGCTAACATTCTCAACGCACGAAAACCTATGAGTCAACATGTCCCTGAGTTCGTTATCACTGAAACCAGCATGGGCTCCTTTATCGTTTGCCCACCGCAAAGTGAGATGCATCCAACAATCATGTAAATTCCAGATTAGAAAATTCCGGAGCGTTGAGTTTCTTCCTGATACGTATCCTATTAGCCGTGACTTATTCGGAGTCCCAACATATGTGATACCCCCTATGGCTAACACACGTTCCATCTCTGAGAGCATTGCCTGATGGTTCTTGACATGTTCAATCACGTGATAGGAGTAAATTGCATCGAAGGTAGCGGTGCGGAAGGGGAGACTTTCGGCGTCGCATCGTAATAATAGCAAGTTACCAGAATTGCTAGGCTTCTGACGAAGCTCAAAATCAACACCAACTACGAAGGTGTCAGTTGCACGTTGAACGTAATAGGCTTCGTCTGCCGAGCTACCGCAGCCAACGACAATAACGAGCTTAGGGTGTATGTCGTTTTGGTCAAGCACCTTGCGAAAGAATGCTGCTTCGAACGAATATGTCAAATCCGTCACCATGACAGGCTCAGGGTTACAAAGAGATTACTGCTCTATCGACGGGTACCCTTCCCTTTATCTTCTGTAAAATGGATCTCTGAGGCTCTTGTCAAATCGACCTGTGAATATTGATACTCAAGTTTGGTCTTATGAATTGAACCGTTTTGGATTATGGTTAGGGCGTTAGTCATTTTCTCTAGTGAACCAACCACGAGATTTACAAACATTATTGCTATATGTTATGCACGCCGTTAGTAGAGCGAGCGTCTAATGAAACACAGCATACCCGCGATTTGTATAACCCTAGCGGTGATTCTTGTAGCCCTTCAACCGTTGGTTACCTCTCAGGATACGGGGGGTTTGCAGCCAACCTTCGGTCAAGCAATCGAGACGGTGCGTCGTGCGGAATCAGCCGGCGCACCCCCGAGCGAAATTGCTGGCTTAGTACTGCTACTTAACAAGGCTCTGGACCTTAACCGGGATGCACTTGAATTGAATTCAACTCAATCGCAAGAGAGGGCGACGCTCCTTTCCCAGGTAGATCAGACGCTGACTACAGTCAATAGCCAAGCAGAAGAATTAGCAGTTACATACGCTCAAAGGTCATATTACAACGTAATCATTGCGTACGTATCGGGAGTAATCACGGCGATTCTGGGAACCTTATCATTCATACTTGCAGTCAACGTCTATCGAGCGTATCGAATCAAACGCACTTTTCAAATGAAGGTAACTCCCAAATGAAGTTCAATCTTTCACAGAACAGGAGAACGATTATCACGGTCTTCATCACCCTACTTATTATCTGCGAAATGATCGCGTACGTGGCCACCACACCAAGATCCAGCGAACAGTTCTTCCAGCTCTACGCCCTCGGAACGGATCGCATGGCCGCGGGATACTACCCGAAGAATGATTCGGATATTAGGATCGGCGAACCCGTCACGTGGTATCTCGGGGTCACCAACAACATGGGCTCCGTTCAGCTCATATCAATTCGCGTCAAGCTCAGCAACATGACAATCATACCGCCCGACGACCAGCATGCACTAGCGTCATCCGCACCCCTGCTTACTGATTTCTCCAGATTCCTACAGGACAACGAAACATGGGAAGTACCCTTCACCTGGAGCATATCAAACGCGACCTTGAGCGATGGAAACATGAGGATTCTTAGTTTGGAGATCGATAACGAAACATATCAAATATTGGACTGGACAGCTGTGAATGGATACAACTTCAGATTTACGTTTGAGCTTTGGACGTGGCAGACTGAAACCGACGCGTTCGGCTACGGGTGGCACACCAACGGTTCAAACGAGACAGCCTGGCTGCAATTATGGTTCAACATGACTAACACCACACCACCACCCCCACCCTCAACGATGTGACAATCGGCGTAAATAATTCCCACGCAATGCAATAGAGCATTAAGCCCACCAATGGCATCAGTGCTAAACTCGTCCAATAGTCAAAGCGAAGCATTCGATTCCAGCTGACTGCCTCTAGGAAACAGTCCATCTACCGTCATATATCCGGGAATGAACGAGACAGTTCTCATCGCTGGTTAGCTGTCACAAATATTAGTCGCGGTATGCTTGGCGTGAGTGAAATAACTGTCATGAAGTCTGCTCAAAGGGAGAACCGATGACTGCTAGATTCAAGAAGGTTGCAATGGCTGCTTTAATTCTCTCGCTCATCCTAATGACTCTAGCATTGGTGATAGAACAGACCGCTCCTCATCATTTGCCTTGGCTACATGTGCAAGGCAATCGCATCGTTGATGAGAACGGCTTACCAGTAATCTTGAGGGGAGTCGCGATTGAAGATCAATGTTACACGATTACTTTTGGGGGGCATCGTTTCAATGAGAGTGATATTGTTGAATTGGTTCAGAATTGGCGTGTGAACGTCATCAGACTACCCATTCTACCTGAAGGATGGCAGAATCAGTCGCAACCGGATAGTCACTGTTCAAACTACTTACACTCGGTTATTGACCCAATCGTGGATTTGGCGGACAAGTATGGAGTATATGTTCTCTTGGGCTATCATGCTCACGGTAATCCCATCACAGGCGAAACTAACGCTCCTTATATGAATCCGAGTATGAGTTTGGCGACTGATTTTTGGAATGCGACTGCTGAACACTACAAGAATGACTCTTGGGTTATCTACAGCATCTTTGACGAACCATTCTCTATTACTTGGAATGATTGGGAACCTTTCGCACAGCAGCTGGTTGACACTATTCACAGTCATAACTCGAAGGCATTAACCCTAGTGTCCGGTGTTGATTGGGCTTATGACCTGCGTGAAGTGAAAAATGCAACTCTCAACGGAAAAAATATCGTTTACGAAGTTCATCCATACCCTAGACCGGATATTGGTATGGGGACCCTGATATGGGATCGTTATTTTGGTTATTTAACAAGTGTCTATCCTCTTTTCGCCGGAGAGTGGGGATTTATTCCTGGCGGCACTGATGCTGGAGGTACTGACCTGACCCTAAATGCCACAGCAACCGGATATGGCCACCCCTTATTGGAATATATGGCTGGAAAGAATATTTCTTGGACCGCATTCTGCTGGAGCAACATCTGGAGTCCAGCAATGCTCAAATCGCAATACGTTCCAACAGAGTACGGCCAATTTGTGAAAGATGCACTAACCGAGCGATCGCAAGTTCAAGAATCGAGCTTGTTACTCAGTAGTAGTGTAACTTCTACTCCACCAGCATTATTGATTATCGCAGCGATAATGGGGAGCACTCTTGACCGACAGCACACCTGTCGCAGTCATCCATACCGCCTCCACTACCGATGTTGAATTTCGTGAAAGAAAAAACCCCCTCAAACGCGACGCTAAGCGACGGATACGCGTGGATTCTTAGCCTGGAGATCGACAATGAAACATATCAGATATCAGACTGGACGGCTATGAACGGATACAACTTCAGGTTTACGTTTGAGCTTTGGACGTGGCAGACTGAAACCGACGCATTCGGGTATGGGTGCACACCAACGGTGCAATCCAGACAGCCTGGCTGCAATTATGGTTCAACATGACCAATGCCCCCACACTACTACCACCCCCCTCATGAATGAAACGTGCAACACTAGCTGCCCAACTGGAATCGAGCCTGCATTGATCCGCAGAGCTAAAGGTTTCTCTCTCAGAGGCTTAGATACTCGCTTTGACGCTCTTTGCGAAAATGTTAAGGATGGTTAAAAGAATAACGCCACTGCATCGAAGGTTTCAAGATGACCAAGGTTCTTCTGACTGGAGTCACGGGCTTCATAGGCAGCCACCTTGCGGAAAAGCTTCTTCAGAAAGGATACACTGTGGCAGGTCTGGAGCGACCCTGCGCCAGTCGAGATCTACGACCGATTCGACATCTGCTTGAGGATATCACTCTCCTGACTTGCGACCTAACTAGCTATGCCTCGGTCGCAAACACCGTCAGGGCGGCTGACCCACAGATCGTCTTCCACCTCGGCGCGTTATCTCCAGTACGCTACTCGTTCGAGCATCCTTTCCAGTACCAAGAAACGAACCTGATTGGGACGATCAACTTAGTTCACTCACTTCTAGAGATGCCGGACGCCGAAGACCCGTAAGCTGATCGCCGCCTCCACCGCCGAAGTCTATGGAATTCAAGAGAAGAAACCTTTCAAGGAAACTCTCCCATTGAATCCGACTTCACCGTACGCAGTATCGAAGGCAGCAATGGACATGTACCTGAGAATGGCGTCCTCGGCATATTCACTGAACTGCACACTCCTGAGACCCACGAACAGCTATGGCAGAAAATTCGAGACTGGATTCATCGTCGAATACCTTGTCACCACGATGCTCAAGGGTGCGCGAGCATACGTTGGCGCCCCTGATTCTATTCGAGATTACATGCACGTTGATGACCACGTGAACGCATACGTACTCGCCGCAGAGAAGGAAACCGCCCCCGGAGAAGTCTTCAACGCAGGATCAGGCAGAGGGATCTCTAACAAAGATCTAGCCTTATTGATTGCTAAGGTCGCAGGCTATGATGAGGGAAAGATCACATTCGGCTCCTATCCGCTGGGCTACCCGATACGACCGATACCCGGAGAGCAACCCTACATAGTGCTTGATCCAAGCAAGATTACGAAGGAGCTAGGCTGGAGAACTACCATCGGCCTCGAAGACGGAATCAGAGACGCGGTCGCCTATTGGAGGAATCAACCGTCCTTAAGAGGTGTCTGACCTATTACTAGGCATACTTGCCTAATCGAGGATCCTTTCAATGTTTGCCTCAGCTTCTTGAAGTTCTTTCAAGTTGTTTACCGTCGCCCAGAAACCGTCGTGCCTGTAGGCTTGCAGCCTGTTCATCCCAGATAGAGACGGAAACGTCGTCCTCTCTATGTCACCATGATCCGGTATATGGTCGAGGATTTCTCTTCGAAACGCGTACACGCCAATGCTAACATAGGCGCTAGGAATCGTGACTTTTTCCTCAAAACCCACCACGCGATCATTAGAATCGAGCTTTACTAAACCGAACGGACTCCTGAACGGCGCCACCGCAATTGTGGCGAGGGCCCCAGAACTCGCGTGGAGTTCAGATAACTTCCCCACGTTGAGGTTCGTAAGCTCATCCCCGTTCATAGCAAGGAAAATCCGATCGCTCACGTGGCGCTCAATGGCCCTCTGAAATCCTTCCGCGGTTCCCCCCTCGACAGTGTGAAGGCTGTACTCGATTCGAACACCAAGCCGACTTCCGTCGCCGAAATAATTCATGATCTTCTCCTTCTCATAGGCGACACCGACAACTACGTTTCTTACTCCATTACTTTGCAGCCAGCGGATAACCCACTCAAGCAGAGGCTTGGATCGAATCCTGACTAGTGCCTTTGGAAGGTTGTCCGTCAACGGAGCTAAACGTAGCCCTCTTCCGCCAGCCAGTACCACCGCAGTTGATATGGTCAAGAGTTTCACTAGTCCTTTAGGCGATCGTGAACTGATTCTGATTTGTTCAGCGCAATATGGATTTCCATTCCGCCTACTTCCGTTAGCATCCTCGAATCAAGTTCCAGAGCATGATGGTAGATTGAAGATTATATCTCAAATTTACGTGTCAGAGGCAGCGACGGCGCCACACCGCTTTCACTCTGTCTTGCAGCACATAGTGAATTGCCTTCCTGCATTGCTCGAATTGATCGTCGTGCGTCTTGATCTTGTAGAAAGACGCAAGGACTTGTTGCTGAGATATCTGTTTGTCATCTAACAGATAGCAAATGCTCTCGATCAACGCGTTCACATTCTTCTGAGGGACGACCCATCCATTAAGACCATCCTGTATGAAGCACTTATGTGGGCACGCATTTGTACAGACGACTGGTCGACCAGCTGAGAGAGCTTCAAGCACGACGAGTGGTCCTGCTTCATGAATGTTGTTCTTTGTGACAATCGAAGGAACAATCACCATGCAGCTTCTCTTTAGAAGAAAAGACTTCACGGCAGCGCCGCCAGGAACATATCCAGCGAAATGAATGTTCTTGATTGCAAGGTCCTTGGAGAGGTTCATCAGGCGCTCGCGCAGTGGTCCATTACCGACTATGAGTAAGGCCACGTTCTTGCTTCTCTTCTCGATGGCACTAAACGCTCTAATCAGGTAGTCAACGCCCTTGAACTCAATCAAGCGCCCTATGTAAAGCACGACTCTGACTTCTCGTGCAAATGGTATCTTAATCTCATGCGGTTCCACCTGGGAATAGACATAACCCGGATACTCGTTGGAGACGAAGATCTTCTCTGGATCAACGCCGCAATCCATAAGGAACGTTTTCTGGGCCTCTGCCATGACGAGGAAAGCGTCAGCATACCTCCACAGGATTCGCATAATCGTATATTGCAACCTGAATCTGAGTTGAGGCGAAGCCACGTTGATTTCCTCATGCAGGATGACTTTCTTCTTCAACAGCTTGCTTAGGAGCAATCCGACGAGCGTATAAGAGTTCCAAACGTATGAACTCAGGAAAACGTCTGATTGGACTACGGCGCGCAGTAATGTTTGAAGGTCATAATACGTTAGAAGTTCCAGATTTATGCCCCGGAACCAGATCCTCGCCTTTCCGTAAGTGTGGTTGAGCTCGACAGGGATCTCTGAATGGTAATTGGGATACTGATCGGGGATCCCAATGAAGAGTTCTACTTCAAACTCCTTGTGCATCAGCAACGCAAATCTGAATCGATAATCCAATAATCCCTGAGCACACCAGAAGACCCTTACGCGCCCCAAGGAACCGACTCCTGAATGAAGCTTAAACAAATTTGGGCCCAAGGGCAGCGCTGGACACGACTGTCAGAGCCAACAATTTGGAAGCGTACTTCTGGACCCGGGGTGGCGGAAACACCACCAGACGGTCGGAGATCAGGGGTTGAAGTAGCGTTCTCCGTGCAATATGGTTGCTGATAGCAGTAACCTACTTCAGTGCCGCCGTTTGAGTATATCTTGTCCGCAGAGTATCGAAAGCCGGACAATTCCGTGACGTTATCTAGATGGTTCGAACGTACGATTACTCCGTTCACCACATTAAGGCGACTTAGAAAAACGTACGTTCCAGGCGGGAATATGCTGCTCGGATAAAAAACGGCCATATGCCCCCAATTCAGCATTCCCTGACTTGTTAGCACTAGTTTCATCGACGTCTCATCACTAAACACACTCACCCCATGCCAACTAACCATGTATCTTGAGAGCCATCGAGCACCAAAGACATCCTGCTCCAACGGCACCGCACCATAGGCCGCAATATCTCCCGGTATGAACCTGTTCTTGTCCGCCGTCAGAGAAACTGATATCGGGGCAGCACCAGTGACCTCATACAAGTATCCCACCTGAGACAAGAAATAAAGCACCAGTAGGGAAGCTAGCAGAATTGCGCGAATAGAAACGCGTGCATGCCGACGTCTGAGCCAACCGGGCGCAAATAGGGAATGCACCATCGTTGATGCGCGCGCCAGAAGCACCTCAGCCCCCAAGATGGGAAAGGGTGCCGCGAATAACAGGCTTATCTCGTAAAATCTATCTAGATTCAACGCTTGACCAAGATACGGCAAGAGAACACTCAATGAAATTAGAGCGATACTGATGGAGGATACGACAAAATAAGCGGTCGAGAAACCCATGTTCTTGCGGATGAAGACTGTCTTAACGTAGCCTACTACGACACAGACGACTGTCGCGATAAAAGTAATCCTACTAATTCGCTGCTGTAAAGACACCGGACCTAGAATGAGGATCCGCGACACATATGGATCTCTCGCACCAAAACTAAACATATCCGTTGCGATGTGGCCGCCAACCATACTAACAGTCTGTGACAGCGACACCACCGCACTCCCGGACGCACCAAAGTACCAGCCGAAGACCATGACGAGAAGCAGGCCGAGATAGGTAATGTTGAGTTCCGTCATCTTCCGCGTTCGCAATGAAAAGAATGCAATTGCGACCACGTAAGCCACGTAAATGTATGAAAGCGAATAGTGAGAGACGATGAGCGCAGCACTCAACGCAAATATCATCACCAATTTGCCCTTGTTTGCGGTCCTTTCAAATGCTAATATGAATAGCAAAACAAAGAAGAGTTCAGCTATCATCTGCCTGGCTAGGTAAGCCATCCCAACATAGAACGTGTTGAAAGACATGAAGAATAGAACACTGAGGAATGCTACTCGCTGATCAAAGACACCATTGTATATCTTGTACAAGGCGACTGGCACAAGTGAGAAAAGTAAGGGGTATATGACCGTGAAAATGGGAAGAATGTCTGTACCTAAGATCCGAGCATATACTACTGGAAGGATTGTTATGCTGAGCATCGAATCAAAGTCACCGTATTGGAGCGCATATCCTGATAAGGCCGGTCCTGATGCTGAAAGTACCGCAGACAGGTCCCAACGAGAGCTCATTAGGCTGATCTCCGCGAGCTGGTACTCCAAGTGGATATCGAACCCCGAGATGTAATTTGAGATTAGAGTTGTTTGGAATAGAAGCGCAATCGCAATGGACACAATTACCAATGGATACAACGGAGCAGGAATGCAGCCCAGAGCACTCATCGCAATCAAGGCCGCGACAAAAGTAAGCACCAGAAGCAGAGGAACATTGTTGTTCGTGTCCTTCATGACCAGCGTGGCGAGAATGCTCAGCACCGGGAGAGACACCAACAACGGAGTCAACGGATTTGTAATCATTCCATGACTAGTCGAAAGAACAAAGAGACGCCCCGGCTTCCTTATGATCGTTGCAGCGCAAGACAAACCAAACGTAGCGATGCTTATCGTTGCTAGTAGAGCAAGAGTCGACAATGGTTCATCCAATCCGAAAAACGGCAGCACCCCGTTTAATACCAGCCCCACGAACATCAAGAAAGCGAGACTCAGACCTGAAGAGAAGAGAATAATCTCTGAAAGAGACATCTCCCGATATCGAAGCATACTGAGAAGACTAAAGCCGGGAAGGAACGTTAGGTAAACGAATCCGATAACCTGCCTCAGGACCAAGATGTTCAGAAGCACTGTTATCCAGATCGCAATTTGCGCAAATACGGAAATAACAAGCAGCCTGGGAAGTCCTGTTACCCTCATTCGAGATCACTCTTCTTCTTGGCCATGAGTTATCTCATACCTCATGTGGACGCACGCATAGCATCGACATCGACTACGTGGTTGTGCAAACCTGACATGACGTCTATGGGATTTCGTCATCGAAAAATAGAGATAGCCCAAACGGTATTGCCACTTCAACCCTTTAACATGATGAAAATGATCCCAAGATCCGTACTAGCCTATCCGCATTCGCTCCGTAGCTATAGTGCTTCTCCACGGTCTGTCTGGCGTTCTCACCAATGGATCTCATAAGGCCGTCATCAAATATCATGATATTCATAGCTCGTGCCATCTCCCTTTCCTTCGCTACAATAATGTCTCGTCCGTGCTCTACGTAATCCATTCCAAGCACACCCTCTGGGGTTGTGAAGACGGGCAGAGAAAAAGACATCGATTCGATTATCTTCGTAAGAGGTCCAGACGTTGGAAGTTTGCGGGGTACAAGAACCGCATCCAGGGAGGATAGAAAATTCGGGTCCTGTTGCAGTTGGACAGATTCAGCGCAGAAGCATCTCTCCAGACTCTTGTACCTTGAGTGCTCGACTCTTCCAATGATTGCAAATACGATTCTTTCATCGAATTCCTCCATGTTCTTTTCGAGGAATTGGAGTGCGACTTCATTCCATATGTTGTCAAATGGACCAATTAGCCCCACCACGCGCTTGTCTTGCCAGGCATATCTCTCTCTTAGGGCCTCTCTAACGTCCTCGTTGCGTCTAAAGAAATTCGTATCAATGAACACCGGGACCAAGTCAACCCTTCGTGTATATCTCTCACAGAATCGGGATATGTGCCCGGAAAGCGCAAGAACCAGGTCGCACCTCTTCAACATAATCGCTTCCCAGCAACGCAGAAACCACACAACAAAACCAGGCTTCCCCCAAGTCTTGTTCTCCTCCGAGAGAATGCCATGGACTTCAAAGATCACTTTCTGCTTGAATAACTTCTGAAATACCAGATATACACCCAGTCCGAACCAGTCATTACAAACGTAGACTATGTCGAACTTGTGCGTTATCAGTATTCGGGCTACGCCGATCAACCAGAAGGGAAGCCGTATGAGCTGTTGAAACAATTCCACCTCTCTTTCAGGAACCTTCACCATTAACCGCACAGGTTCACCAAGAGTAGTTGAACTCACTCCCATCCCCACAAAGGAGAGCTGGAAATGCCCATCAAGACATGACAAGACAGTTCTAGCCCTAACCGTAGTTCCATCGGCCCTCGACAGTATGGAAGGCACAAATATGCCGACCTTCACGCGGCTTCCTGTCGGTCCCAAGTAGCGAATAGAACTTTCATCGATGGCGTTTCTCATTGCAGTTAGCTTTCTGGATATGTTCATTTCAATTGCTTCTGGCCAGATACTTTAACTGACGAGAGATTATTGTGTTCAAAGCAATGAAATGATCTCCTATTTTCCAGCGTGTAAATCGATATCCGCAGTTTCATTCTCTTAAAGAACAAGGTCTCCTGCAGACTGCGGGTTACACCTTGTCTATAGCCTTGTCCGGTCATCGACGTCCACATTCCGCAAACCCTACATTTTAGGTCCTGCAAATTGTCAAAATCATTGCCAACATGTTACAAATGCCTTAACTAAGGATTATCTGCTTCATGTGACTGGGCTGAGAAAGCTGACTGCCATTACGCAGATACTAGAGACTCTTGTCTTTAGCGGTCTGGCAATATTCATCGGATTCTATCTTCTCTACCTGACCATCTGCTTGCTAGTAGCAAGGATCACGCACACCAAGCCGACGATTCCGACTACAGCATACTCCCCCAGAGTTTCCATCATAATACCCACCTATAATGAGGCTGAGGTGATTCAGAGGAAGATTCAGAACCTGTGTGCCCTGCATTATCCTAAGCACAAGTTTGAAGCGATTTTTGTTGACGGAGCTTCAAATGATGGAACCGTCGACCTGCTTGAAAGATCCGCGAAAGAAACCGATTTCATCATCAAAGTCATCCGGCAAGCAGAGAGAAATGGTTACAACAACGCTGTTATCGAAGGCTTTGCCGCAAGCAATGGTGAGCTAATATGTTTGACGGGAGCTGAGACAGAGTATGACCCAGAAGCTCTGAACATTATGGTTGCCCGTCTTTCAGATCCAATGATTGGAGCAGTAACCGGCAAACAAAGACTGAAAGTTCAGGATGGTTACTCTCCAAAACTAGAGACGGCCTACAGGAGCCTCTACGACTTCGTTAGAGAAGCTGAGACCAAAATTGATTCCCCCTTCGATATCAAAGGCGAGATATCCGCGGCAAGGAGAGAAATCATTGCATGCCTCGTGGAGAAGCCCGAGTTTTCTAATAAGGGAAACATGGACTGCTGTATCTCCTTCCAAGCTAGGATGAATCAGCAACGGACTGTGTATGAACCAAGAGCTGTTTACACGGAGCTCCCGCCAAGAACCATTAGGGATTCGTTCAAACAAACAACAAGGAGAGCCGTGTTACTGGTCCAGAACATGATGATATTCAAAGAGATGATACTGAACAGGAAATACGGGTTGTTCGGAATCCTTATCATGCCTGCACATTTTCTCATGCTAGTGGTTCTACCGTATCTCCTGGCGCTGGTGAGCATTGGATTGATTATCGCATTTGTGCTGCAGCCGTCCAATTATCTTCTGGGTTCAGTAATCGGGTTCGGCCTATTGGCAATCATCGCATCCTCCGCCCTACAAGCGTTCCTCAAGACTCAGCTAACGCTCGTCATCGGCGGATTCACTTTACTGTTTGGAACAGAAACGCAGAAACTCGAGAGGTTACCATCAACAAGACGGTATTAAGTTAAGAAAGGTTAGCATGCGGGCACATCAGTGTGCATGACAATAGACATTCTTTAGGGGAGAAAATGCTCCCTCCAGATTGTCAACCCCACGCCTTTGGAGTCTCGGTGTCAAAGACTCATGAAATTGCAATGTTTTAATAATTTAGTCTGCTGTTTCACGTCCGGATCGAGGCAAAATGAAAATTTTCGTCACCGGAGTAACTGGGTTTCTAGGTTACATATTGGCATCTGAGCTATCAAAAATGGGGCATGATGTTGCGGGTCTGCTTAGAAGAGATTACAGGCGAGAAACACACATTCTAGACGAACTGCCGATCGCCTTCTACTTTGGAGACGTAAACGACCCATACGCCATTGGTTCCGCGTTGGGATCATTCCGACCGGACATAATCTGTCATCTTGCAGCCAAGACAAGGGTTGGCGAAAGTTTCGAACGACCCTTCGAATATCTGCACGTGAACTTTGATGGAACCGTAAACATGGCGCTAGCTGCAAGGGAAAAATGTCCAGAGTTACGCAAATTCATTTTTGCTGGGAGTGTTGAAGAGTACGGAAACCAACCTGAAAACAAGTACCCTTTGAAAGAAGAATGTGAGCTAATGCCAGACGCGCCATATGCGGTTGCGAAGGTTGGTGCAGAGAAGTATCTGGCCTTTCTGGCTAGATCCTACTCGTTCCCTGCCGTCCTTTTCCGTCAAACAAACTGTTACGGACGAACAAGAGACACATTCTTTGTAACTGAAGCCATCGCCTCCCAGATGCTCACGTCAGACGTCGTGAAACTGGGAGATCCCAAACCAGTGCGCGATTTTCTATATGTTGATGACTTGATGAACGCATACGTGAAGGTAATTGAAAGAGCAGACGACCCAACGGTGAACGGCGAGGTTTTCAACATATCGACAGGGGCTGCTACTTCAATTGCTGAACTCGCCGATCTAGTCGCATCAAAGACCGGTTGGCACGGTAAGTTGGTGTGGGGCTGCAGACCTATCCGGCCTGGCGAGGTAAGGAAGATTGTTGCCGATAGCTCGAAATTCAGACGCGCCCTGAATTGGGAACCTAAATATGACATTTCATCCGGCTTGGATCTAGTGATTGCCGCGCTGAAAGATAAGGGTTCGAAGTGACCGCTCGAATTTTCTAAACGCACGTCTTAGTCAGAATTGAAAATCGCAGTGTAAGGAAAGCCCCGCCTGCTCACGGTTGCTGGAGGCGGTCAGCGAACCAAGTTTTCATACGCAGTTTGATAATCTGCAGCGATATTTGACGAATCAAAGTTCAAAGCACGATCATACAAGACTGCCCCGAATTTGCGACGTTCATCATCATGTTTCAAGAGGTAGGCGACTTTTCGTGCGAAGTCTAGCATGTCAGATGCGAATAATGCGATGAGTTCTTCTCCCATGATCTCACGATTGAAGGGAAAATTAAACGCAACAACGGGCTTACCTAGGGCCATGGCCTCAATTAGCACAACGCAGCATGTTTCATAGAGGCTGGGAAGACAGAATACGTCACTCGACGCCAACTCGCCCAACAAAGCCTCAAGCGGGACCCGACCGCACAGTTGCACGTTTTCCTGTAAACCGTAACGTGAGATATACGACCTCATCACCCCCTCTAATGGCCCCTCTCCGAAAATTCGCAGGTCGAAGTTAGTGACACCCAGCTCCTCCCTCAGATGACGTGCAACACGAAGGAGCTGCATCGGTCCTTTTCGGTAGTATAACCTTCCAGCGTAGGACAACCGTGGTCTACTGGTTGAGTTGACGTGATTCCTGCTTAGTGACGTTCTCAACTTTCTTGTGTTTACGCAGGTGTGTATTATCTTCATGTCTCGATGAATTCGATACGTCTCAACAAGTTCCGCGCGAAGGCTGTTGGAGTTACAGACCAACGCGGATGCGTTCCTTGCATGACTCCTGACAGCAAGATCCCAGACTGGGAATCCGGCTGTGTACGTTATGAAGTCCACAAGCGAGAAACCCCTCCCCATGTTAGATTGAATGGACCATCGCAATTCAGCAATGGGATTCGTGTGAAATGTGACGAGCCACGGAATTCCAAGATCATTTTTCTTGCAGATTCCTAGGGCAGGATAGGCAGCGAAATCTTGTCCATGAACTATATCACAGTTCGCGATTTCACGTTGGATTAGACTGTTGTTCCTGATTTGGAACCAGAAATGCTTTGGAGCAAACATACCTCTAGATACCCACAGTATCTCGACATTGTTCTCGTCCTCGGCACGAACCCTCATGGGGAGTTTTTCTGGTCGACCCGCTATAACCAACACCTCAATGCCGCGTTGTCCTAGAGCCTCAGCTAAGTCTTTGCAGAAGGGCCCTATCCCTCCGATGTGAGAGGGAGGATACTCGCTCGTCAGTATTGCGACTCGCAAGGGCCCAGCTCATTAGGTTCAGATGGGTCGAGGATTAGATAAACTAATTCCAATAGCGCGGACAGTGCAAGGCCAGTTATCGGCAAATACTATTTCGAATGTGTCGGAACCGATCGAATCCTAGGGAGGGTTAACCTCTTGACGTCTGTGAGGTGATTATGTGCCGCGCAGCGCAACGATTGATTGGATTGTTTTAGGTCTCTTTCTTGAAGGTACTAGCCTGGTAACGCCTAGTGACAGCGATCAGAGCCAATCCAACCGTGAAGATAGTGAGTGAAATGACGATGGTGGCCAGTCTAATTCCCCATGGGGAGTAGTTTAGCAGTAAACCCACTAATGGGACTAAAGCCAAACTTAATCCGATGCTTAATGCAAAGCGTTCAATCGAATCTAACCGGGCTTCTTCAGTGAATAGTGCTTCAACCGTAACATATCCTGGAATGAAGAGGACGAAGACCGAGCCCAAAAGCCACCTGATAATTACGAAAGGAAATTCGGAGGGTACCACGTAGATAATTAACACTGTTAGGAGCGACAACGCCAACGATCCATAGAGCCACAAATTCCTCTCCCAGAGCCGCAAATAGTCAACGAAGGAACCTATGGCTAGAGGAATATCCTCTAAATTCGCACTGCCTTGCTTAGTCAATCTTGTAACAGTATCCACGAGTTTGGCCTTTGTGAGAGAGGAGTCCTTCTCGCTAAGGGCTTCATACAGTTCAGATACGCTCACGGATCCCTTCTCTGTAATGTATCTCAGCACTTGTTCATTGATGTCATTCTTCTCGAATTGTGAACCCTTCGATCTCCCATGACTCAATCGATCCCCTCCCAACAGTTGACAGTAGGTCTTCTAGGGCATAGAATGAATTCAACTGTCACTAATAATCCAATATTCGTGCAAATAGTTGCACGTTAGAAGTTACATGAAAATGCGCTAGTAACATCATGTGGAGTGCATTCGTTCAAGAAAGGGTTCTTCTTATTGATACTTCTAAAGTGCCCCCACGGATGTTTCCAAAAATCAACAGTTTTAGCAAAAAACACGCTCATTATCAGTATGGGTCATCAAAACTTCGAAGCATAGCCGAATCGTGAAAACGATTATTAGAGAATTAACCTACTAAATTGCGGTCTTATAGACGTAGGAGGCTTCCGCGATGGGTCGAAAGGCGGGATTTCCTTAATTCGACCGAAGATTGGATTGTGGAGTATGAAGTTGACGAGTAAGGCAGTATTCTTGGACCGCGATGGGATCATCAATGAACTAGTCTACTTCCCAGAGCAGGGAATTGTCGATAGTCCGTTTATCCCTGGACAGGTGCGGTTGACACCTTTTGTCGCCCAAGCGATCAACCGTTTCCATGACATGGGATTCAAGGTTATTGTGATTTCGAATCAGCCAGGAATCGCAAAGGGGCATTTCGATGAAACCACATTTAATGCGATTAGTAGAAAGATTCGCGACTTACTTCGAAGAAGCAGTGCCACATTAGACGGTGAATACTACTGTTTTCACCACCCAAGCGGAACTCGAAAGGAGTATACTGGAGAGTGCGACTGCAGAAAACCTAAATCCGGCTTAATCCTCAAAGCCGCAAAAGAGCATAATGTTTCCTTAGCCAACTCCTTCATGCTGGGCGATGGATCAGTGGACGTTAAAGCTGGACATGCCGCCGGTTGTTTAACGATTTTAGTTGCATCAGCTAATGATCTTTTACTGAAAATACTCAGCGAGCAAGATGCAAGACCGGACTACTTGGCGAAGACTTTGAAAGAGGCCGTGGGAATCGTTGAGAGATTTGTCAGCTTACATCAATCGGAGAGAGAGGTGGGAGACTAGATGCAAGCCGTAATTCTGGCAGGAGGCGAGGGGACTCGTCTCCGCCCACTTACAACTAACCTTCCCAAGTCAATGATTCCGATAGCGGGCAAGCCGTTCCTTGAGTATGAAATTAAGCTCTTGGAACGTGCTGGAGTAGTTGACTTGATAATTTGCGTCGGATACAAGGGCGAGATAATCCGAAGCTACTTTGGCGATGGGGGATCGTTAGGAGTGAAGATCAGGTACAGTGACGATGGTGACATGCTTCTTGGAACCGCAGGAAGCCTCAAAAAAGCAGAGGCCATGCTCGCTGACTACTTCTTTATCACCTATGGAGATGCTTATCCGATTATCGACTATCATGCTGCCTGGAATCGTTTTCTATCAACGGGGAAGATCGCCATGATGGTGGTTCTAAAGAACGCGAACAAATATGGCAGAAGCAACACAGTGGTCCAAAATGGACTGGTGACTTTCTACTCAAAGAAGCAAACTGTCCTGGGAATGGAATGCATAGAATTCGGCGTCACATTGATGAATAAGCAGGCTCTTGGGATGATAACCTGCGATTATCCTATCGACTTGGAGGAACTCTACCGCAAGATTATCTACAACAACCAAATGAGTGCATTAGAGGTAAAGCAAAGAATCTACGATATCGGATCACCTGAAGGCCTACGTGACTTTAGCGAATTGGTCGGATCCGGTCAGATCGACCTGTAAGTCAACTTCGTCTTGTTACGTGGCTTGAGCCAATTTAGGGCTCTTTGTAAGAGCCAGAAAATCTTGCCAAGCCTTATCGAATTCGTGGATTGTCTCCTCAGATTTGGAATGGAACGGTAACTGCGCCATGATCTTGTAGGGAATCGTTAGAACGTGCGCTCCAGCAATTGCTGCCTCAAGTACGTCTTTCGGTTGACGAATGCTGCCTGCGATTATCTTTGCTTTGAGGCCGTCTGCATCTAATAATGTTCGAGTTTGCTTTATTGCAAGAACTGGATCTTCTCCTGCGTCTCGAATCCTATTAAAGAAGAGGCTAACATAATTCGCACCTGCTTTCGCGGCTAGGATGGCCTGTAGCGGGGTTACCATCACTGTCGCATTGATTGGTATTCCTTCAGAGGACAGCTTATGAATGGCTTCAAGTCCTGACCCATCACGCTTCATCGCAACCTTAACGACCACATGTCTTGGATCCCAACTGTAATACTCACGGGCTTCTCGAACCATGTCGCCTAGGGTATTGGTTGTTAATTCTAGACTCACCGGGGCTTGTACTAGAGATATTAACTCAAGCGCTCGTTGCTTAAAGTCAACCCCACCTTCTTGCAGGAATATTTTTTGATTTGTGGTTAGGCCACTCAAGATTCCCCATGGCAGAATCTTCTTTACCTCTTGAATGCTCGCAGTGTCTAGAAAGATCTCCATGCATAACGATTCCAGATCGCAGAACATATAACGATTGTGAACACCATTACTGATAAACAGCCAAAGAAGCAGGCAAGGCAAAAATGTCATCAAAAATAGAGGGTCGAGCAAGTATTGACTCCTTTCTTGAAGGCGTGAAAACCACATGCGACAAAATCTCGAGAGAAGCAGTGGAATCCGCAGTTGACCTGCTCATAAATGCCTGGCAAACGCGAAGCACCGTTTTCATCATTGGCAATGGTGGTTCAGCATCAACGGCAACACACCTTGCGTGTGATCTGACTAAGAATGTTGCGGAACCGGGAATTCGATCGATGGCGCTTGTCGATAACGTTCCCCTTGTCAGTGCACTCACGAATGATAATGGCTTCGAGAACATCTACACAGAACAACTGAAAGTGTGGCTGGAGAAAGACGATGTTCTGATTGCGTTAAGCGTGCATGGTGGAAGTGGCAGAGACAAGGCTGACCTATGGTCGCAGAATTTGGTCAAAGCCATATCCTTCGCCAAATCCCGAGGCGCAAGAACTATTGGAATAACAGGATTCGACGGAGGCATAATGAAGAATGTCGTCGATGTTTGGATAAATACCCCCTCAAATGACACTTTTCAAGTGGAGGCGTTGCACGTCATAGTTCATCACCTCTTATGCGAGACGTTAAAGAGAAGAATTGGCAACTCCTGATATGCGGCTATGCCGACCCAGAATTCAATTATCTCCGTGACTCCTTCCAATGAAGCTTGCAAGCAATCTTTGTGATATTTTATTATCTGTGCTCAGTATGATAGTAGACGACTTAATTTGAAACGCATTACTGTATCAATTAGCTGTGACGATAAAGATGCAGAGACGCTGGCCAGAAGAGTACCCGCCTACCTCACCTCGTTAGGAGTAATCGACGTCGAGATTGTCACGATCGAAACCATGCAGCTTGAGGGGTCAAAAAAATAGAAGGCTTTAGCTATGTTAGCTATGAGAGCACCTCTGCGAATTACTTTAGGCGGCGGCGGAACCGATATCCCCTCGTATTATTCTATATATGGTGGATTCGTCGTTTCAGCTGCGATCAACAAATATGTCTACATCATAGCGCACGAAAGATTCGAGTCAGGAATTCGTGTTAGCTACTCCAAGACAGAGATCGTGGACAAGTCTGTGGACCTGCAGCATCCCATCGTGCGAGAGGCGATGCAGCTGCTGGGACCCTTTGATCATCTTGAATTGATATCGATTGCAGACCTTCCAGCGCGGACCGGTCTTGGAAGCTCAGGAGCGTTTAGCGTTGCTCTATTGAATGTTCTTCATAGTCTAAAGGGAGAGCATGTTCCTCCGAGCGTACTTGCAGAGGAAGCGTGTCATATTGCGATAGACTTGTTGCGCGAGCCTTCGGGAAAGCAGGACGAATACTCTTCCGCGTTTGGAGGGATAAACAGCTATGCAATTAACATGGACGGAAGAGTGAATGTATCACCTGTACGCATCTCACGATCAGCCGTTTCCGATTTCGAGAGTGAAATACTTCTCTTCTATACTGGCGTGACGCGTGAAGCACGTTTGGTTCTCGAATCTCAAAATAAGGCAGCCATAAGCGGAGAGAAGAATACGATCAATGGACTACATAGGCTTAAGCAGATTGGAGTCGACAGCAGGAATGCTCTGGAGGACGGGAATCTCTTAGAGTTTGGGAGATTGCTACGTGAACACTGGGACACGAAGAAGAAAATGGCTCCCACCGCCTCGACTCCAGAATTTGATGCAATCTATGAGCTGGCCTTGAAGAACGGGGCAACGGGTGGCAAGATCATGGGAGCAGGGGGTGGCGGCTTCTTCATGTTTCATTGTAGTTCAAATAGGGCTAAATTAACGGAAATCTTGGAAGCGCACGGACTGCTTCGGATGAACTACCGGCTCACATATGAAGGGTCAAAGACCATTATCGACATATAAAGAAACTGACACACTTAGTCCCCTTGCGATCCCGAAGCTGAGTATGTGGTGCTGAGGTACCCCGCGATTACATATAGATAATGCCTATACCACAGCGGCCTTGTTCCCACGACTCCACGATCTCCGTATGCTTGAATTCTTGACTAATCTCTTTCCAAAACGACGGCACTTCTCCACCATAGCGCACACTCGTTCTCGAGGAACCGGGAACTATATCATGAAAGGCAATTAGCCCCCCCTTCCTGACCAAGGGAGAATACATTTTGAAATCTTTCTTCACCCCGTTATACGAATGATCTCCGTCAATGAAGAGAAAGTCTAGCTCGTTTCCACCTAACAACTCCTCAACCTTTCCAAAAGTCCTGTGATCGTGAGAATCAGCAATAACTGGATGGACGCTTTGGCTTCCTCCAGCGAACGATTTATAGAGACGTGTTTTCCACGGAGGGTAGGCGTAGGCTTCCCCAATTTTCTTTCCAGGAAAATCAATGCTTATTATCGAAGCATCTGAATCGGCGACAGTACAGAAAAGCAAGAGAGTTCCGCCCCTAAGCGTGCCCACCTCCATAACGAACTTAGGTCGCAGTTCATGTACAGTTTTCAGGAGCTGGATAAGTTCACCTCTAATTTGTTCGGGCACAATTGAAAGGAATTTGAACGGCATCCTAATCGGCAGAGGCTGAATAAACTTGAACGAGAATACAAAATCCACTAACTCTTCTATAGTTTTTGTAGTCCGGAGCCGGCTCTTGATTCTACGTTCTTCAAACTTACAGAAGGTTCCGCTTAGGGATGTGGGAAGATTACGAATGAAGACCGACAATTCAGATGCGTCCTAGATTTCAGCTATGTCGCTCGATATAAGGTCGAACCCAAGTCCTGTGAACGCAAATTGCGCTGGGTCGCTTGATCGACCTACGAGATAGAATCCAGAACCGGTAGCGCAGAAACGCTGTCAAAAACAGTCTCCGCATCATCATTCAATAGAATCTTGGTCTTACTCAGCCCCGGGATGAAAGGACCTGGAATTGGTCTGTACCCAAACTCGCTGAAATATATTGGCGCGCTCGCCCCTACAAGTTCTTCCACTTCAGAGGACGCTTTGGAGGCAAGGTATTTGTGTAGGAGGTATTGTTCGAGTCCAGTTGGCAAATAGAGTCTGAGAGAAAGAAATCGGCGTTCCACATTTGCGTTTAAGTTGAACAAGTCTCGATTTCGTTTCTGGACATTCACGAATCTATATATGGCTTGAGATATCTTCTTGGTGATATGCACCTGTTTCTTGGGGTCTCCGTGAAAAACCACTACTGTAGGTCCCCTATAATAGTCGAACACATTTCGCCAAGTCCATTGTGGACAATTCACCACTGAATATGTACCCGCTTCCAAACTGGACTCTACACAGATCATAATTGTTTCTTTCAAGGTGGGGACGTGCAAAGCATTTGAAAGTCTATCCGGCGAAACTTGCAGATGAATTTCATCTCGGCCAGATAGCAGGTCAACGATGTTCCTAGACCGAGGTTGGTTTCTTCCAAATACATGTCCCAGTCGTAGGGCGTATCCGATCTTTCCTTCACTCTTGCAGCTTCTGAGCAGCATATTCTCCCCACGTCTTTTTTCGACATCATAGGCGGAGAGATGGAATCTTGGAGTATGCTCGTCGACCTGGCTCGAGAAAGCTCGTATGGAGCTGAAATATACTATTTTGGCATGCCGCTTGCAGAACTTAACCGAGTTACGGATAATAGCGTCATTTGTTCTGCTGCTCTCTCTCGTAATCCCAAAATCGTACGCCAACGCGGCGACAACAACAACGTCGATGTCACATAGGGCGTTTTTAGCATCGTCCTCATTCGCTATCTCTGCAGTTCGACAATCAAATCCATGATGATCTAGGAATATCGCTCCTATTCTGTTTCTGACGATTGGGGCCACGTTTACTCCATCTTTTCTGAAAAGAAAACACAATTCCGTAGCTACTCGACTGTTGGCCCCAACAATGGCGAGCTTCACAGACTATCTCCTCTTCGAAGCTTTTTCGTATATTTCCGTGATTAACCTCGTGGTGTCGAGGGAAGTTTCGTTTTTTACATCCATGTCCTCTTTTGCTAGAAGCTTGTCAAGGAACATCTTCCACTTCAGATACCATGCCTGACTGGACGTGCGCGCCCACGCTGTGCTTGATGTTATTTCCAAGTTAGAATTTTTGATGGTGCCAACAGGCGCCAGCCGAAGTGTCGATTTTGGATCTGTATGGTCGAACTGAACGATAGCGTTATCGAAAGCGAAGAGGCACAAATTCCTGAGGGGCTTTGCTGATCCTATCTCAAACTTTATGTTGAATCCTTTATCTCCAGTGACCTGGAGGTTCGCCTCCGCGTGTACGTCTAGACCTCCTTGCAATATCAATTCAGAATCGCGCACTGACACTTTATGGCCCTGTAGAATGAAAGTCAACTGGCTCAATGTGTGACACCCTGTTTCCATTAGGACGCCGCCACCGCTCAATTCAACCTTAGTTCGGAAGCTTTCTTTTTCGATGCCTGTTGCACCCTGAATACCTCCTTCAGAAACATATGCTCCTTTTACTTGACCGAACATACCTGACGTAACTATTTTCTTCAATTGCCTGACTGAGCTGAAACAGGTTCTGTGGTAATTGCATGTGACTTTGTTTGCTAGCTGTAGGAACCTGTTGTGAGATTCGAGATTCAGCGCGAATGGCTTCTCTGAGAAAATCCCTGTTCCCCTTTTGGAAAACTCGCGTATGTATCTCTCCCTGACACCAACCGGAGTCGCGAGCAAAACTACATCACAATCTGGCAAAAGCGTCAGGTCATCTCCAATCTCGATTCCTTCAGTTTTGTAATAGTTAGCTAACTTCCCTGGATGCCGAATATCTGCAACGTATTTTATCCTAACAATGTCCAAGGAAGAGAGTACCGGTAGATGCGCCTGTGAAGTAACCTTCCCTGCTCCAATAATCCCGATTTCAAACTTGGATGTCAACATTCATTCAGGTCCTAGTCTCATGTACTCCACACCACACCAAGCTCAACTCGTAGCGTCTTCAGCATTCTTATAGGTCGATTGTTCTGCAGAAGAACCTATTGAATGATTATGCGGAGACTGTTTTTGACAGCTGTTGCTCACCACATAACAAATTGTGTTAGGCGTGATATTGTTCGAGAACCAGAAGAAGGTAGCGTGGCTTACCTGACTAATCAGCAGATCTCTGCAGACAATCCTGACGAGCCTCCCATGTCGTGAAACATCCAACGATGACTTGGCGGAAGTTAAGAAAGCTGACCTTTTGCCCTTCAGCCTATACAACTACTATTTCCATATCTATGTTAATCTCTTAATGTATCCACTAGGATTAAAAGTTAAAAGATGTTTTTCTTTAGATGTGTCCACAACAAAATCCCTGTTTCTATTTAAAAACTCTTCAATTGCTTCCATCGGACCAAGTCCATATTCTGCCTCCACCGGATGACCGTTTAAGTTAGTATCTTCCACTATTAGATAGCTACCTTTGGTAACAAATTTGCTATAAATCCTCAATTCATTGAGAACATGCTTCTTAGTATGGTCTGAATCTAGGATAACCATTACTTTGTCCCCCGTTTTTATTAATGTGCTTACTCCTTCTACAATTGCTTTAGAAGTAGATGAACCGAGCAGGTAAATGATTCTATTGTGTTTTGGTCTCTGTTTTACATCCTCAATGTCAATTGTTATCACAGTTCCATGGTTTATCAACTCGCACATTGAAGCCAAAAACAAAGCAGACCCCCCTGCTGCCGTTCCACATTCGACTATAATATCGGGCTTAACCTCGAAAATGATTTCTTGGTAAACCCAAAGGTCTAATGGACATTTAAGCGCTTCAACGCCAAGCCAAAAAGTCTTCCCCCAAGTTTTGCCAAAATCGGCAGAATCGAAATAAAGTTTATGAAATCCGTTCACAATATCTTTTTCCGAATTCGTAATAACATAAAACCTACTATAGATTCTATGGTGAATTATTTTCCTTAGTAGTTTTATTTCACTTTTAATGGTAGTTGTAATTCTATTAGGCACTGATTACCACACCAGAACCAGATCTTCCATTTCTATATTCCCTTTCCTGCTGTATCCCGCACCAGAAACGCTGCATTGAACGCTTGATTTCTCTGCGTTTTTCTGCTGGAGATTGGCAATGCATATCATACTTGGTTTGGGCGTCTTATACTCGCTTCGCTGACGTTGAAACATTCGTAACTCAAAATTCCAACGTTCCGGATCAGGAGTGGGTTGGAGACTCAGCTTGAATCATTTTCAAATGCCATCCGTCATCAAACCTGCATGCCAGAGCCCGCACCGACACGGGCGTAACAAACGAAATCTCCGTTGCTATATACTCTGTTGATTATCCTGCCCGCTAGCCAAAAACCGACAGGATCCGTCCCAATCGAGTAGAGCTCGAGATTAGCCTCCTTCGCTCCGTGAAGTATGTAGTAGCTCGCCGCGAGCCTTTCGGAGGGAGGTGTAAGAAATTCCGTAATCGCGTAGTCCCAAGACTGAGTGACTCTTTCAGGGTCGAAGTACAGAACAAGATGCTGTAAACGCGAAAACACTGGTGCCGTTGTCGATGCGTGTGTCGCGAACCAATGTGCACCTCCAAGCGTCGCATCCGTGGTCTGCATGTGGCTATCATTGGAGTAAGCCGCAGGTACGTAAAAGCTACAAAGAAGTATCGTCACCAACAACAGTGCTCTCTTGGATCCAAATTTCAACACCGCTAAACATGAGGCGGGAACCATTGAGAAGAGGTACCAGCGGAATTCTACCTCGAGTCCGTACGGAAGAAGCAGGAGCAGCCCCATAGACCCCATAATCGCGAACAGATATTTGTCGGTCGTGGGCCTTTCCCCATTCCGACGCCTGAACAGAAAACGAAGAAAAGATGCCGCCACAAGTGTGCCAAGAGTTACTGGGTAAACCAACCTTATCAGGGTCGCCGCTTGTCGACTTAAAGTATAGTAACCAGAGTAGGTAGAGGACGCGGAAAGGAAAAGAAAAAGCGTCGTCGACCTTTCGAACTGCTGCAAGACGATGCTGACGGCCTTCTCAAAGAAGGAGTAGGCCCAAGACATGTTCCAGGCGAACAGAGCGACCAAGGCGATCATGAAGTAAGTCGCCATTTTCCGATTGAGCACGGCGATTCCTCCTAGGAAAAGTGCGCCCGCGACCGGGCTCAGCGCATGGTATAAAGTCATCATAAACGTGGCTAGAAACAAAATCAATAGATATGATACGTGACCAATACGTGACCTTGTGGCAGGCCGCATGATTGAGAAAATGGCGAAGAAGGCGACTAGAAAAAGCAAGAACGATACCACCTGTGGACTGAAATACAGTTGATCTGTCCAAAACAATGACACTGACAACACCGACAACAGAAGACGTTCTTTGGGTTGGAGCCCGATTGCCTTTCCTATAGCGAACATCATAAGGGCGTACTCTATCATCAGGGCGACAGGCATGAGGAGCACTAGGAGTTCGGGATTAGCTCCACTTGTGGATATCAAGAAGGCTCCTAGTATGTTGTAGCCTGGCCAAAACATGTAACTATTAGGGTATTGCTCTGGGCTAGGGATTCTCCCTTGGGAAAGAACGAGTTTCGCCATCCCGACAAGCCAGTAGACTGTGTCTCCTCTCGGGTTAGACTCCATCACGATTCCTGGGATCATGAGTACTGAAACGATACTCACACTTGATATGACCAGTTTGTATTCTTCAGGAGACTCACTCCGGAGCAGTTGCAACAGGCTTGCGAGAGAAAATGCGAGTCCAACCCAATACCACGGCGGTATGTGAGATGTGAGTCCCAGAAAATCGTTGAGATTCACCACGACAGACGACACGTTCCAGCAACTCAAGAATGAGATGCCGAAACCCAGCACTGAGAACAAAACGGAAGCCCAACTGCTCATGATGATCGATCGTTCTGCGCTCCTATACCCGATCTTGGAATCAGCACTTGCATTCACTGAACCATGGGATGGTACCGTAATCATGAGCTCCTCTTCTACTTCGCGACCAATCTTCCGTGAGGGAGTGTCATTACGAATGGCTCTCAAGCTGTCTCCGGGCCTCAACTTAATCTGATTTCTCTCACTGTAGTACTTTTCTGTAAAGGTCCAAATATTTTTCTACGACGACCTTAATGTCAAAATGGTCGCGCGCACGGGCCTGCAAGTAGGCTTGGCATTCCTGCCTTAAGTCTTTGGAGATGCACAGCAGGTGAAGGCATCTCGCGTAATCCTCTATGCTCCTTGCAAGTGGTATCCGGTACTCATCGCCTAGAACTTCCCTTGAAAATGGGGCCATGAAAGCCAATATGGGTTTCCCAAGACTCATCGGCTCCATCATTCCAAAAGGCCACGCCTCGTAAAGGCTCGGAAAGCACACTACGTCGCTCAACGCCATTGAAGCAATTAGTTCTTCGTATCTGACGAATCCTCTAAATTTGACTTTGTCACCCAATCCTAACTCAGAAGCAAATTGCCTTACCCTATCTTCCAACGGGCCTTTACCGAACATTTGTAACTCAAAATTCCCGAACCCAATCTTATGAACCATATACGAGAGGGCCTCCATTAACTGCAAGACGCCTTTCCGCCAGGCGAAGCGGCCCGCCCAGAAGAGTCTCACCTTGTCTGATTTCGGATCATCCGACATGCTTCCTCGAGCGATATTCTCAAGACGCTCGATATCTATGCCCGAATGTATAGTGAATAGTTTTCTTGAATCTATCCTATAGCGTTTTTTATCCTCCGTCGCCGTATGGTGCGCGACTGAGACGATTGCGTCTGCATACCTCACAGCGCCACGAAATGAAATATCCCAGGCCGGGAGACCCAGTCCTAGTCTGAGCAATTCTCCTATAGTTCCTCCACGTCCAACTGACTTAACAGCGTATTGAGCTTCCGAGGCAGTCCCTATATGTAGAGTAACTACCCATGGCACTTCCGGGTTTCTATTCTTAGAGAGATAGATCATGGGGAACGAATCAACGTCCATTCCGTGGACAATATCAGTTGTCGAGACCAATTTGCTAATTGCACTAAGGTTCATCAACTGATACCAGAGATGGGCTGGGGGCAATTTGGGAATCGTTCCAACTCTGAGTACCCTCGGATTCGCTTTCGTCGATTTATGAGCAGGATTAGACTTGATGAAGCTTGGTGGGGAACCTGCGACGATGGTTACTTCTATTCCGCGTTTTGCAAGTGCATCTGCCAGATCATAACAGTATGTTGCTACGCCGCTAACGACGGTGGGAGGAAACTCGTGTGTGAGCATGAGCACTTTCATGTGTCCGATATCCTCAATGGTAACGCGTTGACAATTGCTGCATGCAAAATGCCCATATGACCCAAGCCGACAATGCCAACATGTGCCATAATTTATGTCCCTAGATATTGCGGCTCTTGAGTTGTCAATCTAATCTGCTCTGTATGTTTTCAAATTCGGCCATGAAGAGTTTCGCCCAGTGAAAAATGGAATTTTTTTTAATGCTTCCTGAGTGACATGAAAGGTGCATCTGGTAAGCGCCCATTAGCGCCTAGAAATCCGAGCAACGTGAAGAGAAGAGCCGCCGCCAAGAACATCATTTGGCGTGCGGCCACTCTGGGATCATGAAAGAGACTCCTCGCATATTTAGGCATGAAACTAATTGCGATCTTGTGAATGAGAGAGTATTCTTGTGAACGAGAGTTCAGGCGGATACCGCAGGATTTCAAGAGTCGTCTCTCTTTCCCAACAAATAGCGCACGCCTCATTACATATGGTAAATTGACCCTGGAATGCGAGACGTAGTGATAAACGAATGCATTCGGGACGTAGAAGATGCGCTTTTTCGTGCGGTATCTGACCCTCAATGAGAAGTCCAAATCTTCGGCAAGTCCCCAAAATCCTGCTTTCCCATTGGATGGGCCTAGATCAGGACTGAATCCTCCAACTGCAAGAACATCATCTCTTCGGAAAGCGGCATTCACGGTCCACACACTCCTCAACTCATGCAACCGATTTTCCCTCCAACCCGAACAGGCAACAAGCCATTGTAAGGGCTCTGGGAACCATGCGTCGCGAGGGTTCTCGAAAATGGGATAAGAGGGTCCCATTAGGCCAACCATTTCAGGTATTTTTGAGAAGGATTCTACAACGTTTTGAGCCCAATCACGAGAAGGTACAGTATCATCATCCAGGAAACCAACTATTTGTCCCCTCACATTTTTAATGCCCCAGTTCTTAGAGGCGGATGCTCCGCTTCGCTGCCTGACAAAGAGAATACGACACCGGGGGAGATCCAGCTGTTTGACCAAATTGTGCGCATATCTAGAAAGACGAGCACATCCGTCTACCACGACTATTGTCTCGAAATCTTTGGCTGTCTGATTCGCGATACCCTCAAGGAACGACCGTAGATACCGTCGACGATCGTACGAATAAACCGATGTTATTATTGACAGATTCAAACTAGTCACGATCGGTCCAAGCCATCCCATAGCCGGTTCAGATTCTGTGAACGCAAGGTTCGTGAACAGCGATCCGTCACTCTTTCGTCGCGACGCCTGTTGCTTTTACAGTACTTCACTTTCCTTCAATCTCCTTTAACGTTTAGATCGATTGAAGCCTGCTGCGCCAGTCACCGAGACTCTCGAAATATTCTACACTCATTGTTAGCTTGACTAAGCGGACCCACTTGACGCAACTCTACGTCCACCTGACCGAGACGAGTCATAAATGGCTTTTGTCAATTCAAGCGCTCTCACACCATCATACCCATCGCCGACAGGTCTGCGACCCTCGAGAACCGCGTCCGTAAACTCTTTCCATTCGTGAACATAAGAATCGTCTTCACCTCGAAACTCAATTACCTCCGCAGAAAATGGCTCGTGTCTCTGGACTCTTCGACCTATTGACAGAGTTTCAGTTCCGTAACTTCCACCCAATCCTCGTACTTTCACATATCCGTTCCGCCCAAATACCTCGAACAAGAATAGATTTTTCCATTCAGTCCAGCTCACATGGAACGATGCAATCAGACCTTTCCGCGTCCTCATTAGAGCGAAGGCGTTGTCTTCCACGGGGATCTTCCAAAATGTCGTTGACACAAATCCCGAGACCTCAGTAAATTCACCTAGGAACCATCGACACAGGTCAATCACATGCATGCCCTGGTCCATCAGCTCACCGCCTCCGGAGATCTCTCCTTTCGTCCTCCACTCTTTTTCGAATCCCTCTCTGCTTGTGTTGCCATATACACAGCGAACATATGAGGGAGCTCCGATCTTCCCCCCAGTAACCAATCCGTGAGCGCTGAATATGCCTGGATGATGGCGTAGGTTGAAGCCACACTTGAGTACAAGCCTTTTAGTCTTGGCCAGTATGACCATCTTCATCGCTTCCTCCGGTGTCCTAGCTAGAGGTTTCTCGCAAAGAACATGCTTTCCCTGTTTCATCGCTGCAGTAGCAATTTTTGCATGAGTGTTGTTCGGGGTAGATACAATGACGGCATCGAGATCCCTATTGTCCACAACTTTTCTCCAATCGGTCGTCGCATCGCAGTGCATCTCATTCGCTAACCGTCTAGCCCGCGATTCGTTCGAATCGGCAACCGTTGCCAGCCTTGATTTAGGTGAGCTAAGCAGCGAAAGAGCTCTACGCCTACCTTGCAATCCTGCTCCAACAATTCCCACGATGAAACTTTGCACTACTTTGTCACAATCCTTCTGAGAGTGAACAGATCACTAGCCATTATTTCTTGAATTCTCTGCGGGAGGCTTGGCCAGTCATCCCACACGGCGCTGATTAGCTTCCCTGATATGCCGTCAGATTCGTCGGAGGCCAGAAAGACGGCGAGGGAAGCAGCTTTTTCAGGGGGTGTACCCCCTTTCTCTCTTTGTTTTCTTGCAGCCAGCATTTCTCTTTCTCCAGCTAGATTATCGGCTGCAAGGACTTGATCCAAAAGCCGTGTATTCACGGCTCCCGGCGCGATCGAGTTCACCTGAATATTGAACCCTCTGACCTCCTCTGCGAGTGTTTCGGTTAAACGGACCACCGCAGCCTTGGAAGATGCATATGCGGAGAAGAACGGACGTGGACTTGCTGCTCCTCCACCAGAAATGTTGATGATCTTTCCCTTCCGCAGCCTAATCATGTGGGGAAGAACGGCCTTGCAGCAGAGGAACGTCCCGATCAGGTTAATCTGCAGTGTCTCAACCCACTTGCTGTAATCGTTTCCTGCGAGTGGACCAATTGGGCCATAAATGCCTGCGTTGTTCACTAGCACGTCGATTCCGGAAAGTCTCTCAATTGCTAGTCTCACCATGCTCTCAACATCATCTGTTCTCGAGACGTCCGCCATCATGGGATAGGCATGAACCCCGAGCTTTCGAGCCATATTTGCAGTTTCTTCAACTTCTCTAAGGGTTCGTGAGGCAAGAAGAAGATTCGCCTCTTCCTTCGCAAAGGCAAGTGCTATTGCCCTTCCTATGCCCCTTCCAGCGCCTGTGACTATAGCCACTTTGCCCTTCAACCTCATCTTGTGATCACTCAATCCTACGTAGCCCCTAGCTCAGTGAAACAGTTCTCATCCCAACTTGCAATCCCAAATATGCGCCTTATCAAAGATTTCCTAATCCTTCCCAATGTATCTTCTCACCGCAATCCGAACTGCTTCATCAGAGGAATGCTTCGCTGCCCAGCCGAGTCGCTTCATTTTCTCTACACTCATGTATACTCGAGGTTGATCGCCTCGCCATCCTCTCGCTCCGCCCGTATACCTCACTTTGACGTCTTGTTTGCCGGATTCCATAAGGACGATGCGAACTATGTCGGAGACTCGAGTAGTCGATTCAGTGCCTAGATTGAAAATCTCAGATCCTGTATGATCTGATTTGTTATATGCGTAAACAATCCCCTCGATACACTCCTCAATAAGAAAGTAATTCTTCTCACCAGTGCCATCCCCCAAAACCTCGAGTTCTTTGTCATTCTTACGAAGTTTTTCCAACAGATCGAAAATTATTCCGTGCCGCATCCTAGCGCCCAGAACGTTGCCAAATCTAAATATCCATGAGCGGATGTCATACAATTCACTAAAGCAACTTATCCAAGCTTCTGCCGAAAGTTTCGCAGCTCCGTAAGCAGACAGAGGCAACAACGGCCCATAATCCTCACTGGCGGGAGGACGTTTGATGTCTCCATATACGGACCCGCTCGATGGAAAAATGAGTTCCTTAACGCCTGTATTTCTCATGGCGCTAAGGACGTTGAAGGTTGCGCCCACACCGTTCCTAAAATCGATTTCAGGATTCTTGATCCCTACGACCATATTCGTATTTGCTCCGAAATGCCAGACGACATCTCGCCCCCTCAGGCATTCTTCAAGCCTTGTAGAGTCTGAGAGATCTCCTTGAATGAAGGTGAATCGGTCGCGTCCACGGCAGTTGCGAAGCCACTCCATTCTACCGCCTACTAGGTTGTCATATGCCGTTACGGCGCAACCATGCTCAAGAAGTGTCTCACATAGGTGACTACCTATGAAACCAGCTCCACCAGTCACAAAGCAGTCCTTACCCGTGATTCTGGCCGATCTTAGACCCAATCTTAGACACCTTCTTTCATCATTGTACGAATAGGGGCGACTGTGGTCTCTCTGGATGTAAGATTACGCTTCCATCCAAATTTCCTCAATCCGCGATCGGCTCCGGTGTGTGGCTATCACTGCATCGCTCTAAGCTTCGAAAAAGTCGACCGCGCATGCTCTCTGGATGAGACTCCCACGGCTATTCCTGAAAGATTCGGTAGGGTACTGACGTAATCAATGGCCTCGTCGAGGTTCAAGTACCCGCCTGCCATTATGCTCATTGCTATAACCTGCCCCTCATGAAAGCTCGACAGACTGCGCTCACAGGTATCTCTTGAGGGGCTCATTTGGTAACCGAGCCTGTTGAATGGGGTCATAACGATGACATCTTTCAAGGAGAGCGCCTCTTCACGAAAGAGCCTGATAAACCTAGGAAGATTGTAGGTCACAAACCCAGGAGGCACATCATAACTGTCGCGCACATGTTGGGCGAATATCTTCAAAAGGTGAGTCTCCTTGAATCCTAGACAGAGATCCGTAGGAACTTCAGCCAGTATAACTCCCTGCAGGGTGGCGTTCTTTGGCTTTACTCTGAGGTAGCTTTTCAACTCTGCATCCAAATAGGTTCTGAACAATCCAGAAGGGTCGAACCGTAATGCAGAGAAACCCCCCTTGACGAAAAGCTTCGCCTTGTCTGACGTAGACAGCATAGACAAGATTTCATTCATAAGACCGGTCATGCCTTTCTCATTTGCCAGTCGTACGTATCCCTCTGCGTATGGCACTACAGGGTACAAATCAACTTGGCCAGGAACCTTACCTGAAGCTCTCAAAGCACCGAGAATCTGCGAGTTTATCGGATGCGTTGAGAACGTGTAACCTGTTGCACCGAATGACAGAGCGCTGCAAATTATTTCGAGGATGGATTCGATGTTCAGCTTGTCTGTTCTCTCTCTTGCGCGTTCTTGGGATAGGTGGCTTACGCCTAGGAAGGTGTTATCTCCTAAGAGCAGAGTCTTGATTGTAGTTCACCGGTCACTTTCCACAATTCTGTCAATCAGCGCGTTCACCTTCGCTGATTGGACAAAATTCAATTCCGGCATAGTTTGGGTGCGCACTGCATTGAGAAATGCGACGTCTTCCATTGTGTAGTCGGGGTCCGCAAGCAGAAACGGCGCTGAGGTCTCGAATGATTGCCTATAATGTGTTTGGCCACCTCCCATTTTGTCACTTGTCCTACCCGCTGCAACCCTAACATAGTCATCGGTCACTGTCAGTATGCCGTTTCTTCCATAGACCTCTATCAAAAATTCAGGCAGTCTGAAGTTAGGAATGCTCCAGCAGGCGTCGATGTGACCTTGTAACCCTGAATCGTATGACATGATCGCATGAACGTAGTCCTTGACCTCGCTCGAACAGACGTGCTTCATGACCGCCGCTGTCGTAGTCGGATCTCCAAAAAACCATATCAGAATATCCAAGAGATGTGGTGCTGAATCAAGGAGCACACCACCGGCATTCTTCCGGAAACGCCACGCGGAGCCCTCACGAAGTCCGTCCGAGGAGAAGCAGTAACTCCTGAAGAAGATTGGGGGTCCTATAGAGTTCTGCTCGATGAGCTGCTTCGCCTCTCGAAAAACTGGCGAAAACCTCTTTTGGAAGCCGACCATGTATACTCCATTCGAGCGAGTTGCAGCCTCGCATGCGGCCTTTGCCTGTTCATATGAGGCGGCCAACGGTTTCTCGACAAACAAACTGAGATCTGCGCGAGACTTGAGCAGATCATTCACGATTGGAACATGCGTACCGATAGGCGTCGTAACATACACAGCGTCAAGCTGTTCCTCCGTCACCATCTTCAGATGATCCTTGTAGAACGCTATTCTCTTTGGCAAGAGAACCTTAGCGGCTGCGACCAAATATCTCTCTCTCTCACAAATTGCCGTGACGCTTGCATCAGTAATCGAACTAATGATCCCCGCGTGCAGTATGCCCATCTTCCCTAGGCCTACTACGCCGACTTTCAGTGCGGGCATCGAAGCGGTTCTCCACCACAGTAAGCCAAGACGTTCTTGGCAATACTCAAGTGTACTGATCGGTCTCTGCTTGAACGTAACGGTCCCTTTCCACCAGATCTTTGCTTAACTTTCGGATGGTTCGAGAACAAGGTAGGGTCCGTGAATGCAGGTCGCGTCGGAGGATAGCGCTCAACGATTCCGCTCTTGTGGTCCATGAGCTCAGCTACCATATCCGCGAGTGCGCGCATCGTTATGTCGAGGACCGGTCCTTCGGACAAAGAACATCCTCTCCCTTGAGTAACTCTTTTCGGACTTCGCTTAAGTCCTTAGCTGTGTTGACCGTCATCCAGAAACCATTGTGTCTGTAGGCTTTCAGCCTTCTCTCCGAGGCCAGACGAGGGAATGTGGTGCTCTCGATTTGGCCTGTCCGTGGGAGATAGTCTAGGATTTCCTTCTGGAAAACGTAGACACCGATGCTTACGTTAACTGAGTCGATTGTTGTTTTCTCACGGAACTCTATAACATCCGGGCCGTTAGTGTCTATCACTCCGAAGGGACATCTTAGAGGAGACACCGCAATTGTCGCGGTCGCTTTCTCGCGGCGATGAAAGTCTCCAAGTTCCTGTAGATTTACGCTTGTCAATTCGTCGCCATTCATGGCAAAGAATGTATCATCCTTTACGTGGCGCTCGATTGCGAGTCTAAACCCCTCGGCGGTTCCTCCGTCAATCGTATGAATACTGTACTTGATGTCAAGGCCCAAAGCTTCGTCTCCAAAGCAATCTGTAATTCTGTCTCCTTTGTAGGCAATTCCAATCACGACCCGGCGAATTTGATTCATTTTAAGCCATCGAAGAACCCAGTGAAGCAATGGTTTGCCTGCGATATCCAGCATAGCCTTTGGTCTATCGTTCGTCAAAGGTTGTAATCTGTGTCCGAGGCCTCCCGCCAAGACTATCGCGGTATCGATAACTGGGCCGGCGTCGTTCATGGTACTTCCCTCATGAACATTATTCTGCAATACTGGCAGAGTGTATTGCTCCAAGAAGCGAAGATAGTGATTGCTTGGGGAATAAGTGCTAGACGTTTAGTTCTGATCGAATCTGAAGGAACGTAATTCTTCAAATGAAAAGCGTCTCATCGACTAAGAACTTCAATCAGCAGCCTTCTTCCCACGATTGCGATGAAGTCAAGCACGGCAAGATGGCTCCGGCCGTGCCTTCGCTGCAACTCAAATGAAGGGACCTCGACTATCTTTCCTTTGCATTTCACTGCACGTATAACGATCTCAGTTTCTATATCCCAATCGTTAGATCTCAGTGAAAGTTTAGAAATGAACTCTTTTCGGATTGCTCTGAAACCGTATTGCGAATCTGTGATCGAACTGTGATACAAAAAATCGATGAGAGATGTGACCATTTTGTTCCCGAAGTACCTGAGAGGGTCTGAGTGTGGGGTCATTTCGGCAGAGCCATTTGCCTGAAGCATCCGGCTTGCTTGGACCATATCGGCATTCTGAGCCTTAAGCGTAGAAACCAGCGTCAAAAGCTCAGACGTTTGATGAGAGCCATCACCATCCATCATGACCACAATCGTTCCGGACGCTTCCTCAAGACCAAGTCTTATCGCTGCTCCCTTTCCTACTTGGCTCGGCGTGCGCCTAATGATCTTGATATCAGGTCTCAAGCTCTTTGCCATTTGAGCCGTTCCATCTGTCGAGAAGTCAACGAGAACAAGCTCCCATCGTGGTGGAATGTTGCTGACTATCTCAGCAATGCTGTTGACCTCATTCAACGTAGGTATAACGACCGAAACCTTCTCCTTCACGATTTCAGCAAGCAGACGGTCAGGCTCGATCGCAGCATCCACACTCTCGCGTTCGATCTCTTGATATTCTTGGAGAAATCGACAACCGGCCTCGGTAATTTCGCATAACGTTCCTTCCGGAGTCGTGACATTGCTGACAAGTCGCAGATCTAGTAGCATTTGGACACGCTCATCGAACCCGCCGTCTCCGTTTTCCTGGTTCACGAGAACATCATGATTAGAGACTTTCTCCAGAATCTGTATCACTCCCTTCTTGGCCTCGTTCTCGTGAGCGAGCTGGAACGACGGCTGTTCGTTCAATCTCTTCTCAAGACTTTCGTTGACCTGCGAATTTCATGGTCATGGTTGTGAGATTACCCCCAGATAGAAAATGTAGGCAGCGTCATAGAGCCATTTCTTCACTTGAGGAGCCCAATCGAAGACTCCGCATGGCTCGCTGTACTTTTCAAGCATGATTCTAGCTCTGTTCTCGCCTGAGACTGTGATGCGGTTCTGGATGCTTTCAAGAAGATGCGATGCAATATCCAAGACTTGCGCCACCAACTTTTCATTGACTATGCGTTTTCTTACTTGAGCTATCCAGAGAGCGCATCGATACAGCGCCTTCTGAGTAGAGCTTAACTTGACCCAACTACCCGCTCTGACACCCTTACGTTGCAACGCATACAACCTGCTAAATGTCAGAAACGGTGTGTTTCGTGACAACAATTCACCCTTCCGTGAACCCAGCAGAAAAACGGCTCTTACGGAACGCTTGGGTTGCATGCATTGTCAGCGAATTCTTAAAGTGTGTAAGTGTTTATGTAGCTTTGTGAATCATGAAGCAGGTTATGCCGCCTAGAACACATGCAACATATTTCTAGCTACGTGCAGCATTCATCCTATAAGAATAAAGCGAGCGATCAGGAACGTCGTGGTTCGAACTTGCGCAATTCGCTTTCAATCTTGATGGGTGACACTGGGGTTATAGCTTACTTGACAACAATTAGTACTAGCATTAAGACATTTGTAGCTTATTGAGAATGGTTGTGAGGATTTGCAGGAGCTAAAATGTAGAATTTGCGGAATAGAGCCGTCGATGAGCGGCGACATACTTTGCGAAGAATGCTCCAACAAATATGCTGCTCGTCTACGGACTGCTAGAGGTAAGACGAGTGACATGAATCGCCGTTTGACTGGACTTGCTGAACAAAGCGCAATTTCGACTAAGGATCGAAATTCTGATCATGCTGAATCAGTATTCAAAATCCCCGTAGCTAAAGTTCTCCCCCAAGTCGGTCATGAAACGGAACTGTTTGAAGCCCTTCAGATGAGGAAAACAAGTACCTACCACTTGGTGGGCTATTTCCTGCTGGGAATTGGATTCGTGGCTATTACTGCATCAATCTTGTTTGCTTCAACCATTCTTGCCTTCGTCGGTCTGGGTTTAGCGTTCTGGGGAATGCTTGCATTCTTCGTTCAACCGCAAAAGTACGTTCAGTCAGATTTGATGAATGCGACAGCATTGTCATCGTTAAGAACGATCGATAAGATGATGACCGGAATTGGTATCCGTGAGAAGGGAGTGTATATTCCATCAGGTGAGCAGAAAGCTGTTGTGTTTGTCCCTAAGGAGCCATTCTCACACATACCTGAAGCTGGTGCTATTGAGGGGAAGACCTTCCTTGAAGACCCTGAAGGGATGCTAGTGGTCCCGCCCGGCCTCGCTCTTGCTAGCTTGATCGAGAAGAAACTGGGATTCACTTTGAAGGACTCTGGAGTCGAGACAGTGGTTCGAGCTCTTCCTAAGGTGTTGGTTGAGGATTTAGAGATCGTGCGCGATGTCGAGATTCATGTGAAAGGAGACCGAGTAAACGTCAAACTCGTAGATTCCATCTATGCTGATTTCTGTAGAGAAATACGCGATACCAGTAGACGATGTGGGCTGGGTTGTCCTATGTGCAGTGCACTGGCATGCATTCTAGCCGTTGCGTCAGGGAAGCCTGTCGTTTTCGATGAGGATGAACTATCCTCGGACAAGAAGACCACCCATTCCTCCTATGAGCTGCTGACCAGACCAAGGCTATAGGCACTTTTGCCATGAGCTCCCGCGTAGTCTTCTTAACAAAGTGCCTCCTGACAATTCTCCTTTCACTATTCGCTGTCTCGATGCCAGTGGGTACCCGCGTCGGCGCAACAACTGCCGTAGCCATCGTTGTGTATGATCACGGTCTAACGCGGCAGATCAACTATACCCCGAGGGGTCACATTAAGGTGAATAAGACTTCGACATTCATCCAGGACGACCCAGTCGTGTACGCATATTTTACAGCCGCGTTAGCTAGCGCGAATGTTACCTGGCTGTGGTATGAACCAGATGGAGAGTTATATCTTAATCAGACCCAGCAACTCCAGTGCGACGTCTCACCTTGCAGCTTCATCAACTGGCTTGCATTGGAGTATACGAACGCTTCAACCAAGCCTGGACTCTGGAGGTTTACTTTGCGAGCCGGAGGGTACGATCTCTACTCAGAGTACTTCTCGGTCATCTCAGTCGTCACGCAGGATGATTATTGGAAGTTCGAGATTACACAGTCTTTACCACTTCGCACACATGGGGATTTGATGGTTACGCTTCATCCCAGCAATAAGACTTGGAATTCCTTCCTGGTGTATCTCCCCTTCGGAAGAAACATTACGGCCTACGAGTTCCCCTCGCACCATAAGCTTGACTTGGTAACAGAGAATAAGACCGGGCGGGTCGTAGTTAATTTGGGTGCCCCAAGATCAGATGGGTACACATTCGTGCTAAGCTTCGGTATCACAAATGTTGTGTGGGGCTTGGGCAGAGGAATTTTTGTGTTTAATTGGTACGCATACGGCGATGGGTTCCACTCCATTCCGGGATCGTTCAACATATCATTACCGACGGGAGCAAGATTCTTGGATATGGCAGGCCTCAATGCTATGGCACTCGACTTTAATGTGAGGAGGGGCAGTTCAAGAGCTGCCGTCGGCTTTGAGACGACTCTGCCAGCAGGTCAAGTTTGGTTCGGATGGACCATGCTTTATCATGATCCTTCGCAAGAGAATTCGCCACCTACATCTATCGCTCCGACTACTCCCTCTGAGGGAGGGTTGAATCTGGTGTTGGCGCAGCCAATTCCTTTCCTCCCATTAACTCTCGGGAGCATGAGCTTATGGACGGCAATCATGTCCATCTTCCTGTTGACCGGTTCAGAACTCTTGGCGCCTGCATATGGCAAGACGGGTGTACTGATCAACCGACGAAGATTGCGCGTCGCAGCCCTGATTCTAGCCGGCATATTTCTAGCAGTAACTGCTTACGAAATCATCCTTCTGATGTCCATTGTGCCCCCAGTCGGACGTTGACCATTCTGGAAGCTACCCGAATCTGCAGGTGTACTAGAAATTGTGGAAAAACTTGCCATAAAGCCTCTTTCAATCAAACACAGAACTGATAGAGATTTTTGATCCGTAAGCCGTATTCAGTGAAAGTAGCAAAACAAGTTCCTGAAAATTCAAATCGTTCCCAGTCTTCATTAGCATACACATCTGACCAAGACGCTTGGCTTAGGGTTGAATACGAGTTTTTGTCGCTTTGCATGGGCATCTGGTTGACTTTGCTAATGAATATGGACAATCGAAATATTGTTCGTGAGGATATCCGTGCTTGTAGTCGAGTATCCACATGCCTGCTGGGCATCTGAAAAGGTAGATTGCTGTTGGTCTCTGGAAGTGTGAAAAATCCATGTACGCTTGCGTTACTCCAAGCAATTGAGCTTTTAATCGCTGCTTTAGGGTGACGGTTGTGGTGAATCTTGGATAGGCTCCCCTTGGAGTTGTAACCGTCGTTGTCCTCCGAGGAACGACCACGGTCGAGGCCAATACACTTCACACAGCTGCCTATCAAGTATCCCATCGAGCTTACACAAGCATTTTGATCACAATCTCAGCAGAAACAATGCGCCGGCACCTTGCGTCTTGACGTGCTTTGACGTCGCGGAAGGTGTACGATGAGAGGTCGGGTCATGCTAATGGCTGATTCGCTTCACTCAAACAATCTGTACCGGCGACCGAGATGAATCAGGGGGAGTAAACATTATCCTGGTCGAATAGCATCAGCGCCTCCAATCTAGGATTCTACGTTTACTGCTGGATTTTTTCCAATTATTTTGCAGTCAAGAGAGCTACATTCCGATCAAATATGGCCTAAAGCGGAATTGATGCAGGTCATGGTCAGGCAACGTAACTAATGTACCAACGAAATTTCGCAATCGAGTTCTAGTTGATGAAGCCGATTTGTAATTGATAGGTATCCACGATTGCGTGCTTACCATCATTCGTTTTACTGCCTGTTTTATCTTCTCGAGGTTTTGGGGAGGAAAAACTGATGTGGAAGCCTCGTTGTGATCGAACTTGGACAGCTAGACTAGAACACGACTTACGTTTTTCTAGCGCTGTACAACACTTTAGCTATAACGAAGATATGCGAGTATACAGATACCTGTGAGATGAGGACATGCTCAACGCGGCACAGTCAACCCAGCGGGAGACGACGCCGCGGCTCCAGAGGGGGACCACAACCATGGTGACGAAGGATGATGTTACTGTGGTGCTGCCTGTCCTCAACGAGGAACCTGCTGTCGCTGCGGTCATTGATGAGCTTGTTCGGACCGGATACCGAAATATAGTTGTGGTCGACGGCTATTCTACTGATCAGACTGTTCAGGTTGCTCAGCGAGAAGGTGTTACCGTAATTCTTCAGCACGGAAGAGGAAAAGCTGGAGCTATTAAAACGGCGATTGATAATGTCTCGACTGCGTACTTGCTGGTGATGGATGGGGATTACACTTACGATCCCGTTGACATCGAGCGATTTCTTAATCACGCGAACGGGTATGACGAAATAGTTGGCGCAAGGAGTTCAGAGAACATTCGCTTACTTCATAAATTGGGAAACCGATTTATCACGTTTCTCTTCAACACTTTGATGGGAACAGCTATTTCAGATGTCTGCTCTGGGATGTACCTCCTCAAGTCCAAGTCAGCTAAACGATTGACGTTTCGCGCTACTGGGTTCGACGTCGAAGTTGAGGTTCTTGCTCAGTTAGCTCTGCATGGCGAGGTCACGCAAGTACCGATTAATTATAGGAAGAGGGTGGGTCAACCTAAACTGTCAACGTGGGCTAATGGGTTCGATATTTTCAAGTCGATTTTTGGTTTAGCTATGCGTTATAATCCCGTCTCCATTTTCTCGGTTTTCGCGGCTTCAGCCGCAGTTCCCGGAATAGGGATCCTGGCCTGGGTTTCATGGATGTGGATGGGTAGTCATGTCTTTCATTTTGCTTGGGCCCTCGTTGGAGCCATGCTGATGCTTCTATCATCTCAGAGTTTCGCGGTCGGCATTATTGCGATACTTGCGAAGCGATCCGAAATTAGAACTGAGCGGTTGTTCCGACAACTTGAGATGGATATTGCCTCGAACAGTGTGTTGAACCATCGAGTTATCGAAACGGAATAATGAGAATCCGTCAATTAGAACGCGTCCAGCAATTTTTGACCATGTTCTACGCCGAGAATATTCCGGCCAAATGCAACGATGGGAGGAGCGTAAATGATCACCCGCAGAATAGACCTGTATCGCACTCTGAGGGTGTGACCTGGAAACGTAACCGGTTCACCGATCGTGCCCTCAAGGCTTCTCAGGTCTATTTCCTGTCCAAATCTCCGGTGTACGGGAAGCTGCCGTCTCTTCCGCAGGAGAGGGCTACGATTTCGGATCCTTGAGTTCCTCTATCCGTAATGCGCCGTAATGAGCCGAGCTTTCGCCCTATCTCGCGGGCGTGGATGGGTGAGTCGTGCGCTTGATTTCTTGACCCATCTATGACAACTACGACCAAGATTCAGTAGCAAAACAGTAATGTGTTGTATATGGAACAGTGATATGCGCGGCAATTCGATGGAAGAAAATCGAGTCGGGATGATCTTTGGCGTTTACATCTCACCTCAGAGTTAAGCGGCTATGGTTTAGCCTTCTTCTTGCCTCAATAATTGTTCTTGCAACTGCTAATTCCAGTTTGGCGTTCGCTGGTCCAAGCAGCCAAACTACTACGAACCGTCAGCCTTGTTCCTATCTAGTCTTCACGGACGGAACCACGACTTACGCGCAGGACTGTAACACTGGATCAATCAAGCAAAGCGGAACGAAGCCAGAAGTCGTCATCAACAGTGCAATTAGCGGCTTATCCTCATCAGGTGGAGTGATCTTCATCAACGCTGGGACTTACACGTTCACGACCGCCCCGTTGAGTTTCGGGTCGAACTTAGCCGCTATCGGAACGAACGTCGTTCCCAACGTTGAGTTCTACGGTACTGGTAACAGGACGATCCTCAAGGCTGGAACGAACCTTAACGCGAATGTTCTCGGAGTCGTGGATGCTGGTGGATGGTACATTCACGACTTAGTGATTGACGCTAACAGGGCGCATCAAAGCGGAGCTGGCACTACCTCTGAACTTGACGGCTTATTCATCTCCAACAGCGACGGCACTACGGTCGAGCACGTCTACGAACACGACGCGAAAACGTTCGGCGCATACGTGAATGGAAACCACATCAAACTCCTGTTCGATGCTTTCGTGAACAATAATGCGAACGGAGTTCAACTTGTGGCAGGGTACAGTTACCTAGTTCAAGGCCTCGATGTGGATGGTGCGAGTGATGTTGGCATTAGTATTAGCGGATGCACAGGCGGCTCGTGTTACATCTCTCAAGTCCTCTGTGTTGACAATCTCGTTAGGAACATTAACCTTGGGGTCTCTCCTTTCGTGGGAGGCAATAATGGCATAGGAATAATCATCGGTGATAATGGCCCAACCCGATCGGTCACGGCTTCCCATAACATCATTCAAAACACGTTCGAAGGAATCGTCGCTCTTTACAGTCCCACATTGAGCTACGACGTCGCGGCTGATGACAACCAAATATACGAATCAGGTCAAACTGGAATCTACGCCGACTACGTCACGAACTTTCACGTGTCAGGAAACCTCATCGATACTGTCACGTCAGCATCCGTAGGGGCAGGAGTCTTTATCGGTAGTACCGTGACGAACGCAACGGCGAACGACAACACCATTGTAAGGTCGGCGAAACTCGGCATAATGAACAACGCTCACGGAACAATCGTCTCAGACAATTTCATTTCCAGTTGGAACAGCGCCTTATACAATAGCGGTGATTACTTTGTTGCAACAGCTAACCATCTAGTCTCAGGAGGTAACACCGCCCTCTACTCTTCAGGCAACTACGGACTGATCGAAGCAAACAATGCGACTGACAAAATCGGTGTGCTTGCTGCAGAACTTCACGGCAGCCACAACGTCTTCTCAAGTAACGGACTTCACGGAGGCTCATACGTTTGCCTCTACCTGAGCGGCGGCACAGACAACTTCATCGCCGAAAATAATTTCGCAAGTTGCAGCGGCATGATCGGAGACGGGGGAACACGTAATCGTTTCATTAGCAACCCTGGATACAACCCTCTAGGTATCATCGCAGCCCCGTTCGTTGCAAGCGGCAACTACATTCTCGACAGCGGCGGCGCGGCGACCCCAGTGAACACGACGACGATGACTGTTTGGGCGTCACCGAAAACTATTCGAATCGTGATCGGCGCAGGTTGGACGTCTTCGCACACACTCGTTATCAAAGTAGATGGGACAACTATCTTATCGACGAGTACTCCCGTCGCTAACACAATAATCTTCGATGAAACTTTACAGCCAGGACAAACCTTCTACTGCCAGTACCAGACGGGTCAAGCCACATTTCCCGCGTCAGGACAATGAGAATTTACGGAAACCCTGATCACAGGACGCCTATGACTTATCTTCACCTGATAGCACGACTGGCTCGTAACTCGGAATAGTGAGAACTAGAAGCACAACTTAAGAGGAAAAAGAATGCGAGCGCGGAACCCTTCAGTTTCTTGACTCTATCGACGATATCCGCTTTGCCCATCAGCGCGTACGATAGACCGCTGAATTCCTGTACTGAAATGTTGTTCTACATTTGCCTTCGTCGAGTCGGAATGATCAAGAGTCCGACGGCCACGACGGATAAGAGGGTTATCGCCGACGCGACCTGGAATAGCGGCGTGTCATGCTTCACTGGAGTCGTCGTTACTGCCTGTCGTGTCAATTGATCTGATTCCGGTGAAGTCGGAGATCCAGGGAGAGGTTGACCAACGGGAGTCGACGCGGGAGTCGTAGAAGTTAAGCTTGGAGAGGCGTATGTACCCACTTGCGTGTCAACGCTTGGGAATACTCTGCCGTTGTCGTCTGCAAGTGTTCCTGCTCTAATGTAGATGGTTACGGTTCCGGTAATAGATGTTGGCGGCGTGAACGTGTAAGCGTATGATCCGGGTGAGGTTTGCTTCAAACTAGCCTCAACGTTGACGCATGCGGTACCGCATATGCTCATGGTTACTCTATTTGAGGATAAAACAACCGGAGCACCATCAGCATATAGCACAGTGAGTACACCCGAGAAGAGACTTGGTGAAGCTAAAGCTGGGGCACCACTCGTCCCAAGTATTGGGACAGAGATTTGGTATCCCGCAGCGAAAACTGAAGCAACGGGTAGCGCGAAAACTATGACGGAAACTAGTGCTAGAGCCCGAATCGCCTGCATAAACATCACATAATCATGTGTTTTACCGATATTTATAACATATGGTCTATTCGTCTAGGATGCCCCTTATCAAGCCGATTTGCCCGAATTAGCCTCATGATCTCTGACGTTACCCGAGACAAATCATATGATATCTTGTCCCCACAAAATTAAGCCCCCCCACGTACGACGCTAGACATCCGACTCTACTTGGGAATCGTAATGGCTTCGTGGTCGAGGAAACGCGTAATCCCTCAGAAACTGTCGGCCGTGTTCCGTTAACTGGTAAGTGGTTCCGTCCGGCGTAGTTGTTATCTTCACGAAACCAATCGCCCTGAGCGCTTGTTCATACTCATCTGTCTTCTTAACGTGCGCAACATTCGGAACCGTCAATCCAATAGTCGCTCCGATGACGAGTCCGAAAATCAATGTCAGGAGGCTTACGATGCCGAGTCTCCTGATGAGTGTGGTTGCATCTGTACTGAAATCCGCTGTCCCGTTGATGTAAGTTGTGAGTACGACTTGATGGAAATGGAAAATGCCCTTTGGAATGATTAGTGTAACAGTAATAGCTGAACAAACCGCGAGTAGCATCGCTAGTTCCGTGACCAGCAGCCTACTAAACCTTAGAGTCTGCAAGATAGAATAGAGGCAACTTAAGTTATAATTAAGCGCCAAGATCTTCATCAATAGAAGAAACAAATTGATCTTCTATAGTGAATTTGCGGGGCAATGCACCATTAGTCGCTACCAACAGAAGATGGGTCGTTGTCGTTTGTGACCAAAGAATACCACAACCTATTGTTTGGATCAAGAGGCAATTGAATTGGGCGGAAATCGTTACGAGCTGGCGACTGGAAAACTGATGTTTAGGTTACTTGGAAGTCTGCGTTCCATGTTCCTGAGATGGGTGCGGGTTGGTTTGTGTGGATTTGGGAAAAGTCTGAGTTTGTGAAGGTGATTGTGCCTTCGAATACGCCTGTGCCTTCTGTTGTGGTTAGGCTGCCTTTCCATTCGCCTTGCCCGATGAAGTCAGCTTTGCCGCACCAGAACAGGATGCACATGTTAAGTGTGCCCGAGACGTTTTGAATCGTGCCAGTTAGGCTGGTGCCGTTGCGGTTGCCAGTCCATATCCCGTTCGCGGTTACCGGAACTTGTCCGAATGACGTGGGGATGTTGCTGTTTAGGATCATATTCATTGAAACGGAATTACTGTTGACGATTGCGTTTTCCAAGTTCCCGTTCAACGTGTGACCGCTCAGATTCAACGCGAATGCACCTACGCCGGGCGCCGCCATCACTGGATAGAATGAATAGCTTACTGAAGCAGCGATTAACAGTAAAGCCGCTACAAAACTGATAACACGTTTTACGGTGGTCAATGCTAATCGCGTGATGTACGTATTCGGCGCTTATGAACGTGTGGTGAGAGAATTCGGGGAATCTACGCGTAGACGAAGTGTCGTTGAAATCATGAGCTGCTGCCTTGCGAAGCTACTCGGTGAGCCAGATTTCATCGCAGTTTCCATAGATCTCCTTCCTGTCTGGATGATGACAACTACTCTGTGAGTTCCTGTAGTTTCTTGATGTCTCTTGCTTGACGGGTGGTCCGGCTGATCACTACTATTCCGAAAATGAATGAGAGGAAGAATGCTACTTCGCCGAGGTAATCCATGCGTACGGGCACCCATTGGGCGAGCGGCCAGTAGGGTGATTCGGGGTAGCGGAGCTGCATGGCGATCACGTAGAGCCAAACGATTAAGCTGTATAGCCATAGAATGATGGTTACGCGGCGAAGTTTGGTCGATGATTTCTTGGCGCTAACGAAGAGGCGTAGTGCTTGATCTCTCCGTTCATCCTCGATCCTTTTCAGCAACTGCCGGCTCTCAGCGTCGGTCAAGCCGATTGAGACTAAGACCTCCTTTGGGTCCTTCTTTCTCGTTGACTCGACCGTCAACATTTACGCCTCCGTCCTGGCTTTAGCGTGTATGCTATTTGTATTGCATGTCACCAAAGAGCGATAGCAACGGTTCCAAACTAGCAGGATTACGTCTTCTGGCGGTGACCGTAATGAGTGGGACTTAAAAGTCAGCTCTGCCGCTACTTTACCTAGATCTCATGATCGTATGGGAATTATGATGCCAAACGAGAAACCCGCTGACCAATGGGATCTGAACCGATACCTCAAGTCTATAGGTTTGACTGGGCCAGATGTCGAAGCATCAGCTCACTCCATAGCGGAAACAATTCGAGCCCAATCACCCGAGAAACGGGAACGGAGCGCAGTTCAATCTCTCAAATCTATGGGTATGCCTGAAGTGGACGTTGAAGCGTGGATGAAGGCTAGGAAGCAAGGTCGATCGTTTATGGTGGATAGTAATGACAAGTTGGGCGAACATCTGGATAGAATCCTGGAGAGAAACGCGAAGACAATTTACACCGTCGACACTATCCTCTACACCACGATACTCTCGAACTCTTTCATGGCGACGTCAAGGCAACGATTCATCTGATCAAACTCCCAGTCATCACTTACGAAGATTGAACTTTCAAGAGCCCGCCTGTTCTGGATTATTCCAAAATGTCAGGCTACGGGTGCCGATTCACCTTCGCTAGCTGAATTCGTAACCTACTTTCCAGCTTTGGTGCGTCTCGCCCTTGCTATGACCGCAATCACAATGATGATCAGGATGATCGCTGCTCCGAAGATCAGGGTTGAATTATCGCTTCCTTGAGAGGTCGTCTGTACCATTGTTATCAGTGTAAGTGTCTGCACGTTCGGCTGAGTTGAAGTGGAGTACGTTACTGTTGTGAACGTGACGGGTGCGGCGGTTGAGAGGTTCGCGGTCAAGTGCGCGTTCACAGTTGATGTTGAAAGATTGTTGATCACAATCTGATACAGACCATCGTTAGGGACCTGAACCGTAAAGTTGTAAGACTCGGGTATCTTTCTGGCCTAGCAGTAGACTCGCAGGAGTGCAGTCGCCCCCAGCAACTATCTTGTGACTCCAATCCCGGTAGGCTGCGTCAGTCATCACGTAGAAGTCCACATTGTTATCAGCGGTCAAATTGCCTGACAACTCAACTCCGGAAGTCGCGTTGAACGGTTGCTCGAAGTATGTTCCGCAAACCCCATGCGTGGGTGGAAGCGTCAACGAGGACGAGAAGATCAACTCCGATTGTAATGAGGTGGCTGTCACAACCGATGCCTGCGTCACTGTGCTAACTTGAGTATTAGTGACGATGGTCGTAGCGGTTTGCGTAACATACGCTTGACCCATCACCGTCTGTGAAACCGCCAAGAAGGGAAGTATAAGAAGAACCAAGGCAACCACGAATCTGCCCCGTAGCATAAGATTCAACCCGAACACAGACGAAAGGCACTTATTTATTGGTTACCGAAATGGTGGCAAGAAAGCCCACGATCTTTAGTCGAATTTAGGCGACCAAGGTCCTCCAACTGGTATCCAACCCGGAGGTTTTTCTTTCGAGGAAGATCATTGCTAAACATAGCTTCGCCCTTAGACAATGTAGCGCAAAGGCAGCCTTGTAGTATTCTTTACTATGATTGTATCCGCATTCTTGTCGAAGGTATGGATAGAACTTGTCTAAGAAGCGATTGTTGTTCAAGAAAGAGTAGAAATTTCTAGGAAATTCTGCTAGGTTCCATAGATATTCAAGTGCGCCGGGCAGAGCAAAGCCCCCAAAGCCATAGTCATGGCAGCCCCCCTCCATGTCAGCCCCCGCCAGATGAAAAGACACACACATTCCTGCATATAGAAACTTGAAACCTTTCATCCTTGCTCTCAGGTGTGCATCTGTCTCCTCGCGAAAATAGTTGTATCCATAACCTTCATCGAACCTGATTTTATCAAAGACGCGTCGTCTGAAGAGAGAGCACACCGGGAGAAAAAGTGTCGGTGCTACGAGGTCGAGACACCAGTTCGGCAACATCAGGGTCTGGTTCACAAGAGGAACCGGCTTGTTACGGTTCTTGATCAGTTGAACATATCTAGCGTGGCGTCTGATGCATTCGTCGAAGCTCTCGCCTGTTCTTTTCGAAAGTAATGGGCCGCCAACGGCATCGGAACTAAACTCCTCAAGGTTCTCTAATAGCTTTGAGACAAAGTTTTCGGGCATGATGATATCGTCCTCACCGAAAAAAATGTAATCAGCGTCCTGGGAAACTTGGTCTAACCCCGTATTGCGTGCGGCCGGCAGGCCTTTTCGGTTTTGGGCGAGAAATCGCACATTGGGATGCTTTCTTCGGAGTTCCGACACATACAAGGCGGTACCGTCAGCAAGGCTGCCGTCACCAACAACTAGTATCTCGCCGACATGTCTTTGGCCTAGATAATAGGGCATAGTCTCAGCTAGCAAGTTGCGCCTATTGCGTGTTGGAATAATGATACTGACCTTTCCCATGATTTTTCCACTTTTGATGAGTAAGCGAAATCCCAAGGATTTGATTCTTCCGATTACCTACGCCACTTAAATCGGATCACATCCCTTCCAAGGTCGGGCGCACATATCAAAACGCCAAACCTCTCCAAAAGAATTAGCAAACGAGAAACAGGAATTCTAGAACTTTGCAACATGGGTGTACAACAAGTTACGAGCGGGTGAGAGAATCAACGTTGTCACAGATCAGTATGCCACTCCAACGTAGCATAAGATTCAACCCGCACAGAGATGATGGGCAGTTATTAATTCGTTACGAAGGTTGCAGAATTCCCGCAACTATCCATCGCCCAGACTGAGGATAATGCCTTGAGAATAGACAATTGATTTTTTATATGTGGTACGTCAATGTTCCATCCATGGTAGTGCGCCGCACCAGGATTCCGTTTCTCATTTTGTCGCCGGCGGTTACTGCGCCACCCGTTGTGCAGGTTATCGGCCTGAGCGCAATTACAGGGGTAATTACTGAGGAATCGACGGTAGCCTCTACCAGTTCTCTCCTGGACACGTATTTCGGGTCAAGCCTAGCTACCGTTGCTCAAACGGCAGTTAGCTTTCGCGAAGAAATAGGGCAGACTCGCAAGACCCCAACTGACTTAGGAGCTGGTTTCTGATTGCGGCGGGCATACGTACCTATGCTTTTGATGGTGCTATCATGTGCGATCATCATTCCGACTCCCGCGGGTGCAACTGCATATGCGATTCCCATAAACGGGCGATTCGCAACCTCAAAAATCGCGCTGAGGATTCCATCAACTCCCAAATGGGCCCATGACGTTGTGCTGAATGCTTCACTCGCTTGGAACAATGGCCAACTCTGGTTTCAGCACACCTACTTTCCGGACGGGAGCGTGTACAAGTTCATTGAATCGAACAAGGCCAACGCTACGATCACCTATGCGATTCCACCAATGTGCGGCGACTTAGCCGTCGGCTGGACCGATTACGCATTTTCCCCTTCTTCACCGATTATTGTTTCAACGCGAACGTATCTTGACCCTGCAGTATTCAACGTGACCCAAGGTCCCAACGCCACTGCGAACCAGTATGCTTTTCGTCTGGCCCTTCACGAATTGGGCAGAGTGTTGGGTTTAGGAAACGTGATCAACGGAAATGACATAATGGATCCTTTGGCAACGCCCGATCATGCAACGCAGCCACCAATGCTCTCAACACTCGACTTGTTCGCGGTACACGTACTGGCTTCTGAGAATACTCTCACATCCATGGTGGTTGTTCTGGACACGGATCAGTACCAATTACTGAACGCATGGTCGTTTTTGAAAAGTTCAAGTGGGTTCGTCTCATCTTTGTCAGCAAACGGGCCTGCTACTCTTCACAGTCACCGAATACTTCCCACCGTCAACGAGACATCGAGTATTGGCTACAAGCTCGGCTCAGTTGATCGCTTTGTCTCGCAAATTGGATTCCTCACTTTGTTCATGATCGATGCATTGGCCTTTGCTTCCCTTAGTATCATGATGTTCGGTTCAAGGCGCAAAGGCGATCGTGCAAATTAGCTGCTAAAATCCGCTTCGAGTTCAAGGGATGTCTCCTCTGGCGGATTCAACTCTGTGAGCGCAGTGGAGTGGCATTGAACAATCGAGTATTGACATTCTAATTACATGAATAGGCTCCGCGCACCCCACGCAATGTTCGGATTCATGCAGACATTCCGTATATGGTTAGGGGGGCTAAGTCGAATTGGTTTCAACTCGAGAGACTGGTGACCTTGCGTTTTGGCTGCGAGAATTTCCATTCTAATCCTTATCCTGGCCGTCATGATTGGTTTTCCTTTGGTTCGTGCTGATCCTGCCGCTTACGTGATTCCTTTGGAAGGAGGTAGATGGACTTCGAGCACGATTCAAGTTTACGTTTCCGGCGGTGGGGCTTGGCAGCAGGACCAGGCGTTTCGAGCTATGCGGATTTGGAATCAAGCTCAGTTGTGGTTTGCTGGGGAATACTTTCCGAATAGTTCTGTTTACACGTTCGAGTTGGGCGACAGTTCTGCGCCGGTTCAAGTGGCACTTGTGAATTCGAGCACGGTTGTGGGGAATATCCTAGGGTGGACGGATTACCGTGCGCAGAACGGCGTAATTGAGTCTGCGAGGGTGAGAATCGCTGCCACGAACTCACCGCACGCCGTGCTTGTGATTAGCGCTCACGAACTTGGTCACGTGTTGGGATTAGGAGACGACGCAGTATGCTGCAAGAAGGATTTGATGAACGCCTTCCCGATCACGAACAACGTGTCCGACCTCCCAACAACCCTTGACCTGTACGCGCTTCACATACTTGCAACTGTAAATGCGATCCCGACCTTTGTCTGGCTCTCAAACGAGATACCTTACGAGACGGCGCTTTCAGCCCCCAAGTTCAACGGTTCACCGGCCATGATCACCATCGACGCCTCCACTTCCAACGTTATATCCTCAAAGAAGAATCGACGGGAAGGAAACAGCCAAAGCTTGTGAACGTCAGGGATGTTAGCGAGAAATCTGCTGCTGAGCATGATGCTCGCCTTCCTTGTTACGCTACCGTTGGTGCAAGCGGATTCAGGTCCGTGCTTTGCGTATCTGGCTTGCTGCTAATCCGGCGACGTCAACTAATGAAATGATGACTACACAAGCAACTTATCCCTGACCATATTATTCGGATTCGATGCTTCAATGATTAGTAGACACGACCTACTGCGCGTATGCGCCTTGACCGCGTTCCTGTTTGGTCTGCTCGTTTGGGCCTATGTCGTACTAATTCAAGTGACACACCCAGAATGGCTGCCCGAATCATTTTCGCACGTGAACTATTTTCCTTTCGACTGGCGACTGGACGAGGTTGGAATGACCGCCTTCGCCGTATCTGCCGTGGGGTTTTTAGTGTGGCAGATTGAACTGCACGCTGAAAACCAAGTAGCGGAACGTGTTTGGTCGACCTCGCGAAATTCATTCAGGATGATTCGGTTAAGCCGACAAGCTGCGTCTACATGACTGATTCATACCTGCAGTCACTTGACGTGAACGTTGTGAAGGTTTCTCAAGAGAAGAGGGACGTTTACCTGCTGTTGGATAGCACGATCTTTCACCCGAAATCCGGCGGGCAACCCTCAGACGTCGGAGTAATAGAAGGGGCGGGGTATCGCGTGCAGGTTAAGCGAGCAATGCTCCAGGGCGGAAGCATCATCCATTTCGGCAAGGCTGAAGGAAAGTTACAACGGGCCCTGCTAAATGCAAGATCGACTGGGATAACAGGTTCCTCCTGATGAGAAGGCATACGGCGGCGCATTTACTGGACCACTGCCTCGCCACCTCCACGGGCATCCGCGTTGAAACAACCGATTCCTGGCTGGGGGACGACCCGTTCGTTGGCTACGGGGGAAGCGAACCCGCTAACCTTGACCTGAAGAAGATTCAGGAATTCGGAAACCAGTTCATCCAACAAGACTTGAACGTTAAAATTGAAACATTGAACAGGGCTGACGCGGAGCGATTGATCGCGGGTGCCCCAAACCTGGCGAGGCTCCCGAAGGCTGAGAAACTGCGCATCGTAACCATCCAAGGCCAGATCCCAATCCCGTGCGGCGGAACACACATCCGAAGCCTGAAGGAGATCGGAGGCCTGGAAATCTCAAGAACCGAGCCCGCAGAGGCAGGTTTCCGAATACACTTCCAAGTCAAGCAAACCATTCAGTGAATTGCCTACGCGCTAGTAGCATTACTATACGTACTACGACGCAGACGCAAGTAGGACAGCGCGGGCGATTCCGCTCGTACTCTCGCTTTTTCCTTCTCCAAGATTTCAGTCCGGTCTCAGTTCCAGCTGGGTTTGGAATTTCGACTTGGGACGAGCTGACTCTTCAATTGCCGTCGCGTGCTGCCTATTGATTCTGCCTGATCCTAGGAATATGTAGCTCGGAGCCTGATTTCCAATCCAAGCGATGAACCTTCGCCTCTAACGGTTAATTCTCCAACTGGTAGTATCATCATTGTTCTCTACTTCGTTGGTCCTCGTGACATTGTAGGCTGCTAGGCCACTTGGTTGTCGCCGTATACTTCCTTAATCCAGTGAACTGGTTCACGTTTGCGGTTCCATAGCGCGAATTTTGCTGGTCAATTGTTTCGTTATGATTCGGAAGCCGCCTTTGTCAGCGGATGCTGCGAGCAGGGCATATGCTCTCAGCGCGTTTGACACGACTCGGTCTCGGTTCGCGGGGGTAAATGCTGAGTCTCCTCTGGACAGTTCGCCGGCGCGGCGTTTCTCGAGTTCCTCCTCGGAGAGCCGAACGTTAATTCGACGGTTGGGGATATCTATCTCGATCGGGTCGCCTTCTTGAACTAGGGCTATTTCTCCGCCCGAGGCGGCTTCGGGTGAAATGTGTCCGACGGATAGGCCGGATGATGCGCCTGAGAAGCGTCCGTCGGTAATGAGGGCGCATTCTTTGTCCAAACGCATAGACTTGATGTATGATGTTGGGTACAGCATCTCCTGCATGCCGGGTCCGCCGCGTGGGCCTTCATACCGGATTACTGCAACGTCGCCGGGTTTCACTTCTCCTGCGAGGATACTGCGACTTGCCGCTTCTTGGGATTCATACACCTTCGCTCGGCCGTTGAATCGGAGCATCGAGGTGTCTACGCCAGCAGTCTTCACAACCGCTCCGTCGCGGGCTATGTTACCGAAGAGCACTGCTAAGCCACCGTCCTTGCTGTAGGGGTGAACCACGTCTCTGACACACCCGTTTACCCTGTCAAGGTCCAGAGCGGGATAGTGGGTGTCTTGGGAACCCATAACCAGGTTTCGTCCCGATGCGGCAGGTGCGCTCTGATAAAAGCCGCGTGCCTCCTCAGTCGCGGTGGGGCGCGTAATGTCGTACTCGTTAAGGATGGTCTCAAGGTTTGGCGCGTCGACACGCTTCACCATTGTGTCAATCAAGCCAGCTCGAGCTAGTTCGCCAAGAATTGCAACGACTCCCCCTGCCCTGTTCACGTCTTCCATGTGATATGCGGAGCTTGGTGACACCTTGCAGAGTACGGGGATCCTGCGTGAGAGCGCGTCAATATCCGCCATTGTGAAGTTAACCGCGGCTTCTTGGGCGATAGCGAGGAGGTGTAGGATTGTATTTGTTGATCCACCCATCGCTATGTCAAGTGACATGGCGTTGAGAAACGCGCGTCTAGTGGCAATCGATCTGGGAAGTATCGATTGATCATCATTCTCATAGTAGGCGGAGGCCATTTCTACTATTCGATGAGCGGCCTTTGCGAATAGCGCTAAACGGTTCTTGTGTGTAGCCACTACCGTGCCGTTTCCCGGAAAGGCAAGGCCAAGGGCCTCGGCAAGACAGTTCATCGAGTTGGCGGTGAACATTCCAGAGCATGAACCGCAGGTAGGGCATGCAATGCTTTCAACACTCATTAGCTGGGCTTCGGAAACCGTCGGGTCTCCCCCCAACACAATCGCGTCAAAGAGATCGTAGTGCCTTGTTCCTAGTACACCGGCCTCCATGGGACCTCCACTCACGAAAATTGCGGGAATGTTGAGGCGCATCGCGGCCATCATCATCCCCGGCGTTATCTTATCGCAGTTTGAAATACAAACCATCGCATCAGCCATGTGCGCGTTGATCATGTACTCAACGCTGTCAGCGATCAGTTCCCTGGAAGGCAGAGAATAGAGCATTCCACTCTGACCCATAGCGATTCCATCGTCAATCGCTATCGTATTGAATTCTGCCGCGAAGCAACCGTGCGTCTCTATGATTCTCTTTACGTATTGCCCAATCTCATGCAGATGGACGTGACCGGGAACGAATTGCGTAAAGGAATTGACAATGGCTATTACTGGCTTTCCAATTTGCTCCTCTTTCATTCCGTTTGCACGCCAAAGACTTCGCGCTCCACCCATCAGCCTTCCCGATGTGGAAGTCGCACTACGCAGACCTTTCGCCATTATTCACACAGCGCTTGGACAGCAGGCTCGAAGAAATTAAGGATGCGTGAGAGGCATTACATACTTGGTTCCAGTTATGATCGGCGGAATTGAATTCAACAAACGGAACGAATAGTTCACGCTTATCCAAAGCGCAAGTAGTCCACCTGAGAGATCATGAATTGTAACTGTTCACGTAACATCACGTGATTGATGAGGGACTAGGTTATTAGACACAGTACCCATACGAGTAATGAAAATGAAATATGAGAGATGACAAACGAGTGAAACCCGTCGATAAACCAGTGAGTCGGCAATGGTATGGTGGCATTCTCTCTTATGCCGCTACGAGCCTACTCATCGATCATAAACCTGAAAAGTAGAGAGAATTAACTCAGAGAAAGGCAGGGAATGAGCGCCGAAACGCGAACATTCCTCAACCCCGTTTTTGCAATTAACCGAGTGCTTTGAGAACGCGAAATTCCGTCGCGGCGTCGGATGCAAAATCACTTATTCTATCTGATTCTCATTTGGGCTGAAATTGCTCTTGACAGGCCGCCTGCTTTCAATCATCTTAATCGTTGCTCTACTTGCACCGATTTCTCTGAGCAGTAGCTCTGAACAGTTGGTCACTTCCACGCAGACCAGTACGGTGACTGCAAGCTTCGCGACCACAAACTCTTCGGTTTCGACAATGAGCAATATCCAGAATGTTACAGTGACGAGTGTCAGCACGGTTTTTGCGAAGATTACGGGTACGCTGTCGTCGAATCTTTGCTCTTACAGTGAGTGGGGTTCGTTCCACGCAAACGCGAGCCAGATTCTCTCAGCCTCATTTGTTGCCAGTCAACCGCTTGACGTTTACGTCATTACGTATCAACAGTTCATTGATATGGTGAACTTGTCGGCTTGTTCCCCCATCAGCGCCCTCGCTGTCGTGCGGAACGTGACCTCTTACCAGCTCAGCATGGTAATGCCCTATTCAGATGATTTTGCTCTCCTCTTCGTTAATCACAGCTTGATGACGGTAACGCTTAATGTCCTTAGCATCGAGCTTTCATCCGTGACGATTCGACCCGAGTCGGTTACAGCTTACGCGACCAGCTACCAGATCTTCATGACGAATACGATCGAGCTAGTCACGTCCACCTTGACAACTCAACAACCTGAACGACTCAATATGCTCAGATAATTGTGATCGCAGTATCTCGTCGGCCTTGCAGTAGCAGGAGTAGTCGGATACATTTCTCTCAGAAGAAAAAGGACAGGTCCATGATTTCTGAAATGTATTAGTTTTATAAAATGCTGGAATCTCCTACCATAATGCATTTCAATGACAAGAATGGGTTTTTGGTCTCTGCAAACATTGAATATTGTTCAGGCAAATTGGGTAGCCCTTGTTAACACAAACTCACGAAGAATTCAACAGTGAGGTCAAGCGTGCTATTGATGGGACCATCTTCGGTATCGTGGGGCAGGATGTTCTTCGGTCCCTGTATAAACATCTGGAGAAAAACTACGACATAACTCCTGACGAAGTTCCCTACCGCTTGGAAACGGTGTTCGAGACTCTGGAGCGTACGTTCGGAGTGAAAGGTGCAAGAACGCTGAGTAGGGCGATAGCCAGACGCTTGTACTACAGACTCAACTTACAATTCGTTGAAACAGAAAATTACAGGCTTCAAGACTACATGGAGCAAGCTAAGAAAGAACTACTACTCGAGATACACTGAAGCTACCTACGCAATGCGGCTCTTCTGTAACCTGCTGGAGGCTAAGTTTCATTAAACCCGGATCGTGAACGGTTAATTCGTGATGGATCATGCGAAGAATTTTCTTCGGCGCGAACCTTCCCCAGGTCGGGTCCGATTATGATGCGGTGAAGAGAACGGTCTTGGAGTGTGAGAAGCAGGGTTTTGACTTCGTTTGGATCGCGGACCATTTTCAGGACCTTACACCGTCAAGGCCCTACCTTGAGTGTTGGACAACCCTCTCAGCCCTCGCCGCTGAAACCAAGCGGATCAGGCTGAGCACGGTTCTCGTGAACAACCTGTTCCGCCACCCCTCGCTCCTAGCGAAGATGAGCAGCACGCTCGACGTCATCAGCGGGGGAAGACTCAACCTGGGTGTAGGGGCGGGTTGGTACTCGGAGGAGTGCGCCGCTTTCGGGGTACCGTTCCCGAGGCCGCTTGAGAGAATTCAACGGCTTGAGGAGACCTTCGAGATCGTGAAGCGACTCTGGACGCAGGACACCGTTACGTTTCATGGAAAATACTACTCGTTGAAGGATGCGGTTATGAGGCCTAAACCAGTCCAGAAGCCTCATCCACCCATCTGGACTGGCATAATGAATGGAAGACGGCGAATGCTCAGCGTCATCGCGAAGCACGCTGACGTATGGACGATCTCAAGCCTCTACCTACCCACGCCCATGGAGCTTCAGGAGATGAAGAAGGCTTTGGATGAGGCCTGCCGCACCATCGGGAGGGATCCGGATCAGATTCAGCAAGCCTTAGGCATCGGATGCGTCATCGCTGAAGATGAACCTCGATTAAGAGAGAAGTTGGAACGGTTCAAACCAGTATCCCTCAACGTGAAGGACTACTCAACCAAACAGATGAGGCTTGAAGGGACGCCGCAGCAGCTAATCGAGAAGCTCAGGGAATACACGGGCGTAGGCGTCACGTGCTTCGTGATGAACTTCCCCGACGTCGCCACGCTTGAACCAGTACGATTATTCTCCGAGAAAGTGATGCCTGCCTTCAGGTGAGGCAGTCGTTATGATCCACATGTCACATCGAAAGGTTAGTGTCCTGAACGGGCTTGGATTCTCGCTTCTTCGAAACCACTGAGGCTCACGGGTCTTGCGTAAGGCTTAATTTGTATTACGCGTATTACACGTATATCGGGGCATCGATTTTGCAGAAGTTTGCTGAGAGAGAACTAATAGTCCCTGTCCGTTTTTCGAAACGTGAAATGGATAGAATTGACAGGGCTGTTGTGAGAATTGGAGCCAAATCTCGGAGTGCACTGATCAGAGAGGCTGCGCAGAAGTACGTTCAGGATATCGGGGGCCTCAAAGTTATTGAAATCCGGAATGATGTGACGGTCAAAGATGTGAAGAGTGAAGTTGTAGCATATCTCCGCAAACATAAGGAGGCGGAGACATTTGACATTGCTAACGACTTGAGATTTGACCTCGATCTGACGGTCAAGGCGTTGAAGGAACTATGGGAGGAGGGCAAAGTCGCATGATGGGGAAGGATGTCGGAGACAGCCTCATAGGTGAACAAATCATTTGCGAGTGCCGTAAGATGAAGGGTCCTGTGCTCATACACAAGGGTTCCCACAGAGCGCAGAGATACGCCCTGTACGGGCTTCCAGCAGAGGCCGTGTTGACGAAGAAGTGGAGATTGGTCGAGTAACGCGTGAACACATGTCATGTACATGGTTTTGGTTGTACGTAATGCTCGAGATGATACGGACTGTATATTCGCAACCCTAAAGTCGACCATTCGAGATAACCACACTTGTTTCATTTGAAGGGAATAATGTATGACTGCAGATGTTTCGTCCGCGCAAGCGAATGAGAAGGTTCTGTTAGAGGATCATAACGTGTACGGGGCGCCGGCGGGTACCGGCATCTCGATGCCGCCCTACTACATGCCCACCTCCTCCGTCAAGAACCGTAACGTGTACTTCCCGTCAACAGAGCCGATTGGCCCGGACGAGATGCGCGTCACCTTCATGGGCAGTCAGCCTTGGCCGCCGCGGCTTGCTCAAGCCGCTGAGTGCATAATGGTGGAGTTGGGTAACGGGGAGCGGTTGTTCTTCGACTTCGGTCCTGGGTGCCTGCGTAACATCATCGCTAACCAGGTGCCAGTTGTTGAGATCGACAACATCTTCCTCTCCCACCTGCACATGGATCATATTGGCGAATTACCCTACCTCTGGTCCTTCGCCCCGTTCAACGGGCGAGCGAAACCGTTGCACATCATCGGCCCTTCGGGACGTACCCCGGAGCTAGGAACCAAGGCCATGTGGGAGGGCATGAAGAAGTTCGGCGCTTGGGGAGTCCAATCATTCGACGGCACAGGGCCCATAAGCTTCGCCCACGAGGGCAGCGATGTTACGGAGTTTGACTTCGAGGATGATGGCGGGGTCTGTTTTGATAAGAATGGTGTGAAGGTGATCCACTGGCGCAGGTCGCACTCCATGGACGGCGCTTCCGCCTTCCGGCTTGACTGGAATGGGCTTTCCTTCGTTTACACGGGCGATGGGAAGCCTGACTGGCTCACCGCCAAGTATGGTAAGGGAGCGGACTTGTTCGTGAGCGAGATGGCGGTGGACATCATAAACCTCTGGGCCATGAAGCAGGGTCTTCCACCCATGATGGGCGCTGTCACGCTCGACATATTCCACACGACGCATTACGGGTTCGGCTACCTCGCGAACTTAGTTCAGCCCCGGCTGGCCGTGGCCACACACCTATCCTTTGACCGCGAGTTGCTGGGCGAGATGGTGGCGGGTGTGAGAATGTTCTACAAGGGTTTCTTCACATTCGGCATCGACGGCTCTGTGATAAACCTCACCAAGGATCGCGTCTGGGTCCGGGAGGCCGCGCTCACCGATTATGCTGGCATCCGCAGCCCAGACCCGATGTGGCTAATTCAGAACATGTATGGCGGCAAGATACCAACAGAGCTTCCGAAGCAGAAGTACACTATTGCCGGCAACCAGGAGAAGTCGGTCCGTGACCTGGAAATTGATCCTGCACTCTTCACGCCGAAGGATCAGATGCGGAACTGGGTCCGAGAGTGGCCGCAGAACGTTTCCATAAAGGATCTGGTCGGCCCGGCCGGTGGCTCGCAAGCTAAGTAAGAATCGGTTATTGTCCGCAGTGTGGACAGGTGAAGTACCTTGAGTGGCCGTGTGCGTAGTCGCTTGAGATCTTCTTGCACCGGTTACACATGAAGTAGTAGTAGCGGGTTGGCTTCGGAATGTTCCGGCTGAAAGCGAACTGGGGGAAACCCAGCCGGGCAAGGCCCTTCTGGATCCCATTCGGCCGCTTCTCGTAATGACCATCACCAATCTCGATCGAGTACCATTGGCGCTCGTGACATTTCACGCACTCAACCTCATTCAACCCGACCCTGCTAAGCTTCCTGAAACCGCAGACGCGGCATGCCACCCGCTCAGCCACTCTGAGACTCCGCTTTCGACCCGTCAACGCCCCATCTAAGCCGACGTCAAGAAGCTCAACCACATCCACCGGAGGCAGACTCCCCGACTTACGCCTAACCTCCGGAGTCCGAGAGTGACGCATCTCAGCGAACTCCCAGCACACTAGAAAATCGATAATTCGCATCAGCTTAACTGAATCCGCGCCCGTGCTCGCCTCAAGCTCCTTGATTGGGCGCCATTTACGCTCGGACAGCTTGGACCAGACTACCTCCAGCAACCGCCCGCCTAACGCCTGGTTCTGCACACGCTGCATCCTCCCGGAAGAATCGTTCTTACTTCTAGAACTGAGACCCCATATATTCCGTTTACCTATATAGAGCATTGTCTAGGTAAAAAATTAAGTACGCAAATCCACCATTATACGTCTCGTGGTGATTCCATGTCAAGAAACAAGCTTCTGCTAATCGCCCTAATCGTCCTCGTCGGACTAACGCTGTGCGTGGCTACGGTTGCGGCCGGGGATAGGGGAGGCGGCGGAGCACACACGATAATCAGAGCCCTATTCTAAATCAGCTGAATATTAGGTAAAAAAGAATAAAACGGCGAAGCGCATTCACTTAGCGTGGGCGCTAATTTTGGAGACTCAGCACGTTCAGCTACCAAACTACTTCAAAGGAATCACGGAGACAGAGAAACAGCTCGACCCAACCAACATTAAGATTCTAACCGCAATGTGGAAGCATGGCCCACGGAATCTTCTTCAGATCTCAAGAAGAACAAGGCTACCGTTCACCTCAGTCTACCATCGAGTAGCCAAACTCGAAGGGAAGACTGGACGAGTAGCGTACGTTATGCCTGAAACCTCCCGGCTAGGATTAGTGCGAGTCGTAGTACTCGCCGCCGCAACCCCCGGCTGCGAAGAGACCGTGGAGAAAGCACTTCAACTACCCAACCTTTGGCGCTTCATCAACCCAAGCGAAGGAAACTACTCAACCATCTCCGCTCACGCTGTACCCGTCAAGTACCTCAAACAATTCAACAGGTACATTCGCAAACTCGTCGAGACTGGTTTGATCACCCGATTCAAAGTGATTTACACTGGAGATTCCAGGCCTAACTTTCCCAGCTTCGAGTACTACGATCCGAGATCGAAACGATGGTCCTTCAAATGGACGCAATGGTTAGAGGGCGTGAAGAAGCAGAAAGTTGACAGGGCGATTGAGGATCCGGAAAGCTACCGAATGTTAGTTGACGCGAAGGATCTGCTGATTGTTAAGGAACTGGAGAAGAACGCGCGCAAACCGTTAGCGGAAATTTCCCCTATGCTAGGAATGTCAGTGACGGCCGTGAAGTATCGTTATGATAAGCTCGTCAGCTCGGGCGTAGCGAAAGAGTACGCGTTAGACGTTCACGCCTTTCCCGTTGAGATATCCGCGTATCATGAGGTCATGCTGAATTTTGCGAGCAGCCAAGGGATGAACCGTTTCTACTCGTTCTTAGGGCAGCTGCCTTTCGTTCTTAGCGTAGCAAAAGTGCTCAAGCTGAATGCGCTGCTCGTTAGAACCTACATTCCAGAAACACAACTCATGAACATGTTCACTTTTCTCTCACAGCTAACAAACGCAGGATTCCTAACCTCCTACTCATCCCTACGACTGAACTTCGCGGGAAGATTGACTCAGACGATCTCGTACGAGCTGTACGACGACGAGGACGGGTGGATGGTGAACCTCGAAAGATGCGCCTCCGAACTCACCAAACTCGTTAGAAAACGGTCAGTTGTAATGGCACGGGTGAAACCGCGCACGAATTCATCCATCTGACGGCTCCATTTCGGACGGAATTCCCAGGCGCTCGAAGCCCATCGGATTCTAAAGAAAGAATGAGGACAGGACCCTCCTTTACACGGGTCCTCGGACGAGTGTAAACAATGAATTTTGGTGGATGAAAAATAAATATATGTCCTATGGATTATTCGGCGCGTTGATTATGCGCCCGATTAAACCGCTCGTACTTGCTGTTCTCGTAATATCATTGTTCTTCTTAACGGAGAGTGTTGCAGCTGCCTCAGTCATCGTTACCTGCCCCTTCGGCGCGCCTGGTGGGGACGACCTGACCCGAGGATTTTATGTCACGTCTTATCCGGGCACAAATCTATACTCCGTCCACGTTCAGTATGATGCGAACCCTAGCGGCACGTACACAGTTTCCATGACTGCAAGTCTTGGAACCTACAATGGACCCACTATTGGAAGCACGCAGACCGTAGTTGTTAGTCTTCCATCGACTTCAAGCGAAAAGGATGTGGTATTCAACTTCGGAGGCGCGTCCGTGCCGTCAGGCAGCACCGTGGCCTTCACGCAGACACAAGTATCCGGCCCTGGGACTGTTTACTATAACACGGGTTCAGGTACGTGTCCTGGAGTGTTTCAGACAAACGGTACAACACCTCCCTTGGATACGGTGCGCAGGAACAGCGTTGGAGTCGAAATTTCAGAATCCTCGGGCGGTGTATCAACAGACTGGGCGATTAGTTCCGTTGCGGCAATTCCAGCCAATCCTCAAGCCGGTAGCCCAGTAACCTTCAGCGCGGTGTTGACCGCGTTCTCTTCAACAGGTTCGTATCCGCAGAGTGTTGATGTGGAATGCATGATTGACGGTGTTTCGTGCGGAGGCGGATCCGTCTCGTATCCTGGACCGACTGGCAACATGGCTATCGTAAGCGCGCAGACCCCGTGGACTGCAACGCCAGGAACGCACACGTTAACTTGGTCGGTTTCGACGAATAACGATCCAAATCCAAGTAACAATCAAAACAGTATAACGTTCACGGTCGGACCACCGGCGCCACCACCGCAAGCGTTTGATTTTTCATTATCCACATCACCTACCCAGCAGAGCATCGCTCCTGGTGGGAGCGCAAGTTCCACTGTCACCGTGAACATGGTAGCAGGGCCACCGCAGAGTGTTGATCTCAGCGTGTCAGGATTACCCGCAGGAGTATCCGCGTCATTTAACCCAACCTCAGGAACTCTTCCGTTCACCTCAACGCTAAGCATTACAGTAGCGCCCTCAGCGTCCCCTGGAACGTCCACACTCACAATAATTGGCACAGGTGGGGGGGTAACCCGTCAAGCCTCCTTCACTCTCACCGTCTCCGCTTCACCTGACTTTACACTCAGCGTGAACCCCACCTCTCAGAGTATGCTTCAAGGACAGACGGCATCGTACTCCGTGAGCGTTGCCGCCCTCAACGGTTTCAACTCGCAGGTTTCATTGTCTGTCTCAGGATTGCCCTCGGGCGCCAACGGAGTCTTCAGCAATCCCTCCGGAACTCCAAACTTTGCTTCAACACTCACAGTCACATTACCAGGGGATGTTCCAACTGGTTCGTATACGTTGACAGTGACCGGGAGTGGCGGAGGATCAAGCCACGTCGCCAACTTAGTTTTAACAGTTAATGCAGCCATGACGACGCAAACCTCAACCTCTTCAACTCAAACATCAAACGACCTGATGAGCATGATCCAACAAAACCAACTCCTCATACTCGCAAGCGTAGTCCTGTTGGCAGTCTTAATTGCGGTCGCGTTGCGGGGTAGACGAAAACCAACCCCAACTGAACCATCAAGAACAGGCGTAGCAACTGGAATGGTTTATTGTGGAAAATGTGGAACCCAAAATCCCACCGCCAACGAGTTCTGCGTAAAGTGCGGCACCAAACTACACTAAATCGCAAAAGGCATAAAGTCTCTGAAGAGTTTCAAGACACGATCGATACGTAGTGTGGCACTGTCCCCCATTGCTTCTGAAAGTGGGAATATTCGCGCTAGGCGCCTTCCCGGGAAATTACTTTTTGAAATAGTTGCTCGTCGATGTTTCCACCACTAATCACAGCCGCGACGGTCTGTCCCGTTAGTGCGTGTGTGTTCTCCAGGAGTGCTGCGACTGGTACGGCTCCTGAACCTTCAACCACCTGCTTCTCTTCCTTCCAAAGCAGATAGATCGCTTTCCGTATTGTCTTCTCTTTCACTAACCAAAAGTCGTCGACATAGTTTCGGATCATTTCAAAGGTGATGGATCCCTTTTCGACTCCTCCGTACAATCCGTCGGCGATCGATTCATGCAATTCCGTATCCAGGAGCCTACCTGCCTTGAGGGATTCATACATGACTGGGGAGGCTTCAGATTGTACGCCGATGATTTTGACGTCTGGTTTGCTGCTCTTTACGGCAAGGCCAATTCCAGAGATCAATCCTCCACCGCCTACTGGAACGATTATCATGCTGACGTTTGGCAGGTCTTCAAGGACTTCCAGCCCGACTGTGCCTTGGCCTGCGATAGCGAAGTTGTCGTTATAGGCTGAGAGGTACGTCATCCGCTCTCGCTTTGCTAGGCTGATAGCGTACTTTTCGGCCTCGTCGTATATCTCGCCGTGAAGGATGGGCTCCACCTTGTGTCTCCTGATCTTTTCGAGTTTAATAGTGGGCGTGGTTTTTGGAACCACGATCTTCACTGGTAGGTTGAGTTTCTCTGCTCCGATGGCTACGGCTTGTGCATAGTTTCCAGCGGACGCGGTCACGAGCCCGTGTTTCTTTTCTTCTTCAGTTAAATGCAGCATCTTGTTGAGGGCTCCTCTCATCTTGAAAGAATTCGTTACCTGTTGGTTCTCGAGCTTCAAGTACACTCGACCACCGCAGGTTTCGCTGAAGAACTTCGAGTAGACCAACGGAGTTCTAATTACAGAATCACTGATCGTTCTTCTTGCTTCGAGCACTTCTTCTGGCTCCATCCCACGATGACCTACCCAAATCGTCTGGACCAGTCTCCCTTTTCCTTCTTTTTTAAGCACTTGAGTAGTAGTAGAGTTCATGGTTGACGGTTCCATTAGTGTTGGATCCTCAGTGAGCGCCATGCTTTTGTAATAGGCAACGTACAACCCCACGACGAACGTTGAGTCCAGTTCTGCAGGTCGACAAGGACGAGTGGGAGGCTTTTCGCGCCGAGTTCTCAAAGCTAACAAAAGACTATGAACTCCTTCTAGGTAAACTGGAAAAAGCTCAGACCCAGATCAAGCAGCTTAACGAACAAAATGAGGCTCTCCGACAAGAGAGCCGCGGCGCCGTCGCACCACCAACCAATGTCACGGAACCCGTTAAGAGTAAACCAGAGGAGATTACGCAGCCGGTACCTGGCAAGCAACCGGGTGAGGCTGCGTTGCAGGGTAATCTAAAGCGAGGCTTCTGGGAATCCCTCCGCAACAGGTTACGTGGGAGACCCCAAACTCGGCCGTTCTCGGTTGCGGCTTGTAGGAAGTGTGGCTTTCTAATCAGGGAGGCGAGCAGGTTCTGTTCTGGGTGCGGGGCTGACTTTGGGGCTTTGATCTGTCCTTGCGGTCGGGACTTACCGCGTGATGCCAAGTATTGTGATCGGTGTGGGCGCAAGCCGGAGCTTCGCGCATAACTGACTACTTTGCGGTCCATTTTTCAGATTCTTTCACAAGACGCGCCATTGTCTCCCGGGCCCTGCGAAGAGATTCGTCCGACTGGTTTTTGCTAGCGTTCATGGCTGCTTCTAAGGACTCTAACTTTTCCTTTGACGTTTCGAGTTCATCCTGCAGCTGCTTATTCGTCTTCTCGAGGGCGGCAATTCTCTCAATGAGTTTCTGTGACCTTTCAAGAAGTGCCTGGTTATCTGTTAGGAATGCTTCAAACTCCTTCCGGTCTACGGTAACGCGTTCAGACATGATCGCTCGCTACTCGTGACCGGTATTATTATTCGGGTATTTGAGGCCTTTCAAGTCCGCTGGATCCAGATTGATTAGTTATAATAATTCGGAATCAATCTAGGAGTTTGAATCTCATGAAGGGTGAAGGCGCGAGTATGCTTAGTGGAGATGGCTGTTCTGAGCTTTAGAAGTAAGCTGTGGAGTATCGTGCTCAGTGGCTATCCAGGTTCCGGCAAGACCGTGCTCGCGAGGCGCCTTGTGTCTGAGAATCCTAACTTCATAAGACTGAGCGTGGACGATGTTCGCTCAATGTTCTACGGAACAACTGAACCCACAGTCGGTGAAGAGTTCATTTACACGTGCCTAGCATCGTTGCGTGACCTGGCGCTTAGGAATGGGCATAATGTAATTATAGATTCGACGGCGCCTCGAAACTCCACACGCCGCTTCCTGCTTAGGACGAACGTTGATGGCGTTGTTCGATTGCTTGTTGTCATGCTCGTGAGTAAGCCTGAATTGGACAGGCGGAACCGGGAGCGAAACCTGGTGGGAGCAAGCGAAGCTTATGATGCGGCTTGGGAGGAACCTCTCACGACGATGCCCGTCTTGAAGTTCAGGAACGAGAGTCAAGCCGGCTTTGACACGAGCTACTACCTACTAACTGAACTACTCAAAAGCAACGTCAGCCCCTACCGGAGAAGATTCATGGAAAACATATTCCCAAGAACGTGAGTAAATTACCCTCGTGATGGAAATTGGCTGATGCTTCGCTCGTCGGCTTGCTGATCAGAGTTGCCGTGACGCTTGCAGTGTTCTATTTGGTCTGCCAGTTTCTTATCCGCGGCGTCACGGCCGCAGCCAGAAGAGCAGGAGTCACACCCGGCCAGGTGCATCTCATAGAGGAGGGCATAGCTTCCGTCTTCGTTGTGCTCGCGATCATATCTATTGTTCACCTTTCAGGGTTGACATCCCAGTTCACGGCCCTCACAATTTCCGGCATCGCTGCCATTGTGCTATCTCTGGCTCTCCAGGCGACGTTATCAAACATGATCTCTGGCATTCTGCTCCTCCTTGACAACACGCTCCGTGTCAACGACTTGATTGAGTACGGTGGCGCTAAGGGTGAGGTTGTGAAGATAGGGCTAAGGAGCACTTGGGTTAAGACTGCTGAGGGCGACGTGGTGGTCATTAGCAATAGTCAAATCGTGAATGGACCACTCACCAACCACACGGCTGGCGACCGACTACTCAAGAAACTCTAGGCTTGAATATGACAAGTCAAATTCTGAGACTTTAGATTTAACGCTCTATCTCTCTGGGAGCCGTTCAGGAATTGGGTGGACACGTTTTCTAGTCGTATCTTCCGCAAGTCTTCATTAGCTGCGGGCACTCAGCTTCAGGCAATGAGGGCTTCGCGTGGTCGCTGTAACGTGTGAGATTTGCGGTAAATCACCGGCCGAAGTGGACGTGTGGACTTTATGTCCGGAGTGCGCTGAGACCTGCATGGTCTTCCTCCAGTTCGTGAAGCAGCATAACGTGGAAGCGAAGGATTTTGAACCATTGAAGGAAGCGTTGCGGTCCGAGGCTAGAGGAATAGTTCTGGTCAATTAGCGTTCTTTACGAGTTCCTTCAGCAGGTCAACTGACTTTCCGGGTGAAATAACGATCTTAGTTTTGGTGTAAACTGAATCATTCCAGCCTGCCCGCTCAATGAATCCGTATCTTGCTAGAAAGCTCACTACTTCGGCGACCGTGGGCCCATCTTGTTGTGAGAGGCTAATCAAATCCTTAACCGAGTAGTACTTGCCGTCCGTCATCACTGACCAGATGGCGTCAGGCAAGGAGTTATTCAATTCGCATCTATGGCAATATTCGTGCGTATTCAGGTAAGTCTCGTGTAACTGGTGAATGCAATTGTCCGTGACTGAGGTCGCTTTTAAGCAGAAATGAAGAAGCGGGTGAACACAATTCGGCACTCAGCCGCCTCGGGTTGCTACTTGATAATTAGTAAATTCTAGCGAACCTTAACGCCTGTGGGCTTCGTCGGAGTAGGCGCCATCTCAGTATCATCCTAGCGTAATTCGCTCCGGTCTTTGACGGCACCTTCTTTGTCCATTTGAAGCTGGAGAATTCGTAACCGTCCGCCGTCGCTTGCCCGCTGGGTTTGTTGGATGCGACGCAGATGGTGACGTCTGCCCGGGTTGGAAACTTCACGGGGAAGACGCCTACGAGGTGGAGGTTGCTTGCGCTGAGGCCGTATTCGTTCAGGATCCTGTCGGCCGCGCTTCGTAAGCTTTCTCCTCGGCATATCCTTCCTCCGGGAGTCGCCCAGACATTACCGTAAGGTGTGATCTTGCGCCATCCGAGGAGGATCTCTCCCTTCGAGTTCTCTAGGAGTACGTCCACGCAAGGGATGGGGATGGAGCGCTTGACTTGCCGCCACACGCGTTCGGGTATCCACTCACTGGGCAATGATGAGCGTTTCATTTCTGGAGCCGGATTGAATGGAGCACATGGTCTGATTCATAATGCTACTTATGATGGGATCCTGCGCGGGTGGTGAGCTTCGTTCTGATCTCTGACTGGCAGAACTGGCAGGTGAAGTATCTGGAGTAACCGTGCAAGTAGTCTGTTGACGTCTTCTTACATTTCATGCACCTGAACCAGAAGAATTGAGTTGCCTTGGGGATGTATCGGACGAAGGCAGGCTGCGGGAAACCTAGACGGATCAGGATGCGTTTGATGATTCCAGGTGAGTCAAGTTCAGGTGATGTCTCCTCACCGTGCAAGTTGAGTATGCTCCATTGCTTCGTGTGGCAATCTGAACATTCGACCAAGTTGCGTTGAACGTGGTGAAGCCGGTGACCGCCACATCTGCTGCACGCTACCCTCACAGCTAGCCAAACTTGAACTGGGTTTTGAGTCGCCTGTTTCTGGCTGGTGAATGTCATGTTCTTGTTCGAGTATTGGGCGTCTAGTGCAGGTAAGCCAAGTGTCACCGTTCGTTGACAACCGCGGAGACAAGCAGAAGTTTGACGCTGCAACGATTTAGATTCGACTCAAACTACTCTTGTGACGGCGCAGGGGGCAAAGTATGTGGTTCCAACGTACACGGCGGTTAGGGTGTTGGCGCCGCCGAGTGGGGGTACGTTGAACGTGAGGTAGCAGACTCCTTGGTCGTCCGTAACGCAACTCACGGGTTGGCTCCAGCTAGGGGAGATGTTGAGTGCTTGTCCCGCTATTACCCCGTGTAGGCCGTTGCCCGTAGCCATCAGTGTGGCGTTCACGAGGAGAATGGGGATCCTGTAGGTGCTTTGGTTCTGGAAGGCGAAGCTCACGTTCAGTTCGATGGTTGTGGCGACGCGCACGATTGTGGTGACGGTGAAAGTTTCGTTAGCCATCAGCCTCGTTGCATGCGAAGGCATGAAGCTGGCGAAGCATATGGCCAGCATGAGGATTGCGGATAATGCTTCAGTCCTCTTCACGCTTACGCCACCGCGAGCAAGGTTAGTTCAACTGACTCTGCTTAAGTTTCTTATTGCCTGCTTATTGAGGTGACGTATATTCTAATTCCGGAACAGGAGTCTTGGGGTGACGGCTCCCAGGTCAAGTATTGACCGTAAAGGGTAACTTGCCCGGTCGGGTAAACTGAGGGGAGGTTGTATAAGCCGTACGTGTTCTGGTCGGTTCCGTACAGGTAGACGCAACCAGTCTGGTTGGGGGGCAAGAAGCCTGATAATGGCCCAACTGGGGGACCAAGCAACGCGTACGGGGCTGTATACGCGAAGGTGATCAAGCTCTTCGTCGAACTCGTAATTGTCTCCGTCACGGTTACGGTGGCCGTGGCTAGACTCGTCGTGGTCGAATACTGCTGAACGGTCGTTGCTGGTGAAATGCTCCTTGACGGGATGAAGGCTAGGCCAAAGGCAAGGGCTAGGAGACACACGGTTGTCAGGATTAGGACTTCGTGCCGGTTCATGCTTAGTCCCGCCCTTCAATTGTACTCAAACACTGTCGCTAGAATTAAGCCTACGCGAGAAGATGCAAACAGTACATGACCATGTTAACTGTGAGTGTTAAAGCGTAACCTAGGCGTCTCCTAAACGAGAATTCGCACGGCAAAAAATCATATAATGCGAGCGAAACGTGAACCTGCCTAGGTGAAGCCTTCATGGCAAAGTCGCCGGAGAAGTACTTGGCGGGTTTCGGGGTAACCGCAATCCTATCCTGGCTGTTGCTGATGCTTTTTCCCTTCTATCCAGCTGAGTTGACGATCATCCTGGCGCTTGGGCTGGGGGTTGTGGGGGTTAAGTCCGTGCGAAGCGGGTTGATGCTGGCTACGCTTCTCACCATGATCGCAGCCATGTACCAGGGTGAAATGGTTGGGTTAACCTTCTTCATTATTCTAGTGCTCGCGTCCCCCCTGGATGGCTGGGATCTTGCTTCAATGGTCACTTCGTGGATACTGACGTTTCTCACACCCTTCCCGTCGCTCGGGATTCTTCCGGTGGTCGCCTCCGGGCTTTACGAGCGGCAGGGAGATGCCTTGAAGCTTGGAGTATTATCCGGCGTTACGATTTTTCTCCTAAGCTGGGCGCGTAGCTCAAGCAACGCAGGCCTCATCATCGTGCCGTCAACCAGCCTCTACGCTGCGAAGAGTGCCCCGTCTCCATGGTACCTTACGCTCTTCATGCAGAACATTGACGCGTTCAACTTGAATATCCTGACGAATTACTACTCGCCTTTACTCGCCAACCTGAACGATTATCGAGTGTACGTGGCGTTGATCACGTGGATTTTAGCAGGCTACATAACGGCACTGCTCATATCAACTAAGAAGCGTCCGATGTATTTCGTTTCAAGCCTGGTCGGAGTTCTACCAGCCGCAGTTGCAGGCCTCATCATCCTTAAGGTGATCCCGTTGCAAGTAGTTGTAGTACTCGTTCTGGCAGCGGTCCTCCCGCTCGTTTACCTGCCTATCCGTTCGCGGGTTGAGGCAAGGCGGAGGGGTAGAGCGGTTGCGGTGCTCGCTCCAGCCGCGACTGGGCCGAAAGATGGACGTCAACTTGCAGCCATCATGGTCACTGACGTGGCCGGGTACACGGCCCTGGCGAAAGAAGACGAGTCGGCAGCGCGGGCGCTCCTAACCGCTCAGAAGGCGAAGCTTCAGCCACTCTTGGAGAAGCATAACGGCCGAGAGATCAAGTCGACGGGTGACATTCGCATCGTCGAGTTCACGAATGCTCTGGACGCTGTGAACTGCGCAGTTGAAATGCAAACCACCCTGGAGAAGGAGAAGTTGACGATGAGTGGCGGGAAAGAGATGAAGATTCGCATCGGCCTGCATTTAGGTGACGTAATTCACCGGGAAGGCGAAGTGCTGGGGGAGGCAGTGAACGTTGCCTCGCACATTGAAATCCTAGCGGAGCCGGGAGGAGTCTGCGTCTCACGACAAGTGTACGACCAGGTGTGGAGTGAAGTGGATTACGAGATGACGCTGCTAACCCCACGAGAACTGAAGAACGTGCAATACCCAACTGAAATCTACCGCGTCTCACCCAAGAAAACGAACCAGCAGGATGATTCCTAATCATGGTCGAACGGTGGGGATTTCACGTAACGTTCTAACCGGTTGAATGAAGAGGAAGATCACTCCCAGCGTGGATAGGACGGCTCCGATGACGAGCGTGGAGACTATTCCGAATTGGGTCCCCAGAACTCCACCTATAAAGGAGCCTAGGGGGACTGTTCCTCGAATTATGGAACGAACCGTCGCGTTCATTCGGCCTTGAATGTGATCCGGCGTTATTGCCTGTCTAAGGCTGACCTGGTTGATGTTGTAGATCGGGATGCCGACGTTTGAAAGCATCAGGAATAATCCTACGAGCGGTATTGTTGGGCCATACGTGGCGAAGGGGATTAACGCTAAGCAGATTCCCTGGAAGATTATGGAGATGGCTAGAGAAGGACCCAAACCTAGAACCCTAGCGGCTTTTGAGGCTGTTAACGCGCCTATCACGAATCCGACGGCTCCGAGAGTGAAGATGAGTCCAACCGTCTCCGGCGGCAGGTTGAGCTGATCGTACAGGAAGAGGTAGACAACCGGCGAAGTAGACTCCGGCGCCAAAGTTTAGCATGGCGGTGCAAGCCGTGATGCTGCGTAGGACGGGGTTGCTGAACACAATTCTAGCGCCCTCCTTCAGTTCCCTTACGAAGTTGCGGTCAAGATTCGAATGTAATGGGGCTTCAGGTTTCCTGATGGAGAAGATCATGAGCGCGGAGCAGAGGAAGCCGAATGCTTCCACCGCGAAGGCCTGGGCGGCTCCGAGTAGTTTGATTAGAAATCCTCCTAGCGCTGGACCCACAACTTGCGCGCCTGATTGAGTCGTCTGAATCTTAGAGTTGGCCTCAATCAAATCCTCTCGTTGAATAAGCGACGGCAGGTAGGATTGGTTCGCGACGTCGAAGAATACGGTGAAGATGCCTAACAATGTTGCAACAATGAACAACTGGTGAAGGTGGAGTACTCCGAAGATGAACGCCAGCGGCACCCAGAGGAGCGTAAGCATCCGGCCCAAGTTCGCGACAACCATCATGGGGCGGCGACGCCACCTATCCGCCCATACTCCAACGAAGACTCCTAGAACTGGAACAGGGAGCATTTGGAGTCCGTTCAGAATCCCCATGTCCATGGCTCCCGCATTCAAGAGGAGTATGGCCACCGTGGGCAGTGCCAGGTTAGTGACCTCTCCGCCAACCGCTTCGATCGTCTGACTGATCCAAAGCCTCATGAAATCTTCGTGATGCCAAAGGCGACCCGTCGAGAGGGATTTCAAATCCTAAGACGCCGCCCTTTCTCTCCTCGAGGACCTCACTAATCGCACCTATTCTGAAGCCTGCCATTGGGTTACGGGCTTTCAGTTAAATGAGTTCGCAAATGTTTCTGGGAGTAATTACCTGAATCCAGCCTACGCGAACTTGAACTTACCCCTAAGTAAATCGGAGTCAGCGCTCAGCCTCAAGCGGCGTCATGATGCGTTTGGCTGAACGCAATTCTAATCCCATTATGGGTACGCATGCCATGATGAGTAGGAAGACCAGCATACTCCAACCGAAGGCCTGAACGGGCAAGTCATTTGAGTTAAGGCCAACAACCACGTTCAAGTAGAAGAGTACGAGGCACGATACTCCTGCGCCAATGAAACCGAGAAGTAAACCCGCGACATCTGCCTCAACCTTCAACGGTAATCCGCTTTGAGGGTTAGTTGCTTACCCCTTAAGACTCTTCCCTAAGTGTAATGTGCCGGAGTGGTCATCTGGCTGGGAAGGTGACGATCAAGTCGTCACTCTGGTTGAGGTCGAGGAAGAAGGATTGTTCTTGATGGCACTTGCGGCACGTGAGCCGATTTGAGCCAGTAATGTTCAGTTGGTTTCCGCCGCAATTGATGCAGGCCACTCGTACTGCCAGCCATTGACGTTCCTCACTAAGCCTCACGGACGCCATAGAATACTCATCCACAGTTTTCGAGAACAAATTACCATCCGCGTGGTATAGCACCGTGTGTCACTACCAGGCAGTGAATGCGGTTACAGCATTCTGATGTCACGGCCAGGCTACATTGATGTCGTGAAACCGTTGACGTTAGTTAAGCCGGCCGTTGCAGAAGTTAAGGGAGACGTTTACTCAGCCAAGCCACCGTTTGAAGAACATCAAGGCCACCTTGAACTTGCGCTGGATCGTATGACGCGGAAATCCATGTACGTACTCCGGCTCCTATGCGAAGGCGGAAACCGGTCAACCATGATGACATCCCACATCAGCCAGGTGGAGTTGGCGAGGAAGCTGCATGTGACTCGTCAAGCTTTGAGCGTTCATTTGAAACGGTTATCCGAGTTAAGTCTAGTCCAGGTTGGACGCGGATTCGTGAACGTAACGGAGGATGGTCTACGTGCAGCAGGTTACCATCGCAACCCCGCAATTCTAATCGTACGCTTCGCACCACAGAAACAGTTGGAGGCCGTGGAGAAGATGAGGAAGATCCCGTCCGTGGAGGCTTTCCGCGTCGCCGGCGACGCAGACTTTGCAATATTCACTGAACAGGAGAACTTGGATCGCACGCTAGCGCATCTTTACAGTCTAGAGGGAATCCTTGAGGTAAGGACGCTCATAGCAACCGAGGTCCTGAAGCACATAAACTACTAGGCTAATGAGCCTAATCTAGTCACGTTACAAAAGCAGGCTTAATCGCCGCAGTGGCCGCCGCCATTTCTCCCCATTTGCAATCCCCTAATACAAGAAAGCTATGCTTTCCTTGCACTTATCAATGCTTGCGTTGACGATCGTTCGTTGATTTCTCATTAATATTAAGGATTACCTTGCCACGCGCAAGTATGTCAATTCCGATGACAACATGATACTAACCTAGGCATCTTATTTACAAGATTCACTATAGTTCTAGGTAAGAAACACAAGAGGAATTGAATGTGTGCGACCACTGCGATGTTCTCACGGGCGTCCTGACTCAGCTGTGCGGTACCAAGGTTGCTCAGGTAATCATGAGGCGAGCAGTTGCTGAACTTCACGGCCCTGAAGCTGAACTCCACGGCCATAAAGCAACTCTCGTTCGATCCGACTTCGGTTCCGTCGTTGTAGCAAGCGCCGTTTAGCTGACGCGAGCGCGTTGGCTTCTTTTGAATGGAAAGGGAGGTGGCTGAGTTAAAGGCCGAGACTGTTAGAATCGTCGATTCCTACGCTGGTATTCGAGAAATCGCGAAGCAACTTGACCCAACGAACATTAAGATTCTAACGACCATGGCGAAGCTCGGCCCACGAAATCTGCTGGATGTAGCGAGGGAGTGTGGTATACCATTCACGACGGTTTACCATCGCATTGCTCAGATTGAAGCCAAATCGAAGCAGGTCGCAATTCTAGTCCCTAACGTGGTCAGAATCGGAATGGTGAGACTGGTCGTGTTAGCGGCGGCAAGTGCGGGTGAGGAACAGGAAGTCACCAAAGCACTCATGATCCCTAACTTTTGGAGGGCCATTGAGCGGTGTGAAGGGGCGTTCACTCATCACACGGTGCAGGTGGTTCCTCGTGTTTTTCTCAAACAATTCAAGGAGTACGTTGCTAGGATGACGGAGATGAACATGATAAAGTCCCACCGAATCATTATGACCGGTGACTCAGTCCCGAACTTCCCAGACTTTTCTTTCTACAATACTGGCACGAGCGAATGGACTTTCGATTGGGAAGGTTGGATGGCGGAGTTGAATGATGGTAAGCCATCCGTCAGGACGATAGAGGACCCGGAAGAATCCGTCGTGGCTGTCGACAAGGTTGATCTTCAAATCATAGAGAATCTCGAGTTGAATGCCCGCGCAAGCTTCACGGATATTGCGCGAGACGTGAAAGTTTCGCCGCAGACTGTGAAGCACCGGTACGATTCGAAGCTGCTGCCGAATGGGATAGTGAAAGCCTGGCTGTTTGACGTTGTTCCTTATCCACTGGAGACGGCGGCATTGCATGAAGTGATGCTGCAGTTCACAAGCAAAGAAGCAATGAACAAGCTCTTCTCTCTCGTTGAGAAGCTGTTCTTTGTAATTAGCGTCGCGAAGGTTCTAAGACAGAACGCACTGTTAGTGAGAACCCTCACGTTGAACCCCCAAGTACCAAGAATGTTCGATTTCCTTTCACGGATGGCCAAGACAGGACTCATCGAATCATATTCTGCTGCCCGGTTGCAGTTAGGCACGAGGGAGAAACAAACGGTATCGTCTGAGCTCTTCAACGACCAGACTAAGGAATGGACGTGGAACACTGATGAGTCTGTGATTGGGCTTAGGGCTATTCGCGACGAAGTTCAATCATAGGATGCGCAGAAATAGCGCAGAGTTCACGAGCTTTCATTCGTTTTGTAGAATCGCTCGTTCTTCGTTAAGTATCAGGGGGTCGCTTTGCGATTAGCTGCTAGTCGACATGCGGACTGATGGCTGGAGCATGCTAGTGAGTAGTTGAGCAGACTTGGCGGGTGAGAGTTTGCCCGTTTTAGTGAAGACCTCCAGTTGCCCAAAGCTTCGTACGAACCCGTATTTCGAGAGAAACCTCATCGAATCAATAACCGACGTGCTAGGTTGATCAGTCAAATTCGCCAAGTCATGTATGGAATAGAACTTACCCGTCTCCATCATCGACCAGATTTCATCCAGCCAACCCTGCTGCATGTCTCATCAGGATGCAGAGAGTGCGCGTGAACCGGGTAAGTTTCGTGTAACTGTTCTCAGCTATGAGGCGGGACAGCACACAACACAGAACACGATGAGAAATCTTCTATGGTGATATTCCAGCTCGCACTCGTGCTCGAACTACTCCGAATACTCAACCAGGATTGCGGAAGCTGCGGCCACAATCACCCGCTCGCCCTTCGACTCAACCACCACTGCGCCCAGTGACTGGTAGTCGACGAAAACGCCTTCAACCGTGTGATCCTCCATATCCACCTTAACATTCCTCCCAGCAGAGTAATCTCTCAACCGAAGGAATTCCAGCAGTTGCTTAGGATCGGATGCTGCTAGCGACAAGAATTCTTCCAGTTCCAGCAGAATATTGCAAACCAGCCTTGCACCGTCAACTGTTCCCCCGTAAAGGTCCATTAGCGTTACGGCATCGACCTTTCTGTCACGCAGCTCGCGTGATTCGAAGTTCGCGTTAACGCCTATGCCTAACAGAATGAACTCTAGCGAGTTCCCCTGTTGAAGCGCTTCAGCGATCAACCCCGAGATTTTAGATCCGTTAACTACGACGTCATTGGGCCATCTCACTCTGGAGTCAATCTGAAACTGGCTGTGTATCGCTCTTGCGACTGATAGTGCCCCGATGAGCGGAATCCATTCAACTTGCCTCGTGATGAAGGATCGAAGGGTGAGGGTCATCCATATTCCGCCACGGGGAGATATCCACCGTCTTCCGTGTCTCCCTCGTCCACCTGTTTGAGTTTCTGAGATGATCAATGAACCGTGAGCTGCGGCGTTGCATGCGAGTTTCCGTGCCTCGTCATTTGTGGAGGCGCACTCCTGTAGGAGGATGAGCGTTCTTCCAAGCCGCTTCGTCTCCAGCTGGTTTAGAATCGATTCGGCTGTACATCCCGATGTTGAGTCCGCTACTTCAATTCCCTCCAGGCACACACACTCATAGATATGTACACCCAAATGATTTATGCGTCCCACCTGGATACTTCGACTGGCGAGTTAAGGTTGGAAGCTGCTCCGGTTAGGACACCTACGGGTATTCCAGGTTTTGACGAGATAATTGGTGGAGGTTTTCCACCCGAACGTGTCGTGCTCATCCTGGGTGAGCCGGGTGCTGGCAAGACCATTCTTTGCTCTCAGTTCCTCTACAATGGGGCGTCGAAATACGGGCAGAGTGGCCTCCTCGTAAGCATGGAGGAAAGTCGAAGCCACTACCTTCGTGAAATGGCACAGTTTGGATGGGATTTTCCTGGGCTCGAGAAGGCGGGTAAATTCACCTTCGTAGACGCGTCGCCGATTCGAACAATTCCGGATGAAGTGAAGGTAGGAAACTTGACGGTGGGCCGCCACGATTTCTCAATGATAAGCCTACTAGAAGTCGTACGGAACGGAGCCAAGAAGATTAACGCAAAACGCATCGTCCTTGACCCAATCTCGTTGCTAATGGCTCAGTACCCTGACGACGCGCAAAGACGTAAAGCTCTCTTGGATGTTGTGGAAGCATTGTCCGAGACTGGTGCAACCTGCATATTATCCGCCGAGCTTCATCGCGTTGGAATTAAAGGACGAGTTTTACAGATCGAAGAATTCTTGACACATGGCGTCATCCTTATGCAGACGATAGCTACGGGTCGAACTATGGAGCGAACGATTCAAGTAGAGAAGTTGCGGGAGACGCAGATTGATCGTCAGCCTAGACCCTACAGAATCTCAGGCTCAGGCATTGAAGTTTATCCGCGCGAAACCGTAATCTAAAGCAAATCTGCTGGAGGCAGCGTCAGTGCAGGGAGGGCTCTATCCCTGCTCTTCCTACTTCTTAGTCTCCGGTTCTTTCTCAGACTCTTCTTCCTTTGAGAGCGACGGCTCCGGCTCGAGGGGGGCAGGTGGAGGCGTAGTTACCATCGTCCAACCAATCCAGCCAGAAATCACTAACACTAGTAGGACGAATAGGAGCACGGGGATTCCAACAGCCAAATCGTGCCATCCTGCGGGTAAGCCTACCCATGGAGCGAAGAACGCTACAAGATACACGATTGCAACGACGATAGAGATGAGGAAGATGACGAGTCCGTAACCCTGATCCTTGCTCAAGAGTCTTCACGATGGGTCGCTAAATCTCGGTTTGCATATAAGCTTTAGCAGATTTGGTCTCGTAAATCACATTTGCTTGTAGCCGGGTCTTTTGCTCACCAGTTCTGGGAGCTGAAGTGGCGATCGCGGATATCCCTTCGTGAGTTCGCTGATCTCATTTTCGAGTTGGGCAATTGTGGCTTCATATTTCGCTCCATCCTTGCGGCGGCGTACCGCATATGATCGTGTGCTCATTTCTCTTTGCCCGATTATCACAATGTATGGTATCCAGTTGCGCTCAGCTTCTCGAACCCGTTTATCGAGGCTCTCGTCTCGGTCGTCGATATCTGCTCTAACTCGGAGTCGCGTTAGCTCCTGCGCCACGGTCTTAGTGAATTCAATCATGTCCGGTTTCACGGGGATGAGGCGAACTTGAGTGGGTGAGAGCCATGTGGGTAGCGATGGTTTGATACCTTTTGCTTCAAGAATGGCGCATTCATCCAGTACTGTGAAGAGGTAGCGTTCAATTGATCCTATGACTGCTGTGTGGATGATCATTGGATAGATCTTTTGACCCTTGTCATCGACGAAGGAGATGTCGAAACGTTTTGCATTGCCAATATCGATTTGGAACGTTGCTATCTCCCGCGGCCTTTCCAGCTCGTCTATTATGTGGTATTCAATGTTGAGTACCCAGTAGTAAATTCCTTCAGGCACGAAGTTGAGTAGGACCGGTTTTCCTTCTCGTTTCACTAGCTCCATCACGTAGTTCTTGTTCGCGTTCAGGAAGCTTTCAGTAATGTTGTAGACGGATACGTAGTCGCGGTTCAATTTTCCTATCTCTTCGTAGATTTTGTTGTGAAGCCCCACAGTGACTTGCTTGGCCTCTTCAAGGTTCTTACAGTAGATATGACAGTCGGGCATGTGCAGTTTTCTTAATCTGAACGCAAGTAAGAGTTCGCCGCTCTGTTCAAGGCGGTACGAATCAGCGACTTCGAAGGTTCCGAAGGGCAAATGGCGGTAGCTTAAAGACCAATTCCGAACTGCTGCGAATTGTTGGTGGCATGCAGCGTATCGCATAACGAAACTCTTGTTCTCAGCTTCAACCCTGTAGAGCCGCGATCCGAAGAGGTCCGCATGTTCTTTGACTGCTGGGATTGAGAGGTCGAATAGGTTTGTTCCCTTCACTTGCAGAATTGGGAGACCAATTGATGTAATTGCGTCCCATGAGTATTCGCTGATGAGGTCGAAGAGCATGACTCCCTCCGGGCTGTAACGCATGTGGCCTTGGTCAGAGAAGTTCTCCCATTCGATTCCAAACTTCTTACAATATTCTAGGAAGCGGGGTTCTCCGCCTGAGAGCTCTCTCTTCAGGGCCTCTTTCTCTACCAGAATTCGGAATTCGTCTTCTCCGGGTTTGAACTGGTACTCGGCTGGATCATAGAGGTTGCCGTCGAGTGAGAGTACTTTGTAGTATGTTGCTATTGGTGGCGCCTCAGGCTTAGCCTGCCCCGGGCGAATTGTTCTTGAAAGTTCAGAGAGCGGGTGGCCTAAGCAGTGGAGCTGGAAGCTCTTGTAGTAGCCAAATGGGCTCCTATGAGCGTCAAATCCATCCGCGCGTAAGCTTTCGAATATTCCCTGTAGAATCTTGATGGCGGGATCACGCGCCGCTAAACTGCTCGATAAGTGAGCGTAGGGGTACACGAGTATGTTGTTTGTGTGAACAGATCTTGCCACTTCAATTATAGACTTGCTTACTTCGCGCACGACCTGACCATGGTCCGCCTCATCCTCTTTTTCAACAGTGCAGAACGCGACGAGCACGTTTTGGAATTCTCCATGCTCGTTATTCTCGAGCGGTTCCGGATTCTTGACCGCATTTTCCCGAATTGTGTATTCAAAATGCTCGCAGTGGAGCAGAAGAAGCCTCATCGATGAATCAGTCTCCCCTGTTGAATCACGCGGAGTATCTCCATTTGTCTATCTGTCGATCCTTGCGCGTCAGCTTCTTGAACTCCTTGTAATGCGCTTTACAGAGGTAGGCTCTCCGCGCGTTTCCAATGTTCAAGCCCGCATGCGAGACTTTATCGGTTGAGATAGAGCGAATCGCAGTTGCGGTGCAGCCGACGATACTGCAAGGCTGTCCCTTGTCGACTCTACCCATAGGAATCTTGCCAACATGGTGAATCCTTCTTGAAAAAGATGGTTTCCAACATTCGCTATATTAGGAGCCTCCCGCCTTTCGTCCTAGGAGAGACAGGGTGTCTGGGTGAACTTGAGAAGAGGGCCGTTTTACGTTGTAGTTAGAAGGTTAAGGAGGAGAGATAGTTTCATTTTAGCGTAGCGTCACGCCGAACCAAGCTAATTCTTCTGGCAATCCTGCTTGTCGCAATAGCTATTGGTGCTGCAACCTACGGGTATTATCAGGTCCAGCAGCAGGAGCTCATCCACGTTCTTATCGCATATCACGCTTACAATCCGAACTTCAAATACGAAGCGCTCATGGAAGTGAACGTTGACGCATTGCCGAAGCCTTACGGCAACTTGACCGTCCAGAACCTGATTATCACTTACGCTTTCCACTCAGCCGATGTGTATGACGGCGTACCATACCTTCGACTTACGTACGTATCCGGGCCGCCATGCAACGTGTCACAATCTCCATCCTCCACAAACTGTCACGAGGTGCTGCTAATCATCCCGAACAATAATATCACAAACGTGAGTTCGCCCTCACGTTCAGGACCCGGCTACGTTCTGTACGCGGGACCACTCAACACTTTCCTCTTGGATTTACAGACAGATGCGGGGGAACACATCGAATGGCACCTGTACCTGTTCTTGGCCACGTACACTGGAACTGATAGCGGAGGATTACAAGCTTAATCGGAATCTCACGTGCTCGTAGAACCGTCACTGTTCGAAGTTACGACTTGTCGTGGCGCTTTCTATGACGTGCAAAGAGCAGAATCAGCGGCATTAGGAGGGCTAGAGGTAACGTGATTTGCCCGCTGATAATTTCAGGTACAGGTGTACCGATGAATGTGATGCTTGCATGCTGGTTCAAATTGACCAGAGATAATTGAATGCCTGATGAATCGATCGCGGTAAGGTCGAAGCCTAGCGTTGGGTTCGTGTCCAAAGAGGCCTCTATCACGTAAGGGTGAATTGGGATAGAAAACTCCCAAACCCTATGAGGGGAACTAGAATGAGTCGTTATGGATAAGGTGGTCGCCGCCTGTGATTCTGAACTAATCACGTCAGGATCCTGACGACACCGACACATAACTGAAACAGTGGCGCGTTTAGTAGTCTGGTTGACGCCGAACGCGAAGAATGTGAAGACTTGCGTCTTGTTGCTGGGGTTCAGAAACGCTCCGCTGTAGAATACGAGAAGTGCTGCGCCTGCCGTCAGATCCCCGTTCGAGTTAATGTATTGGGCGCCGTCGTCGGACGGGACGTCAAGGATTCCGTAGAGGTTGCTACCATCGTGCATCAACCTAAAGTAACTCAGGACCTTAGCTGGCCCTGTGGATCCTTGGCGTAGAGTGTATTCAATAGCGTTATCCCATTCGCCTTGCTGCCATTGACCATCAATCGTAGGTTTAATCGTCGTCGTGCCTACTGCAATTTCAGGCGTACTCTGTCCCCTAACCTCAATGATGATTAGCGATAACATGAGAAGAGCCAGTATGAGAATCAGTCCGCGTGGTTTATTGTCATACATGTGCGCGCATCACGCAATCGTATCTCTCTCATTCTGATTAAGTGTTCGTAATCGCACCGCTTCTCATAGCAGGAAGTGGCGCGCGAACGCAACTTGTCTAAACTACGCAACCCGTTCAAAACCTCCGAATTCCCAGGGTTGAACTGGCCTGAATTTGCCCGAAACGATGTTAATTAAGAATGGAGTGTTTGTTTGGCCGACTTACGTTGCTGGGAAGAATACGCGCAAGGTATCAGGCGATCATGCAGCCGGTTGGAAGATCGCTGGGAAGGTCAGGGATAACGCCGAATGCGCTGACCACCCTTAGTTTGATTGTCGCTCTTGGCGCAGGCGCGGCGTACGCGTTCAGATCTCCTATTCTTGGTGCGCTGGGTCTTCTTTCGTCGGGCGTAGTCGACATGCTTGACGGTGCTGTGGCTAGGGCTACGAGGTCGGCCAGTCGTTTCGGAGCCGTCTATGACCATGTGCTCGATAGGTACGCTGAGTTCTTCGCCTTGGCAGGGATTGGGCTGGGGGGATTCAGTGATTGGGTCTGGGTTCTCTACTGCTTGTTCGGAATGGTCATGGCAAGCTTCACTCGGGCCAAAGCTGAATCGGTCGGTGGGCTCAAGCATTGTACTGTCGGAGTCGCTGAGAGGCAGGAGAAGTTGATCATTCTGCTGATTGGATCCATCTTACAACCGTTCTTTGCAGATTCTTTAATGGTCGCCGTCATAGTCGTTGGGACCTTGTCACATGCAACCGTCATACAGCGACTTCATTACACGTTCAAAGAGACAAGGAGGAAGTAAAGACCCCTATGTTTGATTTAGTTGGAATAGGCAATCCTGTGTACGACTCTATCGTCACCTCGTTCTCGAAGACTACTGGAAGGGTCCTTTCAGGCTGCAGCACAAACAGCTGTCTTGCCGCAAAGAGATTGGGCCTTGATCGGGTTGGATTAATCGGCAGGATAGGAGATGACTACGCTGATCGACTTCGTTCTGACCTCAGTAAATACGGAGTGTCCGCGAGCTTGAATACTGCGAATAGCGGGACCGGCGGTTTCCATTTAGAGTACGATCAGACGGGTAACCGGACTCTTCAAGTGCTGGGTATAGCTGGAAAGATAGAGCCAGAGCACATCGGGGACGAATTCTTGGATGCCCGATTCATCCTAATCGGACCAATTCTGGGAGAAGTTGATGTCGGCCTAGTCCGATTCCTTAGGACCTCATCAGATGCCAAACTGTTTCTGGACCCGCAAGGATTGATCCGACTCGTTGGAGAGGACGGGAAGATCATTCACAAGTGCGATAGAGATGGATTTAGCAAGATTCTGGGCCTCGTTGACTTCGTGAAACCTAACGAGCCTGAGAGCGTGACGATTACTGGATCGGGTGATCCTGTGAGGGGGCTGGGGCTGCTTCGAGAGATGGGCAGCGCGTTTCCAATCATAACACTTGCAGAGCGCGGATCCGTGCTGATCCGGGAGGATGAAGAATGCTGGATTCCAGCCTACGAGACAAACGCGATCGATCCGACAGGCGCTGGCGATGTTTACGGAGGATCGTTTATAGTGGAATATCTGCGTACGCACGATTACGTTGAATCCGCCTTGTTTGCGTCAGCTGCGTCGTCCTTGATGGTTGAGCAGGTGGGTCCAGACTTCGCGCTGGATCCGTCTGAAGTGAGAAGAAGAATGGAGAAGATATGTACAGGGCTTGTGAAGACGCCGACTAGTCATCGTTAAGAGTTTAGTATCGTCTTTCGTCTTCGGATCTGACCTTGGTAAGCCCGAAGTGAACGGCACAAGAGATGCAGTAGAACTTAACAACCCTTTCACGCGCAATGTAAGTGCCGTGCGACCGTAACTCACGCGCCAACGATGGGTCGACCAGAGACGTCCATCTCGTCTCACGCTTCGCTTTGTCTCTTGGAACAGGCCTGCCACAGTGTGAGCACTGAATCATGACGCTGGCTCCTTTTCCGCCTTTGCTGCGTCCACGCGACTTTCTCTTTTTCGTCAATGTGTTTCCCAACCCGTTAGTGCTGGTTGCCAGCTTAAACGTTGTGTAATTGCTCATCCAAAGATTAAGGCACGGGCTATTGACGTGTGTGCTGACGTGTTTGTTTCAGTAGGATCTGGCGAAGTACCCCACTCTCGTGCTGGGCTTGCCGCATTTCACACATGCAGCAAACGTCACTTCGTCTTGGAATGGGAGTGTGCGAATTGTTGCTCCGATTTCGGTTTTGATAGTGTCTTCGCATTCAGAGCTACCACACCAGCAAGCTCGCACGAAACCACCGTCAGTTTCAATCATCCTCTTGAATTCCTCGTAGTTTCCAGCCTGCCGTATGCTCGCCTTCAACGCTTGAGACGCTTTTTCGAAGAGAGTTGCTTGAATTGCTTCAAGGCCCTTGCGCACTTTTCCTATCAACTCGTCATCGTTCACGTTCAGCTTCTGGAAGTTGTCCCGTCTGACTAGGGTCACTTGTTTGCGTTCGACATCTCTTGGTCCCACTTCGATCCGGAGGGGTATGCCTTTTAGTTCCCACTCGTTGAACTTCCAGCCTGGCGTGTACTGTTCCCGATCGTCTAGGTGTACTCTGAACCCTCCGCTCTTGAGCATCTCGGTGACTTTGCGTATCTTCAGGTTGATGCTTTCCTTATCCCGGTCTTTGAAATGGATCGGAACGATCACGATCTGTATAGGCGCAATCTGTGGGGGAACGATTAGTCCTCGATCGTCTCCATGCAGCATGATCATGGCGCTGAGAAGCCGCCAGGAGACTCCCCACGAGGTTGTCCACGCGTAATGTGGTTGTTCATCTTTGCCTAGGTATTTGATTTCAAATGGTTTCGAGAAGTTCTGTCCGAGATTATGGGATGTGCCCATCTGAATTGCTTTCCCGTCGGGCATCATCGCCTCCAGGGTGGTAGTGTACAGTGCGCCGACAAACTTTTCGCGTTCACTCTTGTAGCCGGTTAGGACTGGTACAGCAAGCTGCTGTTCGATTAGATCCCTATAAAATCCAAGAATCATCATTACCTCTTGATCTGCATCCTCTTTAGTTGCATGGACCGTATGACCCTCCTGCCAGAGGAATTCTGATGTTCGGAGGAAAGGGCGAGTAGCCGTTATCTCAGCTCGAAGCACCGAGTTCCAGACGTTGATGAGGAGAGGTAGATCCCTCCAACTTCGAACCCATTTCGAATAGGCGTCGTTGACGATGGTCTCAGAGGTAGGCCTGATGGCCAATCGCTCTGATAGCTTATTTTCACCGGCATGAGTAACCCAGAAAACCTCAGGAGTGAAACCCGTAAAGTGTTCTGCTTCCTTCTTGAGGAAGCTCTCTGGAATCAAGAGCGGAAAGTAAGCGTTCGAATGGCCCGACGCTTTAAGTCGATCGTCAAGGTACTCTCTTATGCTCTCCCATATCGCATAACCGTAAGGGCGAAGTACAATGAACCCCTTCACAGGCGAGTAGTCAGCCAGCTCGGCCTTCGTCACAACTTGAGTATACCATTCGGATAGATCTTCAACCTTCTTAGCAGTGATACCAATTTCCTTAGACGTTGATATTCACCTAGTTACATACTGTTTTCTTGACGTTTCGTAATGGACGCAAAGATAGATGTCTGGATTAAAAACCTACGGCCTGAAACTGGAAAAGTGTACGGACGTTACTTGCGCAGAGTTCTCGAGGGTGAAGATCCTACAGCTATCGTCTCCGCGGTTAAGGAGGAATCTAGGACTAACTCGTTCGACACTTACACACGAATCCTAACTAAAGCCAACGAGTACACGCAGAAAGGCAGACATATCACGACCTACGCCTTCCGCAGATTCCTCTTCGATCACGGGATCCAAATTCTGCCCCCGTTCGTATAGGAACACCGGACGTGCGTCAAAGAAACCGTTGACCTACCTTGGAGAGATGCACTTGCAATCTGCAACGCTGCAAGCCGCCCCTACAATCTAACATTGAGGCTGATGCTTCATGCTGGTTGGGGCGTCAGAGAACTACTATACTTCAACACACCACAACATTGGGAACACATCAAGAAGACACTTCATAACAAAGACGCGGAATATGTGAAAGTCAAATTCACACGTCGCAAGCGAAACAGTGTCGAGTTCTATTCTCTCCTACCGCGGACCTGCTTGAGGAAATCCTCCGGACCCTTGGTGAGGATCAGGTCCCGATCAGGGCGTCACACGGCTACGCAATGAACGATGGGCGAAGAACACACAAGACTGAAGGTGTTCCACTGGACCTAGCGCATCTTAGCAGCGCGAGAATCTACCTTGAGAAAGCGTTCACTACGGCTTTGAAACGGGCCCCCGTCAGCTTATCAGGAAAACCTTCACTCCACGCGTTACGGAGCAGTTTTAGGACACAGGCAACGAAAACTGATTGCGTTCGAGAGATTGCCGAGTTCGCTATGGGGCATACGGTGGATCCGATGAATTATGACCGATGCTACCATGATGAGAAATTCGTTTGGGAGAACCTGAAGAAGATTTACGGTCCCGCCGTCGCAACTGAAAGCGCCTTGCATGAGCGAGATAAGATGATTGAGGCGATGCAACAGCAGATCGACACGTTGAAAGGCCAATTCGAAACCATCATGAAAACCAGAATCACAAAAGAGCCGTCAGGAACCTAACCCATTATTACGGCTAATATCGTTCTGCATAACGGGCAAACGGATTGGTATTACTGGTGTTGTCGTGTGTGTAATTGACTATCTTTTGCGTACTTCAGGTCCGATTTGGATGAAAATATTTTGACTTCATAGCCTTGGAAGGGACGGTAACTCTCGTCTCGGACTGTGTGACAGCGAGCTTTGCCAGCTCCTCTGCAGTTATGCCGGTCGGTATCTGCAACACCCCACCTTCCACTAGGTACCGACATGCCACTTCGAGCACGATCTTCCTGCCCTCCGGCGGGTTCGCATATTTACGGTCCCTCTTGCTTCTGTCCATGTTTCCTCCTGTCCAAGAACGGTCTTTTCTGTGAAAAACATCCTTCTGTACCCCAACTTCCTGAAGGCATCTCGAATCTTGTCGGCGTCGCCCTTATCCAACAAGCCGGCATTATCGAAGAAATCAACTAAGTCGGCTGTCGACGCAATACTCACACTTTCATTCACTCCGGATCCTATTCGCAGGAGAATGGCGCCGACTAGCCGTTTACCCACCTTTCGTTTTTCTTTAAGGTCCTGCATCAACGCTTTTCCTTGGTACTGTATTGTGAGTGCTAGGTCGAAACCAAGTAGATTATCCAAATCGAACGGTGGTGGCTTCATCATCCCCTCATCTTTCCCCAAAGTGTCGAAGTTCTTGTGCCAGTTGATTAGCGCCCACATACGCTCCATGATTGCATCCCAGAGAAGACTCTTGGCAAACGGTCTGACAAAATCGCTGCGAACCATCTTCCGAACTGTCTTATCCAGGACCGCACCCCGCTCCATACCTCGAAGGTTATGGTCGATCATCTTCGTCCGATCTTCAGCCATTTCTAGGAAGACCATGATCTCTTTACTCCCGTAGATGCCTGCGTCGACGGTGGCCGGTAACGGCATTTGCTCGGGCAGTGAGACTGGTCCAAGCATGTCGAAGTATTGCATAGCGGAATCCTCGTCGATCTCGTTCAGGGAATTAACGGGACCGTCGTAGCGGACAATGGTTGAGGGTTCATCGATAATCTTCTGGATGTTCACCGTTTTGTTGAGGCTGCGAAGCTCATCTTGACCTTTACTTGTCAGACTATATACTCTAGTTTGCGGGTTCTTAACGATCTCTTGATCGTCTATGCCCTTGAAGAGATAGGCTTCCAAGGTTGGACGTGATCGACCAGTAGCTATCTTGAGGTCCTTTTCCCGTAGTGGTTTCTCGTTCAACTTCGTGTATAAATCATGCTTGAAGATTGCGGTCCGGTTCCTTTAGGTCCCTAACCAACTGTAAAGCCCTGTAAACAGTGTAAAGCCATGTTTACTATAAGGGTTACGATATAGTACGATACGATACACGTTGAGGAAGATACAGTCTCCATTCGAACTAGACAGCACAGACATAGAAGCACTCAACGAGAAGTCGGAGCAACTGCAGCGAAGTAAAAGCTCCATAATTCGTGAACTAATCCGCGAATACCTCGGTAAGCTAGGTAGGGTCAGCCATGTCTGACTCCTTCACTATAAGCGATTTAGGTGCAACCATAGCTCGATTGCTAGACCTCAAACCAGGCTCGGACGTTGAAATTCAACTGCGACAAGACGAACGCAAATCGAATTTTAGTCATTAAAGATTCGGGGGCGAGCGAACCTGAATAGACCCAAAAAACTGCGAAATCGAACGCCAAAAAATGATTTCAAACACCCGGCGACTAATCAACGACGCGACTAAGAAACGTGGCCACGCCGCTCAACTCGTGGGATTTGAGTTAGCCACCAGCATTGAGAGTTTTCTACGTGCGCATTTTGATTTGATTGATTTCTTCGAACATGAACTTTGGAAAGTGAACCAACGCCGGCAAATGAGGGAAAAGATGAGGAGAAAGTGAATGCCGAAATCGAAAGTAACACCAACTAAAACCCTGCTGGAAAGAATCCAGGAGGAACAGGCGGCGGCCGTAGCGAAGGCTCGCGATGTGGAGAAACAAATCGACCGCGACTTGGAGCCGTTTCGCAAAAAAATCGAGGCTGAACGATTGAAGAAGGCTATTGATTCGGTCCTGATCAATCTGAATTGCCAAACATTTGACATGCCATGCCCCGTTTGCCGCCTAAGAAAGGTCGAGGCGCCCGTTCCAAGAATAACGTTGACCGACGATTGTGGGTGGCCGATTTGTAGTCAGTGTCAGACCCAATACTTCGACAAGGACTTGAAGTTTCTGACGGCGTGGAAGAAAAAGTACGCTGAGGCAGGATTCTACCCTCAATCAGCGTTCGAGGAGCTGGTCCAAGAGTTTGGCGAAGGGAACGTGATTGGGATACCACAAGTGTGGTGGTACGGCGAACGAGGAGATTAATCCTTGCATCTTCCCCAACATCAACCCTTCAATCGATTTATTCCTCGCGTGAAACCTCAGAAGCGGACCTGTCTAGTCTCCTGCAACTGCGGTGCGGAAGAGTCTTCGAAGTGCCTTTGCGTCGTGTGCCTCCCGAAGGCTACCGGGTACTGCTGTGTCGGGAATGCAACCCCGCGTTTGGGAGAGAAAACTTCTATGGATTCGGACGTCGCGCTCATGGCTCAGTTCCTCGACAAAGAATTAGTCCTTCTCACCGGCTAAAAGTCGGCGTCTTGGTTTGCACGCAGCGACCTCGGGGAACGGCCATGATGGGCGTGCCGTCCTTTGGAATGAAGCTCCAACTCTTGTTTAAGGGGAGCCGGACCGGGGTGGTGCGACATTCTAGCAATGAAAAATTTGGAGTCATGGAAAATTCAGGGAGGGATTGAATTTTGAGCGAAAAGAGTGATGGGTCTGGTGGCAGTTCTCACGATGTTCCTGTCGTGATTCCTAAGGCCAGGAAAAGAAAGGTGCCGAAAGCACCGGCGGCTCCCTATGAGGGAGGCTTCCGCTATGATTGATGCAATCCAACACGATCCGGATGGTCCCTGGTGCCGGTGTCGAAACTGTCGAAACAAACACAAAGTCGGATGGACTGGCGGACAAACCACCGTGGTGTACGTTTAGGTGATTACATTGCCTAAGAAAAAAGAAATCAAACCTGTCGAACTCGAACCTGTCACGTTCGAAGACTGCGTAAAATTCCTGCGCTATCACAAACTCAGACCGTTCAACGAGCCAGAAAAAGTTGACTGAGACAATTCAAGAGAACATTTTCACTGCAGGCGGTGTCGGTGATCCTGAGATAACGAAGGTGAAACGCTCTACAGGTGTTTGACTTGTCAGGGAACCCATATCGTACACTACTCGGATCCCTATTGGGTTGATTCCTCGGGTACGTTCCATACTGGACACACAATCGAATTCGGTAAGATTGAGAAGCGTCGGTTGACCGCGCAGGACTTGGCTAAGTTTCGGACGGACGTGTTCACGCCGACGCCGCCGGGCATTGACTACGAATCGGACGCGGAATTGTACGCAGCGATGGTTGACTTTCTGATGACGCACGTGGACCTCCCTTCACCCACGTACTACTCGATCTGCGCCTTATTCGCGCTGGCAACTTGGAGGGCTGAAAATGCTACCGTCGCAACATACCTGAACCTGCTGGCTCCGCATGGATCCGGCAAATCCACGCTTCAAGCCTTGATGAAATGGTTATGTGCGAAGTCAATTCACAGCGGCGGCGCAACTAAGGGTGCAATAATTCGAATAGTGGACGGGACCAACGCCACTCTGTTACTTGACGAGGCGGATAACTGGCTTCAGATGAAAGATTACGATAATCCAGTAATGGCAATTCTGAACGCTGGCTATCAAAGAGGGATCTACGCGTTGATGTGTGAACCGAACGCTGAGAAAAAATATGAAGTCGTAGCCAAAGACGTGTTCGGATTCAAGATTATTTCCGGACGCAACCCGCTAGTTGACCCGTTACAGAGTCGCTGCATCACGATCCCCATGCGCAAGACGCTGAAGACATTTCCAAAGCTCGACGTCTCGACCGCAATGCAACTGAGAGGACATCTACAACGCTACGGAGAAAAACACACCGAACCGTTAGAATCGGACGTAGTCAACAAGATCGAAGAACCTCGACTTAGAGAAATCCTAGAACCATTATTCTCATGTGCACCAACTGAGACCGTGAAAGAGGACTTACTCGCATTCGCCATTGAGGAACAGAAACGACGCCAAGAATCAGAACACACAAGCACAGAGGCAGAAGTCGCAAGGGTAGTGGTCCACTTATCCAAGGGATTAACTGAACTTAGCATACGGGCCGTAACGAACGCTTTCAACGAACCTAGAACGCTAAGGGAGCAGTGGAAGGCTGCAGGCGTCGCAAGGATCCTACAGCGCTTAGGCTTCAACTCTCGACATACCAGGAACGGTAACATGATACAGTTGAAACCGGACCTACTAGCCTACCTGAAAACACGCTACAACATCACAGACGAAACCGAACCAACGCAACCAACAGAACAATCGAAACTGGAAGCGTGAACATCGTGAACCTCGTGAACTTACTACGCATAACCCCCTCCATAGAACCACCAAGAAAGCTCATACTACTACTGGAAGTTCACAAAGTTCACCAAGTTCACACAACACACCAAAACATGACGATACAACCTCCAAAAGTGGGGCTATGCCTGCGTGCGTGTCCTCTTTGCAGGTGGCGAGATTTCTTTTTTGGGGGGTGCTTGTGGTCCCGTTTCTGGGGTCCCGTGGGCTGGCTTTCTGGTCCCGTTTAGTCAGGATGTACGCACATACATATTACGATATATGCAAATACACGTTACGATGTAAGCAAATGTTTATTACGTACGTCATACTATTGCGTGTTCGTAATCAAAAGGAGTGAAAAGAACAATGATTAATTTTGTGCAATTCGTACTCGCAATATTCCAATCTGGCCATAACAGGGACCTTATTTGGCTTTTCCATAACAGGGACCTTACTTGGCTTTTCCATAACAGGGACCTTACTTGGCTTGTACGTGGAATAGCTGCGCTAGTGTAAGCTTCGAGTAGGTAACCTGTATCATCGGGTTATCCTCTCATCACTTTTTCTTTTCTGCATTTTTGTTCCGTTTAAGCCTACTGAGGGAGAGAACAAATGGGTAACGCTAATTCAAAACGCAAGTCACCGAGATACCCGTAGAAGTCGCGAGCATTGAGATATTCTTGATGTCATGATTCACATACTATCATGTGAACATAGATGTACCATCGACGGAACGTTAATATGTTGATCATATGACAATTGGCATTTGATTATAATTGTGGGAGGTAAGAAACTATAATGAACATGGAATCTGCCAACAGACGTAAGCTTGAAAAGCTTCTCGACCGGCATGATCGAGCAATATACCTCTGGTACTTGGGATATGATCCAGTCAACAGAGATCGGGTAGGGTTTACAAGTCTAGTGGATGAAAAACCGCTAATATCCCCCTCACACCCCCTTACATTTTGTAAGGACCTAGTTTCAATTTTGCAGAATCTACATGACGTTTTCTAACATGCTCCCCGTTAGGTTGGTTAAGACTCGTTTGAGTTCCTGCACGTATTGAATCATTTCTATGCCCGCAACCTCGTAGAATGGGACGCCCGCTTTCTGGTACATTCTCTTAACTGCCATCCTGCGTATATCCCCGCCTTGTAAGCCGAAAGAGTCCTTTAACGAGGCGAACAAGCGGTCAACATTATCCTCCATCTCATCATCGGACAATCCGATATACGCCTGTAACTCGTGGCTGAGTTCTGGGCCTACAGGTCGTCCTAACGCGATGGAGATTGATTCGTTTACGGATTCGAGAAGTATCTGGGTAAAGTCAGTTCTCGATTTTGCGGTCTGAGAATCCGACTCTTTCGTCTTCAGAGTCAAAGGAGATGACTCGACACTGTGACTGTATGAACATCTTCAAGGAAATGTCACCTCAATCAAGGAATTGAAGTGACTAACCCTTCCAAAGAATCAACCAAAACCGCATCAACCGATTGAATTAAACCACTGTTATTCCGGAACGGGACCTGCTCCGCTCATGACCGGGACCAGAACACGCACTCGAATCCCGACACGCTTGAACTTACAGTACCCCCCCTCTATTGATACCTAAATCATACATTAATTATTGATAGTACACCCCTCGTCTTTTTTGAGGATTATTTTCTGGTGGCTAGTTTTCGCGTTGGGTGATTCTGTTCATTCGTTTTTTGAATGGAATTGGAATGTGAGGTGATTTGAGTAGTGAAGTTGAGCGTTGGCCCATAAAGTGTACTGCGTGTGGTAATCCGGATTCGGTTCCGTTTGAACCGGCCCAGGGTAGACCGGTGTATTGTCGGAAGTGTTGGCGTAAACGTCGAGGAGACAGGGCCGTTCCAGACGGGACCGGAGATGGATCAGAACTATCTTAGACCTAATCGCCTTACTTCTCGACGTTTGTGCTGAGAACGCCTCGTATCGGTACCTTTATGTGTACCTGTGTCGGTACCTTTATGTGTACCCGTATTACTAAGGTACTACTGGAGTAGGAATCAGGTATGACTAAGATCTCCATAAGCATGAAACGAGAACTGTACTCGGCGTTGACAAACGCTGCAATAGATCATGATTCAAACGTTTCGAGTGAAATCGAGATGTTCCTTAGGGAAAACCCTACCGTCCAAAAATACATAGCGCAAATCCGCGCCGAACCAGCATCTGGGGCTTTAGCAGTCAACCCGCAAAGAGTCAAACCTAAGGTAATCGCTTAAGTTTAGGCGTAAGCATCCCCCATTCTTTATCGTAATACGGTTCTCCATATTCCACGAACCCCACCGTATCATCATAGTATGCGACAACGTCAGACTTAGCTGCTAGTCGAATCTCACTAATACCAAGGTGTCTCGCCACAATTTGAAATCGACTTTGGTATCTTCATACTTAATCCAACGGAATCCTTCAGGTAATCTAATTCGGTCTCGTAATGTCAAGTGCATCATCGAAAAGAGAAAGCCCTGACATCCAGAAACCATTGATCTGATAACATAACTCGACGAGCTTCTGCTTGTGGAGTACTCTGCAGTCGGGGCTTAAGATTTTGCATGTCATAAGTAATTATCCGGAAAAAGAGTGAGGACGGGACCTGGTCCCGTAAGAGCGGGACCTAGCGTTTCATCAGAACGTATGAGTTACCACGGTCCTGAATTATGGCTGTTCGTGAAGCGTAATTTCCCGTCAACCATCTTCCAATTCGATTTACAATTCCTACAGTAATACACGTCAATATGCTCCATCATAAACTCCTTACAGATCGGACAATTCAACCCTGGACCACAACAGCTCCACGGAACTGTTAGAGAGATAACGTTAGAGATCATCGAAGGAACTGGAGACTTGCATGCAACTGTAATGAGCCTCGGATGCCGGAGTAACCAGAAGGCCTAAATTATATAGAAAATTAGCGTGTAATACCAATTTCTTTACTCATAATCTCCACCAGGTTCTGAGGAACAATGCTGACACTCTTCAGTCATCTTGCATTCATGGAAGTGCGACACCGCACAAGTTCTATTCCTCAATTCCGCCGACAGAGCTGCTTGATATTTAGCGTTTACTAGTCTAGTCGACGGATTCAGCGATTCGAACGCACACAGGAGTGTAGAGTAAGGGAGGGGATTAGGCTAGGTCAGGGACTCGAAGAGTGCGGTGACGTCTCTATCATAGAGATCTTGCTTAGTGAGTGGGACCTGATTGAAGGACGGCATTCTTTTAGCGATCAAGTCTTCGAAGGTTGGTTGTTCGCATCTGTAGAAGATCCCGATCGGTATGCGGTCGCCCCATTCGAAGGATCGGATTATTGCTTGGCCTTTCTTCTCGTTGACCTCGTTCTCGTCGTTTGGATTCTTCACGACTCCATCATATCCGGATTCCTCAATCTTGTATAATCGCGGGGCCTTTGTCTGGAGGTCTGATCCCGCGTACCATTCTTTAGTGTTAATGTCGTTGTACGTTGGACACGTTTGGAGTACGTCAACGAAGGCGCTTCCTCTGTGAAGTATGGCTGATTTGAGTGTCTCCTTGAGGTGTCGAACGTCAAGTGCATAACTCCTTGCTACGAATGTGTATCCAGAGGTGACTGCTGTTGCTAGAGGGTTGAGGCCTTCAACGATAGATGGAAACGACATTGATTTCGTCCTCAGACCCTTCGGCAATGTTGGTGACGCTTGCCCCTTTGTGAGTCCGTAGACGCCGTTATCGTGTACGACGTAGGTGAAGTCCAGGTTTCGCCTTCCAGCACCGACGAAGTGGCCGGCACCTATTCCGAAGCCATCTCCATCGCCGCCAACAGCCACCACGGTTAGTGAGGTATTAGCTAGCTTTGCTCCAGTAGCGATAGGGAGCGAGCGTCCGTGCAGAGTGTGAAATCCGTAAGTGTTTACGAAATGCGGCGTCTTGCCTGAGCATCCTATACCGGAGAAGATTGCAACATTGTGAGGTTCTAGTTTAAGTTCAGAGAGAGTCATCTGGATTGCGTTTAATATGCCGAAATCTCCGCAGCCTGGACACCAGTCATTGTGAACCTTTGTTCGATAATCCTTGAGTTCAAGCATGTGCCATCACTACCTCCTTGGTTCCGTTCTTTATTGCTTCTTTAACGCCCTCGAACACTTCGTTCTGCGAGAACGGTCGGCCGTTATATTTCAGGACACGATTATCCATTGGGATGCCCGTGTGTTCACGAACGAGGGCGCCTAGTTGCCCAGCATAATTCCCTTCCACTAGCACCTTCCTCTTTGCGTCCGACAAGTGTTTTGTCACTAGCTCAGTTGGGAAGGGACTCATGTATCTGATTTGAAGGAAATTGCATCTTACGCCGTCGGCTTCGAGGTCTTGCATCGCGTCTAGTATAGCCCCCTTTGTTGAACCCCATCCGACTAATGTAACGTCCGCTTTGGGCGGACCGAAAAAGTTGGCTTTCTTCTCTTCGGGGATTAACTCGTTCGCGAGTTCAAGTTTCCTCATCCGTTTCTGCATCATTCTTATCCTGTTCTCCGAATTCTCAGTTATGTGTCCGAACTCGTCATGCTCATCGCCTGTTGTGTGGAAGATTCCTCCTGCCATTCCAGGAATTGATCTAGGAGATATGCCGGTCGGCGTGAACGAATAGCGCTTGAACATTTGGGAGTCGGGTCCGTTCGTTAGGTCTGATTCATTCACAATTTGGCCCCGGTCTATCTTTAGGTTCATCGATTCGAAGATTGGCATGGTTCTGTAAGTTGAGGCTAGAAACTTGTCCGCAAGCATAACGACAGGCATCTGGAATCGGTCAGCATAGTTGAAGGCGTCGAAAGTGTCGTAGAAGCATTCGGTTACGTCACCGGGGGCAATCGCCATTCTGGGGACGTCTCCATGGGCTGCGTGGAGTACAAATTGTAGGTCGCCCTGCTCAGTCCGTGTAGGCAGGCCCGTGGATGGCCCTGCTCGTTGGTATAGGACTATGACGGGGCCTGGAGCCTCCGTGTGACTAGCCCATCCTAACCCTTCCGCCATTAAGCAGAATCCCGGGCCTGAGGTGGAGGTTGAGGCTCGGACTCCGGCATGCGCAGCTCCGGCGGCCATTAGAATGGCTGAAATCTCATCTTCAGCTTGAACCACTACAATATTGTAGTCTCTCTCGTGATGTTCGAGGTATTCGCTCTCGTCCGTTGCTGGAGTGATCGGATAATACGTTTGGAGGGCGCATCCAGCTTTGAACTTCGCTATCCCGATTGCCTGCACTCCACGAATTAACATTCGCTTCTCGGCCGAGCTTACAGGGTGCAACTTGTAGGCAAACCCATCTTCGAAATGCGTCTTGACATAATCGTATCCGTGTCTTGCGGCTTTAACGTTAAAGTCTCCGAGCGCTGCTTTTCTTCCTGCAAACCCTTCTTTAATTGCCTCTGCAACCGCATTGAAGTCGTAGTCAACTAACGCCATCGACGCTCCGAAGGCGACGGTGTTTGTCATAACTTGGAACTTGCTAAGTTCCCTTTCATGTCCAGATTCTTTCAGGGCTCCGAGCAGAACGTCAACATAAGGAACTGGATAGAGATTCACGTCGGGGCGTCCCAGATCCTCAGGCTTCAGTTTCAGGGCAGAATCGTACACGATAGCTCCGCCGGGACTTACTTCGTTTCGGTGGCCATTGTGAGTAGGGTACTCCTTGTGAACGTCACCGAACAGAGTTTCCTTGTCCAGAGCGACCAGAACGTCTATCCAATCCACATGCGAATGAATCTCTCTATCCGACGCGCGAACTCTGTAGTAACTGTGTTCTCCCTTGATGTTTGAATGATATTCAATATTTGCAAAAACGTTAAGTCCTCCCCGGGTGCACGCTTTTGCGAAAGTTTCGGCTACGGAGTTAATTCCGCCGCCTTGTGGGCCCCCTATTACCCAAGTCAGATTGTTCTCTTCAGGCAGTTTTTATACCTTCCAAGTGAGTGCCAGACTAACGTCGGCTATTAGGTTTACGAGGTCTAAAAGCTGTCCCTAGATCACACAAAGGTGGACCATTTGCATTCATGACACTAAGCTCAGATGCACTTCGCGTTTCGTCCGCGGGCCATCCAACTCTACGATGAATATATTCTGCCAGGTACCCCGTACAAGTTGATGGTTCTCCACCGGGAAGGTGCGCGAATGTCCCAGAAATGTGGCTGCGAGATGTGCGTCGGCGTTGTCATCTATTCTGTTGTGCGCATACTCTGATGATTGAGGAAAGATCTCACGGATTCTCGTGAGAATGTCGCTCAAGAGTCCGCGCTCGTTTTCGTTCGCTACTATCGCTGCGGTGGCGTGTGGCACGCTTAACATTAGTATCCCATCCGCTATTCTGGAGTCTTCTACGAAACGAGTCACCTCACGAGTTATGTCGATCAATTGTTGCCTCGATGAGGAACTTACCGTTAGAGTCTTCTTGCAAACTACCAAAATCAATCGTGCCTTCTAAACAACTTGATGCTGAAAACATTACCGCAATAACATGCTTAACGTGCGTCCACCTTATTCCTACCGGAAAAGAAACACTTACTTCTAGCCGCTCCAATTTGGTAATGGATCACTTTGTGTGACGTCTGTCACAGACCCTGCATCTCGGACCGAATGTGGTCTACCGATTCTGGACCCTGCTGCGATGATTGCCTGGATTGTTTTTTAGAGCAAAGTTTGGCAGAGGAAGACGAATCCATTTTTCAGTAGTCTAAAGTTGACTGTTTGAGTATCCTCTGTCCCTCTGTTCGTCCAAGTCCCATGCCGAACTTACTAAAGTGCGGTAAGCACATGTAAGAGCACGAGCCGAATACAGTTCTGCCATCATACTCGGCAACGACCGTTCGACCGTAACGCATGCAAAAGTCACATAGAACCATGAGAGCATTCACGTTAGTGTCTTTTGGTTGAGCGTAAGATAAGCGGTTGGGGTGTTTTGGGGTCTAGAGTCATGAGTGAAAGAAACCCTTACGCAGGCTGACATCTTTAGAGTGATCACGACCAATAGCTCACGCTTTGTCCGGCGTGTCATTGCGATAGAGTTTTTACTGTTTATTATTACTCACAGCTCTATGAGCCGTGATGATTCAGGTATTCTTCTCCTTAGTATTGAGGAGAAGAGCAAGTACGAGGATGCAATTACCTACATCTACGCAGGGTCAGATTCAGGCGCGGTCTACAAGCCGATAACCGTATATAAAGAAAGGAATGCGGGTTCCTACCTTGTTGCTGGTCGATACGTTGGCGTTACCGACACACATTTGAAGTATCGTCCGCTAACCGAAGTTGAACGGAAGACTGTTGTTGAGAAGCTTGGCCCTGGCAAGATTGTGAAGTTTCTGTCCAGTAGCATAGAACAATGACGACGTTTCGGGATTTTCACGGATTCAATCATCAATTGACCATTGCGTGAGCTTCACGTAGGACGGTGCGTTGCACGGCCGGAAGGGTTCGATAGTTACTTATTCGCGGCTACGAGTACCGCGCCAATTGCCAGTAACAGGATGCCCACTATCATCCACGCAAGCCATGATGGTAGGAAGAGTGCGAACCATTTCGCGACTCCGACGGCGATCACGGCGATACCCAGCATCGCAATTGCTATGCCCGCCAATATCATGGCGGCGGCTCTCACGAACTTCTTTGAGTAATGATCGAATGAATCAACGAAGTTATCGACAGTCTTCCTCAGGACCATGCCGAGGAGTTTTTCCCAGAACGTTGGTTTCTCTTCTTCCTTTGACAATTACTTCGCCTAGTCGGAGGATCTTGAAAGTGCAACTCCCACAACCATGCCTGCAACGAACGCAACGCCAAGCGCAAGCATAGGGCGCTCTGCGACCGTTTTGACGGCTCTCTTTTGAGCTACGTTAACTTGAGCCTTGAAGTCGACGAGTAGCGCATCCATATCCTTTCGAACGCTCTTCACGATGTCTTCAATATCCCGCAGTTGGGTTTCTCTTTCTTTTGGCAAATAATCCAACCGCGTATTCGTAGATCGGTTCCGAATAAAAGACTTTCAGGATGCAAGGTCTACGGACGGTAAGGTCTAGCGCTTTCGTCGAGGGCGAAGTGTAAGTCCGAGAAGCAGGCCAAGAGTGAAGGCTAGTCCGGTGACGAGAAGTGGGTTTTCTTGGATGGTTCCACGGAGCTGTCTCACCGAAATCTGGTCAGACGGTTGCATATCCAATATGCTTTCCAATTCTTCGTCAGAATACTCTTGTCTCGCAGTTGCCATGCTCATCTACTCGAGTCTGATTGAAGGGGTCGGGCAAATAAGATATACTACCATTTTCAGAATACTCGACCATCTCCTGACGGTACAATGATACCGTATCTATGATAATCTCTTGAGGAATACGGAAATGCATGCCAACGCGAAACCGAATGGCGGGAGTTTCTGGCGTGACTTGCTGCAATACTTTGGACCCGCTCTAATTGTAAGCGTCACGTACATGGATCCAGGCAATTTCGGTACGGACATCAGCGGAGGAGCGCAGTTTGGTTACAGCATGCTGTGGATCGTATGGTTGGCAGGAATAATGGCCATGCTCCTGCAATATCTCTCAGGAAAATTAGGCATTGCTACAGGGCATTCGTTACCTGAGTTGATGAGGCTTCTGCTGAAATCAAATCGATACATCATCCCGTATTGGCTAGGGGCTGAGGTAGCCGCCGCAATGACCGATTTGGCTGAATTTCTCGGCACGGTAATTGCATTGAACTTGTTGTTCGGAATACCCCTGATATACGGAACGTTCCTGGCCGTATTCGATGTTCTCCTAATTTTGGGCGTAACAAGAGGAAGCGTAAGAAGACTCGAACAACTATTCATGACTCTTGTGTCAGCCATTGGAATTGGGTACGTGTACGAGATTATTGTCACAGGACCGAACCTGAAGCTCATCATAGCAGGATCGATAATTCCTGATCTTTCCTCAACTCCGAAGATTCTCATCGCCGTAGGAGTAATTGGCGCCACAGTCATGCCGCACGCTCTGTTCGTGCATTCCGCACTTGCAAACGATAAGATCACGAACCCCAGCGTTGAGGCGAAGGATAAAGCGCTGAAACTGCATACGGCTGAAAGCCTAATCATGTTCACCTTCGCCGGCCTCGTAAATGCAGCGATAATGGTTATGGCGGCGGCAGCCTTCGCAGGCCACAGCATACAAGTGGCAACGATCGAGCAGGCATATCTTACCCTCGAACCATTGTTCGGGAAAGCTGCAGCAGTCATCTTCGGCATCACGCTCTTAGCATCTGGATTATCGTCCTCCACAACCGGTACGATAGCTGGTCAAGCAATTATGGAGGGGCTGGTTGGACACAAGGCGAATATATGGGCCAGGCGCGTCGTTACAAGATTAATCAACGTAATCCCAACCACAATTGCCATACTGATCAGCCTTGACCCGTTGGCCATGCTAGTCTACAGTCAAGTCGCATTAAGCCTCCTCCTCCCACTTCCGCTACTACCTCTCTGGAAATTCACCAAAGACAAGCAGCTGATGGGAAAGTACGTAAATCGAAGGATTACGACGATAGCAGCAGGAATGTTCTCAGCATTCATTATCGTATTGAACGCTCTACTGCTCTATCTGACCGTTGGTGGAAAGATTTGATGCGGGCGGGGAGGGAATTTCGCCGTAACATGGTTCATCCGTTTCCATCAGACACGGTTTCGAACCCCCGACCTCAGGCTCCGGAGGCCTGTGCCCTATCCAGGCTAGGCTACCCGCCCACCATACGCTACCCCGACATCAATCTGAAATAATAAACTACGGTCTCTGGGTCTAGAACACGAAAAGGCGCGTGTGTAGAGAAGATCGGAAAAACTGCTGACTAGCATTTTCCGATTTTTGGTAACAAGTTAACCAACCAGCCGTTTAAGATGATTTCCTAATCAGCAAGTCTTGCATCTTCGCTGTCTCTACCACTACCGGTCCCGCAATTTTGCTTAGTGAGGATTCGTCGGGTTCACCGATTTTCAGTACTATTCAGCATTTTTCAGCATCTTCAGTGTTATTCAGCATATTCACTTTCACCATCGCGAAATCGATTTTGAGCGTATTTCCGGCCTTTTTTTGGTTGGTGGCTGTTTTTGTTGAATTTCCTGAATATGGTGAATTATGTTGAAATTGATTGGGGGTTAGGTGAATGGATCTCACCCCGTGTCTGAATTAGTACCGCTACTCCGGAGGATGTGGTAAGTGGGCTGCGCACCGTCTCGATTGCGCTAGAGCAGATCACAGCGGGCCTATCAAGCTTTCTAACCACGTATAAGCTGAAGTAAGAAACCTTTCAGTCCAAATCATCATGTACAACAAACAGTAGGCTTCATAGCAAGGAATTAGTCAAATGACGAACCTAGCTGAACGGAGTATCGAGCCCCTGATCAATTTGACAAACACACTGGCACAATTCAACAATGAATGTCGAAACGTACTTCATGACGCTCTAATGAGCGTATTCCCAGCCTGGGTAGAGCGTATACCCAGATTCTCGATTCCTCCGACTCTTGAATTCGGAGAACTCTCCTCATCCATCGCACACGAGATTGCCACCGAGGAAGGGATTTCGCCCCGAGAAATCGCGCTATCCATCTGCAGCGCCGCAAGAATCAGCGACACGACCTTGATCGCTAGCGTTACCGAGACTTCCGGTTACGTTAACTTCAAACTAGATTATGACAAGGCTGTGCCATTGATCTTTGACCTACTTCTTGCCGACGCGGAACACTACGGCATAGAAAAAACCAGCAATCCGCTCAAAGTCGCAGTTGAGCACACCAGCGCTAATCCTAGCGGACCCTTAACAATGGGGCACGTCCGAAACTCGATTTTGGGCGACGCGTTGGCACGGTTACTTACGGCGCGAGGGCATCAAGTGAAAAAGCGATTCTATGTGGACGATGTTGGAAGACAAGTCTCCATACTTGCATATGGCTTCAAACTGCTCCGGGAACCCACCCCTGAAGGTAAACCCGACACATGGCTAGGACGACTATACGCTGCTACAAATTGCGCTGTACAGATAGAGATGCTTAAGACAAAACTCGGCAACACTACGCTAGAAGAAGAAAGGATCCAACTGCAAGAGGCCCTTGACGAATGGACCAATATCGCAGCTGAACTCTCCTCAACACACAAAGACATATTCAATACAGTCGTTCAAGCCGTGCAGAAACAAAAGGACGCAGAAGCCGATATTCAAGCGTTAGGCCGAGAGTACGAAGCCAATGAAAAGAATACGACGGAACTCGTGAGAAAAGTGACGCAACTTGCGTTGGATGGAATCCGCGCAAGTTTAACAGAAATGGACATCACATTTGATTCATGGGACTGGGAAAGCAAATTGATCTGGGACGGAGACGTCAACAAGGTTATTGATCGGGTAACCCTGCTACCGTTCACAGAGAGAGATGGCGCAGCCATCAAGATGAATGTAAACCCGATTGTTGAAGCATATTCTCTTAGGGACCAATTCCATCTTTCTCCAGGATACGAAGTCCCCTCTCTCACCCTTGTCCGGAGTGACGGATCTACTCTGTACCCAACCCGTGATATCGCATATACTCTTTTCAAATTCAAGGAATCGGATCGCGTCATTAACGTGATAGCCTCCGAGCAGTCGCTTCCTCAACTCCAAATCCGTCTTGCACTCTATGCTTTAGGCGAGAAGCATGCCGCAATTAACCTCGTCCACTACGCATACGGGTTAGTTGAGTTGCCCGGAGCAAAAATGTCCAAACGCAGAGCGAGATTCATCGCTCTGGACGACGTAATCGAACAAGCTAGGCAAAGGGTCCGTGATGAGGTTAGTTCAAGAGAAATGTCGATGGCAGAGAATGATGTAGAACTAGTCAGCCGAACCATAGCTCTAGGTGCAATAAAATTCGCCATGCTCAACATTAACAGCGTAAAGAACTTGACTTTCACGTGGGACAGAGTGTTAAGCCTAGAAAAGAACAGCTCACCATTCATCAACTATGCGTACACTCGCCGGGAAGTATACTTAGGAAATTGCCACACTCTCCCGACGATTGTGACCTAACGCGGCTCACGCATCCCCTTGAAAGGTTTCTTATATTCAAGATTGCTCAGATGCCAATGATCTTCTGTGAGGCAGCTGATCAGTTGAAGCCAGAGGAACTTGCCAACTACGCAAACGTGGTGGCCGAGAAATTCCATGAGTACTACGAAAAAGTGGATGTCATACATGCGGAAGAGCGAGTGAAAAACGCTAGGGCATTACTAGTGAGAGCGGTTCAGGTCGTCCTGCGGAATTCAATGGAATTGCTTGGTATACCATTAGCTGAGCGGATGTGAGAGTCTTCTCATCAACGAAACAAGGCGCATCGTTCGGATCTATCTCCTTCAATTGGCCCGATCTGCATCTCTCAAACAAATATGATCGCATCTTCCTAGTTCTCCTAGCCGTCGATGTTGTATTACGTCTAATCTGGCTCGATAAACCAGATGGCTCGCTTATTTTTGATGAATGGTACTACGTGAACGTCGGTCGAGTTATCCTTGGGCTTCCGCAGAGCCTTGGATCCAATGGATTGCCTCCGTATCAGAACGTGCCTATCGGTCAGGATCCAAACCATGAGCATTTACCGTTAGCCAAGTTACTCATTGCACTCTCGATGCACTTCTTTGGCGATAACGCATATGGGTGGCGAATTCCAAGCGTCATTCTAGGATCATTCGCGATTCTAGTTTTCTACCTGCTATTGAAACGCTTATCAACCTACAAATCGATTCCTCTACTCGGCGTGTTCCTTTTCTCATTTGATAATCTCGTCTTCGTTCATAGTCGAATCGCAACACTCGACATATTTACACTAAGCTTCATGTTACTAGGAATCTATTGGTATTTCGACGGGCATCCATACTTGAGTGCCTTTGGTATGACTCTGAGTACTCTCTGTAAAGAGACAGGTGGGGCAGGATTCATCATTATTGTGATCGTACACGCAGTAAAATTCGTGAATGAAAAGAAACCGTTACATTGGCCTAAGTTCTTGTCGTGGTTCGAGAAGTACACAGCAACGTATGTGCTTTCATTACTTGTGATACTGTCAATTCTAGATAGAGTCTGGGTCGGCTACCCATGGGCCTGGCCCCACATCGTGAACGTCCTAAATTACTCGTCCGCCTTGGTATCGGCCTGCCCAAGCGGAATAATAAGCTGCCCTTGGCAGTGGCTTGTCAATCAGGTCCAGATTCCCTATTTAGTTGTCAACGTTAAAGTGACAACGGGAGCCGTTTCGACCGAGTCTAATTCAATCTACTTCGTAGGCGCCATGAACCCGTCAATCCTATACTTGACATTGTTCGCGATTGCCTACTCAGGCTATTCATACCTTCGCCAGAAGAAGAGTGACATCGCCCTGCTCTCCTTGGTCTGGTTTATGGTATCATACCTACCCTACTTTCCAGCCGTACTACTCGGCCACAGGGTGACCTATCTCTTCTACTTCTTACCTATAGTCCCAGCAGTCTGCGCCGCCATCGCATACATGATAGTCGACCAGAACCCGCCAAAACTTGTCGTGCTAGTCTACCTAATCGTGGTTCTCGTGAGTTTCGGTCTGATGTTCCCCTTCAAAGTCCTTCCAAGCTGAGGAGAACGACCGAAATCGCCATATTTCAGAACCAACTCATCGTGGCCAACTAGGCAATACATTGCAGAGTAGTCAAGGAGGTGACGCAATGTCAGACGGAACCCAAGCGCAACCCAAGCCACGTCAGCCGATACCACCCGATACAATCCTAATCGGTAAGAAACCAATTATGGCGTACGCGACAGCAATAATGATGCACCTTCAGTCAGGATCTCAACAATTAACCGTAAAAGCTCGGGGACGAGCAATCAGCACAGCAGTTGATGTAGTTGAAGTCACGCGGAGGCGATTCTTCGCGGGAAAGCTCACAATCAAAGAAATCAACGTAGGCACTGAGGTAATCGGTGAAGGTGCCGACGTACGGAACGTATCAACGATTGAGATTAAACTCGAGAAGAGCCCATAATATCACCACATCACGTGTTCTTATCTAGATTTTATGTCGGATCCACAAGACGATTGTGGATTCCCCTGTATTTTCACGAAGAGAGTTGTGACTTCAATTATCTACTCTAGTCAACGTCAGTTGATCAATTACCATTCTACGTAAGATCAGAATAGTCTGCTCAACGACTTCATAACTGTCGATTATGAAAAACTACTTTCGACGAGTCGACGAAAGTTGACAGCTTTCTTTCATGAAATTTGAATAGCGTTTGTCCGCCTAGGGACAAGAATCAACCAAACTTGTTGTAAACACAAATGGAGAGATCGAAAAGTGAACAATTTCCTAAATCAATGGGATGGCGAACAAGATAACCGCAGGATCGCTATGCCCTTCCACCACCGTCCTCCGCTCAAACAACAGCTTTCTTCTGCGATTTATCGACTGAAAACCCAGCAAAACAAGCTCGAATCAGCAGCTCTCAGAATGCAACAACACGATAAGGAAATCTTCGCAAAGTGTGTGAGCGCTCAAATGTCACACGACACAGCCCGAGCCGCAATGTACGCAAACGAATGCGCAGAAGTCAGAAAGATAGCCAAAGTGACGCTCCAAAGCCAACTAGCCCTAGAACAAGTGGCCTTACGCCTCGAAACAATCGAAGAATTCGGGGACATAGCACGAATGATGGGTCCAGTAGCCAGCGTCGTACGGTCAGTCAAAAATCAGATCTCAGGCGTAATCCCAGAAGTGGGGTTCGAACTTAACGAAGTTGGCGAAATGCTGAACGGCTTCATAGCGGACGCGGGAGAACCAATCACAGAATCATACGACGTAAGCGCCTCAAATGAAGAAGCACAGAGGATACTTGGCGAAGCGAACGCGATCGCTGATCAACATCTAAAAGACAAATTCCCAGACCTGCCAAGCGGACCACAGCGACTCGGCGAAGCCATCTCACATTAGGAGAATTCGTCTTGACTGTAACCGTCGAGCAGGTGGGTAAATACCTTGGAAAGCCGATCGAGGACGCGATGGGACGACCAATAGGAAAATTGGTTGGCCTCACGGCGGATATCAAAGATGAAGTCACAGCAATTCAGATTGCGCATAGCGACGGTGAAGTTGCACAGCATCCAATAACTTTCGTTAAAGTCCTCGAAGACAAACTGATCCTAATGCAAACTTGGCGTGTCGAAGCTGAAGACCTTAGAAAGAAACACGACATAATCGTACGAAGACGACAAGCCCTCGACCTGCTGTTAAAGGACGGGGACATCGAAAAGGCAGAATATGATCAACTACGATCGAACTACGAAGACCTGGACACACAAATCAAAGAGAAACGAGAAATATTAATCGACACTCTGAAGCACGTTGACTCGAGCCTGGAGCAACAGATAAACAATCTACAAGGAGCGCTCACAAACAATAAGATGCTTTACTCCTCAGCGGAGATCGACGAACAAACCTATCACGCAGTAACTGAATCAATCCGTTCCGGTCTTGAGATATCCCGAAAAGAACGAAAAGACATCGAAAACATAACCGATTACTTGAACGGAATCGACTCTGTGGAAGTGCCCAAGGAGCCCACGCCAGTTCAACCATTAAAGAATTCTTCCTCTGATGTCGTAGTGATCAAGCTCAACGAACTCACTTAGATGCGAGTGACTTGGAGACGTGGTCTCTTTCTCGGTAATAAAACGCTTCGAAGACAAGATACACACGGTCCCCATGAAAGAAAGAATCGAACAGGCAAAATTCAGGTTGCAGGCTCAGTACGATAAGCTGGAGCAAACCTATGCGCATATCCAACAACGAGACAAAGACCTCTTCCAGCGCTGCGTAGGTGCACAACTCTCAAATGACACGGCACATGCACGTATCTACGCGAACGAGTGTGCAGAGATCAGAAAGATCGCAAAGGTTGTATTGGGCAGCGAACTCGCTCTCGAAAGAGTAATACTCAGACTGGAAACCGTAAAAGAATTTGGAGCAATCTGGGCAGACATTGCGCCAGTTCTGGGCATCGTCAAAGACACGAAGTCAAAGATCGCGGGAATAGTGCCACAGGTAGCCAGCGAACTGGACGAAGTGAACAACCTCCTAGAAGAAATGACCACGGAGGGAGGAGTAGATGATGTAACGTCATCAACCCCCACCGAAGCCACAGATGAGGAAGCAAAGAAAATCCTTGAAGAGACTGGCGTAATCGCTGAAGAGAAGCTGAAGGAACACTTCCCCGAGCTACCATCAATACCTGAACAAAGCCCACCCATCCTAGAGCCCGCAAGCGGTCCGAATAACAACGGTGACATCCAAGACCAAGTCTTCAGATACGCAAAGGATCATCGCACCTTCAATATCTCTTCTTGTGCGAGTGAGCTAGGAAGATCACCTGATGAAATTAGAATTGCAATAGACAAGCTACGTGACAATGGCAAGCTCATGATCGAATGATTCCAAAGGCGACTTGCTTGCAACTCTCCGCATCCGAAGAACTTGAGCAAATGGCAGTGAGATATGCCAACGAAGCGATTCAGCACGATAAACAAGGCTCAAGGAGCCTAGCTATTTCTCGGTACGATTGCGCCATCGAGATACTGCTGAAGCTATGCAGTTTATACCCTAGCCAGCCACAAACCAAGTTGTACGCAAAACAGGTCGAAGCATACAAGCACAGAGTTCAAGAGCTGAAGGACGGACGCACATACGAGGACGAACAGACACAAACTGCCAAACCGTCAAAACCCGAACGCTTAGTGCTAACCGAGAAACCGAACGTCAAATGGAACGAAATCGCGGATTTGCGTGATGCAAAGAAAGCTATCGAAGAAGCGGTTGTTTTCCCCGTGAAACGACCAGACCTCTTCCCGCTGGGATGGCCACGTGGAATATTATTCTTCGGCCCCCCTGGGTGCGGAAAGACACTTCTCGCAGCAGCAATAGCTACGGAAATAGACGCAGTTTTCTACAACATAGACGCCGCGTCAATTATGTCAAAATGGCTGGGTGAGTCTGAAAAGAACGTTTCTGAACTCTTCACATCAGCACGCCAAGCTTCAGGCGGTGGCAAACCCGTCATAATCTTCATTGACGAAATCGATTCGCTAGTTGGGATAAGAGGAGACGAAGTAGGGGGCGAAGTCAGAACACGAAATCAATTCCTGAAGGAAATGGATAACGTACTAGACAAGAAAAGACCAAATCACGTGTATGTTATCGGAGCAACCAACAAACCATGGGCACTCGACGAACCTTTCATCCGTCGCTTCCAGAGACGGATCTACATTCCTCTGCCAAACTCCGAAGCAAGACGCGAAATGTTCAACATCTTCACAGAGAACCTGCATTTGGCCCGAGACGTGGAAGTTGACGCACTGGTAGAACGAACAGATGGCTATTCAGGCAGCGATCTGAGAGAAATATTCCAAGGCGCACACATGAGAGCAGTCAGAGAACTCTTCGAACAGAAAGAACTGACAAAACCACAGGCCAGACCAATAACGATGGAAGACTTCAGAGAGATCATCAAGAAACGGAAACCAAGCGTGTCCTCACAGATGCTGGTCCTTTACGACAAATGGTTCGAAACGTATAAGGCGTTATGAGAGATCAAAATGATCGATTCAACAGATTTCAAGATATTGGCCGAACTCGTAGAGAACGCAAAATACTCTTTCGCAGAGATAGGCCGCAAACTAAGTCTGCATCCGAACGTCGTCGCTTACAGAGTTAACAAACTTGAACGGGTTGGAGTTATCAAAGATTACCGAGCTGACCTTGATCTTGAAAAACTTGGTGTAGCCGAGCAAATCCTGGTTGGCGCAAGCTTCCCCAACGATACTGAACGCGATGCCATTCTCGAAAAGATCACCGCTATTCCGCAGACAGTGAGAGTCGTAAGCTCACTCGGCGAACCAGAAAGCATCGTATTTCTCGTCGGCAAAAACAAATCCGAAATTGAGAAGCTAATGTCAAAACTAAGATCGCTGAATATCAAGATAGAATACACCGGTTCCATCATCAGAACCTTCGAAGACGGAAGGCTCGGTAATTTCTTGAAGATTCTTGCCAGAGAACATGAAGTAGCGGACCTAGAGGGCAAGAACTGCTCGTAAAGGGGGGATAGACAGATTGTTCAATGAAAGAAAGTCGTGGACGAAACGAATTAGGGAAGCGATGCATCCTACACCAATACGTCAGCGGATCAACGAATGTCTCTTCAAACTGAACGTTCAACAACGAAAACTCGAGCGAACCGGCTACCACATGCAACAACGCGATCAAGCACTATATGGAAAATGCGTACTCGCATCACAAGGCAAAAACAATCAGCTCGCGTCAATGTATGCGAACGAATGTGCGGAACTACGAAAGATGGCTAAGGTAGTACTACACAGCGAGATGGCATTGGAGACAGTAACCCTCAGGTTACAAACAATACGCGACTTCGGTGAAATAGCTTACACAATGAAACCAGTCGCACACGTCGTCGGAGTACTTAAGACCCAACTCGAAGGCGTACTTCCAGAAGTATCCATGGAATTAGCTCAAGTAAACGACACTCTCGAAGGAATGGTAGTCGAGGTCGGAGAATCGACAGAATCATCATTCGACGCAGCAGCATCGAGTGGAGAAGCCCAACAGATTCTCCAAGAAGCAAATACCGTAGCCGAACAGAAGATGAAGGAACGATTCCCAGAGCTACCACCAATACCTACGAGCGAAGCACGCGTCTAAGGGCGCTTCCCTCCCCCTCCTATTTTCTACACTTGTTCTAACCTAGCGATGTTACTGGCAGCCCCAGGTCAGAAACCAGACGGCTAAGATGACTGGGAGGTGAGCTGCTCCATGCTCCCTAGGTTGGATATGTGTAAACAGCTCAAGAGTGTTTTAAAACGTTTTAAAACGTGTTTTAGGGACGTGTTTTAGACCCGGTAGATTTCAGTGAAATCATAAATACACACTGGAATCTGACGGCAAATTATGGCTAGATTTTGGAAGGTCGCTGCGCCTTTTTGGGCTTTCTTTGAGAGGCAAACTCGTTTCTTTCGCTTGGGAAAAAGTGTGCCGATTGGAGCGATCATGCTGGCTTAATTTCGACCTCAATTCACATATTACCTTCCTCGAATGATGTTTCGATCCGGCTGAGCAGACTGCGATACAATTCGTCCACCACTTACCATCAAGCGTCCTACCTGACTTCACGGCAATCAATAGGTGCTCGAACAAGTTCCTCTATTCGCTGATAGAGCGTGGACAGCATACACACGCGACGAACGACACTGGTTCAAATTATGGCGCACGCACCAGCTGACACACACACCTAGAAAAAACTTAAGTTACGAAGCGTTAGTCAATTTTGATTTTTGAATGCTTTTTCTTAACTTCATCGAGCGTCATCGCAGGATGGAACTCAACTTTCGCAACCAAATTTGAAATCCGTCATTGCGCTCACTACTTCTGGACTGGATACGCACCAAACTTTTTAGCCGTTCTCACCATGGCAACTACATTTTGAGGCGGTACGTCCGGCTGAATATTGTGAACTGCTGCTAGTACGAAACCACCTCCAGGCGCGAGGTCGCGAATGCGATGCCGAACTTCAACTTCCACATCTTCAGGGGACCCACGTGGCAGGACTTTTTGAGTATCGATTCCGCCCCAGAAGACAACTTTTTCGCCGAACATCGATTTTAAACGAGCCGTGTCGCCTAACGCGGAAACTTGGACAGGATTTATGATGTCGACGCCAATTTCTACTAAATCTTTGATAACTGGAGCAACGTTGCCGCAGCTGTGATAGAAGATTTTTGCTTTCGTCTTGGACTTTACGAAATCGAAGAATTTCTTCTGCAAAGGTTTCAGTATTTTGCGATAGAGTTTGGGGGGAAACATCAGATTCTCCTGAGTAGCTAGATCGTCTGAAGTACGAATCACCTGGATGTATGGTCCGACCACGTCGAGGAATTGACCGGTGATTGAAATGTTGATTTCCAAAATTTTTGACATTATTGCGGAGGCAATTTCCGGGTTCCTTACCATGTCAGTCAACAGTTTGCCGAATCCGCGCATCAAATATGCTGGTTCCCATATATTTTGGTAGCCGCTGTCGGCTACGATGGCATAATCTGTTTCTTCGTAAAGGGTCTTGATTTCATCTGCCAGACCGAGAGTAAACCCAGGATCTTCTGTACCCGGCCATGGATAGACGTCTAGGTCTTCCAGGGTTGCTTGAACCAACGGGTTCCGAACCGCTTCCCAGTAGTACCCGTTAGTGTATGGTATTTGCTTCCAAGTAATCCCAAACTCATCCACTAGGGTCCCGGGTTCTGACGGTGGTGGTTTCCAATTAGTACGAGGTCCGAGGACTATTGGTCGGCAGTCACTCCCTAGGAATTGTAGCACGTTTTCGTCCAGTTTGGCTATGCGGAAGAGCTCGCTTAACTTTTCTCCTCTGCCGGGCATGTGTAGAAAATTCTTCAATCTATCGTATCCTTCTACGGATATGCTTGTACTGCAGCCGCCACCCACATCGATTGGGACTCGGTCCGGTTCCTTATGATTAAGAGCTGTAAGTACACGTTGTCGCGACGTCAACATAGTTTATTCCTCCAGCTTCAATCTGTAATGCTATTTCGAGCCTATCAAACTATGCACACTTTCATACCTATGTTAGCATTTAGGTGACTAACAGATCTATGGTGGACACGATACCGAGAGCAAAGACAAGCGGGTCGAAGTAGCATTCCTAAGGGACCAGTAGTTGACATAGAAATCTTCTAAATCAGAAGGTTCGGTTGGATCAGTTTATGCGATTGTTAACTATATTCTAATTAGGCTCTTTGGAATAACATAATGAATGGAGTTGCATGCGCGGATCGTGTTGATAGCTTTCACGCAACCAGAATATCCACATAAAATAATTTTGGAGAGGTATGATTTCGAAGAAACTTGAAGTCGACACCCCTGCACTGCTTCTCGACATTGATGCAGTAGATCGGAATATTCAACGGATGGCCGAATATTTTCGCGATAAGAAGGCACATCTTAGGCCGCACGTAAAGGTGCATAAATCCCCTCTCATCGCACACAAACAAATTCGCGCCGGGGCTATAGGTATAACCTGTGCGAAGATTAGCGAAGCCGAGGTCATGGCGCAAAATGGGATAGATGACATCCTAATAGCCAACGAGATAGTAGGTGATGAGAAAATTAGAAGACTTCTACGACTTGCAAAGCTTTGTCACTTGCAAGTGCCTGTGGACGATGCTGAAAATGCAAGACATCTGTCTCGACTAGCTGCTCAGGAGAATTCGAAAGTACAGGTCCTGGTAGATCTCAATCTTAGTACGGATCTGAATGGCATAGTAGATAGGTGTGGAGTTCTTCCAGGAGAAACTGCGGTTAAGCTTGCTCGTGAAATTGCCCATTTGCCGAACATTGAGTTCTTGGGGCTCATGGGTTACGAAGGAGGCCTACGAAAGTTTCCCGAATTTGCGAGTAGAAAACTCATCGCTGAAAAAGCACTTGGCCGCCTAATTGAAACAAAAGACATGATCGAGGATAACGGGATAAATGTTGGATCAGTGAGCTGCGGTGGCACCAGGTCATATAACATAGCTGCGGAATTTCCTGGCGTTACCGAAGTTCAAGCCGGTTCCTACGTTTTCATGGACGCAAACTACCAGATGTTCAACCTCGGCGATTTTGAAACATCTCTAACTCTGCTAGCGAGCATTGTGAGTAGACCACGATCTGACAAAGCGATTATTGACGCTGGTCTAAAAGCAATTAGTGCAGATTCAGGATTGCCGATCGTGAAAGGGAGACCTGAGTTGGAATGCATCGGCCTGAACGCAGAACATGGACACATAAGAATAAAGAAACCGGAAATCTCCCTACATCAAGGAGACCGACTAGAACTCGTCTCCCAGCACGTTGACACGACTGTCTGCCTCCACAACAACTACATCGTAATCAAAAGCGACGAAACCATAGAGACTCTGCCGATATCATGTAGAGGAAAATTGCAATAAACCCGTTGACCTCTTTCTAAGTCTGATATTGAGTTAGAGTTTTCCCATAGTCTTGAGCATTGCTTCCTCAGGCCCGGCTGGTGTAATGACCCAATACGCATGCAGCGTCTCTTTTCCAGTGTTGATTATCTGATGCTTCGAGGTCGCGGGAGCGCACGCTACGACGCCGGGTTCAACGTCGACTTCATTCCCGTCAGCACTTACCTTGCCGTGCCCTTTCGTAAGAATACAGAACTCGTCTGAGTGTTCGTGCATATGTGGATCGCTTTGTCCCCCGGGTGGTATTGTGACGGTGCCGATTGCGGCGGAAGTTCGTCCCTGAATCTTCGACGAGAAGAGTACTTGCCTATGTCTCTCGTAAGGCGGAGGGGTAGGCAGGAAATCGACCTCCCAAGATTTCACCAAAATCGGCTTCATCCAGATTCACACCAACTTCACTTGTTCACAACGAATATACGAATGCTTCGCATATAGAACGCCGACCGGATCATATTTTCGGATTGAATACATCATTAGCGTTTGTTTGGTCTACTGAGTTAGCTTGCCGGGCTGCGTCTCATCATTTTCTTGACGATCTCGATGATCGCGTTCTTTCCAGGCATATAGGCGTCTTGAAGCGGAGGACTGAAAGGTGCTGGCACGTCAGGAGACGCGACTCGCTGTACATCCTCGACATAACCCATGGCCGCTTCCACGGTGCGCGCGATAATTTCGGCTCCTACGCCAGCTGTCTTAACGCAATCCTCTGCTGTTACGAGCCTACCGGTTTTCTTCACTGAGGACACAATCGTTTCCATGTCCAAAGGAATAAGCGTTCTAGGATCAATCACTTCGATACTAATTCCTTCGGAAGATAGAACGTCGGCGGCCGCGATTGCTTCTTTCACCATCCTTGACACTGCTACAACCGTTACATCGTTCCCTTTGAGCTTCATATCAGCTTTACCGAATGGAATTAGAAATTCGCCTTCCGGTACTTCGCCTTTGCTAGCGTAAAGCGCGGCAGACTCTACGAATAGGACAGGGTTGCTTCCGCGAATTGCAGTCTTGAGAAGCCCCTTAGCGTCCACTGGAGTAGACGGGGTTGCGATCATGATTCCTGGAGTATTCATGAAGAAGGCTGGGAAGAATTGTGAGTGCTGGGCGCCAGTATTCCTGCCTAGACTGTATTGTGTCCGGATTACCACGGGCACTTTCAATTTTCCGCCAGTCATGAAGTGGAGTTTCGGCAGGTGATTGACCAGTTGATCACCACACTCGTTTAGGAAATCCATATACATGATTTCGGCAACGGGACGATATCCCATAATTGCTGCACCCGTTGCGGCGCCAATTATCGCGTTCTCAGAAAGAGGGCTATCGATGACTCGTTCTGGACCAAACTCCTGAATGAGCCCTTTAGTGGCTTTGAATGTGCCTCCATACTGGCCTACGTCTTCACCAATAACGAACACTTTCGGGTCTCGACGCATCTCCTCAGTCAAAGCTTCTCGAATCGCTTCCACATATGACATTGTTCTCATCCGTTCTCACTCCTTACGCCCAAACGTAGTCGGACATTTGCTCCTTTGGAGGATAGGCACTGCTCTGCGCGAACTGAACTGCCTCTTCGACTCTTTGTCGAACTCGATCTCGGATTCCCTGGAGCTCTACGGCGGTAGCGGTATTTTGTGAGATCAGTTTCTGCTCAAAGGTTGTAATTGGGTCACGCGCCTTCCACCTGTCAATTTCCTCCTGAGTTCTATAGTCCAGACCTATATCGTATGGACCGTGCCCAGTGTAACGATAGGTTTCGCACTCTATGAGAGTGGGGCCTTCTCCTCTTTTGGCTCTGGCAACCGCTGTGTAAGCAGCTTCGTATACATCCAACACTTTCATTCCATTAACTAGTTGGCCGGGGATTCCGTACCCCTCACCTCGCAGGTAGATGTGCCCTGCAGTCGATTTCGTGATAGGCGTCGAAACCGCGTATTGGTTGTTCTCGCAAACGAATACGACAGGAAGTTTCCAGACTGCTGCCATGTTCAACGCTTCATGGAACGCACCTGTATTGCAGGCCCCATCACCAAAGAAACATACCACGCAGTTTGGTTTCTTATCCATCTTCAGCGCCAGAGCAACCCCCACCGCAAGAGGTATTCCTCCCCCAACGATAGCAGTAGAGAAGACCACTCCGCACTCCATGTCGCTACTGTGCATTGACCCACCAAGACCTCGGCACATGCCTGTCTCTTTTCCAAAGAGTTCACCCAACATAGCACGTTCGGAAACACCCTTCGCCAGGCTGTGCCCATGTCCGCGGTGGTTGCTTACAACTAGATCCTCTTTACCCAGGTTCGAGATTACACCAGCCGCAACCGCTTCCTGACCTAAGCATGGATGCGCAATGCCCTGTATCAGTCCTTTCTTGTACAAGTCAACTACTTTCGTGTCCAGTAACCTCTGCCTCATCATGCTTTCGTACAGTGAAAGCTGTATTTGCTTTGAAATGTGGCTGTCCATTTTCTCGTGCTTCTAAGATGGTTTGTTAGTAGTAGCAATATATATGACGTTAGCGAGTCCTAACTTTTATGAGAAATTTTGAACTAAGTGTTGATGTTGGTGAAGGATATAATGACCCGATGCGCTTCGTCGAATCTTGTCAAGTGGCTGAAAAATCGGGATTCAAGTCTGTCTGGTTCGGTGATCACTTCTTACCATGGGTACATAGCAATGCCAGATCTGCATATGTTTGGTCAGTCATGCCCACGGCTCTTGATCGTACGAAGAGACTGAAGATCGGCACGAACGTAACCGCCCCTATTGGGGGCAGATTTCACCCCGCGATTATCGCACAGGCGGCTGCAACGCTTGACAACATGTACCCGGGTAGGTTTCTTCTCGGGGTCGGTTCTGGTGAGGCAATGAACGAAAGCAGATTCTTTCCATCTGGTTGGCCAAAGTGGCAAGAGAGAATCGAACGTCTTTCCGAGGCTGTACTGTTGATGCGAAAGCTATGGGATAACCGAGACTTCTTTGATTTCGACGGGAGATATTTCAAGATGAATACCCTCTACCTCTATACTAAGCCGAGGTCCAAGATTCCAGTATATTTCTCGGCGATTGGAGAGAAAGCGGCTTCCTACGCGGGAACCTACGGCGACCATCTTATCACCACTGGGAACTCTCCTGTCAGGTGTCACGATGTCATTTTTCCTGCTTTTGAAGAATCGGCTCGGAAGGCAGGAAAGAACCCTTCTAAGATGGAGAAGATGGTGCATTTTCAACTCTATCTAACGAGCAAGAAGGCTGGTTTGAATAGAATGAGACGAACTGGTGAAGCCGGGATAGTGGCAAAAGGCGCCTACGATGAGCCTGACCCAAGAAAAATAATGGCAATGGTATCTCAGGTGTCGGATGAGAAAATTCTTGAAAGATTCCGCTTTATCTCCTCCGCCGACGAGGCGATTGAAATCATTGAAAGCTTTCGAAAAGTTGGAGCAACACGAGTAAACGTATGCACACATTCTTATCCAGATCGAATCAGATATCTTGGAAGGAAAGTGCTCCCTTATTTCAATCGGCAGAAGAAGTAGGATCCATCTTGTGACAGACCTCAAACAAAACATTTGGACTTGCTTGTGGGTCAACACTCGTACGCTGAATGATCGACTTTAAACGATTCTCGGAGGCTGGCGTCATCGTCGGTCGTCATGAGAACTACGAAAACGCCGCGAGTGCCGTGTACATAAAGCGGAATTCCTAGGCAAGGCCCTGAAAAATTAGCCGTGGGCATTAGGTTGGGACGCTCTGTTACGGTGTCCCCGTCGAGGATGTTCCGCGTTCACTCGTCAAGGCTCCCAAGAATTCGCGGTCAATGCTTGTGCGATCGGATGAATTCTGGTCGCTTGTACTCGACAAAAAGATTGATTCATGCAGGAACTTCGTGCTCAGCATTTTCAGGTTTGGCTGCTATGTCAACGTATGGGAACGACCTTCGACATAGACCATTTCGAGGATTTTCATTCCGTGTATCTTCAGGGGGTTAGGGGCGTTTTCCTTGAGAGATTCAAATGGTGTCCCCGTCCTCTGAGTTCGACCGATGAACATCAAACGATTATGCTCCTCCTTCACTTGAAGGCAGGCATCACTTTCTCGGAGAATAATCGTACTGGTTCAAGCGTGGCGACGTCGGGGAAGTTCATTACGAAGCGCGTGACGCCTACGCTCGTGTACGCCCTAAGTTTCTCGATCAGCTGCTCCGGCGTCCCTTCAAGTCTCATCTGTTTAGTTGAGTAGTCCTTCACGTCGAGGGATATCGGTTTGAACCTTTCCAGCTTCTCTCTTAATCGAGGTTCATCTTCAGCGATGACGCATCCGATGCCTAAGGCTTGCTCAATCTGATCCGGATCCCTCCCGATGGTGCGGCAAGCCTCATCCAGAGCCTTATTCATCTCCTGAAGCTCCATGGGCGTGGGTAGGTAGAGGCCTGAGATCGTCCAGAGGTCAGCGTGCTTCGCGATGACGTTGAGCATTCGCCGTTTTCCATACATGATGCCAGTCCAGATTGGTGGATGAGGCTTCTGGACGGGTTTAGGGTTCATAACCGCGTTTTCCAACGAGTAGTACTTGCCCTGAAACGTGACGGTATCCTGGGTCCAGAGTCGCTTCACGATCTCGAAAGTTTCCTCGAGCCGTTGAATCCTCTCAAACGGTCTCGGGAACGGTACCCCGAACGAGACGCACTCCTCCGAGTACCAACCCGCGCCTATCCCCAGGTTGAGCCTTCCGTTGCTGATTATGTCAAGCGTGCTGCTCATCTTCGCCAGTAAAGAGGGGTGACGGAATAGATTGTTCATGAGAACTGTGCAGAGTCTGATGCGGCTAGTTTCTGCGGCGAGGGCGGAAAGAGTCGTCCAACCTTCAAAGTAGGGCTTTGACGGTGAAAAGTCCTGTAAATGGTCTCCTATCCAAACGAAATTAAAGCCATGTTCCTCGCACTCTAAGACAGTCTGTTTCATAGCATCATAATCGGATCCCACAGGGATGTTCGCCCCGAACAGAATCTTTCGCATCATCAATCACGCATGACTAATGAATGCCTCAGAGCTAATGAGATTTTGTCTTCTGTTTCTTTGTCAAGTTTGGAGTTTGCTTCGATGAATTATGCTCTCCGGGGGCGAGTGGGTCTCATCTTGTTTTGACTCCTTCTTTTCGATTAATTTCATTGCATCGTCCACTTCAGCATTTTCATGCACAATCAAACGAAGCGCCTTGACCATCGCAGTCGGGTCTTCAGCCTGAAAGACGTTTCTTCCAAAGAAGAGGCCGACAGCCCCGGCTTCCAAGGCTCCTTTGGCATTTTCAAGAGCGTCGCGAATCGTTTTTGTCTTTGGGCCTCCTGCGACAAGAATTGGCACTGGACATCCCTTCACGACTTCTCTGAAAGTATCAGGGTCCCCAGGATAGTCCGTTTTTACGAAATCAGCGCCTACCTCAGCGGCCATTCTAACGTGCAGTTTCATGTATTCTGGTTCATACTCATGTCCAGCAACTCTCTTTCCTCGCGCCATAGCTTCGGCAATGTATGGAACACCGTAAAGCTCGCATTGCCTAGCGATTTGGGCTGCATTATTGACATTCAACGCTTCCGCCTCGTCTTTATCATACCCAACGAAGAAATACGTTATCACCGCATCGGCTCCCAATCGCACGGCATCCTCAACCGAGGCGATGAGTGTTTCACTTCCGGTCTGCGCTGGCAAGGTTTCTCTGAAAAAATTGGTCCAGTCGACCCGGAGAATTAGAGATGGAGCGAAACGGCCTAAGAAGCCATCATGACATACTCTCGCTGTACCCGGCGGCATTAACACGGCGTCAGCTCCTCCTTCAACGACTTTTCGGAAAACCTTCAGCGGGTCGTCGAGGCCTCTTATGATTCCGGCGAAGATTCCATGGTCTAGGGGAACTATGAGAGAGCGCTTAGTCTCTTGGTTAATGATACGACTTGCCCTGATGCTTTTCCCCATTTCTTCGCTTGGCATAATCTCTTCTGGAGAACTCTCATCAGTGCATGAATATTTATCGATTGGGACTAATTCTCACCTGACGGCAGTAGTTTGGAACAAAAATCAATTTCGCGAAAATATGACTGACAGTCTTGTGAGCGCTTACTCGTGCTGCGCATAGAATAAGTCGACAATGTCTACGATTAGGTCTGACGGATCTTCGCCACTGAGGGTGCAATCGCGAGGAGATTGACGCCTGTCCGAACAAAAACATAAACGACTCGACTCATTAGCTAACAGGGCTTGAACGCCACTTAGCCTATCCGCGGAGACGCATGCATAGTCTACAGACTCTTCATAGGTATAGTATCAATGGGTGCACGATTGTCTGCTTTACTACATTCTTGGTGGGCTTTTCCGTATTTGAACTCGTAGTTCATCGCGTGAGTTTCGCCATCTGCGCATGTCTGCCACCCACCACGTGGCGCCTGCAGCAGCATATGCAGATAGTACTTCGTCGTCCTCCACACGACCCTCCGCGCCTGACGTGGCAATAATATCATAAGAAGAAGTATCCGCTCTATGATTTCTAATGAAGGTAACGACACTTTGGAGTTCCTCTGGATTCAATTTGCTGCCTTGCGATAGTCCGAGAGGGAACACACCGTCCCATCGGGCAGCGCGAAGGAAGGGCTGTCGTCTCGGCCATCTCCCAGCCACCCAGATTGGAATCCGCGGAGATTGCAAGCTGCGCGGCAGAAACTGGACATTTTGTACCGCGTAGAATTCCCCGTGGTAGCTGAAGTGTTCACCGCTCCATAGGCCAACCAGTGTGTCTAGTCCTTCATCGAATTTCACAGCACGTATCCGGTCTTCGCTATTCTCACCGAAGGATGTGAACTCCACGTCAGCCGGATCGCCCAGGCCGACGCCGAGTATTAGCCTGCCAGCCGAGAGGTGGTCAAGTGAAACGGTCTCACGAGCAAGTTTCCAAGGACGACGACGAGCGATCGGGGTGACTAAGGTTCCAATTCGAATTCGTTCAGTTTTCAGTGCAATAGCTGTCAGAGCAATCCAAGGGTCCACCACCGGGACGCTCTCACAGTTACTATACAGAATCTGGTCAAAGATGAAGAAACCGTCCCACCCAGAATTCTCCCCCTCAACTGCTAATTCAGCAAGCTCTCTTGCTGAACCGCAACAGTCACCAAAATTAGGAACAAGAATCCCGAAATGCAAAGTCCGCACAGACCTAATTGCATCATAATCCGACTGCTACCCTGTATTAAGACCAGCCACCCAATTCCCTTTCGGGTTCTTCCACGGCGAGGAGATTCGAAAGATCCTAGCTCTCACATGTGAGCTCGGCGCTCTCAAAACGGCGACAAATCTCCTGCCCCTTCTTCTTATGCATCGTGCAATATCCAAGTTATTGTGCTGTCGCGTCACAGTCAACAGTTCTAGCCAAGTGTCAGCCTGGCGTCAGTGGATGACTCAACTCTTGCGAGCTGAAGACAGATGGGTGCCAATGACTTCAGGAACTCCCATGATTCCACCAGTAAAGCTTTCCGCGCCGCTTTCTACACGTGCAAGCTTATATGTCTCATAGAATCTCGCGGACACAACTGTGTACGAGCGGTGCTTGTGATGTCCAAGGCTGGAATGCCAAATCGACGTATGTCGCATGTCATATTCGACATGGATGGGACTCTGGTCGATAATTTGGACTTGATCGTGAGAGCATTCAATTATGCAGTCTCCAAATTCGTTGGGAGAGAGTTTTCAAAACAAGAAGTCTACTCCTGCTTTGGTGGTCCTACGTTGGAACAGATCGTTGAGGCTACGGTTCCTAATGGTCACGGGAGAGTCGCCGTGGAGCGATATCATGTTTTTTATGGGAAATTTTTTCACGAATATGCGCGGATGTATCATGGGATTTATGGGTTGATACGTGCGCTCCAACGGGTCGGCATCGGTACAAGTGTCTGTACAGGGTCCAGCCGAAGAATGACGCAGACCACATTGAAGAAGTTGGGTTTGCGGAGTGTCTTTCCAGTCATTGTCACCGCTGACGATGTTGAAGAACAGAAACCTGATCCCGAAGGACTAGTTCTGACAATGCAATTGGCGAAATCACGTTCCGATCAGACCGTTTACTTGGGTGATGCGGTAAGAGACATTGAAGCATCTTGGAATGCAGGCGTCGCTTCAGCAGCGGTGCTCTGGGGTTTCAGTGCGGAGGCGAAGCTAAAGGCCCTCAAACCCGATTTCGTCTTCACTGATCCCCTTGATGCCGTACGAAAGCTGACTTAGATGATTCTTCCCAAACTCAGTTAGGGAATGGACAACTATTTCTGTTGGTCCCGCGAACATATCGGAACCACGGTCCTTAGTTCATTCTAGGAATTCGCCGATGAAGGATTCAAGATTGTAAAGGGTGCGGAAGAACACTAGATCACCCTCGGACTGATGGGTGCTCTGGCTGTGAGCCAGCACTGCCCCAAATATCGGCACCTACACGGGAAAAGGGATCGTGTCCGTACGGACATTGATTTTGCGTCGTTGTCAAAACACAAAGAGAAACTGACTGCATTCTTGCAAGGATTCGGTTACAATGCCGATCCACAACTCATGAGCTTTCCGACCTATGCACAGGCAGAGTAGATGTTCTTTGACGAGCTTAGACACTCTGCGACAACTGGCTGACGGTTCTATTCCAATCAACTTACTTGGTCTAATTTCGTCATAGGAACTGTGATCTTCTCGAAACCATCTTTTGTAATGATGTAAGTGTCTTCATCTCTGAACCCGCCAATTTGTGGGTGATAGATGCCAGGTTCAATTGTGCAAATTACATTTTCTTCGAGTTTCTCGTTGGAGCCTGGGATGAAGAATGGTCCTTCTTGATCCTCAAGGCCAAGTCCGTGGCCAGCATGGTGAGGGAACATGCCTGAGAATCCAGCGTTATCGATCTCCGTCGCCACAGTGTTGTAAACGTCCTTGCAGTTAGTTCCCGGCATAAGCAGCGCCTCGGCTTTTCTTTTTGCATCCAATAGTACTCTGAAGATCCGATCCTGTTCCTCTTTGGCTTTGCGCACAACGTAGGTCCTGGCACCGTCTGCCCAGTAACCGTTCGCGACGGATTGGAGGTCAAGTATGATGCTATCGCCTTCGCGAAATCTTCGGTTAGACGGTGGACCGCCAACCTCTAATGTTCTTTCCCCCGAGATCCAGGTGTCTCCGCGAGAGAATTCGACGGGTCCGTATCTGGCGATTGAATCTGACATTACGTCACGACATAACTCGATCTCTGCTTTTCCAACGGTAATATTCTTTCTTGCCACTTCGTAGGCTACTTCTAATCTTTCCGTCGCTTCTCTCAGATTTCGCAGCTCATCTTCTCCCTTAGTCTTCCGAAATGACAGAATCATATCATTTAGACCTGTGAATCGAGCCTTTGGTGAAGCGAGCTTCACTGCTTGCGCGTATGTGCGGGGTAGATGCCAGTCTTCAACACCGATTCTCTTCGAGCCCTTGAGCGGCTTGCGGTCTTTCAGAAGTTTGGTTAGCTCACGAGCCACAAACCCGCCGTAAGCAATCATACGCTCTTTCAGAGAGTAGTCCTCGAAGGTGAAGATCCGACCATCGTATACTCTTTTCGCATCTGCGGCTCGTGATTCTCCGAGGAAAAGACAGCAGTCCACATCTCGACTGAGAATCAGAATTGACGTGGTTCTGGGCCAGAACGTTGAGTATCCTGTGAAATAGTATACGTGGCGAGGATCAGACACTACTGCAGCATCTATTCGCTTCTTGTGCAGCAAACTGAGAAAGGAATGCCTTCTTTCGCTCGGGGAGTCTTTTCCTCCACGTTGATTCGCCAAATGAGGTCACTTGATCCACTCACATGACACGATTAAGTCTGTCGCATGTACTTAGGAGAATCAATTCTTCCTCCGCCAATCCAGAACGTCTTCCTGGTTTATTGATGATGACCTAGTCGTCCGTTTGCGGAAAACAGGAGAGAAGAGGACACCGAGTCGGTTTAGGTGGGTGGTACATCTTTGAATACTAGGGATATGTCGATGCCTTGACGGTTATTGTACCACTTGGCCACGTAGTAGATCACCAAGCCCAGGATAAAGACTCCAATGGAAAGCTCTGCAGTCAGCGGTGCCGTGACAGGCGTCAACAATGGGTTCACTGCGACGCCGTAGGCTGCGAAGAACAGAATGACTGCTGTTATTAAGCCCACCCAACTGATCACCGGTATTCCAACGCGCTTTCTCATGAAGGTTGGCAGATTATCGAGCAGTGTCTTCCATTTGGTGAATGGAAAGATAACGACTGCGCAAGCCAATATCCCCCAGAGTAATACCATCGCAGTGGAGCCTGCAGCGAAAGCGTTAGAGAATCCCGTAAAAGCATACAAGTAGGCGGTTATCACTGATAGCAACCAAGTGGCTGCGATAGCCCAATGAGGAGTCTTGAATCGGCTACTTACATCTGCGAACTTCGTCGGAATGAGACGGTCGAAAGCCCAAGCGAAGAAGTATCTTGAGAATGCCATTATACAAGCCCATAAATATGCAATGCTCCCGAGAAGATATGCAGCCAACACCACGAATGTGAGGACGATGTTCGGGTAGGTCAGTACCCCTAGCATGAGGGGCATGCTTGGTGGCCAAGGCAGCGGGTACTTTGGAGAACCGTTGTCCCACATCCACGACATAGATATTATCCAGTTGTAACCGGTTGCGTTGATCTCACCCAAGGCTGTGAGAGACCACATGATGACAGCGAAGACGTTAGAGACCAATATTGAAATCGGAATTGAGCGATTCACGCTCCTGATCTCACCCGTGACTGAGCCCACGCCCATTACCGTTCCCGACATTAACATGAAGGTAAATGTGGTACTCGCGAACGTTGCGCTCAGTGTGATAGGAGCCGTAGCCCATCCGGCGGACGTTGCAGCATCTAATACTCCTTGGTAGGTGACGTAGCTAGACATCAGGCTGTTCCATTTGCCAGCGAAAATGGCAGGGTTAGAGGTAAACATGATTCCCCACATCAGGACGAAGAAGATGATCGCAAAGGCCCATCCCGTGTACAGTATGGCTCTTCCTAGTTTGTGCCCCAAGATTGCGAATACGCAATAGATGGACAATATAACGAAAGCGAGTATGTAACTTCCAACTGGACTGCTGAACGTTGTCGCTAGATTGACCAGTCCAGGAGCATTGTACAGTGTTCCCCAGGTGAGAAGAGCGCTGGACACTCCGAATGTAATCATGAAGCTGATCCCTACGATAGCTGCTTCCACAAGAACAACGTACCAGTATACGAGCGACCATGCGAATCCCAGTGCCGGGCGCCCTGTTCTTGCGAACGAGACATAGTCGCTCCCTGATGCGGCATTGACAGCGTTATGGCCCAATAACAAATGCAGAGCAGGTAAAGTCGCAAGCAAAGAAACCAGCAATGAGCTAACAAAGTCAGCCCCCGGATTGAAGCCCCAGAACCAATTGATGTTAACAGTAGTCGTTACTGGGGCGAGGATCAGAACCGTACAAATAAGCGCTAAATCCAATGTACCGAACGGTCTTACAAGACCACTAGTCTTTCGAATGAATACTTGTTTGTCCGACAAATTCCCCACCAAAACGAGTATATAAGTTATCCGAACCGTATTTAACACTTGTACTAATAGAGTAATTATTTTGGGAACTGAGCTAGCTAGGCAGGTGTCAGTGAGGACGAAATTGACAAGTCATTTATGTGTAAGATCAAACATGATTCATCCTCAAGGGACTCTCTATGCGCCAAGAGGAATTGTCGACTGCTGTTGAAGATTGTCTGCTGAAATCCGATAGGAAAGGCATGCAGGCAACAGTTGACGATGCGTTGACTGCCGGGATGACAACGAGCGATGTCATAGCGGCAATCAGGCAAGGTTTCGAAGAGATAGGGAGACGATACGAAGCTGGGGAATACTTCCTTTCAGAGCTGATAATGTCAGGCGAGACTGCGAAAACAGCCATCGAGACCTTGAAACCGCATCTTCAAAAGACCGCTATAGATGGATCCGCAAAGGTCGTTATCGGAACCGTAGAGGGAGACGTGCATGACATTGGCAAGAACATCGTTAGCATAATACTTCTCTCGTCGGGATTCGAAGTTTACGACTTGGGGGTCGACGTCAAGTCCGCTGATTATGTCAACAAAGTCAGGGAGACTGGTGCAAAGATCTTGTGTCTATCCGCACTCTTGACAACTACAATGCTGAACATGGGGACCGTCATTGAGGAGTTAAAGAAAGCGGGATTGAGAGAGAAGGTGAAAGTGATCATTGGTGGGCAGCCCACTTCACAGGAATTTGGCCGACAAATAGGTGCGGACGCCCAAGTGGACGACGCTCCAAAGGTCCTGAAGGTTCTCGAAAAGTTGGTGGAGGGGTGAAACTGATGACCACTAAGATGAGCCCTAGAGAACGTGCGCGTGCTGTGTTGGAGCACGAGGAACCGGATAGAATCCCGCTACTGGAAGCATGGATAAGCGACATTACAATAGAGAAGATACTTCAACATCCATCCAAAGGCATGATTGACACAGTGGATTTCTACAAGAAACTCGGGATAGATTTCGCTTGCATCTCCTACGGGCCTCCAAAAGATTGGGAGAGAAAATTCCTAGGCGAAAAAATGTTTTTGGACGAATGGGGACGCAAATGGCAGTACGTGAAAGGGGCAATGTGGGGAGGTTACGGGTTCTACATTGATGGAACCATAAAGACTCCGGAGCAGTTTGACGAATACGAATTTCCCAACGCTAATGTTCCCGGTCGTATGGACGCCTTCGAAACCGCCTTCAAAATGATCGGAGACGAGTACGCTGTCACGGGAACAATCGATGAAGGCATCTTCCAACGGGCAGCATTGATGACGGGGCTAAAGGAGTTCCTGATGGCGCTACATGAGAACCCGAGTTTTGCACGGGAATTGTTGAAGAAGCACTGCGAATTTGCGGTAGAACTAGGAAAGTCCTTCATAGATGCTGGAGCCGAATTCATCTTGGTTGGAGATGATATCGCAGACAATCATGGGCCATTCATGCCACCAAAAATGTACAAAGATTTCGTGTATCCCTATCAGAAGACCCTAGTTCAAAGCCTGAAGAAGAGAGGCGCCAAAGTAGTATGGGATAGCGACGGCAACCTCATGCCAATACTGGACGATTTAATAGATACGGGAATTGATGCCCTCCATCCGATTGAGCCAACAGCTGGAATGGACATCGTGAAACTTCACCGAGACTACAAGGATAGGCTCACTGTTTCTGGAGGAGTCGACGTCGTAAGCTTGCTACCCTTGGGAAGCGAAGAGGACGTAGAGAAAGCAGTGGTCAAGGTAATCAAAGAGGCAGGGCCAGGTGGCGGACTCATCCTAGGGACGACAAACTCAATTCACTCCTCGGTTCCTGACCTTGACAGATTCGCAAGAAACGTACTCAAGTACGCAGAGACCGCTCACAAGTTCGGCGTCTACCCAATCAAGTAATCAATGACCAGAATTTTTGAGCCGCTAATTGGTGTATCGATAGCTTGAATGGGCTGCGAATCTGCTGCAAGATCGGTTACGGTCAAAACAAAACAAGCTCGTAGGCATCTACATTTTCATGTCGATACCAAATCTCCCTTTCTATAGTTCAAGGATGAAAAAAGGAAAGTTGCAAATACTGCTTATACAGAGTGGAGGAAATAGTGGCAGATTTGGAAAAACGTCGCCTTGGTCGTACAGGTCACATGAGCACCGTGGCTATATTCGGTGCGGCGGCTTTCTCAAAAGTGACACAGACTCAAGCTGACGCGGCAATGGAGAGAGTCTTAGGCGCAGGCATCAATCACATTGATGTGGCTCCCTCGTATGGAGAAGCAGAAGAACGCCTTCATCCGTGGCTTGCAAGTGAACGGAAGCGTTTCTTTTTGGGATGCAAGACGACTGAACGAACTGCGCAAGGTGCAAGGACCGAACTAAAACGCTCGTTGAAGCGACTCGACGTTGAAGCATTCGACCTTTACCAGATACATGCAATCACAACGTTTGAGGAACTAGACGACGTGACTCGGCCTGGTGGGGCACTAGAAGCGATAATAGAAGCCCGTCAAGAAGGTCTGACGCGGTACATCGGCATTACAGGTCATGGTGTTAATGCACCCGGGATTTTCCTAGAGGCCTTGCACCGATTCGATTTCGATACTGTACTCTTTCCAATCAACTTCGTTCAGTACAGAAACAAGGACTTCCGACGCAATGCCGAAGACTTGTTGCGTGAATGTCAGAATCGTGATGTTGGTACAATGATCATCAAATCGATTACTCGAGGACCGTGGGACAACGGACCCAAGACATATGAAACATGGTATGAGCCGTTTTCTGACGAGAAGATGATTCAGCGATCCGTGGACTTTGTTCTTTCCCAATCCGTGACAGGGCTATGCACGGCCGGTGACACAAGACTACTGCCACTTGTCCTGTACGCATGCGAGCACTTCAAACGAATGAGCGTGACAGAACAGGAGACGTTGATTGAAAGCGCTATTCAATACAAACCTTTGTTCGCGTAACGCATGAGGATTAGCACCTCTCTTCTTGTTTGCTGAACTAGGTATCTTGCAGATTGCAGTGTGGCTTCCTTGCCATCGTCTAAGCGCACAGTTTGACGAGGTGGAGTGTTATTCGTCGAAAATCCATGTCTAAGGATTATGATTCTGTGTCCGGAATCGTGCGCCGGTGATGAATTTGTCGATGAACTATTCTACCTATGCTTCCCAATTGTGGCCGATTCGCTCTTGCCCAGATTAAGTCTGAGTTGAACATGGCATTTAGAGTTACTGTGGACGAGTTACAAGAGAGTGCATCCGGGACTTCAGGTCACTGCGAACGGTTATCGAACGTGCTGAGCAGTCCCCCATGCTCTGGGCCTCGAGGCAGGACCGGCCATATGTCAACAACTTTGTCGCCTTCAACAACATGGTAGACATCAAAGTAATTGACGGCGAATGGTGTGTAGCCGGGCAGGAGTTCTACAGTATCGCCAACGTTTGAGTGGACACGAAGTTGTCGGTGTTGAAGATTCCATGTTCCTCTTCGTAGCGAAAGATCGGGTAGTCGTAATCCTTTAATACGGCTTGATTTGCGCCGACGGTCTTCTTTCCAGCGTCTGTAACGACTCTGTCGGGTCGGCGGCTAATGATGGTCGCAAGCACGGTGGTTGCCTGCTTGAATCGTGGTTCTAGGCCTGCGTGGTACCCGTCCATAGTCGCGTATGAGCCAGGTTGAATCTCAGTAATGCCCGGGTGTGCGGCCGTAATTTCCCATGTGCCTGTTCCGGCGGCTGAGACAAGCGAGCAGGTTACTCCATTTTTCCGGAGTAGGTTAGCGACATCGACGAAATAGTCCATTGCCTCTTTGCACATGCGTTCACGTTTCACTTTGTCGAACTCGAGTGAACAATGTCCCTCGTAGCCGGTAATACCATCAAGACGTAAGCCCGTGAAGTTCACCGATTCGACGGGCCAGTTTCAATGCTTCCTCGGGTGAGCCAACCCCACAACGGTGCATTCCAGTGTCAACCTCAATAACGCAACCGATCACGCTGCCCGCATCCTTGGCCGCGTCGGAAAGTGTCTTTACGTTAACTGGATCATCAACCGCGACCTTCAAGGGGACTTCTCGCGCGAGTTGCGCCGCCGCTTTGACCTTCTCAGGCCCAACGACCTCATTGATGACGAAGACGTCGGAAATTCCAGCGCGTGCAATCACGATTGCTTCCCAGAGAGTGGCTGTTCCGATGCCTATGGCTCCGGCTTTCATTTGCATACGTGCAATATCGGGGCTTTTGTGAACCTTAATGTGCGCCCGAAGTTTTACGGGCATCTTCTTCATGCGTTCAGCCATGAAGGCAAGGTTCTCACGCACAATCCCCAAGTCGAGAATGAGTGCCGGTGTAACCAGCTCATTACGTTTTCGCCCAATCGCGGAACCGTAAATTGCATGGGCCCTCTCACGAGCCTCACCGATCAAGTCATGACTCTTTAGATGATTCTTATATCGAGACAAATTTCGACCAATTCCTCATGAACGATGTAGCCTCTCATATATCTAAAGAAATCGACAGAGTTTGGCGTGCAAGGTCTTCGTTGTAGTTTCAATGCTTCGTTTGCAACTTCATCAGGCGTGTCGAATTTCAAGGTAGTTCTACAATCAACTTTTAAGTTCCGGGTTGGTGTCTGACGACCATCTCCGTCTTTATCTAACCAGGGCCATTGCGTTGACTGTGATGAAGCTTCAGTACGAGGCCTATCATATACTCTCTGAAACTTTGAGCTTTTTCTGAGATCTTTCAACTGAAAGCGTTACGGTATTTCCTAATATTGTCCATTCACATTCTTTGATCATTTGAGGGAGGACTACGCGCTTTATTGTGTACGGAGCAGGCGCCGTAGGAAGCACAGTAGGAGGACACCTTTACAGGACAGGTCACGAGGTTATCTTGGTCGCTAATCGCAGGCACGTAGGTAGGGTCAGCGAATCAGGATTGCGTTTGGTCACACCGGATAATATCTATGTGCTAAAGATTCCTGCATACAACAAGGCTCAGGAATTGCCACCCTTCAGAAACGACGATGTTCTACTACTGACAGCAAAGTCTCAGCACACGCTCGAATGCCTCGGGCAGTTGAAGAATGCTGGCTTCCCTAGAAATTTGCCGATTTTCTGTGTCCAGAATTCCATTTGCAACGAAGCACTAGCAACACGTTGTTTCAACCGCGTCTATGGGGTCATGGTCCATCTGCCAGCAATATTCCTGCAACCTGGAGAGGTTGTTAACCCCATTCGTGGGAACCATGGTTTTCTAGAAATAGGCCTGTACCCAAATGGTTCAGATGAGCTCGCTCACAAAGTTGCGGAGGCATTCGAGAAAGCAGGCTTTGCATGCCGCATAAACGACTTCGTTATGGAAGCGAAGGCGGCTAAATGTCTCGAAAATCTTGAAAATGCTGTGTTGGCTATGACGAACGATAGGGAAGATGGCGGCCAATTCACAGCCGCAGCTAGACAGGAAGCCTTGGAAGTTTGGAAGGCAGCAGGCATTGAGTGTGAGGACCCTGAACAGTTTCAAAAACGTGTTCAATCCAGACGCGGAGCCACCACAGGACCCAAAGGCTACGAGAACATTTGCGGCCGTGATTCTTCTTGGCAAAGCCTCATGAGGGGAACTGGCAACATTGAGGCTGAGCAATTGAACGGTGACGTAGTTAAATTGGGCCACATGTTAGGCATTGCGACGCCTTGCAACGAGACTCTTTGGCGACTGGCTGACGAGATGGCCATTAAAGGGGAGAGGCCTGGAAAATACACTGTGCAAGATCTGACAAGGATGCTCAAGAGGTAGGACAAAGACTTGTATTGAGTGGCTTCATGGGAATCCTGTCAAGTGCCTTCGAAAAGCTGTTCCCGAGTTACTGTATTATGCCTTCGCCTGCGGTTACTCTTTCAATATGTTTGACGTTGTGGTCGAGGAATATTTTCGTAGTCCAGGATACGTCTCCTCGGGGTTCAATTGCCGCGTAGTTCTTCCATTGATTGACGGCAACGTCTAGGTTGTCGGGTCTGCCTGTAGAGGGCTCCAGCGCAATATGGTAGTATCCTAGGTAGCCTCCCAAGGTGATCCAGACAAGTATGTACGGCAGGGCTTCTGCTTGGAATGAAAATCCAATGGCTTCTCTTCGCGATTCGTTGAAGGCAGCCGCCCAAGACTCTTTCAGTTTGGGTGTGTATAGGTTCTCTCCTGTTCCTTCGCAGGGTTGGCCGACTTTGCTGAGGTCAACAGTCTTCCCATCTCTGTCAGTTGTGATCGGCCATGGAATCTCGTCTCCTAAGTTACCGATTCTATCAGTGATCGCCATTCCGCGCTTAACCTTCGTAACCTCGTGGGGTAGGACGATTCGGTAGCTCGGATTAATCTGGAGAGTATTGTGACCACTGTAATGATACTCCAGCGCTTCATTAGAGAGGTTTTCGAGCTTATAGTTGAGCTCCAGCACTGGTTCATTCTTTGTGATGGTCAGAGACTTGTTGACCATCATCGGATACACTTTACACTTTCGTTGCAACTTCACCGTGATTGATTGAGGTTTCTTTTGAGTTTTGACAATTCGCCAAGGCTCAGATGCAACTTCTCCGAACATAGGGAGTTTCCATTTCTTGTAAGTGCAGGTCTCGCAGGTGGGTACGCAATCGAAAAGCCCACTGACATCTTCAAGTTCCGGCTGATAGGTGGGCTTCATCACTGGAACTCTCGGATTGTGCCATACAAACTCGGTCTCTGTAGGTTTGTAAATGATGCTGAGAATCCTAGCCCCAAACTCGGGCATAAGCACAGTTCTAAGCTTGTCATTCTCGAGGATTAGGCCATTCAGGCCGCCTACGACAGTCTTGCTAACTGATAGTCCCATTGCGATAACCTTTTGATCAGCTCACCTGCTCCAATTTTGTCATGCGGGCAAGTAATCTTTACGAATCCTTCTCTGTTATTATACGTTTGTCTTCGTCTCTGACCCTCCGACATGTGGGTGATAGATGTGCGGGAACAGATTGGAAAATCCAGTATTATCAATCTCCTTTGCTACTATACTATAAACGTCCTTGCAAACAGCTCCCGGCATAAGCAGCGCCTCGGCTTTTCTCTTTGCTTCTTATTACGTTGAAGATCCTTTCCTGTTTCTTTGCACACAACATAGCTCCTTGCGCTGCGTAAGGATTCGCTTTCGATTTTCATCTACTGAAATCTTCGTCGATTTTATCCCGAAAGATATAAGATTCAAGCTTGCAAAGATTGTCTAAGTGACTTCTTTGACAAAGATGGAAATCTCCGCCAATCTTGGAGAAAATGATTACGATCCGAAAGTTTTCGTCGATGCCGCCGTCTACGCGGAAGAGATGGGATTCCGGACTGTGTGGTTTGGTGATCACATCTTTCCTTGGTATCATTCCGGCAAGAGATCGTCATTTTGCTGGTCTATGATGGCGGTTGCATTAGAAAAAACCAAACGAATCAAGGTTGGACCTTGGGTTACAGTCCCAACCGGAGCAAGATATCACCCTGCGATTATCGCCCAGGCGGCTGCCACCTTGGACAACATGTACCCGGGTAGGCTCATGCTCGGGGTCGGCACTGGCGAGGCGTTGAACGAGCGACCGTTCTGGAATGATAAGTGGCCAAAATGGGAGGAGAGAATGGATAGGCTCACGGAAGGCCTCCGACTGGTACGGCAGATGTGGGAGTCCAAGGAACCCTTTAAGTTCGAAGGCAAGTTCTTCTCGTCAGACTTCTATTACCTCTACACGAAACCAAGGGCAAAGATTCCTATCTATGCCTCGGCGATAGGCAGGAAAGCTGCGCATGCAGCTGGCGTGAATGCCGATGGTATGATTACAATAAGTCCGAGGAATGGCGTTCAGAGGCTGAAAGAGACAATCCTTCCAGCTTACAGACAAGGCAGAAGCGAGGCCAACAAAGAAGGTCTGGGCAAGGTTGCGATAGAACTGGTCTTCAGTTTCGCGAAGCCCGAAGATCTTCTCAAGAACGCATGGAGAACCCTTGGCATTTGTAGGAAAGACTCATGGAGTATCCCGAACCCAGTCGCGGTCGAAGAAGAAGGCAGGAAGGTCACCGTTGAAGATGCCCGAAGAAACATGCACTTCTGCAAGAGCTGGAAAGACGTGGTAAAAGTGATCGAAGCGTATCAAGAAGTCGGGGTCAACGAGGTTACCACCTACACTGGCTGTGATAAGAAGATGATCCGAGCGTTCGCAAAGAACGTCCACGACGTCTTCTGATTCAGAAGGACCCACGTCTGGAAGAGCGTTAGGCGATTCTTTGTGAGCCTGATGGGTATAGACGTGGGTTCTACCGGAACCAAGATCGCCGTATACGATCTGAATGGGAAGTCGCTTGGCAGCGTCTATGCGCCTCACACTCCTCATCATCCTCTCCCGGGTGCCTGGGAGCTGGATCCAGAAGAGGTTTGGGATAACGCGACGAAAGGAATTCGAGAATTAACTGGAACAGACTCGGTTAAGCGGAATCTGCCCCGAGCGATCGCGATTTCGGCGTCGATGAGAGAAGGTTTCCCGGTGGACATCAACGGACGAGCACTTGGACCTTGTATCATGACCGCGGACACGCGGGAGAGCGGGTTAGAGAAGACTATCGCGAACGATTATAGTCCTGAGATGTGGTTTGACTTCTGCGGTCACTTGCCTGAGCGCATGGACCCCGTTTGCAGAATTCTATGGTGGGAAAAGAACCGCCCGGACGTGATGAAGAAGGCAAGATACTTTCTGGGTTGGGGCGAGTTCTTCTCCTTACGACTCACCGGGCAGGCCGTAGTTGACAGAAGTAACGCCGCGAGATATTTTGTGTATGACTTCAAGACACACCAATGGTCGCCTGAGCGTATTTCTCAATTCGGAATCAATGAGGATTTGCTGCCGGAAATCCGGCCGTGGGGAACCATCATTGGCAGCGTCAAAAGGGACATCGGCTCAAAGCTAGATTTCAAGAATGAGGTGGAGCTAACAGTGGGATCGAATGATGCGATCTGCTGTGTTCTCGGTGCGGGCGTATCACAGGTTGGAACAGGCTGTCTGATAAGCGGCTCATGGGAGAATCTTCTTCTTCCCGTTAGTTCATTCCCCCAACCTTCTGATCTTGTCAACTTAGGGGTGTCCATTGGACCGTACCCGGGCAAAGCAAGCTGGATGATATATTGCCTCAGTCCTACAGGTAATGCCGCGCTCAACTGGGTAAGAGGTCTTGTGAACGTGAAACTGGACCAAACGGAGGCTGCGCTCAGCATCTTGGATAAGAGCCCCGGACATGTGCTTGCTGTTCCGCATGTTTCCGGTGCCACAACTCCGTGGGTTGGAGGCAGCAAACTCCGCGGAGCCTTCCTAGGAATGACTCTTGCCACTGCGTCAGAAGACATCGTGAAGGCTGTTATGGAGAGCATAGCCTACGACCTGTTCTATCTCATGACCGCGCTCAAAGCGTCCGGCGCAAGAATAGACTTTCTGAGAGGCGTCGGCGGAGGAGTTCGATCAGAATGGTGGACGCAACTGAAGGCTGACTTGACCAACACCGTGATAGAGACTGTGGATCAGACTGAACTTGGGACACTGGGCGCGGCGATACTTGCGGGCAAGGCGCTAGGCGTTTGGGACGACGTCGAAAGAAAAGCTGGAGACTTCACGAAAGCAAGCAGACGCTATCAACCAGACCCACAACGAGCGAGCCTGTACAAGGAACGAATGGAATTCTATCGGTCTCTGGTCACTGATTGGCTGAAGAAGGACTGGAGCAAACTAGTCTCGTGATTTCGTAAGGCAAGTTCACAGAGTGATTCAGCTTCCTCTCATTGAGATCTTCCTCTTACAGAGATAGGCCTCGCTCGACCATGTCCTTTCTCCTCGTAGTAGAAGTGGTGGAGATCGACATGACGAAATGATTGAGAACTCGCACTCGACGCGACGGACACTTCTCAAACCGGTATTCCTTGCCAAAGGTAAAATATCGCACTATCTCGCATACTTCCAGTGTGACTTGAAATGGAACATCGAGTCGACGATCATACGCTAAGAGAGATTATGTATATTGCACCTGAATCCGTTGATCCCGACCGCCATATCATGGCGCTCTATTACGTTGAAGGCCCTGCATCGATGACAAAGATGGCTGAGGAATCAGCTATCGAAAACTCAACGGGCACATGGACCCTAGTCGGATATGAAACCGTTCAAGTTAGGAAAGAATATGGCGCGAAGATATTCCGCGTTGTGGGATCTGAAGGCAAAGGATACGTTCATCTTGCCTTCGAAGCTTCGAATTATGATCCTGAAATCGGGGGAATCAATTGCCTTCTCTCTGACATAGCTGGAAACATCTTCGACATGAACATACTCGACAACGTCAAACTTCTTGACTTGAACTTTCCGAAGTATTGGCTTGAAGCCTACAAGGGTCCGAAATTTGGAATAGAGGGCACAAAGAGGCTGGCAGGGATTAGCAAAGAGAATCGCCCCGTCATCGGAGCCATAACCAAACCCAACGTTGGGCTGGACGCCAAAACCTACGCCAGACTAGCATACGAGACGGCTTTGGGAGCGATCGATTTCATAAAAGATGATGAGGCCCTAGTCAGCCCCAAGTATTGCCCAATAGAAGACAGAATAGCCGCTACAATGGAAGCTATCGACCGTGCAAAGCAGCAGACTGGAAAGGACGTACTCTACGCAGTCAACATTACAACTCGGCAGGATAAGTTGTTGGAATTAGCTGACAAGGCAATTCAAGCGGGCGCGAACCACCTCATGGTTTGTGGGCCATACGTAGGCTTTGGAGGTTTGCAGGCTCTTGCTGAAGATGAATCCGTCAAAGTTCCAATTCATTGTCATCGAGTCGGCCATGCGGCTTTCACGCGCAATCCGAAACATGGGATCGATGTCGCGCTTTGGTCGAAACTAATGAGAATGTGTGGCGCAGATCAATTGCATATAGGTAGTGTCGAAGGCAAATTCTTCTACGACAAGATGGAAACTCAGCGAACTATAAATACACTTCGACAACCCTTACACCATGTCAAGCCAACGATGCCGTGTTCTTCGGCAGGTAACCGACCAGCCAACATTGGGGTGAGCGTTCAAACGCTTGGTACGGACATGATGTTCCTTGCTGGTGGCGGAATCCATGGACACCCGGACGGTTCAACCGCAGGGGCAAAGGCAATGATGCAAGCCGTAAGAGCTGCCCTGACAGGCATGCCGATTGATGAGGCAGCCAAGAAGCATCCTGAATTGCAACGTGCTCTGCCAGCGCTCGAGCTGAAAGTCTAGCCTCTCGCTGATCGTAGGACAGATAATTCCTGAAACGGATAGTCCTGCCCTACCTTCTCAGCGTATACAATTTCTTTGAGTCGTCAGAGGTCTTAGGTGCACCCCATTTCTCGAGCGCAATGCTCAACTCGGCGTGGGCTTTGGCGTGTTCTTCAATAGGGATACCTTTCATAGCAGCGTCAATGGCTTGGCGCATTGCTTTTGCTCCTGCTCCGGACCCGTTCGGATGACCATGCACAGCGCCACCCGCACCAATGATTATGTCCGGTCCGAAATCGTTCACAAGCAATGGTACCAAGCCAGGGTGAATTCCTGCCGCAAGCAAACATGCGGTCGTCCTCTTCCCTTTCAAAGGGCACATTGCTTGGCCCAAGGCCCGCAAGTTTCCATCCTTGGTGGCGCTGGGAATCTTCCCGAGGTACGAATACAAGACCATTGCGTCCGCTCCAGCCATCCGAACCAATTTCGTCAATAATGGAAATGATAGCCCGCTTCTGTCCGCCGCCACCATCGTTCCGTTAAAGCATGGGTGATAGAGTATCGGTACTTTGATGCTGGGATCTTCCGCAAGCATTCTTAGCGGCCCGAATCCAGCCGAGCTGTCGATCATTAATCCGTTCGCGCCTGCTTGCACCGCTTTCTCAGCTTTTTCCAGTATCTTATCGGACCTTGTTGTGATGTTCACAGTGTAGAGGGTTTTCTCTCCTGTCTCAGACAGTTTCTTGTCCGTGATCTCCATGCATCTGCTTAACCTTTCATACAGCGGGTTGATCGGGATGTCTCCCAATACTTCATCGTCCTTTATGTGATCCACGCCTCCGCACGCTGCATCTCTGAAGACCTCGACGTGCGTGGCTATCGTGTGCCCAGTGCAGGGTTTGATCATGCTGTTGAGAATCGGCCTATCTTTGACGCCCAAGTATTCGCGAATGCCGGGGAGGCCGAACTTAGGACCTTTGAAGTGGCCTAGGAATGGGCCGGGGAATTTCAGGTCCAACAGTTTTGTAGAGAACCCGGCGGATTCAGCTACCCACCATGAAATCTCACCCGCAACTGTAGCGAGCAATAGCTCGAAGTCCGGAGTAAGATTTGAAATCGGGTAGGCTATCTCGAGAAGATAAGATTGAGAAGTGCCTGGTATCTTGAAGAGTTCAGTGACTCTCCCGCCATGCTCTTCCCTGAGGTCATGTGTCTCTCCTTGCACCTTAACCCATGTTCCAGTGGTCTGCTGAAGGGCAACTCCGACGCAATACTTCACCGACTCAGTTGTAGGCGTCTCAATGTAGTAGATCGCAATTATGTACTGATCACTTTCTAAGCCGTCAGATGCTGCGAGCATCTGAAGTGTATCGTTTGCATCCCACTTTTTATCTGTTGAATTCGACTGCAAATCTGACACTTTACGTTACGAAACTACTCCTTCCCATTAAGAGGTTACTGTTCCTGCCTTATTTATTCAGTGAAGAGAACTATCATTCGAGTAAACGAATTATTAGTGAATCGGTTTCATCGTAGCAAAACAGGTTCGGTGAGATCTTGAAAGTTCATGTAGAGTCAAGTTTGACCGAGAACAGGTTATTCAGAACGGTTGTCCTAGTTGATGTTCTAAGGTCAAGCTCAACGATCATCGCAGCGTTGAACAACGGAGCTGAGGCAGTGATCCCATTCACCAACATTGGGGAAGTGATGAGATTTCGCAGAGCACAAAGAAACTACTCGGACATGGTGCTGGTTGGGGAGAGACACGGCATCATGCCGAGCGGCTTCGACTACAACATATCTCCATTGGACATGACAACGGAGAACATCGGGGGGAAGACGGTTCTTTACTCTTCCACAAATCTTACCAGAGTCCTAAGAAAAGTAAGCAATAAGCGTCGGATAATCGTGGGGAGTATCAATAACGCAAAAGCCACAGCCACCCATTTGAGATCCGTCGGTCATGATGTCACAATCATTGCGTGCGGGTCGACCCATCGAACCGCAATTGAGGACATTATAGGGGCTGGCGCAATAGTCAATTCTCTAATAACCAAGAGTCTATCCGACAGCGCACTTATTGCAGTCGGGTTATACATGACCCCTGAATGGCGGACGCTAGTAAAAGAAGGGCAGACAGCAAAACGGCTGTGCGAAGTCGGATATGAGAAAGACGTTGACTACTGCCTCTCACCGAATATAAGCCCCGTAGTTCCAGTTCTGGTTGGAAGAAAGATTGTGAGACTGAATGTCGGTCGAGAAAACTAGAAGTCAGCATGAGAATGGTGTGAACCAAGTTTCACTGTAGTTTTCCTCTACATGCAATCTCCAGAGTCGTTTCAACCTCTCTACGGCGCACAATCACGTAGTTATCGTGGAGACAGACTGTAGTATCCACATGCGTCGGAAGAAGCTCAATTGGCTGGGCAACGCCCACGGTGCTTTGTCTTCCGAGTCGAAAGTGTCCATGCTCAGCGTTCAGGCCGATGCATTCCACTTCAGGCCTTCCTTTCACTGTAGGCAGGCCCATGTCGGCGCTTATCGCCTTTAATCCAGCGTCTACAATGATCTTCTCTGGCCTGGGCTTACTTACTGCTCTCGTTAGCACAGTAAGAGCGAGGCCAAAATCAATGCCCTGTTTCTGGTAGGTTGTGTCCATGAATACATACGAACCTGCTTGAACTTCGGTCACTCCGTGAATCTCACTTGCTATATTGTATGACCAGGTGCCACCGCAACTAACCTCGCCAACGTTCAACCCAGTATCTTGGACAAGGTCCTTCGTTTCAACTATGCGTCCCAAGGCGTTCCTGACGGCCGTCTTTTTCGACTCAAAATCAGTGAACTTGCGGAGTGATCCTTCGTAACCCATCAAGCCTCTGAACTCGATATTTCCCAGTTTGGCAATCTCACGCGCGAGCTGGACGGCGGGTTGACCGGGTATAACTCCACATCTGTCGAGGATCCCATCCAGGTCAGTGCTTAGATTCAATTCTATGAGAACGCCAATCTTCGAGCCCAAATCTGAAGCGATTTTGGACATCTGATTAGCATTGGCGAGATTATCGACAAGCACGGCAATGCGACAATGCTTTGCTAGGTTTGCTAATCGCCTTAGTTTGTCGGGGCCCACTATCTCATTCGCGACTAGGATATCATCGATACCAGATTTCGCCATCACTTCAGCTTCGCTGATCTTCGCGCAGGTTATTCCTTTGGCGCCTGAGGCAATCTGCTTGTGGGCTAGGAATGGGGATTTATGGACTTTCACGTGGGGCCTGAGGTGAGCTTTCTTTCCTCGGAAGTACTCACCCATGCGCCTGATGTTACCCTCCGCGACTTCGATGTCTAGAACAAGTGCAGGGGTATCATATTCGACTAGCTTCAACGTGTAATCCAGACTACTGAATCGCACTTCAATCTTATGTACGTTCTTGATGTGAAGTGAACTATATCTCGCTCACTTCTGGCCATGCTTCTTGATTCTGAAAGCTGATGTAGAGACTACATATCGCCTGCTGCCATTGACTTCGGCCGTTCTACAATTTGGCCGTGTCTTTGCCTGGATGTTAGTTCTCCAGTTATGGGTTCGACACATGTGGATGCCATAGTCTACGCAACAATCACCACCAGAGTACATAGAGTTCAACAAGTATGTAGGACAGTGTTAAATTTGCATGATTAGACGCTTCGTTGTGGAAAATTTATGGCGTCTGTGGAAAAAACAGTTTTCGTTAGACGGACTAGCGGACTAGTGAGACCTTACGGTGCGTTTGACACAACGTTGATCTACACTCTGATTATCTTCGCAATCCTCAACACTACGGTGCAGTTTCCATGGTTCTGGGGTTTCTGGCCTGGAGCTGACATTGTAGGTTCACTGGCGGTCGGAGCGATCGCTCAAGGTCTGCTTGCTGTCTGCTATTGGGCTATTGCATGTGCGATGCCAAGGTCAGGCAGCGACTACGTGTGGTTCGCGAGAATAACCCACCCTGCCATAGGGTTCGCGTGGGGTCTAATCTACTGGTACTGGTACGCAGCAGTATGTGTTCTCGCTACAGCCTTCACATATGGTTATACTATCTCGGCCACGGTACTTGCGTGGGGAACATTATACAATGCTCCGAATCTAGTTAATTTCGCGACTTGGCTTAACACCGCGAACGGGTCGTTCATATTCGCAATTGCGATTATAGCAATCTACTCAGCGATCACAATCATGGGTCATAAAGCGGGCAAGGCTCTGGTGTATACAGCATGGGGCATCCAGATATTCGCTCTGATCCTCATGTGGATCATTCTGGGTACCTGGACCAACCCAACGATGTTCGCTGGCAAATGGGACACGCTGATGAGCACGTACACAACGTATCAGGGAGTATTCGACCTTGCGAAAGGTGCAGGGTGGACCTTAGCACCTATCTCCTTAGCCATGACGGTCGGTAGTGCCTCATACACGATATTTTTAATGTCCGGAGCAACGCAAGGAGCAGGAACAATCTCCGGAGAAATCAGAAACGTAAACCGTTCGATACCGCTCGCGCTGCTACTCGCTAACGTATTTGCCTTCCTTATCTGGTCCATAAGTGCAATGGCTGAGTTGCACGCTACTGGTTACCAATGGATCGTCGCACTATCCTGGCTTTGGGATAATGTACCATCGAAGTTTCCACTGCCACTGCCACCCAGTATGCCCTTAATGCTTGCTATCGCGACCTATCCGAACCAACTGCTTACTGCTGTGATGCTTGGTTCGTTCTGCTTGGCGAACATCGCTTTCGTATACGTGCTACTGATGTGTGTTTCAAGATACTTCTTTGCATGGGCGTTCGACCACGTGATGCCTACAAAATTGGCGGATGTTAATGCACGGTTCAAGACTCCTCACTTGGCTATTCTCGCAACTATGGTGGTATTATTCGTCAGTGCAATTGGGTACGCCTATACCGGCTTCTCAAACTGGTTTGGGGCCGGTGCGACTCTAATGGTTCTACTCTTCGGCGCAGTAGCTTGTACTGTCGCAATTTTCCCGTACACCAAGTGGGTTACGTTACTTGATCAATTGCCAACTTTCATGAGGAAGCGAGTCGGGATCCCAATAATCAGTTGGTTTGGACTGATTACTGCGATAATCATGTTCTATTTGGCGTACACGGTAACCATCAATCCGCTCATGACAAGCAATGTCAGCTTAACCGCATATTGGGCTGTGGGCTTCGGCGTGGCTGGCGTCGCGATCTACTACATTAGCAAGTGGTACAATAAGCGTCAGGGGATCGATATAGGCCTAATTTTCAAGGAAGTACCACCCACTTAGGTCGATAGTGCGCGTCCGCAGACCTTTTCCTTTTTTTTTCCTTTTTTTCGAATTCAATAAAAGGCACAATGTCCGAGTCCGTAGCAGTGCAAAAGCACAAGCAGGAAAATCGCGAGAATTATAACTACAATTGCAAAACACGTTTCAATAGTTGATTTTTGTAACCATTTTGGCCTGGTAGAAGTATAATGGATTATGGCCATAAATCTGATTACTAAAATCGTTGCGCCGAAACTAATAATTAACAGCCAGAGAGCCGAAATTGGAGGCACTTAATTCAACTGTCGAGCAATTTGCTCAGGCAAAAGTAAGTCAACCTGTTAATTTATCTAGCAACTCATATCCTTCAATCGCTATCCTGATGTTAAAAGATGGCTCTTGACACGGCCATCTTCCAGGTTGACCATAACACCTCGCAGAATCCCCTCGCTAGATTCACTGCCAGGATTGATGCATACTGTACGTCCGATCTTAATACTTCCTCTTGATTCATGAATGTGACCGAATAAACCTAGGAGCGGTTGATATTTCTCAATTGCTTTACTGCATGCAGAACTTCCGCCGCTGGTCATTTCTGGCTCCCCACCTACCATGATCGGTTTTAGATCCTTGTCGAGTTTCATGCATTCTGAAAGGAGTGTATCAGCGGGAGGCACATGGAGGTTGAAGACGCATCGTTTCATCTCCTTGACCCGCGATGCCATCTCCTCATATTTATTCCACAATTGTTCCTCTGAACATTCGCGGGGCGTTTGCCAGGGCGTCGGGCTACTCCACGCAGAGCTCAACATTTCGTATGTTCCACCAATTTCGACGACTTCTCCTTCTGGATCGATTACAAAATCTGATTTCTTGATTATTTCCTCAATCTCTGGGAGATCATCATTTCCTCCGGTCACATACATTTTGACTCCTGAATTGCGTAGCCTGTCTTCAGCCATCTGAATCCATCTTTTTACTGTGTCAAGCATGAGCTGTACGAAAATAGTATGAACTTTTGATTCGTCTTCTTTTAACTCGCGCATCTCATCTGGATTCGTACGATATGGATAGCTCCCCGTTTGCCGAATTTCGTTCTCCAATTTCAGCACTTCGTCTTCATTCTTAGCTTCTCGCATTATGTTCCGGAAGTTGGCCGTGTAGCTGTTTGACCCTTTAATTAGCGGTACGATCGTCTTTCCAGTAATATCCCCGCCCATGATCAGAACCGGAGCTTTGTAGAAGCTGGCCGCATTTAGGAACTTGATGTATGTCTTCTCGGATCCGTGTATGTCCGTAGCGAAAAATAAGCGTGTGAGTGCCATTAGTCTCGTTCTCCACTATTTGTAGTTCCCATCAACTGCTGTATATAAGTGGCTTCAGGGACTATCAAATCTGAGATGTTAAGACAAATAGAGAACTTCCAAAGCAACCAACGGTTTAATGGATTCATTATCTTCGACAACACCTATTGTGATGTAGGTGCCCTCGTCTTTGAAGCCTTAATCTCAGGGTGGCAGATGCCCGGAACTGCATCAACGAATCATTTTTACGAGCTGACAACTCGTTATTGTTTATTAGACGGCGTCTACGATCCGGTAAAGCATTCGGGAGAGCATGTGTTGAAATCACCTAAGTTAAGCGTGGACATAGGGGAAAGTTACCACGATCCTATTAGCTTCGTCGAATGCGCAATAATGGCTGAAAAATGCGGCTTTGACACGGTTTGGTTCGGCGATCATTTGCTACCTTGGACTCATAGCCGAAAGAGGTCCTCCTTTGTATGGTCTGTCATGCCTGTTGCTCTTGATCGCACAAAGAACTTGCATATCGGCGTATTCGTTACTGTCCCCATCGGAGGTCGCTATCATCCAGTAATCGTCGCTCAAGCTGCAGCTACTCTAGACAATATGTATCCGGGTAGGTTTTCCTTAGGCGTCGGTTCAGGTGAAGCTATGAGCGACGGCATGTTCTTTCCAGAAGGATGGCCGAAGTGGAATGAACGAATTGAGAGACTTGCGGAAGCTATTGTTCTCATCAGAAAGGCTTGGGAAAGTGAAGACTACTTTACGTTCGAAGGTAAATACTTCAAATTAGAGAATTTCTTGCTCTATACGAAGCCAAAGACAAGAATCCCGATCTGCTTTTCTGCTTTGGGAAGAAAATCAGCTGCATATGCGGGCACCTATGGAGATCATCTTATTACAATTAGCTCACCTGAAGAGTGCAGGGACGTGATTTTTCCAAGTTTCGAGGCCTCGGCTAGAAATGCTGGCAAAGATCCTGCGAAGATGGAAAAGATGGTAGCGGTAAACCTCCAATTCTTCAAGAATAAGAAAGACGGTGTCGACGAGCTTAGACGAAACGGAGAAGCGGGTTTGCTGCTGAAAGAGGCCAGGGATGAAAAGGACCCGAGGATAATAGAGAAATTGTCACAAAGTGTGAGTTCTGAGAGGATTCTAGCCGGGAAGAATTTCATTTCTTCACCAGAAGAAGTGATCGAATTAACCGAGCGATACGGGAGAATCGGAGCTACGCAAATCATTTTTGACATTCAATCATTTCGTGACCGGATAGAATTCTTGGGCGAGAAAGTAATGCCCTTCTTCTTGCAGAAACCTGATACATAGATTCGATAGTCTAAGGGAAGTGCTGCAACCATAGTGTTGCGTTATCTTGTCATCGTTGACTTAATCGAAAAAGCGAGCGAAACCTCATCATGACAAACGGTAATGTCGCTATTAGAACACAAGCTTAAACAGTTAGGAGTAATCAGGAGTGAAAACTATGTCCACGGATATAATTCCCTCGGAAGTCTTCGTCAATGAATCCCGCGCCTTAGTTGAGAAGGCGGAGCAGGAAGGACATGTTCTGCGCATATTGGGCGCCTTGGGGATTAGGCATCACACAATGGAATTCAGTCGGCTGCATCAGAACTTGGGCCGACTCGGAAAACAGGAGTTCACAGACATAGACTTGATCAGTTATAGCAAGTTCGCGAATCCGCTGGAACGTTTCTTCATGAACTTAGGGTATCCACCAAATAGAGGGGCGAAGCTCATGGGCGTCGTGTGGGCATCTCGGCATTTGTACGACGCACCGAGAGGTTTCCACGTCGACGTATTCTATGACAAACTGGAATATTGTCACACCCTCGACTTGAGAGGAAGACTTGAGCTGGACAAACCCACAATCTCCTTGGCAGATTTACTTCTGGAGAAAACGCAGATCGTGGAAATCAACGAGAAAGATATCAAAGACTGCATCGTATTGCTAAGAGCCCACAACATTGGACCGCCCGACAAAGAAAGCATTGACGCGAATTATGTCGCAAAGCTACTATCCGAGGATTGGGGCTTCTACTGGACTGTCACCACAAACCTCAACAAGATTCGAGAAAGGATGCCCAATTACGAAGCGCTATCTGAGGAAGACCGAAAAGATGTGAACTCAAAAATCGAAGACCTTCTCAGTCGAATAGAGGAAAAACCAAAATCCATGGGTTGGAAGTTGCGAGCGAAAGTCGGCACAAAGAAGAAATGGTACAACGAAGTAGACGCAATTACCGAGTAAATCTCCGGAACCTTTTCGAAGTTTAGCGCAAGAAGAGGCTGCAGTGATCATACTGTTCGAGGCAAATATCTCTCGGACTACTCCTCTTGGCAAGACTTAAACATATAACTAGAGTGTGTGTTTTGAGGCGCCATTGTTGAGGTTGGAAAACAAAGTCGCAATCATAACGGGCGCATCACGGGGAATCGGTAGTGCAATCGCCAGACGCTTCGCTGGTGAGGGAGCCAGAGTTGTCATAAATTACAATCTATCCGAAGCGAAACGCGTCACAGCTAGCTGACGAAATAAACAGAGGCGGGGGCCAAGCCATGACGGTCAAGGCAGACGTTTCCAAATCTGAAGACGTGAAGAAGCTCGTAAGGAAGACGGTTGAAGAATACGGACGCATAGATATCTTGGTGAATAATGCGGGAGTGATGTTTCAGCAAACATTCCTCGACGCGCCTGAAGCCGTCTGGGATAAGACTATTGACATTAATCTCAAAGGAGCATACCTCTGCTCAAAAGAAGTCGCCCCAATCATGCTGAACCAAAAGAAGGGCAAAATAATCAACATCTCTTCGAACTCCGGGCTCTACCACCCATCAGCCATGAGATTCGTTGAATATGTAGTATCAAAGGCTGGAATGAACGGGTTGACGAAAGCCCTAGCGCTGAAGCTTGGGCCATACGTGAACGTGAACGCAATCTGCCCAGGTTGGATAAAGACCGAGATGGTCGGCGACACTGATCCAGAACTTGAGAAAAGGTTGATTGAGGAGACTGCATTGAAAAGATTTGGGACCGCTGATGAGGTGGCAAACGCCGCACTGTACCTGGCTTCCGATGAATCCGACTTTGTCACAGGAGAACTCCACATTGTCGCTGGCGGCAGGGGGATGCATTAGAACACGATGCGCTACGAATATTGCATGCTCGGGTCGGATCGCGAGTTGCGAATAATGAAGGCTCACGAAACTGTGGACTATGTAGAAATGTAGTCAATCGCTTTGAATGAGAGATTGTCGGTTGGCGCGACTGGACATATGATATTACATGCGCAAACTCCATTCAAGGCGGCTTCCAAATAAGCTGTACACTCTTTGAGGGTCGCTTGAGCCCCAAAAATTCATGACGTTACTGTCCATTCTACTCGGGCACTCTAGGAAATTCAGAGAGGTATTGTGCGCCAGCTTCGGTATCCAGTACAACATCTTCAATTCTTACCCCACCTATTCTCTTTCCGTAAATACCTGGTTCAACGCTGTGAACCATGCCTGGTAGCAGTACGTCAGCGGATTCCACATGCAGTGCTGGGACAGCTTCATGTACACTAACTCCGATACCGTGACCTAATCTATGGACCAAATAATCTGAGAAGCCGTGTTTGATGATGATGTCATTCGAGACTCGGGCGATTTCGGCAGCGCGAATCCCTGGTCTTATAGCTGAGATTGCAGTGCTTTGCGAATCTAGGACAGCATCAAAGAGTCCTTGCTGTTTCTTGTTTGCTCTTCCTACAACGAAAGTTCTCGTAATGTCAGAACTGTAGCCATCAACCGTAACGTCCAACTCTAGCATTACTAGGTCGTGCGAACGAAGTTTTCTCCGGGTGCTCCCAACGACGTACTTGTATCCCTCTGCTGTAAGGGGTCCAGATGCGACGAATGCACATGCTACTACGCGACTAGCTCTGTGTTTCGTAACACCTTCAGTGACAATGTCATGCTCAATTATCGCTGAAAGCTCAATCTCTGAGATCTTGGGCCTTAAGTTATGCTGGAAAGTCTGTAAGCCAATCTGAGCAATCTGATTGGCTTTCTTCAAAGCACCAATTTCACGGCGAGTCTTAATTGATCGTGCCTCGATCAACAGAGGCGACGAATCCTTCAGTAAATATCCTGGTAATTTGTTCCCCAACGAGTTTCCGTCTATAACATTAATTTCATATCGCATAGGCGTCGCAAGAAACAGACCCCACGCTTTTTCGATTCCAATTGTTCCTGAAGAAGAAACTCCGATGTCTGTTAATGTATGTTGGATTTTCTCGACGGCAGCATCTAGAGCGTTACCCATGTGCTGAAAAGTCTCAGGAGTATACCACTTCATCTCAGAAACCCAAGTTTCCGGATAAGTTTCACCAGTAGGGAGAATCAGGATCGGATCCTTATCAAGCGGATAAACCAAAAAAGACAATCCTCGACCACACCAGGCTCCTGACAGGTAGGTTACATTCTCCGGAACATGTGACACAAGTGCGTCGACCCCCTCACGACGCATTATCTTCCGGACGCGGTCAAGTTTCTCTTCGTCTCGCACAGGCACCAATATTGATTTCCACTTGCAGTATTCCCACACGCTTGCGTTTTAGCTTGAATTACCCATTTTCAGTTTTGAATATCGGGTTTTACGATTTGGCTGAACTAAGTGTAAGAACTGCCACTGAGACAATTACGATTTCTGTTAACCGAAGGAGATCGCCGATAATTCTTTCCAAATGGGAGTTCTAGACCCAGTCGGATGACAAGAGGGATTATCGCATTAGCGTACGCACGTAGAGGTTTCATGGTCTAGTGGCGTAGCGGCGGTCCGTTTACATTTCATATTTCCAATCAGGGGCATAAGTTCGTCACGGGCTACGGAACCCTTCTCCTCCCTCTTCTACTGTTAACAATTCGCCTTTCATGGACAATCTATCCGTATTCACGATATATGTAGAAACAGTGGGCTCTATTCTTAGTTGGGAAATATCGGGTTCGTGATCTAATCAAATCCGAGTACTGGATGCGGCTTGTATGGTTCTTCGAGGCGTTTCATGTCGTCAGAATCGAGTTTTACATCGAGAGACCCCACCGCCTCTTCAACGTGGTCTGTTTTTGTTACGCCGACTATGGGAGACGTTACTCCTTTGTGAAGTAACCATGCGAGCGCTATTTGAGCTGATGTTACGCCCTTCTCTTTCGCTAGTTCCTCTGCCGTTTCAACAACGTCGAAATCCTCAGGTCTGAAATATCGGTCTGGCAGATACCAATCGCTTTGGTAACGCGGAGAGTTCGGCGCTTCACCTCTCCTGTATTTTCCGGTGAGAAAACCTCTTGCAAGAGGACTCCAGGGAATGATTGCGATGCCTTCTGATTGACAAAGCGGAATCATTTCACGTTCTTCCTCACGGTATACTAAATTGTAATGATTTTGCATGCTTACGCATTTTTCCAAACCATTTCGTTCGCTGATGTACAGGGACGCGAGAAACTGCCAAGCATGCATCGTTGAGGCGCCAATGTAATGCACCAGGCCAAGGCGAACGAGATCGTTCAACGTTCGCATAGTCTCCTCGATGGGGGCGGTATCGTCCCAGCGGTGTATTTGATATAAATCAACGTGATCCATTTGCAATCGCTTCAATGATCCCTTTATTTGCTGAAGGATGTGACGACACGAAAGACCCGAATCGTTCGGTCCTTCTCCCATAGGGTAATAGACTTTTGTCGCTACGATCACGTCATCACGATGATCCTTTAGACATTGGCCAAGGATCTCCTCAGATCTGCCATTCGAGTAGGTATTCGCCGAGTCAAAGAAATTTATTCCCAGATCGAGCGCTTTGTTCACAAGTTTCTTAGCTTGATCTAATTCAACTTTCCATGAGGCGTCATTCCCGAATGAATAGCATCCGAGACAAATTCGAGAGACCTTCACTCCCGACTTACCTAGATTACTATATTCCATAACGTTCACTTGGTTTGTCAACTAGGTTTCGACGAGAAGATTATCAGCATAAAAATATATCCCAGAGAACCAGAAAATCACCAACGAAATTCAGTCATAGTTTTGTTTGGGATCCGTTTAATATTGGTTAAACGAATCCGAATTTAATATTGTTAAGTGTGTTCGCAAGTCATTTATGTCTAAAATGTATGCGGGAGCGACAGGCGATTTATCTGTCGCGAATTTTCGTTCGTGAAGCAACAGGCCTCGTAAAGAACGTCTCTCTCCTTGACGCGATTTCGCTAAATGTAAGCTCCATGTCAGCAGGAGCGACGCTGGGAACTGTCGGCTTCACAATGGTTCTCCTTCCGTCCATTACAGGCGTGAATCTTGTTTACGCGTCAATAATCGGTTTCTTGCTCTCGATTCCTCAGATAATTGTGTACACCATGATGACCGTCCGCATTCCACGTACAGGCGGAGACTATGTCTGGATTTCACGAACATTAGGAGGATTGTTCGGTAGTTCGATAGCTTTCAGCGGTTTCATATTGCAAACGATGGCGTTTCTGGCCTTGATTGATCTTGCAGCGGTCTTCGCGATCGGTTCTGTTGGCGTATCATTAGGCTACGAAAGCTTCCTCCCCCTAGCTCTGCCAGGCAATGTGTCGGGGGCAGATCCTGCATCGCAGTTCACTCTCGGCGCGTTGATCTTCGCTGCTCTAATAGCTATCAACATAGCTAAACCGAGGGTTGGATACAAACTCGTCTCAGTTCTATCTGTCACGGGTATAATTGCAACCCTTGTGGCAATTTTCGTGCTGATCGGGGCAGGGACATCAGGAGTCCAAAGCTACATGAGTTTCCTCAATTCGATCGGCGCAAATGAAACTTACGCCTCTGTTTCCAATTCCTATTCAGGTTCCACGTTCGACCTGAACGGCACCGTGTTCATTCTCCCATTCTTCATGGCTTTCGTGTACCCCTGGGCTGTGGGTGGACCTGCCGTTGCTTCAGAGATAAAGGGAAAGAACGCGCTTAAGTGGAATATTCTCATCGCTTCCGTTATCGCGTTGCTCCTTATGACGGGGGCATTTGGAGCTATGTATTACGTTGGCGGTTTTAATTTCACTACCGCCGCATTAGCGAATCCAACTCTCGTCTACAATTATTCATTCAACTTTTGGACATTGGCCATGGGCGTTTCAAATAATGTGGTTTTGTCATGGTTCATTGGAATTGGTTGGATACTTTGGAATATCGCCATCTTGGCGTATGGGATTATTGTAATCTCACGATATCTCTTCGCTCAAGCCTTCGACCGATTCTTACCCGAGAAGTTGGCTTACATAAGTCCGAGGTACAGTTCGCCCGTCGTCGCGCACTTGATTGACCTCATTATCACGATTTTTCTGATCGCGGGCGCAGCATTCCTCTACGGTAGTCTCGTCTCACTTTACGGCGCAGTGGTGGCAGCGATGATCTATTTCGTATTTGTCGGATTAGCAGCTGCGGTTTACGGGTTTAGGAAGGAGAAGGGCTTCTCGAAGTCAATACTAGCTATTTGCGGGATCGTAATGGCGATTGTGTACGTATTTATCACATACGAGTTCGTCGCATATCCTGCGGTTTGGGGTGGAAACCCAATGGCATACGGCTATGTCGGTTTCGGTTTCATTTTCGCAATCATTGTTTACCAGATTTCGAAAGCCCGCAATTTGAAGCGGGGAATCGACATCTCCTTAGCGTATAAGGAGATACCGCCTGAATGATCTAAAATTCATAGAAAACCCACTTCGACTTTCCGTCAGGACGTGTGTCTTGCACCGTTAGACGGCAGCGTAGGCTGGAAAAGAGGGCGTCACCTCAGGTGGAAAGGAAAGCTTTCCCGTAATCCTTTGATTCATCGTTGACTGCGAGATCAATGAAGGTTTCCGAACTCATAATTCCTTCCAACTTGGTGGCTTCGTAGAATGATTTGAGAAGCTGCTTCTCGTTCTCGCCTTCCAAGAAAGCAACAATATCAAACCTGCCGTAAACGGCGTAGGCGTCTGTAACAAATTTCAACATTTTCAGTTGGTTTGCCAAGCCTATGGCCTTCGGAACTCTGCTCCCACTCCTAAACAGCATAACTGCCCGTATCATAATTCTTCATTCCTCTGCTGCAACCAACGTCTCGGTAGTAGCAACGTCAGGCAGGTCGCCTATCAGGATCCCCAACCTGGTTAATGCATTCATATTCTCCACTTCAATTCGTGCCACAACATCCGCGCCGCCCATCACTGCGAAAGCGGACTTGACGCCTTTGAGGGCAGAGATCTTCTTGGCTACTTCGTAATGTTGCCCTGGTCGAACTCTAATTAGGACACAGGCTTTCACAATGCCATGATTATTACTGGTCATCGGTTACTTCACTACAAATGTCCTCTCTGATTAGTTATACGGCGCTCTTAGTGATTTCATATTTAGATTACATCCGATCTAAAAAGTAGAGGTTAGGTGACTTCATGAACTCACGATCAGGATGATTCGGGCCGATTGCGCATACACGCGCATCAACGCCTCATACGCAAGCGTGGTGGTGCACCCGACTTGACGGGGTTTAGGGATGGCATGGAAGCGAGATTGGCAACGAAGTAACTCAGCTTCGTATGGAAACGCCTGCCAATCTAACTTATCATGCAGCCACGCAACAGGATCATTACTATGCCTCATAACCTTCTCCAGTCTACTAAGTCGCCCAGAACCAGCCCGCAAAGCTAGAGTCTAAGGACGCACGGTTTCCTCCCCTCCTATTTTCTACACTCGCTTTGCAAATGTATAATGGCCGACAACGGCAGAAATGTATGGACTTCAGAAGAACTGAAGGACGAAAGAGTTGAAAAACCGATCCGGTGGAACAAGCCGCCTAGTCACCGGTGGTGATAATGGGTTTCACAATTTCAGGAAGCGAGTTGCATATCGATTGGAAACATGGAGCCGGAGATGGGAAGCCGCCTAGAACTCCGATTCCCCATTTTCAGTTCAAACTATCTCTAGTCCGTAATTAGCTTCTTCTGTTTCAGAACGCTCCTCCTCACATCTTCTGCAAATCGACTAAGATCAAGATCATACGATGGATGTCAGCAGGTCGAGATTCTGATTGTTCGACAGAATCTTGGTTATTTTTCGATGTTGGTCCGGTACCTGATCAAGCGGTGCCGCAGCGCGTATTTCAACGGGAATGCCATGGATAGTCTATATACAACCACCCTACGCTTCCAACTTTCTTCTTCCCACTTCAGTTTTAGTTACGGCGTAAGTTATCACAAGTCTTTCGTACGATGAACGTCTAACTCGAATAGTTGAACTCCCCACGGGCTTGGAGGGTACCCGACTATAAACAACGCCAACCGCTCTTTGAATGACCCGCCAAAAGTTCAACTAGAACTTATCACGCAATAGACTTAACTCATGACTTGTCGGTGTGTACCAGTCGATCTCATTTGACTAAATCTCATGAAACAAAAAATTCTCCGAGCGAAAGGCGAGATTCTTTTCTCACGCTGTTACATAGGAAGCGTATAGATGCCGCGATAGTATCTGATCCTCGTCACGTCAACTATTTCACAGGGCACTTAACGTTCTGGCCTAGGTCCACATCACTTCTGATTCTGACACATGGAGAAAACTATCTCTTCCTCGGTGAATCTCGTGCTGCAGAGGCAAGGAAAGTATATGATGGTCAAATCTTCACGTTCGAGGACTATGCACTAAACAAACGAATGATTACTCATGGAGGGTTCGTGGCTAAAGAACTATCAAAATTCCTGAAAGGTGAAAGAGTATTCAAAGGTTCGAGAAGAATCGGAATAGAAGACTGGCATATGCCTTATGCAGGCATGGCCCGTTCGAGTTCTCACGCGGCGATACTTGGGTCTCGGGGGAGAGAACAGTGGATAGAAAGGGCCCACCTACAGACAGGATATTCCGGGAGGGTGACAACATCATATTGGACTTACAAGCAGTAGCGAACAATTATTGGGCAGATGGTGCTCGAACTTACGTTGTTGGCAGACCAAGCCAACAGCAGGAGAGAATCTTCAATGTTATCTTGGATGCGAAGAGGAATGCTGAGCAGCTTTTGCGTCCTGGAACAGTCTGCAAGCAAGTCTACGATGCTGTTGCAACGACGATTAAAAAGGCTGGTTTCTCAGGTTTATTTCCACACCACGCGGGTCATGGGGTAGGTCTCGAAGACCAAGAAGGCCCATTCTTCATTCCGGGATCCAATGAAAAACTCGAGCAAGGTGTCGTCTGCACGATGGAACCAGGCATCTACCATCCACAAGTAGGCGGATTCAGAGACGAAGATACGTACATAATAACAAGAGATGGCTTCGAGAAAATTACAACCCCGTCAAAGTTGCAGGCTTCTTGAGAGGCGAAATCAGGAGATTGATCCGAGATTCTTGCTTAGAAGCTTCGTACGCGAAAGCTTCTTTCTCACCGCGTTTCGTTTAGAACACGTCAAGGACGTTTCTTGCGAATTCCCGAATCATCTTCTTGTCGCACCCCGTGTCCGTATTTACTTCGTTGACGCCTATTTCCCGATACGCTTCAATCAATTTGACCAAGCCCTTCCAATTCCTACAAAAGGCCATACCCCTTCTAAGCTCGTCTATGGTTACTTTTGCGCCTTCCGCTTCAACCGCGACCGGGTTAGGGATACTCCAGGAGTTCTTGCGACAGATACCAAGTCTTTTCCACGAAGTTTTCAGCAGATCCTCCGGCTTGCTGAAACTGAAGAACATTTCAACTGCAACTTTTCCCATACCCCATTTGTTGGCGTCGCGTCTGCCCTGCATGTAAGCGGGGAGGATTACGTCCTTCAACTTCTGGACGTCATTCCTCGGAGCTATCGTGATTAGACCGTCAGCTTGGGTTCCGGCCGCAGTAGCCCTTTTGCCTATGGCAGACTGGTAAACTGGTATCTTATGTTTGGGTTTCGTGTAGAGGTAGTAGAAGTCTGATGAGAAGTATTTGCCTTCGAACTTGAAGGGTTCCTTGGACTTCCACAGTTGCCTCATCAGCCTGATACCCTCCGTCAATCTATCCATCCTCTCCTCCCATTTTGGCCACCTACCATTCCAAAAGGGCCGTTCATTCAACGCCTCACCCGTACCAACTCCCAACACAACCCTACCCGGATACATATTATCCAAAGTAGCAGCAGCCTGCGCTATGATCGCAGGATGATACCTTGCTCCAGTTGGCACAGTTACCCAAGGCCCAACTCTGATCTTATCCGTCTTCTCCAATGCCACGGGCATCATCGACCAAACAAACGAACACCTCTTCCCCGAATGATACCAAGGAAAAACATGGTCATTGATCCAGAGAGTGCGAAACCCCATCTCCTCCGCACAAACAGCAGCATCAACAACCGCGTGAGGATCACGATCAGTCACTGCAAGATTTATAGAGATCTCCATCTTCCCCAACTAGCTTACTTTGAGTGAAAGCATCCGCTGGTCGAAACTTATGGCTTTCGGCAGATAAGTTAGACAATCTCAGAAGAAGACTTCCCTCGTTACAGAAAAAGCCTTGAACGGCACTAATCTTTCGTGGGAAAGAGCAAAATGGAGCGGGTAAACATTTCAGGGACGACTGGCTCTTCAGGGCGTGGATCGGTTATGAGAATGAGATTGAATGTGAGTACTAACGCACGGTTCTTCATAACTCAAGATGGGAAGCCGTTCTTCTACCTTGGCGATACTGCGTGGACTCTTCTGAAGCGGCTGAATCGCGACGACGTTGACGTCTATTTGAAAAATCGGGTGGCGAAGGGCTTCACGGTGATTCAAGCCTACGTCTTACGCGGATTGAAGGGGCCTAATCTCTACGGTCATCTCCCCCTCGTAGATAAGGATCCGACGAAGCCGAATGAAGCATTCTTTGAGAACGTGGACGACGTTGTGAATAGGGCAAATGAACTCGGCCTGGTTATGGGCCTCGTGGCATGTTGGGGAGAGCACGTTAGAGGGGTACGATTAGATGAACAGGTTTTCAATACCTCGAATGCAAAAGCCTACGGACGATTTCTAGGCGATCGTTATAGCGATAATGCGGTGATTTGGCTTCTGGGCGGCGACCGGAATCCGCTTGATGGCAAAGACGTGTGGGCGGCAATGGCTAGAGGCCTGAGGGAGGGAAGTGGCCACAATAATCTCATTTCTTATCATGGGCCAGGTAACTGGGCGACTCCCTCATCCTCATACTGGTTCCATAACGAGGATTGGCTTGATTTCAACACAATTCAATCAGGTCACGGTTGGGGTATTCACAACTATGATTTCGTCATGCACGATTACAATCTGGAACCCGTCAAGCCAACGCTAGATATGGAACCTCGGTATGAAGACTTTCCAGATGTTAGAACAGGGACACGCACGAGAATGGATGCGCATCAGGCGCGGGAAGCAATGTACTGGGCTATGCTGGCGGGTGCGGCGGGCCATGGTTATGGCTGCAATGATATATGGCAATTCTACGACGAAGCACAAACACCATTCTGGACGGGAGACGAGTTCACGTATCCTGCTCGTTTTCCCACAACCAATTGGCGTAAAGCTATGGATTTTGGTGGAGCGTTCGGTGTCAGCTTTGCTCGAAAACTGTTCGAGCTGCGGCCTTGGTATCAGATGGTCCCCGACCAATCCGTTATCGCCGCTGGACAGGGTGAAGGTGAAGATCACATTCAGGCGGCTAGGGCCGCTGATGGGAGCTTCATCGTTGCCTACCTGACTTTCGGCAACTCAGCTAGTATTCGAATGAGTAAGATTCCCGCAGCTAAAGTGAAAGCGCACTGGTATGATCCGCGGCAGGGCACATGGCACTATATCGGAGAATATTCGAAGAGCGGCATCGAAAAGTTTACGCCACCTACTCATGGAGATCAGAATGACTGGATTCTCGTCCTCGATGATGCGGCTAAGAACTACGGGTTGAAGGTTGCCTAATGGACGCGATGCCCGTGTGGCAGCGAGCTCAGTAGTGATTGAGAAGCTGAAGAATCTACGGCTTTATATCAGATATCTTTAGTTCGGTGGCTGGTTTCGAAATCTTGGAGAGAATACTCAGAGTCGGAATGATCGGTGTTGGTTCAATATCAGACAAACATGCTCAAGGATTCAGGGAGTCAGAGATCGCTAAGGTAGTTGCGGTCGCTGATTCCGATGCTGCCCTTGCGAAGGCAAAGGCCGAAAAGTTTGGAGCGAGCATGGTGTTCGATAGTGCAGAGAAACTTCTAAGGCGGGATGACATTGACGCAGTGGACATCTGTATCCCGAACTATCTGCATTCAGCTGTTGCAATAAGCGCCTGCGAAGCAGGAAAACATGTCTTGCTGGAGAAACCTATGGCGAGGAACGTGAAAGAGTGCGATGAGATCATTTGCGCAGCGGAGAAGGCGAGCGTGAATCTGATGGTGAACCATATGTTGATGTTCTTCCCACCATTTACATTAAGCAAGAAGCTTGTATCAGGTGGGGAGATTGGTAGGATATTCCGCATGCGAGCAACGCACATGGGCTTCAGATATCGTGGATGGCGAACTGACCCAGAACTTACTGGTGGAGGGCTCCTAATCGAAGGGTTTGTTCACCCTATCTACTTGACTCGGTGGTTTCTTGGCGAGGTCATAAGAGTTTCAGCCATGATTGGCAAGACGGATGGCGAAGTGAAGGCGGAAGATATCGTCACGATACTTTTGGAATGCGAGAACGGTACGTTCGGTGTCATCGACGGCAACTTGAACGGCCCGTATCCTTTATGGGATGATCACCTGGAATTAATCGGGTCCACAGGGATGATCATCGCTAACGGGGCGGAAGATCAAATGATCAGGGGACCACCCCTGCTTCACTTCCGAGACGGATTCTGGCGTGCTTACAGAGAAAAGAAGAGTTACGGGTTTGGGCGCCCCGAGGTGCCGACCGAGGTCGAGTGGAATTGGTCACGAGCTTTCGTCTACTCCGTGAAGGAGTTTGTAGCCAGTATCCTAGAGGAGAGAAAACCGATGGTTACCGGTCGAGACGGGAGACGAGCTATCGAGATCGTCCAAGCATGCTACGAATCGGCTCGAACACAGCGGTCAGTTTCGTTACTTAACTCATAATAACAACTGCTCGCCCCAATACTTTCCCCGCTCTGATATGATCAATCGCTTCGTTGATCCTATCGAGTGGAAAAGTATCACTAATGTAGGGTGTAACGATTCCTTTGGCCACGAGATCTATTGCTTCGAGAGTATCCTGTCTTCCGCCAGATCTGGATCCAACAATCTCGAATTCGTTAACACATAATCTGAACGTGGAGAGGGGTATTGTGTCATCTGTCTCTCCAACCGTAATCACTCGCCCTCCTGGTCTCACTGATCCTAGGCCTTGGAGAAGCGTTTCGCTGGATCCAACGTTGTCGATAACAATATCGACGCCGATTCCGTTCGTTAAACGTTTCACTTCCTTAACAACATCGTTCTCAGATGAATTGATCAGCTCATCAGCCGCCATTTTTTCAGCGATTTGCAACCTCACAACTCTTCGGGTGACCGCTATTACTCTCGCCCCTGCGTTCTTCGCAATTTGAATCATCGTCTGTCCAATACCACCTGCTCCTATTATCAGGACCGTATCACCAGCCTTGAGCTGCGCCCTACGGCGGATCGCATGGACGGACGTAACAACCGCGTCAGAAATGACTGAGCCCTCAGGAAACTTAATGTTCTCAGGTAGAAGAAAGAGGTTCTTTGCAGGCGCTTTGAAATACTCCGCGTAGCCTCCGTTGATTCCAACGCCTAGAGCTCCGTTGAAATTCACGCACAAAGTCTCCCGATTCGTCCTGCAATAGAAACATTCGCCGCACGTGAAGAAAATGTTCGGTAGAACTCGGTCCCCCTCCCTCAACTTACTGACGCCATCACCAACTTTCGCAACAACACCTGCCGGCTCATGTCCAAGTATGTGAGGTAATCTTGGTTTGTAACCCGTGCCTTCGATTATGTGCAAGTCCGTGCCACAAATTCCACATGCCTTAGTCTGCACCAAAACTTCTCCGTAACCTAGCTCCGGTATCGGCACCTGCTCAATGACGAGGGGCTTTCTTAATTCATGAAGTACTGCAGCTTTCATGCTAGAAGGCATAATCACTCCACAAGCTACTCCTATTAATCAGCTTCTTTAGCTTTCAGTTTCTCAACATCTTGCACTAACGTCGATTGAACAATTGACCTATCTGCCTCAGGCAACTCGTACCAGATCTTCTTCTCGCCGATAACTGCGCGCATCTTCCAGCGAGTACTCTTCGGCATTTCAGTAATCATACGTTGAAGTTGATTCAGATGATCCAGTACTGTTGTAGAATCCTCTTCTAGATAGCTTGGCAGATTCTCCCTAATCCTGTCCAAGTTGATCGTGAAGGTTTTGAATATTCCCCAATTATCAGCACAAATCTGCGCAACATACTTCCCGTTAATGCCATCCTGATCGTCCGATTCGACTATAGGAAAATCCATGAATAGCGCCATCACGTCCTTTATTTCACGTTCTGTGAACTCGACAACCTGGAGTTTAGTCATTAAGAGGTCGGCTGGAGACAAAGTGTAAGCGTGAATATTCAACCTATTCTTGAAGTCCAGCTGGTGACACATTTTTATGCCATCGAGGAATATGTCAAATCTTCTCGAATGTGCCATGTCATTAAAGATAAGACGGTCCCCCTGCATCACGTTAAATTTCTCACGAGGCTCATAACCCAACTCGGGAAATAAGGCCTTGATCTTCAGACGTTGTTTCTTAAGGCCAACCATGTCGATGTCGGCATAATTCCGAGCAAAGCCCTGTGCTTTGCGCTGATGCAGCGCATCTTTATTGCAATGCCGCCCAGTAATCGTAGTGGTATTCCCTTCTCGGCCGCTTTGCCTATAACTCTGAGGGATTCCTGTTCGGCATCTTCAAGAATGCTAGAGCTTATCAAGTTGCCATCCGGGGATTGCGGTTGGAATCTTCACCCTTAAACCTTATCCAAGAAAATCTCCTGTCAAAGCTGACCCATATGCGGCAATAGAACGTAATCTGCGTGTGGGAAACATCTGAACATTGGAGAGGATCAAATCCCGTCAAGTGGAATCTAAATAGAATCAATACCTTACAGTCAATACGATAGCCTCGTTTAACAAGGCATATAACCGTAATTCCTCTCTCTTTTCCATAAGGTAAAGAAAATGTCGCAAACCAAAAGCAAAACTTTCGCAAGAGACGCAACAGGACTCGTCCGTGAGTACTCTTGGCGTGACGTGTTCTTCATTTCAACAGGGAACCTCGGAGTAGGCTTAGCGCTTGTCGAACTATTCAACTGGACACCCTACCAATATCCCGAATCTAACCTGCCTCTAATGATGTTCTTCGGACTCATCGTGTGTATCTTCGTCGGATGCAGTTTCGTTCTTTTCTCCGTTGCAATGCCACGTTCCGGGGGAGACTACATCTTCACCAGCAGAACACTGGGTCCACGTTGGGGATTCATGGCCAACTTCACATTGTACACGCAGAATTGGGGTTTCGTCGCCGTTGACACGACCTTATTCACAAGCGTCGTAATTGCCGGCTCGCTATTCGCTGCGGGCCTTTCTACGGGTAACCAGGGCCTAATGGACTTGGCAACTAGCGTTTCGACACCCCAGTAGGCTATCCTATCGCAGTGGTCGTTCTGACGTTCTTCTTCTTAACGGTAGGAATGGGCGGAAAGGTGTGGAAAGGTGTCACAACATTATTCATCATACTAGGCTACATAAGTATCGTTATGCTGATCGTAATTCTACTCGCGGCGTCACATTCTGGATTCGTATCGGCTTTCAATGGTGTGTCGAAGATGCCGTACGATCAGGTTGTGCCGACTGCTCAAGCCTTAGGTTGGAGTATACCGACATGGTCGATTGCAGGAACCTTAGCAGGGCTTCCATACGCAGTCCTCTTCTACTTGGGTTTCGAGAGAGGCACCTACATTGCTGGAGAGACGAAGAAAGTATCATGGGCAATGCCATTCGGAACGTTCCTCAGTCTCGGTCTTGGAGCCTTCTTCTTCATGGTCTCTATTCCATTGCTTACCGGTCTTGTCGGTGAGGACTGGTACAAAGCTCTCCTCTGGCTCTATTACGAACACCCAGAAAAGTACCCGCTGACAATCCCACCGGGCCCCAATCTAGTTGCTACAATGGCTGCTGTACCCGCTGTCGTCATCATTTTCTCAATACTCTTCGTAGTCTGGGGAATGATGGGCAACCTATCCCGCTTCCAGTCTTCTCACGTTGCTTGTTCGTGGTCTTTCGACCGAATCATCCCAACAGCTATGTCTAAAGTAAGTGACAGATTCCACACTCCGCTACGGTCCGTATTCCTATACTATGTTGGAGCACTTATCATAACCTACATCGCATACTTCACGAATGTCCTCTCATTCTTCTTCTCCATTCTAGGTCTAGGCTATCTAATACGAGTCATCATCTACGTCGCAGCAGCAGCAATGCCATACCGCGCTAATTCGAAACGTATCTATCAGCTATCTCCAATGAAACCAAGCATCCTGAAAGTACCCCTCATAACTATCTCAGGCATAATCTCCGCCGGCTTCTTCCTGTACATGTCATACCAAACATACACCAAACTGATGACTAAGACGTTCTGGCTCTAATACCACCTGCAATCGGGGCTATAGTCCTCTTCGGAGTGTGGTTCGGAATCTACCAAGCAGCCAAGATGTACTGGGCGAAACAAGGCATAGATCTCAATCTGGCGTTCACAGAACTTCCGCCTGAATAAACGGGCGGCCCCTCTCTTTTTTCTTTCCTCTGAACGAGTTTATCCGGCTCTTTGAAATCTGAACAATCAAGATATGCTAGCAACTATTAGCCTCACACGCTTGCCCGCCCTGTGTCCGAGGGTTACTCAATAACGAAAAGAAAAGTCGCTTACTTTCAATCCACACGTCAACAGCTTAACTCATATGTGAGTTAGCTCTCGTCAACTCAGTAGAATTTGTATGCCATCGGATAGTAGCATTCGAGGTACTCTCATTTCTTATTGTCCGAGAGATCCATGAAATCGACATTATTCCCCAAACGATTCGGGTTTATAAACTGAAAGTTGGAGCGGCCCATTTGTGTCGTCATGAATTTCAAGGAGTGCCACTTCAGTCTTTGCCTTAGGGCTATGTTCAAGTTATGAGCTTAGATTCAGAGTGAACCGCTTGCACCTTAATGCAAAGTTGCACTAATTACCGGTTCGAGTCGCGGGATAGGCCGAGCCATATCGACTCGTTTCACACTGGAAGGCGCTAGGGTAGTGTTAAACTTCAATCGATCACGGGACGAAGCATCTAAGCTAGCTCAGGAAATCACGAAAGCAGGCGGGGAAGCATTCTTGGTACATGCAGATGTTTCAAATGCAGAAGCTGTCAAGGAGATGGTTCAGCAAAGTCTGCAGAAATTCAACAGAATCGACATTCTGGTGAATAACGCGGGCGTATTGATTCAAGAAGACTTCTTCGAGTCAACGGAACAGTCGTGGGAGACTATGAACGTGAACTTGAAGGGGGCGTCTCTCTGCTGCAAGGAAACCGCAAAGGCAATGCTGGAGCAAGGCTCAGTGTGTCAGCGAGCTGCCAGGTCGATTATGTTACGTCAAAGGCTGTGCTGCTAGGGCTCACTCGCTGCCTTGCTGTGACGTTGGCTCCAACAATCCAAGTTAACGCCATATGCCCGGGTGTTGTGGAGACAGATATGATTCAGTCTCATCCACCAGAATGGAAGAGTACGATGCTTCTGACCACTCTTCTGAAAAGGTTCGGTGGGCCCGAGGATATTGCAAACGCTGCGGCCTGAGTCGAATTTCATGACAGGGGAAATCGTAACCGTGGCTGGCAGAGAGGAATGCGCTAGGTCAGTTCAATGAGTGATGATGCTACTGTATTGAGCTTCGAAAGAACCTTAACGATACCCGCTGCCTGAACTCTGACAGTAGCAAGTTTCGAAGTCCAACTTTATAGCTAACTCGTCAATTCTTCGATAGAGATTACCATGAGCATAATGATTACGGGTAGCGCCGGATTCATCGGTTGCTACACAATGAGAGATGCGTTGAGTCAAAATGAGAAAGTCGTAAGCTTCGACTTCACCCCAGACCTATCCATAATCCAAGACGTCCTAGGCGACCAAGTCAACAAGATTACACGTCCAGGGGGATTTCCGGATTTACCGTTGATGCTTCAGACTGCTAAGGCCAATAAGGTGGATAAATCGTGCACATGGCTTCGCTTCAGATTCCAGCCTCCGCTGCTAACCCCCATTTGGCTGTAAGGGTAAATTGCGAAGGAACTCTGAACATTTTCGAACTCGCCAGATTACTTGACGTTAAACGCGTTGTGTGGGCTAGTTCAAGTGCGGTATATGGCCCCACTGAAAAGTATGGACCTGGGCCTGTAGCCAACGATGCGCCTCACTATCCAACTTCTGTTTATGGTGCATGTAAATCAGCCAACGAGGTAGTTGCCACGCACTACTATGACACCTACGGGTTAGATACGATAGGTTTCCGATTCACCGCTGCATATGGAATCGGTCGTGTAAGAGGAAAGAGTTCGTTCACTACGAAGATGATCGAGTGTGTAGCATACAGTAAACCTTACACAGTCCCATTCGGCGACGACATCATCGACTGGCAGTATGTTGAAGACATCTCAAGAATGATACTGCAAGCATAAACTTGCCGCAAGAGCAAGACACGCGTCTTTAACACGCAGGGAGATGTCCGGCCTGTGGTTGAAGGGGTGAAGTACCTCAAGACACTGGCGCCCAATGCTGACTTGAAGATTGAACCGGGAACCTTCGGCATTCCATGGAGATATGACACGTCCGTCCTCGAGAGGGAAATTGGATTCAAGCCACGTTACTCCATGGAGGAAGGCATCAGAAGACATATGAAGGCTTCAAGAGTCAACGCTTGCTTTCTCACCCGCGATAGCCATTAAGAATTCGTGACGTTCGTGACCATTCAGCAAGTATGATCATTAACCTCATTCAGACCGTCTTCAAGAGTTCCAATTACTTCTTGACGGTCACCTCGTTGTGTAATTGAAGAGTAGCGAAAAAGTCTTTATGCTTTCTAATTGTTCTTGGTGATTTCGAAAGGCTAGGAACTATAGTATAAGTGGACTCTGTTACCTGCTTTGTCAGGTTCCTTTAGGAAGAGTGCCTTGACGTCTTTCTTTATCTTAGTTTCTTCGAGTTGTATCCCGCAGTCTCGCAGATATTTGCACGCTTCTTCGAAGTTTGAGACTCTGATAGCCAAGTGGCAGGGACGGTTCGAAGGTTCCTTCATTATCTCGATTCTTCCCTGTCCTTGGCTTGAGATGAAGAATGACGAGTTTCCTTCGTTCTTCTTGAATCCAAAGACGTCAGAATACCAATCAGCCAGTTCAGCCGCCTTTGCATTGTCAGTTGGGTAGATCCCTACGTGTTCCACACCTAGGAAGAGTGGTACGCCCCTGGCTTTCTTAACCCACCAAACACATTCTTCAACCTTCCTCTGGATGCCGTCGAAGTCTTTGGCAGCAACAAGTTCTTTTGTGATGAGCTTGGAACCCATTCCGAGGCACGCGACCCCACCCTTAACCCAAACTGATATGCTCTCCCAGGTTGCGTCCACACCGCCAGTTGGCATAATCTTGGCCCACGGACACGGACCAAGGAGTTCTTCACGAAACCTGGTCCACCTACCTCTTCTCCAGGAAAGATCTTTACTATCTCCGCACCTAATTCTTCTGCTTGTGAGATTTCTGTTACACTCCCACAGCCCGGCGAGTAAGCGATCTTTCTTCGGTTGCAGAGCTTTGCGATTTCAATGTTTAGGATTGGCCCTACGACGAAGTTAGCTCCACTATTGATGTATAGCGCCGCAGTTCCTTGGTCTATGACTGTCCCTACGCCAAGTATAGCATCAGGCACGTTCTCGTTGCACCATTGGGTTAGTTTCGCAAAGACTTCATATGCAAAATCCCCACGGTTTGTGAATTCTATTACTTTCGCTCCGCCGTTTGCGCAAGCCTCAACAATCTTCTTCGCTGTCTCGAGGTCCCTCTCGTAAAAGACAGGGATTATTCCGATTTCGAGCATTTTGCCGACAACTTCATGCCTCATGAATTTGGCCATGATGTTTACCTCCTCATTCAACGTGCTACTCGACCTGATACGACTCCACTCATAATAGCTTCGACTTCTGATACATTAACTAGGTTCATGTCGCCTGGAATCGTATGTTTCATACAGCCTGCTGCAACTGCGAAGCCTACAGCTTTCTGCGGATCAGCATATTTCTTGAGGGCATAAATAAGTCCCCCGGCGAAAGCATCTCCGCCTCCAACTCTATCAACGATGTGTGTGATGTCGTAGACGGGCCCAGTGTAGAAACCCTTGTCATCAAGTAGTACTCCAGACCAAGTATTGTGGCTAGCACTAATGCTCCCACGAACGGTTATGGCGACTTTTTGAACGTTCGGGATTGTTCCTTCAGTTTTTCTGCGACGAAACGGTAGTTTCGGGCTTGACCTTGCCAGCTATGACATCTACTCCAGGTGCTCGTATTCCAAAGACCTTCTCGGATCTTCTTCGTTTCCGACGATGATGTCCGAATACTTACCATGTCCGTCATCACCTCGTTCGCGGTTTTGCCCCATTTCCAGAGTTTAGACCGGTAATTCAGGTCCAGCGAAACGGTGAGGCCCAATTGTTTGGCAGTTTTCACTGCTTCAGTGATGAGTCAGCGCATCCCTTACTTATGGCTGGGGTAATCCCCGTAACGTGAAACCATGACGCATCAGAAAGAACATGATGCCAATCGATCATTCCAGGCTCGATCGTTGCAATAGAGGAATCAGTCGGTCATAGACTACTTTGTTACCTCGTTGCACGGCCCCTGATTCACTGAAATAGATACCAAGTCGGTCTCCGCCACGTACAATCTTACTTGTTCCGACGCCAAACTGGCGAAGGTAGTTCAGACAAGCTTCTCCAAGGTCATTATTCGGCAACCTAGTCACATAATCTACTGAAATGCCAAAATTAGCTAAGAATCGCAACGTTAGCTTCGCCTCCTCCGTATGTTACGTCAAAGGATCTTGCCTGAGTCAGCCTTTGGAAACCGGGAGGGTTTAGGCGCAGCATGATCTCACCGAACGTAACTATCTTCATAGATAGTGACATTAGTCCACTGTTTGGTTATTGGGTGATCATCCAAAAGAAAGTTGCGTTAATTCACAATGAGATCTGGCGAGGCGTATTCACATGACTCCAGTAAAAGGTATCCATCAGAAGACGGTGTGACCTTTTCTAGAGCGGGCAAGGTCACGCGAAAGCGTTCTGCTTGACTGCTCTGGAATGTCCCTATTTCACTAGGTCGGTTTCATTATTGATATGTTGATTGAGTTGTATGTGTCCCTCGATTTTCGGCGGGTGAGCTCACAGGATAAGTTTCATTTACTCTCTTTTCTGATTTCCGTCATCATCTTCTCATGGCCTGTTTCGCTTCTAGATTCAGGTCGGAGAACGACTTGGGGTACGCTCCGTACCTGTAGGGTATTAGTACGACTGGGCCCTCAAATTTGATTCGGTCGAGGTATTGAGGATTTTCTTGATGAAAGCGTGCCTTTACCAGGGATAAGATCAGAGTGGATCGGCAGTATTTCGCGATGCTGCTGTACCCACATTTGGAGCGGACTTAGGGTGTCGGCCATGTGAACTTCCATGAGCACGCCTGCATTTTGAGCATACTCAAGATGGCGCTGGCATCGGCGTCAACTTACCCGCCAAGACATACGTGTGGGGGACAACATACACGTACCCGACCTCCCTGATCTTTGTGTCAACCAACAGATCCACGAACGGGTTCGATTCCTGCATGAAGTCAGCCATGTGGGGTTGAAAAGCAAGGCGAATGCCTTCCTCACGCAAGGATGGGGCTAGATCTTTGACTGAGTTCCTCCATGCCTCTTCATGATCCAAATGGAACAGTGGCCGTCCTCCAAGCATCGAACTAATCTGGTTGCATCCTAACGCCCTACACATCTTGATGATCTTCTTGAATACCTCTACCCCTCTCTTCCTAACTTCTTCGTATTCGGGGGCTGACTGGGGCAGCGGGCGTCAACTCCATCATTCCCGAGAGACCGAGTGCTTCCCAGCATGTCAGTACTACTACGCTGATAGGCTTCAAACCTGTCTCTTGAAGCACTTTCTTCACAGCCCGAATAGTTTCGTCACTGGGAAGCATACCCGTGCCTAGCCCACACTGTAGGAGCAGGGGATGCAGGAGCAACATACTCGAATCCCATCTTCTTCATATCGTGCAAAGCTTGCAGCGAATGGCCATAAGCCGTCAGTTTCCACATGATCCGCGGACTTTGATCCTTTACGTATTTGAGAGTTTTCGAAAAACCGATAATGGGAAATATCTTCTGTTCCGTAAGATCTTGAATGGAGCGACACGGCTGTTTCATATTCCAGATTTATTTAGTCGAATGCTGGCTGCGTGGGAGAATCGATAGTTCTCTAGGCGAGCAGCTCTTAACGTCTCAGTTTCGAAGAAGTCACATAGTTATGATCTGGGCTAGAGCGTTATACGTTGCTTTCTTTCCGAGGATTCGTATGCCTTCAATACGAGTTGTAAGGACTGACGCCCTACATTACTGTCCGTCATCGGTCTCTTGTTCTGAATCACGCATTCAATGAAGTGTTTCAGCTCGTTTTCGTAGATTCCACTGACGGGAACTCCAATGGAAGGCTCGGAAGAGAATATTTGAAGCCGGATATTCTCAGGTCTGGCTTGCCGAAAATGTCATGATATTGTACGCTACCCTTATCTCCTTGAATTTCGACCTTGTGGTATGGGAATCTGTTGACTCCGCTCACGTGGATCATACTTAACGCTCCTCCTCTATGTTCCAGGACAGCAACTCCCTCGTCTTCAACGTCTGTTTTCCTTACCATTCAGTACGCGGTAAAAGGTCGCCATCTTACCAGTCACTCCAACCACGTCTCCTCCGAAACGCGCAGCTAAAGCGGTAAGATGAACTCCACTATCTAATAGAACGCCCCCGCCCGCCATTTCACTTGTTGATCTCCAAGTATGGCCCAAGTACGAATTCGAATCCGGCATGTTCCAATAACCGATTTCCTCAAGCTCTATGGATTGAAGCTTGCCAAGAAGGCCGTCGTCGATAAAACGCATGATGAGCTGTACGCCTGGATCGAAAAGGTAATTCTCCGCCGTCATCAATACCACACAGTTCTCTTCCGCCACTGTGCTCATTTCATCGACCTCTTTGACCGTCATCGCCAAAGGCTTCTCGCATAGAACGTGTTTTCCGGAATTACACACATCGATAGTTATTTCCTTATGATACTTGTGAGGTACAGCTACTATGACTGCGTCGATGTCTTTTCTTTCGAGTAATTCTTGACGGTCGATAGTATACGGGACCTTTAGAGATTCAGCAACTCTCTTCGCAGGCCTCTTCGCTCACGTCACAAACCATTACGAGCTCTGCCTCTGGAACTGCTCTAATTGCTGGTATATGGCCTGAGTGGCGCCCCATTGAGCAATGAACCCACAACCAAGCAAACCAAGCTTAGGCTTCGGCATTTTGGCATCAACCAATCACGCACAAAGGGCTGCCTTCGAAATAAAACTATGCACAAGTTGAGAGACCTGAAATCAGATTACTTTGAATGAATTCGACATGAACCAGCACATGGCGCAAGAAGGTTACCGCTCTAGACAATAAGGGCACAGAAGTGCGGTGGGTTTAGGAAATTCTATTCCAGATAGTTGTCTATGAACTCGCATTCGAAATGGCTAAGAAACAGCGAGATATCCTAAACCGGATTTCTTGGTAACAGCTCAATGTACTTATCATAGTGATTCGCAGTTTCGTTGCAACCCTGAACGGATTTGGAACACAGCCAAAACCGATAGGAATCGGAATGATTGGAACGGGCGAACACGCCAATCCCCATGCGGACGCCTACAAGCTTTCGGAAAGCACGCCAATTGTGGCCGTAGCGGACAAGGATAGCGCTTTGGTCGAGCGGAAGAAGATTCTCTACGGCGCTCAGGCGAGCTACACAAAGTACGAAGACTTACTCCGCGACAAACGGGTTGACGCAGTTGACATTTGCCTGCCGGTCAATCTTCACGCCCAAGCTGCTATTGCAGCTGCGGAGGCTGGGAAACATTTGCTCGTCGAAAAGCCCATGGCGCTAACTTTACGAGAATGGACGAAATGATCTCTGCGGCAAGGAGACACAGCGTGAAACTCATGGTTGCGCACAACCAGCTTTTCTATCCTCCCCACAACGAAGCAAAGCGATTGGTTGACGCAGAGATCGGAAAACCCATAATGCTTGTAACAAGACTACATTCCGGCTCTCCAATGAAGGGTTGGAGAGCTGACCCCAAAACTGGGGGCGGCTGGTTATTTGAAGCGGGCGTTCACAGGCTCTACCTCTCAAGATATCTGATGGGGAAATCAGCAAAGTCTCCTGTGAAATGGGCAAGACGAAGCCCGACCTTCTAGGTGAAGATATAGCCTTAGTTTCAATGAATTTTCTAAACGGCAGTTACGGTTGCCTTGCCGGTGATGCCGCGGCGGACCCTCTCCATTATGGGACGATCGTACCGAAATCATCGGAGGCGAAGGCATGATAATCATAAACGGAGCAGAAGATCAGATAATTCCAGCTCCACCGATTCAATTCTACAAAGAAAGACGCTGGATAGCCTACACAAGAGCAAAGGCTTACGCCCGGAAGAAAGCAACCCATACGAAGTGGAGGCGGACTATCCAAACCTCTGGCCAGGAGGAGACAAACTCATTCCGCACTTCGTTGAATGCATCCTAAACGATACAAAGCCACCGGTTACCGGTGAGGAAGGGAGAAGGATCATCCAGATAGTGTTAGCATGCTATGAGTCAGCGATGAAAGGCGTTACTGTAAACGTGTGAACAGAATGTTTGCGGGGTCGGACTAGAGCAAGTCATTCAAAAAAAGGTTTGGCCCTACTGTAAAGTTGTGAGGCTGTCCACTGCTCCTTTGCGGCGAACGTGGCCTTGGACCAGTCACCGCACCATATATTCTTCAGATAATTGTCTGACTCGAACTCAACCGAGAGGAAACCTTTGTAGTCAATTTCTTTCAAGGCTTCCATGAATCTTCTCCAATCGATGATTCCTTCGCCTAGCATTGGAAACATGAATGTCTCCATAAGCGGACCAGGTTTGCCTATGACGTCTTTCATGTGTACGTGCTGAATCAGACTTCCCAATCTTTTGACCGCCCATGCGGGATCGTTGCCGTACAAAGCAAGGTGCGACGGATCCATATTCACGGCTAATTGCTTTGAGCTGAAGTAATTCAAGAATTCCCGCAAGGTGTAGTAGTCACGCACTAGCATTCCGAAGGCTGCTTCAACAGTAATAGTCACAGAGCATTTCTCGGCTTCTTCTATTATGCCTGAAAAGGCGTCTACAACGACTGACCAGGCTTTCTCTTCAGATATGTCTCGACCGATCTTCGCTACGTTTGAGCCCCATTCTGCGGGTCCAGTGAAGAGGTTAATCTTTTCGATGGATGCTTCTTTCGCCGCGTTTATGATTTCTTTTATGAGCGATACTCTCTGGTCTCTCAGCTTGTCATCAGGGGTCACAAGATCCTGTGAGGCCATAATGTTTGGGATTTCCAAACCGTGTTCTGAGTCTTCATGGCTAAAGGTTTCAGCTTATCTGGGGTCTCAAAATGAAGCTGCAAATTCCATTCGACACCATCATAACCGGCCCGCTTCAAGATGTCAATTGCTTCATCTGCTGATTTCGTAAAGTACGGTATGAAAGCGTACTTCCAGTTTCTCATCGAAGTGCACTCTGTTACTGACGCCTGGGCTCAACCAATCTTCTTGAGTAGTTGCTCCAAGTACACTTTTGATTCGCGCATTACTGAATCAACGTCGTTTGGAAGATCAGACCAAGATTGCACGCATATGTATCCATCGAAACCTATTTCCTTTAGCGCTCTAACGATTCCTTCCCAGTCGACTGTTCCTTGACCTACAGCGTCGTGTGTCCAGCGGATACCGTCGTTGTCTGCAGCATGAACATAGGCTAGGTTGCTTCCGCATTTTCTAATGTCATCCATGAAATTGCGGTAAGTAATATTCTGTTGTGCAGTATCGTAAATAACCTTCACGAACTTAGAGCCTAGCTCTTTTATGATCTCCAAAGCGTCGTCAACGGTGAGCATGAGAGGGCTTTCTGCGATGTATTGCGGGTGCAACCCCAAAATTACGTTCTTCTTTTTCAGCCGCGGCAACAAGCTCATGCAGAGCGTCCATAGTCCATTTTCTTGCTTGCTCTCTGAGAGGTCCCGAATGTTTCGTTCCCGGTTAAAACATTGAAAAGAGGACACCCCAATTCGTGGGCAAGATCAATGTTATCAAGATAGTATTGCAAAGTTAGTTTGCGGATGCTCGGCCTAGGAAACCCGAAGTTATACTGGAGGCCCAGAAGACCTCCGGCGACGGCGAAGCCTGTTAGCCTAAGGCCATGCTTTGCTATGAGCTCCCGAACAGCCTTTCGTTCCTCTTTTGAATAGTCGGTAGGCCAGATGTGCGGTCCCCCGGTATAGAGATCGACTCCTTCAAAACCGATCTGAGCGATTCTCTTTATCGCGTCTTCCACCGTAGTCGTACGCACGTACCCTAATGTACAGCCGCTAACTTTGATGGGCAATCAACTCACCTAGATTTCTTGTCGGATGAAGAGCAGTATCGAATATTTAACGAATTTCAATGAATCTGGAATCTAGTACTCATACATCTCGGCCGGAGAGCCTTTCTAAGACGTTGATTAGTGATGCTGAATTCAATGATGCGTTTCCGAGCTTAAGATTTGCTCCGAATAACTCTCGTGCGAGACTACTCATTACCAGAGGAACATTGTCTTTGGGTCTAGCATTTAGAGCAAGTCCCAAGTCTTTATGAAGCAGGTATGTTTGGAAACCTGATGTATATGATTTGGAAACGATCTGTGATGCGATCCTCCTGAACATAGAAGAATCCCCTGCACTTGCTTCAATAACTTCCTTAACGAGTTTCATGTCTAGGCCTTGGGAGGCGGCGAAGTTCAGTGCCTCACAGGATGCCACGACATTGAGGGAGACGAGTATTTGATTCACAAGTTTGGTTGCCTGTCCGAATCCCGGACCGCCCATGTAGAAGATCTTGTTCCCGATAGATTGTAAGATTGACAAAGAGGATTCGAATATATGTTTGGAGCCCCCAACCATTATCGAGAGTTCACCTGTTACGGCTTTCTCGGGACCGCCGCTCACAGGTGCGTCCAAGTAGTTAACGCTTCTCTCCTCAGCCAACTCGAAAATACTCTTCGCAGCGCTTGGTCCAATTGTGCTAGTGTCTATTATTGTCGCACCTTTCTTGATACCGAAAATAACTCCGTTCTCACCAAAGATTACGTTTCTGACAGCATTTCCATCCGGCAATGATAGCAAAATAATCTCAGAACGCTGTGCCAAATCGCTTGCTGATAGGGAGAGCAGAGCGCTCGTTTCCTTCAGTGCTTCGAGTGGGGGTTTGAGTACGTCATAGACATTAAGCTGATATCCTGCTCCGAGGAGTCTCTTTGCAATAGGCGTGCCCATTTGACCGAGCCCAATTAACCCTAGCTTAGTGACCAAACTAGATCCACTTCCAGTTCAACAAGTCTCAGGTGCTAAGAATCTATCGCATGGGTACACTACGGAGACGATTGCATTTTGAATCTGGGGACTACTTTCTATCTCAACATTTTTAGCTGACCTGAAATACGCGAGGTCTAAAATACAGGTAGAGATCCTGATTCGCTGATGATAATAATGTGGAAACTTGCCGCCTACGCACATTCAATTCAGGAATTGGAAGACCTAAGGAGAATGGGTTTTAGATACGTGAGTCTCCACCCGATGCTATTCTCGTCTCCCACATGCAAGAGTTTGGATATGGGAGGAGTACCCGGCGACGATATCGTTCGGTCAGTGAAGCAGGCAGTAGATCAGAACGGTCTTGAACCGGTTGAATTGCAGACGTTTGGTGCTTGGGGACTGCTAGGACTTTCGGGACTCATCGGTACGATGCCTGCTAGCCCTTCCGATCCTGAGTACGAAGCAGTCAGAAAAAGAGGAGTGCAGCAGTTCATCAAAATCATCAAGATGTGTAGGGCGTTAGGATGCGACCAGATAACGGCTGAGCTGGGAGGGTCACCAATATATCATCATGATCATGAAGAGGCATGGACGAAATCAGTCAAGGATTTGAGCCCTATTCTCCGCGAGGAAGGCATACGAATAGCTGTCATGCCTCATCCGGGAGATTTCCTCGAGGAATCTGATCCGGTTGTGGACATGATTCGACAGGCCAAGTGCAAAGAGGTCGGATACTTGTACTGCGTACCTCACACATTTGTGCTAGCAGGCAAGTACGATGCTGACGCAAGCGCCATGATTGAATACGGGGCAGACATCCTTATGGGAATCCAAATTGCGGACTCATTGAGACCGATTCAAATGTGGCTCTATCAGCATCGTGAGATAAACAAGATGCACTCACACCTGCTTCCTGGAAAAGGAATGATTGACATAAGGGGGGTGCTTAAGACTCTGAAGAGGATGAATTACACGGGCCCTATGACTCTGATCCCGTACCGATATGGCATGTATCCAATGAGCTTCTCAGACCTCAATCTAGAGGCAAAGCAAAGTATTGACACGATGACGGCGGAGATTTCAGGATAGCGACGATTAACAACAAGAATACTCAAAATGGTTGCTGACAAGAATCTCCTTTTGCGTTAACGGCGACGTCCCTTAAAGCTCTCGAATGCAAATCATCTCTTTCTAATTCAAGTTTCGACGAACAATAATGTCGAGTTAAGACCGTAATGGCCATGTCCGATAACCGGAGATGATTCAGATAATCATGCTAGACTTGTTCTGCTCTTCCCTTGAACAACTCAACTGGGGCAGTGAAGAAGTCAACATACTGACAATCCTTCAATACTTTCCCTGAATGAGGAAGATTCCTCGGAATCGATAGAACGGTGTCAGTAGTTAACGTGTACTCAATCCCTCCAGCAACCATCGCTAGAGTACCTTTAAGCATCACCGTAACTTGCTCCGCATTAGCATGCGAGTGCAGCGGTATCACTGCACCCTGCTTCTGCGTCTACGGAAATAACTTGGAAGTTCTGGGCAGCAAGGATTCGCCGGAACATCTTGTCGGTCACCTTCTCAAAGGGCAGTTCCTTCCACTGAAGGAGAACGCGGTCTATCCATCACCAATAATCTCATGCCGTGAATTGATCTGTAAGGAGCAAGATAAGTCAACACGCCGTTCTTAGTCGAAAGGCTTTGAGGAGCATAACTCCGCTGGACAATTACACAACAGCAATTGGAAATACGGGCGACCCGGTTGCTCCCTTTATTTTGAGAGGCAAACAGACGAACAGGAACTCCGAGATATCGTCCTTAGAAAGTTCCTCTAGGTACATGTTCTCTATGAGTCGGACCCCATGTTTAACAAGGAGGAATTTGTGGCATACGTCTGGTTCAGTTGACTTCTCTGGCGGGTCTGGTTCGACATTCCACGTGTCCGACCCCACGACCACCGCCCCTTTTTTCCATTCAGCCTGCCTTCTTCCCTACTCCTGGGACAGCTCCCGAATATTTGTCGTTATCATTCATCCACAGCTTTCCCCAACCTGTTCGGAAGAGTATCGTGTCACCCTTCTTCAGTGAATTATGACTCTTGCCAAGAACCGCTTCTATGTCGTCGGGAGATATCACAAAGTTAGTTTCCAGCACATCGACCCCCCTCAACTTCGAAACGTCAATTAGGATTCCTCGCGTGATTATTGGGGGAGTTGCTTCCATTCCGAGCTTAGATGTTCCAAATGTGCCAGCAATGTCATGGGCAACTAGTCCGTTGTAGTGCCTGCCGTTGATACAAACATGATTCAGACCGTCTACGTGCGTTCCCGTATGATCCGCCATTTCGAGTCTTACGTTGGTGCTATCGAATTGGTTCCCGGAATCGGATGGTCTTCTGAAGGTTGTGTACAGAAACGGCCCTGTGGAAAGGGGGCATTGGTTTGATATATTTGACGAAACCAATTTCACCTCTCACGAAGAAGATTATCGCTACGACTGTGGGTCAGAAAATTGAAGGAAGATTATCGTTAAAAAGTGCAATATATGTACGGTAACCCGCATAGAGGCAAATAGGCGTAGATGCAATTCCAACGATCGTTGTCAGATGGCGCGTTTCACCATCAATGCGACGTCAGACGGTCAACTGATTCTAAGACAAGCGAAAGCATTTTATTTTCACCTAATGCTGAACGGCAACGATTCACTATGTCCTTCTCCGAAAAAACAGCAGTAGTGACTGGAGGGGCTTCTGGAATTGGGCGGGCAGTTGTGGAGGTTCTTAGCGAACAAGGAGCGTAATTTGTCTTAGTTGATGTTTCACAAGAAGGTTTGGAGTTGGCCCTGACTTTGGAGAAACTAGGGCTGGAGTGTCAATACAGACGATGTGATGTCGCCGTGGAATCTCAGGTGAAGACAACCATTGGGTCAATACTCGATATCTACGAACGGATTGATATACTGGTGAACAATGCTGGCGTGGTCCTCATAAAGTCATTCGAGGAAACAACCAAAGAGGAGTTTGACAAGGTGATTGAAACAAATCTAGGTGGCACATTTCTATTCTGCAAGTATGTCATACCAGTCATGCGGAAGCAAGGTGGTGGAGTAATAGTTAACATGTCATCCGTAGCAGGTCATGTCGGACAGGCCTACCATGCTATCTATGGATCAACGAAGGGTGCAATTAGTGCACTAACAAGGTCAATGGCATGGGAACTCGCCCCTTACAAAATAAGAGTAAATTCCATCAGCCCCGGCTCCGTCGACACTCCCATGTTGCGAACCGACGTCGCCACAGAATCCAAAAGGCGAAAAGTAGACCCTGAGGTCATCGTGAGAGAACGCACGGCTCATGAAGCATTCCAGCGCTGGGCCTCACCAAGGGAAATTGCTAGCGTTGTCGCTTTCCTCGCCTCCGATGGGTCATCTTTCGTTAACGGGAAGATTGGCTTGTTGACGGAGGATGGACAGCTCAATGAACCAGATAGGCGTGGGAATTGTGGGTCTGGCGGGATTGGGAGACGGGCCCATTTACCTGGCTATCTGGAAATTCCTGAAGCTGCACGAGTAACCGCATTATGTGACGTGAACGAAACATCTTTGGCCACGCTCTCATCAAGATGTCATGCGAAGGCCTACACTAAATACGAGGATCTTTTGGCCGATCCAAACGTCGATGCAGTTGATGTTTGCCTTCCACATTACCTTCACGGCAGGGTGGCGCTTGCAGCATTGGAAGCTGGTAAACATGTCATCGTCGAAAAGCCAATTGCTACTAGTGTCGACGAAGCTGAGGGCTATCCGGAAGGCAGACGAAAACAATGTCATCCTTATGGTGGCTGAGAACACTAGATTTGTCAAGGCATATCAAACCGTTAGAAGATTGTTGGATCACGGAGTCATAGGGCAAATCGGATTCGCCAGAACCTTCGTTGGCGGAAGCGAAATCAAACGACTCTCAGACACAACAGCTGGACTGGAAAAGTATCCCAGGCTGGCGGAGGCGTTCTGTTCGATGCCGGCGTGCACTCATACTATCTTGTTGAATGGATGATTGGCCAAGTGATATCGGTCTTTGCTTTTACAACTAGATTTCTCAAGAACCTTCCAGTTGACGTTGAAGACAACGCCACAGGAATTCTAAGAATCAAGGGAGACACAATTGCATCGTTTGGGCTAACTAACACTACACAAGCTCCATGGACTGAGCGTCTCGAGCTGTACGGGACTGAAGGTTCCATCACCGTAGATATGCTCCGGAGCACCCAGTCCAACTATTCAGTGTGAAGAGACGATCCTCCGACCCGAATGAATGGTGGGGAGATTATGGCAACGTTAGCTGGGAAGAACCGTTCTTCGAACATTCAGCCATGAGTTGGAAGATGGCCTCAATACGAGCTGAGGTGCAAGATTTCATCTCCTGCATCGCAAACAACAGACAACCGCTAGTAACGGGAAAAGACGGTTTGAGATCGATTCAGATCGCATTGAAAGCCTATGAATCTTCCAAACTTGGCAGAGAAGTGGAAGTGTAGTCTGCATGCGAAACCATTCCAAACATATTTGTAGTAGATCATCCCATCGGCTTCAAGTGTAATTTAATGACGAATTCGAAACTAATAATTACCGTAACGGTTGCGCCTTCATGGATTTATCCTAAGGCCCGAAGTTGGCCGGCGACTCCTGAAGAATACGCTGAAGAAGTCTTCCAAGCATACGAAGCGGGAGCCAGTATCGCACACGTCCACGGCAAAGACAAATGGAGTAGGGAATTCTACCAGAAAACGTTTGATCTCATCAGGGATAAATGCGATATCATATTTCAGATGGGCTTATCAGGCTTGACGCTTGAACAGAGAATGGAACTCCTTGAGATCAAACCCGAGATGTTGTCAATCATACTGAACCACCATGATGAATACTTCCCTGAAATGAAGCTCCGCCTGTTCCACACTCAAGAGGAACTTGTCGAGTATGCGCAACTATGCAGGAAATTGCGAATAAAACCGGAATTCGAGCAATGGCATCAGGGGTCAAACTGGAATCTCCGGTTTCTCATAGAAAAGGGTCTTCTCGATAAGCCATATTTCCTAAGTATGTTCTTCGGTTGGCCAGGGGGAGCTTGGACTCCTCCGACCATAGAGGAAGTCATGTACCGATTCAAGAGTGTCCCCGAAGGATCAATGTGCACTGTCAGCACTATGGATCATGAACAAACCCAAGTGGCAACTATGGCGATACTTCTAGGCGGTAATGTTAGGGTCGGCTACGAGGATAATCCATACTATACTCCAGGCGTCCTGGCAAAAAACACGTCGGAACTTGTCTCAAGAATAAAGAGGATTGGAAAAGAACTCGGTCGCGAAAGTGCAGACCCATCAGAAGCTCGTAAGATCATCGGATTGCAGACGTGAAAAGACAAAACGTAATTTCGATCGCGAACGACTCGCCGCTTAAGTTGGGCTCTTGCCAAGCACAGCAGTCATTATCTCGTTCAAGTTGACCGCTTTCTAGGGATGTACCCGCTGAGAATCATTTCAACATTTGCCGAGACTTCATCGGCGCATGCGTCATTCGCTTCTTTAGTGTTTCCTGCCACATGGGGGGACAGAGATGTATTCTCAAGTTTGAGCAGTTCGTTATCGGCTGGTAGTGGCTCCTCGCTGAAAACATCGAGTCCTAAGCCTGCAATCCTACCGTTCTTCAGTGCATCTGTCATAGCTGCTTCGTCGATAACACAACCTCGGGAGGTGTTGATGAAAATTGCTGATTTCTTCATCATTCGGAATTCTTTTCCACCGAAGAACTCTTTCGTTGCGGGGGTTAAGGGAACATGAATGGTTATGATGTCAGATTCACGTATGAGGTCTGCTAGTTCTACAGATCTGGCACCTTCTTGTGCGCTGCTCGTAAGTCGATGTAGGGATCGTTGACTAGAATTGTCATCCTAAAGCCACGTGCAATGCGTGCAATACGTTTACCGATTTCACCGAATCCGATTATGCCTATGGTTTTTCCGAAGAGGTCAAACCCCAATAGCCATTCTGGGTTATCTCCGCTGCCTGTTACTGTCCATTTTCTTTCTTTCATCATTAAGTGTGCCCTCACGCCTCTTCTTGCTAAATCAAGGATTTTGAAGAAAGTCATCTCCGCCACGGCTTCTGCGTTCGCTCCCCTACAATTCGCGACATAGACGAAGTGTTTCGAGGCCGCTTTGACATCGATGTGGTCATATCCAACAGTCAACGTCACTATGCCCTTGAGTTGTTTCGCCTGTCTAATGACTCGTTCAGTTATCTGTCTGCCTTCAACTATTATTACGTGTGTATCAGTCACTTCACTGAGAAGTCCGTCCTCGGTTGTCGATTTCGAGTATTCGACTGTGCCTACATTGTGTAGCCTGCCCAGTGTATTCTTGTTGAGATACATGCGGTCGACTAGTAGTATCTTAGGCGACATTAGTATTCATCAGAACGACAAGTTATGCATATACTTAACCGAAACCACGCGGATACCCAACTAGAGTTATTATAAAACCGCAACGCTTAGAAACCAAGCGTTTGATTGTGAATTCACTAAGAAAACCTAGATGGTTCTAAGAATGTCGAGAGTTCGATTCGGAGTCCATCTTCCCAATGGAGGGTTCGATGATATCCCTTTTTCGTACGTCAAGAATCTAGCCGTCGAAGCTGAAAAGCTTGGATTTGATTCACTCTGGGTTGCGGACCACGCAGTTTACCCAGAATCATTAGGACCGCAGAATATCTATGAGCCGCTGACGACACTTGCCGCCTTAAGTAGCGTAACTGATCGAGTAAGCTTAGGCACTTCCATTCTTCTTCCTTTGAGACATCCTTTACTCCTGTCAAATATGCTCTCGACTATTGACAATGCGTCGAATGGGCGTCTGATTCTTGGGATAGGTGTAGGCTGGTACAAACCCGAATTCGACGCCTCAGCGGTCGCATTCAGTCAACGCGGAGAGATTCAGGAAGAAGAAATTCAGTTACTGAAACTGCTTTGGAGTAGGCCAAGTGTGAGTTTTGAAGGCAAGCATTTTCGTTTGAAGAACGTGGTCACAGGTCCGAAGCCAAAGCAGAATCCTCGGATCTGGTTGGGCGGTAGATCGGAAAAAACATTCCACCGAGTTGCGAAGTACGGAGATGGTTGGCTTGCGTGGTGCCCGAGTGTTGAAACTTTTTCGTCAGGCATAAGTAAGATTCGTACCAGCGGAGAATCAGTCGGTAAGACAACTTTGGATTTTGCAGCTCGACTTCATGGCGTGCGTAGACGAAGACGACTCGTCGGCTCAGTCAAAAGCCACAAAGCTGAACCGAGGGAAAGAGAATTGGATCGTCGGAAGCCAGAAGCGGTGCGTCGAAACAATACGGGAGTATGTGAAGGAAGGAGCAACTCACATCATTCTGGGATTTGTTCCCTACAAGCATGAACTGGACTCTTTGAGGATGATTGCGGAAATCATCGATTCAATCTGAGTATATGGTTCTACAGTAGTCGATTAGCGGCTGCCACGCCTGCCCCTTGAGTAAAACTGTAATTCTGTCTGAGAGTGCTCCCTCAATCGCTGAGATCGTAGCCAGCAGATCATTTTTGTCTATATTGCCCATGTGGCCAACTCTGAATGTTTTGCCCTTCAACGGTCCAAGCCCACCAGCTACAACAATTCCAGATTCTGCCATAGATTTTCTGAAACGAACATCATCAACGCCGTTTGGGTAGTAAACAACGGTCATAGTGTTTGCGGATTCTGTTTCTTTGCATAGAAGCTTCAAACCCATCGACTGCACGGCTCCGCAGACGCGTTTGCAAATCGAGCATGACGTTTGAATCTATTCTCCAATCCCTCATTCAGAATCATCTCACAACTTCGGTTCAGCGCATAAATCATATTCACAGGATGAGTGGCGAAGTAAGTCGTTGGATCCTGAAGCACGGGGAGCCAACGTTTGACGTCTCCGTAGTACGTAGCCATAGAGCTCTTGCGATTCTCCCGGATTCTCATGGCTGAAGTCCCGAACGCAACGATAGCTAATCCAGGAGGTACTGCTAATGCTTTTTGAGAACCAGCAAAACACACATCGATTCCCCAAGCATCCATTGCTACCGGCATACCTGCGAGGGAGCATACAGCATCGAGCACAAACAGCGCGTTGTTCGACTTAGCGGCCGCTGCTATCTGCTTGACCGGGTTTGCTGCACCAGTTGAAGTGTCTACGTGGACTGCCAACACGGCTTTGTAATGATCTGCAGATAGCCTCCGCTCGACTTCATATACGTCCGCCACTGCTCCCCGTTGAATCTGCATCTTATCGACAGATGCGTCGAGCACAGTTGCCATGTCTGCTAACCTATCTCCGAAATAGCCTCCGGAAATAGCCAGTACCCTGTCTCCTGGTTCCAGAATGTTCGCCAACGCAATCTCAGCGGCTAAAGTTCCGGTCCCAGCTACCGGTAGCACAACACCCCGAGTCTGATAGATCTTCTCAAGCTTTGCGATAGTCTCTCTTAGAATAGCAGCAAATTCGCTACTGACATGAGACAATGGGGGACATGCCAAGCAACGAAGCACACTTGGATCGACATTCGTTGGTCCAGGAATCATCAGTAAGTTCCGTTCATTCAACCGAATTCACCATATAATCAATTCCGTCATTATCATACTGGTTATGTAAAGCCCTTTTCACATTTGATGTCACCAAGTATGACGATGGCAAAATCTACCTTCGAAGAGCGAGTGTAGGCTTCGGGTTGAATGAAAGCAGGTGTGTGTACGATGCATGGAACATGGGAACTGTCTCTGATTGGACCGTAAACTTAGAACATCTAGTCGCACTTCCTCAATGCGGCTATCCGTGGAGACAAGGACACGTTGAAGGGATGATTAGAACAATGAATTAAATCCAAATGGCCAAGAATTCTCATTTCAAGATCGGGTTTCCTCGTTAAAACATTGCAGGGACGTGCTCTTAGGGCGCGTACCACCACAAGGTTGAGAATAATTACCGCAACTGTCCCATAAGTTTACTGGGAGAAGCACGTCGAAGTGTGTTAAGGGACGGAGTATTTTGCCTGATGATTGGGAAGATCGAGTTTCGCCGCTGAATGGACTCGTGAACCCCTCCGAGGAAATCCTACAAGGGAGGAACAGCTCGAAATTCTGTTAGCATTATTGAAAGAAACTTATCGGGCTGGCAGGCCAATACTGGATCTTGGGTGTGGGTCAGGCATCGTAGAGGAAATGATATTCAAGAAGATTTCAGGAGTACGAGTGGTTGGCGTTGATTCTTCTCAAGCCATGTTGGATTTAGCTGCTGAAAGATTGCAGCCTTGGTCAACGCAGTGCAGCTGATACAGGCAGATCTTGGTGATATTGAAAGTGTTAAGTTTCCTGAAAGTTCTTTCGGAATGGTAATTAGTGTACAGACACTTCACAATGTTTCCCACACCATCAAGAAACACTTTTTGGGAGAATTCACGGTATGTTAGACCCACTTGGAGTCGTCTACATCCTTGACCGAATAAGAGTCGATTCTCGTGAACTCTTTGACCAGTTTCGCATCGTATGGAATCGTCTTGAAATCGTTCACGAAACGACGATTGATGAGGGATCAACCTATCCCGAGCATGCTCAGATATTGAGAGAAAAAGGCGACGACCCAGCCAGTCTTGGGGAACTTCTGCGGTGGCTGAGTAATGCAGGTTTTGTTGCAACATGTATTCACGTTCACGGCAATAGAGCGCTGATCGTTGGAAGAACAAGACAAGCACAACTACGAGCAAAATGTGATTTTGTGGTGTGCTGAGATGAATAACGAGTAGACAGAGAAGAGCATTATTCAAAGGATCAATCGCAGATTGACTCTAAATTCTTCTGCAATAGAACCTGGTGCCATCACGGTTCAGAGGAGAATTGCATTTATGGCTTTTTGTAGCGCACCTAACGTGCACTAAGGCAATCAAACCTGTAGCTTCCAGCACGAGTTCTGTGCACGTTACAGAGGAAATCCAATGCATCGAATTCAAGATAGCTATTAGTAGTATTTGAAATGAACTCAGCGGCCTTTGCTGGAAGTTTAACGGAGCTAAGCGCTTAATCTAAGTGAGGTGTCTAAGGAACAATCAACTGATGACATCGCCAAGATTATTTGTGAGATTGCGGACTTGGAATTCCATGTCATTGAAGATCGCGGACATAGAATTCATACCCGTAGAAATACCGCTTTCAGGTTCATATAGACCCGCTTGGTGGCCTAATTCAACAGTGCACTACGCGACCTCAACTCTAGTTAGAGTACGTGCAGAGGACGGAACAATGGGTTATGGATCACAATCCTCCCTCGGGCCAGAGGTCAAGTTGGTTGGAGAGTCGCAAGTGGTCAGGAATCTTCTCATCGGCACAGATCTTTTTAATATTGAAAGAGTTATCAGAATTCTATCGGGCATAACCTACAGCTACAACACGCTGCCCCTTTGGGGGATTGAAATCGCCCTATGGGACATCATTGGTAAAAACTGTGGTAAACCAATTTCCAAGCTACTTGGTGGCTTTCAAGATCGAGTGAAAGCCTACGCAAGCACGGGAACCATGAAAACGCCTGAGCAGCACTCCGCTGACGCTTTGAAATTTCTCGAGATGGGATTCACAGCAATCAAGATTCGATTGCACAGAGAAGATCCGCACGACGACATTGCAGTTGTAAGGGCGGTGAGGAATGCCGTTGGAAACGATATGGCAATATTGGTTGATGCTAATCAGTCCAGCACTTTCGCTGGTCCCACGTGGTCGTATAAACAGCGTTGAAGATGGCTAGGGAGCTGGAGAAACTGGACGTTTACTGGTTGGAGGAACCTCTTCACCACGAAGCGCTTGGAGATTTGGCTAGATTAACTGAAGAAGTGGATATTTTGATAGCTGGAGGAGAGGATGAACACGGCCTTCATAGATTCCGCGAATTTCTAGATCGCGGTTGCTTTGACGTGCTCCAACCTGATCCAGCGCAGTCAGGCGGAGTTTTGCAGTGCAGGAAGATCGCGGCTCTAGCTGAGTCCAAATACAAGTTGTTTGTTCCCCACACGTGGGGTACGGGAATCAAATTGGCAGCAGGGCTGCAATTAGCTGGTTCAACTCCCAACTGTCCGTTCATAGAATGCTGTATCGACATGCCAGCAATAGATCAGATCCACGATCCGTTGCTGAAGCGACCACTCGAGTTTCGTAAGGACGGCTGCTTGGTCGTTCCTCAGGAGCCTGGTCTCGGTATCGAAATCGACGAAAACGCAGTGTCTACCTTCTCACGATCCAGAGGCCATGATCACTGACCGTTCCAACTGAACTTCGACAGGTACCCATCGAAGATTTTCCAAAGCCTCAGCGTTCTCGAGTTTACTCGAACAGAATCATTTACCTGAAACCACATTTCAGTGAATATTGAAATCATTGGATATCTGAATTAATTATATGCCGGGTAGTTGATGAGAATTCAGAACACGTCGAATCTTGTCTCCAGGGGTAACGTCTCTGGTCGGAGCCAAGTTATTGCAATGCTCGAAGCTGGACTTGAAGCGGCTGATCCCTATAACAACACACGGAAGCTGATCCGAATAGATGCAGGGAATCTGATTGTCGGCTGCAAAGAGCTTGCTATTCCAGGGGACCCGAAGGAGCCTAAAGAGATATTCAGGCTCTCAGAACTGGGCGACATTTACGTGTTAGGCGCTGCCAAGGGGATTCAAGGTATTCGCGAAAGCAATAGAGGATGTGCTTGGAGAAAGATTAACGGCAGGACATGTGATTGCAAAGAAAGGCGATGACAGACTCTGAAGAAAATCGAGGTAACTGAAGGGGGGCACCCAGTTCCAGACGAGGACTGCTTGAAAGGTTCCGAGAGAATTCTTCAGCTAGCCAAGGAAACTAAGCAGGGAGATTTGGTTTTCACGATAAGTGGGAACGGTGGTTCTTCACTGTTGACCCTACCTCCTCATGGAATAAGTCTTGATGATGTTAGAAAGCTGACTTATACAATGCAAATCGAACGTGGAGCTCCGACGATCGATCTTAACATTGTAAGAAATCACATTGATCTTCTAAAAGGGGGACGATTTCTCCAGCAAATTCATCCAGCAACGATGATCCACATTATCGCGTGGGATCTGTCTGGGAGTGTGCAGGTGGATTATGAAAAACTCCTTAAGCGAAATGTGTGGCTCCATGCTCTTCCTGACAATACAACTTCGCGGACGCCGTTTCGATACTCCGGAAGTGGGACTTTTGGGAAGAAGCCCCTTCATCAATTAAACTCCATCTAACTAAAGCAGAGGATCAATACGAAACGGCGAAGGCAGACGATTTCAGGAAGACGTCTTTCCGCATCTTTTCAGTTCTGCCAAGAAGAGCTATGTTAGAGGGAACGAAGCGAAAGGCGTTGGAGTTGAACTTGACACCGATAATTCTCACGGACTTGCTGCACGCACAGGCTCAGGAAGCCGGCAAAATAATAGCCCAAATAGCAAGAAACATTGAGGTTAACGGTGAACCGGTCAACCCGCCTTGCGTTCTCATAACGGGTGGTGAAATGCGCGTTACAGTCGGAAGAGAGAAGGGCGTTGGCGGACGGAACCAGGAATTTGCTCTATCAGCAGCACTAGAGATAGCGGGCAGCAATAACATTGTAGTTGGGGCCTTAGATTCTGATGGGACGGATGGTCCAGGCTACCAGTTCATGACCGGATCCGAAAATCTTCCTTGTTTTTCGGGGGGAATCGTGGATGGCTACACAGTCCGTATGGCCGAGAAAAATAACCTGAACATCGCCGAGGAGTTAAGAAAGCATAATTCATCTCACATTTTATCGCGTGCTAGGCGATGGCATAATAGCGAGCAGAGGCATAAGTCTAGATGATCTGGAGCTACATTAGTATTGAATCGGTCGAGAAATCAAAGATGACAGATAGGATTCGAACCGTCTTCGCAAGAGAAGTGATTTCTGCCCGTGGCCATCCTGGCGTTGAAACAACAACAGTCACAGAGAATGGAGCCATCGGAATAGCCATTGCCACAGCAGGCACGTCCGTTGGTAAACACGAAACAGCCTTCATCTATGATGGCGGTTCTCGGTGGGGAGGACTCGGAGTTAAGACGGCAGTTAACAATGTAAATTCGATCATAGGTCCAGCAATAAGAGGTTTGAATGTCAATAGTCAAGGTATCATTGATCAGGCAATGATCAAACTTGACGGAACATCTAACAAGTCCAGGCTAGGTGGAAACGCAATTGCCAGCGTTTCCGCAGCTGCCCTCAAAGCAGCAGCCGACAGCCTCGGCGTCTCCTTATATCAACACATCGGAGGAGTTGACGCCCGAATCCTCCCTGTTCCGAATGTCGTAGCGCTCTGTGGCAGCGAACGATATGGAGGAGGAGACCGGTCAGGTGGTAAGCCGAATTACGCATTCCTCCCTTACGGCTTTCACTCGTTCTCTGACGCTTCGTATGCATGTTGGGAAATTCGAAGAGAACTCTGGAAAATTATTCGGAAGAAGTATGATTTGGACATAGGAAAATCATTCAAGGAGATGCCAACTATTCCTCCTAGGAAAATCGAAGATGATCGCGAGTTATGGGATACGATAACAGAAGCTATCGAGGAACTAGGATATAATAAGAAAGTTGCCATACAGATGGACGCTGGCGCCGGCACATATTATGACGAAAACAAGGACACTTTCGTTGGTATCTTCTCAAAGGGTGAAAAGACAAAGGCTGAGTTGATTGAGTTGTACGAGAATGCAGTCGCAGCATACCCGTTCCTTATCATCGAGGATCCACTTGATGAAGAAGATTATGAAGGACACGCAATCCTCACCAAGAAGCTTGGGATTGAAATCGTCGGCGACGATCTCTTCACCACAAGCGCCGAACGCCTCCGTCGAGGAATAGAAGTCGGAGCGTGCAATGCAATCAAACTGAAAGTAAACCAAATCGGAACCATAACCGAAGCATTCGAAGCTGTGCAGCTAGCTTACAGCAACAACTATGGAGTCATGCCTTGCAGCAGCAGAGGTGAAGGATCAGATATAGCAGATTATGCAGTTGGATTGAACACCGGACACATGGACGACGGCGGGATGGATGACGCAGCCAATAGGCTCTTGAAGATCGAGCTGGAGCTTGGCAGTAGAGCAACCTTCCTCGGAAAAGCAGCACTCAAGGCTCGAAGGTAATCCTTCGCTCTGGGCTGGCGTGAACAGATGTCGCCAACTGGCGGAGGTTGCGTTTCCAGTTCCAGTCCACCTCTATCGTTTCACTACGCTAACGCATAGAACGATTTGGCTTTAATCGGCAAATTCTTTCTCGATGCTTTCAACGTTTCAGGTGTCATACTAATAAAAATTGCATTGTAAAACCCAGAGGGGTTTCTTCCAAAAATTGAGCTTCGAGGCCGATTCCCTTTCGTATGGCTTCTTCATACACTGCTGAGGCAACTGCAATATCCTCGTGAGCCATCCCAATAGGTCCAGAGAACACTCTCTCGTGTTCACTTGTTCTGCCCGGTTTCTTTCCGGCTATTATCTCATCTAGATTTGCGCTGATCTTGATGATCTTCGAGCACACCCTCATCATACATTCTCGCCAGGATCAGCATCTTTCTATGCTTGACCGTTTCCCCAATCATCAACAACTATTTTGCTAGAGCCAAGAACAACTGCATACTCCTCCTCCACGTACGAGCCGACGTGAATCAAAAGCAGCTTCCGCTACTTCTTACCCGTGCGGGTTAGCTTCACGATGGGTTCATCTGCAAGCGTGACTGTGGTTATGACGTCTGCGTCCTTCACAGCGTACACTGCTGTGTCAGACAAACTCTGCCAGAGATGCCGGTATTTGTCCTAGATATTCTTCTAACTGTCTTCAAGCCTCTCTCCTTCGCGATATCGGAACCAAGAATCTCCTTAAGGTAGGCAACACTTCCTCAGAGCCATTGCCTGTGTCCTGGCCTGAACGCCTAGGCCAATCATGGCAACACTCTCCGAGTCCGGTCTGGCAAAATACTGCGCCCCGACCCCTCCAACAGCCCCAGTACAAATCACACTAGACAGCGTCCCCATCCCCGTCGCGGCTAAGGGCACTCCTGAACTGGTGTAGCTCGGTGCGGTCAATGCGTGGGCTCGGGGAAGGTTGCGCTGGCTCGGATTCTTAGGGAATCCCGAGATCCACTTTATTCCTGCAGCTTCCCACCCCCCACCGAGGTGCGCCGCTAACCCATTGATTCTGCCACGATGCCTCTTCTCCAGGAGGAAGAACCATCACGATCTTGGAAGGGATCACAACTTTGCCCTCGTTCAATAGGCGGAAGGCCTTCTCTATAGAATCCATAGCCTTCTTCATATCAAGTCCTCCAGCCTCTATCACGTCTTCCTGGGAGAGATAGGTGAACTCGACGCCGGGCATTCTATGACCACCTAGTATTGCATTCAGTTATCTTCCTAATTCCCTTTGCTCAATCTCCTTCCGATACGGGTCAATTCGGTTTCAATTTCTTCCTAGAGAGGAATTGGCTCGTGCTCTCGCAGGATTAGTTTTGCTTCCTCCTTAGCCATGTCTCTCGTCTCTTTCCACCTGCAGCCTGCCACTCTTCTCTCGCTTCTATCACTGAGTTTCGGAAAGAATTGTTCTGCTAAATGATCCATTGTCTGCTTCTGCCCTCGGAAGCTTCCGCCTGGGCCCACAGCCCCAATCAGATTAGTCGCAAGCGTATCCTCAGTGACGTCGATTCCTGCACAAGCACGATAGGCCATTCCACAAATCTCATGGTCGGTAACTAAACTTCGTAGCTAACAGTCAAGGCATATTCTATGGTTCCAGGATACCAAATGTAGTTCACGCCGGCAAGTGCGGCCATTAGCAAGGTGATCGCCTTTTCGTACCCGGCTTGAAAATCAAGAACCTTCGATTCGGTGTCAGATGCGGTTCCGAAGAAGGGATCCGATAATATCGTGCCACTGGGCAGTAGCCACGTTGAAGAGGCCAGCCTCAGGAGCGCCCTTCGCTATTATTCCGGATCGCATATCCGTAATCGTGCCTGCCGTGCCGTAGAATACCGGTGTCCCCGGATTGACGGGCTGAGCAAGAGTAATGCCACTCAGAATCTCACAGTTCTGGACAACTAATGACCCTGAAAGGGTTATCGGAGCAGTTGCTCCAGCCTGAACTTCCGCCGTGACGTCAACAGGTAGTCCGTTCTTTCATATTCTATGAGACCCTCCGTTTGACCTTTCTGAAGTTGAAGGGGGGAAACAGTATTGTAGTCGTGAACATGTTGGGTTTCCGTCTGAGCTCCTCCCTGTCGCAGTCTGCTACAGCGCAAGCCATCCTGATGCAGTCCCTAGCCCCTTGCCATCACGCCCTGTCCCTTTCACAACCTTCTCAGAGTTCTTGGTGCTCGTCAGGTAGGCGTGTGCATGGCAGATTTCATCTGCTAAGCCCTCTATATGGGGCATCATGACGCCACTGTGAGGTAGCTTATAATTTTCAAGGGCACTCAGAGCCTAGTGAGTCTTGCCACGTCGTCCAGCGTGGTTGGCCTTTTTTGACCAGAGTCCAAGTGAATGATGTTAATGCGACCTATCATCAGACCGAAGTAGACTTTCTCTTGATCCACCTTCACATTATGACGAGGGATCCTCTCAGAAGAGCGTGAACTGTCTGGGTGCTTTCTTAATGCTCTCTTCCACGACATGTCGGAGGAATCTTGACAATTTTATATCATAGTCCACTTGCGCACCTGCGGCTCTAAAGTAGTCGACCGCCGAAGGCTAGTAGACTCTAACACCAGTATTTGCAAGAACCTTAAGGCTGGACTGATGAATGGGATAGATCTAATCGTTGGTTAAGATTTCGAGCTTCGCTCCACCCAAAAGCTCTTCTCCACAGTACGAGGAACCTTATCTTATCTAATATATCTGTGGCTTGGCTCACCAACAAATCAGAATTTAATTAAATCTCCCACGATGAACTTGGCTTGAGAACCACGTTTCAGTGCTCCAACCTCTGGTCAACTTGTAAGAAGAGCGAGTCGAACACATGTACCTCGGAATGCGTATATCAACGGTCTGTGAGCTCCTCTGTGGAACAAGAGAGCTTTGATTGATCTTCTAGAGGTCACAAACAGAGCAAGAACAGGTCCGAAGATGGATGAAAATCATGGAACCTTGGCCTTTTCAAGAAGATGGAGTCTCTCAAGAAAGAGTACAGATTGGCTCACCCTAAGGAGCCTACCGTATTCAACTTAGATGAAGAGATGGCCGACCGAGCCTTCGAAGCTGCGGTAGACTTCCTAGCGAGTACGGGAGTGTACTCTTCCAGTACGCAGAGAGTGATAACGCTTAGTCAAAATGAAATAAGACAGGCTATTCGAGAGGCACCCAGCGAAATAACAGTCGGAGAAGGAAGAGATTCTAGGGTCATTCGAAAGAGGAAGTGCAGAGGTATCGTCCTCCGAATGTTTAGGGGGCTTACATGCTCCATATCCTGAGAGTTTGCTCGCGCTGGCTCCAAGAACTTCGCTCAAATTGCTCGCTCTGACATGATTGAGGGCTTCAACTTCGCTGGACCACTAGAGCATGGGAACATAGCAGGCCAACCATGGAGGCATACACGGCACGACGTGAAGGTGCCTATATGAGAGATGGCGTCCGGAAAGCTGGACCCCCTGGAATGGCGATCACCTCTATCCGATCTCGACGACCATCCACGCCATGCTTGCTCCGATGGACCCCCGACTTGGAATCAGGCCAACTGACGGAATCCTCCTAGCCGTTCTGCCTGACGTAAAGACGGACTACGATCGATAGCGGCGGGGATCGTCTCGAAGACTATGGCAGCTACAAGTTCAATGGGGGCCCTGCGTCTTCATCGGAGGGTTCTGTGGTGGCTCGGAAGAGGCGTCATTGAATCTATTGTCAGAGACAAGTTGCATTGATCGTCTATCGCGACGATATGCAAGAGGCGGGAACCATCTATCGAATCGATCAAGGTCACAGCGCTGGAGATCTGGTTCTCGCACCACCCCTATGGGAGTCTTCGATCGCCAATCAAGCGTTATGTCGAAATTCCGGAATCATAAGATTCCATCAATCTATCTGTGTTGGATTTGAACCATGCACGGAAATGTGTTTGTACGAGAGAGCGATTAATGTAATAAAAGCAGTCATGGACGGTTATAACCTCTACATATCAAGAGCATTTGGTCAGAACCGAGGACAGACTCCGCTAGAAACGGAATTCATGATCGATGTATCTGACGCAGTACAAAGGAGAACATCACGACGGACGAAGCCTCTAAAATAATAGGCAGGATACTCGGGAAACTAGTTGGAAAAACGTTGCCTCTAGGAAAGAGCATTGCAGAGTGTTATGATCTTGTGAAGCACAGGCCGAGCAACGAGTCGATAAAATACTAGAGCGTGAAGGAGGACCTGTGCAACTTCGGTCTCACATTGAGTAAACCAGCATCGGAAATTCGCCGCTAGACTCCGACTGTGCAAGATTGTTGGTAAATGCCGACGGTTTCAGCGGCCTTTGAGACTCGCTTCTTGTGAAACCTTCGTACATGCAGATTTCGGCAAGAAAACGATAAATGAGATTCTCAGGTCTAGCTATCGACAGAAAGTCTGCTAAAGTGTTAAGCTCTGGCGCAAACCATTTTGAGGGCGAGTTTGTCAAAAGGCATTTAAATTCGTGGAGATACATTGAGTTGGATTCTCTTGACGGAGGAGCTTCTGCAAAAGCTAAAGCACGCCGTATCGGATTGCGACATAGATCTTGCCAGGCAAACGGCTGAGGAGGTTCTTGCTGTAGGCCTTGATGTGAATGATGCTATAGACATGGCGACTCAAGGAATTCGGGAGGTTGGGGACCGATTCTCGAAGGGGGAGGCTTTCTTGCCCCATCTCGTCATGGCCGGAGATGCGATGAGCGAGGTGTTGAATATTCTAGAGCCAAAACTCTCTGTGCAAGCCAAGGAGAGCATGAAACGTGTAAAGATTGTGTTGGGAACAGTGAAAGATGATATCCATGATCTGGGGAAGAACATCGTCGGAGCCATGTTGAAAGCGAATAGATTCGAAGTCCACGATATCGGCAAGAATGCTTCTTCGGAATTGTTCATACAGAAAGCGAATGAGATCGGGGCAAATGTTATCGCGGCGTCGGCGCTGATGACTATTACGATTGATGGGCAAAAGGAGTTGATCGATGAAATTGATAGACTAGGACTGAGGAACAAGTTCAAAGTGATCGTTGGCGGCGGTGCAACGACGAAGGATTGGGCGAAAGAGATCGGGGCCGACGGCTATGGAAGAGATGCATACGATGCGGTAAGGGTAGTGAAACAGCTTCTGAACATTAGCTAGACGTCATTTGCTAGGCATTTCATCATGTTGCTTGAAATAAAGTGGGAAGTTCTTCATCCCTTGGTAAGGCTCTGATCAGCACTGGGATTTGAAGGTGGGCAAACATCCCGAGCGCATGATGGCAAGGGCGTACAGCGTATCTCCAAATTTAGCTAGGCTTAAGCCCAGGAGATTTTGCAAGTAGCAAAGCCGAGTTTCTTGTCGGCACCAATTACCGAAGAAAACCCATTCAAGACTCAATGCCACTCATCTTCAGTAGTTCGTACAAGAGTTACGACAGGGTCTTCGATTTCGAGTAATATTTCACCTTGACCATCGTCACAATACAGCATTTTGATTTTGGTTCGAAGATTGGTTTGTGTTCTTTCAATGAAGGAAAACGAAGCTGAAGAGATCATATGTTCAATAATGGACATCATCATGTCGTTTCACTATCAAATAGTGCCAACAAATCCAAATCGAATTTTCATCTTGAGGACGCTATGCGTTTCTTGACGCCTTCATGATGCCGGCGCCATGTAGCATCTAAGAAGGTGTAATCTCAGCTACGTTGATGTCATTGAGCAGGTTCATTTGGCAACACATCTTTTCCCCACCGGCTCAGGAACGAGTATTCGTTTGATTTTTTCACGTTTCGAGATTAAAAGAGTTCGAGGAGGTTCTTTGTCACCGTTCGGATTGTCTTCTTGTCACAGCCTGTGAATACGGCCACTTCGCTGACGCCGACTTCTTGATACGACTCGATCAGTTTCACTATGTCTTTCTAGTTCTTGGAGAAATGTATGTTTCTCCGAAGATCATCAACGGTCACTCTCTCTCCCTCTTTCTCGACAGAAATCGGGGAAGATTCGGGCGGGTGGGCAAGATCCATTCTAGTAGTTGAGTTCGAAAATCCAGGTCTGGAATCTGTTGTCATTCGCAAAGAACAAGGTGTCTGCTTGTATTGAGAAAAGACATACCTGGCCACATACACGTGGTGGCGATCGCTCGCTAACTCTTCAATCATACTCGTTACCTACGCTGAATTCAACCATACCTTCGGAAACTGGTTCTTGATGAAGAGAACACGATAGCTTGTATTGCGGGGAGCCTACGCGAGTTTGGCCTCGGTCCAGCGTTGTAGGATCGTCTTTCCAGCAACCGATTCTTATACTTGAACAAGAGGGAGGTCCATCGGTGGTGTTGACATCTGTGACCGGCGTAAGCGGACCCATATCTGTATACTCCGCCAATCCCCATTATTTTTCTTATAACGGAAAGCCGATCGTTCTCATCACTTCTGATCAGCATTACGGCGCAGTGATCAATGCGGATTTCAATTATGCTGCATTCCTCGACAGGTTGGGATCACGAGGTCTGAATTTTACCCGCATTTATCCCGGCGCATATATTGAGAGGGAGAACGAGTATGTGGTGGGGAACAAACCTGGTCCCGCAGATGGACGGCAGATACTGCCGTGGGTGAGAACTGCTAGTCCTGGAGCGCATTCGGTCCTTGGAGGCTATAGATATGACCTTGATCGATGGGATGCGTCCTATTTCGCTAGGCTTAGGGATTATTGCGTCAAAACTCGGGACCGAGGGATAATCGTCGAGATATGCTTCTTCAACGGCATGTATGCAGACAGATGGGCTTTCCAGGCTATGTATCATGCAAACAATATCCAGGGTGTGGGCACATGTGATTGGGATATGGTGCAGTCACTTACAGGCGACACCCAGCTTGTGTCGTATCAGGAGAGGTACGTGGCGGAGATAACCGCGAAGGCTGAATGATTTTGACAATGTAATCTTCCACATTTGTGATGAACCTTGGATGTCCCGCAAATCTGCAACTGTGTTTGGTCCATGGGTGAGCAGGATGATAGATGTGTTCAGGGATACCGAGCGCGCTTTGTCTAAGAAACATCTTCTCGGTCAGACTGTAGATTTGGAAATGAGTCGTAGTGAGGCTGATTTTTCAGCTGATTCACGGATTCAGTATATTGACGTCGAATATTCGAGTGGCATTTTTGACCTTGAGAATGAGTACGAGCATGATAAACCGATAGTATACATTGAATCTGTATTCTATCCGGACATGTATAAGGGCAACAGGATTGCCAGTTCACGTGTGGAGGCTTGGGAATTCATGGTCGGCGGTGCTGCAGGTTTCATGCAATTGAACGGTCTATACTCAACATCCAATGCAGCCGCAGACGGCACTGGTATTGAAGCCGTTCTCGACGTGTTCGTTAACTTGAGAGCGTTTCTGGAAAGCTTCAGTCTGTTTTCGATGCGGAGAGACATATCCTTCATTGTCAGGGGAGTGCCTCCCGACTCGTTTGTATGCGCTATTAGCGAACCCGGTCGACAATACGGGTTCTATATTCATCACTCAGCCTGCCGGGATCCCTTCCATCACACTCCAGGTGATCCTGGCGCTTCTCGTTCATCTCGCCTCTATAACTACGAGCCGACACCCGGCTCATACCATGAGACTTTTACCTTTCGTTTCCCCGAAGGGCATTATGAGCCGGAATGGATTAATCCTGCCACGGGATCTGTGATCCGCCGTGATAGTTTTCTCCATGCAGGGGGAGATCGCACGGTCACGGCGCCCGAGTATTCAATTGACATCGCCTTAAGGACGGTTGTAAGGACACAAGGGTGCACAGAAGAGGAGAAAACATGAATTATCGTTATCTTGGCAACACTGGGTTGAAAGTGAGCGAGCTTTGCTTGGGTTCCATGACCTTTGGCGCCATGAGCTTCGGTGCCAGTGAAGAGATCAGCAAACGGATGTTGGACCGCTTTGTGGAGGCTGGCGGCAATTTCATCGATACGGCTAACGTTTACAGTCATGGCGTGTCGGAAGAGATCATTGGACATTGGTTGAAAGACAAGCAGAGGGATGACTTCATTATTGCAACGAAGGTCCGCTTCCCGATGGGGGATGGACCGAATGACGTCGGGTTGACTCGAAAGCACATCCTAGCTGCCGCTGAAAAGAGCCTGAGACGGCTTGGTACTACGTACATCGACCTCTATCAGGTTCACGTTTGGGACGAGGTCACTCCTCTGGAGGAGACCCTAAACACTTTCAACATGCTCGTTCAATCTAGCAAAGTACGGTATATTGGCGCCAGCAACTTCACTGGCTGGCAATTACAGAAGGCCATAGATATGAGCAGACAGAAGGGCTGGGAGCCGTTTTGCTGCTTGCAGCCTCAGTACAATTTGCTATGTCGGTCCACGGAGTGGGAAGTTTTACCTGTTTGTGAACACGAGGGTCTTGGCGTAATTCCTTGGAGCCCCCTGCTAGGGGGCTGGTTGAGCGGTAAGTTTCATAGAGGCATGACCGCACCTCCCGAGGACACTCGCGTGAAAATGGTCAATGTGACCGATCACCCGTGGAGTACATACAACAACGAGCACACTTGGAAAGTGCTCGACACACTCTTCGCGACTGCAAAAAGGGTAGGCAAGACACCTGCCCAGGTAGCGATCAAGTGGTTGATGCAGCGCCCGAGTATTACCGCGCCTATCGTAGGCGCCCGGACAATGAAGCAACTTGAGGACAACATTGGTGCGTGCGGCTGGTCACTTAGCGACGAGCAGATGGCACGGCTCGACCGAGTCAGCGCGCTGCCACAATCCTACCCATACGACGTCATAGCCGAAGCCCAGCGGAAATGATATTTCGTGATCTGGTTACAAGGCGGAAAGTCGTTGTGGACTTGAAGCACTGATATGAAGAGCCTGCGCGTCTCTGTCATCGTTTGCTGGTGTTTACAGAACTGCACTAAAGAATAACGACGCCTGTCATCGCACAGAGAAGAATGGATCTTGTGGGCCATTTCAAACGACTGCGTTTGCGACTTCATTATGTCATTAAACTTGTTGGAGTAACTGCTTAACCTCAGAGTCTTCTATGAGTAGGTTCATCCACCCGTCGACTTCTTTTCTCGTGTCTTCGACTTCAAAAGCCGCTTTGTCTAGTGGCGGTGCGCAATTCGAGCAGAAGCGTTCGGGTCGGCTGCTTTTCTGGTGGCAGCGGGGACAAACTTTCGGGACGAGCTTTGGTTTCTCTTCAATGGTCTCAGCTCTTTGCTCGAGTAGTCATTCATCCATTGTGCGAGTGCTGGCCTGGTCAATTCGAGCTCGATTTCTCCTATATTAAAAATGGATGGGAATCAGCCTGCTAGAATGGAGCCGGGGATGGGAATTGAACCCACCTCAGCGTTTGACTATACTGCGGGTTGCGGCATAGCTTCTGCAGCCCGCCGCCTGAACCGTTCGGCCTTCGGTGATTCCGTAGAATCAACCCCGGCGTTTTCCCCGGCGAGACCACTCCATTAGATATCCAATTTAAATCAGCCGGATATCTTAGCGTCGACTGCGCCAGTCTAATTGGATGGGATGCCCGTGAACTCCGATGCCCAGCTCTTTTTCAAATTGTGCTCAGACCACCTATCGATTGAGGCCATTCCGAAGGCGAAGCTCAGGTTGGATCTCTCTAAGCTCAAGATGGGATTGGACGATTTCGTGGTCACGATTTGGACGCCGCACTTCATGGTTATGAGAGGAGTAAGTGGGGAGGAGGTCACATTGCGGAGGGACGGACGTATGATAGTGAGGAATTCTGGCTCGGAAGCAGCTGCGGAATCAGCGGCCATCCGGGTGTTGTCTCTGGTCAGCAGACTTTGAGCACTAGAGTTGAAGAACGCGTGCGTTCTTAAATGCATTCTCCACCATCGATGACAAATCGAGATGGGCTTCGACTTCTTCGAGTCTTATCTTCCTAGCGCTAGTGCTCGGATTTCGTGTTGGAACACCGCATGTCGCTACTCCAGGTCTAGTTGAGATTTCATAGGTCTTGATGTTCTTTGCATGCCGCTCTATATCCAACTTATTCATTCCTACGAGAGGTCGCAATACAGCGAGTCTCTCCATTACGCAGTCAGTAGCTGCAATGTTTTGCAAGGTCTGGCTGGCCTTCTGGCCTATTACATCCCCAGTGATTATGGCCTCGCAATTTTCATGAAGCCCTATCCTTTCTGCGATTCTGAACATCAATCTACGCGAGAGTATACAGGCGTACTTTTCAGGACACTTAGTTACGATCTGTTCCAAGTCAGAAGAATGTTGAACTGAGTAAAATTTAGCTCCAGTGACGCCATGGGAGGTGCAAACGCGCCTAACCGTTTCAAATGCGATACCTTCTGCGGCTTGATCGCACAACGGATAACTGTCGAAGTAGACAAATACTGGTTCAACCCCTTTTCGAATGAGCATAGAGGCGGCCACAGGCGAATCAATACCGCCCGATATGAGGAAAACTGCGCGCCCTGTTAGCGTTTGTTGTTGTGGGTTAGCAGTTGCTTGTGCGGTCTGCATCTCGTTCAATTCCGAATCACTTCCGCGATTTCATTGTATATTCGTAACGCGTCTGTTTCCTCTGAAACATTCTTGATCAACATTCGTCCGCGTGTGAAGATACTTACCTCATGCCCTTTGTAGTCGAACACAAGCACCATAGGGGTTGCTAGCAGGATTTTATGCTCGTCTTGGAGTACCAGTCTAGCAGCGTTCAAGTCCACAGACGTGGGCTTCGTGGGGTTCACGTTTACGGTATTGGAACCGCAAAGCCATGCAACTTTCTTCTCTATGGCCTCAGGTGCATGCCTTAATTGGCATACCGGACAATCTGGACGAATGTACAACTCGACGGATCTGAATTCTGATTCTGCGAAATCAAATATCATAAGTTTACTTTCTGTTTTCTGATTGGTTTTCGTCAACAGCTTTATTGTTTCCATCGCTTGCAATGACCCGATGATTCCTGTAGTCGCCCCTAGAACTCCGCGCGTATCACACGTGGGAAGATCACTATCATCAATCCCGGGCAAGACGCACTCAAGACATGGAGTCTCTGGCGTTTTGAAAACCGCTACGTTGCCTTCCATCCCGATCGCTCCTCCGAATATGAAGGGGATCTGGCGTCCAACGCAGTAACGGTTCAGCAGATATCTGGTTTGCATGTTGTCGAGGCCATCAACGACACAGTCCGAGTTGTCCAGGATTGAATCAACGTTTTCGCTGTTAACGTTCTCAGCGACTGCCTTGATCTCGACTTCAGGGTTCAAGTTAATCAAGCGGTCAGCCGCCACTTCGACCTTGGGATGTCTAAGATCATTTACCGAGTACAGAGCTTGTCTGTGTAGATTTGTCAACTCGACGGTATCCTGGTCAACGAGCGTAAGCTTTCCCACTCCCGCGAGAGTCAGGTAGAGGGAGGAGACACTGCCCAAGCCACCTAATCCGACAACAGTTACCGTGGAGTCATGCAGTCTCTTCTGTCCCATGGCCCCAATTTCAGCCATGACTGTCTGGCGGCTATAGTAGAGTTTCCGATCGAATTGGTCGTTCAACGACTAGTCTACGCCGAACTCAATTACTGTATGCTACACATTAGCTTTGTATGATCAGAATGTACCTATGGGAATTTGGGCGTGAGTGAACCGTGTGGGCACGCATCAATGCATTCCATGCACATTATGCATTCTGGATCGTTGAATTTTTCCCATGGTAGATCGAGAATGTTGATTTGCATGGGACATTTAACCTCACAGTGAGGACACTTGGTGCACTTAACCGGATCACGCTTTATGCCTGTAAAGCTATGGCGCTGGAAGATCGCCATTAAGGCGCCTGTTGGGCAGATGTAACGACACCAGAAGCGTGGCACTTTCCACGCAGCACCAAAGAACCCGATCAATATCAGGAGCCTCAGCGCGAGAAGCGGTGGAACCTTGTTCATTTGTGCCCACACCTCCTGAATTGTAGGTGGATGTACGACTATGAAAGTCAAGTTTTGACTCAGCAATCTGAGAAGTGCAGGTACGGTACCGAAGAGCGTGCCATCAGGCGATAACGCGATAAATGGGCCGGTCGCAAAGACGTCGAGAGCGCTCTTGTAGTCGGACCCCACGCCCAAATACAGAGAAAGGCCGAGTGTGCCGCTGATCAACATAGTCAAGAAAAGGACATAGTACTTCAGTTTCTTGGCTGTCTTATGTGTCCTCGGAGAGACTACGTCTAATCGATTCTTCAATGTTGTGATTATGTCTTGGATGAAACCAATTGGGCAGACCCAGCCGCAGAATGCTCGGCCTACTACTGCGCCAATCAGAAAAATAGTGCCAAGGACCAGCCAAGGAAATTCCGGTTGGGAGAGCTCTAATTGAATTAGGTCTAGCGAACTGAAGATTGCTGTATAGGGCGAATTAACGCTAGCCAGAATCGGCAGTCCGAACGGAATTGGCTTGAGTTTGAGATATGGATAGATTAGTGTGAATGCCAACCCATTTACGGCCACTAGAGATAGAAGCTGCACAATGAATCGAGGCAGCGTCCACTTATTCTTGAATCGTCTCTGATCTTCTTCCGATGCCAAAATCAAACCTCAGAAATATTGGATCACATAGGACCGAAGAACTGTAGCCAGTACTTGGATTTCGTTGAGATAGAGGCCAATCATGATGGCCGTCAGCCCCAGAAAAACCATGAACGCTGCTGTTGTGCGCTTCAAAGAGTCAACACTCGAATTCTTGCGATTTCAGTAGCGATGGATTCAGCCGCTAATTATACCTTGCGAAACGTCTACACGAGAGTTATCGTGCTCTGGGCTGCCTTGTTTGGTGGTTGATGATCATGACCAACGGCGGCGGCGCTGCTGGTTTTGGCGAAAGATCATGTGGAATTAGGCAGGATCATTTTGCGTCGTTCCAGAGAGACTTGGTCAGCCGCTCAAGAAGTCTGCTAAAGTGCACGGGTGGACGGGCTGAGCCGCGTAATCGGTGGTATTTTCGTGGTAGAGATTCTAATTCATTCTTTCGAACTTCGCGGATTCTGTCTAGACTTGGCAGAGTTATCGTTAGCTGCCCGTCGCGCATTACCTCGATGAGGAGAGGCTTCGTTCTCGGCGGCGGGTGTCTCATTTGCTAAAGTAATCAAGTCTCGTACGATCATTCCTTGACGATTATATCGTCGATATACCTGCTTAGTTCCAGGGATTGTCCTCTTTCCTGCGCTTGTCTTTGCACGAAGCACAGTGTGTCCTTGGTGTTTTATAGCGACCAACTTGTAGATGCCTGGGAGGGCGGGATCGTCTCGCGATGTGACGAGGTCTGTTCCAACGCCGAAAGAGTCGATTGGCACATTCTGTTTAGTAATCTTATCGAGTACATACTCGTTTAAGTCACCACTTGCGAAGATCTTCGTGTCCTCCATACCAGCGTCATTCAGGATTTTTCTGACTTTTCTGCTCAGCAGAGCCCGGTTTCCACTATCTAGCCTAACAAGAGCGGGATTAACTTTCATTGATGCAACGATTCTTGCAGCTGCAAGCGTATCGTATGTGTCGAGCAGGAACGCGGGGGATGAAGGAAAGACTTTGCAGAATCGTTCGAAGGCTTCACGTTCAGTATCAAACATCATTACGAATGAGTGTGCTACAGTACCATACGTTGGGATTCCGAACTTGTAACCTGCGAGCACGTTTGATGTGCCGACGCAGCCCCCAATATAGCTGGCTCTGGCAGCCAGCAGTGCTGATTCCGGTCCGTGGGCTCTTCTGGCTCCAAATTCCACTACGTCACGCCCTCGAGCGGCTCCAACAACTCTGGCAGCCTTAGAAGCGATTAATGTCTCGAAGTTGATTATTGATAGAAGATAAGTTTCCACGATTTGAGCTTCAATTACTGGCGCCGTTACTTGCAATATTGGCTCGTTCGGGAAGAAGACTGTGCCTTCTTGCATTGCATAGACTGTTCCAGTGAATTGGAAAGTTTTCAAGTACTGGAAGAAGTCTTTGCTGACATCCTTGAATACTGGATGGCGTCTCAGAAACTCGATATGCTTCTCTTCAAATCGAACGTGACGCAAATAGTCGACTGCTTGCTGCAGGCCAGCAGCAACCAGGAAAGATCTGTTTTTAGGATAATTACGAACAAAAAGCTCGAATGTTGCTTGGCCTTCAATTTTGTTTTCGAAATATGCGGCCGCCATCGTAAGCTCATAAAGGTCTGTCGCAAGCGCTGCGTCCTTGTCTGGCTCCATGACTTTAGAACCTTAGCTACTACCGCTTAAGACTATTCGGATGCGCAAATCGCGCTCATGAACCCTTCAAAGTTACTCTGAAAAACTTAAGTACAAACCTCTTTTGTTACTCCGAGTTGACTTTGATCTAATGAAAAAGGTGGATCAGGAGGCAAGCTACTCGTCCTCACAAAAAAGTTTCGAATTCAAGGGGCATCGATACTCGAGTGCTTGCCTCACTTGCAGTGATCTCGTGAATTGCTGTAGCAGCGATTCAAGCATGACCGAGTTTGACGGGGCTTCCCCTAAGAAAGCGAAAATGTCACGGAGGGACTTCCTTAAGATAATGGGAGGAGTTTCAGCAGTCCTCGCGGCCGCACCCTTTGCCGCTGCGAGCCAATATCTTATCCCTCAGATTCCTACAACCTTCAAACCGGTCCTGATTGCGAAGAAACAAGATGTACCGGTAAATGGTTCGCTCATATTTTGGTTCCCGTTTACGACTGACCCGACCTACACGAATATGCTGATACATCTTCCACCTGACTTGGCTAGCAAGGCCGGCAAGGAATTTGTGGCATATAATCGCACGTGCATTCACTTACAATGCCTTGTGTCCTTTCTCTCAGGCTCAGAAATCATCGGTTGTCCATGCCACGGGAGTATCTACAGGCCGACCGACGGCTGGCCCATAGGTGGCCCAGCTGCAGAGATAGGCCGTTACTTACCTAACGTCGAATTGAAGATTGACGGCGACAATATCTACGCAGTGAATGTCAACCTGGATGATATAGGATATGGCAACACAAGCGGGCCACAGTAAAGACAAGAGCCCCATCCAGCTCTTAATCGATTGGTTGACTCAGCGGTTAGAGCGTACAATATTCATGGGTTTGAAGTTCACCCTGCCCAGGAAGTTTGTGAGTCCATTAGGGTTCCTTGGATTCTTGACTTTCTCAGTTTTTGCGCTCCTCGGAATTTCAGGGGCACTCTTGATGCTTTACTATAGCCCAATCGTCATCTTCAATACTGCCACGGGAGCCGTGACGTCTCCGTATGATAGTGTAAGTACGATAAACAACTCTCTAGCTTTCGGACAGGCTTTACGGAACATTCACTATCATGCATCGAATGCGATGGTATTGCTGGCCGTTGCGCACATGTTCTATCAGTACTTTTCAGGCAGATACAAGCTCAGGTACGAAGTTCTATGGGTTACGGGCATAATTATCGGAATCCTAACGATTATTGAAGCTTACACTGGTTATGACCTTCTGCTGAATGTTCGCGGAATGCTGGCGATCAACATCGGAAGAGCGTTGGCACGGAGCACGCCAATAATGGGGCCTGAAGCCTTTCGTCTGATGGCTGGGACAGGCCTCGCGGATCTCATCCTTAGATTCTACGCAATTCACGTATTCATTTTTCCGATGATCATGATTCTCGTCATGATGGTACACTTTCCTCGCTACTTGGTTCTGGACATTCCGGTTGTTTCGATGGTGGCAGGCATTATTCTGGTGATAGGGGGATTGTTTCCGGTAGAGCTGGGTGCCAAATTTATCCCGACAGCCGAGGCGGGCATAACCATGCCTGAATGGTACCTGACCGGAATGTACGCGATTATTCGGACGGGGATCGACAAATTCCTGGCTGGCGTAGTTATTCCGATGGTTTTTGTGGTCGTCTTTCTCGTCGTACCGTTCTTAGATACTAGTAAGAAGTTGTCAGTGAGGGACAGGCCGTTCTATACTGCCATGGGAGTGGCTGGACTGGGACAAGTCGCCCTGACTACCGTCTGGGGATTTCGCGCGAGCGATCTGTTCAGCGGATTAGACAGCATTCCTCAGCTTGAGATTAACCCGTACATCTTCTTCGGCGCCGTAATATTCGTCGGGGCAGCAGCATACGCTGGGACATATCTTTGGTTCAGAGCGACCGCTCCCCCTCCGGGGACGCGGCCGACTCATGCTCGTAAACAGTTTCCAATCTATAAGATGACAACGAATGAGTGGCGGGCCGTAGTCATCGCTTTACTCGGATTCCAAATTCTCTTCGACATCTACTCATCCCAAGCATTTCTACAAGGCTTCAAGAACGTGCTTCTGTTACAAATCGGCGTAGGACTGATAGCGTTCGGAATATTGGTCCACTTATACCGGATTGGAGCAGACTCGAAGTAGGTGGCCGAGAATGACCCAGCAACCTCCAACAGTTCGGGGTCCATGGGTAGGTGCAACCGCAATCCTGCTAGTAATTTTGGTCGGTACGGGCATGTTCTACTACCAGTACTACATTCTTCCGGCAGAGATTGGTCCCCCACACGTAGCGCAGAATATCACAATTTACATCGTGGCGGAACAGTGGGCGTTCATGGTCAACGGTACGATCAATACTCAGACAACTCCGATTGTTGTCCATGTTGGAGATAACGTGACGTTCCACGTTCATGGCGTGTGGCAGCAGGATCCTTCATTTTCTCAACACGGGTTCTTCATCGAGGGTTTGATGGATGTCCCGGTAACCGTATCGAAGGGGAACGATATCACCGTGAACATTGTGCCAACTCAACCAGGTGAATACACCATCATTTGCACAATCTACTGTGGGGTAGGACACCCGAACATGCACGGTCTCCTCGAGGTTCTGCCGTAACAGTCGATCGGAGACTGAAGTCGTGCAAGCGTCCGTTACCAAGAGCATCAGGAATTATGTTGAAGTTACGAAACCTCCAATAGTATCTCTATTGGTTTTCACGTCAGTTGCAACTATGGTAGTAGCTTGGATCAAAACGCCAGAGGCATTTAATATCTGGCTCTTCATCGAGGCGGTGGTTGCAATCACAGCTGCGAGTGCTGGCTGTGACGTGTTGACATCGTACATTGATCGTGACATTGATGCTGTGATGCATCGAACGAAGCATCGTCCGATCCCAAGCGGCCGTATCAAGGCAAGAAGGGCGCTATTATGGGGGCTCTTACTGTCAGCAATAGGGCTCGCGCTTGCCTTCTGGATAAACAGTCTTGCATTCCTATGGATTGGCTTGGGCGTTGTTGATAACGTAATCGTATACAGCTTGTTGCTGAAGCGAAGAAGCCCTTGGAACATTATCTTAGGAGGCATAAGTGGTGGTCTCCCAGTCATGTTCGGATGGAGTGCGGTTACAGCAACGGTGAGTCTTCTACCCGTCCTTCTAGCGTCACTCGTCGTCTTGTGGATTCCTGGGCACATTTGGAGTCTTGCAATATTCACAAGGAATGATTACGAACGCGCTCGGGTTCCGATGCTGCCTGTCGTGACCAAATTGAGTACCGCATTAAGGTGTATTGTGTCCACCGTTGCTCTCATGGTTCCGTTTTCCTTGTGGATCTTCTTCGTAGGAAACTTCGGTTTAATTTACCTCTCCGTGGCCGTAATTTTTGGAGCAGCAGTTCTCTACGTAAACTTCGAGTTATTCGTTCACCCTGGCGATAAATTGGCATATAAGGCGTTCAAGATCTCGAGCCCGTATCTGTTTACACTGTTTCTGTCAATGATGATCGATAGCGTTCTGCATATCCTTTGACTCTCAAGAGATCAGCA
>CAWJRR010000018.1:0-33398 GCA_963845275.1 Candidatus Bathyarchaeota archaeon
AGACGTCTTGAAAGAAACTGTTTTGCGAAAGGAGAGTGTTCTTCGGATATTGATGAACAATTTGGAGTGCCTCCTTCCAGGCCTTGGAGTAAATAGGGCTAAATCTCTTCATGATTTGGCGTTGGTAGTCGCTTTCAGTTTGAAGTGTTTCTCCAATCGTGAAATAGAGCTCACCGCCTGTCTTGGAGCTGTACGCCATTTCGTCGCCAAGGAAATATGCGGCTCTTCTTCTCTCAACGGGTTTTTTTGATATTTCCTCTCGGCTGCGGCTTTGGATCGGCTTACCTTTGAAACCTCGTTTTGCGGCAGCATAGAATATGGCTCTATTCAATCCCCAGCTCTTTGCCTCTCTTAGGGGGAGACCTAGTTGCTTTGCCCTTGCTGCTTGAAGTATTGCCATGACCTGGAAGCGACCTACCTTCATCGCTATCTGACCCTTGGTGACCAAGGCCGCTAGTGCTTCTTCATGACTTTTTCGCCGAGGAGATGGCTGAGACGATCTTCATCTTTAGCTGAGAATCCCATGTGGCTGTGTTGACGAAAGCCTTCGGCGTATTCAGCTCTAGATGGTGCAAATTGTGCGAGTTCTCTACTGCAGCTCCGCATGGTCTCCAGGAAATTGTCCATTCCCTGAGTATCTTTGAGCCATTTCCACTGGCTTTCGTAGCATCTGAGCATCTTCAGTTTGGTTTCCATTTCAGGCGAGCTTCATTAACGCCAATCGATAGGCGCAGATTACCTTTTCTTGACTAGTAGTGACGAACTCATTGAGAGGCAACGCAGGTAACGTCGTCAGCAGGATTGTGCCTCGTGAGCCTAACTCAACCGAAACCTTTGCTATCGACTTATTGTCAGGGGCTTCAACAATACTCACGAAATCATATGGGCCAAGGGTAGCGTACTGTGAGATCACTTTGGCTCCGTAAGCCTCAACTTCCTTATTCACTTCCTGGATACGCTTAGGGTTCGATTTTATCGTCTTTCGACCTAGCGAGGTCAACTTCGAAAGCATAATGTAAACTGCCAAATCTCATCGGTTAGTAGTAACTAGGAATGAGGAATTAGGGGCTTTCCGTTCAGAGCCCCTTCCGTAGTTTTAGGGTTGGCACCCGTAAGGGTTGCCGGTAGAAGCTAGCTGGTGGAGAATCAGGCCTAATTGATGCGGCACCTACGTTGAAGTATGAGTGGGCCTTACTCTCTCTTACTGACGAGAACAAGGTGCCCTTGAAGTACGTAGAAGCTCTCAGTGTCTTTTGAAGGGTTAACCCCTAGAAAGACCGCTCCATTCTTTGCCAGGCTGATTCCTGTGTTTTCAACGTCATCGGTCTTAATGGTTAGGACTTCTATCTTAACAGGCCGCTCGAGTGTCTGCTTCACTCTTACTTTCTCCTAACCATATTCAACGCTGTTTGATTCTATAAGACTATGCACACGGAGGCGGCAAAATCATCATCCGGGTGATCGGGAATGTTCATTACTGGTGCTGACGCCTCCTACTCCCTCCATTTAGACGAGCGAGGGCTGATAGAATCTCCTCCACACCCCGCTTTCTTCCCGATCACCGCCCGGGCGAGTGGGCTAGTAAAGATCAAGGTGGGTATGCCATTAGTCATTATCCAAGGTTGCGTGCATATTCATTCTCGAGTGCTTTGACGTACTTGTCCCAAACTTCGTTAGTATGCTTCAAATCCTGATCCTTGGTCGGTGCTCTACGTGTCTTATAGTGCTCTTCGAAGGTCATATCAAGTCTGGTTTTCTGAGGTCCTAGCCTGGTCAAGACATAGTCGCCTACCTCGTCATCATCGTCGCCGGTAAAGTCCAGATGCCAAGCCTTTGGGGGATAAAGTGTAACCACGTTCACTGCATTTCTGGGTTTTCCGCCGCTCCTGTATGAGGATAAGTAAATCACACGATGTTCAGTTTTCAGCAGGATTCTTCGCTTCGCCTTTGACCCTGTTATCTTCGTATCGCTCTCCCTGTAGTCCGTGCACCAATCATAGACAAATCGAATGGGGGCGTTTATGACCTTTGAGACATGCAAAGTGTGAGTCTTGGTATATGTCACAATCTTCAACGTTCATCACTTCATAATCGTGCGAGTTCTGCATATTACTCATTCCCTCGTTAAGTCAAGCAAACGAAGATTCCTTGATTGTTCGGAAGTTAGTTGAAGCGGATTATACACCTGTAGTTAGAAACGGGCTTTACGAACAGGTTCCTGAACGTATCTACGCAATGTGCGGACGGAAACTAATATCCTTTGCAAAGTTAAAACAGCAGAGAGCAAACCATGTGAGCGCCACGCTCAAGAATGTATTCGGCAATATTGTTGACCCTAATCGCATGGGGTGGCATGGCAACAAGGATTCGGAGCTTGCCAGAAGCATCGTTGACGTGAACAAAGTCTACGCCAGCCTCTTCAAGGTCGTGGGACTGTGTGAGGCAATCTTCACTGCTGTTCAGTACAAGAAGGGAGGAAGACATCCGGTACCCTGGGGATTTCGCTATGACCTCACCGAAAACCTAGGACTCGCAATCTACGGTGATCGACTTGTGGACGTCGATGCTTATCTAACTCAATCATGTGGGATAGATCCGAACAAGGTAGAGCACGTCCGTCTGGCTGCGGAGGAATTTGGGAAATGGACGGCTAGTATCATCGACGACGCTAAGCAGCATCCGATAACTTTCGCCTAACTCGACGCAGTTAAACGATGGGTGGTCGGTAACTACTCTTTCTGGTTCAGTTTTCTCAATTCTATGAGAATTTCTTTAAGGAGTGAAAGAACAAGTCGCCTGTAGTTAATTGTGCTCGCGAGTCTTGCCCATTTCCGTGAATCGTTTTCTGGAATGTACTTGTCAAGCTCTTTCAGAATATCTTCCTCTGCAGAATTCTTACTCATCTTATCGCCTCCGATAGCCATTCAAATTAGTTCCATCAGTTGCTGCAAACTCATTCAGCATACAAGTACCATCCCCACAGAAATTGCGCATCCAACCGAGTCAGGATCCACGTCACGAATCGCAACCGGATAAATATCCCACCCAACCTTTGTAGCGAGGTTGTAAACATCAATCCCCACCCCTTCCATCGAAGGACGAGACTTTAACGGAAATCGACACCTACCACTATCCAGAAACTGACAAATCTGACCTGCACAGAGCGCGGTTTTACACCCTCCCGCCGCGAACCCGGTCGCAAAATAGTAACCGTCGTTGAAAGCGAGCCCTTCGATCACGCTAGCAATCTCGTGACTCTTCCTTTGGTGTGCAATGTGGGCTGTGTGCCATTGCTCATCGTCAACAAAATCAGCCATCGGTGACACGTCAATCTTGAACAGAACAGCGCATTTGAACTTCCGGAGGATCTTTCGCATCTCATCAGGCGTGAGTGTGTACGGAGGGCAATTTGCACTTTCTCCGTACAGATGGCATCTTGGGACAGCGCATTTCAATCTCACTCTCTCATCAATTACTACCTTAGAAGCTGGAATGATTTTCGCGTCACTTGCACCTAGCTCTAACGCTTTCAACCTATACTTTTCTGAATCCATACGCAACTGTTTGGTCGATGGCGTAAGCGTTATTTTCCTAGCCTTCAGCTTCTCGGTCTTTCTCATGAATTCAAACCGCACAATCAGCGCGTCCTGCTGATTATTAGCGGACTCGGCTGAAATTCAATTAGAAAAAACGCGCCCGAGGCGTTTATGTCAACCTCGAATCCTCGTTCACCATGCGCCCTTTCATCAGCATCGAAGCAAAGTCCTTGCCAGAAGCTTATCGTGAATTGTACCTTCGAATGGGAGAGGAAGGAAGGTGGGGTCAGAAAGAAAGCTATGCGGTTGGCAGAAGCTTCGACAAAATACTCGAATGCGAATCGCGAGTATCAATTTCCAATGTCCTACAAGAACCCATGATTAGTCGAGCCTTTCCAGGTTTGAAAGACTTACCAACGTACGTCAGCGACGTTTTGTTGGGAACAAAAGACTACATCATAGGAGCCGGTTATGACTACACATACCACGATAGAATCTTTCATAGAGTGGGAGGTCCTGGCGGACAGATCGCTTATGTTATCAGAAGATTGAAAGAAGCCCCCTACTCGAACAGAGCTCAAATTACGACTTGGATTCCAGAATTAGATTCAAAGATTGATGGTCCACCATGCTTTCAGAGAGGCTGGTTCAAGATTGAAGATGGAATACTCCATTTCGAGACGGATTGGAGAAGTAGAGAATTCGTGTATGCATGGTTTGAGAATATCGTAGGGATGGCTGGCCTAGCTACGCTGGTGAGAGACTGCCTCAGGGATTATTCTCGTTTGCAATTGTCCGACGCAATCACATACGTGGACAAGTGCAACTCGCTGCATGTCTACGAGAGAGACTATGACGATTTCAAGAGAACTCTTTCGAAGCTCAAGCAAGAACAGGGAACCGCGTGGGACTCGACAGATCCCAAATCGTTAGCGATGTTTCAGAGAAAGGAACTCTTCTGGGCTGTTAAAGAAGCTAAGAAGAGTGTTTTTGATCCGGTATTCAAGAAGTCGACTTAGCTAACGCTCACTGACCGGTCGCAAGTAGTGACAATCGAAGAAGACAGGTTGCCGGTTTATCCTGCTAATTCGGTTATTTTCTTTGCGAGTTCGCCTTCAACATGGCGGGTCCAGAGCATCTCAGGCACATCGACAGCTAAGAATAGCCAGGTCAGTAGCAATGTTTCGACGGCTGCTACTGCAATGTTCTGTATCCACTTGCCGATTCCAATATGAACGGTAAAGTCATTCGGTTGCCCGGAAATAGTTATGGTGAAGCATCTATCAGCCGTTATTATGTCTCGAAGGATTCCCGCCTTCTGAGCTTGGATGACTGTTCCCATTGGAGGCGTAGTTGATTGCACTTTGTAACCGTCATTTTGCAAGTATTGTATAACTTGCTGCGCGAACTGATTCAGATCCTTGTTCTTACCTTGAAAATGCATAACTTTCTCTGATACCATTTAGATCACTATACTCCAGATGATCGAGCTGTATTAATCATTTCCTTATTTCAACCTGACTTTGATTGATCGTGCTCAGAACTTTACAGAACACGCGCAGTAAACCCGTTCTTCAAACCCAACGGCGGACGCGTTTCTTGTATCGCCTGTAAGCGTCACTGAATTTCCGTTCGAGGTAGTCTTCTTCAGGTTTCACAACCCAATTTTCCACGGACCAGATGAGGAATGGGCATAGCAAAATCAGCCAAAGCACATTGACACAAATCGCTATTCCAATGTACATGACAAACAACGAAAGGTAGAGCGGATTTCGAGTGTAGCGAAACACGCCGGCTTCAACCAATGCCGACGCAGGTTTGTGAGGATTCGGGCTGGTGCGTGCTCTACGCATCTGAATTATCGCACTACCTCCCACAAAGAGACCCACACAAATTACGAGCAAACCCGTTACACGAGCCGCTAAAACGTTCGTGGGAGAAGGAAGGGGAAGGATCAAGTTGAGTATAAGTCCCAACGCAATGGATATGAGAAATATCACAGGAGCAGGCACCACTTTAGCATGATTATCTTCAACTCTCATCGTTCCAGCCTTCGTATTCGATTTCAGTAGGAATCGGTATCTGATTTCTTATTTAGAAGAGCTTACTCTTTCATTAGTAGTGCTTTCGATTTTGAGTTGGATATGCACTTCGTGTGGTTCGACAGCGAAGACTAGTCGACGGAAATGTCGAAAATGTGGAAGTATACGGTGGAGGCCTTATTCTCAAAGAGATTCAAACGAAGTCTTGGGACCAAAGGGAGCTTAATCCTAAGGGATTCCTCCTTGCAAACCCTGGAAAACAATCACCCGGCCCAAATTCCAAAGGGATCGAATGCGGAAAATGTCACGCTATAGTCTATTCGCCCGAGAGGGAGTTTGATATGACGGCCTTCAAGATAGCTTTGAAGGAGCATTACGTAATCTCACCTGATTGCGCTGACTAAAGATTCAATTAAGTTCGTGTCAAGCTCCTATCTCGACTGCCAGCCGATCAGGTTCTGAGCTGAAGGCCCTTCGCATGCTATTTATGCACAACCAACTAGAATCTCGACTGTGATAACGTTCCATGACTATGAGTGACCTACAAATAATTCAGGAACTTCGAAAATTCGATACTGCCACAATCTGTAATGTTGTAGCGACTTACCCTGAAAGCGACATCTGCCTGAAACTCTACGACGCCTGGCATGGAGAGTACTACACTGATACATCCATCCGTTGTATCTATCCTGAACTTGGACCCCTATGCGGATATGCAGCCACGGCTTGGTACTCTGATAACAAACTGGAACACACCAAGCTTGACCCTTGGGCCCTCTATGACCACCTCAACACTACAACTAACCCGATCATTCTCGTTGTGAAGCAAACATACTCTGACGGACTACTCAACAAGTCCGGTCTTTTTGGCGGCATGATGACCGCCGAATTCAAGGCACTCGGAGTTATCGGCGTCGTCACCGATGGCCCGATGAGAGACTACGTGGAGATTCGTGAGCAGAAAGTTCAGTACCTGGCTACCGGATTCACTTCAGGTCACGGCGACACACAGCTTAGAGGGGTAAACGTCCATGTAACGGTGGGTGGCATGACAGTTAAGCCGGGGGACATTATTCACGCAGATCAATGTGGAGCCTGCAAGTTCCCTGCAGACAAACTCGCCAAAGTCCTTGAATTCGCAACCGAATTACTACGACGCGAATCGAAAGAGAAGGCGTTCTTCCAAGATTCAAGCTTCAGTCTGGAGAGATGGAAGAAGACGAAGCACTCAACAAGATCCCGTAAGGAAGGTTAAAGAAGCATAGGGTCAGATGGACATAGAACTAAATCGTTGAAACCTCGTCGAAGCGATATCATGACGAATCCTGTTAAAGAGAAGCTGAAGTCCGGCAAAGCATCGGTTGGAACATGGCTTTGCATGGGGCACCCAGATGTCGCAGAACAACTATCCATGCTTGGATTTGACTGGTTGACCTTTGACCTAGAGCACGGTTCGATGACGATACCAGATGTGCAAAGGATGATGCAGGCGATGGGTAATGCTGATTGCATACCGCTTGCAAGAGTTCCAGTCAATGAGCCCCAGTATTTCAAATGGGTATTAGATGCGGGAGCGCGCGGAGTTGTTGTACCCTACGTTAACACTAGAGAGGAGGCGGCCGATGCCGTCCGCGCCTGCAAGTATCCGCCTCAAGGCATAAGGGGGTGTGGACCGAGAAGGGCGTCTCGATATTACTCATCGTTAACCGAGTATGTGGCGAACGCGAATGACGATATTCTCACCGTCATCATGATCGAAACTCAAACCGCGTTAGACAACATAGATGAGATTCTCTCTGTACCGGGCGTGGATGCTGTTTTCATAGGTCCAACTGATCTCTCTCTCAGCCTCGGTATCTTTCAGCAGAATGAACATCCGAAATTCAAATCAGCCATCAATAGAGTGCTGGAGGCGTGTAAGAGACATGAGGTGGCTCCAGGGATTCATTGCAACGAGAACAACATCAATGAAGCATTGTCGATGGGATTCAAGTTCTGCTGTCTGAACTACGACGACGCCTTCTTGACTATGGGAGCTAAAATAAGTCTTCAGAAGGTCAAAGGTTGGTCTCATTCGTAAGCTTCAATCGACATAACCTTCAGTTAACCATTTCAATTACGGATATGATGTTCACTTAAGTCGATCTGAGATGGAGCCTAAGATCTTCACTGTAGACGCCTTTACGGACAAACCGTTTTCTGGTAACCCGGCAGGCGTGTGCATACTTTCTGAAGAACGCGACGAGCTCTGGATGCAATCAATCGCTCGCGAGATGAATCTCTCTGAAACCGCTTTCCTGAGGAAGAATGGTGACGGATATAGCCTTAGATGGTTCACGCCCAAAGTCGAAGTTGACCTATGTGGACACGCAACCCTTGCTAGTGCACATATTCTATTTGAAAGAGGGCACTTAAAACGTGGAGAGCAAGCGAGATTCCAGACTAGGAGTGGCCTCCTAACCGCAACAAGCAAAGAAGATTGGATTGAGCTAGATTTTCCCAAGCAGCCTGTAACGTCAAGCTCACCACCCACAGGACTCGTTGAATCTCTTGGAGTAAGACCGAAATTCGTTGGGAAGAATGCTCTCTACTTTATAGTTGAGGTAGAGTCTGAGGAAATTGTCCGCGGCATGAAGCCGGATTTTGGACACTTGGCTTCGGTTCTGGTTAACGGAGTCGCGGTAACCTCCAAAGCCAGCACGCCGGGCTTTGATTTTGTTTCACGATTCTTCGCGCCAACGTTTGGCATCGATGAGGACCCTGTAACAGGTTCCTCCCATTGTGGTTTAGGACCATTCTGGGAAGAGCGATTACACAAGACCGAGTTAACTGCTTACCAAGCCTCAGCACGTGGCGGAGTAATTCACGTTCGCGTATCGTCGAACAGAGTCTTCCTAGGTGGAAAAGCAGTCACCATTCTCCAAGGAGAACCCTGTACGTGAAATAGGACAATGCGTTGATGCTCTACCTGTGAATGCCCGACCAGATCGACTGTAACATATATCTGACCCCCTTAGGGGATGATTATCAAATCAAGACTGGATGGAGTAGTAGGGTCAATTCATGGCTTCACGGGAGATCAAGCAACTAATCCATAACGGAGTGCTGATTCCCGACGCTTACAAGCCACAAGGCTTCACCATAACATTCCGCGGAAAGCCACTCATCCTGAATCCGCTGCAGGAAGAAATGGCGGTCAAGTTTGCGCAAAAGTTTGGGACCCCATACGTCGAGGACGCGACCTTCCGATCCAACTTCATGAAGGCTTTCGCGGCCGCCCTGGGTATCAAAGAGAAGATCACGCTTGAAGACTTTGACTGGACTCCAATAACAAAATGGATTGAGGCTGAAAGAAATCGAAAAGCGAACATGCCTAAAGATGAAAAGAAGCAGTTAGCGACCGAAAGAAAGAAGATTCGTGAAGAACGGAAAGAGCGTTATGGGTGGGCAACTGTCGACGGCACCAGAATGGAAATTGCAAGCTACATGGTGGAACCCCCAGGAATTTTCATGGGGAGAGGTAAACACCCGGACCGAGGAAAATGGAAGCCTTCCATTGAAACGAAGGATGTTACACTGAACCTTAGCCCAGACGCACCAACCCCGTCTGGTGAATGGGCCGGCAGGGAATGGCGCCCTGGAGAACTCTGGATAGCAAGATGGACTGACAAGCTCAACAACAAGGTGAAGTACGTTTGGTTCCATGACGCCACACCAATGAAACAGGAACGCGTGCAGGAGAAATTCGATCTTGCACTGGCACTCGAATCAAAAGTGACCCAAGTCCGCGCCCATATTCAGCAAAACCTAACTGCTGAAGACGTGAAACGAAGAAAAGTCGCCACGGTCGCCTACCTGATTGACGTTTTCAATATCCGCGTCGGTGATGAGCAGGAGACCGAAAGCGGTACGGTGGGTGCAACAAGCCTAAGACGAGAGCATATTCGCCTAACACACAACAGTCCACCAAAAGTCAGATTGCATTTTCTCGGCAAAGACTCAATACTCTTCGAAAGAGAGAGTGAAGTTTCAGAGGCCGCTTACCGAAACTTGGAAGAGTTCATTTCTGACGGTGATCGAGTGTTCAGCGGCATCACGACAGAACAGGTACGCGAATTCCTATCCGAGGCGATGCCGCGACTGAGCCCCAAAGTCTTCCGCACTTTCTCAGCAACCCAACTTTACAGGAAGGAGTTAGACTCATCCAAAGTCAAACCTGAAAGTCAGGACAATGAGAAGAAGATGGCGCTCATGGAGGCCAACGCGGCCGTGGCACAGCTGCTTAATCATCAGAAGGCAATTCCGAAGAAATGGCATGAAACTTACCAAAAACGTGTTGAAATGCTTCAATCGCTTAAAGGGAAGGAAGGAAAGTCGGTTGACAAGCGAAAACAATCGTTGAAGCTCCGACTAACTCAAATGAAACTCAATAAGACGTGGAACTTAGGTACATCCCTCAAGAACTACATTGACCCGCGAGTATCCGTGCGATTCTGTAACAAAGTGAACTATGACTGGAAGAAGTATTACCCTAAAACGCTCGTCACCAAATTTGCTTGGGCAGAACCCAAGTCAGAATAAGATACGTGCACCTTCACGTTGTTCAGTATTGAGCGTAGAATCTGGTTCAAGTAGTATTCTCGGATTGTAAAGAAAGGGAAAGACAGGGTTTACTTTAGTGCCTTGAGGGCTTCTTCGTATTTGCCGGCGTGTGCTTTTTCGGCCTTTGCTAGCGTTTCAAACCATTTGGCGATTTCTTCGAATCCTTCTTGGTGTGCGGTCTTTGCAAATTCTGGATACATTGAGGTGCACTCGTAGGTCTCGCCCTTGACGCTTGATTCAAGCATCTCTTTCACATTTGATACAGGAACATTCGTGACTGGATCACCAACACTTCTCATGAACTCAAAGTGTCTCAGCGCGTGTGCTGTTTCGCCGTCCGCTACCGATCGAAATAGAGTAGCGACTTCGGGGTATCCTTCCTCGTCAGCTTTCCTAGAGAAATACGTATACCGTCGGTTTGCTTGTGACTCGCCTGCAAATGCACTTTTGAGATTCTGTATAGTCTTAGATTTCGCGAGTTCTACCATTATGACTCACACGACTTTCGCACGCGAACACACGTAAGAAGTTGTTTCACGTTTCTCGAAATCGGTGTTGCTCAGGAAAAATCCGAGTTTTTCCAAAGTAATGCTTAATATGTGGTGTAGTGTTCCGTGACGATTTAATCGGAGTACGGATCGATGATAAACTTTGAGACGACTTCTAGCCTTCGTCAACATTTTTGTCGAGTCGCCCACTTTGGACGACGTCGTGCAAGCTCTTTCTAAACTGCCTAACGTAGAAGAACTCTACGAAGTAACAGGGGAATTCGATATTGTCACGCTTGTCTCAGCAGCGGACATTGAAGAATTTCGAGATTTTGTTAAGAATCAGCTTCTGAAGATTAAGGGTGTTAAGAGCACAGTAACCTCTATTGTGCTGAATGCACCAAAAGGACCTAGAAACGGCGAGCACGGGTCCAAGTCGCAGTAACGCACTGCTGCTTTCGAGGTTGATGTCCTCAATCCGTAGTAGGAATTTTGGAAGAGCCATGGTGCAAATTCAAATTGATCGATGCCATACAAACATCAGTCGTAATTCTAATTCTTGGCCTAGTTATCGCTATAGGCCGCCTTTTTGCGCCATATGTCACACGAGTCTTTTCTCGTGCACCGAGCCGCATTGACCGAGTTCTCGACCCAGTTGAGCGCCTCATCTACAGATTCGGGGGCGTGAATCCAAATCATGTAATGGATTGGAAAGAGTATACCTTATCGTTGCTACTACTCAACGTCTTCCAGATGGCGTTCGCCTTTCTAATATTCATGTTTCAGGACCGACTGCCATTGAATCCTCAAGGGTTCCCGGGTTTGAGCTGGGATCTCGCTTTCATGCAAGTTATCTCATTCGCAACTAACACTAATCTTCAGCATTACAATGGTGAGAGTACGCTATCGTACTTGAGCCAAATGTCCGCGGTTCAATTCTTACAGTTCACTTCGGCCGCCTCTGGATTGTGCGCTGCGGTAGCATTGATAAGAGGTTTCAAGGCTACTTCTAAAGACTTGGGCAACTTCTACGTCGACTTCGTAAGGTCCCTGACACGAATACTACTGCCCCTGTGTTTTGTAGCAGCTTTGATCTTTGTTTGGCTCGGCGTCCCACAGACGCTTAGCGGCTACACTACCGTAACCACCGTGGAACGTGCTACTCAAGTTATTCTCGTCGGCCCTGTCGCATCCCTGGTCTCAATAATGCAGATTGGCACTAACGGAGGAGGATATTACGGAGCCAACTCGGCCTATCCATTACAGAATCCGAACCCTGCGTCAGATGTCTTACAGATAATCCTGATGTTGCTTCTCCCTACGGTATTGTGTTTTGTATACGGAGAGATGCTGGGAAAAAGGAAAGAAAGCAGGCCTATACTCTGGGCATCCTATGGGCTGTTCGCAATTGATTTGATTATTGCTTTCATTCCTACGTCCGTGCTTGGTCAGGGAATTGAGGTCCGGTTTGGTGGCTTTTTCTCAGCATTTTGGACTGTTGTCACAACGGCCGTGACAACAGGTTCTGTTAACGCATCGCTCTACGGGATACGTCCACTCGTCATACTCGCTGCCTTCATGGGCATGCTGATTCAGGCGACACCAGGAGGTAAGGGCGTAGGCATGATGTATATGGTCATGTATGTTGTTATCACCGTTTTCGTAGTTGGACTAATGTCCGGCAGAACCCCGGAATATCTGGGGATGAAGATCACCGGAAAGGACGTTCTGCTCGTAATGTTCACGTTCCTGATTCACCCGATAATAATCCTGGTCCCAACCGTCCTGGCCTACGCAACTGGAGCTGCCAATGCGATAGGAGTTGGAAGCGGCTCCCTCGGCTTCACTCAAATCTTCTACGAATACACTTCTGCGGCAGCAAATAATGGTTCAGATTTTCTCGGCGCGTCCGCTAATACACCATTCTTTAACATTTCAACTGGCCTAGTCATGTTTGCAGGTCGATTCGGCCCTATAGTGTTGTTGCTAGCGTTGGCGGGCTCGATGATCGGCAGGAAGAGACATGCTGAAGTTGGACTGAGGACTGACAGTATAACCTTCTCCATTGTTCTTATAGGAAGCACCCTGATCCTCGTTGTGCTAACCTTCTTTCCGTTCCTTGCTCTCGGACCAATTCTATCATTCTTCCAAGGACGCTTGAACGGATTCGGATAGATCTGGAAAGTGAAAGGATATGTCAGAAAAAGATCAGAGTCTATGGGCAGGGGCAATGTCAAGTAAGACCTTGTCCGACTCCATAGTGAGACTCAATCCCGTCTCACTAATAGCGAATCCGGTCATGTTCATCGTTGAACTCACCTTCTTCGTGGTAGCTGCGATGGCAGTGTATCCGCAATGGTTCATACCAGTAGCAAGTCCTAATGAACGCGTGTTCTACGTGGAGGTAGCCGCGATTCTACTCATAACCGTCTGGTTCAGTACTCTTTCAGACTCGATTGCTGAAACTCAAGCGAAGAACACTGCGAATAGTCTTAGGAAACTCGAAACGGAATCGATGGCGAAGAAATTAGTTACTGATCAGGATAAAAAATTCGTTCTAACTCCCTCAACAAAGCTCCGGCAAGGAGACATGATCTTACTGGAGAAGGAAGATTTGATACCGATAGATGCGGAAGTGACTGAAGGCATAGCGATGGTTGACGAATCACTTCTCACGGGAGAATCAACACCCGTCCGTAAAGCTCCAACCGATTCTTTGATTGGTGGTTCGAAACTCCTTAGCGACACACTAACCGCAAGAGTCACCGTGAATCCGGAAGACAGTTACATCAACCAGATGATCCGTCTGGTAGAATCATCAAAAAGACCAAAGACCCCAAACGAGCAAGCCGTTACAATTGTTCTGATTGGACTTACAGCGATTTTCACCATAATAGTTGTAGCACTTCTCGGAATGTCGGTAGTGCTGAGCCTCGGAGCTGACCTATCCGTCCTAATCGCATTATACGTGTGCCTTCTCCCAACAACTATAGGAGCCCTTCTTCCAGCAATCGGCCTCTCGGGAATGTCCAGATTATACGCAAGAAAAATCGTGGCGAAATCAGGCAGAGCCATAGAAACTGCTGGCGATACGGATACAATCCTACTCGATAAGACTGGAACAATAACTGTAGGAAGCCGACAAGCGATCGAATTCATACCCTTCGAGGGATATTCAGTACAACAAGTTGGTGAGGCATCGTTCCTTTCGTCCTGGCACGATGACACTCCTGAAGGACGCAGCATTATCAGGTTGGCGTACAATGACGGTTTGATACCGAAAGAATTGAACGATTTGGCTCTCTCAGAAACATACGAATTCTCAGCGACCACTCGAACAAGCGGAGTGAAATTTACCGGCGGAACGGGCTTCATGCTACCGAAAGGGCGTCTGGAGAGAGGGAGGGCCAGGCGAAAATTCACCGACGAGCTGGAAGAATCACCGGGTGTAGGCGAAATTGAAATAATCAAAGGAGCTCCGGACGCGATACGAAAGATTACACGGTCTGCTCCACCCGACTTTGACATGGTAATTACTAGAATATCTGATGCAGGCGACAGCCCGGTCGCGGTCTGCAAGAACCGTGAAATCATTGGGATAATTCGCTTCAGAGACATCTTGAAACAGGGAATCAAAGAGAAGATACAAGCAGTCAAAGCGATGAATATCCGGCCCGTTATGATAACGGGTGACTATCCGCTTACCGCGAAGAGCATAGCAAAAGAGGTTGGAATCGATGAATATGTACCGCAGGCAAAGCCTGAGGACAAACATGGGATAGTTCTACGAGAACAAGCGAACACTAGAATCGTCGCAATGATCGGGGACGGAACAAATGACGCGCCCGCACTAGCTGTGGCTGACGTGGGCCTTGCCATGAATTCTGGAACACAAGCAGCGAAGGAAGCAGCGAATATGGTTGATCTTGAATCGAATCCAGCTAAAATCATTGAAGTTGTTATGCTCGGGAAACAACTTCTCATGACGCGTGGCGCAGTAACCACTTTCAGTATTGCAAACGATGTTGCAAAATACTTTGCGATAGTTCCAGTGATGTTCGCATTCCTGCCGGAACTTCAAGCATTGAACATTCTAAGGCTTGGAGTACACAGCGCAGTTTTATCGGCTTTGATATTCAATGCGATCATAATCCCGCTACTAATTCCTTTAGCTATGAAGGGCGTACGTTTCAAACCTTCGGACACGATGACTCTATTCTTGAAGAATACCATGATTTACGGCGTTGGCGGAGTAATCGTACCATTCGTAGGAATCAAATTGATTGACATCGCCATCTTGGCGATTCACATCTAGGAGGCTGTGAAATGTCGAAAAATAAATCTGAATATGGGGCCACGATAAGGCTTGCGTTCGTCTCTCTGGTGCTCTGTGGACTAATCTTCCCCTTACTTGTTACGGGGGTAGCGCAAGTTCTCCTGCCGTATCAAGCGAATGGTGACATAGTAAGATTCCATGGGCGTAACGTGGGATCGAGCTTGATTGCTCAGGATTTCGAATCGCCAAGGTTTTTCCATTCACGAAATGCAACCCTCTCAGCATCAGGGGTTGACCCCGATATTACGTTGCAAGACGCTTATTCACAAATTCCGAGAATACAGAATGCAACCGGAATATCTTCAGATGCCCTCAAACAGTTGGTTGATCAGAACATTGAGAGAACAATGTGGATCGCAGGCGATCCATACGTCAACGTTCTTAATCTCAACCTATTACTGATCGAGAAATATCCTTCAATCTACGCATCATTTAGCTGAAGGGCGACTTCGTTGGCTACCTAAACGTCACGACTTGACTAGTATTTCTCCCGGAGGCCTAATTTTGCGGAAGGTGGTGTCGGCTTAGTTGAGGAAATCGTAACCTAATTTCAAAATGCCTGGTGCCACTAGAAGAGTACCTGCCCAGATCGCTCGAGTTTCCGCTGGCAAAGACGTTTACGTAACAATCTCACAAGCGTCACCGAGGACGGAATACGGTTTTGCCAGAGTCGATGATTGCTGTAAGATTACACCAGGTCGGGGCGAGGTTAAACGTTGACCGAGTTAATGTTCCAACTGTTGGTCTTAGTGATGTTCTCATTGACGTGAAGGCTTGCGGACTATGTCATTCGGACATGAATTACCGTGATGGAGTGGCTCCCGTAGGGAAAATGCCGATCACACTTGGACATGAGATCGCTGGAGTCGTCGCGAAGACGGGGGGTAGAGTCAGCGGGATACGTGAACGTGATCGAGTTCTAGTGCACTACATTGTGAGTTGCGGAAAGTGCTCATTCTGTCGAAGCGGGTTGGAGAATTACTGTATTCACTACCGCATGATTGGAAAGGATATCGACGGCGGTTTTGCTGAGTTCGTGAAGGTGCCTGTTCGAAGTATCGTGAAATTACCCGCAGTGTTGCCTTTCGACCAGGCCGCCCTAATGGGTTGCGCTGTGCCAACCGCATATCACGCCCTCAAGAGGGGGAGAGTGAGGCATGGAGACGTCGTAGTCATCTTTGGAATCGGTGGGGTTGGAATCCATGCAGTTCAACTTGCGGCCAAGGTTTTCAAAGCCAAGATGGTGATTGCGGTAGACGTTCTCGATTGGAAGTTGAATCTTGCCAGAAAGCTGGGTGCAAACGCAGTTGTAAATGCTGCTAAGCAAGATGTTCCGAGAGCAATTAGCAAGATCACTGAAGGCAAATTCAGTAATGTTGTCGTGGACTTCGTATGTCACAATAGAACTATGAAGCAAGCAATCGCATCCGGCGGGAAAGGAGGAAGAATTGTATTCGTCGGAATAACCAAGGATTCGCTAGAGATCACACCGTACAAGACTCTTCTTGGAAGCGAATTGGAAATCATAGGCGTCGACGATCATCTGCATTCGGAGATGATTGAACTAATCCAACTTATCCGTGAACGGAGAATCAGCCTTTCACGGTCAGTAACACATACAGTTGCACTTGACGCTATCAATCATGGGTTCGAAATCTTACAATCAAGACTCCAAAAGGCTGTTCGAATAGTCATGACTAGGAATGAGAGCTAATTTTGAATCGAACTGCCTGATCTGCTTATTCACGCCTTATCGGCAGTATGGGTTTTCCACGTCAACGCTAGGATTCTTCATTTTATGTTTTGATAAACAACTGCCTTCTGCGTTGCGTTAGGATAGTAATTGTCCCTAGGAGTAGGGTCGCAATTAGTAGGGGCATTAGCTGTCCGAACTCGGGGACTGGTGTGGGAACCTCAGATACTGTTACTGTTTGAATGTAGATTCCATGCCAGCTATGATACCACACTTGACTGTTGTATCCGTTTACGCTGAGCATACCGAAAGGTTTGCTGTTCATTATTACATCTACGTTGTAGTATCCGTAGAACGTATCCATATCCCCAGCCGAAGTATCGCTGAAGTTACTGTTGAGATACTGTTGAGCTATCGCCTTCGCCTGTTCCGGTTTAACCGTCATGTTACTTGTTGGCGTTTGCCGGTAGATACTCATCATTCCTCCCATCACGCCATACTTCGTATTCCACATCACATTAGGACCCGGCTCCGGCATCACAATATCGCTCATCATCCCATTACCCATCATCCCACTAGTCCAAATGGAACCGGGCTTCCAGATGAGCATCTGGAATGCGAAGATGCCTGTGTTCTTTTCGTAGTATGTGGCGTAGAAATTGTTCTTGTACTCCTCAACCTAGTGGAGGCCTAGGTTCGGGTTCCCAAGTCTCGTCAGGTAGCTCTCGAACAGTCTCTATCAGACATAATATCACATCACACCCAATTCTCCGGTAGTGACCACTTAAGTCGCTCGTGCACACAGAAACACCGTGCATTGCAGTGAAGGATTTTCTAACAAAAAGGGGGAGACGGTCGTTTGGGCTGTTTACTTCTTTTCGGTTGTTGGCGGTTTCCAAGTTAGTGCTAGTATTCCACCGATAAGACCTAGGATTAGGCCGAGTCCGAAGCCTGCCATCGCACTACCGAATATGCTCAGCACTGAGAAGATTAGAATCAACATGCCCCATTTTGCATGGTCAACCGGCTTATTGTAGAGCATTAGAGCGCTAACGATTACGACCACACCGAAGAGTATGCCTGCGATTCCGAATATTCCGCTGAAGCCGTATCCTCCCATCATTCCAAATCCGGGGCCATATCCGCCCATACCCCAGCCATATCCGCCCATTCCTCCGTAACCCGAGTAACCATTCATCATACCTCCGACTCCGTACGATCCCATCATGGACATCATTCCTCCTCCTAGAAGAATGAAAATTCCACCGATGAGTGAGAGGATGAATGCGGTTGTAGGTTTCTCTGCTTCTGACATTCTCTAAGTTCACCTCCGTGTGGCTAGTACGATTACCAATCATAATTACACTTAAGGGAGTTGTCCACTCAGCAACACAGAGTGTTGCAAGACAGCCGCAAGATAGCTGCATAATTTTATGAATTGTCGTACCACTGCAAGAAATCGGAAAACGTAGTTACGACGGAGATCAATTCAGATCATCCACATATGTCATGTGTAGTCTTCTTGCCGCTTTAACCCGTGTGAAGATGATTCTACCAATTGCTAGAATTAACCCGGCACCGAGGAGTGTGGTAGCGACAAGATCAAGCGAGCTATTCGAAAAAAGTGTTACTAGGTAATTCGTCAATTTGGCTTGCATCATTCCAATTAACGCTGCACCGGGAGTCTGGATCATGGTTCCTGTCGATCCCAGGATAACCGTAACAATTCCCATTAGCACAAACGTAGCACCGGCGATGAGTTTGGAAGAGTGAATTGAAAACTCGCGCCCAAAATACCTTAGATTCAATATTCTGCCTCGGAGAGGATTCTCTCCTTTTATCGCGTAACTGTCCCACACTACTGCGACGATGAACAGTGGAAACACCATGCCTGCAACGTAGGTGATCCCTATCAGTAGGCTTTCGAGTAATGACGACGATAATGCTCCTAACACAATGACGCCTGCCAAGACAGGGGCACAGCAGGTCGTCGCAGCACCTGAGAACAGTCCGAGGACGTATACTGATGGAGCGTCACTCTTGTTCAGGTTAACGGGCAGATCAAGTCGCGGTAACATGCCCTGCCCCCACAACGTCCAGAATCCAAGCATAATCATAATGAATCCGCCAGTGACGAAGACTAAGCTGTGACTGGCAGTTATGGTCCGTGCTAAGGCAACGATTCCTAAAGCGATCGGTAACATCACGGTTGCAATTCCGACGCCAAAGATCAACGTCATTCCTAAGCGGCGTGTCTTCTGTTTGAATGACTGCGCAAAATAAGACGGGAGAAGCACGCTGAAGCAACATGGCATTGCCAAGGCAACTAGCCCTGCCACGAAGGCAACAATAACGTACGCAAGCAATAGTAAGGACATTAGGCCTTACTCTCATTACTTTCATGGATTGTTTTGATCATATTATCCGCATCAATTTTCCCCTTCGCGATTAGTTTGCCGTCTAGGAACACTGCGGGTGGATATTGAATGCTATTTTCTATGGACAGTTTAGACCCTGACGCTGAGGTGTACTCAATTTCCTCTACAGCCAAGTTAGGCATCTCGACTTGCAACTCCTTCAAAATGCGCTTAACACGCAGACAGGGAGTACAGCCGTAACTCGTAACAAGCAAGACATTAGGCATGATCATTCTTCTGCCGCGGATTGCAGCCATGATTTCATAAGCCGATTGTTCTTGATGCTGGCACAAGGCTCGTAAGACGACGTGCCAAGTGCTGCCAAACCGTTTGTAGTTAGCTTCATCTTCATTCCTGAACACTCTTCCGTTGCCGGAATGGGACTAGTATCGCCAGGAGGACAATGAATGTGAGCACAAGTATCCCGATCACGAATGTCGGTTCAGCTGACAGAGCAGAGAACCTTGTCAACGTATTCTTTTGCAGTTGACCTTGCATATCGCCAATCAGGGATGATCCCGGTGCCGGAATCATCGTTCCCGTCAATCCCACCCCAATGTTGACCACACCCATCACCAAAAACATCAGACCCGCAATCAGCTTCGATGAATGAGCGGAAAACTCTCGCCCGAAAAGCTTCAAATCAACTACCCTACCTTGCAGAGGGTTCTCGCTTTTCGCTTGGTACTTATCCCAAGCAAGGGCGATCACAAACAACGGGAACACCATTCCTACAACGTAGGTGAATCCAATTAGAAGCCCTTCTAGCAGGCTAGCTGAGAGCGCCGCGAAAATCAGGATACCCGCTAACACAGGAGCACAACACGAAGTCGCAGCGCCCGAGAAGATCCCAAGCGCATAAACAGATCCAACACTCGGAACCTTGGTCAAGTTTACAGGAAAGTCAAATCTCGGAAGCATACCTCGACCCCACAAAGTCCAGAATCCGATTAGAACCATAAGGAAACCTCCAGCTACAAATATCAGCATATGATTCAATCCTAACAATCTCCCGACGAACGTAATCCCGAACGATAACGGGAGCATGATTGTGGCTATGCCCATCGAGAAGATCGCTGTCATTCCTACAAGGCGACTCATCTGTTTGAAACTCTGAGCAAAGTACGAAGGCAAGAGAACACTAAAACAGCAAGGCATGGCCAGAGCAATCACGCCAGCCACGAAAGCAGCAATCACGTAACCCAGAAGCAACAGAGAAATCATGCATGTTCCCGTTCTTGAGTAGCTGAGATCTAACCGCCCAGAGCTCTTCTGACGGCGGCCATGATCTCATCATTCGGCACGTTCATGTTGTATGGACCATAATCATGACGCCACAATATGATTCCTTCCTTGTTTACTAGAACGAAAGAGTGACCCGGAGCTGAACCGGGCATCATACTAACGTCGGGTCCTAACATACCATATGCTCTGCTCACTGCCAGATTCTGATCTGACAGGACCGTGCTGTACTGTGGTCCGCTGGATTGAGCCCAAGAAGCGAGGAGACTACCGGAATCTCCCGTGATACTTACCGCCACAATGTCTAGCTTTGTGAATTGCTGGTTCATCTGATCCAAGTCGGTCATCTGATTTAGACAAGGAGCACAGCTCAACCCCTCGTTGAAGAACAGTAACACATCCGCCCTTCCCCTATAGGAGGAGAGAGTAAACGTTCCACCCTCGACCTCGGGCAATGTGAAGTCCGGCGCCGTCGCTCCCGCCCCTAATGCGCTTACCGACACTTCTCGCGGCGTAAGCGCCACGTATCCAATGACGCCTGTGGCCATGATGAGAATTAGGAGGAATACGGCGATCTTGACCTTTGACGGGCCATGGGCATAATGGGCAGTTGTAGTATAACTCTTAAGCTCCTTCTCGTACGCCAGCCCTCTCTCAATCTTTTCCGGTCTCTGGGCGTTATGGTGCTTAGTCTCGAAGTGTTGCGAAAGTGCAGCATAAGAAACGAAATTCCTGTGACATCGCTCGCATTCGACCATCGTTGTAGCACAGTCTCTAATCAGCCTCGTATGAAACCCTTAAGGGGCGTGTACACTGTGAAACACACAGTATTGCTAGAGAGCCGAGCTGAAGTTCGTTCACTTTACGTACTTTGAAGGGTTCTTATCGAATTCCTGCTTGCACGCAGCGGAGCAGAAATGATACTTGGTACCATTATGGGCACTGGTGTATCTGGCGTCACTCTCTGACACACTCATCTTGCAGACAGGATCTACAGCCATTCAGTATTCCTCAGATTTAGGTATCCAAAACTGCGCCACACATTTAACTTGTGATGCTTAACAGATGGATACGACCATAATTGCCTGCACCCAAGAATCCGAGACCCAAGACTGTTCCGAAATCGTTCAGGATCGACGAATCAGCACTCGCCGCTGTCGAGAAAGAAGCAGCCGCCCGACAGGTCAGCCCGAATACCTTAATCAACCAGATTCTAATCCAATTCTCTGAGTTCGAAAGATTCGCGCAGAGAATCAACACAGTAAAACCAACTAGCTTCGTCTTTCGTGGAATATTGGAAGCAGCAAACGTAGATAAGATAATTGAAGTAGCTAAGACGGGGGGCAGCAGCATTCCTCAAGCATTTGTCACAGCCAAGAATCGTAAAGTCGACATCGATTCGCTTCTAGACCACTTACGAACTCTCGCCCTTTATGCTCATTTGTACGAGTATACCGAGAACCTTGACCCTCGGGGACAGAATGCCACTTTGATGCACGATTTCGGATTAAACTGGTCCATATTCCTTGTGCATTACATTACGGCCATGTTCGAGCAAATTGGTGTCTCGCCCAAGCTGGAAATGAGTGATAGGTCCGTTATCCTAAGCCTGCCGGGCAAGTAGTTGCAACACACTGTCTTTCTCTGTACACGTTCCCCTTAATTCGTTATAGTGTAATTGTATATGGGAAGGAAAGATGAAGCGAAGCGCTCCAGAACTCCAACCTGTTGGAAATGCAATATTCTCCTTGTATACTCTCGGATGTTCATCTGGACTGCTAGAACGCAAGCTGAAGAAAGTGCCTGGGATCGCAGAAGTGAACGTGAACTGTGTTGCCGATATTGTCGAAGTAAGATTCGACCCTGGCAAGATAAAAAGCGACGAGATTCAAGCATTCATGAAGAGGCTCGTATCTGATACTGGCCAGCGTCATTGAAGCCCCGGAGATAATCAAATGGCAGTGGATATTGTTTGCAGAATGATTATTTCCAAAGAGCGTGCAAGGTTTACTTCCAAGCATAAAGCCATCAAGTACTACTTTTGTGCTGCTCCATGCAAACAAGAGTTCGACAAGCACCCCGAAGAGTCGCTACGACTGTATCGCCTCCTTTCACGTGCTCGCAAGCGCAGCCAAAGTTGCAATCCATGATCGGTTTGCAACACTCTGTTCTTCACTGTGCACATTGTGCTTAAGTGCGACAGGTCGGAGGAGTACTTATTTGCGATCATGCCAAGGAAAGCAACTGAAGCCGTAGTGACCTTCTCGTTGTTCAATCTTGGCATGTCACGCATAAAGAGAAGTCAAGAGAGATGGCGAAGGATCCAGTTTGCGGCATGTTCGTTGATGAAAGAACAGCGTCCATAACGCGTACAATTCGTGGAACGAAGTGGTATTTCTGCAGTGAAACTTGTGCGAACACTTTCGAGAAACCTGAAATTGAACTCAAACGCCTCAAGCGATCGGTGGTTGTGGGCGTTGTGTTCACGATACCGATTGTTCTGTTTACGTACCTAATGCTCCTTCCGATGAATCTCAATAATTATCTGCTCTTTCTTCTCGAAACACCCGTACAATTCATTGTTGGTTGGCGATTTTATCAAGGCGCACTCGACTCTCTGAAGAATCGCATGGGAAATATGGATCTCCTAATCGCTATCGGCACTACCGCCGCGTGGGGTTACAGTAGCATAATCGCATTCTTACCATCAGTCTTTCCCGCTGGCGGAGTCTACTTCGACACAGCAGCAGTAATCATTACTCTGATTCTTCTTGGGAATCTCCTTGAACATATCAGCAAGGGGCGAGCCTCGGAAGCAGTACGAAAGCTACTCGACCTGCAACCAACGATGGCGCATGTAATTCGTGACGGAACTGAAAGTGAGGTTCCAGTAGAGTCCGTGAAAGTGGGAGATATTCTAGTAATTCGGCCGGGGGAACGAATACCAGTCGACGGGGTGGTTACAGAGGGTGCCTCTGCCGTGGATCAATCAGCGATCACAGGAGAAAGCATACCGGTCGAGAAGGCAGAGGGTGATGAAGTTATCGGTGCCACCATCAATACTTTCGGCCTCCTAAGAGTTCGCGCCTCCAAAGTCGGAGCGGACACAGTTCTGTCAAAGATCGTTCAACTCGTTGAAGAAGCACAGATGGCGCATGCCCCAATCCAGCGCCTAGCCGACAAGGTATCGGGGTATTTCGTACCCGCAGTAATACTGATCGCCACCGGAGCTGCGCTTGGCTGGTACTTCTTCGGCGACTTACCACTGAACTTTGCCGTCTTGGCTTTCGTCTCCGTCATAGTCATTGCATGTCCGTGTGCGCTTGGAATAGCTACTCCTGCTGCCATCCTAGTTGGAACCGCCAAGGGTGCTCAGAATGGGATTCTCATTAAGGGTGGCGAATACTTGGAGACTGCGCACAAGCTTCAGTCCATTGTCTTCGACAAAACCGGCACTCTTACCCGTGGCAAACCGTCAGTCACCGACTTGATAGCTACGGACAATCACACTGAGCTGGAACTGCTTCAACTCGCAGCTTTAGCCGAGAAGGGATCTGAACATCCTCTAGGGCGGGCTGTGATTCAATCAGCCAAAGAGAAACAAATCTCCATTCCGGATGCCTCATCATTCAAGGCTATCTCTGGCCAAGGTGTTGTGGCTGAGTATGCCAATCGAACACTACTCCTCGGGAATCGTAAGCTCATGACGCAATACGAAGTGGATGTGTCATCTGTTGAAGCAGCGGTATCAAAGCTTGAACAAGAAGGGAAAACGGTCATGATACTGGCGAATGATAAGGAACCATTCGGCGTAATCGGACTAGCAGACACGCTCAAAGACGATTCTGCTGAAACAATAATGGAATTGAAACGAATGAAAATCGAAGTCGTAATGTTAACTGGCGATAACATGCGCACCGCCAAGGCTATGGCAGCTAAGCTTGGTATCGACAGGGTTGTCGCCGATGTTCTTCCAGAAGAGAAGGAGAAAGTCATCAAAGGCTTACAAAATGAGGGAAAGGTCGTTGGGATGGTTGGAGACGGCATTAATGATGCGCCCGCTCTAGCAGCAGCAGACATAGGAATCGCAATCGGTAGCGGAACAGACGTAGCAGTCGAAACAGGCGGAATAGTTCTGATCAGAAACAACTTACGAGACGTGGTTACTGCAATTAGACTCAGCAGTGCAACGGTCAGGAAGATCAAACAGAACTTGTTCTGGGCATTCTGCTATAACGTCGCGTTAATTCCGATCGCTGCAGGTGCATTAATTCCGTTTTTTGGGCCTAGTGTCTATAACGTACTTCCGTTCCTGGCAGCAGGAGCCATGGCTACGAGCTCAGTTACAGTAGTAGGTAACTCGCTGCTGCTGAATAGATTCAAATAGTAAAGAAAATTCGGGAATATTCGGCTGCGTTTTCAGGACGCTTATACCTGCTTAACTGCTGCCTTCACTTTGGCCACCAGATCCGGAGACATGCTGCTCATGTTATGCGCTTCCTTTGCGTGCTGAGCACCCTTCATCATGAGTTCCTCAACCGTATTGCCACTCCCTTCCCAAGAGCAATTCATGCCAAGATCTGAGCACTTTAACTTATAACCCACAGAAACACCTCCAGTCAGGTTCGTGTTTATAGTATTTGAATTAATCTTAACGTGCTTTTACTTCAACCCAAAAGTGACGTGACGTGGTTCAGAATAGTATGACGTGTAAGCATAACAATCCGTGAGTAGTATGGATAAAGAATGCTCGAAATGCAGTGGACCTATGGTGGAATCAAGTCCGATCAATGGTGTTCTACTAGTGTGTCAAGGTTGCCAGCGTGAAGAAGCGCTCTGCACTTGCAAACCTCCACAGAGTTAGCGAATGGCCCATTTAACCCAGAAGACTGCAACCAGCCCAATCGCAATGGCTCCCGATGCCAGGAACACGGCTGCTCTCTGCCACCAGTCCAATCCTCCTGCGAAAAATGCAAGGTACAAAACTATGAAACGCGAACCAGAATACGATCACGAGAATCGTTGCAGCTATTCTCGACCCTAATGAGGCCATCTTCGTTCTCTCCTCAAATGACGAGCCGTGGAATACAAAAAGAATCCTTTCGTTCCCTCTTTAGGGCCTTGCGCGGTTCAATGTGAAGCCACCAACACACAGAATGATCCCGATAATCGTGCAAAGCATAGCGGCGAAAAAAGCCTCATCCGTGAACCTGTAGGTAATGAAAAGGAACAGTGTTGCTGAGAACATTAGAAACCCGATGCCAAATGCATACAACCATCGCGCGAGACGATCCCTTTCCATATCTCTCGGACCGATCTATGTGCCTGATCAGTTTCAACTAATGGTTCTTGGCTTTCTAGACATGTTTCCATACGGTTCGTTGCACTCATATGATACATTCATGTTTCATTAACAGAACGTTGATATACTTCCCGCCATGCCTAGGGGGACGAGGAGGGAAAATGGTTTGATGAAATCACAAATCAGGAACATCGTCGGCCAGTCCAGTATCCCAGAAGAGAATGTCAGAAAGACCCGTGATTCGAAGTCTAGAGCGCTTACCTGGAAGAGTTACTCTTTCGTACAGTCCTATCAGCCATTTCCAACTAAGCCACTCAGGTAATCTTAGAGGTGAGACAGATGCGTGAAGGCTTCTGTGCGTCAATTCTTCGATTGAACAGCAGCATATGCTGCGTGACTCGATCTGCAGATGGGCTTCTTGAGAACGCTCAGCGATGTCAACCCGAAAACGAGAGTATTTACTCGAATGAAGCACCGACTGAAGTTAGGTTCAGGGTGAAGAGTCTCACGGACGAATGCGAATATGACCTGACCGGTAACTCCGCGTATAATCAGCTCACATTTCCCATGAACGGAGCCATTCTATCTGTAGTAGTCGACAAGCAGACGGATATCGTCAATCTAGCTGAGAATATTGCGAAATTCACTAGAACTCAACAGGACTCGAAGCTTCCGTCAGTGCGCGAAGAACAATATCCACTAACTAATCCAGCAAAACCACGAAAATCACGTGGGGTGAGATTGAATGACATTTGAAATGGATAAGACGGTTCTGCAGAGGCGTATCCAATCGGCTACAACGCAAATCCAAGAGCACCGACGTAGACATCCGAATATCTGGATGTGTCCGAATTGTAAAACGGTCCACCCAATTCACCAATGGCACCATGGAACGGTTGACGGACGCGAATACTGCGATTACTGCGACGCGAAACGGGTGATTCTTACCCATATGAAATCGACTAGCTGGCGAAGGCAAACACACTATTGTGGAAACTGCGGATGGCGAGAACAGGTACAATTCAGGTAAGCAAGTAATGGTCAGACATAGGTTGGATGCCAAATCCGAGAGGTTGCACATACTCTCAATGGCCGAGTACTTCGTGCGGTCAAAATGCGAGAATTCCGAATCTAGGTAGCTGGGGGAACACAACCCTTTCCTTCTATTTTTGTGTCAGTTTTCTTAAGCTAGAACCATAATTCGTACATTTGTTGCGGGTCGGGCTTATAGTCGGAGAGAGAGAATCGGGGCGCTGTCTTCTCCAGGGCTCGCCTTACTATCCAAGTGTTAAGCTTAGGCACGTCAGACCTAGATTCCATCTCGTTTAGCGAGAAGTATTTCAGGTCAGAAATCTCTTCGCGGTCAGGTTTGAGCTCTCCGCCCAAGACCTTCACCAATAGCGCGACGTAAATGTCACATCTGCCCTGATCCGTTTTGCTTCTGGCGGCCACAATCTGTGTGGGTTCAACCTTAAGTCCTGTCTCCTCATGGACCTCCCGCTTGACGGCTTTCCCTATGGTCTCCGTCGACTTCACATAACCTCCCGGTAAAATCCATCCTTCATGACCGTAGGTTAACTTTACGAGGAGTACTCTATCTTGATCAAGTACAACTCCTCCTACGCCTATTGTGAACGGGCCTGTAGGATACTCGGGTTCCGGACTAGCTGTCAAGTCACTAACCTCAACCAACGCGAGCGATATGGTTGCGGTCACGCTAAGATAGTTTTCCGTTATTCTGACGATTTTGCTACGTGTTCTCACTCATGGCCGATTACAGGATGCGGCTTGTAACCTGCTTCCAGTTGTTTCATTTCGTCCGCATTGAGTTTTATTTCGATCGCTTTGACGGCTTCCTCGACATGTTCGGGTTTAGATGCTCCAATGATGGGTGCTGTTACCCCCTTCTGGAGCAGCCACGCAAGCGAGATTTGCGAGGGTGTCACACCTTTCTCCGTCGCTAACGAAACCACCACGTCAAGTACGTCGAAGTCTTCCCGCGTGAAATAACGTTCCGACAGGTACCTGTCACTTTCATAACGTTTGGAACTCGGTGCTTCGTTTCGCTTGTACTTTCCCGTAAGAAACCCTCGCGCCAGAGGGCTCCAAGGAATCAAGCCGATTCCCTCTTCCTTGCAGAGGGGAATCATTTCGCGTTCTTCTTCGCGATAAAGAAGATTGTAATGGTTTTGCATGCTCACGAATTTCTCTAAACCCAGTCGGTCGCTAATGTACAAAGATTTCAGAAACTGCCAAGCGAACATGCTGGAAGCACCTATGTAGTGCGCGAAGCCGAGACGGACGACGTCATTCAAAGCTCGCATTGTTTCTTCGATTGGTGTGTTGTAGTCCCAACGATGAATCTGATAGAGATCAACATGATCAGTTCGCAAACGTCTCAGTGAAGCTCTAATCTGTTGCATAATATGTCTGCGTGAAAGCCCTGACTCATTCTGGCCTCGGCCCATTGGATAGTAGACTTTCGTTGCTAGGATCACATTGTCACGGTAGGGCTTCAGACATTGTCCCGTAATTTCTTCCGATCTTCCTAGCGAGTACACATTGGCTGTATCGAAGAAGTTTATCCCGAGATCAATCGCTTTATTTACGAGCTTGCGAGCTTCCTCAAGCTCAATTTTCCAGGGGGCATCATTACCGAAGGACATGCACCCTAGGCATAATCGTGAAACTTTGGTGCCCGTTCTGCCTAGATTCACATATTCCATGCAGTGCACTTAATCAGCGAGAGATTTTAGGCTATCAGCTTCAAATCATGTGGCAGGAGTCTCGTGCGGCTGAATGGTTAATCGATCGAAGATCGCTTTGAAAGTCCTCCCATACATTGCAGGAGTAATCTTCCTTGGCATGTGGATTGCGGCGATGGATGTTTCATCAGAACTTTCAATGATGAATGATGCTGGGTTCAACCTCTATCATGATCAAATTGATGTCCAAGTCTTCTGGTTCCAATCAAGGGCCTGCATGGTTCTGCCCCCAGATGGGTATCTCACGAACTGTATGTACATTGCCAGCATCAGCGTTATCCCAGTGCTGACAGTCCTACTCCTAGTCGTCCTCGTCCTGTTTGCGGTAGTCAGAAGACGAGAAGGAATCACAAGCGCTGCAGCGCGTTCTCAAAGTCCTCGATGATGTCTTCCGTCGCCTCGATCCCGACTGACATTCGAATAAGGCCGTCAGTGATTCCAAGCGCCTTCCTATCTTCAGGTCGCATTCCTGCGTGTGATGTTGTTGAAGGTAAAGTAAGTAGTGTTTCAACGCCCCCGAGGCTCGGCGCTTTAATTGGGATTGTCGTTTTCTTCATGAACTCCTTGGCAGCCACCACACCGCCTTTTAGTTCAAAACTAAGCATACCGCCGAATCCGTCGAACAATTCCCGTGCTCTAGTGTACTGCCGATGACTTTCTAAGCCAGGGTAATTGACTTTCGCGACCGCCGACTGGTTCTGGAGGAAAGTCGCAATCTGTAAAGCGCTCTCGTTTTGAAATCGAACTCGCAATGCTAGCGTCTTCATACCTCGATGAAGCAAAAAGCACGCGTGAGGATCAAGTGATCCTCCCAAATGATCTAGTCTATGCTTCACTTTTTCAACAAGCTCGGATCGGCCAATTATTGCGCCTGCAACGATGTCCGAGTGTCCGTTCAGATACTTGGTGCAACTGTGCAAGGAGAGATCGAAGCCGTGTTCTGGAGGCCTGAAGTTGATTGGACTTGCAAAAGTGTTGTCAATTAGCGAGATTATCCTATTCTTCTTAGCGAACTCCACAACCGCTTTGTGATCAGCAATATCTAGTAGAGGATTCGTCATCGTCTCAACGTAGATTGCCTTAGTGTTCTGCCGTAATTTCCCGTTCCATGATTCTGGATCGTCGGCGTCTATGAAGTCGTATGAGATACCGAACTTCTCAAGGTCACGCGTAACGAACGTGTGGGTTCCGCCATAGAGACAGTTCTGAATTAGGAGATGGTCGCCGTTTGACAAGAATGCTAAAAGAGCGGTTGTTATAGCCGCCATGCCGCTTGAAGTAACTAATGCGGCCTCCGCGTTCTCGAGAGCGGAGAGTTTTTCGTGCAGCGCTTCATGGTTCGGCGTGTTGTTCAATCGAATATACTTCAAGTCATGGTAGCTTGTTTCACCAGCGTACTCGAACATCGCAGACTGAAAGATCGGTATACTGACTGAACCGAGGATTCGAGGAGTCGGTTCGCCCGCATGAATCAATTTCGTGTCAATATGCTTGAAGGTCTTAGCCAATTCTGCTCTTTAGCAGGTCCACAGCAGAGCCACTCATAACTCTTCAGTCTCTGAAATTCGAGGTATCTAATCTATATCCATCCACGACACTCATAATTAGTCGAGTTGCATGGCGAAGACAGACGATCTCGGATTTAACCCGCTTGAAGAGCTCGACCGTAGTGAAGCCCGTGTTGTTGTAAGACTGGAATTCAGACGATTCAAGAAACCCGTGACGATCATCCAAGGGATCCCAGAGGCGAGGTTGGCGGAAGTGGCCCGAGAACTTAAGCGACGATTCGGGGCAGGAGGCACAACCAAAGGTGGAGAGCTTCTACTTCAAGGCGATCATAGGAGCCATGTTAAGGTTGAACTCGTTAAGCAGGGCTTTTCCTCGGATCATATTGATGTAATCTAATTCGGTACGCCTCCATTGAAGGACGTTCGGACTTTCAGTAGTTTAAATCCCAACTGAACAGCGGGCCCAATGGCGATTGCAGCAATTAACGTTCCAAGCCAGGCAGGTCCTCCAAGAAACCATCCTAGAGCAACCACAGTCACTTCAATGCCCGTACGAGCAAGGCGCAAACTGATCTTCCCGAGTCTCGATATGGCGAGCATCAAACTATCTCGTGGGCCAGCGCCGGCATTCACTCCCACGTATATTGCGGTCGCGAATCCCATGATCAGGGTTCCAAGAAGTAGATATGCGATCTGAATTAGAATTAGTTGAGGAACTGCCGGAACATACGGTTTGAGAACATCTACCCAAACGCCAATGAAGACCACATTCGCTAGTGTACCCCAACCCATCGGTTCCTTGAGAATGACGTCAATCAATACAACCAGGAACGCAACGGCGATATTCGCCTCTCCCAAAGTAATCGGAAGGTGATATGTCAGTGCCATTTGCAGCACATCCCATGAATCAAGGCCCAAGCTTGCCTGAACTATCACATCAATCGACAAGCCGAAGAGTAGAAACCCTACCTGAATAACGAAAAAGTCCCTTGCGAATCGTCTCCAGCCCTTCCATTGAAACCTGAAAAAATCCCTGATCACACTAACACCTGGAAACGTTTTCCCGGCTAAGTCAGGAGTCGAATATAACCAATGAAGAACGAAATCAATGATTGAAATTCGTAAAAAATGCGCTAACGATGACGAATGGGGTACAAAACGTGTTAAAGAAGTGTGGTACTGCACTAGAATAATCAGCAAGGACAGAGTCAGGATTCACTACTCGTTTACGCAGAAGTCCATCGGCCCGGCAGTTCAATGTAGGCGAGCTTCGCTTGTAACAACCAGTGACAATATGGACGCATTAAGGTTCTATCAGCAGAAAGGGTTCATGCCGTCAGCGCTTCATCTGAACGCGATTCAACAATCAAGAGAAAACGCGATCAGACCCATCCGCTTAGGTGGGAATTCCCAGGGGGACAGCTCGACAGTGGCGAAAGCGAAGAAGCCTGTGTAAAGCGTGAAATCAAAGAGGAACTTGGCATCCGAGTGAGTTCAGCAACGTACTGCTGCACGCTCAAATACCGTCTGAGCGGTGAGCGTTTTGTAATTCATTACTTCTTGTGCAAAGTAACCTCGGGTAGAATTAGGAAATTGGAAATTGAGAATTTCAAGTGGATAGTGCCTGGGCAATTTGATGGTCGAGTTCTTCTTCAGCCTGACAAGCGAGTTCTGCGAAGGTTGATGATTAATCCAAAGCTACGACGAAGGCTAGGAAATTCTAAAATTCGAACAGGACTTTTTCAAAGTTGACGATTTTTCCGTCTTTGACTTGTACGCCTTCTCTTCGAAGCAGCTCGACCTTTTTCTGCACAGTCTTACCTGATGTCTTCCCCGCAAAGCCACCTATGGTCCCATCAGATTTCACTACTCTGTGGCATGGGACCCTTGGCGCGTAAGGATTGTTACGGCAAGCATTTCCAACCGCCCTGTATGCATTCGTCTTTAGCTTCTTCGCGATTAGACGGTAAGTGGTAACTTTTCCTCTCGGAATCGTTGCCATCAATTTCCAGACTCTCTCAGAAAAACTCAACAGCCAACATCACCCCAATAACCTCGTCTGGAGCGATAAAAAGCCTAGAGTGTTATTTGGCTGGGTGGAGTTCGATGAGAAGGAGCTTTGATAGTGAGAACCAGTCTTCAATTGTTTCTTTCGAAGCCTTACCGTAGTACTTCTCGTAAAGGGCGACCTTGCCTTCCCAGGCTTCCTCACTGTTGTTGTCGAGTAGCCGTGCTGTTCCTGTGAAGTTTCTTCCACCGATTTCAAAGGACACGTCGTCATGTTTCCTTATGTTCTTCATCCAATCAGTCTCTTCACCTTCGTGGCTAAGGAATACTCTGCCTCGATTCACGGCAAACCATAGTTCGACCAGGTGTGGCTTGGTTGTTCTTCGACCGAGAGTAGTCACGTGGATAAGCTTCCCGTTGGCAACTCTGGCTAGGATTTCATGGGACATTTTCTCACCTGTTATGATAGGATGTTGGATAACAACCTAAGAATCTTCATTCCGCATTCGTAATTGTAATTGTCCATCATGGGGTTATACGCAGCTACGTTGATGGCTCGTAGCTTATCCGTATTGTGCAGTCGTTTAATCATCGTTACAACGTCTTCTATGATTAGCGCTTCTCCGTAAGTTGGAAAGTTGACTGCAGGCATTATTCGCGGATCTATTACATCGAGATCAAGATGACAGACGATCCAGTCGCAATGCTCAGTCAGTTCTTGGGCTACAATCTTAGCAGTTTCTTGGATTCCGTCTTTGTGCACTTCGGATGCCGAATAAAGCCCAAGTGCAGATTCCTCTATTGCTTTGGCTTCATCATGGTCTAGCGCTCTGTTTCCAACGTGGATGATGTTCTCCTCTGACACCAGTGGGCGTAATTCCTCAATTTCATCTGTTAAGCTTGGTCCGCGACCGCAGGTCATGGCTAAACACATTCCGCCTATGAACCCTGAAGGTGAAGTGAATGGCGTATTGAAGTCGCCATGCGCGTCCAACCATAGAATTCCCGACGTGCCATTGAATCTTCTCTTGAAAGCTGCCATTTCGCCCGCTATCAAGGCGCACTCACCGCCAAGACAGAGCGTTAAATCGTCGGATTCAGTCCAACCTGACAGAGCCCCGTATACCGTTCTCGTGTCCTCAATGAAGTGCGAAAAGTTCCTGAGATTTTTTGGACCAGCATCCTCAGATATCGTGGATAATTTGACATCTCCATGGTCCCTGAAGTTTCGGCAGTGCTTCCTGATCACTTCTGTAATTCCGAGCTTACGGAGAGTTCCACTGGCAAGAGTCATGCCATAGTATTTCGAATTCGTATAGAGAGGCAGACCGACCAGCGAAGCTGTGCCTTCAATCAAACTATTAGCCTTGTGAATAAGTCTAGTCTAGGTTCGTATAATTGTTTACAACCGAGCAGATCTTCATTGCGAGCACGGAATAATTCTTCTTCACGATTCACGG
>CAWJRR010000019.1:0-58765 GCA_963845275.1 Candidatus Bathyarchaeota archaeon
AAGATAGCATGAACACCGTTACCTTCGTGAAGATATGTAGTCTTTAGGCAGAGTCAACCAAAACCTTCAGTTGAAATGAGGTTGTACACACATTCTCAAGCCGAGTTCGCCCAGTTTGATTTCCGTCGGTATTTCGTTGCTGTCCCATCCTCTCAGTTCATAATCGTCGTTCAACATTGATTCGTAGTTAAAGACGGCCACGCCCTTAGCCGGGCCCGTAGTCGCCGGTTGGGTTAACCCAAATGGGATCATGTCATCTTTCCTAGATATTCCTCTCGGACATTGAAGCACCTTTGCAGATTGAAGACTCTTTCGCCAAGGGTAAGCATATCAAAATCGGACAGCTTCCACTCAGTTGCCATCGAATACAACTTTGCGAGTTGCTCTAATGTAAATCCACAGTATACAGGAAACTTGCACACTCCTAACTGTGTCATAGAGTATTCCGTAGTCCTGACCTGTCTTAGCGATCACAGATTTGTCGTGATCTTCAGAGAAGGGATCTTTAACTTCTGGAAGTCCATAGCGTTCACGTGGACTCAGTCCCCAACCCATACCTGCCCTCGTCAGCGTCGTCACATATTGGGAGATACTTGCTCCAGGCTTTATGGAACTATTAGGGCATTCCTACTCTGAAGTCTGGCCCAGGTTTTCGGGAAAAATAGATAGCGCCTGCTGTACGCTAGCCAGTGTGGATGACGTCGGTGGATAATGCTTCGTCTCTTCTGAAATTCTATTGACTATCACGTAACTTCTTTATCCGCTATTGCGAGTGCCTTGTCAATAGTGTCAACGCCTTTGTCTATTTCCTCTGGCGTAACTATCAACGGGGGAGCAATTATCAGACAGTTAAGCCACGACATTAGGTAAGTGCCATTTTTCATGCACTCTCCAGCGACTCGGTCGACCATCATTGGTTTGCCTTGAAGTTTTTCTTCGCCGGTGTTGAAGGGCTGTTTTGATTTTCTGTTGCAACTAGCTCAAGTGACCAGAATAGGCCCATTCCGTGGACGTCTCCAACGGACGGATGCTTCCCTTGCAGAGTCCTCAGTCGAGTTCCTAATTGTTTGCCCATCTCCCGTGCTCGCTCAATGAGGTTTAGTCGCTTGTATTCCGGAACCGCGGCAACACCTGGAGCGAGCATGAGTGGATGAGCCTCGTACGTGTGTCCGTGAGCGAAGTAATGTTCTTCGAAGTAGTCAAATATTTCACGTGTTGTGGCAGTAACGCTAAGTGGTAACGTAGACCCAGTAACTCCTTTCGCAGTGGTTATAATATCTGGTTTGACATTCCAGTGATTAACAGCGAACCATTCGCCAGTTCTGCCCCAAGCCGTCATGATGCTGCATATCAGTAGGACCCCGTTCTGTTCGGTGATCTCGCGTAGGTGCGGCAAATACTCATCAGGAGGAACGATGACTCCATTTGCTCCGACTATTGGCTCCACGATTACAGCCGCTACGTTTGACTCGTGTTTGATCATGTACTCGACATAATCGGCGCAGGCGATACCGCAATCTGGATATTTCAGTGCGAAAGGACAGCGATAACAATAAGCATCGGGAGCGAAGAGAACCCCTTCCATTTTCCCGGCTGGTTCAATTGTCCAGCGACGTGGATCGCCAGTAGCGGCTATCGACCCCGCGGTCGATCCGTGATAAGAAGCATATCGTGATATGATTTTGTACTTGCCCGTGAATAGTCGTGCAATTTTGAACGCCGCTTCGTTTGCTTCGGTTCCCGAGGTTGCATAGAAGAACTTCTCGAGTCCAGTCGGCATGACCTCCATGAGCGCCGATGTCAATTTTGCTCGTACTTCAGTTGTGAAACCTGGAGTTACATATGGTAGCTTCCTGGCTTGTTCACATATTGCTTCTATGACAGCTTTGTTGCCATGACCTAGATTGGAGCACATCAACTGCGATGAGAAATCTAGGAATCGTTGACCTGAAGCATCAGTGAAGTAACATCCTTCTGCACTAACAATTTCCTTAGGAACCCAGCTCTTTTTCGAGCGCCATGTACCATACGTGTACTTCTTGCTTACACCTACAACATCTGACTGATCAGTTACTTGGACCATTGGACTCGTCTCATCTGGCATTCACCTAAACTTAATAGAGTTACCCTCTAATTCCTGTTGGGAAAAATCCTGCACTCCCGCATCCACTAGAGACTTCATGTGAATGAATGGTATTTTCCTTGCTGTCAGATCATTTCGTCGACTCAGTGGGATCATTGTCCGGCTACTAATTTGCCTGTGTCAAGACCATATTCCTTACACACGGTGACTAAAGCCTTCCAGGTAAGATCAGGAATCGGAATGCCGTTCTGAGATCTATTCTTCTGTGCAATGATCTCAGCTTCACCAGGTACTAGAATTTCCGTAAAACCTGGCGCCTTCGGAGATTCCTTGACGGTTCTGGTGAGCTTACTAACTTTGTTCTTGAACTCATCTAACGGGACAAATTGATCTATCTTCACTACGTTAATGTAAATTGCATTAGTCAACCCGGAGGTAATATCAGGGTCACACTCGGTTCCGGTGAGCGCTCCAGTGAGTATTGCTATCACTAGTCCAAGGCCGTATCCTTTGTGTCCTCCAGTCGGCAGAACGGCTCCAGCCAGCTTCGTCTGTGCAGGTGGGAGCGGTGGTTCGTAAAGATCGGCGGGGTTCGTCGACGGCTTTCCTTGAGAGTCAATGATCCATCCCGGCGGGATCTGTTGACCTTTGTAAAGTGCAGCTCTTACCTTTCCCTCGGCCACTACACCAGTCGCAATATCAAGCACTATTGGATCCGTGCCTCCTGAAGGAATCCCGTAGCTGAGCGGATTGGTACTCAAAACCGCTTTTCTTCCACCGAAGGGCGCAACAATTGGATCGCCGTTGACGCAGATGAATCCTATCATATCGTTTTCTGCAACGATTTGTGTATAGTGTCCTAGCCGTCCAATGTGATTGCAGTTATAGACGCAGACTACAGCCGACCCCTGCGGTCTTGGCTTTGTTGATTGCGAGGTGAACTGCCTTGTAACATACGACTTGTCCGAACCCCCAATTTCCATTAATTAGGATCGTTGAGGGTGATTCCCGCACGATCTCAAGCTTTCCGCCGGGTTTAATCACTCCATTTTTGACAGCTTTGGTATAGGAGAGCAATTGTTGGACGCCGTGTGAATCCACACCAACTAAGTTCGCTTTCACTAAATGATCGGTTACTAACTCGGCCTCTTCTTCGGAAGCACCCGCAGCTTTCAGCAGATTCTTTGACACTGCTCTTAGTTGCTTACTTGTGAAGTTTGGCATGGCAGCTCAGGCCGCTCCATGTTCTTAAGTTGCAATCCAATTCTTTTCTCATTTCGATCTGTGGGATTACGCTTAATAAATCGACAATTTTCTTTGATTGTTGCTGAACCAGATGGAAATCCCCTCGAAACCCAAAATATTGGTTGAGCCTCCTGGACCGAAGGCAAAAGAGATAATCAAACGTGACGAAAAAACAACTTCTCCTTCCCTAACTCGGACTGCTCCACTTGTCGGCGTAAGAGCGGAAGGAGTCTGGGTTGAAGATGTTGATGGAAACGTCTACTTAGATTTCGGATCCGGGATCGCTGTCGCCAATGTCGGTCATTCCCACAAGAAAGTTGTCGAAGCTATCAAAAGGCAGGCTGAAACCTGCGATCATATCAATAGTTGCGACTACTATACAGTGCCCCAAGTTGAATACGCTGAGAAACTCCTAGCAAAACTGCCTGGTGATTTTGCTAAGCGAGTTTTCTTCGGTAATAGTGGAGCTGAAGGTGTGGAATGTGCAATCAAGATCGCGAAATGGCATTCCGGAGGGAAGCCGTATATGATAGGTTTCATTGGAGGCTTCCACGGACGAACGATGGGGGCCCTATCTCTGACCACCACGAGTACTTCTGCGAGAAAGAACTATTTTCCGATGATGCCGGGGGTCATGCATGTCCCATACGCCTACTGCTATCGGTGTGTTTACAAGCAGAGTTATCCGGATTGCGGAATGTGGTGCCTTGGCTATATTGAAGAGGTAGTTTTCAAGAAGCTCGTTCCACCGGACGAGGTTGCGGGACTCGTTGTCGAGCCCATCCAAGGCGCTGGCGGCTACATTGTCCCGCCAAAAGAGTTCCTTCCAGGTATAAGGAAAATATGTGACAAATACGGCATAGCTATGATAGCAGACGAAGTCCAATCCGGATTCGGTAGGACCGGTAAAATGGTTGCTTGCGAGCACTGGAATGTTATACCAGATATTATGGTGATGTCCAAGGCCATTGCAGCCGGACTTCCTATGAGTGCGTGTATCTCAAAGGCAGAATTCATGGATTGGGCCCCGAACGCTCACGAGAATACTTTGGGCGGAAACCCAATTATCGTTGCTGCTGCGCTTGCTGTGCTGAATGTTCTAACTGAAGAGCACTTGATCGAAAATGCTGAGAGAGTCGGAAGCTACATGCTCCAGAGATTCAATGAGATCATGGACGAATGCAAGTTAGTTGGCGACGTTAGAGGAAAAGGTATGATGATAGGCATTGAACTCGTAAAGGACAGAGAGACGAAAGAATACGCAACAAAAGAAAGAGACGAACTCATTCTGAGAACTTTCAAGAGAGGCCTTCTAATCTTGGGAGCAGGGCCTTCTAGTATTCGCCTTGCACCACCATTGATCACGACCACTGATCAGGCAGAAACTGGTATCGAAATATTCGAAGAAGAGTTGAAGACAATTTCAAAGAAGAACTGAATGCGCAGCATCACAATCTTGGCTCGTAATTTTATTCATCACCGCGACTGTGAGGCTGCGCCTTGCTAGCCTCCTTTGCACTTTTCGATCTGTATGGAACTTTAGTGGAAGATCTGCACTTGGTCGTGAACGCCTACAATTACGCGGTCGCTGAGTATCTGAAAAGAGAGTTTAGTTCAAAAGAAGTCATGGCGGATTCAAGCAATTACTAAGCGGCCCAAGCTCGAATCCATATTTCTGTGGGAATTGAGGCGTATCGTATTATATGTTCTTCAATACCCGAACTTTCAGCTGATGATTGAGGACAGCTGATCGGGTTGAAGCGTGCGTTCAGATGTTTAGACTATTCAAGTTACCTTGACAGCCACCTAAACCACCCAAAAAGCGACTTAACGAACTACTGAACCTGAGAGTAATCGGCGTATGGGCCGTACTGGCGCCTGCCTCACAACATATTTTAGATATGGGTAAAATGCACATCCACAGGGAAAGCGATGGAAAAACGTTTGAGTTTTGAAGATCTGAGGCGTTTCTCACGATCCTTCAACGAAGACCCAAAGAATATACTTGCATTGAATGCCGTTACGGAAAATGGTATAGCAGCAGTTGCATTAAGTAGAAAAGAAGTGGACAGACAAGACTTCACCTTCAGCGATCTTATCGAATCACCAGATGCAACTAACCAAGAAAGATCAGGAAGATGCTGGTTATTTTCTGGATTGAGCATGCTGGCTCTTGTTGCCATGAAAAAGTTGAATCTTAGGACCTTTGAGCTTTCTGAAATATATCAGATGTTTTGGGACAAACTAGAGAAAGCGAACTATTTTCTGGAAACTATTATCGAAACAAGACAGGAGCCCTTGGATGGCAGGCTAGTCAGTTCGCTTCTTTCAGATCCAATATCGGATGGAGGTCAATGGAATATGTTTGTCAATCTCATAAAGAAGTATGGAGTTATGCCAAAGACGTTCATGCCGGAGACAGCTAACAGCAGCAATTCTGATCCAATGAACGCTCTATTGGCTTCGAAATTGAGAGAATATGCCAAGGTAATGCGAGACATGAGCGGGGCTTCTGCAACTGAACTAAGAGAGAGAAAAGGCGAATTGATGAAAGAATTCTATAAGTTGCTGTGCATCAACCTTGGTGTTCCTCCAGAGATATTCTACTGGGAGTGGCGGGACAAGGACGGCGTTTTTCATAGAAGAGGAAACATTTCCCCGATTGAGTTCTACAATGAATATGTCGGCTTCCAGCTCGACGATTTCGTGAGTCTTATCAACGCTCCCAACAAACCATTCAACAAACTATACACTGTCCAGTATCGTCGGCAACATGGTTGGTGGACAGGATATTCGTTACCTCAATGTCGACCTGAAAGCGATGAAGAAAGTAACGATAGACATGATCAAAGGTCATTATGCTGTATGGTTCGGATGTGACGTTGCTAAGATGCTGCAGACTGAGACGGGTGCAATGGATCTAAGCATCTACGATTACGATTCAGTCTATGGGACGAAATTCCAACTCGACAAGGCGGCAAGATTGGATTATGAAGATAGCGAGATGACCCACGCGATGGTGATTACGGGAGTTGACCTCGACGAGCATGGCAAGTCCAAGAAATGGCGAGTTGAAAACAGCTGGGGAGCCGCCATAGGAGATCAAGGATACATGAGCATGATGGATGAATGGTTCGATCAGTATCTCTTCGAAGTTGTCGTGAGGAAAGAGTATCTCTCCCCGGAACTCGTAAAGATCCTTGACACTGAACCAGTAGTTCTGTCCTACTGGGATCCGATGTGTTCATTGGCAAGAGGTTAGGGTAAGGTCAGTTCCATCGGTTTCACAGCACTATGATAGTCGGCCTTGTACGAAGAGATTGCTTCGTATTCCGTTTGCGGCAACTTCCACAAGTACCGCTAAGCTGCCCAATCGAACTCAAACCTTCTGCTCTACCGAAGAGGAAATCAGCCAGGTTATCGGCTGCTTCGGTTTCGGATGCCCTCTCTTCGTGAGAATGCGGGACTGTCGGACTATCAGAGGCTCTTCAATACTGCCTCAATCTGCAGTCTGTTAGAGCCGTTTTTCACAAATTTCTTTTCCATTATGGCGCCGCCAATCGTGAAGGCCCATATGCCGTTTTCTTTGAGTTCTTTGATCTGCTCGAAATTTACTACGTTGCCGGCTACGATCAAGGGAACTTTTAGCTCCTTGGTCGCCTTCAACAGTTTCTTCTGGTCGCCGTCAGTGTAGCGATAAAGCAGCAAGTTTATCCCGTTTATGCCGTATTTTTCAGCTTCTTTCCCGTCTTTGATTATTTGTTCAATACTTCCACCCAGTATGCAAGGGTGTTCCGTTATTTTCCCAATATACGGATAGAACCCCAACGGCTTCCCCTTCAAATATTCCATCGTCTTCTTCGTGTACGGGGGCATTCCTCCGATGAGATTGTCAGCCCCTATCTTCAGTGCTAGGTCGACTCCGCGAAAGTGTTCCTGTTCGCTGTAGGTTACAACTTCCAGAAAACTCTTAATCCCATTTTTCCTGAATGCGCCGAACAGTTCCTTATACTGCTCAACGTTAAGTCCGACATCTTTGCATCCGACGCACTTCAAACCTGCATCTTTGACCTCATCGAAAACTTGAAGCGCGTTCGGAATCGTCACATCATGATGCGTTAACATGAAAATAAATTCCATTTGTGTCACCAATCTGCACTCTTCATTTCAGCCGTATTATCGAGCTTCACCGATTTTCCTCGTCGATATCCCTGCAATAACTTCTTATCAAAATGGCATGACAGAAAACGCTACCGTCTGTCGTACTTGGCCTATGGAAATTGTGAACTCTTTTGACTACCGAATTCGTAGTCGGGATAGACCTTGGAACTACTGGCTTGAAACTAACGATGATCGATGCTACTGGAGCCGTTCAGGCCTCCGTCTTCAAGGCATATCCGCTAATCCAACCTAGAATGGCATGGGCCGAACAGGATCCAAAGGAATGGACTAAAGCCGTTGTCCAAGGTTTACGTGAGCTGATAGTCAAATCCCGTGTTCCCGGTCAGCAGGTTTTGGGAGTAGGCATCGCTGGCTCGATCGATGGCGTGGTCGCGGTTGACGGAGAGGGGGACCCTCTCGGAAACGCTATCATTTGGATGGATCGAAGGGCTAAGGAAGAATGCAACAAGATACGATCCTCAATCGACGACTCATCTTTCTACTCTATGACAGGATTATCAATAGACCCGTCACACATGGCCCCAAAGTTGATGTGGATCAAAAACAATTTGGAAGATAACTATCGAAAGGCTAAGCACTTTCTTCTACCCGGAAATTACATTCTTTTCTTCCTGACGGGGCAACCAATCACAGACCACTCGAACGCGTCATGCACAATGCTATACGATCTGAGAACCAGAAACTGGTCGGAACGCCTCTGTGAAATTTGCGATATTCCGCTAGAAAAGCTTCCAGACATTCGTGACTCCACATACGTGGCAGGCACGGTTACGCGAAGAATTGCGAAGTTGTGTGAAATCGCTGAAAATGTTCAGGTCGTAGTAGGTGGAGGCGACGAAGAAGTTGGCGCATTAGGTGCAGGAGTTATCGATCATATGGCTCTTCTTGATTTAACGGGAACCTCAGAGCCAATGTGCCTTTCCCTCGACCAGCCTTTCCTAGATCCAACTCGACTTCTAGAGTGTCATGCTCATGGACTTAACGGGAAATGGCTCCTCGAGAATACGGGTGGGCTTTCCGGAGGAATATATCGATGGTTTCGTGACGAGTTTGCAGCGGTAGAAGCCAGTGAAGGCGCAAAGATTGGAGTCGACGTGTATGAGATCCTGAATCGAGAAATTTCATCTATATCCGCAGGTAGCAACGGCCTACTCTTCCTCCCGTTTCTATCCGGCTCAATATTGCCTGAGTGGAACCCTGACGCCCGAGGAGCATTTCTCGGATTAACACTGGGGCATAAGCGACCACACATCGCCCGCTCAATCATGGAAGGAACCGCTTACGTGCTCAAAGACTACGTTGAACACCTCAACAACATTGGCCTTCAGCCAACGAGGGTAGTGTTAGCAGGGGGCGGAGCACGCGGAGCCGTCTGGCGTCAAATCAAATCGGATGTCATAGGGCGGAGAACATCATCATGCGCCAATCAGGAGGTGACAGTACTTGGTGCAGCAATCTTGGCTGCAGTTGGTGTCGGTATGCACAAGACCGCCGAGGCCGCTGTCAAGAGAATAGTGTCGTTATCCGAGGAGACTTCTCCTATCGCTCAATCCGTCCAGGTCTATTCTCGCCTGTACGAATCGTATCGTGAAGCATATGATAATTTGAAGCCCACCTTTGCGAAGATTGCCTCGTTCCAAGAGCACTAGTAATCATTCGGGGCCAAATCGTTCTTCGACATCCGTATACCACTTTCGTTTAGTGCCTATGCGGGCTCGCAGTTTCCACTTTGAGCCTTTCGGTTGTTCATCAATCTGTTTGATCAGGCCATCGATTCTTGATGTGATGATCCCTTTCTCAGTTTCAGAAAGTTGATCATATTTCATGGACAACGATTTTACCTTGTCCAGGTTAGTTAGAGTGGTGTAGTAAAGTCCCCAGTCACTAGCCAGCAAGGAGGCTACATACTTTCCGTTGATATGGTCATTATCATCATCGGCGATCTCGTGCCCGAGAATCAAAATAATCGCATCCTTTATGTCCTTTTCATTAATCTGCACGATTTGCATTTTCTCTAGGAGTAATTCGGCCAGTGGTATGGTGGGGCTGTCTTTCTCCAGCCTGTTCCTGAAGTCGATCGTGTGACTCATTTCAAGTTTATCGAAAAACACGTCGATCTTGAACTTCTGACTCGCGTCGTGGTAGAAATGACGTTGCGCCCACATATGAATCTGATACTTCGCATTCTCGTCCGCTGGATAACCCAACGAGCTAAAGAAAGGTTCAAGCTTCTGATTATACTTCCCATACGTCATCAAATCCAGATCTGTAAAATCTGCACCGGTACTATTCAGACGGTTCAACCTCTTGTGAAGGTCCGCAAGAGTCGGCGTATGAATTCTGAAGGCGACGGCTCCCATTATTCGTAAGATGATTCCGTGCTGCTCACCCGATTGAACTATCTCTGTTGCTTTCTCTATGAACTCTTGTGACGAATACGGTAGAGGATGTTCCGACGATGTCACGCGCCCAGTGCACCGAGCCGCAATACTAAACGTCGCAAACTTAAGGATATTCGAACCGAAATCATTAGTGTGATAACAGAGAACTGAAACAATTAGCAATGGTTTAAGAAGCCCAGCGGCCGATTCCTGCCTGTTTGGATATGTATCGGCTATTCTTCGTAACCGACATACATGGCTCCGACGTTTGCTTCAGGAAATTCGTGAAAGCAGCGGAGATCTACAAACCCAATGCATTGTTACTGTGCGGCGACTTGACAGGGAAATTTATTGTTCCGATAATTAAGCAACAGGATGGGACCTTCAAGGCTCGGTACGCAGGATCTGATCTTGTTCTTACTAAGCAGGATGAGGTAGTTGCTCTAGAACAAAAGATCGCTGACACTGGATCATATTCATATGAAGTTGACTCAGCAGACAAGGAGAAGCTCACGACTGAATACAGTAAGAAAATGTTCCAAGAAAAAATCCGCGAACGAACATTGTCTTGGTTGAACTTAGCCCAAAAGCGGTTATCGGAAAAGAAGATCGAATTCTTCATATCACCAGGAAACGACGACGAGCTTCCTATAGACGACATACTGAGCAGTTCGGAATACGCAAAATACTGTGAAGAGAAAATTATCGACGTCGGCGGCAACGAAATGGCCACACTTGCTTGGACTAACCCGACTCCGTGGCAAACAACCCGCGAGTGCAGTGACGAGGAACTAGGGCAACGCGTCGAGAAACTATTGTCGGGCGTCAAGCGCATGGAGAGTTGCATCTTCAACTTTCACTGCCCACCCTATGATTCGGGTCTTGATTCCGCGCCTGAAATCTCGAAGGAACTCAAGGCAGGAACCGAAATGATCCCCGTCGGCAGCAAGTCGATACGGAAGGCAATCGAGGAGCACCAACCCCTACTTGGCCTTCACGGGCACATTCACGAATCGCGGGGAGCGTTGTCTATTGGCAAGACCCTTTGTATTAACCCAGGCAGCGAGTACGGCGAAGGTATACTTCGCGGTGCCATTGTTAACCTAGAAAACGGTAGAGTGAAAGGATATCTACTGACATCAGGTTAAATTAACTAATTTTACTGTCAAGTCGTTTATTACTTTATCGATATTCTATATTCGAAAGTCTTTTGTTCTTAGGCAGCTAGCCTCTTTCGATTTCTATTGGCTCAACCAGATACTGCGAAAGGATGCGGAAAAGGTCTTTGCTCGTAAAGCAACCGGCTTGATTAGAGGGCTTTCATGGAAGGACTTGTTCGTTCAGAACGAGAACGGTCTCGCCCCTACTGCAATGGTCGCCGCTCTCTACGTTGTTGTCCCAGCGTTTTTCCCAGGAGCAGACATAATCACTGCCTACATGCTAATACTACCTATCGCACTATGTTATGCTATCAGCTACGGAATTCTCGGCTCCTGCATGCCACGTAGCGGTGGGGATTACATCTTCGGTAGTCGGATCGTTCATCCGGTTTTTGGGTTGATGGGGAGCTTCATGTACTTCAACGCCCACTTCATGTTGCTTGGTTCCCTTCCAATTTTCGCATTTAGATACCTACTCCCAACCCCCTTACTAGTCGCATTTCCAGGTAACCCTGCCGTTGAAGGCTTCGTGAGCTGGATTTCCGTGAACCTGAACCTTGCATTGGTAGCCACGCTCATTCTTGTTTCCGGTGCAATAATTCCAATCTTGGGATTAAAATATTGGAAGATTTGGAATTGGATTATGTTCACTCTAGGAAGTATCGGAGCAATAACTTTCATTGGTATCCTGGCCTTCTCCACACACGAACAGTTCGTTACAGGGTTCAATAATTACGCAGCACAATATGGTACGAGTTACCAAGGAATCATAGACTTGGCAAAAGCTAACGGTTTTGTGCTCACCCCCTTCCTGATTGCGCCGACGTTGATAGCAATGCAATACACAACTCTCTACATAACAACGGCATGGCCAGTCTACATTGGTGGAGAAGCGAAAGAAGGACGACGGAGCCTAGCGGTCGCAATCATCGGGTCCATAGTGTTTGCCTGGATCTTAACAATACTATCGCAGGTTCTTTTCTACAGGGTATCGCCATACGATTTTAGTAGCGCACTCGGATACCTTGCGTACCAGGTTCCAACTAAGTACCCTCTGCCCTATGCCCCCGAGATGTACGTCCTCGGCAACATGATCTTCCCGAATCCACTCACTACCCTCCTAGTCGGATTCAGTATCTTCATTTGGACCGTGTCGTGGCTTTTCAACATGAACGTTCTCAATAGCAGAATGATCTTCGCATGGGCCTTCGACAGAGTCTTCCCCAAATGGTTCGCTCAACTGCATCCAAAGTTCCATACACCAGCGAGAGCACTTATCGTAGTCGCCTGTATCGGCGAGCTGTACCTGCTGCTCGCAGTATACTCAAACATACTCACTCTGATGATAAACGCCTCATTGCTGGTTAACCTCGCGTTTATCCCCGCTGGCTTCTCCTGTGCACTGCTGCCATTCCGGAGGAAGGACATTTGGGAGAAAGGCCCCGCGTGGACACGAAAGATGATCGGTCCAGTACCTGTCGCAACCATTACTGGCTTAGTACACGGTGTAGGACTCACGGTGCTCGCATTATCCCTCATCCTAAGCCCAGTGATAGGCGCAACAGTCAGCGGAGGGCCCATCTCTTGGGTGTCAATCGGTTTCGTGCTTGCGATCTACGCCGGCTGTTTCATAATCTACTATGGCGCCAGAGCATACCATCTACGGAAGGAAGGAATAGACGTGGCTTGGGCGTTTAAGGAACTTCCACCCGAGTAACAAGCCCCATCCTTCCCACCTTATTTACACGATCAGAAATTGGCAGACTAAACTGTTCTCGATCCAGTGCTTAAGTTTCGCGTGGAAACCTGATAAGACATCTCCTCGCGCCATCTGACCGAAGCCTGGTGCTAAGCGGCCTGCTATGGGCTACTAGACGCCTATTTCTTCTATCGCTTTTTCAGCGTCAAGATTGTTTGGATGGCGTTTATGTAAGATTGTGTAGCGTTCTGGTCTATATTCCCAGGCGCCAACGAAGGCTCCGATTGCGAGGTTCTTGGTTACGCCTAGCCTATCCAGGCTAGTGGGGGCACCCACGGTTTCGAGAAAAGACCTCAAGGAATCGGCCTGGTATCTAGGATACTTATCAGCATCCCACCAGTTCGGGTTATAGTGCTCGTGATACTTTGCCATAAGAAGAGTCCCCATCCCGACCTGTTCTCCGTGGCGTCCTTGTGGTAGCCCATTCTGCTCGGCATAATGCTCCAACCAATGCGACCAGAGATGTTCGGACCCGGAAGATGGCCTTGAAGATCCCCACATAGCCATTCCAAGGCCGGAGACTATTAGTGCGTCGACAAGCGCCGCGATACCCTTCGAAGATCTTGATCGAATCTCATCTGCATTGTTGAGTACTTGGTCGAGGGTGGAAACTTCGAAGTCCGCTATGGTCGAACAGAATGGTTCGTTATCTTCCTCCTTGCCGAGTTCCCAATCCTTTATCGCTGTCGCCTCTATGACAAGATCGCCACAGCCCGCGGCAAACATCCAATCTGGTGCATGAGACACAATGTCTAGATCAACTAGGATTGCGTCTGCGAGTCTGACTTGAATGGACTCTTTCTTCCCTTTTACGTAAATCGATGCTGTTCTTGAGACAATACCACTGTTCGCAAGACCCGTCGAGATCAAAATGTATCTGGCTTCCTTCTGGTGTGCCGCAAGTTTCGCTACGTCGAGTACGCTCGTTCCACCTACTCCTATCACGAAGTCTCCTGGTTCAAGCTGGGCTTGTACTCCAGTAACACTGTCGATGTCCGGCTTTTCTGCGAGTACTTCTGAAACGACGAATCCTTCACGCTTCAGGTCGCCTACTACAGTGGCACCTGCAACCTTCCTAGTATTCGCATCTTCCACTACTACGCATTTCGAGCTTAAGCCAAGCTGCCTTGCGATAGCAGGTACTTCTCGAACAACCCCGCTACTAATTCGTATCAATGCAGGTGGCATTGTGTGCTTCCCGCATGCACACTTCCAAGACGAATCGAAAAGGCGTAACAATGTCAACAACCCTGGCAATATTTGTGGCCAGTATAAACTGTTCTTCCAGATTTCTTCCTAGGAACTTTATTCTACGCAATAGGATAATGATGGACCAAACCGCTTTATGTCACTCACTAGAAAATGTTGGTCATGAATCTACGTACAGTACTATTTCTAATTGCAATTGTTGCTTTTGCAGCATACGGCATCTCCATCTTAATTCATGCAGTTCAGACAGTTATCGCAATCTTCCAATCTGGTTATTCATCAACCGGAGGTGGTCATGCAATCTTAGTCGCGGTCACAGTCGCTGTGGGAATTGCTATCCTTTGCATCACCCCTGCTGTCTTCCTTCTGGTGAGATCGATCAACAAACTGATCGCTAAGAACCGTCAGAGCAAAAGTGGTCATGGCAGTTCATTGGCAAGGAGTTAGGGTAAGGTCGGTTCCGTCGGCTCAGCTATCTGTTCGCTGATTCTGTTCTTCCTGAATTTTCCATGCCTTCTTGGTCCCTGTGATTCTGTAGATGAGCAGCTTGATGCGTTCCAACACGTATGCCATGAACGTTTTCTCTTGATGGTAGGTTCTTTCGAGGATTGCATCTTCTGATAGGAACGCTTCTTTCAGTTCAAGTAGTTCTTTCTTCGGAGAGAAGAACGTGTACACTGGAACACCGGCAGCAAGCAGTGCAAGCGAAATCAAGATCTGCTGCTGGGTGACTTGTGTCATCAATACGATTGAGAAGAAGATCGTTAAGGCTGGAACGATTATTGTCCAAATTCCCTTTGGTGAGGATCTTAGATGTCTTCTCTCCAAGATTAGGGCGGAGCTGCCGGTTGCGAAATATGCTAGCGAGAGCAGGAACACTGAGCTGTTCACTAAAGCAGATAGCGAGTTGACGATGCTCGCGATGAAGGCTGTTATGCATAGAATAGCTAACCCGATGTAAGGCGTGTGGTAGGATTTGTGCAATTTGCTGAAGACGCGAGGAAGATAGCCGTCGACAGACATGGCGAAAGCCAATCTTGACGTACCCATAGTCCCGGACTCATCTGCCCCCATAATCGAAACTAGCGCACCCACTCCTACCACGAGGCTCCCGACCCACGCTAGAACAGGTGAGAAGCTGAGAATATTCGCAGCCGCAACAACCAATGGGGCCTGTGAAGATGCCAAAGTACGCTGATCGACCATACCAATCACGACGAAGTTAGTGACCATGTAGATCAAAGCAGCAATCAACATGCCGATCGTCAGCGCTCGCGGAATCGTCTTCTTTGGATTTTGAATTTCATCCGCAGGAAGAGTGGACAACTCAAAACCTGCATACGCCCAGAAAACAATCACCAACACCTGACCAACATTCTGCAGATTACCGTCAAGGAAGGGTTGGAATCGAGATGAAGTCATCTGGGGGTGAAATCCGAGAAAGATACCTCCCAAACACATGATCAGTAGTAGAGGTGTCACTTTCGCGATGGTCAAGGAGTCATTAAACTTGCCTGCTTCTCTCACGCCAATTACGTTAGTTACGAAAATAACCAGCATGAATACGCCTTTGAGCAGGATTTGTTCTACCGGGTCGAGGTTTGGAACGAACACAAGAAAGTATTGGGTGAAGGCTACGGGGAAAACGGCTAGTGAGAACCATTCAGCTAGAATGAGAGCCCATCCAACCATGAATCCGCTAAACTTCCCCGCCGCTTCTTTCGCGTACACATACGGTCCCCCAACTTTCGGAAATATCGCGGCGCAATATCCGAACGATAGTGCGACAACGGTCGCCATGACTCCGCCAATGAACCAGATTAAGATCGACGCTGGTCCTAGAAGCTTCGCGCAGAGGGCAGCGGCAACATAAATATCCGCACCAATGGTTGCGCCAACAACAAGGTTTGTGGTATCAAAGGCGTTCAGTTGCCTTTGCAGAACAACTCTAGTCTTCAAACCTGCTCGCAACCCGCTATAATCCGTGCAGCTAGTTCGATATAGAGATTGAAGTCAGCTTCGACCATTTACGTACCCATTACGAATTCAAAGTAAGGAAGAGCTGGATCGCCCCGGATCATGTGGATGACTCTTCGCTGGATTGATTCATTTTGGCGGCAGGTTGGAGTCTTCATATTGCGGAGTCTTCGTGTACGATAGGATGTCTGTGAATACTTCGAAGCCTATCTTCTTGTAGACTCTCTCCCCGGTCCCACCCCTCCGAGTTCGTAACCAGACTAATTCGGTATTATCTTTCTTAGCACGGCGTACCGCCTCAAGAGTCACTGTGGTGGCCACGTGCCTTCTCCTAAACGGGGTGAGCGTTGCGATCATATGAATTGAAGCGACGTGATCCTTCATGAAGAGTAAACCTGCGCCCACCGATCTCCCTTGGAGGCTGGCCAGGAGAAGTTGTGCTGACTTTTCCATTGAGACTTTCTCAATCATCTCCAGTCTAGTCGGCCTAGAACTCATCGACTTGAGGAAAGGCATCTTGCAATTCAAACCAGTCCTCCAGCTTGGGTCGGTCAATCTCCTCAACTCTGACCTCTGCGTTGCAATTACCGGTCAATTCTTTCAGCGTCATTAGCATCCAGGGCGGACTAAGCGAGTAATCAAGCTCCTCCAATGAATCACCCAATTCCTCGTAGGGCGCCAGTCTTGGAAGGATTATGGCAAAGGGAAGCTCTCGTTCCGCATACACATGCTCCACTTCTTTTACGACAAAGGATTGCGGATTTTGCACAAATGCTGAATTATAGAATGATCCAGATTGGTTAATCGGATAAGTGTGAACGAGCGCACCTGAAACTCTAATTCTCGTACAACCCATCGCAACGCAGAACTCGCTCCAATTATCCGTTGCCTTTTGCCATACGTCCATAAGATCATGAAATCCGTTGAGCTATGAAAGTCTGTGGTCACCCGCAAATCAAGGCCCAATTACGATGGATTAGAGTGAAAGAGTAACGCACAGGACGCAGTAGGTAATCTGCCGATTTCTTTAGAAGAAAGACAAGGGCTTGCCCTATTCACTTTCATTCAAATGAAGTTGATCATTTGTCTCAACTCAAGCCAAGTTATCCAAAAAGTCATGACTTGATCGGTGAGGCTCGTGAGAGAGCTCACGCAATTTACGGTTCCGTCTTTCGCTACGAAGAGGAACATGGAATCTTCAACACCGACAATTCGTGTCCTCTCAAGGTTGGAGATACTGTGGAGCTACGTTGCGGGTACACGCCATTCGCTGTCAGTTACTTTGACGTATACCATGTAGTTGAAGGCGACAAGGTGGTTGACATATGGCCAATCATCCCTCGAGGTCCAGAGCATGGTGGACTGTTAAACGAATTCAAGGGGGCTTAGCTCAGTATCGTTTAATGGGGGGATGCCGCTGCCTAGATTTTCTGCTGCCCAGTTGAAGAGACTGGGCGTAGATATCTTCGAACGGTCAGGAGCCTCGAGGGAGTATGCTGAGCTTGTGGTCGACATACTCGTTGATGCTAATCTTGCAGGGCATGACTCGCACGGAATTCTCTACCTTACCAGATATGCTGAGAGGATTAAGAAAGGAATCATAGATCCAAAATCTAAGCCAGAAGTAACAAATGAGAGCCCAACCACGGCGCTTATCGACGGCCATTGGGCGTTTGGACAAGTAACTGCCAAGAAGACCATGGAAGTCGCTATAGAAAAGGCTAGGAAGAACTCAGTCAGCGCCGTCGGGGCATTTCACTGTAACCACATCGGACGACTCGCATCCTACACTCTCATGGCTGTCGAAAACGACATGATCGGCATTCTGATGGTGAACTCGGTTAATCCTGCCGTGCAACCTTATGGAGGTGTTTCCCGCTTTCTTGGAACTAACCCTATCTCGGTCGCTATCCCAGCGGGTGAGAACAAACCATTCCTGTTGGATTTCGCCACCTCATCCGTAGCTGAGGGTAAGATCTGGTTAGCGGCTATGAACGATGAGAAGGTTCCTCTCGGTTGGATTGTCAACAATGAAGGATGCGACACCGATAACCCACACGATTTTTCCATATCAACCCCCACGGTTGAGGGAGACGGTAGGTTGCTTGCCTTCGGAGCGAGAGATGGACACAAAGGCTACTGCCTATCGATCCTGATAGAAATACTCGGCGGGATATTGACGGGTGCAGGATCAATCCTCGACCGTGGCGCCGTGCACCCAAATGAGAATGGGATTCTGGCAATAGTTCTAGACGTCAAAAGATTCACACCTATAGAGGCGTTCAAGAAAAGAATGGATTCACTCTTCACTACCGTTCACGAAGCGCCAATAGAACCACGATTCAAATACGAACAAGTGCAAGTGCCTGGTGAGATCGAGTGGCGAAACCGCGAGACGCGTCTCAGGGAAGGCATCAACCTTCCAGACCAAGTCTGGGAGCAGATTGTGAGTCTTGCACAAGAGCTAGGTGTCGAGGCTTCTCTCATAGACTCCCATTAATGCTGACATATTCGGCTTGCTAGAGGTCGCATGATTAGTCGCTTCTGGGCAACCTTCAGGAGTTATCTCCTTGAGTAGGTTCTTCCAGCGGCTGCAATTATCACCATCAGTATGGCGAATAATGAAGCCACCACGAAACTAAATCTGACATCTAACAAAGCCGCGGCAGATCCTGCAAGGATTGGTCCAATTGCTGCGCCTATTCCGTAAACGCTCTCATACGATCCGACGGCGGCACCGTTCTGCTCATCTGGAAAGTGACGTGAAATTAGATCTATGGTCAAAGGAAAGATCACTGCGAAGCTTCCTCCTAAAAGAGCAATAACGCATAGAAATGCATTGAAACTCGGATAGAACCCTATTACGAGGCAGCAGCAGCTGATCAGCAGAGACACAACAAAGAGAGATTTCTTCACACCGAAATGCAGGTAATGATCAGACGTAGCAAAGACTGTGACTCTGGCTATTCCAAATACGGTGAAAATTAAGCCAATCTGTACTAGGTTGATGCCGACTGAGTTCGCGTAGCCTGGAAAAATCGTGGATACGACGCTGAAGATTACGCCGTAACTTGCGGTCATAACGTACCACGGTAAGAGCCGTCTTACAGTAGGGGGTCTTCCTGAAGTTTGGATTGATGGGGCCTCACTCTTTCGATTCGTGGGCCTGGCCCAGAAAACTGTTTGCACGAACGCTACCATTATGAGCAATGATGAGAACACGAATAGATCGAAGAAACCGAAATATTGAATGATTATTCCACCAAGCAGCGGTCCGATCAAGAATGCTGATCCCCACGAAACGCTGAACAATCCCATCTCTCTCACCCGTTTCTCCCTAGGCGCGCTATCCAGTACTAATATCTCTCCAGAAGGCCAGAAGAATGCGAAACCTAAACCGCCCAGCGAACGTATCAGGACAATATCGTTCACAGAGCGAGAGAAGACAAGGGCAATTGTTGTGACGCAATTGATGAGTAGAGCTAAAGCAAACAACCGCCAACGGTTTACCCGATCTGCCAGATGCCCTACAAGGATCGGGGCAATTGCGTACGTTACTGCCGATGCAGTTCCAATATACCCCAGTTCAAGGAAAGTCGCACCAAATCGCTGCGCGAAGATCGGAACGAAATAGATGTACATTCCCAAGCCAAGCGAAGACACGAAAATCGAAATGTAGAATCTCAAACGTCCATCATTCAGGTTCACTGAAAGTCGTGAGATCATCATTTGTGTTCTAACTCGCGCGTGGGTTGGTCAAAGCGATTTTACGGGCAAATCGCTCTTCCTTGCACTAAAAGGAATAGTCGTGTTCCCAGCATTTTATCAGAAAACTCCGCAACTTTCTTCGAAATCAAAACCTTCCGCGAAACGTACGTACTCAAACTACAATGTCACGTTCAAGTTGAAACGAGACCGGTCAGAATCGTTTCGAGCTCATCATTATGATCTGAAAGCAATTTATCAGGCCTGTACAGGAAACTTAATCCTAGTTCGTCGTCCACTTGGAGATTACTCATTGAAGTATCAGCTGACTATTTCCAGTGCGTTTCTCGTTCTGATGTTGACTGCATTTTCGATTCCTATTGTTTCGTTTGTACCATCAGTTAAGGCTGCTATCGAGTATGATTCAGGTGATCCGACTGCCGCGGAGCAGTTGGTATTGGAATATGTCAACCGAGCCCGCGCTAATCCAGTCGCTGAGGGTCAGCGTTTGGGCATTGATATTCACGAAGATCTATCGAATCCGAATCTTGTAGGTCCACGCCCGCCTTTAGCTATGAATAAGATTCTGTTGGGCATTGCAGAGGCCCATACCCACGACATGTATACTCTAAACTATTTCTCACACAATGACCCGAACGGCACAACTCCCTTCGGCCGCATGTCACATGCAGGCTACGGTTACTTGTTGGCGGGCGAAAACATGGCAGGTGGGGTGGATCAGACTGCTGCGGAGTTAGAGGATTTCATGATGGTAGATTCTGGTACGCCAGGGCGCCCACATCGCGTCAACCTTCTCGATCTCCTTAACTCGTATCCCTGCGGATCTCCACCATGCGTCTACACCGAGATCGGGATAGGATACTATGGTGCTGGACCAACTAACGGCGATGGTTTGAACAGCCTCATAACAGAGGATTTTGGTGCTACGTCGGTCGGGCCATTCCTATTGGGGGTTGTTTACAATGACGTGAACAGGAACAGCTTTTACGATATTGGTGAGGGAGTAGGCGGAGTAACTATCACAACTAGTGAAGGTGGCTACTACGCCGTCTCTTCGTCATCAGGCGGCTATGCAATTCCTGTTGGCGCTTCTGGGACTATTACTGTCACAGCGTCAGGTCTAGGCTTCGGCCCAATTACCAAAACAGTGACGCTCAACGGTGCCAATGTTAAGCTAGATTTCACATCGCAAATATCGTCGCAGACCACCCAATCGACGTCTCAGACATCGCTCCAGTCGATCACTCTATCACACTCAACTACGCAGAAATCATCCCAATCTAGTGTTCAGACATCCTTCGGATCGATGATCTTTCAGTCAACTCCATCGAGCTTCGGCGGCGCAACTACTCCTGGTCTCATCTCAGCCTGCGGAAGCAAATTCGCAAATGCGCAATCAACGACGAGTTGTGGAAATAGCTTCGTAGCCATTGCGAACCTGCCCACACCCTCTACTGGTTGGCAGTTCAATCACTGGACATGGTTAGGAGGTGTGACCTGCTCTAGCGATTCCGCTAATCCTACAACTTGTAACGCTTCCCCAGGTGGATCTTTAACAGCCGTGTATGCAGCGCAGGTGACTTTCCTAACGAATCCTGCTTCGTCGGCTTTGATTAGCTGGGTGTCGTGCTCTAATGCTGGTATAGCGAACGGAAATTCGTTTTACAGCACTAGCTACGGCACGTCTTCAGTTACAGCCTGCTACGTGCCGTACGGGTACGTATTTTCGAGCTGGAGCTGCACAGGTGGAGTGCTTTGTTCAGGCACGGCCAATCCTACTACTGTTACAATTAGGGGACCGGGGACGATTACGTTAAACCTCGAAGCTCAGACAACAGTAAGCTCGCTATCGACTACATCGCAAACTGCGTCATTAGTCTCAGTCACAACGACTTTACAGAACTCAAGCAGCTCAACGATCATTACGACTTATTCTACGGCTGAATTCGGACTCGATCGCATTATGGTGATTAGCGTGCTCTTCTCAATTCTCTTAACGGTGGGTATGCATAAGAAATCGCTTAGTCGTCGTCGTTAGCTGAAGCCCTTGTTAGGATAAGCTCTCTACAAGCTTCACTAGTCCTGGGGATGTGGCCACTGAAGCGTCAAGCCTAAGAGGTGTTATCGAGATTACGTGCTCAACATAGACGGCATGGATATCCGTGCCTTCTTCGAACTCTTCATCTTTCTTTATTATTCCCCATTGCCAAAAGTAAGGTCGGCCCCCGGGGTCCTTCCTTCTAACTACTTGGTCGTTGTATTTCCTGAGACCTAATGAAGTGATTCTAGCGGTGGTTTCTTTGGTGAGATCAAATGGAAAGTTCACATTCATATAGTCGACGCCGAGTGGAAGTTGATTTACCATGATCCAACTGACAATTCGTGCAGCATGAAAAGCCGCTATCGTCATTCGCGGATTTATTTCGCTTCGTTTAACCTCTCGATCTTCTGGCAGCGACAATGAGAATGCCACTGCTGGAGCACCCATGACCGCCCCTTGAATTGCCCCTGCAACGGTACCGCTCGTGAAAACCAATTGCGTTGTCAAGTTGTCTCCAAGGTTTATGCCAGAGGCGACTAGGTCGGGCAATTCACCTCGCAGGAATTCTATGACTCCAAGGAAGACACAGTCAGCCGGGTTTCCTGAAACAGCGAATCCTCGTTTGTTTTTTGCGCGAAATTTCCTCACGCGTAGAGGTTTGTGAGATGTCAAACTCATTCCGGTGCCGCTCTTGGGTGAGTCTGGAGCCATTACTGCCAACTCTCCTAGGTCGCGTAGCCCATCAGCTAAACTCCATAATCCGTGGCTCGATATTCCATCATCATTTGTTACAAGTATTCTTCTCAAACAATAGCACTCCATCTGTTGCTATGCTTATGGCGTGAGATGGAGTTTGTGGCCAATTAAGCGCACGTAATTGTCGGTGAAGTGGAAGTCTCCAACGAAATTTTCTCCTTCCAGCAAAAACGGTAACCACTCGCGATCGTCCTCCCACATCTCCGAATATGGAATCTGATGAATCAAGAACCACCTGAGTATTCCTTCTCTACTTCGACGCATTTTGCCAGTGTGCCGTTCACAGGAAAACACGAAAACAACTTGATCGAGTCTGCGAGATCTTCCAAGATAGAAGTTAAGAATACCATGGAAATGCAATCCACTTACTTTGAGGCCTGTTTCTTCCAGCATTTCCCTCAGTACGCCTTCCTCCGGCGTCTCTCCTCCGGTTAATTTGCCTCCAGGGGCATTCCACTTCCCTTCACCGAACAGGCCCTTCGCTTTTCTAAGGAGAAGAACCCGATTTCGATAACGAAGGTAACACAGAGTTGCGAAATTTGGCAAAACGAGATCTTCCAGTAATTGAGAAACTGTACTATTTAGCGAGATCGTGCGTCGACAGTTCCCGTGAACTTCGTAGAACTACACAACACGAGTCTTCGTGATTACTATTGTACAACGGCGAATTGAACAAGGGTGCTTAGCAAATCGGAGCGAAGATATCATGATGAAGGAGCGAGATTTGATCATGATCCTTGTCATGGTTCTGTCCCATCAAGTTTCAGCTTATGAAGGAGACAAGGATTCGAGTCCATACTTACGAGGCGTTTGCATGTTGGTCTTTGGGATTGACCCGATACTCGTCGTGCTCTTAGTTGGCTCAACGATATTGTACTATTGGCATCTTTACAATATCATGCAGAGAAACAAGAACAAGTCAGGCAGCTACTGGAGAGACTAACGTTGAGTTGCAATAAGTACAACGTATGTGTCAGAACATAAGAACTAGATGATGATGTAAGATCGCTGAGCGGACCGCCGTGCAAGCAGGATCTTGCGCAACCTCAAGAGCGCCTTATCCTTGCTCTTGGCTTCGAGCATTATGTCAACATCGTGGTTAGGAAGTCTTTTCAAGAATCTAATGAACTGCTTTGAGTTAATCATGTCGGCATGGGCGCCTTTTGCGCTGACTGCTTCTGACTCGAGTAGTGCAATTTTGGGGGGCCGTCGCTGGTTGACCATGTAGAATATACACGGTCTAGCAATTGGTCATCAGGTAGTCTAATGTCGTATGCTCGATGATGAAGCCAGTCGAGGACCATTGGGATCCTGAGCGATTCGCAAAGAGTAAGAACGTCGTTGGCGTTGTAGTTGCGTTCATCATTTTCCAGGACTAAACGATTTTTGACCTCTGCAGGTAAAGCGTGAAATCCATCGCGAAACCGTTGCAAGGAACTCTCTCGGTCTCCATACATCCCTCCCACGTGCAGAACAATCTTGTGCTCTGAGCTTAACCCCAATCTGTTCAAGAAACAGGCGTGATATGACAGCTCAGCCTCAGCTGCAGCAACAATTTTCTTGCATGGTGAATTCAATACTGTATACTGACCAGGATGCATTGAGAGCCTCAACTTGCGTCTCTTAGCGAAGTTCCCAATACGTGAAATTTCCTCCGAGAGTATATCCTGCCATGCCCATTGTGCTTTGGGGTGAGAGGCTAGCGGTATGATCCCAGAAGAGATACGGAATAGTGTGATATGGTGTGAGGCATTCCAGCGCAGGATTTCTGATAGTCCTAAGAGATTCTGTCGCGCCAATTCTTCAAGACGGTTACGGGTGGCATTCGTTATTCTACACGTGTGGCTCGTTCGAGCCTTTGGTCTTAGTGTTAAATTGACGCACGCATAGCCCAACCTCACGCGTGATCTTCTGTTTGACTGGGCCAAACGTCATTTCACGATGGTTCTACTCGAGCCTGAAAGAGCAATTTAACTCAATCCGACACCTTCCTCGCGAAATTTATGCTCAACCATCTCGAAAAGAAATTCCGTATTTCACATCAATCCTTTCAATGAAAATACGACCAATCCCTTTTAGTGCCACGAAGAACAGAATCCTAGCCAAGGTTCGTATTATGGCCCAGGCGTTCGTTCTAGTGAATGCTGAAGTAGGCTCTGAAGACGAAGTAATTCAGGAGTTGCGAAAGATCTCCTATGTGAAAGAATCGTACGTAGTATACGGTGCGTACGACATAGTGGCCAAGATCGAGGCGGACTCAATGAACAAGTTGAAGGATATTGTCAACGGAAAGATCAGACGACTCGACAAAGTTCGATCAACGCTGACAATGATAATGGTTGAAGAATAACCACTGACTAATCCGTTGCAAACGGCACTAATTGATATCTTCAGGTGTGTACTCTCTCACGATTAACATTGACGTCTATTTCCCAAGTCATGTCTAGGAAGGTACATAATGCTCAAGTTAGGACGATCCTGATGACCCCAGAAATGAGGTAGCTTGAGCGATCGAATGGTAAGGATTATCGTCAAATTCATGAGCATCGCCCGTCAACGTGCGGGTACGGGAAGAATAGATGTAATGACGCCTGTTCCAAAGCTCCGATTTGCCTTAAGTGACATCGTTGAGAAGTTCGGCATCAGTGACATAATTCTCACGGAAACTGGTGAAGTAAAACCGTGGGCTCGAGTTCTAGTGAATGGGAGGTCGCAGGAGTTCGTGGGGGGATTAGATCTTGATCTCCATGAGGGGGACACTTTGGCACTGGTCTATCCGTATGCTGACAACTTCTGAGAGCAACTAATAGCAATTGAATTCGCGCACTCTTGTTGCGGAATGGCGTCACCCATCACAATATGAGGAAGGGTATCGTATTTTCGTGTCTTGAGGTCTCAGATTCGTGGTGAAGTTGATCGTGAAATTCATGGGTATTCCCAGGCAGTATACGCATACAGGCCGAGTAGAATTTGAGTCCTCAAGAGACAAGTTGGGAGATGTTTTGAAGGAAGTGGTGAACTCGTATCATATCCCTGACGTTATTTTGACCGAGAATGGCGACGTGAAGCCGTATGCAAGAGTGCTAGTTAACGGCAGGTCATACCAATTCATTGGAGGAATGGATGCGATTCTTCACGATGGTGACGCATTGGCACTGATCTATCCATGGCTTGGGCATGAGGATTTTTGAGGATTAAGTAGCGCTCGTTTATGGTCTTCAACTTGAAAAGATCGTGTCGCTTGTTGATCTGACTACCTGTGGAGATTCGTAGTGCAATTCAATCAAATTAGCTGTAATTTTTGATTGTCTTTCTGAAGGTTGTTAATGTTCGTTGAACCGTTTTCGGGGCCAGTAGGTCCGCAACTGCAAAATGCCTAACTCCCACGCTGCCCAGCTCTTCAATTCTCTCCTCTACTGCGTCACTGTTCAGTGCCATAGTTCGGTAGACGAACTCATCCGGAATCTTCTGGGCTTCATTTAGGATCTTGGCTACGTCATCTCGGCCCGTCATTGTGTGCTGATATTGAGGGAGCACGTGTGAGTAGCCAAGTTTTCTCAATACGCTCCTTTCCATTAGCAGGAGAGCTTTTCCGGACAAGAGTGCGCGACGTTTCTCTTCACTGGTTCGAGGAAACGCGACCATGAGATGTGAGCAAGGAACAATATGATGGGCTGGTCTTGACGATGACTTGGCAGCTTGTTGTATGATTGACCATCGCCTCCGGAAGGTTTGCGGAGTGTTGAGCCAAGAATACCAACCGTCACCTAAACGACCCGTGACTTCTAGTGTCTTCCTTGAAGAAAAGGCTCCCACGTATACCGGCGGGTGCGGTTTCTGTTTGGGGGATTGGCTAAGAAATGCGTTTTCCAATCTGTAAAAGTGCCCGGAGAAGTTCTTTCGTTCGTCGCGCGAGCTGTTCCAAAGAAGGTGAATTACCCGAATAGCTTCCTCAAGTCTTAAGACGCGTTCATCTGGTGAATCCCAAGGCAAACCGAATGGGATAATGTTCATTGCTTCACCGGCGCCGATTCCTAGAATTGCCCGGCCGCGTGACATTACGTCCAAGCATGCGACGCATTGAGCGGTTCTAGCAGGATGACTGCGTTGAGTATCAGTAACCGACGAACCGAGCTTGATTTTCTTGGTTTTTGCGCCCACAACCGCTAGAATGGTCCAAGGTTCAAGTTTGTCGCCATTTATGTCGGTGAAATGATCTGGCATCCACAGAACGTGAAATCCAGTTTTCTCAGCCCTCACTCCGTACTCTACTGCAGCCAAGGGGTCGACACTAGTGTCTATGTAACCGAAACTGAAGTGGGTCATAGTAAATTCAACAGAAAGTCGTTTTGTAATTAACCATTTCTCGCGTTTTCTCGCCCCGCTCAGTTAGTGCGTCCAGTCACCGGATGTGGTTTTCAACACGAAAACAGCGCCGTAACATGAATAAGAAGATAGGTAGTTCACAACAGACGGTGCTATGCGTTGGTTAGCGAAGTAACTATTACACCTGAGAATGTATCCCTACATCACATCATTCTTCAGATTGAGAACGAACAGACTTTGGCGGCCGCGGACCATCTCCTTGTTCGCGGAGCAATACAGGATACCCCAGCGGTTATTCGAGGCCTGCTGGTTGCCCTTCCTGAATTCATTAAGGCGCACTCAGGGCTGGAGAAGAATGTCTTCACGACGCTGATTAGGATTGGTCTCAATCTTGTCGGTCGAGATGTTATCGTAGCTCAATTTCCAAAAGAGGTCGTCGAGAATTCGCTATCGGTCTTGATTCGAGGAATTGTACCGTTAGAAGACGTGCATCCTGAGTCTGCATGCGCTGCTGTCGAGAGTCTGTTGGCTGACATGTCGAGCGTAAACGGGGGTGATAGTTTGCCCGCCTATATGGCTGAGAAAATAAGAAAATCACCAGACTATCGCAAGCCTTCACGTTTTATTGAAGAATATGGGAAAGTCGCGCGAGATACTGTTTATTGGAAGATGGTTGAAGGGAATTTATGCAAATTCGGAAATGACTACGCTCGTGGACTGGAAACGCTTAGACACCTTGGATTCTCACAGGTCTCAACGAACCCAGTTCTGGCTGCGAAAGCGTTTGATGAAGATACGAATCTAGTTGCCGGTCTAAAGAAAGAGATCAGCAAGAACCCGCATTGGAAAGAGAATCCGAGAATTCATGGTCACGAAATAGTGATGGCTGGGACTCTGCTAGCTTTATGGCCTAATCTGGAAGTCTTCAGGCCGCTTGCGATCCTCGCCAACAATCGTGACTACATGGTAAGCTTCCAGCTGAATCCCAACGTCGCCGATGATTCGAAAGCAAGTCTTGAGGACGCAAGACGGGCGTACGCACTTGCACGTGAGCACTTGACAGCCTATGACCGTTCGTTGGGTGTTCAGACACCGGGAAGGATTGCTCCTAATATTGTGTTTAAAGTGGCAGCGAGTTCGAAGGCAGCGAGAGAAGTTACGCTCCAACTCAACGCGTCTGGTATCGGTACCAACAATACAGTAACATTTGCGGTTTCACAGGAAGTCCCATTGATGGTTGATGCGCTCGTAGGAAAAGCACTTGCCATGAGTGCGGGCAGGCCCGTTACGAGAACTTACATGACGAACATGGGAGGTCGTTTCGTCAGTCATCTTCGGGAGGAGGAAGCGAAGCGGATCCTGCTGATGATCGCCTCTCAGAGAGGTGAAAGCGACGTCAACAGAATCATCGTTAGATTAGCAGAAAAACTGAAGCTTACAAGCTCAGAACTCGCTCGCGTGGATCGTGCAGCAACAGTGGCTGAGAAGGCAGACATTGTGTGCGCTTTCAAGAACATGAAATCCCTCACCCACGAAGCGTTTCTTGAGGTTGCTACACAGGCAGGTCTAGATAGAGGGCAGGTCGAGGAGTTAGAAATGGATCTTCGAAAAGCAGGGACACTCGTTGCCAGAAAGGTCTACCAGCTCTTCTACGAGAAGCGCAATCACGAAAAATGGTTAGTCTGGCTTGAGCGTGAACATAAACTTAAGCGAGCAGAGGCAATCTCTGTTCTTGATTCGATGGACATTTTGCCCGCTTCCAAGCGGGTTCCTGAAGATACTCTCGACACTCTAGCTTCAATTAACATGTGTAACACGGAATTTCCCAATCACGCCAAGGCTGTCCAAGTTTATTCTGAGAAACCCACGTTTAACCTACGGTCCTTTAGCGAGGCTGCACTTCGTGGATCAGAAGGAGAGCTTGTGAGCCGACTCAGCGGCATCAAAGACTTCGTGAGAGGTTACGAATCTACACCACAAATTTCGGGAAAGGTACGCGAAGTCAACGCTACATTCCCGACTCAACTTGGAGGTATGACCGAGGATGAGTGGAACGGATTTGGCCCGGTGAAGAAGACGATGACGGAGTTCAAGGATGCGTATGACAGGTTCCTTACGCGGTGTATCGAACTGGCAGACACAGTTGGAAAATGAATTACTGGACGACAGATTCTGCTAGCGTTAAGGTTCGAGTGATGCTCTCTACTAGAGGCTTGGAGCCGACGTAGAGAGTGCTTCTTTGATGTGGGTCCTTCGGTTGAATATCCAGTATCGGAATGCCCCCTTCATCCACGGCACTACCTCCCGCTTCTTGACAAATGAAAGCGACTACAGCTGCTTCGTACATTAAGCGAAGTTTTCCTTGAGGACGGTTCTTCTTGGGATCAGGATGATTGACGATTGCTGGGTACATGAACATACCACCATTCGACATGGTTCGATGAAAATCCGCTGCTAAGGCACCAACATACCTAAACGCATACTTGGGTTCATTCTGCTCAATCCAGGTCCGAACTTTCTTAGAGTAAGTGTATCGATTAGCAGCGTTGAATGACAACTCCCAACTTTTAGGGTTCTCAGGAAGTGTCATTCGGGTTGGTCGGACAAATTCCATCGTCTCATCGATGTGAAACCGCCAGGTTCCGGCGTCCTTAAGTGCCAAAGTGAACGTTCCCGTAGGGATAACGAACATTCCGGCAGCTATGTATTCGTTTCCAGCCCGTAAGTGATTGTCTTCACGGTTATCCACATCCTTCTTGGCAACGCCGAACATGAACCCAACTGGCAGGCCATGACGGACATTTGATGAGCCATCCAAAGGATCGAAATATACGAAATATCTACCGTCTGGGGTTAATGGAATGATCTTATCGGATTCTTCGCTTATTGCGTGAATTACACGGCCCGATGATCGTAAGTAGTGAATTGTGATCTCTTGAGCGATTTGATCCATCCGCATAACGTCCTCACCATGAACGTTTACGCTGCCTGCCAACCCAATATTTCCCTTCAATGTACCAGTTAGGTAGTAGTGCTCGATGTGCTTTGCAGCACTGATGAGGGCGTCCATTAAGATGAGGAAGTGATGGGTTCGGTGGTGCTTCTCCTGATGATTGAGCAGGAAACCCATTACCGTCTCTTCAAACTGGATCGTCTTTTCCGCCATAAGAGGTCGAACCTTAGGTATGCTGTTAGCCCAGATATCTCTTGCCTTGTGCATGGATCGAATAGTTACAACTATTGCCGACACGCAATGAGGCAGTGAATTCTAGTTGAGACAACAGGGCTATTCCGCTTTATACCCCTGTGAGTAAAACGTTTGTCGTGTCGTGTAATGCCGATTCTTGACAGTAGATCAGCAGAGCTGGAAGGATTAATGGACGTCGCAAAACTCATGCTCATCTCAGCGCGAACGGCACCCAAGTCGGGTGGAATCGACGATGTTTTCACCTTGATAGTTCTCGGAAAAGAAAAGGATGCCCTGGCTGACGAGATGGACAAGATTGCTGAGGAACGAAAAATCTCCGGATTCAAGCGAGACGCTGCGAACCTTCGTAATTCGGAAGCTGCAGTACTGATCGGCGTTCGTGGCGATAAGAGCTTCAGCTTGAATTGTGGCGCATGCGGCTATGAAACGTGCGGAGAGTTTGATCAGGCTGAGAAGAAAGAGGGCATGGATTTTGTTGGCCCCAATTGCATTTTCAAGAGTCTCGACCTTGGGATCGCATTAGGATCCGCAGCAAAAACCGCTAGTATCCTCAACGTGGACAACAGGATAATGTACCGGATCGGGACTGCGGCAAGACGGATGAAATTAATGACGGAAGCCAGCGTCATAATGGGAATCCCAATATCTGCTAAAGGCAAGAGTATCTACTTCGACAGGGCTCCTACGTAAACGTCGAGATCAAGCCTGTATCTTGGTTCCGGGATTCAGGATCTTGTTCGGGTCGAAGGCCGCTTTTATCTTTCTCATCAATTCTAGCTCTTCAGTCGCCACGAATCTAGGCAGCTTTGAGGTTCGTGTCTTTCCAATGCCGTGTTCACCAGTTATGACGCCTCCGGCCTTAGTCGCTATCTCGTAAATTTCGTCTCGTACCGCGTCGGCGATGGCTTCCTGATTCTTCATAATGTGAATATGCAAATTACCGTCAGCAGCGTGACCGTAGACGGGTAGGTACGTATCGCGAGCACTCGCGATCTGCTCAATTGATTCGACGACTTTCTCCAGCGCAGCCGGGGGGACAGTTATGTCGAGTATGTCAAGTGTTTCATTCTTCAGAACGGTGTAAATGTTGCTTCTGATTCTTAGAATATTGTCTTGGTCCCGCTTCGGTTCGGCTACGAACGTTTCGTAGTGCGTAGCCTTACTACAGATTTCCGCGACTTTCAGGCTTTCCGAGAGAACTCGGTCATTATCTGCTTCAGCCATAATGATGATTAGATAAAAGGTGCCGGCAGTTACAGGCCAATTTGTGCCCAGGTACTTCGCAGTTCTCTCAACAAGGTTTTTCTCAACAAATTCCACAGCAAGCGGCGTACTAGCGTTTTGCAAAATCTTCGAAACCACTGAAAATGCATCACGCCGTTTATCGAAAGGCACGATGAGCGTCAGAGTTGCTTCTGATTTCGGATACAACCGGAGAGTGGCTTTTGTTATTACGCCCAGCGTGCCTTCGCTCCCGATAATAAGTTGCATGAGATCGTAGCCGACGTTATTCTTGTGGACTCTTCCACCCAGATTCATGATTCCACCGGTAGGGAGAACAACTTCTATCGCTCTGACTTGATTCCTCATTACACCATGCCTTACCGCTCTTGAACCCCCCGCGTTTGTGGCGACAAGACCACCAACTTGCGCATTCTCATCGCCTGGGTGAGGTGGAAATGAGAATTCAGCGGCATTTGCCGCGGTTGCCAGTTTCTCTAACGTTACTCCAGCCTCAGCGATCGCCATCATGTTGTCCTTGTCTACTTCGACCTTGTCCAATCGCTCCATGGAAAGGATTATCCCATTACTTGTTGGAACAGCGCCCCCGACAAGTCCTGTTCCGCCGCCACGCGGATAAATGGGGATGTGATAACTGTTCGCGAGTCGCATGATATCGGATACTTGCTGAGTATTTGCCGGCTTCACAAGCGTCAGATCATCAGCGGGCTTAGGTCTGACTGCGGTCGGGGTCTCGTCTGCGAGATAATTCAGCATTTGCTCTTTCCGGGTGATGACGTAGTTCTCTCCAACAATCTTTCCTAATTCTTCAATCACGTTCTTATCCAACAGATATTGCTCCTGAAACGATTGCTTGCGTAATCAGTGCGTGGCCGGCGTCAACTGCTCTTTCGGCAGTTTCATAGACAGGAATACCGATCGCCTCGATCCTTCTCGACATCTTTCTTGTGTAGGCGCCACCGGCAGCACAGCAGATCATTGGTTTACCTAATTCCTTCACTCTATAGAGTACGTCTACTATGCCTTCGTCGAGTAGTGTGTCCTGGAATACAAAGAAGGGCATCATTATACTTACAGCCGGATCTTTTGCAAGGATGTTCAGTGCTGATTCATAGTCATGTGACGTCGCGCTACCCGTCAAATCCACTGTTGTCTCGCTTAGCAGCGCGTAGGACGGCAATTTCGAAGTCAACTCAGCTACGGTGCTTATCGAAAGTTCTGCTATGTTCATTTTGTTTTTTCTCAACTGGTCTGCAGCCATGACGCACGGGCCAGCTCCATTCGTAACCATCGCGACATCAGAACCAGTAGGTAGGGGTTGAGACGTAAGGGCATGAATTGCGTCGAACAGTTGGGTAACGTTTTCCGAGGTGATCATACCCGCTTGTTCAAAAGCTGCTTTCGCGATCTCGTATGATCCCGCCAGCCAGCCTGTGTGTGACTTAGCGGCTTTCGAGCCTAATTCTGTTCTGCCCGCTTTCAGAATAACGATGGGTTTGCGGTGCGCTATTTTCCTGGCGGCGTCGCAGAGTTTACGCCCATTTCCTAATCCTTCCCGTATATGCCGATGATTGACGTTTCGTCATCTTGTCCAAAGAAGTCGAGTAACTCTCCTTCGTCAACATCACATCGATTTCCGTAGCTGACGAATTTGCTTATCCCTACTCCTTCCTCAGCCGCCCACTCCAAGATTGTGGCTCCGAAGGAGCCACTTTGAGTGATGAACGCTACGCGCCCTCCGTTGGGGCGGAGCATTCGTTCATGTGACTGGAAGAATGTATCTAATCTGCTGTGACCGTCGAATACTCCGATGCAATTCGGGCCGATTATCCTGATATGGAATTTCCGAGCGATTGAGACCGTGTCATTCTCAATATCGTCGTTACCCGCTTCCTTGAAACCGCCTGATACAATAACCATGGCCTTAACGCCCTTGAGTCCGCATTGCTCCGCAATCATCGGAACGAATTTCGGAGGGGTTGTCAATACTGCAAGGTCTATTTCTTCTGGTACATCGGTAATGCGCGGATAGCACTTCAGGCCGAGGACGGTCTTAGAGCCGGGATTGATCGGATACACTTTTCCATGATAATCATATTGTGAGATGCTTCGCAGAATTTCGTGCCCAATTTTCCCGGCGGTTTCTGATGCACCAATCACTGCAACAGATTTTGCTTTGAAGAAACTCGCCAGTGAGCTGGCTGGATAGGGCGCGGTTGTCTTAATGAACTCATACTGGTCTGATAGAATTATGCGCGCATCCACTACGACTGCTCCATGCTCGTGAGCAATTACCGGGTTGAAATCAAGTTCAGATACGTCATTATTTTCAGTAATGAGCCTGGAAGTAGCGCATAAAATATCGGCAATCGCCCTTCTATCGATTGGAGGAAGACCGCGGTATCCGTTTAGTATCCTTTCTGACCTTATCCCGTTCACCATGCCCAGTGCTTGTTCGAATGTCACAGGAGCAAGTCTGAAAGTGACGTCTCTCAGAGCTTCAGCGAAGATACCTCCGAGCCCAAACATCAGCGTCTTGCCAAATTGTGGATCTTGGATTCCTCCAACTATGAATTCGGTACCGGGAGCTTCCATTCGCTCAAATAGAATACCCTCGATTAGTGCAGTTGGATTGTGTTGCGTCACTCTTGATGTAATCTCTGCAAAGGCTGTGCTTGCTTCTTGAGATGACTTTATGTTGAATATGACCCCTCCGGATTCTGTCTTGTGGATTACTTGAGATGAAACAACCTTGCCCACGAGTGGAAATCCAAGTTCTCTAGATACTCTTGATGCTTCCTCGCGTGTGTGGGCGATTCGAAACTCAGGCGTAGGAATGCCATAACTTCTACACAGTAGTTTCGCTTCAGGATCGGTTAAGGAAGTCTTCTTTGACTTGCGAGCATCGCCGATGATACTTGACGTACTTCCACCTTGGAAGCGACTTCCGCGTGGGGAATTTGAACCTTAGGTTAATCCATTAATTACTGGACGTTTCGATCGATAGCTAATTGATTACTTGTAGTCTTGTGAAGTCTATTGAGTCTCCGAAGCTCATACAGCTGGGTCTAGCGTTTATCTACACGTTTCAATGCGTCATCAAGGGTTCGCAGACCAAAGTCGAATTGTTCTTCTGTTATCACTAGTGGCGGAGAAAGTTTCAGAACGTTTCCGAATCTGCCTCCAGGCGGTTGTAGGATGACTCCATGCTTCAGCATGTAATCTACTACTTTCTTTGTCTCCTCCTGGGCAGGTGTCTTCTTGGAATCCTTCACGAGTTCAAGTCCACACATCATGCCTAGACCTCTGGCGTCGCCGACGATCTCATAACGATCCTTCATTTCGTTAAGCCTTTTCATGAATTCTTGACCCATCTTGGCTGCACGGTCCACTAATCTCTCCTTTTCGATGACATCGAGGTTTGCGAGGCCGGCTGCGCATCCCAATGGGTTGGCTGAAAATGTGCTCGTGTGTTTGAAGGCTTCCCACGATCGCATGATTTCATCTGTCGAGATTACTGCGGAAATTGGGAATCCGCTAGCCAATCCTTTGCCGCATACCAAGATGTCCGGTTTAACTCCGAAATGTTCGAAGCAGAACCATTTTCCAGTCCTTCCGAAACCAGTTATGATCTCGTCAAGAATGAGAAGGATATGGTTCTCGTCGCAAATCCTTCTTAACCCTGGTAGGAAGTCTTTCGGTGGTACGATCCATCCTTCGTGGCCTTCGATGGGTTCAAGGATCATTGCACCCACTTCAGTTATGCCCGAGGCGGGGTCCTTTATCATGTGTTCAATATAATTCAGGCATTGAGTTGAGCAGTCGTCGCAAGATACTTTGTCGCCAAATGGGCATCTATAGCAGTATGGAAATGGAGCGTGAAATACGCCGGGAACGAGAGGTAGGAGTCCTGTTCGGTAATGCCTTCTTGAAGTTGCAGATAGCGCGAACAGTGTCTTCCCGTGGAAGCCTCCCTCAAAGGCCATGATCTCAATCTTTCTGGAGTGGAGTCGTGCCAATTTGAGGGCTACGTCATTAGCTTCGCCACCCGTATTCAATAAGTGAGTTCGTTTGAGGGGACGTGGGACAATATCGCCAATTTTCTTCAACAGTTCGGCTCTACTTGGGTGTGGAGCTTGAGCGGGAGGAGTATGCGTAAGCAGATCGGCTTGTTTCTTGATTGCTTCAATGATTTTAGGGTGACAATATCCTGCTATTGCAACGCAGAAGCCAGCAGTTAGGTCAATGTATAGATTGTCATCCACGTCAATTACGTTTGCGCCTCTGGCCTGTTTCCATGAGGTTGGAGTTTCCCCCAACGAAACTGAAGAGAGTGTTGGTGTTTCGTACTCGCCTAGTACGGCAGCTATCTTCTTTGAATTTGGGCCTGGGGGTTCAGTCTTAATTCGTGGAAGGAGTCTGCCTAGTTGTTCCTCTACTTGCAAGACTGTTCAACTTTAGGCAAGCTGCCCTGCCACAAAACCTTATGGTCTGCATTTCGTTACGGACAGCGTCGTCCTTCGAGGTGAGCGTTCTGGAGCTCGATTCACAAGTAAGTCGAATATTGAAGAAGATGAATGACGCCGGCATCCCGCCACTTTCCAGCCTGCCCGTAGCTGAAGCGCGCCGCCTTTCTCGCGAAATGGCGAGAACACTGCTAGGACCAACAATTGACGTTGCAAGCGTAAGGAACTTCAATGTCCTCGAAAATGGAGTCGAAATTCCAGTAAGAGCTTACGTCAACTCAACGCGCTCCGGTCTTCCAGCCTTAGTATACTTCCATGGAGGCGGCTGGGTGCTCGGAGACCTAGATGGTGCGGATTGGATCTGTCGATCCCTTGCCGTAGCCACAGAATGCGCAGTGTTTTCAGTGGACTATCGACTGGCACCTGAGAACAAGTTTCCCACGCCAGTTGAAGACTGTTATCAGGTTACAAAGTGGTTAGTTGAGAACGCTTCCACTGAGGGCGTTAATTCAAATCGCGTTGCAGTTGGCGGCGATAGTGCAGGCGGTAACTTAGCGACGGTGGTCTGTCTGATGGCTCGCGATCGTGGAGAGCCATCTCTAGTGTATCAACTACTCATTTACCCGATCACAAATTACACGTTCACGACTCAGTCATACAAGAAATTTGAGAATGGTTACTACCTGACGACGGAAGACATGAAATGGTTCTGGAACCACTACTTGAGCGAGCAAACCCATGGAAGCAATCCATACGCGTCTCCCCTCGCAGCCAAGAACCTGAGCGGGCTTCCGCCAGCATTGGTCATCACAGCAGGCTTTGACCCACTGCGTGATGAGGGAGAAGCCTATGCTGCGCGACTGAAAGAGGCAGGCGTGTCTACGCGAATTATTCGGTACGATAGCATGATTCATGGATTCTTGGATTTTCCTGACTTGAAGCAGACCAAAGAGGCAATAGACGAGGCAGCTCTTGAACTTCGCAAAGTATTCCTGATGAGATAGGGAATTGAAACGACTTGTCTAAGCTCTCAGTAACCTTTGACCTGTGGGATACGCTTCTGAACGATCAACCCGGATACGATCGAGAGCGCCGTGAAATACGATGTGCAGGGATGATGAACGTACTCAATTCTCATGGTCTAAAGCCTTCGCGGAACAGGCTCCTTGCAGCATACGACAAAAGTGGAACATGGCTCCAAACCGCTTGGCAAACGCACCAAGAGATTTCGACTCTGGACCAGGCCCGACGCATCGCCACAGAAGCTGTCGAGAGACTACCTGAGAATACTGAGTTGACGCAGGAACTCGAGAACGCGTATGTTAAACCCGTACTAGAGCTTCCCCCGCTCTTAAGTGATGAAGCGATTGAAACCCTCAAAGGAATAAACGATCGTTCTCTCAGAATAGGCTTGATCTGTAACATCGGAAGAAGCTCAGGTAAGATCCTGAGAGATCTCCTGAGGAACCTTCAAATCCTCGATTTTTTCACTGCTACCATCTTCTCGGACGAGATAGGAATCCGCAAACCTGACAAACGAATTTTCGAAGCTGCCGCAAGCAGGCTAAACGTTGAAATTTCAACTATCGTCCACATAGGTGATCACCCAGAGGCAGACGCCTGGGGAGCCAAACAAGCAGGCATGAAAGCAGTTCTCCTCGAACTACCCGCTGAACTTCTTAAAGGACGTGACCTCGCTTCCCTCTGGAGATCAACGAAAAACATTTCAGATTCAGAAATACGACCAGACGCACGAATCAGATCACTGAAAGAAGTTTTGAGTTTCGTGGATCGATACGGCACCTGACACCGGTAACAGGCACTCTATGCTCATTACAGAACGACTATAGAGAATACTTAGTAACCGGCTTAACGTCCATCGAGTTTACCACAATATTTCTCGAAATGCAAAGGTAGCTGCAGCGATGTCGGCAAGCTCGATCATTAGAAAAGCACGTGCGCAGAGTCGTACTGCTCTGCTCGAACCAGAGGCAAAAAGCATCTGCCGAGCCTACGGGCTTCCTGTCCCTGACTTTAAGGTAGCCGCAAATCTAAATCAAGCTGTCAAATTCGCAGAGAAAATCGGCTTTCCCGTTGCCATGAAAATTGTCTCTCCCGACATCCTCCACAAGACTGAGGCGGGCGGAGTCCTTCTCAACCTTCACACCGGAAATGAGGTCGAGAAAGGTTTCTCGAAGCTTGTGTTAAACGCTAAAGCCTTCAAGAAGACTGTAAGGGTTGACGGCGTTCTAATTGAACACATGGCGCCGGCCGGACTTGAAGTTATTGTTGGTGGAATGCGTGACGATCAATTCGGCCCTGTAGTCATGTTCGGGCTGGGTGGAATATTCACCGAGGTACTGGATGACGTCTCTTTTGGTCTCGCCCCGATTAAGAAACTCGACGTACGTGAGATGATTAGAGGAATCCGAGGCTACCGTGCACTCACCGGATTCAGGGACCAGCCTCCCGTGGACGAACGAGCAATTGCATCAATAGTCATTCAGACCTCCAAGATCATGAATGAAAATCAGCAGATCGGTCAAATAGATCTCAATCCAGTGATGGCATACAGACGCGGCTGTTCAGTGGTGGATGCCCGCATCCTGCTCGGATCCACGCATGAGACCAATCGCGAGGTAACCAAGAATGATGGCTCCAGCCCAAGAAAGAAAGCAAATCGCTCCACCAACCGATGACAAGAGGTGGAAGCTCGTTCAGGCGACAATGCGTCGCCATGGGCATGCTCCCAACTCGCTGATCGAGACACTGCACACTGTGCAAGAGACGTTCGGATTCCTAGAAAAACGAAGCTTGGAATACGTGTCGCTGGTGTTGCGTGTTCCCCTGAGCCGCGTGTACGGAGTTGCCACGTTCTACCATTTCTTCACGCTCAAACCACCAGGCGAACATGTGTGTGTAGTGTGCATGGGCACAGCTTGTTACATCAGAGGAGCCCAGAAGGTGCTCCAGGATATCGAGCAGACAGCGGGAACAAAAGCAGGAGAGACCTCTCCTAATGGTCGCGTATCACTGCTGACTGCACGTTGTCTTGGATCTTGCGGTTTGGCACCTAATGCAGTCTTCGACGGTGAAGTCGTCGGCAAGCTCACACCAGCAGAAGCGCACAAACGAATTGAAGGCTGGACGAAATGAACGGCGAAGATCTCGCAAGAATAGCTGACGAAGAGAACCGGATCAAGAAGTCACAGCCACATCAAATACATGTCTGCGTCGCAGCAGCGTGCTTGTCTGCTCACAGTGAAGGTTTGAAGGAAGCTTTCGTTAAGGAAATTAAGCGCAGGGGAATCGAACACGAATGCAAGGTGAAGGGTGTTGGTTGCCTCGGTCTCTGCGCTCAAGCGCCACTCGTCTCTGTAGAGAGCGAGGGAGTACTATATCGTAACGTGACCTCTCAAGATGTTCCGAGAATCGTCGAAGGACTCGGAAAGGAACCGGTGAAAGAACTTCAAGTACCATTGAACGTTCCCTTCTTCAGTCGACAATATCGGGTTGTGCTTGACAATTGTGGAAGAGTTGACCCAGAACGAATTGAAGACTACATAAGCCTAGGCGGATACTCAGCACTACTCAAAGCACTCAATGAAATGCGACCAACGGAAGTGATTGAGCAAGTCACTCGCAGCGGCCTACGAGGACGAGGCGGCGCGGGGTATCCAACTGGACTAAAGTGGGGTACCGTGTCAAAAGCAGCTCGGAGCAAGAAGATTCGTCGTATGCAATGCTGATGAAGGTGACCCCGGAGCCTTCATGGATCGCACAATACTGGCGAGTGATCCACACAAAGTCCTGGAGGGCATGATGATCGCCGCATACGCGGTGGGAGCGTCAGAAGGTTACATTTACGTGCGGGCCGAGTACCCATTGGCCGTCAAGCGACTTAAGACAGCAATTCACCAAGCTGAACGTTTGGGCATTCTTGGGAAGAATATCCTAGGTACCGAGTTCAACTTCAGCATAGAAATTCGCCTGGGTGCAGGCGCATTCGTCTGCGGAGAAGAAACAGCTCTTCTCGCTTCGATCGAAGGAAAAAGAGGAACACCGCGCCCTCGGCCACCATATCCAGCTGAATCAGGACTATGGAACATGCCTACTTTGATCAACAACGTTGAGACTTACGCCCACATTCCACGCATAATCAAAGACGGCGGAGATTGGTACGCGAAACTCGGCACTGAGAAAAGTAAGGGTACAAAGATGTTTGCACTCGCGGGCCGAGTAACAAACACTGGGCTAATTGAAGTTCCAATGGGGATGACGCTTCGCGAGATAATCTTCGGCATCGGTGGCATTCCAGAGGGGCACAAATTCAAGGCGGTTCAGACAGGTGGACCATCAGGAGGATGCATCCCAGAGCAGTATCTCGATACCCCAGTCGACTATGAGTCCCTTACCAAGCTAGGATCCATCATGGGATCGGGCGGAATGATCGTGATGGATGAAACATCCTGCATGGTAGACGTTGCAAAATTCTTCATGGATTTCTGCAAGAGTGAATCGTGCGGCAAATGTATTCCATGCCGCGTCGGCACCGCCCACATGCACGATATCTTGACTAAGATTACGAACGGAACCGCAAGCATGAATGATCTTTCAACTCTCGAGGAATTATGCGATGTGGTTCGGAACACAAGCCTCTGTGGCTTGGGACAGACAGCCCCTAATTCCATTCTCAGCACATTACGTTACTTCCGGGATGAGTACCTTGCACATATTCAACGTAGAACATGCCCCGCTGGAGTTTGCAGGATGCAGGAGCAGTCAGCCTAATGGCCACGGCAGTTCACGTCAAGACGTTCAAGATTGACGGGTTAGATGTGAGTGCTCGCGAGAACGAGACAATCCTCCACGTTGCACAAGATAATGGACTCTTCATACCTACACTCTGCCAAGTGAACGGCCTATCATCAGTCGGAGCGTGTAGATTATGCTTGGTTGAAATAAAGGGCAGACCAAAACTCTTTCCCGCGTGCACGACCCCTGCAGAGGAAGGCTTGGAGGTCGTAACGCAGTCAGAACAGTTAGCGAAATATCGGCGAACGATTCTCGAACTACTATTTTCAGAACGTAATCATATCTGCGCCGTATGCGTGTCAAATGGGCATTGTGATCTGCAAGATTTAGCGCAGAAGCTTGGAATGACGCACGTGCGCTTTCCATACCGCCATCCGCTGATGCAAGTCGATGCCTCGCACAAACAATTCGCGATCGACCAGAACCGTTGCATCTTGTGCACCCGTTGTGTTCGCGTCTGCGACGAAGTTGAAGGCGCGCACACTTGGGACGTCAAGGGACGAGGCATAGATAGTCAAGTAATTGTTGACTTGGATCAGCCGTGGGGAACGTCAGAAACCTGCACGAACTGCGGAAAATGCGTTCAAGTCTGTCCTACCGGAGCGCTCTTTGAGAAAGGAAATGCGGTTGGCGAGATGAACAAGAGACGCCAATTCTTGAACTACCTAACCGTGATGAGGGAGGCAGGAAGATGAAAGCACGAATAGCTACAGTCTGGTTAGATGGATGTTCAGGATGCCACATGTCGATATTGGATATGGATCAACGCCTGCTAGAATTAGCGGACAGAATCGAACTGGTTTACAGTCCTCTTGTGGATGCAAAGGAGTTTCCGGAGAATGTTGACGTGACAATCGTCGAAGGTTCCATAAGCAACGAAGAGAACCTAGAACAAATTCGCCGAATCCGCGAAAGGACCAAGCTACTAGTCTCACTCGGAGATTGCGCCGTGACGGGGAATGTTCCATCAATGCGCAACGCCTTCCCGATGGATCAAATACTCGAACCTGCTTACCGCGGGGATCACAACGCAAACGCGAAAATTCAGTTCGAGGGAGTTCCAAACCTCCTGAAGGTAGTTCAACCTGTTCACTCAGCCGTAAAGGTTGATGTCTTTATCCCCGGATGTCCTCCTTCAGCAGATGTCATCCACTACGCTATCACGGAACTCTTGGACGGACGAATCCCAGATCTCAACTCACTAACCCGCTTCGGCAAGTAGGAGAGAAAGAAGAATGCGAACAATTGAGATTAAACCTGTCACTCGAATAGAAGGACATGCAAAGATTACTATTGAACTCGACGAAGAGGGAAGCGTACACGACGCACACCTCCACATTACGCAGTTTCGAGGCTTCGAGAAATTCTGCGAAGGCAGACCGTTCTACGAAATGCCTTCACTGATGGCACGAATATGCGGCATATGCACGATCAGTCACATGCTCGCTTCCGCAAAAGCCTGCGAAGCATTGATGGCTGTAAGGGTGCCAGAAACGGCGATCGGCCTTCGACGAGTTGCGAACTTAGCTCAGATGATTCAGTCGCATGCTCTCAGCTTCTTCTATCTCGCAGCACCAGACCTTCTCCTCGGAATGGACGCGGAACCTGCCAAACGCAACATATACGGTCTCATGAAGACGAATCCAGAATTCGTTCGCGACGGTGTACGTCTTCGACAATTCGGACAGGAGATAATAGAGCTACTTGCCGGCAAGAGATTACATCCTGGATGGATAGTTCCAGGTGGAGTAACCTCACCCCTCTCACCTGAGACCAGAAACAAAATTCTCACAACCATTCCTGAAGCATTGGGAATTATTCAACGAACATTGGACTGGTACAAGACCGTACTTGACAATTACCGCGAAGAGATTCGCACCTTCGCAACTTTCCCGTCGCTATTCATGGGTCTCGTTACCCCAACAGGAGAGTTGGAATATTACCACGGACGCCTACGGGTCGTGGATCCGACTGGAAATATAGTGGAGGATCAAATTGACCCGACTTTATACTCAAACTACATCGGTGAGGAAGTATTGCCATACTCATACCTCAAAGCACCCTACTACAAATCGCGTGGGTATCCAGAAGGAATCTACCGCGTAGGACCCCTTGCGCGTCTTAACATAATAGACCGCACCGGCACACCACGAGCAGAAGAAGAATGGGTTGAATACAGAGCGCTCCGAAGACAGGCCAACCTAAGCAACTTTCACAATCACTACGCTAGACTAATCGAAATTCTCTACGCAATCGAGAAAATTGAACAGTTGCTGAACAACCCTGAAATCACTAACAGCCACGTTCGAGCATATGCCGCACCTAACAATAACGACGGCATCGGAGTCACAGAAGCTCCCCGCGGAACATTGATACATCACTACAAAATTAACGGCGACGGACTCATAATCTGGGCGAACCTCATCGTCGCAACTGGCCATAATAATCTGGCAATGAATCGTGGCGTACTCCAAGTGGCGAAACACTTCATCAAAGACAACCATATACAGGAAGGCGTCCTGAATCGTGTGGAAGCGGTAATCAGAACCTTCGACCCCTGCCTAAGCTGCTCAACTCACGCACTAGGCCAGATGCCACTCGACATAAGTCTCATGGATTCTCAAGGTCGAATGCTAGACCGACTCAAACGAGACTGACTCCAGTGCGGTCCGTACTCGTGATTGGATATGGAAATAGCTTACGCGGAGACGATGGAGTCGGCGTAGCAGCCGCTGAACAACTCAATGAAACGTTGCAAAACGGTCCAGTAAACGTTCGTACCTGTCAGCAATTGACGCCAGAACTGGCAAGCGAGATAAGCAAAGCTGATCGCGTAATAATTATTGACGCCGCGAAAGGAGACGAACCAGGCCAAATAACAATCAACAAGATTGAACCAGACGATGACGCTTCGACCTTCACGCACGAACTTCGGCCCTCCACGCTGCTCGCATGCGCACAAGAACTCTACGGGAAACTTCCTGTAACCTTCCTCGTATCTATAACCGGATACTCATTTGATTTCAGTGACGAATTATCCCCCACTCTGAAACGGATTATGCCTGAAGTTCTGGCGTGCGTTCGAGAACTCATCGATCAACAAGAACAATAGTTACCGAACTACGAAATGCACATGGTTACTAGCTAATATACTGTGAAGCAGCCTACAAACCGCGTAAGAGGATTGATCAAATTGAAATTTCAATTCAGGTACAGTGGCATACGCGTACGAAACCTCGACGGTGCGATCGACTTCTTCACGCAAGTCCTTGGAATGAAGCTCGAGTCCAGAGTGAAAGTACCCTGGAACAAAGGAGAATTCGCTAACCTAACCAGCGAAGCCGGGAAACACTGGCTAGAATTAAACTGGTACGCTGATGACAGTCCTGTCGCGGGTCCCTTCCGGGAGGGCGAGGAGCTCGATCACCTCGGCTTCCAAGTGGATGACTTCAAGAAAGCATTAGATCGACTCAAAGAAGCAGGATACCCAGTCGTCTTGGGACCTCACTACGAAGGAGGCTGGAGCGTCGCCTTCGTGAAGGCATTCGATGGCCTCTGGCTAGATATCTTCAAAATGCCAAGAAAGAAGCCTAAGAAGAGATCCAAGTCACGAAGACGAACGTAACATCATTCAGCAGAATCACTGCAACACGGTGATCAACCGGTGGACTCGGACAACAGTGCGCAGGGACTATCAAAGGAGACTTGGCAAAAAGTCATTCAAGCGATCGAAGACTCAATACCGTTATACGATCATGTGAACGATCTCATCTCATTCGGCAAGGCACAAGCTGCAAGAATCTACGCGGTTGAGAACTTACAGTTGAACGAAAGCCCAGTAGTGCTGGACGGAGGGATAGGCCCAGGAACTACTTCACGTCTGATCTTCGCCAAGATCAAACCCAGCATGCTTATTGGATTAGATGGATCAGCAAAGCAGCTCCAGACTGCCAAAGTGAATCTTAGGGAATATCGGGACTCACTCCATCTCGTAAATGCCTCATTCGAATATCTACCGTTTCGAGATAGAATTCTCGACGGAATCATCACTTGTTATGCGTTGCGAGATAGTCTTGACTTATCCAGATCCGTATCAGAGTACTCGAGAGTCTGTAGCGAACTTGGAGTATTTGCAGACGTTGACATTGGAAAATCAGATAACTCGATCAAACGCGTAATGAGCGTTCTATACGTCAAATACCTTATGCCTTTACTCGCGAAAATGGCGATCGGACGCCAGATTAAAGGTAACCCGTGGAGGATGATTGCGCCAACTTACGATACGCTACCAACTAACGCTTCATTGTTAGAATTGATGAAACACCATTTTGCCAAAGTGCGAACGAAAGGATTCTTGAATGACGGTATTATCGTTATAATCGGTCGCAAATCCTGAACTAGGAAAGTGAGCATTTGGAAATAAGCGCTTGGATAGAAGAAGCTGGAATGACGTCTGTTCCCACGTTGCTAGCTTTGCGGTGTCTACCTTTTGTTTTGAAGTCGATTGAAGGTGCTTTACGCCATTACAAGAATCGCGAGAAACTCATCCCATCCCTAGCAACGAACATTGCTACAGCTTATGTGACCCTCAATGTCTTAGCTGCTGGATATTTGCTTTCCATCATCATGAGAATGTGATGAAGATGGAGTTCAAGAACCTTGGACGTAGCAACGTGAAGATCCCCGTCTTGGGATTGGGCACATGGGGCATAGGCGGCTTAAGCACGAAAAGTACCGCTGGCGATGACGATGACGTCAAAGCGCTAATCTTCGGTCTGGATCTTGGAATGCGATTCATCGACACGGCAGAAATGTATGCGGCTGGGCACACTGAAGAGGTTGTTGCCAAAGCATTAGAGAATAGGCGCGAATCCGTCTTTCTAGCCACTAAGGTCTCACCGGAGCACTTCTCGTCAGAAGACGTACCGAATGCATGCGACGCGAGTCTCAGAAGGCTCAAGACAGAATACGTCGACCTATATCAGGCTCATTGGCCAAACCCTCGAATACCTATATCTGAAACTATGAAGGCGATGGAAAGACTTGTGAGAGATGGTAAAGTCCGCTTCATAGGCGTCAGTAACTTTTCTGTTGAGCAGACTCGACAGGCACAAGAGTCCTTATCAATAGTAGATGTAGTTTCAAACCAGGTTGAATACAGCCTTCTCGACAGGTCAATTGAGGCTAGTCTGCTTCCTTATGCAGAAAAAGAGCATATCACCATCATCGCCTACAGCCCCTTGGCGAGAGGACAAATCGCGAGGGGATCGATCCAAGGAGATCGATGGAGAACAATCGATGAGGTTGCAGCGAAATTTGGGAAAACCAGGAATCAAGTTGCACTCAACTGGCTAATTACTAAGAAATCAGTGATTGCCATACCCAAGTCTGCCAACCCTGCGCATCTTAGCGAGAATCTTGGAGGTCAAGGGTGGAGCATGCATCCCGAAGATTATACTGCCTTAAACCGTGCGTTCAAGTGACTCACCGAGTAAGATGTGCAGCTCGTGAACCAACAGTCATCTCGAGTCGCAAGGGCTGCGAGAAGAATTGTACTCATGTTCCAATTCTACAAGCAGAATATAGATCCTAATGATGAAGCCTTTCTCACGTTCGTTTCCGAATATTTGAAGAGAAAAGACGTGAATGCTGATAGCGTCTCGTACCATGAATTGTATGTTCATATCCGTAGCGCCATCCAAGAATACCTTCGTGTAGGAGAGAGTACGCTACGAAACGACAGATAGTTCTGGTCACGGGAACCCCGGGCACCGGGAAGACCACCTTTGCAAGAATGCTCACACGCGAGCTTCGCGGCGAGTACCTCTCTCTTGGGAAATATGTCACAAAGCATCGATTATTCAGAGGCCTCGATGAGAAAAGAAGGACCAGAGTAGTTGACATGACCAGAACCAAACGTCGAATACAACAATTCACTTACCCCAATATTCGTCCCCTAATCGTGGACACTCACCATCCAGAAGGAATTGTCCCTAACAATGTGACCACAGTCGTGTTCGTACTTAGGTGCGATCCAGTCATCCTCATGCGCCGGCTACGCCGAAAGAAATGGAGCCACGAGAAAATCCGTGAAAATGTCATGGCCGAAGTCCTTGACTCCTGTTACATAGCCGCCCGATCATACTATGCTAACAGGAAACTGGTGCAATTAGATACATCGCATTCGAACGTGAAACACTCCGTGGAGACCGCGAAGAATATTCTATCAGGTAAGAAAGCACCAGTTCTTAGTGTGAATTGGTTAGGCAAGCTGGAAAAAGATGCCTCACTCTCAAGATATTTAGGGTGCTAGGTGTGGAAAAGCCAGAGAAGCATTACCTAGTTCTTGAATGCAATTCATGTAAACGGTATCTACTAGCCATCTCGAATAATAGAACTCGCACATGTCCATATTGCGGAAAGCGAGTGGCATTAGGAAAAGCCAGAGTGATCAGCAGATCGCGAACCGCGGGAGAGGCCAGGTTAACGCTTCAAAAGCTGAAGATGCGGAACCAAGACCAGGAAACCTCAGGCAGAATAACACTCCGATAACGTTACTAATGCCTCATGCTATCACAGAGGCGAATTTCCATGTCATCGCTACCAGATCGTAGATTCATGGAGGAAGTCACAAGCCTCCTTCAGAAGCCGATTACTGTGCTAACTTCCGACGGAAAAAGCTATTCAGGCGTCTTGGCGGGAGTAGATTCCCACGAGCTAAATGTCTGCCTGACCGGAGTCAAGGATGAGACCGGCAAGGTGTTCCACAAGCTGTTCTTGAGTGGCCGCACAGTCACTCAAATCTTCAGTTCTGTTAAACCCTTCAATCTTCAGGCGCTGGCTGACCGACTGGAGAGAGTCTTCCCCAGAATGGTAAAGGTTAGTGAGGGTGTAGGAATCATCGTTGTCATGGACAGAATCAGAGTCTCCGAAAAAGGAATTTTGGAAGGTGCAGGTCCCGCTGCCGAAAGAGTCCAGAAGGTCTACGACGAATTCCTGCGAGAACAAACAACTGCTTAGGATAAAGAGCGAAGATTGACTCACTAAATTGTCGTTCGAGATCCGCAGCAAAGACCTATTCGGTAGAATAGGTCAACTGCGCACGAAACGGGGAACTATTGAAACTCCCTTCTTGCTGCCTGTGATCAACCCCATTTCCCAACTGATCAAGGCAAAAGAAATACGAGAAGCGTTTAGATTTGAAGCGGTAATCACCAATTCATATTTAGTCTGGCGTCGATTCAGGGAAAATCCGCCAAACATCCATGAACTTCTAGATTTTGAGGGAGTAATTGAGACCGATTCGGGCGCATATCAAATACTTCAATATGGGGACGTGGAAGTCCTCCCAAGCGACATAATCCGATTCCAAGAAAAGCTAGATAGCGACATAGCCGTCATTCTCGACATTCCAACAGATCAGACCGCGACAGAACAACGTGCGAAATGGACTGTGGATGAAACACTGCGCCGAGCGAAAGAAGCCGAACATATCATCACGCGTCGAGACATATTGTGGGTAGGACCAGTGCAAGGAGGAGTCTATCCCAAGCTAGTTTCCTATTCTGCACGTGAGATGGCAAAGCTGAATTTTCAGATCCATGCGCTTGGGAGCCCAACGACGGTCATGCAACAATATCACTACGACAAAATGGTGGATATGATAATGGCAGCAAAGCTGAACCTGCCGCCAGACCGTCCGCTCCATCTCTTTGGAGCAGGTCACCCCATGATGTTTGCTCTGGCGGTTGCTCTAGGCTGCGACATTTTCGATTCGGCATCATACGCGCTATTCGCACGAAACGATCGGTACTTGACCCCGCAGGGAACCGCAAAGTTGGAGGATCTAGAATACTTCCCATGCAATTGTACATCATGTTCCCAGCGAAGCCCAGAAGATGTGAGAAAAATGTTGAAGTTTGAACGGGAACGATTTTTGGCTGAACATAACCTGCGCGCATGCCATATCGAGCTTCAAACCGTCAAACAGGCAATTTCAGACGGACGCTTATGGGAACTTGTTGAGACCAGATCCGCTGGCCATCCAGCCCTATCTCGAGCCTTTGACGTATTCCTCAAGTACGCTAAATATCTCGAGCCTGAGACACCCATGAGAAAGAAGAAGGGCCCATTCCTAATCTCAGAAAAGTCCCTCAATCGACCAGAAGTCATTAGACATCACAAAAGGCTGATTGAGAATTATGTTCCACCAAAGGCTACTAAACGCGTCGTACTTCTGCCTGATAAATACCTGGAACCGTTCCGTCAGAATTTTGACAACGACGTGGCGCTCAAGAAAATCCTCAGTATGCCTGACATGCATCTATGTTCCTATAACCTAAGCTTTGGAGTAATACCAAACGAACTAGTCGATGTGTATCCACTTTCACAGACAGAGGATTCGTTAAAACCGACTGCCCCAATCATGCGCAAGACCTCAAAACAAATCGCGGAATATCTTCGAAGGTCCTCGTTCAAGTCATATATGATCGTCGTCGAGGATTCGTGGCAACACAAGATAGCGGAATCCGTTAGGAAACAATTGAAAGGACTCAAAATTCAGGTCTTAGAAATCGAACCGGATGATGACGTGACATCGAAGGTCCTTGCTGAAGTCAAACGAAAAAAGCGTAAACGAATGAAATAAATTACAATCTATGATATGATAGAAAACGAGAACGATGAATCTTACTCAGGTCAAACGTGAAATAACCGAGCTAGGGAAAACTCCTGCCTCCGAGAAAATGTATCCCATCACTTCTGAATGGGTCCCGTTACCTGATGTCATGGCGATAATTAGCAGATTCGAAAAATACTGGAGAGAGCTGCCGAAGAAAGACGAAAACTTGGCACAAATGATGAATGAAATCCTTGGGCAACCATAATTATCGGCGGAAGCGCGACTTTTAGTAGATTTTATTTGGCGTGAATGTCACTATTTGGTGAGCCCTTTGAAGCGTGAACAGGTCCTACGACGTCCTACCAGGCCTATCGAGATTGATCCGGAAAAGTCGATCAGTGAATTAGTTCGCGATATGTCGTTGACAGGATTTCAGGGTCGCAAGCTTGGGGAGGCAGCGGAAGCCTGGACGGCCATGTTGAAGAAACGGGAGATGGTGATTTGGTTAGGCCTAGCCGGAGCGATGGTTCCAGCGGGAATGCGTTCACTCGTGTCTTACTTGATACGGCGGAGAATGATTGACGTCCTCGTCACGACGGGTGCAACGCTCTACCATGACGCGTACGAGACCATTGGCGGTAAGCATTGGCTAGGCACTGACCAAATTGACAACGTGATGCTGCGAAAACATCGCATCGATCGTGTTTACGACGTTTACGCTGACGAGAGAAAGTTCTATCGACTCGACGTTATGATCGAGAAAGACTTTGCTTCGCGCCTCCAATCCGGCAGGCCATATTCGTCTCGTGAGGTATTGTACGAGTTTGGAAAGTGGATTTCTGAGATGTCGCGTGATCGCGACGGAATTTGTGTAGCTGCCTATGAGTCAGGAGTTCCAGTGTTTGTACCATCGTTCTGCGATAGCGGCATGGGCTTCTCACTGATGTTCTCAAACCGACGTCGAAAGCGGCATGTGATTGTGGATCACATGAAAGATGTGGACGAGAGTTCGAAGATTACTGAGAAATCGAGTCACACGTCCGTGATAGTCGTCGGAGGAGGCGTGCCAAAGAATTTCATACAGCAGACGGCTGTGATCGCCAGCTACCAAACGCGACATGACCGGACTCACGATTTCGCCATTCAATTCACCACAGACGTTCCACAATGGGGAGGCTTGAGTGGTTCAACGTTTGAGGAAGCTCAGAGTTGGGGAAAATATAATGCGCATGCCAAAATGGTTCAGTGCTTCACGGACGCTACTATCGCATTGCCAGTCGTTGCACATGCCTTGAGTCAGAGGTTCAGGCGATTCAGACGGAACGTGCCTAAATTCGAGTGGAATGATCACAGCAATCTGAAGATAGTCTATCAGCGAACACGACTACCAGACAAGCCTTAGCCGTACTTGTAGGAGATTCCGAATCCGCCCTTCGGATTCTTCCATCCAATATCATAGCACGCTATTCGACATGCTCCGCACTCAACGCACGCGTCGTACGTAATTGTGATCTTATTCTCCTCCCACTTGAAAACGTCTGTCGGGCACACTCTGATGCATCTCAAATCAAAGGGGCATTTTAGGCACATTGTTGGATCTTTAATCCACAAATGCGAATCTTCGTCAACCTTGTACCGATTGCGATAGAGTTTATCCTCTATGGCCATAACTCGCTGAGTCATGACATGATCCTCCATAGGTGATAGGCATCTTTCAGGAGATTGAGTTTAGAACGACGCTTGAAGAGTGTCGCCTTCATTTCCTTTAAGTGTGTTTCCTTTGTTTCATCATTTACGACATGCCACATGTACGCCAATTCGTTAGCAACTTCTGGGTAAAGAGTGAAGAAGTGCTGGTTTGTCGAGAAGAATTTGGGGGCGTCCTTGTACTTCTTCAAGTCCTTCATGACAAAACTCCTCTCTAGTTTCTGCCTATAGCTTGCGAGAGTTTGAGATGAGAAATCCCCTTTCTTCTTCGCCTCAATCACGGTACTTCCAGCCAGCGTTCCAGATGTCATAGCGAGGTTCGTGCCTTCCCAGTTTATCGCATTCACAAGCATCGCAGCATCCCCGACAACAAGCATACCGTCCATGTATACGCGCGAGACAAAGTCGTAACCGCCTTCCGGGATAAGATGGGCTGAATATTCCTTCAGCTCTCCATCTTGAACAAGAGGTGCGATCGAGGGATGGTTCTTGAATTGTTCGAAGAGGACGTGAGGTCGTTCTCCACTCTTATCAAGATCGTGAAGGCTGATGCCAATTCCGAGCGATATTGTGTCTCGGTTGGTGTACATGAACCCTGCATGCATCCCGCTGCCCCAGCCTACCAGCATTGCCGCTACGCCTTCATCAGGACCAAGATTGAATCGTTCCTCAATTCGTTGATGGGGTAGAGCGATGACTTCTTTCACGGCCAAAACGACTGATTCGGGTGGAAGCTCCTCGCGTAGACCAGCATGCTTAGCCAGCATTGAGTTTACTCCATCTGCAGCGATTACCACGTCACAAAGCACGTCGCCGCGATCGGTTTTGACTCCGGCGATTTTACCGTTCTCTTTGATTACGTCGTTAGCGGTGGTTCTGTTTAGTAATACTGCTCCTGCATCTTCAGCGAGCTTGGCGAACCAAGGGTCAAATTTAGCCCGATGAACAGTGAACGCGTTGAATGTCTTATTGAATCGCTGGTTCCTATGGCTTAGGAGCACATGTGAGTCGCTTGTTAGAAACCAGTATTGGTACTCCACGACATGTCTCTCGATGGGTGCGCTTTTCCAGAATTCTGGAGCAATCTGTTCAGTATGATGCCTGAATATGACGCCCCCGAACATGTTCTTGGAGCCGGGTTTTTCTCCCTTCTCAATGATTAGCACCTTTAATCCCGCCTTTGCCATAGTGTACGCCGCGGCGGCGCCTGCGGGTCCAGCTCCAACGACAACGGAGTCGAACTTCTCCGTCATGATTTCAACTCCGATGGAGGTGTTCTCCGAAATTCTTCGATGAAATCCGGAATTATCTTGAAGAGATCTCCGACGACTCCGAAATCAGCCATCTTGAAAATTGGCGCATTCCGGTCACGGTTTATCGCGGCAATGTAATCAACATTCATTATGCCAACGATATGTTGTATGGCTCCCGAGATGCCTGCAGCGATGTAAAGCCTTGGTCTAACAGTTATCCCGGTCTGTCCAACTTGATGGTCGGAACTGATCCAACCTGCGCGGACTGCTGCTCTTGATGCTCCCACCTGGGCATTTAGAGCTTGTGCGAGTTCTTCAATCAAGCGAAAATTGTTAGCTGAACCTAGGCCTCTGCCTCCTGAGACAATGATCTGAGAATCCTCTAACCTAATTCCCACCTTTTCGATGGGGACGAAATCTAACACTTCTGTGTTGAAGTCACCTGGATTAAATGAGACATCAAGTCTGATTATTTCACCATCTCTAGTTGGGTCAGGCGGAAGACTCTTCATTACACGAGGACGGACGCTTACCATGGTTGGCCGAGTCTTAGGACAGATTATGGTGGACATGAGGTTTCCACCGTAGTCCGGCCTGGTTCCCATGAAGATTCCTGTTTCAACGTCAACATCAAGCGCGGTGCAGTCGGCGATCAACCCAGTTCCGATGAATGTTGCAGCGGATCCTGCGAGGTCCCTTCCTCTTATTGTTCCACCTATCAAAAGCGCTTCGGGCTTAAATCGCGCGACGGCTTGAGTGAGTGCGACAGCGTACGGTTGCGTGCGATAATCCTCTAACCGTGTGTCTTCAATAAGGTAGACTTTTTCGGCACCATGCGCGAAACGCGTCTTTTGCAAGATGTGAGACACTACTACCAATCGCGACTGCAGCCAATTTCGTTCCATAAATCTGTGCTAAACGCTTTCCTTCTCCTAAAAGTTCCCATGAGACATGAGCAGGTTTTCCGTGGAGATGCTCAATCCATACCCAAACCTCACCAAAGCGTGAGGATCTTTCATGGTGTGTCGCTTGCGTCTTGTCCGCTTCCTTCTCTTCAGCTCTTGCTTGTGCGAATGCCCCTACCGATACCAATCTCTGGAGCAACCATCTTGCAGCTTCGTGCGAGTCATTGGTGCCATCGAAGAGTTCGCCTTGCTTTCGTCCAGGGGGCGGGAAAACTTTCTTTACGATAGTTGGCGATCCCTTAAGCCCCAGCATATTTGATTCTGCACCAATCGTGTTCTTGTCCCACACTTCGATCTTGGTTCTTTTTGCCCTCAGCATCCCATCAATCGTGTATTTTCGAGGTTTGTTGGCTCCTTCAGTGATTGTTAGGACTGCGGGAAGCTTCGCCTCTACTGTCTCGACTCCGTCGTCAAATCGATGCTTCGCCACGATAGTTCTCAGGTTCGGATCGACGCTGACGACTTCGATTACGTTAGAAATTATTGGAATACCGAGTCTGACGGCCAATCCTGGTGGGACTTGACCAGTCTCTCCATCTATCGCAACCCTACCGGTCAAGATCAAGTCTAACGGATTCCTCTTGGCCACAGTTGCTACGGTCCGCCAGAGAGTGTATGACGTTGCAAGGGTGTCTGCACCCGCCATTTCTCTATCTGAAACCAGAAATGCGTTATCGGCTCCCATGGCTAATGCTTCGCGTAATGCTTCTTGGGCTTGAAGCGGACCCATAGACACGGCGCTCACGGTTCCGCCAGTTTTTTCCTTGATTCGAATTCCTTCTTCGATCGCATTGAGGCAGCATGGATTGACAATTGAAGGAACTCCTTCTCTAATCAGGTTCAAAGTTATGGGGTCGAAGCGTATGTCAGTAGCGTCTGGAACGTGCTTTACGCAAACCACTATGTGCAACTGACTCAACCCTTGACCAATTCAAATCTGACGGTGGCTTGTCTCATATGCGGCCGGACTTACTCGCCTTTTAGCGTAACCCGCAATGATTCGTGTGAAATATAGAGTCTATTATTTGGTTTGTCTTTTCTGATTGGTTCGAAGAGTTCTCCGTCGCATCGAATAGTGCTGATCAGTGGCGTATTCAAGCAGTATGAACGCTTCTCTCATACATCTTTGTCAAAGGCCCTCGAGCAGGCCATCAGTTGTAGCTAAGCTCTTTATAGTCTTCTTAGCGGCAGTGTTTGGGATGCTATGAGCGCTGGCACGAAGTCTCGGATATTTCCAAGAACACGGAAGCTCGGGAATTTTCTTGCACTAATCGTTTTACTGATCACGTTGTTCAGTCTTCCCAGAAGCAGTAGCGGTCTTCAGCCTTCAAGTGCTACGCATCATGCAAGCTCAGCCAACGATGCTTTCATAATACCGGTCAAGATTAGTACAGTCGGGCAAGCATGGAACGGCTACCTTGCTTTTGGGCTGTGGCAGTATAATTCCACTAACTTGAGTCCACTTCACAGCTACTTGATTGTAATGACGACTGACGGTCAATTACTCTATCTTCGAAGATCAAACGAACTCCCAAGTTACTGGCCCGTCAAGTACGTGTCACAGAATACGTTGATGTTCATGGGAGAACCAGATTCCACAGCCACCCACTTCTGGGATATGACCACGAACAAGACTGTTGATTTCATGAACGTTTGGGGGCACCACGACATAGAGTACAATCCCGTCACGCGCACTTTCCTTACTTTGAGAGACTACGTAAGGGTAATCGATGGGAAAAACGTGCTCATGGACAAGATTGTTGAACTCAGCCCCGCAGGCGACGTGGTGTGGAGTTGGGATACCTACGCTGACGGGCACTTCAGCCTGAACGATGAATGCGCATGCAACGACACATCTGGCGGTTCATCGGGCTATCTTCCAGGCCCAACGCTGATTGATCTAACTCATTCGAACAGTCTCCAATGGGATTTTGATAACAACGTGATCTACTTCAACATGCGAGCTCAGAACACGTTCTGCAAGATTGATAAGACATCCAGCCATACGATTTGGTGTGTCGGTGAGCACGGAGATTTCACACTCTACAATGCGAATGGGAATAAGGTTCCCAGCTTATGGTACCACGCACACGATGTGAAGCAAGTCCGGCCAGACGTCTTCTTGATGTTTGATAACGATTACCACAACACGACTCTCCCATGCCCGCATGACTTCAATGGAACGGGCTTACACAGCAGAATGCTGGAGATCACTTTGAATGAGCAGAACATGACTGCTCATACAAACTGGAGTTGGCTTGCCCCCAGCGCATACTGGACGCCTTATTGGGGAAGCGTGAACATACTGCCGAACGGAGACATGATCGGAACATTCGGCTCGAACAGTCATTACGTGCCTAACAGTGGAGGAGCCGAGTTGGTCGAAGTGAACCCGAAAGGGGAAGTGGTCAGAAACTACACCTTTCCCTACGGATGGGGAATCTACCGGATTGAGCCTATAAGTCTGCGAAGTACCGACGACTATGATGGTACGGTGCACACGAGCGATTTCAAAATAGACCTTTCAACCCTCAATGCTCTTGGAGGCGCCGAAAACATTTACTATAGAATCAACAACGGGACAACCAAAAGCGTTAACGTTGATGGGCAACCACAGATAACCAGTACAGGCGCCAACAACACTCTGGAATATTGGAGTGTGGATAAGACAGGCATAGAAGAGACACCTCACAGGATACTTACAGGAATAAAGCTGACTAAGACCACAACAAACATGCTCCAGACAAGCTACGCACCGAACAATGGCTGGACAGAAGTCGCTATAATTATCTCAACCGCAGTTGTCTTAGTCGGAGCAATAGTGTATTCACGAAAGATCAGAAGGCATAAGAAAGCGTGATCTGCAAAACCACAAAGGTCAAAGTCCGAGTACGTTCATTCCTGCCAAATTTCTAGGTTCTCTAGACTAGATTATTCGCGCAGGTGCGACGTACCTAACGTTTTTGGGAATTGATCCGGGTAAAGAATTACTCGGTTCAATCGTGTAATTGTAAAGAGGTTAGACTAAGCTGAATAGACCCTATTCCTCGGCATCTTCAGGAGCGGGTTCAGAGCCCTCTGCAGCTGCCTGCGTAGCTGCTATTCTCTCAGCTTCAACAACTTTTAGTCTTGTGACGTAGCCCGCTATCCTATTGCGAAGTCGTTTGGATTGCGTGATTACCAAGTCGTTCACAGCCTGCTTATCTGATTCAAAATCTCCCGTAAACCGTTCCGGGAACCTCTTGATTACTTCACGTGAAGTGCGTTTCACTGTGTCCGTTCGTACTTTGCCCAAGTCTAACCGCTCTATTTCGAATTGCAGCAAGAGCAAGTTAGTTTCAACATAAACTTTGCTAATTAAGGTTCTGTTAAGCTTCTGATAACTAGGTCCTATTCTCTCACGCAAGCTAGATGAATGAATTGAAGTTGTTCCAGATAATCTCCCTAGTCTCTTCCACGCTCTTGTTCTTGATTTCAGACAGTTTCTCCACCACGGGAATAACAAATGATGGACGGGTCGGCTTGTCTTTGAACGGACCGTAGTAACTTACGGGACCATCGGTTTCAGTGAGGATTATTGATAGGTCAGCTTGCCGTGCAACTTCAGCAACTCGCTTCGAATATAGTACTGATGGGCCTACACTAATCATGTATCCTCTGTCTTTGATGAGGCGGAGATTATCTGACGGACCAGAATACCAATGCAGTAGAACTCTAGTTAGCTTGAATGATGGCAGAATCTCCAGTACCTCGTTTACTGCAAGTCTTGAATGGATTACTACCGGTAGCTTCTTTCGTTCTGCGAGAGTGAGAAAGAATAGGAATACTTCTTTTTGCTGTTGTTTCTTTGCGTCATCTTGAGTGTACTGGCCGTCAAGTCCAATCTCACCGATTGCCCGCACCTGCTTCATATTCTCTTGAATGAGTTGTTCGAATGCACTCAAATCCAACGCGGCATTTGCATTCGTGGCCGTCCAAGGATGTACACCTACTGCGGCAATGACTTTGTCATATCGCTTTGCAAGATCGAGTGTGCGAAGAGATGAGTCCCAATCCATCCCGTTGCTGAGAAGGTAATCTACACCATTGGCTCCAGCGTCATCCAGCACCGGCTCAACCTGATTATACGCAGGATCGGCTAAGTGAATGTGTGCGTCGACGTAGTTCAAGTCACAACCCACAACATAATAATCATTTGCAGCAAGACTATTTGTAATTAAACTCTTATCGATTGACTACAGTTCACTAACTCACTCTTTATTCCTGAGAAATTCACTCTATCATAGCGGAGTAATCTTGACAGTAGAAATTGGCCAAACAGTGATCGAGCGTTTTCTACGATATGTGAAGTATGACACTCAGTCTACTGAAAACTCGACCACTTATCCCAGCACTGAGAAACAAAAGGAACTCGGCAAACAATTGGTTTATGAACTGAAGGAGCTGAGCCTGCAGGACGCGTCAATTGATGGATACGGCTACGTTACAGCAACATTACCTGCGAACATTCAGCGAACGACGGCGACTATAGGCTTCATAGCCCACATGGATACTTCACCAGAGGTGTCTGGCAAAGATGTTAAACCTCAAATTCACGAGAACTATTCGGGGAACGACATAATTCTTCCCGGCGACAACACGCAAATCCTCCGGCCTTCAGAAAACCCTGAACTAGCGAAGAAGATAGGTAACGAGATTATAACTTCTGACGGAACGACACTCTTAGGGGCAGATGACAAGGCAGGCGTGGCCGAGATAGTTGATGCAGTACACTACCTCACGACTCACCCTGAGATTGAGCATGGAATAATCAAGGTTGCCTTCACGCCTGACGAGGAAGTGGGTAAGGGAGTAGAACATTTCGATGTGAAGAAGTTCGGTGCTCAGTACGCTTACACATTGGACGGAGAAACACTCGGTGAAGTTGAAAACGAAACCTTCTCTGCAGATTCCGTCCAAGTGACCTTTCGCGGAGTACCGTTCCACCCTGGATACGCTCTAGGGCGATTAGTTAACTCAATCAAAATCGCTTCCACATTTGTGGAGAGACTTCCCAAAGACAGAGACTCCCCCGAAACAACCGATAAGATGGAAGGGTACGTACATCCGTACATCATACAAGGCGGGATTGAGAGTACCCGTGTCAAATTCATCATCAGAGACTTCGAGGACGATGGACTCAGGAAAAGGGAAGAGACACTGAGAGCCATAGCCGAAGAGACGGTGCGAATTTATCCAAAATCAAACTTCACCCTCGAAACTGAAGAATCATACAGAAACATGAGGCACGTGCTAGACAAATATCCCGAAGTCGTAGAGAAAGCAACGGTTGCCGTCAAGATGGCTGGCTTGCAACCTAAACTCCACAGTATCCGCGGAGGAACTGACGGAGCGCGACTATGCTACGTGGGGCTTCCTACACCTAACCTGGCGACAGGTGGACACAACTTCCACTCAAAGCTTGAATGGATTTCAATTCAAGATATGAAGAAGGCGGCAGAAATAATCGTGAATCTAGTCAAGCTTTGGTCAAAAGCATCCGAACGAACTATCTAAACGATCTACAATTAATAGACGCTATTGTGCATTCCTATTTTTTCTAATCATCCACACAGAGAATACTAAGAAAATCGCAAGGATAGCC
>CAWJRR010000020.1:0-35794 GCA_963845275.1 Candidatus Bathyarchaeota archaeon
CCCGTTAACCTTGGCTCTGAGCCTGTCAAGGTTGAAGGCGGTTACCAGCAACTCCCCCGCCACAAAAGCTGGCTTAGGCCGCGAGCTAGTCTCCGGGCGTAACGGGAGAAAGATGGTTGCGAACATGTTGAAAAAGAACGCTAGCACCGCTGCGAAGATTAGAATCATGCCTACCCCAAAGGGCAGAATACTCGCAGCGTTCCATCCAGCTGTCGTGACGGCGACAGGAAGTGGCCAGTAGAGGGTATAGAGGGGAGCATAATGCGTAACGAATGAGGTCGTCCAAACAGTCAAAACCCCCACGATAATGAGATAGAACGAGGCGGTTGCCGCCTTCTTGCTGTAAATGTCGCGTCCGAGCACGTATGGGACGAGGAAGTAAAATGCCCCCATCACCGCCATGTAAGCGAAGCCGTAAATCAGAACGAACGGATGCGCCGTCAGGATAGCGTAGAAATGCTGAGGAGCCATGCCTAACAGGGGCACGTCGACGTTGTCAACTCTACCTCGCATCATCACACCCTCTATTCCGCCAAGTCCCAAGAAAACGAGTGAGACGACCACGAACCTTAACGTGAGGATCTTGCGTTCATCCTCGTTCACTCTTCAACCCTCCACCTGGATAGCGTTCGAAACGAACATCAACGGGCTTTATGGGCCGCTGTACTCGGTTGATCTTACGTCGTAGAATCCTGGCTGATCGAAAACCCACAGGAGACTATTCTTGTAGGGTTCTGGAAGAACTTGCATTTGAAAGACCATCGTCCCGTCTTTTCTGAAAACTCCGAACCCGTACGTCACATCAGTAGATACAACAACGAACTGAATCACTTTCCCGACGGGTAGGATGATCGTTTCCTGTGGCATGATGAAATGATAATTCTCCACTTGGATGGTGATCGTTTCAGTAGGCGCTTGCGCCCACAATCCGAAGCTTGCAGACGGAATCAAGGGCGACAGGGTGACAAGATTACCAATAAGAACAACGGCTAGAAGGAAGTAGAGCCAACTCCTTTCACTCTTTTCCATTCTAGGCTGTTCAGCGTTCACTTGGTCTTTTTCCCGCTCGCTTTTGCCTCTGGGTGGTTTACGTGTCAACGCGTAGAAAATCCCCATGAACACAATTATTATTCCAATAAGAGTAAGGTAGAAAATTTCGAAGACGTACTGAACTATCATAAACTTCAGATAGTTCAGTTGCAGATTGCAAGAAGCTTCCGCAATTATGGTAAGTACTCTAATTATCCGAGCGCTGAAAAGATCCTGCTAATCGGATGGAAAATAACACGATCGATGGGGATTCACGGCCAGTAAGTGCTTCGCTTCCACGTGTTGCGTTCCAAGATCTCGAACGTTGTTCCGTAGGTTTTGTCTGTGGGCATGTACGCATACTTGTTATCATCACCGGGGATTGAACACCATGGTTTCTCTTCGGGTAGTGGTCTTCCCATAGAGTCGCAGAGGATGATCCCTTTTGCCTTCATTTCATTGTAGAACTCTTTCATGCTATCTACTTCAACACAGAGCTCGAACATCGTACCCTGGCCCTTCTTGTCGAGAGCTTCCTTGCTCGGGCCGCTTACGGGCGCCAATAACTCAATATAATTATCTGCTTTCGAGAATGGTAGATACACGTACTTGATTTCCTCTTCATCGTTCTTGATGTGGAAGTTTTTCGCTCGCTCTAAACCAAACGTTTCTCGATAGAATTTGATCACGTTATCGTCCAGTTTCTCGACTAGAATACCAATATGATCCAGCTTGACTTTCATCGGTCATCTCGCTGTTATCCTTGTGACTGCGGATTTAGTGTTTCTGGACCGAGGCATCTGATCCTGCCGCCGCCTGACGGAAGTCGGCTGCCGATAGGGTTGATTGCCATTTCAGTTCACCTTAGAGCTCTAGTTGTCTCTCTCTGGTACGTTTACCAAGACGGAAACCTATACTGCGCAACACACAGCTCAGCGAAGGTTCTTCGTTATCTTCGTTCAGGACAGCGATGTGCTTTCGAAGTTGGCAATAACGAACCTCCTTATCGAGGAGTTCGTGGACGCGGATTTGTCACTCTGATAGAGGGTCGAGGAGAAGGGATGCTCAGAACCCTACTATCACGCTACTTGAAAAACGTGGATTCCCCGCTAGCGATTCAACTCTTGCCTAGAAGTCGAGATGAGATAGTTATGGAGATCAAGCCAGAAAGAATCTACAGTTGGGATTTCACAGATCGGATACGGGGATCTGCGTCAGACTCATAATGTGTCCAGGTTGACAGGTGCTTGAGTTGAAGTGTCAAGTTGCGACGTACGAGTAGCTATGAACTCGACCGACATCTCAAAATGCCGATGGTCTTTATCCAACCTGGGCAGACTGTGTTCACGTTGACGTATGGCCTGAGCTTCAGAACAAGACATCAATTTGTGCATGTCATCGAATTCCCTGTGGTTGCATGTATGGTTGGTGAGGAGATAGTCGACCTACGCGGCCGGAGTTAGATCAGGCCTTTTGGCCATACTTCTCGCGCACGTAGCTCCTAATACTACTTACTTCATCGGGAGGAAGTTCTACAATGGTGCCAAGTACCTTTGCATTGATGTTTATCCTAGCTGTGATCTCCACGCTCAGTGCATTATGAAATGCCTCATCCAAGGTCTTGCCGACAGCTGCCAAACCGTGGTTTGCCATTATAACTGCATCACTGCTGCCTAACCCCTCCACGGTAGCCTCCGCCAATGCCTCGGTGCCGGGGGTTGCATACTTGGCGAGCGGCACGTGCTTTCCAGATACAGCAGCCAGCTCGATTGTGGTAGCAGGGATCTCTTGGTTAGCGACTGCAAACGCGAGGCATCCTGGCGAGTGGGCATGTACAATTGCGTTTACTTCCGCTCGCTTGCGGTATATGGCGCAATGCATTGGCGTCTCCGTCGACGGGTGCAATTCGCCTTCTAGAAGTCCGCCGTTCAGGTTGACGACAACTAGGTCTTTGGGTTTGAGTGCTCCCTTGTCATACCCGCTGGGGCTAATGATGATTCGGGCGGATTGTGGTAATCTTGCGCTCAGGTTTCCCGGTGCATAGACGCCGAGAAACGCGCAGAGACCAGACTCATTCATTGCTTTGCCTACTCGGCATATTTCGTGCTTCAGTCTCATCTCAGCGGTCGTTGCGTGGCTTTTTGTGGTTTTCACCAGTCAGTCTCCAAACACTCTTTCGTCAACGATGATACGAGCTTCCCTGCTATAAATTTCGTACCGATAATTACTTGGACCGAATTAACAAAGCCACTAGGGTAAGCAAATCGGTTTGGAGTTACCCACGTGTTCTCAGAGCGGAAGGGTTCTTTGTTTGACGAGTGAAAGAGTTGATGGATTACAATATGGGCCCAATGAAGATGGAGACGGCAACCAATACGCCGACAAGTCCAACAGAATAGAAGAAGAAAGTGAATATCTCTCCAAATTCCAACCATCGACGCTCAATAGGGTTCTTGATTCGAAAAGTAACGTAAAACCAGACTAATGCCCCAACCACTGCAAACGTAGTCGCGCTGACCGTAGGCAGCACCCAGGCTTTCTCAGTACACGAAATCCGTATTAGAGTTATCCGCCTGTTCTCGTCGGCAATTTGGACGGGAGACGTCGTTTGACTCGGACACGGTCACACAGGAGCTAAATGGCGTACAGGTCCGAAGGCTGAATCAGCTAACTCTAGCAGAGTTCAAAATTGATAGCCCAAGGAAAACCGTGAGAGCCCCCAAGAAACCTTCAATCGTAAACTCTCCCAGGATGAAGTAGGAAAGAAATATCAGCGGAATTATCTCCGCATTCGCCAAGATCGCAACGACCGTTTCTTCGATCCTCGACTCTCCAGAAGTCATCCTAAACGATTGCAATGCGAACATAACACCGACCGCCACAAAGAGACCAGCAATGACGGGGAAAATGTCTCGGAGTTCGGAGAACCTTGGTAAAGGAAAACCTTGCGCGAAGACAAAATATGATGTCGCCGCAACTATGAATGAGCCGAATGAATAGTTGAAAAACACGGTCGGAACTTTCACGCCCTTCTTCTTAATCGCAACGAAGGAAAAATACGACCAAAAACCAAATCCCAGAGGCATCAAAGGTGCGATGACGAGAAAATAGGGGTTGAATGCGACGCTCTTCAAGACGTAATTAATGCCTCCCACTGTGGACGTGGAAGCGACGAACAAGCCGAGGACAGATACCAAAATACCAGCGCAAGCAAATCCCTTCTGCCTTCCCGACAGTGTGGGCTTCTCAAGACCTAATACGATCAGAAAGAAGACAACCGACGCGAAGGATACGAACGAGAAAACAACCAGTACTTGATTCGAGACTAGCGAGTATAGCATCGTCAATGCTGCAATGTTTGAGGAGATCCCTGAAAGAAATGATTCCTTAGAGAACATCACTCCGGTCTCCGTTACAGCAAGAAGAACGATTCCGCAAATAACTGCCGTTGCGTAAATGACCAAATTGGAGATGGTGGGGGCCTCAAACTCCGAGAGCTTGCTAAAGAGACCGTAGGAACCAAAGGAGAGCATTGCAAAACAACCTACCAATAGCCAATTCATCATGATGCCGTGATTACTCACGTGAATTTTGGAAGTGTTTCGAATTGACGCCTGATTTTTTGGCTTGTCAGGTTCAAGATCCATGGCCATAATGCTCTAACCTTTCTTACTGTGAGATTGAGACAAGTCTGCGGCAGACTGTCGAGTACTCTAGCGATCCCTGTTCGTTAGCCCAAGCGACTTCAGGGTACGTGCGAAAGTGGCTTCGTTGAGCATCGCGAGATTCTTCATCTGTTCCCCATAGACTGTCGCTGATCTGCGCTTTCATGCTGTCATCCATCCACCGTCAACCCAGATTATTTGGCTTAACGGCATTGACGATTGAAACCTCTGCGATCAGCATCGATTACGGTTAGAATAGATTTGCTACCGCTTCCTGAAAGAGGAGAGAGCGTGCGGATAAGAACACGCAAATGCAGAAAACGAAGCCTAAACCCCCGCAGAGATCGTTGTTAATCAAACTCGGAAATGGCTGATAAATCAAGTATTCTAATTATACGGTAAATTGGCGCCGGGGGTGGGATTTGAACCCGCGAGACTCAGAGAGTCATCGGCTTAGCAAGCCGACGCCATACCAGGCTGCCCGATCATGGTGTATGATCTCTTGGCTACCCCGGCCCATGGTGTCCTGATCATGCACTTCTTCTAAAATAGCCTGTCGGCGGGTGATGTGTCAGCCGATTCCTTTGTATAATCCACGCATAAGCTGACCATATGATTTGGATGCGTCGTAGTTACGTGCTCGTGCTGGCTGTCACGTTGGTTATTGCGATCTTTTGCAGCCTACCATTCGCCTACGCCAATGAGCCACCTACGAGGATTATTGCCGTGTACTACCCGACGACGGTCCAAACGAGTGAACTCTTCACTGTAAGAATCCAAGTTGCCTATTCCGTGCGGTTCGGGATGATGGATGTAGGCATTTGGGATCTAGGGACAGGATCAGTAATTCAAAGTCTAGTCACGAACGCAACTCTTTCGGGTCCGGGATATGGAGAATACAGCTTCTCGCTAAAGGCGTCACAGGGCCCGGGGGTATGGCGGCTTGCCGCGATAACTCGCGCTTGGGTGCAGGACGCCTGGTTCAACGATAAAGCAGGGGAATTCGATTTCTCTGTGCAGATCGCTGAAAATGGAGTTCTAGTGTTGAAGGAGCTTCAACCCGACCTAACGATCTCTCTTGATGGCAGCTCAATAGCCGCTAACAATTCCACTATTGTGATTGCACTCAGACTCGGCAGCATCCACAGCCTCGGCGTTCCACAACAACTCCAAGGAGGTATAGGCAGACGGCTTATCTTCGTCAGGTGGAGTGATGGGCCGAGTTCGAACCCTCGCAGCATTCTGTTTAAGGAAAACATGAGTTTATGGCCGATCTACGTGACTCAGTACCTTCTCACCGTAAATTCCGGCATGAGTATCGCGGGAGGGGGAGGATGGTATCAAGAGGGTGAAGTTGCCCAGTTTGGTATACCAACAACAGTTCAGAATTCACCGAGTTTCTTCGGCCTATTCACTGATACCTCTCAATTCACGAATTGGTCAGGCGACAGTACATCCACAGAACCTATCACGACCGTAGTCATGGACGGACCGAAAACAGTCGTTGCTCAATGGAAACAGTCCCAGATGTTTCCTAACCTAAACGCTCTCAGTGTAATATTCACCGTGGGTTCCCTGGTCATAGGGATCAACGTCTTAGTGAAGAACCGACATCCCAGGCGACAGAAGGGGAACAAAACCATCAGATTATTGATCATCTTCCTGATCTTGATTACAATCGTCATATCACCGACAATTCCAGTATTCGGACAATTGCCAGTTTCCGCCAACACGATTGTCGTGCAGATTGGTGACGCGTCATGGTATTATTGGAAACAACCAGAAAGCGACACGTGCATATTGTGGCTTGGGGGCGGCCTTGAGTATTCACAGGGTGGTTACTTACTTAATCCACTCGAGTACGAATCGTTCGGCACGATCCGATTCCTACAGGACCTTACGAAGTACTACTGCTTAATCGCATTGGAGAAAGGAGCAGCCCCATCCCCCAACGTATCAAATCGCACGATCCATCAAGAACTCATTCAGGGGCAATTCTCCGTGGGCAAACAACTCCATCAATGGATCAACGCGCAAGGATACAAACACGTATTCCTAATCGGTTACTCGGTCGGAACCGAAGCAGCAGCATCAATTGCAACCAGTGATCCTCAAACTTGGACGAGTTCGGACGGCCTGATACTAATCACGGCCTGGCTGCCGCCCACCGTAATTGAAAGCGCGTCAAATCTGAATTCAAACTTAATGTTACTTTACGGTCACGCCCCAACATTCGAACCGACCGGTCTCCGATTCTACCAGAAGGCACCAATTGAGGGCTGGCATGGACCTGGCTACTTGCATAAAGAATTCCATGTGCTAGATCAAATGGGACACGAGGTCTGGTCCCCACTCAAAGACAACTCTTATAGCACGATGGCTTTAGGCGTCACAGTTAATTTTATCGAAACGTCCAAAGCATTACAATTCGAACATGCGTCACGTTCAAGTCAAACATGACAAAGGTACATGATACAGGGACGTATGTCATTTCACGAGCTGAAGCTCCTCATACCGTGCTGTGGGGGGATCCGTTCTTCGCCCGTGCATTTGTCACTTCAAGTAATCCGCCCAACATCGATGTGGCATTGGCCGCCTATGATTTCAGCACTAACCAAATCCTGAGCGTGAACCAATTCAACGGCACTGCTTTCCCCAGTAGTGTTAGGTTGAATGTGCCCCCAGTCGCTAATTCATCACAATTATCCTTCTCGCTATTTGTGCTCGAGAGAGACGGTAAAGAATGGAAAGCTGTTTCCAACCCATATCCTGTGGAGCTGTCAGCTACAGACCAGATCCTCTTTCGAGTAAGCGGGCTTGTTCCCAACACTGATCTCACAGTAGACTCAACGGAGTACGTCGTGTCTCCAACAGGACAAGTAGAAGTAGAAACTCATCGAGGCGTTCATAGTTACGCGGTTCAGGCAACTGTGGATCAGAACGATACGCGATACTTTTTCGTTCAATGGGATGATCTCAACACATCAACAGTAAGGTCGATGACGTTAACGGAGAACACTACTCTCGACGCATTATACCGAGTGCAGTACTTAGTCACCGTTACTTCACAGAATGGCACGACGCTCGGGTCGGGCTGGTATGACGCGAACTCAAGCAGCCAACCCTCGCTTCATCCCATCGTAAGTAGCCAACCACCCTTAGCTTTCGATTCTTGGACGAACGGCAAAGAGTCTTATTGGCTCGGTGATCCTGTTCAGGTCCAGTCTCCCATGGTGATTCACGCAGTCTGGAATCACGAACCTTCAGCTCAGGTCGACAGTTCCACAGTTACATGGGTAATAGCATCAGGAATCCTTTTCTCGCTTATGTCAATCTTAAATGTGAAACTCGGTCGAAGGAAGCCGGTGAAATAGTACTATGTCCCAGGAATGGGTCGGTCAAGTAGTCGCCATTCAGATAACTTCGAGAGCTGGAGAGGAGATGGTTTCAGTTCAGGAAGTTAGGGCCATTGCGGGGAAAGGCCTTGAAGGGGACCGATATCTAAGTCAAACAGGCAAATTCTCGGACAAGCCGGGGCCGGCTCGCCAACTCTCATTGATCGAACTCGAGTCTCTCGAGGCTTTGCAGAATGAAGACTCCGTCACGCTGAGTCCTCTCGAAAGTAGAAGAAACATAGTTACCCGCGGCGTACCGCTCAATCACCTAGTCAATAGGAAGTTTCGTTTGGGAGAAGTGGTAGCGCGTGGAGTAAGATTGTGTGAACCCTGTGAATACTTGGAAGAAATTACTCGGAAAAAGGTGATCGGTGGACTAACGCATAGAGGAGGGCTTCGCGCGGAAATACTCGAAGGCGGAATTGTGCGGATTGGCGATCAAATCCGTCCCGCGTAGATGTTCCTAGCTAGAACTGAATAGATTATGCTGTAGCTTTCTCTGCAGGTGGGGTTTGCGCTGGCGCCGCCAACGTTTTCGTTCCAGCGGGAGGACTTTGTGGCTTGTTAGCAGGATCAGGTGTGGCTGCAGGAGATTTGGGTACTGTAGGTGCTGGCTTCACAGGTGCGACGACTGGCTTTGGGGGTGGTGGAACGTATTTGACTCCGAGATAATCGTACAGGAGTTGGATACCTGCCTCGTTCATTGCCATGAAGATTTGGTATGGACCATGAAGATCGATAGCGATTTTTCCAATTCCGTCAGGTTCGAAACCTAGAGTCGATATGAACTTGCTCCACTGGCTGATCTCTTTCACAATAACATGAGTTACTCCATCCCATAGAAGTTCGCTAAGTCCACGCGGGGCCTTTGCTAGAATGCCACCAAACTTGATCACGCTGTAGCCGTGATCTCTCGCAGTTCGCTGTAGTTTCTGCATGTCAAGGGGATGATTGAATCGTACCCAGAATTGGTCGCCTGTTGAGAATCGGATATGCTCCACTTTCTCAACTCCGTCGATAAATCTGAGTTCTGCTAATCGCTGTTCTAACTGCGACACGCAATTCCAACTCGAATTTTGAGGTAAGACAAAGGGCGCGAATAATGAGCATTTCTCCGGTCGGGGTCCTCAGGCCTATGTCCGGTCGTAGTCTGTTTTGGATTGCAGCCTCACAGGCTGAATCCAATGAAAGCTGGATTGCGTTTTCAACCGAAGTAGCCGATAGCAATACCGAATTGAACTGTATGAGTGTGTCCAAACTGATCTGTTCCGACGACGGTTACCGTGGACACACTGCCCCCCGCAGCCTCCGCAACTACAGGCTGTACAAGGACTCACTAACGAGTAGACGAAGAAGTTAGTGGCAGCTTCAGACGCAATGGGTCCCACCGGTAAGACCATGATCTGGGTTCTGTCGAGAATACACAGCGCTCCACCCGGACAGCCACTGATAATCTGTAGATTCACAATCGGGAGTATGGTCGTATCACAAGCAAAGTTGTAATTTGACCAAGCATGGTTAACGAACGACGACGTGGCGTTCGGGCAAAACAGAGTCGCCCATATTACTAGAGAACCAGACATGCCAGGCTGGAATTCGATAAGCGTCCTACTTGCTGTAAGAATGAAATCCTGAGCTGGAATGTCGGGACCTAGCCCCGGAAATGCGTATACGTTGATGACGCCGCTCATGATAATTGCCACACCAATGATCAATAGAATTATAGCTGCAGACTTTGCACACTGACGACCTGTATACATGATACTTCCCTAGTTTATTTGCAGACGTTTCAATAAAAGAGTAGTGAAAAAGTAGTTAGTAGAGATTAATCATTGCGAGCTAGAACCGTGATTTAAAGTCAGATTGTGTAAAAATACACTTACGATTATCAAATTTGCAAGCGCTATTCTGAGACGTTTCATGGCTTCGCTCGATGTTCCGCGTCAGATTTTCCTCTGTGCAATAGGATTCTTGTGCGCCGCAATACACAGCACATAATGACAAGTGGAACCTGAAACGTGATGCGATACAAGAGATGGATCGAGTTAGAGCCTGTAATCAATTTCATTCAACAAGAAGCGTGCTAGGACTTATCCCAAAATTGTCTTGTCGTAATGAAATGCAATTTGGCTTCAAGTAACTCTCTGTAGAAGTCTCTATCGTTGTCGTGCATTCTGGCTAGGATTCTGCTGGCAGTTTGGGGGCCTACGCCATAAACGCATTGTGCAATTACTGCTCGGCGGCCGTAAGAGAGGACGAGATCCGCTGATCGTCTGCTCTTGGCTAGAATCTTTCTATCCTCCTCTTCTAACGTATCTCCATCGAGCTTCCTTTTCAGTATCTTTCTGACAAAATCGGTGGACCAGGTTGAAACGGCTAAGAGGCCTGACTTGCAAGATTCGCACGATGGTTTAGAGGGTAGATCCTTGACTGTTAGGTTGTAGTTTGTCATCCCACACTCAAAACATATGAGGTCGACACTAATGTTATCGAGGCTGAATTTCAGTCTGTTAATCGTGTCCTTCTCAACGGTCTCGGGGGCAATCAGTTCTGGTACGTCAACGTGTTTGTTGAGTAAATGGTACGCGAACGGAGTAGGGTGGTCCTTTGCCTTGAAGAGTGAGAGTTCAATGGAACCTTCGCGTAATGATCGGTAGATCTCTCTAGCGTGCGGATAGTCTACGTGAAGCAGAAGGGCTTCTCGTATCGTTTCGTCATAAATGGGCGTCATTCGAAATCTTAAGGCGAGTTCTCGCAGGTTGTCTCCCGAGTAGGTTAGTCCGCGTTTGAGCGCTCCAAATCTTTCCGCGATGAATTTCATATAGTAGCCGAAGGGAAAGTGCCTATGAAGAATTCCTTTCAGTACGCCTTCAAGTGCACCATCATCTATTTCGAAGATAGTTTCTTTGGCTTCCTCAATCGAGATGTCATCGGTGTGTGACGTTAATTCGAATAGTATTCTGTATCCGTCGGCCCACCAGTTTCTGACTAATCCTTTTCTTGAGAGTAGTTCTTCGCAGATTTCTCCTAACGTGTTGTTCACTGAATCGCCGAAGCATGAGTGAAGAATAAGGTATCTATCGAACGCCTCCAGGACGATCCTTCGATCTGTCGCGATCGGGGCTCCCATGGCCTTTTGTTCGGCAACCTCCTCTACGATCTTTCTGATTCCATAACGTTCGGTTGGCCACGATTTCTTCATTTGGTTGATGGTGGCTGTTCTATCATGTTGGGTGAGAGCGTGATCAAGGTCTGATCTTAGACTACCGACTCTTTGGGCTACGCCGATCGGCAGAGGAAGGAGTTCACCATCCCATCCGGGAATAGCAGCAGTTGGATCTTCAACCGGTATGACGTAGACCCTGGCGTCGTCGGTAATTTGCTGGATTTCCCAGACTTTTCCTTTGATGATGAAACGGACGCCCTTCCGTGCCTTGAGGATCATGAATTCCTCTCCGAGAATTCCTATGGGTTGTTGAGTGGAAACGTCGATTACTTGGTATCTACGTTCATCCGGTATCATCGAGAGATTCTCGAAATAATATTGTCGAGTGCGCGAACTACGTGCCAGTAACTCATCGCCAAAATTGATGTACCTTAGCTTGTCAAGGAAGGTTAGGACTTTGTCGAAGTCGTTTCTTGGTAATTCGTGGAATGGATATGCTTGCGTGACTAGAGTGAATACGTCATCTGGCTTTACCGCATCCTCTGATTCTAATAGAATGCCGCCGATTTGATGTGCTAGAACGTCTAATGCGTTCTTATGGATTTTCACTGGCTCAAGGCGTTTTTCTTGAGCATTAAATACAGTTGCGATAGATTCTAGTAAATCGTCAGTTGATACTGCTACAATTGTGCCTTTGGAGACTCGATCGAGTCTGTGACCTGAACGTCCAACCCGCTGAATAAGACTTGATACCTGCCTCGGAGACATGTATTGAATTGTAAGGTCAACGTTTCCAATATCGATCCCGAGTTCCAGAGTAGAAGTGCACACTAACGCCTTTATTCTACCGGTCTTGAAGGCGTCTTCGACCCGTACTCTTTCGTCCTTGGGCAAAGAGCCGTGATGAACTCCGACGTTCCGTTTCAACTGGTGAAATCTAGATCCAATCATCTCAGCGTTCGTGCGGCTGTTTACGAATATTAGAGTGGAATCATGAGCTTCGACGAGTTCCCAGATTCTGTTTAAGCGGGCTGCGGCCTCAGGGGCGGTAAGAAGTTTTTGAGCGACGATGTTGTCTTCGTCTGTTGGGTGAGGGTACTCCACGAAGTATTCTGCTTCTTTCGGCGGAGAGACCTGGATAATCTGAATGTTCCTATTGCCTGCAATGAAGGAAGAGATTTCATCTGGATTGCCGACTGTTGCTGAGAGTCCGATCCTCTGGAACTCACAGTTGGTGACTCTGCGAAGTCTCTCAAGGGCAACCGTTAGTTGTACCCCTCGTCGGTCCCCTGCTAGTTGGTGGACCTCGTCGATTACAACCCATCTAACCTGTCGCAGGTGGGTTCGCATGCGTTTCCCAGGTAAAATTGCCTGCAGTGTTTCGGGGGTCGTAACAAGTAAGTCAGGTGGCTTGATAGCTTGTTTCCTTCGCTCTTTGGTTGGCGTATCACCATGTCTGACTTCGACTGAGAAACCGAGTTTCGAACTCCAAATCTTCACCCGGTTGAGCAGGTCCCTATTCAACGCTCGAAGCGGCGTAATGTAGATAATAGAAATGCCGTGCCTCTCGGGGATCCTCAACAGAAGATCGAAAATGGGAAGAAGCACAGCTTCGGTCTTTCCAGAACCCGTGGGGGCGATGAGTAGAACATTCTTCCCGGACATGATTTGAGGAATTGCCGCAGACTGTGGTGCAGTAATTTGAACTATGCCAGCTTCCGCTAATACTTCTTGAATTTTCGTTGACAGAAGCGAGAAGCCTTGCGGATGCAAATGTTCAGCCTAAATCAAATCTGCGGTCGCTTTAAATAAAGTACAGATGTTCAGTATCTCCTAGGTAGTTAACGATGTTTGAGTACAATGGTGTGAAATTGACGTGGTTGGGGCATGATGGGTTCAGGATCGAAGATGGACAAGTAATCTACATCGATCCGTACCAAATCGAAGGCGGCGTAGAGGCTGACTTGATCCTAATCAGTCACGAGCATGACGATCATTGCAGCCTCGACGATCTTAAGAAAGTGGTCACCTCAAAAACTGTGCTCGTAGCTCATTCGCAGTCAAAGAACAAGCTCTCCAAACTGCCCGCGAAGGAACTGAAGATCGCTAAGCCGGGTGACAAACTCACGCTTGGCAGTGTAACAGTCGAAGCTGTTCCTGCATATAACACTAACAAGTTCAGCGAACCGGGAAAATTGTTCCATCCTAAAGAGGATGGTAAATTAGGATTCATAGTGACGGTGAAAGGTGTCCGAATTTATCATGCGGCGGACACGGATCATATTACTGAAATGAAGGGTATGATGCCTGATATTGCCTTACTACCGGTATCCGGCACGTACGTTATGACTGCGAAGGAAGCAGCGGAAGCTGCTGCCTCAATCAAGCCGAAGGTCGCCGTGCCAATGCATTACGCCTCTATAGTTGGCAGCGCCAAAGACGCGGAAGATTTCAAGAAACTGGCGAAGTGTGAAGTCCGAATCATGCAGAAAGAGCAATAGCTAGGTTAAGGCTCTGGCACTTTACGTTCAGCACGTCCAGTATATTCAATTTCGCTCCAGTGCGGTGACTTGTAGGGTTTCTCGAAGTACATTTGCTCATAAGCATGCGCTACTAGTCCTGGAGTACGGCTGACAATGAAGAATCCTTTACCAACTCTCCAGTCGAAGCCCATATCGGAGATTATTGCAGCAATGCAACCATCAACATTTAGAATCAAATGCTTGCCGTAGACCTCGTCGGTCAACGCGGAGATTTCGAGCGCAAGGTTGACATGTAATCCAGACACTTTCGTTTCATCCGCTATCTCCAAAAGCCTCTTCGTACGCGGATCATCCGTATGAGTAGGATGCCCATAGCCCGGTAGTCTCTTGCCGGAATTCTTCCAAGTACTCAAGATTCCATTGGCTGTTTCCTGAAGCGATTTGTCCTTCACTGCGGCTCCTTCCTGCAGCATCTTCGCAGCTTCCTCGATGGCGCCTCCATGCCAATCACCCATGGCGGCCACACCTGCCGAAACCGACGTTTGGAGGGGGACTCCCGAGGAAGCGACGAATAACGTTGCATCAACTGAAGGCGAATTGAGGCTATGTTCAAGACAAGATGTTAACAACGCATCCATCATTTGAGAGTGTGATTGCGACGGTAGTTCGCCACGCCACAAGAGGTACGTCAAATCCGCATATCTATATCTACCAACGAGTTGCGTAAGGTCATATCCACGAACTAGGATCTTGTTCGGTTCAACTTTAGAGATTGATGTTTTCCAAAAGTGTTCTGTCAATTTCGTTACTTCCGCTCATCACACCTTCGAGAATTGTGGAATGTACTGAAACGTTCCATCAGATAGTTCCGTTCGCCTGAAATCTGCATACAGGAGGGGATAATCTTTGATGCAGATGTCAGCGACCTTTCCGAACACTTTGCGTATTTCGATTTCGGCTCCCGGGTCGGTTCTCATCTCAATTACCCAGCGTAGAGTTCTATGATTGGCAGTCCAGATGAGGTTGGTTGCTATCCCATCAGGGAGGATTCGTCTCAGAGCTGATGTCACACGCTTTTTCTGCTCAAAACTCATCTTTTCCCAATCGAACTTCTCTTCGAGGCTGCGATATCTCTTCGCGATTTCACCGATGGCTTCCTCAAATTCTTTCGATGCTGATTCAACATCGGGCGGAACCCAAATATCGATTTCTCGCGGCCTAACGTATCTTAAACTCTCCTGACTGATTGCAGTTCCTGCGCGATGTCTCACAAGCTCGTGTGTGAAAATTCGACTCACGTTCAGAAAAGCGAATGTTACCGATGCATGTTCGAGTATACTACCATCAGCCTTTGCCAGAACGTTAGTAATGTAGTCTCGTGGATTATCGCGAATCTTAGTCACATTAGGGTTCAAACCAGGCCCAAAACTCTTGTAGCATGCGCGTCCTGAAAGCTCAATTAAGAACTCTGAGTCATTCGGTTGAAGCTCTCTTGCACTTTTCAGCCAATCCTGCGCACCGTAGAACTCCGTCATCTTATGTACACCTTCGAAGCAAAGACTCGTCTCCGCGATTTTGATTACCCGTGGTTCAATTCGCTCCAATTGTCTGCCTCATTTCTATATAGAAGAGAATGTTACATGCTGATTTAGCTTTGGGAGTTTGGTGAAAGCAAGTTTTAATTGCGGTTAGAATTACTGCGACGTCACTACGTAGGTGTCTAAGCAAACTTGTCTTGGGCTGAAGAGAGAGCGAAATCTCTCGAGGAAATCAAAAAACTTGCTCCGGTCGATCGTCTAGGTCTATATGCGGCGTTGATCAAGATGAATTCTTCACTCTTCGAGAGTGTGAGAGGTTGGGATAGTTGGCTTAGAAACCCAACTTTCATTGACACTTTTGACGAGCAAGAACTCAAAGAGATTTACGCTGAGTTCAAGAACGTTTGCGTTCGTTTTCTGGAAGAAGACGTTAAGTGGACAGGGAAGAAAGAGAAGAGCTTCCCGGTTGCTACGAAAACTAAGAATGAACGGTCCGAAGTGGAAAGAAGGTATACGTAGCTAGCGTGTGGTGTTGCTTGTGAGCGTTGCGCCATTCGTTCAGACGCCTCTCGAAGTGGCAAAGAAAATGCTCGAGCTTGCCGACCTGAAGCCTGGAGAAAACCTCTACGATCTAGGGTGCGGCGATGGCCGTCTGATTCTTCTAGCAGCAAAAGAGATGGGTGCGAATTCTACGGGAATAGATCTACGTGAAGATCTGCTTGAACGGGTGAGAATTGAGATTCTTCGATTGGGACTGAACGAAAAAGTGAAAATCATTCAGGGAAATTTTTTCGATGTCGATATTTCAGCCGCCAACGTCGTGACTCTCTATCTTACCTCCAGCGCAAACGAACGTCTTCGTCCCAAAATGGAGAAGGAGCTGCTGCCCGGCTGCAGGATAGTATCGCACGATTTCAAGGTTCCAGGTTGGAAACCAAAACAAGTCTATGATGAGCTCCTCGGGCACACTATCTACACTTATCGCATTGGCGAACAACTCTGAATTGATAATTCCCAATGACGATATCGCGCCCTCAGGGGCCTGATGAACGATCAGCTGCGTTGGGCCTATTAATTCTGTCCAGCATACTTTGGGGTAGTTCATTCGTCAGCGCGAAAATCGGGCTTACTTACATCAATCCATTTGAGTTCGTGTTCCTCAGGCTCGCAATCGCCGCCCCTGTTCTTCTCGCAGTACTCGTATCTCGAAGACGATTCCGGTTTGTTGTACTGAAAGAAAGATCCGTATGGTTCTTAGGTATTCTAAACGGTGTGGCATTCATACTTCAGTATGTCGGGCTGGAGTTCACAACTGCCGCGAAAACAGCACTGTTAGTTGACCTTAACGTGCTGATTGTCGCTGTTCTAAGTTGGTGGTTATTTCAAGAATCGTTTGGTAAACGAAAGCAGCTTGGAGTACTACTAGGCGTTGTAGGTGCCGCGATGATTACGACAAACGGGGATCTGTCAAATCTAATGGGGGGACAGCTTTTGGGCGACGTTTTTGTCTTCTCGGCAGGTGTGGTCTGGGCATTTTTCATCGTGCATCATAAACAGATTCTGTTGGATAAAGATCAAGATGCTATACAACTTTCGGCCGCAGTAATGATTACTACGGCACTCGTTCTCCTCCTCCCCGCAGTTGTTCTGGGAGGCCTAACATCGCTAAGGATTTCTGCCCAAGGCTGGGAATTGGTAGTGTACATGGCAATAGCTTGCACTGTGCTGCCTTATGCAATGTGGCTAGTAGCTTTGAAGTCAGTGACAGCGACCGTTGCGTCTGTTGTAGGCATGCTTGAGATTGTTGCAGCGATGATAATGTCATGGATATTCCTTGGAGAGATCTATAACACGACAACCCTTCTAGGAGCACTTCTAGTTTTAGCCGCCCTCTTTGCCGTTGCTGAAAGCTGAACGGTTTTATACCATGAGAATGTGCTATCCGGAAGGTGACCAAGATGAGAATGGGAAGACAAGCCTACGTTGCTGAATTTATCGGAACGTACGCTCTGGTGCTGTTCGGTTCTCTATCAGTAACCATTTTCGCTTCTAATGTCCTTGGTCTGGCTTCGCCCGCTGCATCCTTCATTGGAATCGCGTTCACTAGTGGACTGATTCTGATGGCAATGGTCTACGCGATCGGATGGATTTCAGGGTGTCATGTGAATCCGGCTGTTACGATCACGGCAGTTGTTCTTCGGAAGCTCGATGTTGGCGACGGGTTAGGGTACGTCGTGGCCCAGCTACTTGGTGCAGTATTGGCCGGTTGGACGCACATGTTTATCCAACCCGGCAATGGTGCCTTGACGGGTTATGGTGGTGTGGCGCCTAGTCCTGCTATTGGTGGAAGTGATCTCGTAGCACTCGTGGTGGAACTTCTCATTACTTTCTTCCTGATGTTGACGTACTATGCAGTTCTGTACACGGATAAAGTCCCAGCTGGAGCGTCTGGGATACTGATCGGCATGACGCTGACCGCTGATATCCTGATTGCGGGACCATTAACTGGTGGTGCTGCAAACCCGGCGCGTGCGTTAGGTCCAGCAGTAGCCTCGGGTTACTACTCCAGCCTCTGGCTGTATTGGGTTGGACCAATCATTGGGGCTCTGCTTGCAGGATTCGTGTATAAGTATCTGCTCTTGCCAGGCAAGAAGAAGTAAACCGCGCCTAGTGTTTGCCGAAAACCTGATTCAAATCGGCAATCTTCTCCACGACTTCGACTTCAATATCGCGTTTCTTTAGCATTGATACTAGATGTCCTGTGTCTCTGGAGAAGAACCTGACGAGATGCGACTCGACATGGTCGGATCCGACGCGCAAGAGAGCTCTTCCCGGAAATTCTGACAACGCACTTTCTATCATGCTTACCCAGTGTCTCTCTCTCCCATTCTGAGGTTGATCTCCAACCCCTTGTAAGAATCGCCTGTACGGCTCATATCCTTCGTCCAGGAAAAACGTCTTCTTAACCGTCGGAGTACCTGCGTTGGGTGGCTTGACTCCAACAAATCTGAAAGCTTGCTCAAGCTCTGCTTGATCGAACGGGAGACCTTGCAGGAATAGAATCTCTGGAGAAAGCCTCTCCGCATACCGCTGACCGGCATACGTGTTGTACACGGCGTTCGCAATGAACTTGAAACCTGACTTCAGGACTTGGAGCATCTCAGCGTCCCCTTCAGAGTACACTTGGATAGTTCGCATTGCCTCGCGATAATTCTTCTCTGAGGGAGTGAACTCGAATAGTAGTTCCAATGCTTGCTTCATTACGTCGAGGGCAGAATACTTGGTCATCGTTTTTTGAGGCACTCTGAATCTTTTCAGGTTAAGTTGCAACAGCGTATTGACTACTTTTCTCATATCTCGAACGAGTAGTGAATCGAATGGACAACTCTCGACGATTGCATATAATCACGCGAGGTTGGTTCAATCCATGCTACTCCTTAGAATTGACTTGGGACATCCCAAATTTAAGTAACTGACATGCCCACGCATCATTCAAGTTCATCAACTGGCTAAGTTATACATCACTTGCTTGGCCAATTAGGCCGAAGAGCATGAAGGCAGCAGTCATTACTGGAAAGCGCAGAGTTGAGCTAAGGGAGTATCCTATTCCGAAGATTGGGCCTGACGAGATTCTAGTTCACATGCGGACCTGTGGGATTTGTGGAACTGATTTGGAGAAGATCGCTGGAGAGGAAATTACACCACCAATCTTAGGGCACGAGGTTGCGGGTGTTGTGGAGAAGAAAGGAGAAAATGTGCGAGGAGTCGAATTAGGAGAGCGGGTGATCGTTCATCATCACATCTCATGTGGAAGTTGCACCTTGTGCAAGAACGGATTGGAAACTCTTTGTGAAGAATACCCGAAAAGCAACCTGGACCCATGCGGCTTTGCAGAATACTTCCGTGTTCCTGCCTCCCTTGTTAAAGGAGGCACTGTGTACGCCCTTCCTTCAAACATTAGTTTCGAGGAAGGCTCGCAGGTCGAGCCAACGGCATGTTGCATAAGGGGACTTCGGAAGGTTGATGTTCGCGCAGGCTCAAGTGTTGTAGTGTTCGGCGTGGGACCCGTCGGCCTCACGCATGTTCAACTTCTACGCCTATACGGAGTTGGAGTGATCTTTGCAGTCGATCTGATAGAAACTCGACGGATTCTAGCTTCAAAATTAGGTGCTGACGTTGTTCTTGATCCGGGAATGAACACTCTCCAAACAATTCTCAAGCAAACGAATAACCAAGGAGTTGATTACGCAATTGTTGCTACGGGAAACCCAAAGGCGCTAGAATCAGCTATCGGAATAGTCAGGAAGGGTGGGCGCGTGCTGTTGTTCGGGGCTCCTCCCAGGGGCTCTCTTCTCTCACTCGATATCAGTCGTCTCTTTCTCCCGAAATTACCATGCAGTCCAGTTACTCCGCTTCTGAGCTCGAGATGAGGATGGCGCTCGAACTTGTAGGGCAAAGAAGGATAGATACATCTCAGATGATAACTCACAGATTGCCTCTTGACAAGCTGCTGGACGCATTTCATGTTGCACAGAATGGTAAGGCAGCTGGCAAGATTATCGTCGAGAATACTTGATTTCTGTCATATCGTTATAATAGTCAAAGGACGTCTCGATAATGTCTACTATGCGTTCTGTTAGATTCTACAATCCGGGCGAATTGAAGTTCGAAAATACTCCCATTCCGCGGGCTGGTCCAGGAGAATTAGTCGCAAAATGCATTGTTACATTAACCTGCGGAACTGATGTCAAAATGTACAAACGAGGACATCGGCTGGTTCAACCGCCACAAATCATAGGCCACGAATTTGCAGGCGTAGTGACAGAGGTGGGTGACGGCGTGAAGAAATTTGCCCCTGGAATGAATGTTGTCTCCGCCAATTCTGCTCCATGCAACAAATGCTTCTACTGCCTAACCAAGCAGCCGAACCTCTGCGAACATCTTGAAGAGAGCCTGATTGGCTTCTCATGGCCTGGAAGCTACGCTGAGTATGTTCGTATTCCAGAAAGGATTGTTCGCCAGAACACGTTCGAGATTCCAGATAACGTTCGATTGGAGCACGTTGCGAGTCTTGAACCGCTGGCTTGCGTTGTGCATGGCTGGGACCTAGTGAGATCACAACCAGGGGAAACCGCAATCGTAATCGGAGGCGGTCCGATAGGATTACTCCACTTACAACTTGCCAGCCTTCATGGTGCGAAGCGAATAATATTGTGTGACGTTGTTGATCAGAGACTCGAAGAAGCAAAGAAAATGGGGATTGACATCACTACCATCAATTCCTCTGTAGAGGATCCAGTCAAACGTGTTAGAGATCTTACTGGCGGCAGGGGAGCCGATATCGTGATTGAGGCCGTCGGTAGAAAAGAAACATGGGAAACCGCTGGCAAACTGGTTAGGAAAGGGGGAACAATTCTACTATTCGGAGGATGTCAAGGCGGAACAACTGTGACATTCGATGCTGACAATATACACTACGGCGAATTGCGTCTTCAAGGAGCTTTTCATCACACGCCCTCGGCGGTCGAACGCGCCTTCAACCTTATCGTTTCGAACCGGGTGATGATTGGACCGTTGATCTCAGAGGAAATGCCCCTCGAAAAAGCTGAGGAAGCATTGATAGTGATGGGTGAGGGTAAAGCGCTGAAGATTGCCTTGCGACCAACGTAGCATTCAAAGTAACGGTTCTGGGTCTTCTAGGTTCCTCTTCACCGTCTGAAGGAATTTAGCAGCAGGTACTCCGTCGATTATACGGTGGTCAAACACGAGAGTCAAAACGGTCAGCGGACGGGTTGTGATTTGCTCGCCAGATGCGTATGGCTTGTAGACTATTCTTCCTAATCCGAGAATTCCGCATTGAGGCGGATTGATTATCGGGGCAAACGATTCGATATCGTAAGCGCCTAGGTTTGTGATGGTGAAAGTGCCGCCCGTGAGCTCCTCAATTGTGAGCTGATTGGATTTGGCTTTTTCCGCCAGCAGTAAAACCTCGTCGTTAATCTCCTTTAGCGATTTCTTATTAGCGTTCACGATGGTTGGAGCGACTAATCCCTGGTCAGTGTTTATCGCTACGCACACGTTGATGTCAGAGTAAGTTGTTACTTCATCACCCTCGATGCTTGAATTCATCATGGGATAAACCTCAAGCGCTTTAGCAACCGCTTTGACCACGAAAGAATTGAAACTCGCGTGTTCAGTGTCTTTGAGTTTCACGAGTTTGGATGCATCTGTTTCCATTGTGAGCGTAACTGGCACGGTGTTTCTTTCACTGAACGAAAGTCGCTCAGCAACCGCCTTTCTTATTCCCTCGAGTTTCATCTTCCTGATAACTTGTGGCTGGCGCGTCTTTGGTACTGGTACGGTTGGTTGCACAGTTTTCTGCGGGTTTGCTGCGGCTAGAACGTCCTCTCGCGAAATTCTTCCGCCTGGGCCAGTCCCTCGAACTTGGGAGAGATCGATGCCCGCTTCTTGGGCTAATCGTCGTGCAGCAGGAGAGGCAACAGCGCGCTCCCCTGGTATGGGTGGTTGCGCTGATGGTGCTGTAGCCGTGGACGGCTGGGATTTAGGTCTGTCAGCTTGAGTTGGCGTCGAGACGGGTCCGGAGAGACCTATGATCGCTATTGGTTGCGAAACTTGGACATCATCGCCAACTGCGGCGAGGAGCTTACTCAGCGTACCAGTTTCAGGAGCTTCGACTTCGAATGTTGTCTTTTCCCCTTCAATTACTACAATTGGCTGGCCCTTCTGAACCGTTTCGCCTTCTTTTTTGAGCCATTCAACGATCTTTCCACTCTGCATCCCCGGATCTAGTCTTGGCATCAGAACTTCTGTCATAGTCTCATCGTCCCATGATCGTCTTCGCTGTCTCAACGATCTTGTCAGCATTAGGCATATACAATTGCTCTAATGGCGGGGAGAATGGGATGGGTGTGTCTGGGCATGCTATTCGAGCGATTGGTGCATCTAAATACCCGAACGCGTTCTCGCTAACCGATGCGGAGATTTCAGCCCCGACGCCTCCAGTCTTGACGTCATCGGAGGCTATGATCAGCCTTGATGTCCTCTTCACTGATTCTACAATCGTTTTGAGGTCTAGAGGTTGCAGGGTACGAACGTCGATTACTTCGGCTGATATGCCAGTCTGCTCTAACTTCGTAGCTGCTGTAAGGGCTTCTCCCACTTGCCTTGAAATGCCAAGAATCGTGATGTCGTCACCTTTTCTCTTCACCTCTGCCTGCCCTAGTGGTACAGTGTACTCTTCCTCCGGGACGGGGCCTTTGGTTCGGTACAGAAGGCCGCTTTCCAGGAATAGGACAGGGTTCGAATCACGAATTGCAGATTTGAGTAGGCCTTTGGCGTCGTACGGATTAGCTGGTAATACGATCTTGAGTCCCGGAACTTGCAGGAACCATGCTGGTGTGAACTGTGAATGTTGCGAGCCATGTTGCCGACCCAGACTATACTGAGTTCTCAGGACCAGCGGCACCTTCAATTGTCCGCCGCTCATGAAGCGCATTTTCGCTGCCTGTGTGGCAAGCTGGTCCATGCAGATGGGCAAGAAGTCCATGTACATGATTTCAGCGACTGGCTTAAAGCCTGTCAAGGCCAGTCCGACTGCTGCACCTGCAATGGCGGCTTCAGATATGGGAGTATCTCGAACTCTTTCAGGGCCGAACTCTTCTAACAATCCGCGAGTAACCTTGTAGACTCCCTGGAAGACTCCGATTTCCTCGCCCAGTAGTATAACATTAGGATCTCGCAACATTTCTTCGCGAAGGCCCTCTCGGAGAGCATCAGCGTAGGTGAGTTCTCGCAACTTCTATTCCTCCGCGTACACGTAATCTTGTATCGTATTGAAGGGCAGGACCGATCCTTGCATTGCGAACGCTACAGATTCCTCAATTTCATCTTTTACTATCTCTTCAATTGTGTCGATCTCACTTTGCGTTAGTGTTTTGCTATCTAACAGTCTCTTCTTGAAGACGAGGACTGGATCGCGCGCGAGCCATTTTTCAACCTCCTCTTTGGGACGGTACTCTCCCTTGTCATATACTCCGTGGCCCTTCGTCTTGTATGTCACGCATTCGATGAATGTGGGTTCTGATTTGGATCGTGCCCGTTCGGCAGCCGTCTTTGCAGCCAGATAGACCGAGATGACGTCATTCCCGTCAGCGACAATCGTTTCCATCCCGTAGGATCTTCCTCTTTCGGCGATACTCGGACTAGAGACGGCGCGTTTTACAGGCGTTGACATTGCGTACTGGTTATTCTCACAGAATAGCAGAACGGGCAGTTTCCACACTGCGATTAAGTTGGTTCCTTCATGAAATGCTCCCGTGTTGCATGCCCCATCCCCGAAGAAGGTCGCGGCAATATTCTTGCTCTTCTTCTGCTTCAATCCTAACCCGACCCCTGCTGCGATCGGGATTCCGCTGCCAACTATAGCGGTCGCGTAGAGGGAGCCAACCTTGGGGTAAATCGCGACGTGCATGGATCCTCCAAGTCCTTTGCAGTTTCCATTTTCCTTTCCAAATAACTCTGCCATGCACAACTTTGCTGGAACTCCTTTGGCCAGCGCGTGTCCGTGCCCTCGATAGGTCGTAACTATCAAGTCACCAGGTGAGAGAGCACTCATTGCCCCTACCGCAATCGCTTCATGACCAAGGTAGAGGTGGGAGGGACCGATTAATGCGCCCTTGACGATGAAGAGTTCCTCAACTTTTTCTTCAAATCTTCTTACGAGTAGCATACTTTGAAGCATCCGGCGAAGGCTTTCCTTCGTTAAATCATATTTTGGATAATCATTCTCCGGAATGGACTCAATCTGAGTTATGCTCGCCAACTCGCATGACCCGCCAGCCGCTAACTCAAGACTGGTTCTTTAGCCTTTGCCAGGCTTCCTCGTTCGGATACTAAATCAAGTGCCCGCTGCTCGCCACATCGGTTCTACGAGATTGTCCTCCACTAACCGAACCATTCTACTGTACACTTCGATCCATCGATCGTAAAGCTTCAGGTATTTTTTGTGAATGGCCAAGTCGGGTTCGACAACTCTATCCCATTTCACTAGTTGCTTTCCAGCCTGAAGGTTTGAGAACAAGTCGATTCCGACTCCCGCACAGATTGCTGCTCCCAGTGCAGTAGATTCTCTCACAACGGGAATCTTCACGTTCACTCCTAACACGTCGGCTAGAATTTGTGGCCATAGCACACCTTTCGATGCTCCACCGCAGAACACTATCTCCTTGGTTTTTCGTCGTGTGATTGAATCCAAGATCTTCATGTGACCTCTCGCAACGTATGCTGCGCTTTCCTCGATCGCACGAAAACACTCTTTCACTCCTGATTTCTGGGGTTGATTAATGTCGAATTGAATGAATGATGGAGACGCGTGCATCCATCTCTTTGCGTTCATAACATCTGAGAAGATCGGGATTACCCCATTCGAACCTGGTGGAACATTTTGCGCCTGCTTCTCAAGTAGGAAGTAAGGATCGACTCCTTGCTGCGCGGCCATTTCCTTTTCTCTTTCACAGAAAGCGTCTCGGAACCAGCGCATCGTTAACCCGCAAAGAAATCCTATACCCTCCGTCATCCAAAGGCCGGGGACAGCATGACAAAGGGTGCGAAGTCTAAATTGGGGATCAATCACTGGTTTGTCCGTGACAATCGTCTGTTGCCAAAACGTTCCGCCGATCGCCGTGGAATCGTTAGGATCTACGGCGCCTATTCCGATTAACCCAAGTTGTGTGTCAGCTCCTCCTTGAACAACTGGTGTTCCCTTCTTCAGTCCTGTCTCGTTCGCCGCGTTGCCCGTTACTTCTCCGATGATTGTTCCCGGTTCGAATACTTGCGGAAAGATGTCACGGGGTAGTCCACACCATTTGATGATTTCGTCTGACCACGTTCTTTTTGAGAGTTGAAAGAGATTGGAGCTTGATCCAGCGGAGGGGTCGGTGACAAAATTTCCACTGAGCCGGTAGAGAATCCAGTCGCTGATCATGGACATGTGGGCGGTTCGGCGGTAGATTTCGGGCTGATGTTTCTTGATCCAGAGAAATCTAGGCGGGGAGGTAATGGCCAACCAGTCCCCCGCGCGAGAGTAAATTCTCTTCGCAAGTCCCTTCTTTATGAGTTGTGAAACCTCAGTTCGCGCTCTGGAATCAACGTTTGGACATGCCCATATTTCTTTACCTTCCTTATCGTAGAGAACCATTCCCTCTCTCATACTCGTGGCGCTGACGCCTCGAATTTCATCGGGTTGCAGGTGTGCTTTTTGGAGCGCTTCTCTAATTGATTCGCAAAGGAGTCTCCAGTTCCGATCTGTTTCGAAAATGAACGAGCCGGGATATTCTGGTATAGTTGGATGTGCCCATTCTCGCGAGGCTAGTGCAATTTGTGTTCCTTGTGAATCAAAGATAACGCATCTACCGCTCCCGGTACCTGCATCTATTGCCGCGATGTAGCTCAACCAGACGGCACGACTATGTGGAAGCGTGTTTCTGGCCGTATCTTGTTCGCTTGAATTCCTTTAGGTACTTGAGTTCTGCCTTTGTGAACTCTTTAGGTTTTGCAAGCTGAATCGAGTAGAACGCCATCTTCGCAACATCCTCGAGAACTATAGCGGTCTCCAAGCCTTGCTCGGGAGTTCTGCCGACGACTACAACTCCGTGTTTGCGCATGAGAACTGCATCAACATTCTTGAGGGCGTCAAGAATCGCCTTGAGCTCTGAGGTTTTATTGGTGCCCGGCAGCGAATATTCCCTCACGAGTGGAATCCGCCCGCCCAGGTAGAATGCCTGTTCAGCGGACACACAGGGTATCTCCATGTTAGCCGCTGCAAAAGCGCACGCCATAGGCGAATGAGTGTGAATTACCGCGTTCAATTCTGGACGATGTTTGTGAATGTAGGTGTGCATCGCGGTTTCGACTGATGGTCGGAAGTTGCCTGTAACCAGGTTGCCTTCAAGGTCCACAACGATTAGGTGATCGTTGTGGAGCGTCATTTTGCTGAATCCGCTTGGAGTGATCAGCACATATTCTGTATTAGGAATTCTTAGACTGACAACTCCGAAGGTTGAAATGACTAAATGGTTTTCGAAGAGTCCGCGCGCAACCTCGATGACTTTACCCTTAAGAGTTTCAAGCTCAGCGCGATCGATGCCGCTCAATTTTGATTCGGACATTTGGTTCCCTTACTTAACTACGGATACATGTAGATTGGTTTCATTGAGATCGCATGTCCGCTGACTGTTTCAGCGACCATCTTCAGGACCGGTTCTGTATCCATGTAGTAGAACCGGATTCCCTCACCGAGCCTTCCGCTCATGCTAACGTCGACGCCATTTTTCCTAAAGTCCTCCAACGCTTGCTCCACGTTTTCAGCAGTGTTCACGACAGACACGTGATGAAGTCCTTCACCATGTTCTTCAAGGAATTCCTTGTAAATACTTGGACCCTCTAGAGGTTGCAGAATCTCGAAATCTATTGGGTTGCAGTGGACCTCTGCGCCGAGCATCGAGTAATTCGTAGGCTTACCGTGAAGCTCCTGATGGTGTAGAATTGGTGGTTTATGTTCGTAAACGCTCCAAGGCTGCCAACCCATTATCCTAGTGTAAGCCTCCATCGCCTTTCGGAGATCCTTAACCACCACGGCAACTTGCGTGATTCTCATACCTGACGGAATTGTTGATTTCACATTCTATCCCCTCGATCTGCACATTGCATCATCAAGGGTTTAAGATTCTTTGGTGTTTGCCTAAACTGCCAAGGACCTAGCTCAGGCTGTCGTGGTGTCTAAAACCCCTAGACGTAGCTAATTGCAAATCATAGGGTGTTGCGGAAATTCTCTGGGGACTTCCGCAGCCGGTTCCGACATCTACTCGGGGGGTATCATCTTTTGGACGAGAATTAAATCCAGCCCTCTGCTCTTGAAGTAAAGGTACCGCGCTACGTAGATAACTAGAGCCGAGCCGAATATTACTGCCAGCAGCTTTGGAAGCCACGGACTAAGTTTCTAATTGACTCATCTGTGCTATTTGTGTGAGGTATGTGAAACGAAGAAGCTAATCAACGACCCCTTCAGAGTGACCGTTGAAAGCATTCAAGGGTACGTGAAGGCTTATCCCGAAATTGTAAAACAAGTCTCCCCTCATGTAGTTGCAAGAAGAGACGCACCGATTAACGACAAGGTAGGTGTTGTCGTGGGTGGGGGTTCAGGTCACGAACCACTCTTCCTGGGTTGGGTGGGCTTCGGAATGGCCGATGCGGCTGTCCTTGGTGAAGTGTTTGCTGCTCCATCTCCTCCGCTTATTCTGGATGCAACTAAAGCAGCAAACGGCAAGCGGGGAGTGCTGTACATTTACGGGAATTATGCTGGGGATAACATGAATTTTGATATGGCAACAGAAGCCGCAAGAGATGAAGGTATCAAAACAGAGACCGTTCGCGTGTGGGATGACGTAGCCTCCGCACCTCCGGACAGAGTCAAAGAACGCCGCGGCCTTGCCGCTGATCTCTTCGTAATCAAAGTTGCAGGTGCAAAAGCTGAGCAGCGAGTGACTCTCATGGAGGTGAAAGAAGTTGCAGAGAAAGCGCGAGATAATTCCAGAACTTTTGCAGTAGCTCTCTCACCAGCAACTGTTCCAACTAGCGGGAAACCTACATTCACAATTGGAGAAAACGAAATGTTCTTCGGAATTGGAGCGCATGGCGAGAAAGGAGTAAAGAAAACCGAATTACTAAGTGCGGATACAACGGCCCAGATTCTTGTGGAGGAAGTTTTGAAAGATCTACCCTACCGTGCCGGAGACGAAGTTAACATGATCGTTAACGGATACGGCTCAACAACACTCATGGAGCTTTTCATCATCAACCGGAAACTCAACGAAATCCTACTCAATTCAGGAATCAGAATCCATCGCACTGAAGTCGGAAACTTTCTTACAACCCAAGAAATGGCAGGGTGTTCTGTTACTCTGATGCGACTTGATGAGGAACTTCGCGAATGCTATGACGCCCCTGCGATAACTCCTGCTCTAACTAGATGTAGTGGAAGGAAGGAAACAACCGCATGGTAGAGCAACTGCGTACCTCGCAGGTGAAAGAAATACTTCTAGAGATAATGACACGCGTAGCGCAAGCTAGAGATGAACTCAATGACATGGATTCAGCATGTGGTGACGGGGACTTCGGCACCAGCATGTGTACATCCTTCAGTAACGCCCGGAAGCAACTTGATGAGTTGCCGATCAACGACGTAGGGATCATGTTCATAGCGTCCGGTCAGGCAATACTCTCGTCGGCAGGAGGAGCAGCTGGCCCCATTTTCGGATCCTTCTTTATTGAAGCCGGAAAAGTGGTTAAGGGAAAAGAAGAACTTAACATCGCTGACTTTGCGAGAATGTTTGAGGTATCATTAGAGAAGATAAAACGGCAAGGCGGAGCGAAAGTTGGCGACAAAACCGTTGTGGACGCCTTAGAACTAGCAGTCATCGCTCTGAAGAAAGCTCTGGCAAGGAATGCTGATCTCTCACAAGGGTTGAGGGAAGCAGCCAGTGCAGCAAGAACTGGATGTGATTCCACGAAAGGAATTGTCGCACGACAGGGTAAAGCGAGATATCTAGGAGAGCAAACACTCGGTTACGCGGATCCAGGCGCACATGTAATTGCCATCATCTTCGAAACGTTCGCGAAATCCCAGGCAACCAAGTAGAGCCTCGTCCGAGATTATTCTGTTGTAATCCGACGTTCATCGACGCTTATGCCGGCGGACTGAATGAATCAATTCGTCAAGCTGTCGACATCAGCCTTCTCTCAGCGGTCGGAAATATCTCACATCTGATATCGGTTAAAGCCACTTAAATAAGTGCACGGCGTGGAAGGCGATAGTCTGGAAGGCTAGACGTTGGCGCTTACGAGGTTATTCTTCGCGACGGACATACATGGTTCAGAGAAGGCGTACATTAAATTCCTAAATGCTGCAAGTTTCTACAAAACGCAAATTCTGATTATGGGTGGAGACATTACAGGAAAGATGATCGTACCGCTGATTCAGGGGCCGAAGGGATTCACCGCGAATTTCCGAGGTGTAATGCGAGAAGCTAAGGATGAAGCCGAGGCGCAGAAGCTCGAGAATGAGATCCGCCAAATGGGCGGGTACCCTTATCGAACGAATCCAGACGAGATGCATGAATTACAAGCGAATGAATCGAAAGTCCACGCTATTTTCGTTCAACTCATGCTCGATACTGTAAGAAGATGGATGAAGATGGCTGAAGAAAGACTCAGAAATTCTGGAGTCAAATTATACATTACGGGTGGAAACGATGACCTTACAGACATTAAGCCAATCATCCATGAATCAGACTACGTAATAGACCCTGAGGATTTGATCATCGACTTAGATGGTAAGCATGAAATGCTAAGCCTAGGATGGAGTAATCCAACTCCTTGGCTCACTCCGCGTGAATGCTCGGAAGATGAATTATGGAACAAGATCGAAAGCAGGGCATCACAGGTTAAGAACATGAAACGATGTGTCTTCAACATTCATGTGCCTCCTAGTGACGTTCTGATTTCTGAATGCATGAAGCTTGATAAGGACTTGAAGCCAGTAATGCTGGGCACGGAACCGGAAATGATCAGCGGTGGAAGCTCAGCAGTTAGCAAGGCAATCGAGAAGTATCAGCCGCTTCTAGGATTGTTCGGTCATATTCACGAGGCAAGAGGAAACGTGAAGATAGGTCGGACGTTGTGCATAAATCCTGGCAGTGAATCAAGCGAGGGTATTCTCCGAGGCGTAATGGTGAACCTTGACGATGAATCTGTAAAGAGTCATCTCCTTACGTCAGGATAATAGCGAGACATTAAGAAGATAAAAAAAGGGAAGACATAGACTCCCGACATTCGTCTAGGGGTCTACGTTGGGGGTATTTCCTTGAAGATCAGGGTTATGTCTATGCCTCGACGGTTATTGTACCATTTGCTGAGGTAGTAAATCACGATTCCTAGGATGGCTATTCCACCGAACAGTTCTCCGGTTAATGGTGCTGCTGTTCCGGTTAACAGTGGGTTCACCGTAACTGCATATGCAGCGTAGAACAGGATGATCGCCGTTAGTAAGCCTACCCAGCTGATCACCGGTATTCCAATGCGTTTTCTCATGAAGGTTGGCAGCTGATCGAGCAGTGTCTTCCATCTTGTGAATGGGAAGATAAAGACAGTTGCGGCCAGTATTGCGTAAGTTAGGACCATCAGAGTGGCACCTGCTGCGAAGAAGTTTGAGAAGCCCGTGTAGGAGAAGAGTACACACAAAACGATCATTACGATCATAGTTGCGATGAGAGCCCAGTGAGGTGATTTGAATCGTGGATTGACATCTGCGAACTTTGTAGGGATAAGGCGATCGAAAGCCCAGGCAAAGAAATATCGCGAAACCGTCAGAATGAGGATGTATGCGAAAGCCATGTTGGCGAAGCAAAACGTTCCAAGCGCAACGAGTGTGAGCAGCTGGTTAGGATAGGTGGCGATACCAAGCATCAGAGGCATGCTGGGTGGGAGAGGCAGTGGGAACTTGGCAGGTACGTTGTCCCAAAGCCATGACAATGCGACAAGCCAGTTATAGCCAGTAGCGTGAACTTCTGTTAATGCACTCATGGACCAAATTACGAACGCAAGCACGTTCGACATCAGTAACGCAACCGGAATCGACCGGTTGACGTTTCTGATTTCTCCTGAGATTGATCCTGCTCCTTGCGCTGCTCCTGACTGCAACATGAAAGTGAATGTAACGCTAGAGATTGTCGCGCCCATGGTGATAGGTGCTAGAACCCAACCGGCACTCTTTGCTGTGTCGAAGACCGCTTGGTAAGTTGTGTAATTTGACATTAGAAGGTCCCAATTGGACGTGAACTTGGCAGGGTCAGTGGTTCCTAGAATGCCCCACATTAAGAGGAGTGCGACTATCTGAATGACCCACGAAACGTATAGTAACGCTTTACCTGCTTTGTGCCCGAGGATTCCGAACAGTGAGTATACGATTGTTAGGGTGACAGCGAATATGAATGAGCCGTTCGTCCCGGAGAGCCATGTTGCGAAGGTGACGAGCCCTGGAGCTGAGTATAGAGTACCCCACGCCACTAGTGTTGCGGATACCGTGTAGCCATATGTGAACACTACCGTCACAGGGCCGATGAAGACAAGCATGAACCAGTATACTAATCCCCACGCGAATCCTAGTGATGGATGTGTTATTCTCGCGAACCAGACATAATCGCTTCCTGACCTTGGCATTGCGAGTGCAATGGCCCAATAGCAGAGGCAGAGCAAGGCCATTGGTATCATTGCGACTGCGAGTGAAGTTACGAGGTCAGCTCCAGGCCAGAAGCCGAAGAACCAGGGGAACTGTAGTGTAGTGTTGAGAATCGAGAAGATGATCAACGTGTAAATCAGAGTTGTATCCATTGCTCCGTAAGGTCTGACGAGTCCACTAGTTTTTCTGATGAAAACGGATTTTTCCAATTGTTTTCACACGTGACTAGCCATGTTGATGAGCATTTAACGATGTGGTTCTATCCAAAGATCATTGAATATACTGTAATTACTACAAATCCGCGGGCTGGAAAATGCGGCGAGAGTTGGCACCAAGAAAAAGTGGTATACTGACGTAGATGCGCTGAACGACTGAACTATTTCGGCACGATTCCATCCTCGAGGGTTACTTGAGTCGACGTTATTCAGAATATGATTTCGGAAAATCTTCTAGTTCACTTGACTCCCACTAATTTCCAACATAATCCTTCCGTCAGAACAATAGAAACTTGCTAAAGACTGCAAAGTCCTGACTCTATGCAGTGCATAAAGAGAAGGAACACTGCAAAGGCAACTAACACGATAAGAAACACCGTTTCCACGGTGCTTTCTTTGAACCTCTTTCGGGAGTCTGTGTAATGTAATCCGATGATTAGTCTGGCTACGAGAACTAGCGCACCTATGATGAGGAGGTAGGGTAGAACGTTTGCGGCAAGACTGCTCGTTCTCTCACCATTGAAGATTCGGCGATGCGGAATATAACAACGATCCTCAGTTAAGTAACTCGCTTTGAGTCTGATTGGAATCGACGCAGGTTGCACCGGTACTAAACGCGCCACCTGCAGCCTGAACACAAGCATTCATTGATATTCGAACATCTTTAGCCTCGTCACAGATTTAGTTTGTATATCCGCTTCTTTTTCCGAACGTTCTCATTATCATAAGTAGACCTACTGGATCTGACTCTCTGAAGTATGTCGTAGATTAGGTAAGTCGGCGAACTGTGCCTATCTTTGTATGATGCCTTCTTCTGAGGTTACTTTCTTTACGCTTTTGACATTTTGATCGAGGAAGATCTTTGTTGTCCACTCCACTTCAGCTCTAGCTTCCATAACCGCGTAATTCTTCCAGTTGTTAACGGCGACCTCTAGATTGTCCGGTCTGCCGGTGGATGGCTCCAGTGCTATGTGATAATGGCCTAAGTAGCCTCCCCAGTTGATCCATACAAGTATGTAAGGTAAAACGTTGGCTTGGAATGAGAATCCGATCGCTTCTTTTCGTGATTCGTTGAAGGCAACAGCCCATGACTCCTTTAGTTTGGGGGTGTACAGGTTCTCTCCTGTGCCCTCAGAAGGCTGGCCGACTTTGCTGAGGTCAACTGTCTTTCCGTCTTTGTCTGTTGTGATTGGCCATGTTATCTCGTCTCCTAAGCTCCCTAGTCTGTCAGTGATGGCCATGCCCCGTTTGACTTTGGTTACTTCGGCTGGCAAGATTATTCGGTAGTATGGATTTATCTGAAGAGTGTTGTGTCCGCTGTAATGATATTCCAGTTTTTCATCTGACAGATTTGTTAGTTTGTAGTTCAGTTCAAGCATTGATTCATTCTTTTTGAGCGTAAGTGTCTTGTTGACTTGGAGCGGGTAGATGGGTAGCTTGCGCTGGAGTCTCACTGTAACTGCTCTTGGCTTCTTATCAGTTCTAACGAGACGCCAGGGTTCAGAAGCGACTTCTCCGTACATAGGTAAGTTCCACTTCTTGAACGTGCAATTCTCGCATGTAGGCAGACAATCGAACAGGCCGCTCATATCCTCGAACTCTGGACGATACGTGGGTTTCATCACCGGCACTTTCGGGTTGTGCCACACAAACTCAGTCTCAGTTGGTTTGTATATGACGCTGAGAATCCTTGCGCCGAACTCCGGCATTAGCACTGTACGAATCTTCTCGTTCTCGAGAATGAGGCCTTTCATTCCGCCGACTATTGTTGGAACTATCGAGGGACTCATCTACTGTTCGCCTCTAAATCTTTCCCATGGCCTTGAGGATCGCTTCCTCTGGCCCGGCTGGCGTAATGATCCAATACGCGTGAAGCGTCTCCTTTCCAGTGTTAATTATCTGATGCTTTGATGTTGCGGGCGCACAGACTACGACGCCAGGTTCAACGTCCGCTTCATTCCCATCCACGCTTACCTTGCCATGGCCTCTTGTGAGAATCCAGAACTCATCTGAATTTTCATGTGAGTGTAGATCACTTTGTCCGCCCGGTGGTATGGTGACTGTGCCGATTGCGGCTGAAGTTCGTCCTTGAAGCTTCGACGAGAAAAGCACTTGCCTGTGTCTCTCGTAGGGTGGAGGAGTTGGTAAGAAATCGACTTCCCAAGATTTTACTAATATCGGCTTCATCCAGTTCACGCCCCACTGATTTCTATTAGGGAATATACGAATGCTTCGCATATAGAACGTTGATTTACGTTAGTTTCCGCATAACTACAGCATTATCCGAGAGCGATTTCTTCACGGGCCCTCGTCCGTTTCGGAAGGAACTATCGAGTGTATTTTTGGTTGTTCCAAATGTTGCGCTTCGACCAAAACGGTTAAGGCGTCACCTTTGTGGCGATGCTTCTTGGAATCAACGTTGAGAAATATCAAAGTGGTCCATTACGGAATTGGACCAATCGGAGCTGGACTTGTGAAGTACGTGCTTCAGAAGGAAGGCGTCAAAATCGTTGGAGCTGTTGATGTTGATAAGAATAAGGTTGGAAAAGATCTGGGCGAACTCGCAGTCGGAAAGAGCATCGGGGTTAAGATAACTGATGATGCAGAAAGGCTCCTGCGACGTGCGAAACCAGATATTGTCATACATTCGACAGGATCATATTTGCAGAATGTAAAATCACAACTTCTCCAAATAATGGATGCACGAGCAGATCTGATATCTACCTGCGAAGAACTCTCATACCCGTTCTTGAAGCACCCAGACATTGCAAAGGCCCTCGACCGAAGGGCACGCAAGAAGGGCGTGACCGTTCTCGGCACCGGAGTGAATCCGGGTTTCGTCATGGATACTCTGGCAATCACTGCCACTGGTGTGTGCCAAGATGTGAAGAGGATCTCGTCATTCAGAATTCAGGACGCGTCAATCCGTAGACTACCATTCCAGAAGAAGATCGGAGCTGGTCTGAGCCTTGAGGAGTTCAAGGCGAAGGTTGCGGAAGGAACAATTAGACACGTGGGATTCGCGGAATCTATTGCAATGATCGCGTCCGCGATGGGATGGAAACTTGACCGCATTGAGGAAAGCGTCGAACCGAAAATCGCAAAAACGCCCGTAGCAAGCGAGCACATAAAAGTCGAAGTCGGCCAAGCCGCCGGTGTGGACCAGACCGCCTGGGGAATCAAGAATGGCGAGAAGGTGATAACCCTCAACCTTCAAGCATATCTAGGCTGCCCAGACCCCAAAGAGCTGATCATTGTAGAAGGAACCCCACCAATCGAATTAACAATCAAAGGCGGAGTGCACGGTGACATTGCAACTTCGGCAGTTGTAGTGAACTGCATTCCGCGCGTGATAAACGCACAACCAGGTCTAACTACGATGAAGGACCTACCTGTACCATCCGCATGGTTCGGAAACTCAGGCCTATTCGTCAAGGTGAGATAAAAAACTCCTGAAATATCAGCGGCTAGTGATCGTTCCCCAATCGGAAGGAATCACAACAGCAACAGACTTGGAGCACGTCAAGCAAGAGTTTATACTGGAAGTGGCTGGACTGAACATCGGGGGCCCGTAGTCCAGCTGGTTAAGACGTCGCCCTCACAATTACATGAGAACGGCGGAGATCCCCGGTTCGAACCCGGGCGGGCCCACCACTTTAGTGAATGGGAGAGCAACTATTTTTATTTGGTTGCACGATCAGATCGGAGCCATGGCTCCTACTTCATTCCAGGAATTCACTGAGGGTGTCAAGATCGTAAACGGTGCAGAAGAGCGTAAGATTACTCTTCGTCTCATGGGTGCTCTTGCAGTCAGTCAACATTGTCCCAAATATCGGCACTTACATGAGAAGATGGTGGAAGACACCGTCTCCAAGGAGAATGGTGGATCAGCAGTGGCACGCTATCACGAACATTATGGCAAATTCTTCCATAAATACGCACGCGTGTATCCCGGAATTACCGAGTTGATAACCGGTCTCTAGGGGCGTTT
>CAWJRR010000021.1:0-42712 GCA_963845275.1 Candidatus Bathyarchaeota archaeon
CCACTCTGAGTCAAACCGTAATTATGCATGATAAGCTAGAGTCGCCAGAGTCATCAATGCCCCCGCGACGATTGGCATTGTAAGGTTGTCATCTGGCACATCGATAAGTTCCATAATCATAGCGCCAACTGCGCCTAGTAGAGCTATCAGCGGAGAGACGAAAAAAGAAGCCAGAAGGAAAGCACCGGTCAAACCGGCAGCAAAACCCTCTACCGTTTTCCGCCTAACAATTCGCCGGTGACCGAATCTCCCTCCCACAATGGCAGCGACGGAATCACCGATCGCTCCGATGCATATCGACGCATAAGCGATCGCGCTGGGATAGAGAACTAACGCTAGAATAATGCCAATTGCGAAATATGCGGGTCGTATGATGAATCCCGTTCTCTCTTCCGGGCGGCTCATCTTCAAGGTGAATGGTGTGATAAACGGCAAGCCGTCACCTTTGAGGCGGAGTACTTCCCCAAGAACGTATGCAATTGTGATTATGGAAAGCGCAGCCAGAACTAAATATTTCGAGGTTAGTTCAGAGACGAGCGGGACGAGTACGGCTAAGAGATGTACGGCCTTGCGCCCGTTTTCGGTCAAAACGAATACCTCTTAGCGTCAACCCTCTTAGAGAATTGAGAAGTAGATTATCAGTTGTAGCCATGTCGCGATTACTGTCACTAACGCCCCCACTAATATCTGCCATGGAGTGTGCGCTTTTAGTTGCATTCTTGCCCACCCAACAGGGATGAGCAGGATAAAGAAGACTGCCGCGCACGCACCTATACTGTAAACCAGAGCGGTCGTCGGACCTGCGACGCCTGACGCATGAATACTAATCTTCCATCGAAGCGTTATGAGAAGCATTATGACCGTGTTGCCAGCGTAGCAGAGCATCAATGCAATGATTATGGTCGGGGCTTTCATCAACAATAAAACGCCACCGCCGGCGAGGTAGCTTGCTGCTGCTCCAACGAAAGGTTTAGTCCGTTCCTTCCTCTCTGAAACGTTGAAATCCGAAATGACGCCGATTTTTGTTAGTTGAAGCATCATCACAAGCGGGACCATGGTTCCAAATGTGATGCAGGTTGCCATTAGCATGAGAAATGTTTGAATGCTCTGCAGAGGGTACAGCAGAATCAGGAATGTGAACGCTGCTGTTACGGCCGGGTTGAATATGCCCGAGATTACTGAGGCTGAATTCACAGATGTCATCAGATTCTCTGACGCAATAGGAGAACTCTCTTAGAAAGCCTAACTCGTCCGAGTGCTCTCATCCTTGAAATGACCCAACACCCAAGACTTAACAGGCGGATACTCCTCAACATACTCACCCACACCCTTCCAGCTAAGCATAGGAATCAAGGGTAAAAGGGTGATCTACAATAACAAGTGTAGCCCCAGAGTCAGATCAACAGTCAACTCGGAAACTTGCAGATCTGAAGGCATTTCTTGAGAAGAAGATCAAACAGAACGAAGAGGAACTCGCATCGTTACAATCGTATTTGGAAGTTGTAGATACGTTGCTAGCTGAGCGGAGTTTCAGGAAGATTGAGATCCCAGCCAGTCATATAGAGCAAATCACAAAGTCCGCAGCCGGCTCGCCGGTACATGCGCTGGGTGCGAATAATGTCCCGGTGATGACAAATGACGGTGTTCGTATTGCTTCGATGCTCGTGGAGCAAAGGAGACTTCATGTCATTCCAGAGCCCAACGTTAGACTCGACGCGAATTCTCCTCCATTGAGATCGTTCCTCATTGGTAAGGTGCTGGAGTCGATGCAGGCAAAGGATAAGGAGGCTGCTGTCTCGGGGGCAATTCAACCTGAGGCTATTCTGAGTTACTCAGTGGAGCTGGATGAAGGAATGTTGAAGGCTATTCATGTCGAGAATTATGGGGATGAAAGACGTCTGCTTGAGTTGAAGAACGCTATCCGTTGGACGTTCAGGCGCATGTATGAGAAGGTTACCGCTAAGCCAACTTAGATGTGCTCATTCTCTCGGTAATAGTATCCAGGGCTTTGGACTTATACTGGTCGAGGTCAACTTGGATCTTGGAAATCTTTGATCGCATCTCAGCACAATATTCTTCATCAATGATTTGTGTTAGGTTGATGTGCACGTTCGCAAGAGCTCCTTGAGCACTGGCATGACCTACGTAGATAGCCGTTTGTAAATCTGAGATTGCATTCATGTTAGCGATCTTAGAAAGATCTGCAGCGAGTTCTATTACTGCGGACGTGATCTCTGCAGTCTTCAAGGGCACGTCAGCAGCTCTCTTCAGTCGGCGCTGTATCTCTCCAGTTCTCAAACGTTTCTCGTCTTCTCGAATTCTAGGCATCTTGTAAGCTTCTATCAGGCTAGTGAAGCTTCGTGCGTCTTCGTCGACGAGCGACAAGAGAGTGAGTTGATGCGCTTCGCTCTTGTTTTGAATTTCTTCGACGATGGGATGTATCTCAACTTGTTCTTTGGCTAATGTCAGTTGCGCTACCATGCTAACCAGGCCAGCCGCAAGTGACGCTGAATAAGCTGACACGCTTCCGCCACCCGGCACCGCTCTGTCTGACCGGACTTCGTCAGCAAATGACATGAGATCTAATCCTACGAGCTTATCTTTCTCCATGAGACGTCGTTCCAGAATCTGATTTTCGTCGAACCCATGCAAGCGGAGGTAAAACTCGGCGGTTTCTGTTAATGCATCAAGCGGTATTAGGCCGACGACTTCACTAGCGATCACTGGAACTCCGAAACCGGTTGCAAGACTTCGTACTAACTCGAAAACTTTGAAGAGCTGACTGGCTTTGTAATCGACCATGTTTATCGAGACCTGAACCATCCCTCGGTCTTTGAGTTCGAATCCTAGAGCCTTGACTGCGCTAAACCCTCCATCTTTGCCTCTGATTTGTTTCGCGATCTGTTTAGCGACGGAAATGTCGGTGGTACCGAGGTTAATGTTATACGCAATCAGAATCTTCCTAGCTCCAACCGCGGTTGCGCCTGCAGTCGGATGGACATGATTCGGACCGAAATCTGGCGCTCTATCCGGATTTCGCTCTATCTCTTCCCGTAATCCTTCGAATTCTCCTTTTCGTATATCGGCCAGGTTTCTCCTATCCGGCCTTGTCGCTGCTTCCTCGTAAAGATAGACAGGTACTCCAAATCTTGTGGCGTACTCTTCTCCAAACTCCTTGGCTATTTTGATGCAGTCTTCCATCGTTACGTCGGAAATGGGAATGAATGGGATGACATCTACTGCTCCCATCCTTGGATGTTGGCCTTGATGGTAATTGAGGTCGATGAGTTCGATTGCCTTTGCGCTTACAGCAATCATTGCTTCCTTAACGGCTTTGGGTGATCCAACAAAAGTCAAAACCGATCGATTATGATCCGCATCAGATTCGATGTCAAGAACCTTCACGTTCCGAGTTCTCGCTTCAGCAACTATTGCATCTATTACTTCTCTTCTTCTCCCTTCGCTAAAATTAGGAACGCATTCTACAGCTTCAATCTGAACCTGAAATATGAAAAGGGCCAGTTTCAATCTGAACCTGAAATATGAAAACGTGCGAGGCTAATTTTGTTTCGGTCGGGATCGCAAGTGAGAAATGACTGATCTTAAGTGTGAATTGCTCATACGGCTGTTAGGGTAAACTCATTGCGGGCAGTAATAATGAGTGGTAGCCAGATCGCGCAGCAGATCCAGACGAAGATTAAGCAGGAAATCCAGGCTTTCGGAAATATCACGCCTGTTCTTGCAACGGTTTTGGTGGGGAACAATCCTGCTTCAAGAACGTATCTTAAGAATAAACACGCCGCGTGTTCTGATGTCGGAATTGAGTCAAGAAACATCGAACTCCCTGAGAGCACTTGTCAAGCAGAGTTGGAGCTGCTCCTCAAAGGCTTGAGTGCTGATCAATCGGTTACGGGAATTCTCTTGCAATTACCACTCCCTCAGGGTTTGGACGAGGTTTCCGCAATTAACGCGATTGCCCCAGAGAAAGACGTCGATGGTCTGCATCCACACAACCTTGGTATGTTAATGCAAAAGTCACGCGGGATTGTTCCTTGTACTCCAAAAGGTGTAGTAGTGATGCTACGCCATTACGATATACCGATCGCCGGTAGCCATGTAGTGATTGTAAATCGAAGTAAGCTCGTTGGAAGGCCTTTGTCGCAACTTTTCCTAAACAACGACGCAACTGTGACCGTCTGCCATTCAAAGACTAAGGAGTTAGCGCGCTTTTGTAAAGAGGCCGACATCTTGGTTACCGGAATAGGTCATCGGTCGCAAATCTCAATTGGAGAAAGCATGATCAAGCATGGCGCAGCAGTTGTTGATGTAGGAACGAGTGTTATCAACGGGAAACTGATGGGAGACGTTGATTTTGAAGCCGCGAGCAGGGTGGCGGGTTACTTAACCCCTGTTCCGGGCGGAGTTGGCCCCATGACAATATCCATGCTTCTCTACAACACATTATTGACCGCCTCTCAACTGCGTGGAAAGAATCTGAATTTCGATCCAGAGACGAGTCCTTGAGCTCCGTTACTGTTCTAACATATCCCGTCAGCGTACTTCAAGAATTCTCGGTTGACGCACACATGATGGTAAGACAATTTGGAACTAATGTCTTTATCATGCCTTTCGGAGTTCTTTAGCCATCGCACTAGCCAACCGTTTCCATGCCCTAGAGTCGTATTTCTTCTCTCTGTTGGCTATTTGCCTAAGCTTCTGTTGACTAATGCGCTTCGTGGAGTAGACAAGTAATAGTCCAGTAAATATGAGTCTTGAGCTGCGCCGGCCTTCAGATACTATTTCGTAAATGAATTCAGAGTACTTGTTAGGCCCTTTGAGTTGGATGTTGTGCCATGAGTTTGTACTGCGGTTGAGCTTGACGAGTTTAACTTTCGTGACTCTCTTGTTGTCCTGCACGACGTGTTCTTCGAGAATTACTGTATCACTCGTAAGTTTGTTTATTCTTCGATTTCCTTCCTCGCCCATCAAAGCAAGGTCGCCTGGTTGATAATTAGTGCACCAATCGAAGGCTTCCTTAGCTGGAACCGAAAATTGCTGATTGAACTTGTAATATGTTGGAAACACTTGCATCGTTATCGACGATATTACCTGTCGCGAGCATTCTTAGGAATTTCGATTAGCTTAGCCTGATTCTATGCGGTCAACGAATGACGTAGGTTTTGATGAAGTTGCGCATCACGACCAGCAGTTTGCAATACTCGTCGTAGGTGCGAAGAAGCTCGTTTCGAAGTCTTCTCTCCGCAATTATCCTTTGATTACGCTCAAAAGTCAAAGAGAGTCGCCTGCTGGCCTATTGAAAAATCAGTTTCTTTGATCGTAAGGGGAGGGATTTCGTTTTAGAGAAAGCGAGTACTCGATAGTGACACGGATTGGACAACGAAACCGACTTAGTGAGTTGTACGTGAGGGTTTGAGTTCGTTCCTCACGCAATAGGTTGCGACTAGCTAGACTGCTGCTTGACACTGGCGATGTGAGAATGGTCATTTCCATTACTCGCTCACCGTAGATACATGTATCGACGATATTAGACATGCATGCTTATATGGGCTTCGATTACGACGATACACTTTTAAACGCAGCTAGACACTTAGGTTTTGATGGAGATGACCACGGACTCTCGAGAACTGGTTCAATATCAGACTGGTTGATGGGCCTCGGTCGGAATTGATTGATAGAGTTCTAAAGGGGGGAATTTGAGTGACTGATGAAGATTTGAAGAAGTGGTTGGAATCACGTTTCTCTAAGATTGAGCAGCGGATAGGTCATCTGGAGCAGACTATCTCGGAGAGTAAGCAGCCTAAGATGCGGATAGCTTGGTATCGAACGCTTCTGGGAATGACTGAGCTCGGCGGGAAAGCGGGAACGGAAAAGCTTGCGGATCATTTGGGTATAAGCCGGAGTGTGATCAGTGAATACTTGAACCGGATGGAGGAGGAAGGTATCGTAAAGCGTGACTTTAACGAGGATCCTGATGATAAGTCAAGGTATCATTGGCAAATCGACTGGGCCGCTCTCCCACCTGAGATCGCCTCGCGGTTAAAGAAGAAGTAGCCTAGTTCCAAGCCCGTTCTTTCATGGGATTATTGGGACTCTGTAGAAGTTCAGGAGTAAGGGTTCCACTGAGGCGGCCATCTCGTCTACATCACAATCGGAGCATGAAGGGTCCAGTCGCACCGGTACCCTTCTTCCCTTGTCGCTGAGTTCAACCTCAAGTATGGCATGTCCCTGCATGTTTCTCTCCTTGTTGGTTTGAGAGTCCACGTATGTTCCTGCGGGGAGAACGAGAAAATACATTCTGCGGAACGCAAGGCTCGCCAGCATTGATGCTAGGAGAACAACCTTACAGTCACAGTCGCCGCCAGTCTTGATGGTCTCCCACGGCCACCTGACGTGTTCGCCGAAAGTCTCACCCTTGTACACCACCTTATCCCGTGAGTATTCGAAAACTAACGTCAGCAGTCTCAACTGATCCTGAAATGAGAGTTCTTGCGCGTCCTGAGGTTTCTCGCCGCCAAGCGCTACTTTCCCGATCGTCGTGGTTAGTTGGTCGATCTCGGAGTATTCTGCATGGTCTTTTGCTTCGATCACTCTGCTGAGCATTGCGAGAGTCACTTTCATCGTATGTGGATCGAGAGACGCTTGGGTTCCTTTCTTCACTGCAGCCTGCTTGGTGCCACAGTAGGAACAGAATGGTTCGTCTGCTCCAATGGTTCTCTTACAGGAGACACAATTGCGCATGCGTTCAACGAATGCTGACTCTTTCTGAATCAGCCCTCTACTCTGCAGGCGCGAAAGACTTTCTGTGAGCTGCTGAAGATTTGTTCCCAATTCTTGGGAGGCGCGGGTGATTGAAATTTCGCCATGATGATCTGAAAGGTAATTCAGGGTACGCTCATCCACGGTTACTCCGGGAGTTTGTGTTGTGATGGGAACGGCCGTTGTGTCCGACAGGCCTGTTCCTTTGGCGGTCTGGCTGGGTGCCGAAATCGGACTTACAGACGCCTGGACCTGCTCCAGTGAGAGTGGCTTGCCACAATTGTGGCAGTATCCTGAGGAAATCAGATTAGTTGCACCACAAGCCTTGCAGGAGACGAGTCGCTGACCACACTTGCCACAAAACACCTGTCCCTGCGCGGCAAATGTGCCGCATTGAGGGCAAACATTCTTCGTGGTCATGGGAATCCTTCCCAGCTAGGTGAGCAGTCTCCGTCCCTTTAGGGCATGTAATGCTTTCGATTTGATGGAAACGACGTGCACAGACTCATTGATACACGAATGGAAACCTCTGGCCTTGACTAGCCTCGATCAAGAATGATTCCGAGTTATTTCGTCTGGAATGAGGTCGAGGTTGTATTGGTCTGGTCTCAGACGCGTCTGAGAGTGTCTCGAAACGGTTATAAGTGGCTGCGTATAGTGGTGTAGATACGTGTATAAACGCGGTGAGATGAATCATGGAACTTTCAATAACTAGATTCGGCTTCGATACGAAGTCGCTGGCAATAACCCTCTCAATGTTTGGGGCTCAGGCAGTCATGGGGGCGCTGGGATTGCCCGTGGTGATTACCAAGATGGCTCCTGAGAAGTTTGGTTTGCTTACCGTTGTGATGGCTGGACCGTTAGGGTTCACGGCTACTCATTTAGCGAACAAACTGCTGGGGAAGAAGACGAAGGCGATCAACGTGAATCTTGCATCCTCACTCAAAATAGATGCTGTTCGTGGAGCGATCTTCTTGGGATTAGAGATTGTAGTTGCTACGGCGGCTATCATGCTCGCACTGTAAATTCACTATCCCATGATGATCAAATGCCGCCAGCAACATAATCTAGCACTTACACCTTGTCGAACTAGGTAGATTGAATTAACTGAACCTAGTTGACCACGAGTTGGCGAATAATGAAACAATCTAACCCAATCTTCCCATTCGCTCTACTGATCCTGCTCGGAGTTTTTCTCCAGAACGTTCAGGCCGCACCAGTCCTCACGGTCTTTCCACCTTCAGTCGTCACCAACCCGAATACTGCCGCATCCTACATCATCAACCTAAATGGAGGCACACCTAATGCGACTTACGCGCTAACAGTTACAGGCCTGCCTAACGGCGCGGTCTACTCGTTCTCGTCAGCCATGATTAGTTCTGGTGAAAGCAGCGTGCTTACAATTCAAACGTCAGTCACAAGTTCACTCTACTGTCCGCGTAACTATCCGTTCACCGTCACGGCCACCAATACGCTTCTGAGCTCGGACAGCGCCTCAGCTACGGGGAGCTTGAGCGTCAACCAAGTGGGTCCAGGACTAGTTGTTTCAATTTCCACTGACAAGCCAGCCTACATTGGTCGGCGAAACCGTAACGATCTCAATCGTAACTAACAAGCCTGCTGAAGGAACATTAACAATTTCCCCATCGACAGGTTCATCGTTCAGCTTCCACTATCAATACCCCATTCCAGCGACGAAATCTTGGACTGTGACTCCACCCGCCGGGACCTGGACCGTAACCTTTCTAGCGGACGATTACTGCGGCGTATCCACCAATGCAGTTGCGCACTTCGACGTTGCACAGTCAGTAACCTCTTCAACTAACACAACTACAACAACATACACGACAACGGCCACCTCAACCTCAACTTCCGTGACCGGAACCATCACTTCAGCCACGAGCACAACAACTTCGACAGCTGTTACGTTTGAATCAGGTACCGGAACTTTACTTAACATTTTGACGAGTGCTGCTACAAATGAACAGACAGCTGTAATCAAAACTACCCTTACCCAATCTTCGACAACATCTACCATACTCATTACGAATCTTGAGAATCCTGACTTAGAAATCGCTCTAGGCTCCATCTTAACAATCTCACTCCTCGCCATCGCGATCAGCCTGATCAGACGACCAAGGTTAGGAAATGCCATCATTTGCGGCAAGTGCGGGTTCAGGAACCCGATCACGGCCTCCTCCTTCTGCGTCAAGTGTGGTCAACCGCTGAAAAGAGGGTCATCTAAATGAATCAAATCAGGTCCAAGCTTGCCATATTGATTATATTGGTTGCATTAGCGGGTTTTATCAGCCTCGCCGCAGTCGACGCTATTCAAGTAGACCAAACAGTGACTTTCACAGACATTATCACCCAACCGACAACTGTTACAGCCAACGTGACTACGACCTCAACTCAAAATTCTTTCACTACGACCACTACTCAGTCCACATTAACCTTAGGCACGCAGACTACAACAACGTCTTCTACGACTACAATTCAAACAACGAGTACGATGACTAGCGTATCCACGGAAACTCCGAACCCACTCACAATGACGTTCACAACAACCTCGACGCAGTCCATCCAGCTCCTTGGTAACGCATTCGGGGAATTACTAGTCCTAGCCGTTGTCGGAGTCGTTGTCATAATGTCTGCTCCCAAGCTCCTAGAGAGTATGAGAAGAGGCGTGGTTTGCGCGAAATGCGGTTATCAGAATCCACCCTTCACTAGATCCTACTGCGCAAACTGCGGGCAAGCGCTGAAGGGACCCCTGCGACGAGAATAATGTTAACTCAAACTTGACGGAGTGAATACGCCTTTGGGTGAAGAACCTATGTACGAGCCATAACAAGGTTACCTGTGAGCTGGTTACCGATGAGCAAGTTAGATGAGAATTCAGTGAAACTACTACGGGAGAAGAACTTCGCGTTCTTGGCCACAGTTGACGCCAAGGGGCGTCCTCAAGTTACTCCAATGTGGGTTGACATTGACGACGATCATGTAATCTTGAACACCGCGATGGGACGAGTGAAGCAGAAGAACACGGTGCGGGATCCAAGAGTTGCAGTTGCAGTACTGGATATGAGCAATCCTTACCAGTATGTAATGATTCGGGGGCGCGTCGTGGAACAGATACCTGGCCAAACCGCTGAAGACCACATCGACAAGCTTGCAAAGAAATACTTAGGCAAAGACAAGTATCCTTTTCGTCAAGCCGGAGAGAAACGCGTCCTACTGAAAATTGTACCGGAACGCGTTACTCCACTGCAATAAGCAAAAGCATCGGCCTTCAGGATGTTGGATGGGCAATGGTGTAGGTTTAGGGAAATGCACACACACAAGATCGTCCTAGACTTTCTGAACTTCGATGGCTTCTCAATCGATCTTGCGTTTTCCTCTTTGTCTCTTAGTGAGTGGAGCGGATGGGATAGAGAAGTTTGAATCTACAATGCCAACCGATTTATAGCGCGGTGACTCGTACACGCTGGGTTGCTTATGAAAATCGGGTTCTTCCTTCCACAGATAGGCTCTGCTGCTAACGCTGATTCGATTGTTAATGTTGCGAAACGGGCTGAGGAGTTGAAATATGACAGCGTTTGGGTGACGGATCGATTGCTGTACCCCACGAATCCTCAGACATCATACTATGGCGGACCACTACCTGATCCCTACAAGCGTGTCTTCGACCCGTTGGAAACGCTAACGTTCGCTGCTGCGCATACCCGCCGAGTAACGTTAGGAACGAGCGTGTTGGACATCCCCTTCTATAATCCTGTGGTCTTAGCACGTCGCTTAACCACATTGGATGTTTTGTCTGGTGGCAGATTAAGAGTTGGGTTCGGTCTCGGTTGGTCGAAAGATGAATATGACGCCACAGGAGCCAATCTAAGAACACGTGGCAAACGCGCAGACGAGTTCATTGGGGTACTTCATGCAATATGGACCACTGACCCCACAGAATTTCATGGCAAATACTTCCAACTTCCAAAATCCATAATCCAACCCAAACCAGTCCAGAAACCTCATCCTCCGATTTACTTAGCCGCATACTCCCCAGGCGCAATGAAACGAACAGCCATGCTGGCTGACGGATGGATGCCGGTAGGCATGACCGTCGAGCAGCTCAAATCGACTTCAATTCAACTCAAAAGCATGGCAAAAGAAATAGGGCGTGATCCAGCTAGTGTAAAGGTTATCGCTCGATACAATTTTGCCGTTACTCCACAAGCACAGGGCAAGGATAGAGCATTCTTCTCAGGAACGCTAGCACAGATCAAGGAGGATGCGGCAGCAATCAAAGCATTTGGACCTGACGAGCTAATTCTAGACACTACGTTCTCCCCAGATGCCCATACCGAGCAGGACTTCCTCCGAAACATACAAGAAATCCGCAAAATGCTCTAAAGCAGTCTGTATCTGCTTTCCGGGACAGAGAGAGTTCAGCGACGTATCCAACTACTGTATTCTTTGAAGATTTATTTCTGCCCTCTGCTCAAATTACTACGTTGGTGCGTGACCGAAAATGAATCGAACGTGAGAGTCAGGAATTCAACCAGCGTCCTTCCACAAGGGCATGATTGTAACTCCGAAGAAATGTCATGACAATGGTTTTGAATGACACTTGTCGACTCTACCTGCACTGGGCGCTTAGGGTAAGGTCTTAGGGTTTGCAGAGTGATATGCACAAAATCTTCGACGACATATGGCGAATCTATCCAGAGAACATGCTTAAGAATCGTACATGGCACTGGTGGTGGTGGCTCCACTTTTTCGAAAACCCTGACAACCCCGAATTTCCGAAACAACTCATGATCCTTTGGGGCACAAGGAACTGCAAGAAAGTTCGCGTGAACGATTACCACTGGGAACCGATAATTCCGATGGCGATCGATGGAAGACATGCCGACTTTGAAACAATCGTCGCCTCGTGGTACTACGATGGAAACAAAATGCATGAGCCCTTCTTCATCGACCACGGAAAGACCGAAACCACATGGAATGGCAGCTCTGGTCAAATCAGAATGGACGGAGCAAAGGGTGTCTATTCCTACGGTGGAAGTTCAGCGAATTTCTGGCTAAACGTTGAGGCGGATAATGTCGCGATTAAAGCTTTCGATGGACAAATGGAAGGACGCGATGGCGGAGCTTGTGCCCACCGGAAGAAACTTCATGGGAAACATGGGCTATTCAATGCTGAAATACAGAGCGCTCTCGTCAACAGGAAAGATACGGTTAGACGAATCCGAGACTCAAGTAAATGGCAGATCATATTTCCAGAAAGTGCGCATATCCTCGATAACCCCCTGCTGGTACTGGGGCACAGTACAATGGGATAATGGGGCCTACCTGCAATACTTCCTGCCGCACGTCGGAATTCCAATGCTGAGGCAGTCACTATCCCACAAGAGTATGATGGACTGGGGAGAAAAGATGGTCTCCAGAACCCTCAACTTCTACGACCCGAGGGAAGGAAAAGAGCGTTTGATGGAAGACATCACAATAACCAAGCGCTACGAGAACAACCTGCCAATATTCACCGTGAACGCGTCATCAGCTGACAGTGAGCTCAGCATAGAGATGGCAACATACGCAAGATGTTGCTGGAACATAGCGCAACCACTCATAGGTCCGATTTGGCATGGCATATTCTACAACGAATATCCCGCGAGAGTCACGAATTTCAGATTCAAAAGCAATTCTGGGAGCGCAGACAGCGAAGATTTCAGGAGGAGCTACTGCAACTGCGAGCACACCTGGGGAACGGTCTAGAGACTGATCAACCTCAGCACATTATTCGTTCAGGTCCTCATAACATAGAATTAAGAGGGAACTCTGGCGAATAGCAGACGTAAGGTCTGACGAGGTTGAAAGCGATCAAACTGAATGAAGCACCCTCAGAAGATATTGAAGGCGGCATCTTTGAGGGCGGAAAAGTCATCGTGAAGACGCTAATTGACAAACAGCTCGGAGCCGAAGAAGTCAAATCCGCTATCGTCACATTCTCTGCAGGCGCCCGGACAAAGATGCACGTTCATGACCATGAACAGATTCTCTATATCATGAGCGGCAAAGGAATAGTGGCCAACGAACATGAGGAGCAAATAGCCAGCCCAGGCATGATCTTCTTCATTCCGGCAGGAGAGAAACACTGGCACGGCGCAACGCCAGACGGCCCGTTCTCACATTTGTACGTCTACAATTCGAAGACAGCGACCAGTTACTAGGCACTTCATCGTCTAGTGCTGCATAACGGAACATCGTCTGCACGGTGACAGACGAATATTTCCAGCGCAATGGGAATCAAACTCCGGTTTTATTTGTATGTAAGATATAGACGGCGTAGCCATATCTGTCTGAGGCCTGCTCATTCGCGGATGCTGTTTGCTCACATTGCTCATTCAACGCCCACTCCGCGCCCACAACTTGCCCATGAGATGTTCACGGCTGAAAATTGGAATTATATTCAAAATCGGAGAATCTACGATGGGACAGCGTTCGGGCCCTTTCTGAATGGGCACTCTGTGGGCGTTTCGAGCGGGCCACTCCTCACGTAAGTCCTATTCACGACTCAGTTGAGCACTGAACGGATTATCGACGAAACTATGATGCCAGAAAGCAGTATTGTTGAGATGACTATCAAGGGTGTAGAGATCAATAACATACTGGAGGATAGAACTTCGCCTACGAATAAGCCGACTATTGCGATTAAGAGTGTCGCGAAGAGAAATCGTGTAACTCCTATTTTGCGTCGCGGACGAAGCTTAGCTTGCACCAGGCTTAGTGGCAACCCAACATATAATGCACCAATCAGACCATTTAAGAACAAACCTGCCAGTGAGACTCCAACTTCAGGAAATGTTGGTGAGATCCTGAATAGGCTCGATGTGATGAATGACACTCCAACCATGGGGGAGAGAACTCCTTTCATTAACATTCGTGACAATTGATGATTTGTGAGATAAGTAGCCCCGTATGGACTGAATGAATAGTACCAGGCGTTAAAGATTATCATGAAACTGGAGCCGGCTTTAGTATTTTCGACGTAATTATCTCGAAGCCGCGTAGGATCTGTAGTACACGGTCTAGAAGTGTCGAATATTTTCGAATTCCATAATGGGATCTTCCTGTTGACGTACCTGTGTTCGCGCTCAGGGTTAACGTGCCTGTTGGTTCAGTTACCCCAGGTTCCGATCATTTGAGCATCATTCTTGTGACTGTCTTCACAACCAACAGGCAGCGGTGATCTACGTTTAGGAATGAATTGAGCATTATGGGAGGAGGTCAACGTTTTGCCTTGTTAATAGCATATTCCACGATCTTCTCCGCGGCATTTACGCCCGTGGCGTTGAGTAATCCTCGGAACCCTGGTGAGGCATTAACTTCGATCACGTAAGGAGTGTCTTCCACTGAGATCAAGTCGACGCCCGCTACTTCAACGCCAACTGCTTCCGCTGCTTTTATCGAGCTTTCTCTTTCTTCCGTAGTGAGTTTGTGTTCGATCCCTTGACCTCCTAGATGGATGTTACTCCGCCATTCGTGGGCGGCGGCTCGGCGTTTCATGGCGGCAACGACCTCGCCGCCTGCAATGAAGACGCGGATATCCTCACCAGGGTTTGGCATGTATTTCTGGAGACAAATCATCTGATCTAATTCGGAGAGCGTATCGATGATTGGACCGGCTTCTTTCACGTCTCTGACCCTCATAACTCCAATTCCCTGTGTTCCTGTAAGAAGCTTGAGAACTATGGGAGGGGGTAAGTATTCCATCAAATCTTCACTTCTGTTTCGTGAGGCTACGAGGACGCTCTCAGGGATGCCGATTCTTGCTGCGCGAAGAGCTTGGAGGGTAAGGTACTTGTTCCTGGCCGTGAGCAATCCATTCATGGAGAGAGTTGTTGGGATACGCATTAACTCGAAATGCTTCAGTAGAATTAGACCAAGTTGTGTGAGACTTCGGCCTATACGTGGGATTGCACTATCCAAGTTTGAGAGAGATTTGTTCTCGTAGATTGCGTCCGTCTTTCTTCCTTCGAGTGTGAGATGAATTCTCGGAGTGTGTAGGTAGATCGGTTCCGAGCCTTTTCGTCTCACAGCCTGAATAATTTCTGAAGTAGCCCAGAAATACTGGTTCTTGGATAAGATGCCTATTTTCATGTGGGTAGCCACTCGATCTGCGTTCGCTTAATATGCGGATTCTTGATAAACGGTACGTCGATGTGGTTGAACTGTCAAGGAAAGACCGGATTCTGATTGGTCGAGTTGAATATGTTAAGGTGATCGGTCACCATGGTGAAGCACGCGTTAAGGGAAAGATTGACACCGGCGCTTCGAGGACTTCTGTTGACGTTTGGCTAGCCGCGAACATAGGCTTGGGTCCTACAGTTGATGTGGCGAAGGTGAAGTCTGCTCTAGCCTCCCAAATCCGAACACGACCGCTGGTCCGCGGCGTAGTGGAAATTGGTGGCATAAGGTTCACATTGCCTGTCACAGTGAATGATCGTTCCGTTATGCGTTATCCCGTACTTATCGGGATGGATATTCTGAGATCTGGTAGATTCCTAATTGACCCAACGAAGAAGACTTCTCGATATCGCGGGTCAATTGGGATAACCAGCTAAATCTCACCGGAGCGAGCAAAGTCTTTTGAAGACTACGTTCGTAGGATTGCTGACCTGAATTGTTCGCTGGCAGAGATTTCATTTCCATCAGTGACCTTGGTCCGGGTGAGCTTCGTTCCCTCTTGGAGTTGGCCGTGAAACTGAAAGCGGAATCCAAGTCTGACTCGAAGCGCACATTATCGGGTAAAGTCATTGGACTGCTCTTTGAGAAGCCATCTACGAGGACACGCGTTAGTTTCGAAACCGCTACGTATCAGCTGGGGGGGCAAGCGGTTTACCTTCGGGCTGATGAGCTTCAGCTTGCTAGGGGTGAACCGTTGAAGGACACTGCAAGGGTTCTCGGTTCGTATTTGAACGGGCTTGTAATGCGTACTTATGATCACAAGAATCTGGTTGAATTCGCTGAGTTTTCGCCAGTTCCGGTTATTAATGCCCTCAGTGATTTAGAGCACCCGACTCAAGTAATTTCAGATATGTTGACGATACTTGAAGCCAAAGGCAAATTGTCAGGTTTACGTTTTGTTTGGTTGGGTGACGGGAATAATGTCTGCAATTCGTGGCTCCTAGGCGGAGCCATAATGGGAATGAACGTCGTTGTCTCGTGTCCTAAGGGATATGATCCTGGTAAGTCAGTGATTGCCTACGCTCAGAAGCTAGCGGCGGAATCGGGTGGTGAAGTTAAGTTCGTCCGCGACCCGGATAGAGCGGTGGTAGGAGCTGACATACTTTACACTGACGTTTGGGTAAGTATGGGTCAAGAGAAGGGTGGTAGGGCGAAAGAGAAGAAGTTCAAAGCATATCGCCTTAGTTCGAATCTAGTCTCAAAGGCCCGCGATGATTGTTCTGTGATGCACTGTCTGCCTGCGCACAGGGGATTGGAGATTACTGATGACGTGCTTGAGGGAAGGTGGAGTCTTGTCTGGCGTCAATCAGAGAATAAGTTGCATGGAGCAAGAGCAATTTTAACTGCTTTTCTCGCCTAACGCTTCTTGGGCTGGTTGCTTCGCCAGAAAGTCTTGTGCTTTCAGAAGTGTGTCTCTAGCATTCTTATACGTTAGTCTCTCCATTGCTCTGTCATACGTTAGCCAGTCGAATCCGACGTGTTCTCTTGAGAGGCGTACCTGTTCAGTATTCGTCTCCAGCAGATAGAACACCACTTCTTTTCGAACAGTTCTGCCTGCTCTTCTGTAGAAGTAGCTGATTGATTCTCTGTAACCCTCAATGAACTTGAGATCAGTAATGCCCGTTTCTTCCTCGGTCTCGCGGAGAGCTGTCTCTCTTTCATTTTCGGCTTTTTCCACGTGACCTTTTACGAAGTCCCAATGGCCGCCTTCGTAGTGGAGCAGCAGGTACTTCTTTGCTCCGTTTCTGCGGAAGATGACCGCTCCGCACGATTTCTCCGAAGGCATAAGTTTCACTTGTCGAACTTGTGATATGAGAGTAATTAATCGTTTGCAGGGATTGACGAGGCGATTACCCCTGGCGTTGGGTCAGTTAGACGGCTAATATTTCATACGATCCGTTGCTAAAATGGAGAGGAGGCTAGTTTAGGCGCGTTTGGTGATCTGATCCACCTTATCTTTGAGATCAGAACTCTTGTTCATGACGCCATGTCTCTCGCAGTAGTAAAGCATCTCCTTCTCGGCCTCGGTGCTCTGGCTCATCCTCGACATTTCTTTTCCGCAGAGAGGGCATTTCACGACGAAAACCCACTATAGACCATTTAGCGATTACTGTTCTCTTTATTTAAGACTGCTCAAAACCTCGAAAATTCAGTTCTGGGCATTCATAGTGATCAAAATGGCCCGTTGAAGAGTCCTCCGTTTTCCGCACCGTTCGACTCGAAATCAAGTCGCTGATAGGTGTTGCGCAACTGAAGTTCAAGCTTCGCTCGTCTACTTAAAATTCTGTGACTTCAGTTTCTTCGTTGCTTGGATCCGTTGCGTGGATCCGTCTAACCAAAGGGCTAAAGTCTGTTCTCATCTCTCTAACGGATCGTCGTGCGCAGGTTGAGGTTCAGCAAACTCGCCGAGACCTTTGAGAAAGTGGAGGCGACAACAAAGCGCCTCGAAATGACCAGACTTCTAGTGGAACTTGTGACTGCGACTCCTAAAGGCGAGTTAGGTCGAGTCGTGAACCTCTTGCAGGGCAAATTATACCCCGACTATGTCGGCGTCGAATTGGGCGTTGCGGAGAAACTGCTTACAAAGGCCATAGCGGAAGTGACTGGAAGATCAGAGACCACCGTTGAGGCCAACTACAAGAAAACAGGTGATCTTGGTCTTAGTGTCGAACAGCTTCTCGGCAAGAAATCTCAATCTACGCTAAGCCAACAGGCGTTGACTGTGAACAGTGTGTACGAGACGTTTGAGAAAATCGCCAAGGCCTCTGGCTCAGGTTCGGTTGAGATAAAGATCCGCCATCTGATAAGTCTGCTAAGTAACGCTTCCCCACTCGAGGGGAGATTCATTGCGCGAATAGCGATTGGCAACTTAAGGTTGGGAGTGGCAGACATGACACTGCTCGACGTGTTAGCCATTGCCTTCGGAGGAGGAAAAGAGGCGAGGGCTCCTCTGGAGAGAGCATACAACCTATCTTCCGACCTAAGCTACGTGGCAGATGTTGTTGCGCAAGAAGGGTTGGATGGCATAAAGAAGTTCAAGATTTCACTCGGCCGACCAATTCGAGCCATGCTTTGCGAACGATTACCATCAGCGAGAGAGATCCTTGAAAAGTTAGGTGGAGAAGCCGCTGCAGAGTACAAGTATGATGGGCTTAGAATGCAGGCTCACCTAGCCAAAGATACCGTTCACATTTTCTCACGCAGACTAGAGAATATTACTGATCAGTTTCCGGACGTCGTAAAGAACCTGCGAGAATGCGTCAAGGCTGACGAGGCGATTGTTGAAGGCGAATGCGTAGCAGTTGATCCTCAAACTGGTGACATGTTGCCGTTTCAAGTAATTTCTCAACGCAGGGGAAGGAAATATGACATTGGCAAAATGTCAGAGGAGGTTCCTATCACAGTCTTTCTCTTCGATCTCCTTTACGTTGACGGTCGTGACGTGACTAGTGTTCCATACCCGCAACGACGAAAGACACTAATTCAGATAATCCGGCCCTCAGCTCATGTCACGATCTCCGAACAGTTCCTGATTCGTGATGTCGAGACGATGGAGACACTGATGAACCAAGCTGTTGCATCCGGTTGTGAAGGCCTTGTTGTAAAAAGCATCTCGGACGACTCGACCTACCAAGCTGGTGCAAGGGGCTGGCTATGGATAAAGTACAAGCGATCATACAAAGCGGAAGTTCAAGATACGGTCGACCTCGTGCCAGTCGGCGCCTTCGGGAAGAGGAAGACGAGCCGGCGGATATGGCGCCCTCTTAATGGCGGCCTACAACCAGAAGGAAGATACTTTTGAAACATTGTGTAAACTCGGCTCAGGCTTCAAAGATGAGGATGTTGCTAATCTTCCCAAAATCATGGCTGCACATGTGATTAAGAAAATTCATCCGCGCGTGAACTCATTAATGGAGCCAGACGTGTGGTTCATACCAACAATCGTGTTGGAAGTTGCCGCAGACGAGATCACGTTATCACCACTCCACACCTGCGCACGAGGAGCAATACGACCTGGCAGCGGACTCGCGCTGCGCTTCCCACGTTTCACAGGCAAATGGCGCATGGACAAATCCCCAGAAGACGCAACGACAACACAAGAAGCTCTTGAAATGTATCAGAAACAGTTGAAGAAGATCGAAAGCGCGTAAGCAGATAGACAGCCTACAAATGAACTATGCGTCTCCGCTTAGGAGCCTTGATCTTCCAAAACCCAGACGAATCACGATAATACTCAACGTTCTCCAAGGTCTTTAGTCCTGCGAGTACTGATTAGTATTCATTAGTATATTTAAGACTTCGTAATGCTCATAAGGCCTCATAGGACTCATGCGTTCTAAGCCGGTGTATCATGTCCCAAATGCTCGACATCGTCCGCCTCCAGGGATTCCGAGGACAGTTCAGAATCACCATACCCCATGAAATGATCGAGAAACTGAAATGGCAAAAAGGACAACCGCTCTTTATATCGCTTGAGGGCTCCAAGTTAGTAATCGAGCAGGTAACTAAGAAATAACTCAATTCGAAGTGCACTTGAAATCAGCGCAAATTCTAAGAATTTTACGGTCTGAAGGCATCAACTTACCATGACAAAGTGATGTATATCCGTTTCAGAGATCACTAACGGGCTAGGTGCGATTGGCCTGTTTTGCAGTAACTTCTATTATCCCATCGACGTATACTCTATTAGGCTATAATGTTCTCTCGAATCTTGGTTGCGGTCGACGGCTCGCCATTCGCAGAGAAAGCTCTAGTACATGCATTGGATTTGTCAAAGAAGTATGAAGCAAGATTACTTATCGTCCACGTAGTGCTTCGCAGATTCTACGCGGTCACGCCATCTGAGGCTGGCGTTCTTGCAACGACCGTCTTCGTGAAAGAGATGGAATCAGAAGGTAAGAAGATTATCGAAAAGTCAGATGAATTTGCGAAGGAAGCTGGCGTGCCGCACGAATGCAGGCTCGTACAAGGCGTGCCCGCTGACGAGATAGTTCGGCTTGCGCAATTAGAGAAAGTTGACCTTATCGTGTTAGGAAGCAGAGGACTAACTGAGGTACGAGCGTTTCTCCTAGGAAGCGTTTCAGACAAAGTAACCCATCACGCGAAGTGCCCAGTACTGATCATAAAATAGTCAAAATGCAACTTAGTATCTCCGATACAAAGATCAGATTGAAGAAGAACAGTGGATCGCTAACTTAGGGACTCGGGCCAGTTCCAGATTCAGACGGCGGAGTCAGTGATGGAGCCGGCTCCACTAGAGGAGCCGTCGTTTCGGTTGGCATCGACGGAGGTGACTCGGGCATTGTCACTTTAGACGCGGGTTCAACCGTTTTCTTCTTCGGCTTCACTTGCTTCTTCTTAACAGATCGTTTCGCTTTCTTCTTTGCGCTCTTCTTTTTCGCTTTGCGCTTGGCCAAACATGCGCACCGCCCTATTGTCGGGCCTCTTACCATAATAATTCTTCGATGAGAGATCGGAAATCTGGAGATCCGCCAAGAGCCGAAGGACCTTCGCCCTCTTCACGTTACAATTTTAGTATGAAAATACATAAGGAACCGTTCAATTGCGATTGAACACTCTTTTCCGTACTGGTTTGTATGTCTAGCACGAAAGGCGGGAGAAACGAATTCTCAATGGCATTTGCGAGACATCCAAGACGATAGTAAGAGGGTCGAAAATCCACGTTGATGTTGGTGTGAGATTCGCAAAGATGTTCGCAGACATCATTGAACTTGACGATCTAGGAAGCGATTTATTCTTGCGATCAGAGAGAATCCGAGTGTGACACTATATGTCTTGTGAAAAATCCAGCGACATATCATTCGAGGATTTCAAGAAAATTGATGCGAGAGTGGGCACAATCACGCAAGTTGACCGTGTGCCCAGGACAGAGAAACTCTACAGAATTCTTGTCGATCTCGGATCACTAGGAGTCAGGCAGACGGTGTCAAGTTTGGTCGGATATTACGAACCTAACGAGCTCGTGGGAAGGCGAATTGTGTTTCTATGCAATCTTAAATCGACTAAATTTGCCGGTGAAGTGTCCCAAGGAATGCTTCTGGCCGCCGAACTTGACGAAAAGGTCGCGCTTCTGACAACAGATCGGGAAATTCCCAATGGCTCGAGAATAACTTGAATTCTCCAGTGCGAATTAGCTTCAACCTTTAAATTGAATGCTGACTAACATGATCTAAACTTCTCTAGCTCATCACATCCAGAGGATAATCGTTTGCCCAGAAAAGGTCCGACAGAGCAGGACGTCCTACGCATAGTCATGGAGCTTGGGGACATGGGCATTCTTCAGTCAGAGTTGTGGAAGAAGCTAACTGCAGATAGCCGGGAAGGTTCACGTGCAATTCTACGACTCGAGAAGAAAGGCTTGATAGCGCGGAAGAAGGAACTACATGACGGTCGCTGGACGTATCGAGTTTTCGCTAAACGCCGATATTCTACAATTGATTCTATAGTGGACATTCCTTGCGCTTTCTGCGACTTGATTGGCAGCTGCCCACAAACTTGGATCATGAATCCGAACAAATGTGAGAACCTCACAAAATGGCTCGAGAACTTAGCAGCTTCTGTAAAAGCGGTCGCGAAAAGTGCCGAATGAATGGTTAAGGAAACGGAAAAAGGACCAATTCCATCGCTTGGCGAAAGCGAGAGGGTATCGAAGCAGAGCCGCGTTCAAACTCCAACAGATCGCAAAACGATATCATCCGATCAAGACGCGGGGATTCAGTCCTTGACTTAGGGGCTGCTCCAGGTGGTTGGTTACAAGCAGCACATCAGATTGTGGGTAATAACGGATATCTCCTAGGGGTAGACAAAGAACCGATTGCAGAGTTGCCGTTCGAAAACGTGAAAACTCTCGAAGCTAACATCTCTGACGGGAAAACTTTGTCGAGTATCCTCTCATCCGGCCCCGCTAAGTATGATGTAGTTCTATCAGATCTAGCTCCCAACGTGTCAGGCGTGTGGGAAGTAGATCATGCTCGACAAATCGATTTAGCAAGGTGTGCATTAAGGATAGCATGTAATGTACTGAAACCATCAGGCAACTTCCTAGTCAAAGTATTTCAGGGATCAGAAATCAATGACTTCCGCAACGAGATGAAGACACGCTTCCGACTGTTCCGTATAATCAAACCTCCTGCTAGCAGAGCTGAGAGTGCAGAGCTGTACTTTCTCGGTTTAGGTTTCCTTGACTCTGCGGAAAGCACCCATGATTACTCGTTCTGAAGCGTTTGTCCTAAATGCGTTTGGGTGAAAATGAGTTAGCGTACCCGCGTACCCAAGTGACTGAAGGGCAGAAACAACTTCTCTCACACGTGGAGGGTTCGTGCGAAGGATTTGTGCTGTCTTGTCGACTCTACGGTAGAAGGGCGGAGCATCTACCTCTCCGGCGATACGGCCTAGCAATGTTTGAAGATCTGATAGACGTGAAGAGAATATTGTTGCAGCATTCTCATTCATCCGAGCTACGAGCCCAGGATCCCACAACTTGCCTAGCCATAATGGGCCGAGAACCTTCATCTTCGAACCACAGTTATTGCAGTTGGATTCATATTCCTCGAACAATTCTCGTGTAATCCTTCGCAAACAACGCGGGCAGTACTCCAAGAACCCTAAGTTCTTTACTGAACTATTTGCAACTGGCCTTCCCTTATTGACTTGCACATAGATCCTGGCATAGTGATCGGAAGCATGACTAAAAACAACCTTCACTCCAAGTTGGAGCCTTCCAGAAGATAAACTAAGGCATGCTGCCAGAACACGTATAGCGATCTCTTTCTCAAATTCAGTGCGAGTAACTACGATACCGTATTTTCTGAAACACGCAGCAGGCCTCGTTCCTGTGAGAGGCGCCATGTCTGTTGCAGTCGCAGCCAATACTCCCCCCTCCGCCGTAGAACGCAAAGCGCTTTCAAAGAACGGTGAAGGCGACCCAAAGGGGTCAAGATCCACGAAATCGAACTTGGTTTCTGTATGATTCTGAAGTAATGCTACCGCATTTGCCCCAATGACTGAGATCCGCCCAGTCAGATGATTCAGCTGGATCATGCGGTTAGCATAATCTACAGAGACGGGATCCACATCCGACGCGGTAACGCTCTCAACATTGGAGCATTCGGAAGCGTAGCGGATAGCTCTGACTCCTGAAGCAGTCATTGGATCACAAACACGAATTCCTACTTGGCGAAAATACGATTTAACAAAAAGAACTCCAATGTCACGATTCAGTCCCATCCTCGGATTGTAGAAGACTGCATAATTCGAATCAAAGCGTAGCTTCGCATTTCCCTCTGTCAATTCGCCTGTCGGGCGTAGTGACAACTATGACATCTGCCCTATAATTGTCCCAACGACTTCAGATGGAATATTATCTCTATTATGCAAGCTAACCTCGATTAATCGGCAATTTGAATTGGATTTAATTGAACTAATCAACGGATGTGCGCACAGTCGGTGAATAGTCCCGACGAGGCTTTTCTTAGAGGCGAGGGCTAACTCGATGGCAGCAATGAATTCCCTTGATTTCAATTCCATGAGACCTATTTCATCAATTATAATGACGTCCGCCATATTGACTGCGTTTCTGATAGCTGCTACTCCGATCGTCTCAATGTCGAGGAGATTGACGCAATATTTGCCCACAGTCGGGTGCGCGTCACGAGACTTTTGCGAGTGAGCTAATATTCCAATCTTATGTGTAGCGATATCTTCGAGTTGGAATCCGACTCTCCTTCCAGCATCTCTGATCTCGCCTGAGATCATTCCCCCTACTCTCCTACCGCGCCCTTCGAGATCGCGCGCGATCAGTCGGATTGCGGTCGTCTTCCCGATCCGAGGGGGCCCGGTCAGGAATATGCGCAACGTGCACATACGTTATGTAGGATGTAGTCGCAGCTATTAACTACCAAAGCTTTGATCTTGATCCGGATAGGCGTCTTCGGTGGAATGGACTGCAGGTATAGATGACGCGGGGCGAGGCCCCATAATTGGTCCCTTGGTCATCGGAGGCGTGGCTCTTCCTCGCGACAGTATCAGAGACTTGCTTAGTCTGGGCGTGAAGGACTCCAAACTCTTAACCCCAAATACGAGGACCCGGCTGGCGGCGAGGATAAGAGAGCTTGCTTCGCGAATGAGTTTAAGGGAAATTCAGCCAAAGGAGATCGATGATGTAGTACTACATGGTCGTAAGTTGAGAAAGTTGAATTTCTTGGAGGCAAAGGTGATGGCGGAAGTGATAAACGAATTACATCCGTCCGAAGTCTATGTTGACGCTTCTGACGTCAATGAAAAAAGGTATGGAGAGGACATCCGTAGTTTCCTAACGGACGATCTGAGGGCAATTAAGATCATTTCGGAACATCATGCGGATAGGAACTACCCTCAAGTTTCAGCTGCAAGTATTATCGCTAAGGTCCATCGTGATGAAGTAATTGATCATTTGCATGCCGAGTATGGTGACTTCGGATCTGGGTACATAACAGATGAAAAAACTATGAAGTTCCTTAGGACATATAGACGGTCCCATAATGCTTACCCACCGATCGTCCGGCTGTCGTGGAAGACTGCGAAGGAGATTGAGAATGAGCTTGCTCAGTCTCGTTTTCGTGTGTAACCCGAAAACTCTTGTGGGATTCCGAACCCTATCACGATGAGGCTATGGAATTTCCGAACGAGTTCAGCAACTTCTGGTTTGTATAGAAACAACTGTTTTGTGTATTTGTGCATCTCGTGAAACGAGTCGTTCGTTAGCCCGAGAATTTTCTGGATAGTGAACGCTTCCAGTTGGTCTCCTACCACTGTATAGACGGATTTTCCCATCTCCATTCTGCGTAGGATTATGAATGGAACCCGAAGTTTTTCGTGATACTCCACTGGTACTATTCTACCCATCGCTTGGAGCTCGGCTCGTCTCAGAAGAAGCTTCGTCCCGTCGGCAGCTTCTATCTCCGTATCGTCATCTTGTGCTAGAAGATCTTTCAAATATTTTCTCTGTTTCGGCAGATGATTATTCAGTCGCTGAATTTCGCGACCAATAAGCACATCAAATGCTTTGTCAAATGCAGTCCTGGACTCGGACATCTCATTCACGAATATGGGTTCTTCATCGATGGTAATTCTAGGCACCCGCACCATCCATCTCGGTTCGTTTTCCGTATTAATTTCATGATCGGATTGAACCCAAAATCGTTGTTGTGTTTTACGTTCTAAAGCTTCTTTCCACGTTTCGCAAAGACCATTGCATGATAATCAACATTTGGAAAGGACTGTGGTCTTTGTGCTTGCTATGTTGGGCTGTTTTGTTGTATCTATTTGCCTTGTGACAGTTCAACGGCCTCTATGGGTTAAGACTGAAATCGAATTAGTGCAAGTTGCATGTTGTAGGTGACAGCAGAAGCTGACGTGTTCTCTAGTATTATGTAATAGTCACCGGGTGCTGGAGGCGTCCATTTCAGAGCATAAGACTTGGAGCTGTACCGTAATTCTAAGGATGGGTAACTGCTCCCACAGAGCTCAACGAATTGATTGTACTGATTCTTGGACATTATATAGTAGTTGACTGGGCTGCTGGCCGATATGGTGACATCAACCTCCTTGATTGAAGCATCAATGTGCAACTGGTATGGGGAATAATAGCAGGTCCACGAATTATCGTCATCCGTTTGAGCGGGAGGAATCGCGCCGGTTGAATAGATCGTGCTTAATTGCATATTCGTTGATGTCGTATATGATTGGCTCATCACCTAACCATGCGGTGCCGAGATGGTGACCACCCCTAACAAGAGCAGGACAGAACCAAGCCGCAAACACACCAAAACCGATCTTCCAGTCTTTTCGTTATGTGGTTATAGCTAACCAGAAAGGCGCAGTTATCCGTGCTGTCACTCTCACCATAAATCCTTGAGGACAGTCTAGCATTTGAGTGGGCTTTGGGCCAGTAAAGAGTGTAGTTGCATGTGGGTCTCTACTTCTTTCGATGATCTCTGACGAATTACGAAGCGCTCGTAAGGATCCACCCTTACACTATCGTGGCCATGATTGTTCCCATACTTGTTACAGCGATCTTTTCAACAAGTTCAGGGAGGAGTTGGTTGCCACATTTCACACATTTCCACGTGTTGTCAGGATACTCATGATGACAATGAATCCTATTCACCGAGTTTTTCATCGCAGTGTTTGCCATGAAGCTCACGTCGATTTTCTATCCTTGCTGTCGAAGAATGTCTTGATCGGATTCCTTCTACGGAGGCCACACTGGCTCCTGTAGGAAGATTGACATTTTCTACAGTTTTTCACTAGGTTAGTTCTTAGAGTACACATTAGTTTCACCTCATTCGGTTCAGCTAGTTCTTCGGGAGAAAAGTCAGACGTCAACGCGAATGGTTACGGTAGGACGTTCGCTTCAGTCCGTAAACCTAACTTACTGTCAAAGAAGGAGAACGGCTCTATTAAGACTGGTTACTCGTTATGCAAATTTGAACTCTGATCTTGTGTCAGTTTCAGCCATCACACTGAACTCCCTTCACTTGCCCTATCCCCTCATATTCCATGAGATACTGTGCGCGACCGCTGAGGCATGATTCTTGGATTGTCCGACCTGTAAGTCGCCTATGCCGCGACTCGAATACCGACTTGGTCGGGTCTGGCTTGCCGGTGCGATGGTTCGGTTGAGTTCGGTGATCACACGTTAGATCATTAAACATCTAAAGAATTCGGATGCGTCATCAATTTGCGTCGTTTGTGTCTTTTCCTTGACATTGGGACAGCACAAATCAGGAATTCGTACTCCACGGCGCGCAATTATTGTCCTATCTCAGTGAGACGGTAAGACAGTAAGACAGTATCGTATGATTCAAGGATCAGTATATGTATAGATATATTGCATACTTGATATGATGAAAGATGCAATCTCTCATCGTGGAAAGAAGAGACGGTCTTCTAACATGTGGACATGGCCGACAACGAGAGGTAGGTCAGGACTTCGAGGAAGACGGTCGACTCCTGAGACTCATGAGATGCCAGAAATGCGGCTTAATCATGCGTGAATATGTGCCAGCGCCATAACTAATCACAGCACGAGCTTCCATTCATTGTTAGTTTCTCAGTAAGCGGGCAGCCTGATCGAGCGAACAGACCAGAATGCCTCCCGTTTGCAGTTCAAACGGTAGAGATTCATGTCACCAAGACCAAGACGAAATATTGCAAGCCCTAGCTCACGTAAAGGAACAGATAGCCAAAGGCAACATCAAAAGGGTGCCTGGTCCCCTGATTCAGGAAATTGTCAGGATCAATACGGTAAGGGGATGGAAGGCGGCATCGCAACAGGCAAGGACTATTATCGCCGCAGAGTGGGCAGCGAAAATAGGATGTAACGTGGTCATTAACGGGGTGGAACCGACCATTCCGAAATGGAGTCTCAGAGAGGCCTCACTCAGAGGTAATGTACAGGGTAGTAGCTCGGGGGGAAATTGAAAGTTTTTCTTCGAATCTCGCTCTTACGAGTTTAAAGCGAGACGACTTTCGTCACCATCCGAATATTACTGCTTAGCTCTCAGATCTCTTTCAGATTTCTTTAGCCGTAGGTCCAAGTAAACAGGGATTCCCGCTTTTCTGAAAAATGCGCCTACAGAACAAGTCTTCAAAGTAAGATTTAGGATCGTTTGTGCGTCCGGCTCGGATGCCCGCGTCGTCAATTCCGCAGTCCCAGTAACCCTAGTGATTGTGACTGCATCGTTTGCCTTCTCACAATCTAACTGTACTCTGAATGAATCGAACTCGAAATGCCGTTTAATAGCAATCATCTTGAAGATCGTGGTTACGCAACCGGCCAAGGACATTGCCGCCAATTCTAGCGCAGTTGGACCCGTGTCGGTACCACCCTCCCCCTTCGGAAGATCCACAACTAAACTGTGACCTCTACCGTTATCCACTACACTCCTGTATTCAACGTCCCAGGTGGAGTTAGCCTTCATAACATTCAACTGCGAATTTTTCGTACCGCTTCCCCCCATTAATTTTGCGTCCAATATATCTCCTATTAGTTTCAGGTCTCTCTGACATGCTTTCACAACTCGCATTACATGCGTTCCGATCTGTAGGATCCGTCACTGGCCGTCACTCGTCACTGGCCGACGTTGTTGGCATAAATCGTTGACAATCACAACTCGGAAGCGTACAAGCACGGCCCGTTCCCTGATGGTTCATATAATGATGACCACACCTGCAGACATTTACGTACGAGGTCAAGCTCATCTCTCAACCTTGAGGGTTAGAAATCTGCAACGTCACCAAGTATAAGATTATCACTTACGACTTAAAGCCGGTCCCCCAATGAATCCGTTCCCTGAACAAGTGGATACACTCAAAAAGTCAATTCGGTGGATCGGAAAGGGATCCTCCTCACCGACCTTTGCTGCAATGCTGACACCTAAGCAGTCACTATGATGCGATATATGCTGATCCTTGACTCGTTCAACACTATTTGGTTCAGGAACCGAAAACCGTTCACCATCAAACACCACATGGTACGCAGTATTTGGTCCCATTCCTTCCATTTGATATTTTGAAGGAAATGGACGCTTTACTATTGTCGCCCGATTCAAGGAACTAAAACATGGCGGCCTAGTCCGACCAACTGATGCCTGAAATAGTCAAGCAAATCGCAGGGAAACGCTAGGTCCCTCTTTTACGGGACCCAGCCCTTTTCGTCATAATCAGGTTCGTGACTTTGCAGCTTTTCTTCGCTTATGTTTCAGTGACGGTCGATGTAGGCGTTTCACGTTTTCCCATTGGCCGTCAGTCATCCGTCTGAATGTCATTCCGCACTCCTGACATTTTCGAGTCTTCATCTTGATCAAATGGTATCATGAGAGTATGAGTCATTTCGTGTAATAAGGTTAACACGTCAACGCTTGGCACGGATGAGATCGCATCAAGATCTCAGAAGACGAGAAACTGCAGCCAATGAAACAAACAGGATCCTTGATGCAACAACTCTTAAGCCACAAACTCGATATGCTCTCCGAGTTAAGTTGCCGATTCCTAAAGCTCAGTTTGATCAAGGAGAACCAATTCAGACATTAGAAAATCAAATCCTCATCTTTGTCGGCAAGAACCGTTTGCAGGCCTACACCGCGATGGAGATTTATGCAGCAGTTCTTCATCCACCCGTAGTCGAACATGGCGCAGGTTATGACTTAGTCTGCATTGCATTAGAAGCGTTGATAGGAAAACTGGAGATTTCCGGCAGAGTAGTTAAGACATCCAGTGGCGAAGAAACCTATTATGCGGCTAGATGAACGCCAAGAAGCAACTGACAGTCGAAGTCTGACTCGCAATCTGCTTAAGGGGCCCAAGGGTAAGGACTCCCACATGCATGGCAGAACTTAGGCGGATTGTACTTGATGAGGGCAACGACCCCTGGAACGTTGTAGTCGCCCCGAATGTCCGCGTGGCAACTCCAGCATTGACTTAACGTTTCTGCTCCACATTCTGGACAAAATTTCGCATACAATTCAGGTGAAGTTTTCAGCCCACTCGTCGTCACGTGACCATTCACGCAAACAAGCGCAGTGTCATACCAGGACAAGCCGCATCAATCTCCACCGAGACAGGAGACAGTGTTACACATTCCGATAAAACAACTTGCATTACGAGCAGAAATCAGCCCTAAACGGAACCTGGTCCCGTCCTTACTGGCCCTGTAATATGCGGACTCGCTCGCATAACATAAGACTTCATAAGCGAAGGATACGCCCTTTATTTGACGGTGAAGGGGTTGACCGTTAAGAAGGAGTCTTGTTGTGACCACTGCGGAGCAGAACTTGTGGCGCGCCCGCCCGACGATCAGCACACTGTCCTAGCGCTTGAGGCTGGAAGCAAGTCAATTGAACGCAAGATTGTCTGCGACCAGTGTAAGGAAGAAAATGTTCGGCACTGGCACGCAGTGGCAGGGCCAATCTTCATGCCCAAATAAGCCAGGTCCCGTCCTCACCTTTTCTTTAGGATCCGTCGTATCGTAGACTTGAATCCTTGACAATCGTATGACGGCAAACAACACGCACGGTCCCATCCAAGGACAAATGGTTCTTGTCGGAAAGCGCTAAATTTGTACGATAATTCTTTCAGGCATAGGCGACGAGGCGTGATAAAAGCAATAGTGTTACTTACTGTGGTGGGAGGAACCGGCGAACAATTAAGTTGGGCGAGAGAAACCAAGGATCGTTTGAGAAGAATTGCAGGCGTGAAGGAGGTCTACGGAGTCTTGGGACGATGCGACCTCGCGGCTCTCGTGGAAGCTGAAACCTTTGAGAAACTCGCTACCTTGGTTGCCGATGAAATCAGAGGGACTCCGGGAATCGAGACTAGTGAAACTCTAACGGTAGTTTTCTAGCGTTAAGATGTTGCCAAATAGTTTTATGAATTCGAGTACCTTAGAATTGCATACTTCACATAGTGTGGGCAGATATTACTAATCAAACGCGAATTCAGACATCAGAAAATCAAATCCTCATCTTTGTCGGCAACAACGGCTGCTGCAACGGCGATGGTGATTAGTAAGAGCGCTGCGATAACCTGCGAAACAGCACGATTATTGAAACGCCTATTCATTATGACCGAACTGACGTAATCGTCAGGTGCTGCTTAAGCGAAATGTTACCTGAACCACCGTACTCTAGTGTCTCATAGTCGGAGGCAATGTTCTAGAAAAGTCATTGCGTAAAAGTCGTTGTTGTGTTTTACGTTCTAAAGCTTCTTTCCGCGTTTCGCTAAGACCATTGCATGATCTTGTTCGTAGGGTTCTAGTCGAACGGTCTGTAAGATTTCGAAGTTCCGCCGCTCGAGCACTCTAATCTCCTGTTTGAATACATCTAATGGTTCCATAGTGACGTCGACGCTTCTTGACTTGATGGCGATCAAAAGTGAACCTTCCGGCTTGAGAAACACGTCAGCATTATCCGCAAGAATCTTGCCTTGCTGCTGCTGAGCAATGTCGCAATAGATCAGATCGACCGGGGAAACAAGCGCTTGGTATTTCTCCGGCATTCGTGCGTCTGATAATATCGGATATACATTCGGTCGGTGTTGACATAGTGTATCTATGAGTTCTCGCATACTTCGCTGGGCGAACTCAACGCAGTAAACTCTTCCCTCGCTTCCCACAATGTCGCTGACATGGCTAGCTGTAGTTCCGGAGGCGGATCCAAGGTACAGTACGATGGATCCTTTTTTCAAAGGCAGAGCGCTGATGTTTCTTAGGATGGCCGCGGCAAGTTTACTTCTGTACGCGTCCCAAGTTCTGTACTCGTTATCGCCGTCGCTGACAAGCGCTTCTCCATAAACGCTCACGTGTGGAGCGAGGTTCTTAGTCGCGAGACGTTTTGACCCATCTTCGAGGGTTACCCAAAATACGCCTTCGTATCTGTCGTCCTTTCTAGCGTTTGCGTGCAACGTCTCTCTTCTTCTGTTGCCTTGTCTGTGCTGAGGGAGGTACCTTGTATCTTTCCTTTATTTCTTCGATTTTCTTGTTCACGTTATCGCGCAGTTGTTCGCCCACAAATGCCCCCTCGAATGCATCAACTCTGGCTGCGATGCTAAGTTTGCCTGATAGTGTTCGCGCAATCTTGCCTCTCTGCCATCGCGGGGATTGATGTATAGCCGAGTGTTGGAATATCACGCCGTGTTTGGGCGGTCGTGCTCCTGTCTTTAGAGACCGGAACAGTGCTTTCTCCGCGCCTAGCACCTGAAGTGTGCTCGCTGGCATTTTTGCCAGATTATCAAGACTTCCCGCAATTGAGATGAGTCGAGCCGATAGTGGTGCTCCTACAATTGCAGTCATGTTTGGCGCGACCTGCTTGAGTACTTCGTCGATGTATGACTCACTTTTCGTTCTGAACTTGTATAATTCAAGCATGAGTTCACAAAATGATTTTAGGACTTGTAAATCAGACTCCTCGATTTGGCCACCCATAGATTTGCGAGATGCTGTCGCAAGTTGGTCCACAGTTGGGCTGGGCATCCCTTCACTGACTAGGCTTTCCTTCGTGAAGTTCCTACGATCCCCCAATTTCGCGACAAGCCTCGCATACGTGTCGTGCTTTTCGACGATGCGATCCATTTCAGGGAAGTGCAGTCCATACCATTCGCAAACGCGTCCAGCTAACAAATTCAGCGTTTTATCCAAATCGTCGATCGCTCGTACTGCTTGGACCGCACTCAAATCGCGTCGTGTCGCAGCAGAAGCTATTCCTGCCCGAGCGATTTCCAAAGTGACCTGACGGGAAAAATCATTGTAAGCGTCGGACGATCGGAGTGCGGGGAGAGTTAGAGACTGTTGGTGTAACCATGCGTCTCGCCCATTCCATTCAGATGCCAGCCTCATCCGGAAAGCATCCACTGCGGAATTCTTTCTTGTAACTGCCTGAAGATTTGCCCGTTCTGCCGCTTTTGCGAACAGTTCATTTTCGAATACTAGTGTAGCCGATTTGCTCGCATTTCTTAACGTGTCGATGATACCTGTTGTAATGTTCCCTTCTTGGATTTGTTTAAGCTCAGCTGCAGCTAGATGCGGAGCTTTTGCGAAAAGGACTTTGTCCAGTACATTCAGTTTGTCGTCTATAACGAATACGCCGATGGGCGTTTCAACAACATAAGCTTCCAATTTCTATCAATCCATGCCAGTCACAGGCCTGCAATGGCCTCCTGGGAGTAGAAGATACCGCGACAAGAATAAACGTTTGTGATTGAAATCTTCGGACTAAAATTCACTGTAGGCAATTCTTGATGGTGGAACCTTACGATGGTCCTTTTCTGAAAGCACTAAGTCGCCAAGTTCTGATTTCTGCCTGGTATAACTGCGAGAATCTCATAATCGCCGAGAAAAGAGCGAGCTGCGAATCGAGAACTTCTTTTCAGTTTTCTTCCATGATGTGAGAATTTTTTTAACTTCTTGGGGCCACTGAATCTCTCCACCGCAGCCGTCGCAGTGTTTGGCAGAAAGAAAGACCTCTCGTTTGCAATTCTCGCAGAAGAACCTTCGTTGATTCTTGATCGTTTCAGTCAGAGTCATCGTTACGCACGAGACCTAAAACACCAAACAGACCATATTTTGATTTTCAGCGTTTTGATTTCAATCTCAAAGTGTTTCCTACATGAGTCTGAACAACGTTATTGCAAGGTTCACCATGCCCAATCAGTTTCCGTACGGTTCACGCTATAAATGGGGATATGCCTCTGCATTAGAGGTCATGAGATTGTCGAGCGCGATTCGAAGAGTGATTTGGTGGGTGTTCACTGGGAATCGTGGTGGACCAAATCGCGCTCGGGTAATCATTGCTCTAAAGGAACGACCGATGAATGCGAATCAGCTGGCCGAGACGCTTGGAATGGATTACAAGACGGTAAGACACCATTTGAGCGTGCTATCAAAGAATCGACTAATCCTGGGTGAGGGAGAAGGATACGGAACAATGTATTTTCTTTCACCCGAACTTGAACACGAGTACACTGAATTCACGAAAATTTGGGATAGAATCTGCACTCAATCTGGGTAATGTTCAATGATTTATCGTCTTGAATTCAATTAACGTTGAACGAATTCTCGTCTCCCGGAAGAATCCTACTGGGGGCCGGAAGATTATCTCGCTCCCCCGTTAGGCCTAATCAATAAAATTTATGGTTGATTCAAATCCGGAACCTAACCAAGTTTTCCTCGTCGGGTTTAGTCGACGGGAGTACTGCAGTTCTCTAATCATTCCTGTTGTTCAGGATCTTTCCTAGCCGCTTTAGCTAGAATGCTTTGAAGCTTCGAGCTTGACAAGGTTGGGGTTGGCTTCTCTCTTAGGATGCCTTCTGGCCTAAGCATTAGAATGGAGATTAGAATTGTGCCCACTAACAGATACTCTAACCACGTAACATCGAAGGGAATGATGCTGGAAAACGAGAATTTAACGGAGTCAAGAGTCTTGATCATAAACCAGAAGACGAAGACGCCGATTCCGACGCCCAGGTTGTTGGCTGCACCACCCATTATTACCATAACCCACGGCCAAAACGTCCACACTACTCTTCCAAACGTCGCAGGAAGCACGTCGACGGTGTAGAACGAATAAAGGAGACCAGCAACACCGCTAATCGCGGAAGCAGTCATCAACGTCTTCCTTCTGATGTCAACATCGTCCTTTCCTAACGCTTCAGACGATGCTTCATTATCTCGTATGGCTCTAAGGGTTCGCCCAATTGGAGCCCTTGCGAGTTTTTCACAGTACAAGTACACGAGTGCGGCGAATATTACGAGTACGCCTGTGGCGACAACGAATCTGGAATCGCCGGCCCACACATACGGGTCAGGTAATTGGAGTCCGAGGCTGCCGCCTATCAGCGGATAATAGTTGTTGAGGAATATTTGGAAGAGCTGCGCCATCGCTAACAGCGTCATCGCCAAATAGTCCTCCTTGAGTCGAATGGCTGGGTATGAGAAGAGAAAACCGAAAAGTGCACCGACGGCGCCAGCTACGGTTACGGAAACCAGCAATAGTCCGATCGATAACGGTATGCTGTTCATTAGAATGGCGTTAATTTTGGGAACTACGATCATATTGGATTTTATGAAATCTCCCTGAGTTGCTATCCCAAATGCCCACGCCGCGAATCTGCCTGCGAAGGATCCACCAACCGAGGCTCCGCCCGCAATGAAAAGAACTTTACCGAAATTCGGTATTCCTGCGAAACCGTATTCAAGGTTCAAGCTTAGACTGATTGCGAGGTAAAGCGCCAGAAAGGCGACTAAATCCAATGTGAAAAGGACGACGTTAATGCCGAATATAGTAACCGCCGGGATTGGCAGCTCACTTTCCTCTCCTGAAGAACACAAGGCGTCTCCAGTTCACTGATGTGATGCCTCGCGGAACAATGATCAGCGATACCGCCATTATTAGCATGGGCATTGCGGCTTGCCACTCGCTCACCCAGGATCCAAGCAGCCGCGCCCCGTACACGGTGAGAAGTATCTCACCACCGCCTACTAGAAGTCCACCTACTACCGCGCCGTAGACGCTGAAGAGGCCGCCTAGAATGCTAGCGGCAAAGATGTCAACAAGTAAGTCGGAGCCAATATGTGCGCTTCCAGGCAGCCAAAGCACAACGAATGAGCCAGCCAGACCCGCTAACCCTCCCGCTAGAAACCATGAAACGGTATACACTCGCTCAACGTCTATTCCAAGAATCCCAGCGAGATTTGGGTTTTCAACAGCGGCGCGCATCGCGGTACCGAATTTCGTTCGCTTCAAACCCAACCACAAGAGCACCGTTATTAGTGCTAGAGAAATCGGAGCGATGAAGGTCAACGCGCTCGTGCCGAAGATTGTAAAGTCAGTGCTTCTGAGGAGAAAGAATCTGCTGTCATAGACTCTGTAAGAGTTTGACAGTAGGTCGGAGTATATGCCGAAGATCCCCACAAATCCGATATCGATTGCCAACGTCGCAATCATGAGTGAAACCAGAGAAGATCCTCGAGCAGACAATGGTCTTAGGATGAATTTGTACATGGCCGTTGCGACGGCTCCCACGAGGAGGAATGAGAACGGCAATGAAACGTATGGAGATATTCCCCGGAAGTGATATAGGCTGAAGGCCAAGTATGCTCCTACGGTCACGAAACTGCCTTGAGCAAAGTTGGGTACTTTCGTTGTCATGTACGTCAGCGTCAGACCTATGCTCATCAAGGCGAACAGGGAGCCATAGACCAGTGCATCCGCCATGAATGGTTCGAAGGCAGAGATCAGTATCACCGAACTTGGAGTGTTCCAGTAGCCTCTGGGAACTCTTAAATAGATTTCCACGTGAAGTAGGGCGATTTTATGTCAGATACAAAGAAGAAACCAATGACAATGGCAATTGGCACTTTCGTAATTGGTCTAGTGATAGGTCTTGCCGTAATGTATGGCGTAGCACCGTCGATGGCTCCACCGAGTGCGACGATGGTGACAACCACACAACTTCAAGGCATGTCAGGCACGTACACTATCGGCACTCTGCTCAGTTTGAGTGGTTCTCTCTCATCATACGGGCAACGAGAGAAGGTGTCTATAGATATGGCAATCTCAGACATCAACGCGTGGCTTAACGCTAGCGGGTCTAGCGTTCAGTTCCAAGCCCGTCACGAGGATACTGGAACTGATCCAGCTGTGGCCCTGCAGAAACTACAATCGTTAGCAGCGCAAGGAATCCAAGTCTACATCGGTCCACTCGCGAGTGGTGAAGCGAGCAATATTCTAGCATACGCAAACACAAACCACCTTGTGCTCATCAGCCAATCATCAACAGCGGAAAGTCTAGCAATCCCGAACGACTTTCTGTTCAGGATGATCCCAACCGACTTTGCGCAGAGCAAAGCAGTGGCACGAGTAGTCTACCAGTACGGCATTCAAGACGTGATTGTTGTCGCACGACACGACGCATGGGGTGACGGCCTCAGTCAAGCTTTCGAAGCTCGATACCAACAGCTCGGCGGAACAGTACTTGACACGGTACAGTACACGCCTGTCACAACTGGAACCCCCGACTTCTCCCCACAACTGACCCAAATGAAAAGCGACTACGATACTGCAGTCACCAAGTATGGTGCAAGCAAAGTAGCGGTTGTTGCCGTGACGTTCAATGAAATTTCAGTATTGCTGCAGCAAGCAAGCAGTAGCTACAAGGAGTTACTCGGCACAGTTTGGTTCGGAACTGATGGAACCGCAGGAGACAACGTAGTAACTGGCGCAGCCTCAGGAGCAGCAGCAGCACAAGTGAAAGTTCTAAGCACTATCTTTGCCCCCACGAGAGGCGACAAGTACGCGGCGTTCACTAACGCATTCGTGGCCAAGTACGGCGGAAACCCAGACACCTATTCATACACAGCATACGACGCAACATGGGTCGCGGCACTCTCGATTTTAGCAGTGGGCAAGAACGATGGCGCAGCCGTGCAGAAGGTACTCATCGGCGTAGCAAACAATTACTACGGCGTATCAGGCTGGCCTGACCTCAACGCTAACGGAGATAGGGCCATCAGCGACTATGATCTGTACGCAGTCGAAGGTAGCAATAGCACAGTACAATGGGCGCACGTCGGTACATGGAGTGCTTCAGCCGACGCTGTAACGTATTCCCAAACGCCATAAGAGCTGGATTAACTCCAGCTACCTCCTCCTTTTTTCGTGATGCATCCTGACCAAGATCCTTAACGTGATTGATCTTAGGAAATCCTTCGGCCATCTCATTGCACTCGACGGAGTCTCGTTAAGCGTCGACGAGAAGACCGTTAGTATCCTAATCGGACCGAACGGGTCAGGGAAAACTACTCTGATCAACGTGATAACGGGATTTCATCATCCAGACAGCGGCAAAGTCGAATTCAATGCAACGGACATAACTGGATGGCAACCGCACGAATTATACAACATCGGCATAGCCAGAACATTCCAGATACCTGCCCTATTCTGGAAACTCACAGTTCTAGAAAACCTGCTCGTCGCAGAAAAAAAGAACCCCGGCGAATCCTTCGGCAAAGCCATCCTTCAAAGATTCTGGGAAACCCAGGAAGAAGCGGCAACAGAAAAGGCAGCGAAAATCCTGGAAATGTTAGGGTTGTCTGATCACTCGAATGATCCCGCGTCTAAGCTCAGCGGAGGACAGATGAAGCTTCTGGAAATGGGTAGAGCGCTCATGAGCGACGCGAAACTCCTCCTTCTTGACGAACCTATTTCAGGCGTCAATCCAACCTTAGCTCATGACATTTTCTCGAAAGATAATACGATTAAGGGATGAAGCGAGCGTATCCTTCCTAATCGTCGAACATAGACTAGATATCGCGATGAGATACGTAGATCACATGAATGCCATGGCACTTGGCAAACTAATCGCCGTCCGGCAAACCAAACGAAGTAGTGAGTGATCCGAAAGTAGTAGAAGCCTATCTGGGAAAGTAATGCTCCAAGTTCACGAGTTAACAGCTGGATACGGAAAACTGCAGGTACTCAATAGCGTATCTGTTGAAGCTAAAGCGAAGGAGGTAACAGTAATTGTTGGCCCAAACGGTTCCGGAAAGAGTACGCTGCTGAAGAGCATATTAGGCTTGACAACGATCTACAGCGGAACCATCAAGATCGACAACCAGAAGGAACTGACTGGACTACATCCTCACGATATCTCGAGAATGGGCGTCGCCTATCTCCCTCAAACCGAGAACGTCTTCACCAATTTAACGGCTCAAGAGAACATAACACTAGCAGCATATACACTTCATAAAGACCAAGCCGAAGACCGCGTCAAAGAAGTCCTCGAATACTTCCCGCAACTCAAAAACTATCTATCCACAAAAGCAGTGAACCTCAGCGGCGGCGAACGTCAAATGCTCGCCATGGCCATGGCACTGCTCCGAAAACCAACAATCATGATGTTTGATGAACCCACAGCAAACTTAGCACCCAAAATCGCGACTCAAGTCCTCAATACGATCTCTTCACTCGCAGAGACAATGAACCTCACCCTTCTACTCGTCGAACAGAATGCTAAGCGTGCTTTAGAAATCGGAGATCGAGCGTATTTACTTGTTAGTGGTAGGAATAATTTTGAAGGCGCAGCGAAGGATCTACTTGAACACGAAGAGATTGGGCGACTCTACCTCGGCCTGAATATCGCCGAGGAGTAGCTCGATTTTGTTGTTTTGACGTGTGGTCAGTCGTATTCTAAGATTGAACGTGTTCGGCGGCGGGACTTTGGTTTGGGTGAGCGTACGCTAGCAAGCTCATTAAGCTCCTAAGCTTAGCCTCGTAGAGCACACTTGAGGCAGTACCGTCGGGGAACATTCGATAAACGAATCGCGTATGGCCAAAGAGATCGCAAAATGAGACTGATAGCGAGAGGAATTCTCGAAGGGTTCAAAGTCACTTGCCGCACTGAGAATGATGCAAAGAATTTGGCATACGCTCTCAGGATAAGAGCCAAGAGGATGGTGACCGATGAATCCCTCCAGTTTGGGGTGAAGGTTAGAGTTGAGGGAAGGAAAGTTTATGCCGTACGGATTAAGAAGCATATTGTCTAGACTTTGTCCGCAATGCATAAACGAATAGTCACCAGACTATCAGCTGTGTATTGCTTGCCAAATCCCATGTGGCTTAGTGAATACGAACAGAACGAAGCCAAATGCCCCTATGCAGAGAAAGTATGTCTCGATTGCGATTTCGCCGAACGACTGCCACTCACTGGGGTTCCTGTGGATTGCAAACGCGGACACATTGAGAAGATAAAGTCGCTCTGGTTATACATGTTCAAAGGCTACAAGAACGCCTAGACTCAACATTGGATACCCAGACCAAAGTTGAGAGGATGTCCAAACATGCAGTGGTTAGCTTCGGCAGGAAACGATTGTTCAATGTAACCCTGCTTAGGCTTAACTTGCGCCGACTTAAGCACTCGAGATGATTGCATTCCTGCTGCAATGACCTGAGCGAAATTGACACTAAACTGTCGCGAACAATCAAGTTTTCCCGGGGGCAGTTACGGGCAGGCTGGATTATTGATGAATCCCAACTCGTGCTTCTATCATGCAGATTTGCCAGCGATGTTTGTTTGCAGCCGCTGTGGACGCAAGATCTGTGCTTCGTGTAACAAACCGTACAGTGGACTGACATTGTGTCCGAACTGCTACCACAGTGTGGCTATGCCTGTCGCACCTGCGACGTCGGTACCTGTAGGGGCTCCTGTCGGAGCCTTCGGCTCGAGCCCTGTTCCTGTGGCTTCAGCACCAGTTGGAACAATGGGACCTGGGTGGTACGGACCGTTTCCAAAGCCACCGTTACTTGTTCGATGGTGGTGGTTACCTGCAGTACTCGTTGCTATTTCAGCAGGTCTTATCATTGCAAATGCTATTGCTCTGCTTTCACCGGGATTCACTGCCTTTTGGGGCGCTATCCTTCCGTGGGTACCTGCTCTAAGTCCATTCAACTTCATACTCGGGATCATCCTCGGACTAATCCTCTTTGGAGCCGTCGTTATGATAATCCTGAAATTCAGGGTCCTCGCCGCCTTCATGATATTCCCAACGGCAGTCCTGAGCATCTTCTTTGGCGGAGGATTCTTTGCAGGCGCTATACTTGGCATTATAGCCGGAATACTGCTACTGCTAAAGTGAAATTCATCATTTCTGCTTTGCCGTTGCTGAGTTCAGGACATAACGCAAGAGACCAAGGGTTACTCCAGAAACATTGTGTGACCAATTCGCTTGCCGCGACTGAGACTCCTAATATGACGGGATTTAGACGTCCGTCGATTTAGCGCGGTGTCTTACGAAGTTCATGTTCAGTTTACAGTCCGCGTCGAAACGCGACTATAGCTAATGCTACCATTAAGCCAGTGAAGGCTGCTATGAAAATGAAATCGCCTGCAACCGCTTGAAGCCCAGCCCCCTTGTACATCAACAGCCGTAGGGCATCGACAGCGTAGGTTTCGGGGTTGATTACTGCGATTTCCTTCATCCAAGGGGGCATCCCATTCAGCGGATATATCGCACCGCTCGTATAATACAGAGTCAAGTTGATTGGAAAACATGTAACCCTATACAGATCGGCAGACGTAGATCTAACAGCGTATGCGGTCATCATAGCGATAAGGCCCAGTGATGTGAGAAATAGAGTGAACATTGTGAGGACTATTCCTGACAGGTTTGGGCTTGGGAATATGCTCGTGGGACGAATGCCGGCCAGTACGATGGCTAACACGAACAATGCTACTGATGCGAAGAGGGCTTTGATGACGCCTGAAAGTAGAACACCGATGACGATTTCATGTTTCTTCAAAGGCGTAACTAAGTATCCCTCGATTATTCCCCTCTCTTTATCGACTACTAGTTGCACACCGCCCGCGATGATTGAGACAAACATGATCGCCTGAACAAATGTTCCCGGTGCCATGAATTCAATGTACAAGACATTTCTGTATGCGAACTCCAAATCGATAGTCACATTAGAGCTGTTTCTGGTTGATGTCTGGATTAGGGGAGATAGCTGCTGGGCTACTTGCGTAACTTCAGATCCAATGGCCGCAGTACTTAACGGATCAGTATTATCCAACGTTACTGTCACGAAGACTTTTGAGTTTTCAGCTAATGAATCATCAAATCCCAAAGGAATATGGACGACCCCCTTAACTACGCCTTCACGCAGCATCTGCTGCGCCGCACCCAGATCTGAAACGTCAATTAACTGAAACGAATTCTGGCAATTTATTCCACCGAGTTCACAGCTCTGCTCATTCCGTATAGCAGCGATGAAAGTTGATGAATATGGACCGTAACTTTCTCGAACCACTGCAACTGGCGCAAGTGTTATCGCTCCTCCAAACGCGCTTCCAAGCAAGACCAGCGTCAATAATGGTCCAACAATTGTCGACATCATAAGTATTGGTTGCCTTAAGAATTTGAGCACATCACGTAAACATATCGCTAAGCTGCCTTTCACTCTCTCAAACTCCGTCCCGTAACGTCCAGGAACACGTCGTCCAGCGTAATCTCACGAAGAGTTATCGTGCGAAGTTTTCCCCCGTTCGAGTCAACGAGTCCAACTATTTTCGGAACGGCTTCTGCACCATTCTTCACTAGAATTGTTAACCCGTCTTTTCGCCTTTTGACGTCCAGAACAAAATCGGCACTCTCCAGAACCTTCAGAGCGATGTATGGAAGGTCTATGAACTCAGCTTCAACAATATCTCCGCCCATAGCCTTTCGCTTAAGTTCGGTTGGGGACCCTAAGGCGACGATCTTACCGTAATCTACAATTGCGAGTCTGTCACAGAGATTTTCTGCTTCGTCTAGGTAATGCGTCGTGATTACGAGCGTGATGCCGTGCTCTTCATGTATTCTCTTAACGTAGTCCAAAACGGCTGCACGAGCTTGCGGGTCCAAGCCTGTTGTAGGTTCATCGAGGAATAGGACTTGAGGTTCGTGAATTAGAGCTCTCACTATCTCCAAGCGTCGTTTCATTTCCCCTGAGTAACCCGCTACTGGGATCTTGGCTCGGTCAGCTAATCCTACTACTTTGAGGAGTTCGGGTATCCGCTCTTGGCGTTGCTTGCGAGACATCCCATAATACATTCCGTAAAGATTCATGTTTTCCATTGCTGACAACTCAATGTCCAACGTCGACGCCTGTGTGACAACTCCTATTCGCTCACGCACTTTGTCTGCTTCCCGTACAATATCGGCGCCCGCAACAGTTGCCGTACCTTCTGTAGGTGACAGGACTGTGACCAACATGCGTTGCAGAGTCGTCTTACCGGCACCATTAGGCCCTAAGAGTCCAAAAACCTCGTGCTTGATTTCTAGGTCTAGGTGATCCACTGCTGTAAAATCACCAAACTTCTTCGTAATACCAAAAGTCTGCACAGCTAAGTCCAACGTGAATCACCGTCCGAACGGTTGTAATCTCCTAACGTTTCCTGCAACGTTAATTGGCATGATAAATGTTAGTCTTTGACTCCACGGTGCCTAGATTCATGTGGATGAGATGCGTGGTAACTCCATCACACTCGTTAATGGACACATTCAATGTGTGAGCAACTTGCAACAAGTGCTATTGGCTAAACAACCAACGCTCGAGCCATAGAGCAATACTTGTTTTTACCGTTATGTCATGCGTAAGCTTTG
>CAWJRR010000022.1:0-106498 GCA_963845275.1 Candidatus Bathyarchaeota archaeon
CTAGGTGAGTCCAACCCTGAACTACAGGGAATGACCAAAGCAGATTCAGTCAGCGGCCCTGGCGGTAGCAGGTATTGTAATCTACGTGAGTATGCGATTGGGGAGAAGAACGGTTCAAGGAATCCTCGATCATGCGCCAATAGGGTTAAGGGAAAAGATCAAGCAGTCGGTGGAGTTCTTCTTCCAGGAGTCTACGATTGTCGCAATTAGTGTAAGAACAGCGGGTGAAAAATACTTCGTGGATATGCATGTTCTACTGGATTCCAAGCTGCCCCTTGAAGATGCGCACAAAGTTACGGAGGACATCGAGCTCGCGGTGAAACGCTTCCTTCCTGACGCAGATGTTACTGTTCATGCAGAACCGATCACGGCTCGCGAGTAAGGGCCGGGAGACAAGCTCGCGACGCAGCTATGAAGAATTTGAAAGTGATCTCTGGGAAGTACATCGGAATGCGATATGTTCGATTTCCGTAATGCCCGTTTAAATGGGATGCTGCGCTTACTAATCCAATGTTCCAATCACTCAAACGATTCGCAATGATTACGCGGGACCTGTTCATTGCGTCAATCGCTACAAGCACGATAGCGATATTGTTAGTCTACTATCTGCATTTCTGAACGTTTCAAAGATACATCTTCTGATGTAGTCTGTTACCCTAAGAAGCACACTGGCAGCCAGACGGATGCCCAGAAGTAGCAGCTTGCTTCAACCGTTCAAGTATATGTTTCCGGTTGAAGGGTCGTGTTGTATTGGGATCTTTTGTAACGGATAGGGTGCTGGTCCGCCCAAAACTTGCGCATTGTTGTATGGATCGAATACTGCGCCATGGCAGGGGCAGGCTATGTCCCTCGCCGAGGGGTCGAACTGAACTTGGCATCCAGCGTGGGTGCAAATGGCACTGTACGCTACAAATTGCCCGTTGTCTAGGTGGATTAAGACAATTGGCCCTACTGTCGGGTCATTGAAAATTGCCGACTGGTTCAAAGGAATGTTAGAAGCATTCGTTAACAGTTGACCACCATAAGAGCTGGCAGCTGGCGTGGTAGCGGGCTGTGGGTTGCTAGAGGACTGTGAACTTGAGGAACCGGGCTGCAGGCTAGAAGGGTTAGGCTGTGGGCTAGGGGGGGAAGCAATCTTAAGCAACCATAATGCAGTGACGGAAACCGCTGCAAGTCCAACCATAGTTTGAAGGAACTTTCTACGCCCTTGTTGAAGCTGCGTCCTCTGTTCCCCGGTCCTCCGTGCATCAACGTTGGGCCGGAAGGCTGCACGGGAAAGTAAGACTGGAACCTTTGGTTGGCCCATGAAGACTGATGATGCTATCTCTCTTGGAACTCGCATACCATATTTCGAGACTAATCGCTCTGAAGTCTGATTTGCTTCCTTCGTCGTCAAGATTTGCTCCCTTCAACTCCATGACGGTTGACGAGAGTCTGAATTCCGTTCAGGAGCCTCGGCGTATCATTACGGTCCACGCCTAAGCTTATCACGAATGCACGAACAAACTCAAGTATCGTCACAGTCTCAGCGTGCGAGACGAACTGCTGTTTGATTCGGTCAAACGCCTTGTTCACTTCTAACACTTGGTTCGGGTAGAGGTTAGCCCTTCTTGCAACCGGAACCGCCTCGACTGATTGTTTACTTACCGGAACTGCAACCTCGCTAATCTGAACGGGCCCAGCTACAAGCCAACTTAGATTATGAAATCGCTTCGCCAACACGCCATCTACGCTTTGTCTCACCTGTGGGCCGGTCAACAGCAAAGTCAACCAGCACATTACAAAAACGATGTCCGAGCCAAAGTAGAATGGAAACGCGCTCCATGTCGCCGACAGAAAGAACGTGAAGTTGAGAATCAACCCGACGAGTGCAGCAACTCTGAACAGGAATCCCGTCAAAGTTGCGATTCCTATAAGCACTTCGCCAATTGCAACCATCCACCCGAACGAAACTGCGTTCGGTACAACCACTCCGATAAGGAAGTCATGAATGGGCGAACCAACAGCGTACTGCGAGATCAAATGCCCAATATACCCTGACTTTGACGGGTCGAAGTAAGACGGGTCAGTCAGATGTTGCAACCCAGCGTACAGAAACGTTAAGCCCATGAACAGCCGTAAAGGCCAGATTAAACTCAACGAGCCCAAAGAACTGTTCCGTCTTTGCCTGAGGAAGGGCGCCCCATCTAACGCCACGACTTGTTAGGGTCAACGTGTAGGTACTCACGCATTAGCAGGCCGCAACGCTGACATCTTATGAGCCTCAGCGCCTTACCGTCCTCATCGTAGTCCTGGCCAATCTCACGTATTCTAACGTGTTGGCAGGAACTACCGTTATTACCGATCAGTGATTGCATGTCTTCCAGACCTGGCGCAATAATCTTCTGGGTGAGTCTTAATGCTACATTTTGAAAGCACCCATTCAAACCGTTGAATGGAAAGGAAGGCTCCTTTCAAACCATTGAATGAAGAGAAACTTGATGATGCAAGCGCGAATTCATCTAGCTAGTCTAGCCTGACAATCTGCGCCAGACTTTGAGCGTTTCATACCAGAGCACGATGACAGATAAGGAGAATACGAGTGTCACCGTCATCCCAGTCAAGTGGAACTCTCCAAATCAAGTAGACGTAGTATACCAGGATAGCGGTAAAGATGAGGGTTAAGAAGAGCAGTTGCGGAAAAATCCGCCTGCCAAACTTCACGTACCCGTCAAGTAAATCTGCTGAGATGTCTGTCGCGGCAATGTATCTGCCATCTTCAGTCCGCTTCACATTCCCAGCCTGAATGAGTCTGGATAAGTGGTAGAAGGCTAGTGATGGGGTGGAGAGCTTCAATTCACGTTGAACGTCTCTCAGTTCGCAAGGGCCATTTCTCAACACGAACAAGTAAACGCGAACTGTGTTTCCTCGGATGATCGGAGCACTTGTGTTGCTATCACCCATGTGATCCTCATTGCCTCGCAGTTCGCATAGACCCCTTAGAGAGTTTTCCTAATTTGCCCAATCCAAGTGCGTCAGTGCTTTAAGCTACGCGTCTCTGTTGCTTGCAGACATTTTTCGACCGGAACTATACTGCTAATGTTGACACTTGGATCTCTTGTGCTTTCAATTCATTCGCGAATCTTCCGAGTGGAGTTTCGTGCTTGCTGAAAAGTTCTACTCGAAACCACGGACTTTGCTTGGCAGGATTCTGATTAGAATACTGTAGGAGGCTGCGAGGGTTTCAGGCGTATGTCCAATTTTGGGGATTTCCTCGCGGTATTTTTCGATGTACCTCGAATCATGCTTGGTTATCTCGTCGATGGATGCGTTACCCGTCAGAACCATAATGTCTCCCCCTTCCTCGTTAGCTTGGAAGTTCAAAGAAACTCTCGGGTTACGGCGTATGTTCATTAACTTGTGGGATGTGGGTTGGCTGTATACGAGGATATTTTCACCGTCCCAGTAGAACCATACCGGGTTTGGTTGAGGTGTGCCGTCTGCTGCCATTGTCGTCAACCAAATGACGTGTTCATTCTGAAGACGTCTTGCTGCACGTGAGCCAAGTTTCGTGGTAAAATCGATCATGTTCCTCACAACAGAGAAAATCCGCCAATCTTGATATTAGTTGTTCTGGTATCGCGTACACCCGCGTAGAGCCAATAACTGACGACTATATCACCGCAAATTGCGCTTTGTCAATCTGCTTACTAGAAAACAACATTGTCTCTATGGGAAGGATTGATTCTAATTGATTATAAGCTGAAGATGGCGTCATGTTAGGACGAGTCGAAATGGACCGTATTAGAAGAATCCGTGGAATATTGAAAAGCAAAGCTACGATTGAAGGAGCTGGGGTCCACCTGAAGAGGGCTTTCGGTTTTTACCAAGTCCCACAGCTCGACCCGTTCTTGCTGCTCGACGATTTTCATTCAAGCAATCCAAACGACTATGTCAAAGGCTTTCCTTGGCACCCTCATCGCGGAATAGAAACCATAACCTATGTTCTGCATGGAGAGGTTGAGCATGGCGACAGCATGGGTAACTCGGGGGTCATCCGTCCGGGCGACGTTCAATGGATGACTGCTGGCAGCGGCATAATCCACCAGGAAATGCCTAGAGGAGAAAAGGATGGGTCAATGTGGGGTTTCCAGCTATGGGCGAATCTTCCGGCTTCGCATAAGATGATGGGACCTCGCTACAGAGAGGTCAAAAGCACACAGATCCCAGAGATTACGGTGGAAGGCAGTGCGAAAGTGAAAATCATCTGTGGTGAACTGGATGGCGTCAAGGGGCCGGTTAGCGACATCGTGACTAATCCAGAGTACTTGGACGTCAAAGTTCCAGCAGGCTCAAAATTTCCGTACGCCGTGAAACCGGGACGCACAGTCTTCGCGTACGTGATTGAAGGGAAAGGATACTTCGATCAGGGACGTGATTCCTACGCTTACGAGATTGAGGGCGCTAACTATTTCGATTTTGAACGGGACTGTTTGGTCGGGCCTGAAAGCTTGGTCACGTTCGATGATGGTGATCAGTTGATGATTACGACCACTGGCGAGGCTGTAAGGTTCCTGTTAGTGTCGGGAGAACCGATTCGTGAGCCAGTCGCATGGTATGGTCCCATAGTAATGAATACGCAGGATGAATTGAGAGTTGCGTTTCAGGAGTATCAAGACGGGACCTTCATCAAGCACGCGAAAGTCAAGACTTAGCGCGATATACTCTAGAATGTTGAGTGTAGAACCGGGGAGTCACCCAACCCGGAAGCTTCTCATGGAGATAGAGGCGTTCTGGAACCCTTCATAGGTGAAAGTTATTGCTTCATCTTTCTGTTGCAGGCCGATTACGTATACCATCGGTAGGTAGTGGTCGAGTGTTGGAACCGCGTATGAGGCTGCTCTGCCTATGTCTTCGCAGTTGAGTAAGTCTTTGTGGTTCCCTTGGATTAGGCTCTCTTTCACCTTCTTATCAAATTCGACTGCCCAGTCGAAGGGTGGCGCGTCAGTCTGATCAAAATCGATTAGTCGGAGGTTATGCACAATGTTGCCGCTGCCAATGATCAGAATTCCTCTCTTTCTCAACTCGGTAAGTTGAGTTGCTAGGTTGTAGTGATAACGCAACGGTTTAGGATGCCATTCGTTAAATGAATAATCTAGACTCATCTCAAACGTGGGAATGTCAGCTTCCGGGTACATGTGTGTTAGAACGGCCCATGAGGCATGGTCAAGTCCCCAATTAGTGTCGCATTCCACCTTCACCGTCTTCGCTGACTCGATCACGGACTTCGCGTAGCTGGGTGCGCCTGGGCTTGGATACTTGATCTCGTACAATTCTTCTGGGAACCCGTAAAAGTCGTGAATGGTCCTTGGCTTATCCATGCATGTGACGTAGGTTCCTTCCGTCAACCAGTGCGCTGAGACTACCATTATCGCCTTAGGCTTGGGCAAGCTTCTGCTCAACTCCTTCAGACTTTTCGTGAACTTGTTTGCTTCAACTACGTTCATGGGAGAACCGTGGCCGATGAAGAGAGCTGGCATCGTTTGATTGCTATCTCGTGGTTCTTCATTCATACTATGCACACTCGCCGAAAATGCATTTTCATCTGCCGTGCAATTGTTTGCTTGAGATTTTTGGTGCAGCCATAGTATGGTCTTGCTGCTCCTTGCCACTGAATGGTGGAAGCCATTTCATTCCCCAATTTCCGAGGGCTTCCAGTGCTGGTTTGAGTTCTAAACCGGAAGCTGACAGCGAGTATAGGACTGTGAAGGGTCTCGTGCTAATTACGTCTCTCTTCACGATTCCGTTTTCTTCAAGGAATCTTAGTGTGGCGGAGAGTGTTTTCGAGTTTATTCCGGATTCTCGCATCAACTGATTGAAGCCTTTGGGTCCATTGAAGAGGTGCCGAACGACTAAGAGTCGTGATTCTGTGACGATCGCTTTGATGGCGCCAATCACTGGACAATTTTCGCCTGCGTGCTTGGTTTTGAGTTTGAGTTGCTGGTTCATGGGAATGTAACCAGCTTACCCTAGGGTTAGTAGGCGTTAATATAGTTGCTTATGTCTAGTTGCTTACGAAAGTAAAGCGATGGTGAATGTTGACGTCAAAAGTGGAAATAAAAGCGGCCGAGAACGGGCCGAATGTAGTATACGTGGACGGTAAAGTGTTAACGGCGATGTGCAGGTGGCGGCGCTTCCAGTAACAAGCCGTTCTGTGATGGTGCACACGTGAAGGTCAAGTTCAACGCGAAATCCTCCGACCTCACAGTCCTACAATGAAACCAATTCAACCGGTCGAAGAGGAGCCCTTGAAGTCTATCAGTATACTCGGATTCGCGGGAAGCCTTAGAAACGGGTCGTACAACAAACTACTACTCCGAGCAGTCCGGGAGCTTTTACCCAATGATGTTCAAATGGAACTCTTCGACCTAGACGGGATTCCGCTCTATAACCAGGACACTGAAGTTCACGGAATACCTGAATCGGTTAAGCGATTCAAAGAGAAAATTGAGTCCGCTGACGCGCTACTGATTGCGACACCTGAATACAATCACTCCTATCCGGGGGTGTTGAAGAATGCGATTGACTGGGCTTCACGGCCATATGGCCGAAACTCCTTCAACGGCAAGGCAGTGGCTGTGATCAGCGCGACGCCCGGAGCATTCGGAGGAGTAGCCGCGCAAGATCAACTAAAACAGGTACTTCTAGCCTTGAATACTCGTTTAGTTGTCACCCCGGCAGTTATCGTTGCATCTGCTCATCAGAAGTTCGATCAGCAAGGTAACCTTACTGACGAAGATACGAAACAATTCCTGGCAGGATTACTTTCAAATTTGACCGAGCAAGCTAGGCTCACCAGCAGATCGAGACTGTCGACCGTCGAGAACATCGCTGCCGAAAATCATTCTCGTCAATAAATACCTGACGAAGCTTCCTTCTTAACTCGGCGAACAAACCTTTCTGAAGTGATGCGTGCAGTTCAAGTTTCTAAGCCAAATGTCAGCAATTATTCGTATGATAGCAAGTTTGGGCGCATCAAAATCTATATTAATACAGGTCGCATAGCACGGCCGATCTCTCTTGCAGAAAATGGAAGTTAAGAATCTGGGTGTTCCAGATGAGACCCGTAACTTTAGCAAAGGTAAACTTGAACTCGTTAAGATTGGCGGAGCAGTAGTTGGACGTGGAGTCTTCCAGCCGGGATGGCGCTGGTCGACATCAGTAAAACCGTTAGCCAAAACTAAATCTTGTGAAGCCCCCCATTTTCAGTACCATGTGTCAGGAATTTTGCACGTGGTAATGGATGATGGAACCGAGAAAGATTGCAAGCCAGGAGACGTCTCACTTCTCCCTACGGGACACGACGCGTGGGTTGTCGGCAATGAACCCGTAGTCGTCGTCGACTTTCAAGGCATGATCGACTACGCCAAACAAGCAAAGTGATCTTAAATGATAATCCTTGTCCGTTTGGATTACGAGGGCGAGGATCTACCGAACGACTTGAAGAAGATGGACAAGCTTCATTCCAAAATTGAGAAAGCGGTAGGCGGCAAGATAGAGGGGCCATACTTTCCCCAGCAAAGCTCACTTCTCTACATATTCCACGTCGACAAATATGAACGACTTAACGAAGCAGGCAGAGTCTTCTACTCCGAGATGGGCAAACTGAAGCTACCGTTTGTACCGAACACCTACGAAGTCGCCGTGACGCCGCAAGAGTTCTTTGGATGAAGCATTCTGAAGTTCATGCTCCGATTGCACATACAACAACAATAGGCCCGGAAAACCTGTCCGCTTCCTCGCAGTGCGATTGCGCTGGAGGAGCAGCGGTCGAGGGTTTCTTACCTGGATAACTTCTTCCCTAATCGCGTTAAGCTCTTGCCGAACTTGCGCTTTGCGGACTTTGCCTTTGCCTTTACTTTTCGCTTAGTCTTCTTGACCTTAGCTTTGCGTTTAGGGCTCATCTTGAATATTTTTTTTCTTGGCATAGTCCGATCAGTCATATCATTTGATTGATAAGCATTCTTATTTCAGTGAAATATTCGCGTGAAGTTTTTCTTGTCATTCAAGTGACACCGCTAGTACTCGGAGATCATTTACGTTCGTCAGATTATCACTGTTCGTCAATGCCGCAATCGAAGTGATTGAGACAAGTGATAAAAACGTCGAATTCGAATCCTAATGTTGGTGGTAAGGAATTAAGCAGCAGACTGTGCTGTCACTTGAAGAGCGCGTGGCCTCCGGGAAAGCCCTGCGTGATGTGACACCATTAGATAGTCACTCCGGGTGGAGGCCACCCAGGAAGCGTCTTGATCCCATCAAAATCCTAGAGGAACAAAACAGAACGCGCATTCCTTCCTTGGTGCCGATCCGTTTCGGCAGGATGATGCAGTCGCCGTTCGCTTTCCTGCGTGGGGCAGCGGCAATCATGGCCGCCGACCTGGCGGGCACACCGACTAGTGGTATTAGGGTTCAGGCTTGCGGTGATTGTCACCTGGTTAATTTTGGGGTGTTTGCCACGCCAGAGCGTGGTCTAATCTTCGACATTAACGATTTTGATGAAACTTTGCCTGCGCCGTGGGAGTGGGATCTGAAACGTCTCGCAACGAGTTTTGTGGTAGCTGGCAGAAACAACGGGCTGCGCGAGAAAGATTGCAGAGGAGCAGCGCGCGAGCTGGTGAGGACGTACCGTACTCAGATGGCTGAATTCGCTCGCATGAGAGTGCTGGACGTATGGTACTCCAAACTAGACTTGGAGACTTTTCTTGCACAGACGAAAGATCCTAAGTTTGTTAGAAAGATGAGGGCCAAGGTGAAGAAGGCAAGGAAGAGCGTATCAGATATTTTCCCAGAGATGACGACTCTAAGAAATGGAAAAGTCATCATCAAAGATGAACCGCCTCTTATCTTCCACTCTGGTGATCCAACTGAGAAGAAGGCCGCGCGCATCATTTTCCGGTATGTTGATCGATACCGCGATACACTGTCTGAAAACCACCGTGCCCTATTTGACCGGTTCCGCTTCATAGATATCGCTAACAAGGTGGTTGGTATTGGTAGCGTAGGCACCTCATGCTATGTTGTTCTGTTTATGGCCTCGGCGGACGACCCTCTGTTCATGCAGTTCAAGGAGGCCAACGCGTCCGTTCTCGAACCCTACGCGGGCAGGAGCTTGTATAAGCATCACGGACAACGAGTGGTCATGGGCCAACGGTTGATGCAATCAGCAAGCGACATCTTCCTTGGATGGACAACGGGCAGAAATAGGAACCGCCATTTCTATGCCCGTCAACTTCGAGATTGGAAGATTAAACCTGTGGTCGAATCTTTTAACGCGTCACGTCTCTTTAGTTATGCGCAAGCCACGGGATGGACGCTGGCGCGGGCTCATGCCCGCTCAGAGAAGGCGCCGGAGATCAGGGGTTACCTTGGCAGGAAAGACATCTTCGACGAGGCTATAGTCAAATTTGCCGCGGACTATGCAGATCAGACGGAACGTGATCATGCCTCATTAGTCAAGGCAGTCCGCTCAGGGCGGATAGCGGCAACTATGCAGGACTAAGCCTATTCATGCTTCAAGTTTGATCCGTATGGTAGCCAAGGCAGGCTGATCGCTAGGCTGAGCGAGAAATCACTTGACGGAGTCGTTGTTAACTAGATATGGGAATAAATTAGTGGTCAGGGCGCCCCGCTGAGCTTGCTGGGTTTTAGCGCTGTTGGTCCAAGGCTCTCGTCAACATCTGCCTTGTCCATTACCACTCTGGAGTTTGTGCTTATCACTCCTCCTAGCCGTGAGATATCTCCGATGGCTTTGTGGAAGATTTTTCTGTCTTTATGTTCGACAACTACCATCACGTCGTAATCCCCAAAGATGACGTCGTAATCTCGTATGGGCGATTCTTTCTCACTGCTTTTCTTCTTCAAGTCACGCACGACGCTTCCCTGCCAACCTGCTGACGTTCTGATTTCCATGTATGCTTTGGGCATTGTGCAATTCCTACGTCTGGATATACTCGCTAATGCTATCTAAGCTTCTCTGATTGCAGTGTCCTGAAAGTATGTTAACTATCTGAAACGCTTGGAGCGTTTTACTAAGACTACGATCAGTATTAACGCTGCAACTAGCGCTATTGCGATGGGTGTAGTGAAGTTCAATTCAGAAGGCGCTGAAGATTCTGACTGAGTGACCATGGTGTTAACCGTAGTGTTAACTTCTTGCTGGATGTATGTTAGAGTCTGCGCTACAGCCGTTGTAGTGTATACAATTGTGGTTGCAGGTTCTGTCGCGCTGAGCTGGATAGAGTAAGCGATAACATAACTCGAGGTATTTTCGAGGAGTATGTAATAGTCTCCTGGTTGCGGCGCCGCCCAGTCAAGGGTGAAGCTCCTGATCGCGTAGTCAAGTTTCAATGCATGATAGCTGCTTCCACAAGGCGGACTGGTAAGCTGAAAGTAAGCGTATTGAGGTTTCGACATTATGTAGAAGTTGAAGGGACTGCTGCCTGAGATCGTTCCTTGAATTCGCTGAGCTGATGCGTCAACATGAAACGCGTAGGGGACATAGAAACAGACTGTAGGGCCTTCGTAGGCTGAGAAGACGCCGGGGATGGTTCCGGTTGCGGGGCCATATGAGGAGGTTGTTAATTCCGCAAGCGTAGTCGTCCCAACGGTCAACGTGCTGAATGCGGATGTTGTGGAGAGTGATGTGACTGGAACTTGACTATGTGCTTGACCGGTGAGGTTGAACACAACTAAGGACGGGATCACAACGAGAAGTATGATCAAGGCAGTTCGCAAAGTAATCAGAAACCAACATGCCCGGTCTCGCTTATCTATGCTATGAAACTGGATCCGTTGAGCGAGGTCAGAGGTATCCCTTGGCCTTCAGTAACTCGGCGTTGAGGATGCCTCCGCCTGCGGCTCCTCTGATGGTGTTGTGTGACAGTCCTACGAATCTATAGTCGAGGACATTGCAGTCTCTGAGTCTCCCGACCGTTACTGCCATTCCCTTGTCGTTGTCCCTGTCTATTCTTGGCTGGGGCCTGTCTTCTTCATCGCGGTAGATTATGGGGTGCTCGGGAGCGAAAGGTAGTTTTAGTTCTTGAGGTAGGGAGTTGAAGTCGCGCCATGTTCGTATTACCTGTTCCTTAGAGGGTTTTCCTCCGTTGAATCCGATGCTTACGCAAGCCGTATGCCCATCGAGTACGGGAACTCGATTGCAGTGCGCGGATATTCTCATTGAGTCGTAGCTTACGAACCTGTTCTTTTCGATTCTGCCGAGTATCTTGAGGGGTTCTTTCTCAGATTTCTCTTCCTCTCCGCCGATGTATGGCAAAACATTGTCAACCATATCGAACGAAGACGGACCAGGGTAGCCCGCTCCCGAGAGGGCTTGAAGCGTCGTGACGAGAACTCTGTTTACTTGGAATCCTTGCTTTTCAAGGGCGTATATTGGTAACAGATAGCTCTGGAGGCTGCAGTTAGGTTTCACAACGACAAATCCCTTTTTCCACCCGTGATTCTGCTTCTGGATCGGTATCATGTCTAGATGGCTGAAGTTAATCTCGGGTATTAGCACCGGCACATCCTCTGTCCACCTGTGGGCAGACGCGTTGGATACTACCGGGATGTCATTCTCAGCGTACTTGTTCTCTAGGTCTCTGATGGCTTGCTTCTCGAGCTCTAGTGCAGAGAAGACAAAGTCGCATTTCCCGAGAGCTTTGTCAACGATATTCGCATCTTCAACTATGAGACGCCCGACATCAGTCGGTGTCCTCGTCTGCATGTGCCATCTTCCTTCAACGGCTTCTGAATACCTCCTGCCTGATGATCTTGGGGATGCTGCGACGTAGCTCACTTCAAACCAGGGATGATTATCGAGTAATTTAATGTACATTTGGCCGACCATCCCCGTTGCGCCCAAGATGCCGACTTTCAATCTCTCCGTATTGCTCCACCTGGTGGCTTCAATGGATACTCGTTCTGGCAATTAAGTCTCAGTCTGAAAATCGAATTATCATTTCATGTTGAGGTTAAGGTGAACTGGGTTCGAGTTCACGTGGGAATTGACGTTAGGACTAAGCTTTTTGGCAGTGGTGGACTCCGTGCTGGAATTATACTTGTTAACGATTGGTCAAGACTTTCGGGCGTCTTCATACCTGAAAATAAGCGAACGCCAATTTCACTTGCCGAATTGTTACCACGTGACGGGGGAAGGCTTCGTCTTATATCGGCTACTCGACATAGAATCATCAGAGGGATGCCAATGACGGACAAGGCAGCGATGCTCCGTAAGAAGCTTAAGATTCCGACTAGTCGTCTTGCCTCGATCAACAAGATCCTGCTTGATCCCAAGAATGATACGATTAACGACGTGCTTGCAGTTATCGCGAAATATGGTTCAATTGAGGAGATCAATCGTAAGTCGGAACAAGCGCGCAAACTCCCAAGCTTGATGACGCGTCTGCGTAAAATGAATTCGCCATTCGTGCCTGATCTCGAGTGGCTCATGTCGCAGCGCGATAGGAACGCCTTCATCAGTGTTAGAGGTTATCGGCGTAAGATACTTGGCAGCGGAGCGGATTCGATGAAGTTCAAGAAGGCGAACGCTGTCACACTTGAGATCAGTGCGTTTCAATATTTCCCGTGGATTATCGCAGAGGCGAAACAATCAATTGAAAAGGGCGAACTAATGCCGGGAAGGTTCATTCGCGTACGTTACATGAAGGAATCCGAGGCGGACCAAGGAGATCTGCTTGCAGGGATGGCGGCCATGCAGATTATCGGTGCTTCTTATGTGGACACCTTGGATACGAAGGGTACCGATGGCTCGAATGTCCATCTTGGGGGGCCCGATACGATTACTGGCTACTTCGGCGGCATCGGTGAACCGAATGAGTATGCGCTCAACTGGCTCGATGAGTTCCTGTACTACTACACGAATTATGGAATTTACCAAGCCTTGAACATTAATGCTGGAACGATTCTGCTTGGTTATCTGGTTTATCTTCTCGGCATTAACAATGAATTCAAAATCTCCGTGTTTGCGGGTACTGATAACCCATACTTCGTTCTCTGGACGCTGTTGATGGCGAAACTGTTTGCTAGACCCGACGGCACGACGCCACTCATCGGTTTCAACTTAAGCAACTCAGTAAACAACAAAACAATCGAGGCTGCGGCTGATATTCGTAAGTCGTTCGGTTTTGAGGATGTCGTACGTTTGGAACTTCACATCACGGAATGCTACAAGCATATCGTTCGTCAGCCTTATGATCGACGCGCTGAGCTCATGGAACTCGCCGATCACGTTAAGAATATTTCAGCAAAGCATGAAGGGGGCGACCCAGAAGTCGAAGTAACCCGAGAGCATCCTTCCGATATCCTGGAGTACTTCCTTAAGAAATCGGATGTGGAATCGCAGGGGCTGATGCCACTTTTGCTAGCTAACTACATGGACAAGCATGCCGCGTTGAATCACACCGCTGAGGAATTGACGAGACGCGGTCTCTCGTTTGTGGCCGCAAAGAATCTGCACAAGTAGATCACGAACTTGGCTCTTAAGCAGAGGTAATCATTGTACGTTTAGACTAGGTTTGTGAGCTTGCTCTTCCCATAATGCGCGTTTTCTTTGCGTTAAGGTCTACTATGAGGAATATGTCTTCGGTAGTGTACGCGATTGGTTTCTCCGAGGAGAACTGGATTGAGGTTGAACTTGCCTCGGTGATGGTGATGGGTACGGTCAGCATTCCAACGGTTGCATGAAATGCTCCCTCTCTCACGTCGTCTGAATAAAAGGGGCTTTTCCTGAATGAAAGGTTCAGATCTGTGCTAGTTTTCACCGCGTCGGATGCGCATAGCAGTGAACCCCTCCTCATCTCGTCGACGCTCGCGCCCTTAATGGCAAGACCAACCCGTGCTCCTGCTTCGGCTTCGTCGTAGTCATCATCCTGCATTTGTATCGAACGGACGATTACTTCCTTGTTGGTAGGCAGCAACGTTAATTTGTCATATTTCCTCACAACCCCCTTCTTTACGAATCCTAGTATGACTTCTCCAACTCCTTTGACGCTGAACGAGTGGTCTGTAACGACGATGGCTGATGAGACTGTATCACGTTGAGGCTGGAAGCTCTTGAGACTTTCCAGTATTCTGTTCGCGTCCCTTTCCATCACCGCGAATGACTTGAGAGAAGTGTCTCTGGTTATCGCGGTGATTTGGTCAGACGTAATGTACGGGGAGGTTACGGCTATTCCATTTGGGAGGGCTATTGCGTCAAGCATTACGACTGTTTCGCCCAACTCTCGAGTTACTCCGGGGAACCCGACTACGGCCGCATCTATGCTGGAGATTATCTGACTCTTTGGTGGTAATTTATCATCAACTGGAGACATGAAGGTGAAGATGCAGTCGTCCAATTTTCTGCTGGACATGGCGATGTCGCTTTCACTATTCTTCTTCCCTAATTCTCGGCATAGGGCATCGTCATGAAATACGCCAACCGTCAAGTGTCTCATTAATCTAGGGGCCTTCCTTGAGCATGTTCAGTGAATGTGATATTGTCTGATCCCCCAATTCTCGCAAGCTCGGACGGGGTCCGCCTATTCAAGTCTCTTAATTACGTGGTAGCCGAACTGAGTCTTCACGACGCCTGAAACCTGTCCCTTTTGAAGACCGAACGCGGCTTGATCAAATTCTCTGACCATTCTGCCTCTGCCAAAAGTGCCTAGGTCTCCGCCACGTTTTCTTGAGGGGCAAAGTGAGACTTCGCTTGCAACGTTAGCGAACTTCTCTCCATTCTTCAGTTTCTCCAAGACTGATTGAGCCTCCTTTTCAGTCTTCACAAGTATGTGTGCGCAGTGAATCTCATTAGTCATCAGTAGTCATTCTTCCCTGTTTAGGATGTGAAAATAAGTTTGCTGGGAATAACCCATGGGTGGAGAACGCCTTTTACTGTTCGTTCAACTCACCACCCAGACGCAAGTGGGTATAATCTATATCTCATCTGATCTTATCTAGTGTCCAATTTCGCTGGGGGGGAGTCATTGAAGCGTTCGCGAATTGATATCTACGCTGCTATCCTTGGCTTCCTGAAGCGACATCCAGACGGCTGTCAAGTTACCCGTCTTTCATACGGCGCTGGTCTTCCCATCGACAGAATAAAATTAATGCTTGATACACTCGCCCGGTGCGATCTTATCAATGTTCACGTAATCGGTGAGCCGTTGCAAGCGATCCTGAATCAACGCCGTTATTATTCGATTACCCGGAAGGGTCTAGAGTTTCTTGAGGCTTACAAGAGAATTCAGGAGCTTGTCACTTTTCTCGAGAGCGAGCCTCGTCGTCAGACCAGCAACCTTCCAATGGACTTCACAGACTGACTTTGAATCGCTAAAGGTAATCACATATTGTGACTATCATATGCAATCTTTCAACGTGCCCTGCCCTTTAATTACTAAACATCCAAGCTGACTGAAAGTGATAATGAAATGTTCCGAGATAGAATGATTCACTGGGCCAGGGTGTTCGAGAGTTTCACGTGCACAATGAACACGGCGATGGTCCTTGCGAAGTCGCGGATGAACGCTCTGCTGCCCTCTAGCACGCCGCAACGCCCTGTACCAATGCGCCAGGTAACGACCGGCCCTACAATAGATATGGCTGTAGCATATGTGCAAATCTCTCGGCTAAACCGATAAACAGGGGAAACGAAATTAACGCGAACAGCCAAGGCGTGGGTGGTTCACGTGATGCCGGATGATGGTCGACTTCAAAGTCAAATTAGCACGAAGCTATAGTGTGGCTTACTTGATCCATTTCGGCGCATACTCAGGCCAGAACATGTGGCGAGCAGAATTCAGTCAGCTTGAGAGATGGGCGAAGAAACGGAAACTTAGGACAGGGAAACGGATCATGTATTTCATTGACAAGTGGGGAGAAAGACCTAACAAAAAACGCCGATCGGTTGCAGCGCTTGAGATTAAAGGTAAAGCAGAACCCGAAAGTAAGATTCGAATCATGAAGCTCCCTAAACAGAAAGTTGTGAGCGTAAGTTTTGATCCAAATAAGGTATCCAGCGATTTGGTTTATCACGGCCTCGAAAGCTGGTTGGAATCCGGCGCTTACAAACAGACCGCCCGATCAAGGGAACTGTACAATGATAACCCTTGGACAAACGCAGACGCATATGCCAATTGCGAAGTTCAGGTTCCAATAAAACGGAAATGAAATCGACTTTTCTGACAGATTTTTCTTCTAGGGTGATCAGTTGAGAAACCTTGGCATCATAATATTCGACAATGTGGAAGATCTTGATTTCACCGGACCCCTCGAAGTCTTCGGGACAACATCTCGCCTTACACCCAATTCACTCCACCCATTCACTATCCAGCGTGACGGCCGAGAAGTGAAAACTGTCAATGGTCTCAGAGTGAGACCGGATTACAGCTTCCGCGAATGCCCAAGACTGGACATCCTCCTAGTGCCCGGAGGAATTGGAACACGAACTGAAATGAAAGATTCAGAAACCCTAGAGTTTGTGAAACGGAATGCGGTCACATGCGAACTAGTGTTATCCGTTTGTACTGGAGCGCTGGTTCTCGCGGCTGCAGGTGTTCTGAACGGAAAGCGAGCAACCACTCACTGGGCCGTGCTTGATCAATTGAAAGCCTTTCCTCAAGTGACAGTGGACCCGTTGAGGTACGTGCGCGACGGAAAGATCGTGACATCCGCTGGGGTTTCAGCTGGTATTGATATGGCCCTCTACATCACGAAGGAATTGTACGGGACCTCTGTGTGTGAAGACGTTGCCCGAGATATCGAATACCCGCTGCGTAATGTTTGAGACGTCTCCGGATGCATTTTCTTGCACGTTGAACTATCTACCTATAAGCCCGTTTGTCTTCTTGGCTACCGATTCGATAAATGACTCCTTTCACATTCGATAATCGCGTCGCTTTGGTGACGGGCGGGAGCACTGGAATAGGCGCCGCAACAGCCCTGAAGCTCGGCAGTTGCGGGGTCAAAGTCGCCATAAACTACTACAAGAGTGCCAAGGAAGCAGAAGAAGTTGCACGTAAAGTGAAGGCTGAAGGTGAGGCTCTGCTAATTCAAGCTGACGTCCGGCAGTCAAATCAAGTCAACGAGATGGTCAAGAGGACCGTACAAGAGTTCGGCAAGATCGATATCCTCGTCAACAACGCCGGAGGAATTGTGAAGCGCGTGCCGATAGCTGAAACGAATGATGATCTTTGGGACTCGACTATGGACCTTAATCTTCGGAGCGTATTCTACTGCTCTAAAGCAGTCATGCCCATCATGGTTGAGGCTCGATACGGTAGAATCGTCAACGTCAGTTCCGTTGCGGCTCTCACGGGTGGAGGTAGACATGCCGCCGTGTATGCTGCGTCTAAGGCTGGTTTGCACGGTTTTACAAAGGGTTTGGCGAAGGAATTGGCCCCCTTCGGAATAACTGTGAACGCGGTCGCGCCTGGCGTGATTGACACGCCGTTTCATGTGAAAGCTGAAACCGGAGGTTTTGACCAATTCATGCCGGGGATCCCGTTGAAGCGAGTTGGAACTGCAGACGAAGTTGCCAGCCTCATATCGTATCTAGCTTCAGATGACGCAGGCTATTCTACAGGCACTATCTTCAACGTAAATGGCGGAATGTACTGAGTTCAGACAATCGTGGTCTGATGGTGAATCAATATGCGCACTATTGATCTAAGAAGCGACACTGTGACACTTCCGACAGCGGAGATGCTTGAAGCAATGCGAACAGCCGAGCTAGGCGACGATGTGTATGGTGAAGATCCTACAGTCAATCGTCTGGAGCAGCTTGCTGCCGAGAAGATGGGAAAAGAAGCAGCCCTATTGACTACGAGCGGAACCCAAGCCAATCTTGTAAGCGTAATGAGCCAGACCAAGCGAGGAGACGAAGTCATACTGGAACAGGATGCGCACCTCTACTACTACGAAGTTGGCGCATTTTCAATTCTCGGAGGCCTAATTCCTCGACTGGTAAGAGGCAACATGGGAGTAATGACCCCGTTGGACATCGAAGCAGCATTGAGGCCTACGAACATACATTTTCCGCCTACGAGTCTACTGTGCATAGAAAATACCCATAATCGTGCGGGTGGAGCTATGTGGACTCCATCGCAGACAAAGTCAGTGTATGATTTCGCGAAGGGGCACGGGCTTAATGTGCATCTAGATGGCGCTAGAATATTCAACGCTGCTGTGGCTCAGAATCTGGATCCGCGAGAATTCACAAGAAACGTTGATACTTTGATGTTCTGCCTCTCGAAAGGCTTGAGTGCACCCGTTGGGTCGTTGGTTGTGGGGAACCAAGATTTCATCGATCGCGCTAGAAAATGTAGAAAGATGCTTGGAGGCGGAATGAGGCAGGCGGGAATTATTGCAGCCGCTGGGATAATTGCGATAGAGAAGATGGTGGATCGTCTCAAGGACGATCACGACAACGCGAAGATCCTCGCTAACGGATTAGCCAAGTTAGGATTCCCCATAGATCTCTCGAGCACACAAACGAACATACTCATGTATGACGTCAGTACGATGGGCATAGGCGCGGACGCATGGATCTCAAAGTTGAGTGAATATGGGATAAAATTTGGCGCAGTTGACGCAAAACGAGTGAGAATGGTCACTCATCGGGGAATAGAGAGAGATGACGTTGAGTACGTAGTGAATGCTGCGGCTAAGAGCGTTGATCAAATCAGAGCTAGATCCTAGTCCGGGTCAAAATGGTGTACTCTCCGTAAGGATTTCGGCGAGTTGTGTTGGTTGGATGTTCCCTCCACTAACGAGCAATGCGACCGTTTTTCCAACCAATTGGTCCTTCAACTTGAATGCGGCCGCAGTTGAAGCAGCACCTGCCAGTTCCGCAACTTGACCTGTGGCAATAAATATCGTTTTCACGGCTCGCCTCATTTCATCATCTGAGACTAAGACAATGTCATCAATCCATTTCCGTAGTACCATGAATGGTAGGTCGTAAGCCTTGGCTGTAGCCAATCCTTCGGCAACCGTATTCACCTGATCCGTTTGTTTGAGTGAGCCCGCTTTCCACGAGTTGTAGAATGCTGGGGCCCCTTCCGCTTGTACGCCTATCACTCTAATTCTGGGGTTGAGAGTTTTGTATACTACGCATGCACCCGACGCTCCGGATCCTCCTCCTATTGGGTTGATCACAACGTCAATCCTCGGTTGCTCTTCAAATATTTCAAGATGCATCGTGGCGACTCCTTCATGAAGCAGCGGTTCGTTGATCGCGTGGACACAAATGTACCCATTATCGGCCGCAAGTTGCTCCGTGTACTGTGAAGCTTCGTCGAAGTAACTGCCGTAAGTTATCACTTCCGCGTCGAGCTCCTTGACGGCTGCGATTTTAAGTTCAGGGACTCCTCTCGGCATAACGATTTTCACATTTATCCCGAAGAGTAAACCTGCATATGCGATGGATTGAGCGTGATTTCCTGTTGAAGCAGTGATGACCGTCTTAGCGGCTGCTTGCTGCTTGATCCGTTCCATGTAGTTTATTCCCCCGCGGATCTTGAACGCCCTCGTGGGCTGAAGGTTCTCCAGCTTCAAGTACAGTTGACATCCCAGAAGCTTCGAGAGGCGTCTAGAATAGAAGAGGGGTGTGGTCTTCAGGTATTTGCTGATAGTCCTCCTGGCTTCGTAGACACCTTCCAGAGTTGGAATTCGCGTAGAACTCATATCAAATGCAACAATCGCCCAGCTCTGATCAACCTTTCCGTCAGGTCGCCAACCTTGAAACTCTCGTCAACATAGTGACCGTATTGATCCATGCCTTGGCTAATTCAACGCAAGTCCTTGAAGCGGCTATTCGAACCGGAAAGCCACAATAACACGTGTATGGTGCAATTACTACACCAGGCTGAGATTTGATGCGAAGGAAAGTTTCGGTATATTGTCTAATCCTTCTCTCATTCTGTTTTGTTATTCCTGCAGTGTTCATTGTGTTAGGTAATTATCAAATTCCATTTCAAGGAATGAAACTGGTTTACTACACTGAGACAACTCAGGCGCTTCTGCAAGAGACTGGATTAGCAGGAGAAGGGTGGGTAACGCTGACGTTCCATGATCTATCAGTAAACTCCACTAAAATGGATATCAACGTTAACGCAACGTTTACGGAGAATGGTCGTTCCCTTCCTGAAAACGTGAACAAAACTACTGACTTTCCAACGAACAGTGATACGCTGGTGTTTCTTAGAAATGGAGGGCAACAGAACTTAGACATCTACGCGGGTGCTGCCGGGCAAGCTATTCAAGTAATCCCTGGGTTCAGCCTCCAGCTCACTCGGTCGTGGGACTTGCACGATCAAACCATCGCGAAGACGCCTCTTGGAAGTTTCTCAGCGTATCGCTACCATACGTCGGTTGGGTCTGGAATTATGGCGCTTGATTTCTACGCGTCTTATGATAAATCGACGCAACTGCTCGTTTACGGTGAAGCGTATGCTATTCAGGGCGGAGTGAGTGTCTTGGTTGAGAAGTTAGAGTTGCGAGAAACTAATGTCCAGTTTTCAACTCCTCAGACTCAGTCCTCGCAATGTGTCATAGCGACAGCAGCGTACGGAAGCGAACTGGCTGGGCCGGTCCAATTTCTACGCGGCTTTAGGGACATGGATGTGGATCGAACTTTCCTGGGTCATCATTTCCTTTCGGCGTTTAACGCGTGGTATTACTCTTGGGCACCATCTATAGCAAGGTTGGAGTTGGGTAATGCGGAGCTGCGGTCAGCTGTCAGGGCGGCGATACTGCCTCTTCTGGGCGCATTGTACGTTAGCTCCGTACTATTTGGTTGGCTTCACTTCAATCCGGAACTTGCGGTCCTTATTTCTGGAATCGTGGCAAGTTCAATGGTGGGAGCCATCTATCTTAGTCCCGTAGCCTTGACGGTAACGTATTGGATGAGAAGGCGTATTGGTAGAACGACGATCGTGGGGCTGATACTTTTGGGCGTGTTGCTAACGCTCGTGAGCACTCTCGGTCACGGAAGGACTGATGTTGTCGAGAACCTCACGTCACTGACCGTTGTTGAAGCTGTTTTGGTATCGCCTATTCTAGTAACGTATACACTCCAGGATGTTGCAAGTTGCTGTTTGATCGTTCGCTAACGTGAGACCAGCGTTCATGTTATTGGATGTGTCTTTTTCCTCTGGGGCAATGTTACTTTAGTTATGTCCGCCACGTATCTTCCGAAGAGTTCCGGATGTTCAGTGTGGATTGGGAAAAGTGTCTTGGGTGAAATTTCCCTTATTGCTTGCTTCATTTCAGTGGGCATGATGTGGCCGGAACAATGGATGTGATACATTGGTAGGCCAAAGTGATCAAGCCAATTTACGAATTTGTCGTACTCAATTTCCATTTCTTCGTTGAAAGGTTCTGATGACGAGAGTATGAAGCTGCTGCCTGATTCAGGTTGCATGTCCAGTAGCTCTTTCAGATCAGAGAATGCAGTAGCTAGGATGACCTCTTTCTGCTTCTTTCTTACTTCGTGAGCGTCGATCACGTTGGGGAGGTCTAGAATCGTTTGTTCCCATTTGTAGTACTGTTTCTTCTCTCGTCGAAAGATCAGGAAATCTGATGATTTCACGTCGGGAAGATCAAGGTGTTCGTCGGCATTCAGCTTGCGTAAGATGTATGCTTGTCTTAATGAGACGGCGAGTTTTCTATTGTTGTGTTTGGCGACTTCACGTAGGGTTCTAGTTCGATCGACGTCTGTGTTTCGGAACGTGGCGAGAATGAGGTTTTGTGACGTACTGACGACTTTGTCCACTTTGGCTTTAACCTCTTGCTCAGTTGAGAAATCCGCTCCAATGAGGTTGGTTCCTTCACACAGCATTGCTACAGGCTTAGCTTGCTTTGCCGCCTTGATGAAATCTCGCGTCAGTTCTGGTTTGGTACCGTGTATTCGGAAGTCGCCTGAATAGATTATCGCACCTTCCGACGTGTGCAGGATTAATCCGTATGAACCGGGTACGGAATGATCGACGTGTACTGGTTCAATCTCCACTGAGCCGACTTTGAATTTGCCACCGGTTCGAAAAGTCCTGAACTTCAATCCTTCAAGATCGTTGTCAAATCCTTTCGGTGAAATTTCCGCAAATGTCTTGAGGATGGTGGCCGTTGTTACGCCACAGTAGACTGGGATATCGCGATTAAGGAATGAGATGTAGGATGAGTGGTCTGTGTGTGAGTGTGATAATATGACTGCGTCAATGCTTGGTGGTTCGTCTTCGAACTTGTAGGCGCCTTGTATTTTGGGTAGTAGGCCGAATTCAAGCAGACCCCTCTCATCTCTGGGAGAAAGCCAAGGTTCGCAGTAGAACTTCGAGCGTTCACTGAAGTTCATCCCAAAGTCAAGGAGGATCTTCGTATCTCGGTCTTCCAGGAGGAATTTGTTTCCGCCGATCTCTCCGACTCCACCGTAGAAGGTGACTTGAACCGAGAGCTATCACCTGTATTCTGGATGAAACGGTTCGAGGTTATTCAATTAGAGTGGTGTGGAGCGCCCGTCTGGATTTTGACGTCTAATCGGTCTTATCTCCCATCGGGATGGTTTTTCCGTCTGGAGTCATGCAGGCTTTTACTCTCATGCGGCCAGTCTTCTCATCTATTTCCATGATTAAGCGGAATCCGCATTTACATTGCCATTGGTCGTCATATTCATGTAGATGTTCGTCGGACGACCGACGCGGCATATGCTCTCAAGATCACTGATTGTGTAGTGCCTATTGAGCCTTCCATTTGAGGTGTCATTGTTGCAGGGTTAGGTGATTATGCCGTTTCCTGTGGAGCAAGCAAATAGTAGCGCAGACTATCGTCATTACAAGAAGTAATCCTACGGGCAGAACCGGAAATTCTGGGATGCTGAAGCCTTGCGGAGCCCGAGCCAAGCCTATGCTGCTTCCTACAGAACTAAACCCGTCATAATAGAGCATGTAGCCATATCCGATAACTGCGCAGGGCTGCTCTACGCCTGCTGAATCCCAACTCCCTGGGTCGCCGAGATCAAGCAGCGGACTTGTGGATGATCTGGTCCATGTCGCTCCGTCTGGTGCGCTAGCGAATCCAATACGGGGATTCACAAAGCTTTGGTTCAGGCCAGTATACCAAAGTCCGAAGTTTGTACCGTCATAAAACACTGAAGCCGAATAGACTGCGCCAGAGTCCCACAATTCCGGAGTCGCTGATGGTGAGAATACCGGGTGAGGCCATTTTATCCAGTTAATCCCGTCGTACGAAGTAGCGTACAAGATTCTTGTCGTCTGAGTTGGGTCCGATTCACTCTTCCCGGTATACCACATGTTGAAAGTATCGTTGAGCCTAACTACGAACGGGCTTGCGACAACCAACTGATCGATCGCTGTTGGTCTCAGTACCGGGTTGCCTTCATACTTCGTCCAGGTGATCCCATCACTGGACGTTGCCAAACCTATCGCCCCATTCATGAAAGAAATGTGGTTACTTCCCTGGTACCACATCAAGAAGAAGGTCGCGTTCATCTGCACCACCGATCCTAACCCGAGGTGGGAACTGTCGAATGAGCCAGGCGGGCCATGAGTCAACACGGGATCGGGATATTTCGTCCAAGAGATTCCATCAAGCGAAGTCGCGTATCCGATTGCGGGGACTCCTGAGTGGCCACCAACATACCACATCCTAAACATCTTGCCGTCGAAGAGGACTTTAGGAGTAATTGTAAAGTCTTGGTCCCAAGCACCAGAGGTTGGTCTGACGATCGGGTTTCCTGCGTACTTAACCCACTGATCTGCATAAACAAGGGGCGTTGGCCGCATCAAGATTGGGAATAGAATTGTGAACGCCAGCAGTACAATCCCTTTAGATCTCAAACAAACCCTCACACTACTAATGGCCACATGGTATGATAAGTTATACCGTGAACGATTCAGGTAACTGATCGTTTGACACGCTTCAGGTAACCCCTGCTATTCTACCCCAAAGACACTTGATCAGGGTGCGCATAATGATTCTGGGCGACGTTGGTTGGTTGAGAAGGTAACGTACTGGGAGCCTCAGATGGAACGCATATCAAGAAACGAATTGGCGTCTGTTCAGCTGGGCCGCCTAAAGTATATTGTGAAGTACGTATACGCGCGTAGTCCGTTTTATCGGAGAAAGTTCAAGGAAGCAGGCGTAATTCCATCTGATTTGAAGAGGTTAGATGACCTTGCGCGTTTTCCATTCACAACCAAAGAAGATCTGAGAAAGCACTCCTATCCATACGGTGGAGAATTCCTGTGTGTTCCCAGAGAGAAAATCGTTTGCTGGCACATGACCTCTGGAACTACAGGTAAGCCTACGGTTGGTCCATACACGTACCGAGACTACGAGCTCTGGATGAATATTATGGCTAGATCATACATGACTGCTGGCGTGGGGCCAGGTGACATCATCATGAACATTTACGGATACGGGTTATTCACTGGAGGAATGGGTTTTCACCAAAGCGCTCAACTCGTAGGTGCTACTGTGATTCCGTGGAGCGTAGGTAGAACAGAAGCGCTAGTTGAAACACTGAGGGATTTCAAAGCCACTGTGCTGACCGGCACGCCGTCGTATCAGTATTACATTTCAGAAGTCGTTCGGAGACTAGGATTGGACGCTGACAAAGATCTCTCGCTAAGAGTTTCAATTCCTGGAGCCGAAATGTGGACGCAGGAACTTCGAGAAAGAATCGAAGCGGGTTTGGCCCTCAAGCATCATGGCGGTGGCGCAAGGAACGTCTATGGAGCTACAGAGCTATGCGGGCCAGGTCCAGGTCAGGAGTGTATATTTGAGAACGGCTTCCATTTTTGGACTGATCACTGGTACCTCGAAATCGTAGATCCGAAGACTAACGATTCTGTCCCAGCCGGAGACGAGGGAGAGATGGTCATCACCACTTTAACTCGAGAGGGAATGCCTCTGATTCGCTATCGTATGGGAGATATTACAATCGTTGATGAAGATCCTTGCAACTGTGGGAGAGAGGCTTATCCAAGATGCCAATGGATACGAGGTCGAGTCGACGACGTCATACACATCAAAGGAACTAAAGTCTGGCCTTCCGTCGTTCAGGAGGCGCTCCTCGAGTATCCTATGATCCAAGAGTATCAAATCGTAGTTGACCGAACGAGCCCAGTGCATGACTTGATCCTTAAGATTGAACTTGCGGATAATTCAGATCAGGATCTGAAAGAGAGGATCCAAGCATCGCTTCATCGTCGGTTGTTCATTCAACCACAGTTGGAGATGGTGAAGCCAGGTTCACTGCCAAGGTTCGAAGGAAAATCGAAGAGGATTATCGTGAAGGAGTGAAGATTCATGGGGCATACACAAAGGAAACGTTCACTTCTCACTCCATCCAAATCCGATTTGACTCACATGAGACTCCTGCTTGAAACGGTTGAAAGGTCACTTCTGAAAGCCGAATGGTTCTCGAAGGATAAGGGATTTCGAAGCTGTGAAAGAACACTACTACACATGATTAGTCATGTACAGACTCTGAACGAGAGTCTGAGATCCAAGAAACCGGGATTTGCGTGATCAGCACTTACCGAGATTTGATTCACCTCCACACGAATTAACCGCCGCACGTGGCCGTCATATTATCCCGTCTTCCGCTATTCGTTCCTAACCCTCGAATCTATGTTGTGCTTAGGGCAAGATGACGAAAATATCGCCCTCGTGGGCGGCGTCAATATGAAGATGGATTAAGTCACGTGACATGTGTGGATTTCTTAATAGCGGAAACAGAAGTCGCGCAGGATGATTGGAGTATGCGTTTGCGAGTCTAGTCGGGTAGTTTAAAGAAGAATGTCACTTTGGAGACGTAGATGTCTCCGTAGAAAGTTATCGAAGGTGTCCACTGGTCCGCTTTGAATGTTGACGGAGTTACGTATGCTCCCGTGATGATGACGTTCGTTCCAGTTACGTTAGCGGGGATGAACGTGTTATTTGAAAATATTAGACGGTAGTTTCTTCCGTTGACCACGACGTAGTAGATTGATGTGGGTGAGATGGCGCATGGTGGAGTGGAGAGGGCGCATGCGGGATCCACTTGAGATGCTTTCATGAGGCCCAGAACCGTAACATTGTAGCCGCGTGGATTTGGAGGAAACCCATTATTATCGTTAGGCTGCGGGCTGAAAGGTGAACTTGATGCGGGTGAATTCTGGAAGATTGCATTGGGCGCGCCGAGCTCGTATGCATTATAGAGGGGGATTGCGAGAATCGTAAGCGCGATGATCACTATCGCTGCTACCGCGTACTTTTCCCTTGCCATAATTCGATCGCCATTAGTGTCTTACGACTTCGTACTTTCATGGCACTAAGCTAAAGGGCCTCTAAGCTCGCCCTGTCAAATCTGATAATTGAGGAGTAACTGAATTGACAACAATCAGGTAGTATATCTGGCTCTGCCACCCGTACCCTATGCTCAGAGTATGGCGGTTTGATCGCTTTCATATAGCAATTCATAATGCGCTCTGCGAAATCATGCCTCAACTGTCGGGCTGTGCATACTTTGATTCTGAACTAATTCTATCCGAAGCAACACGTCGTAATATGATTCAGGTCGACTCTGCGTACGGTCTCATACCTGTGAATACATCTTACGCGTGCGTCAGGTTAAGCGTATTACTCCAGAAGCTAAATATGTATTACCCGTAGCTTGAGACTGGGCGCTGAACTTGCAGGAAACCTGTTTCGTTTGTGGTTGCGATGTGAGCCAATGTGTTTGCTGCCCAGAGGACGGGCATGTCTGTTGTCGAGATTGGGGAGAAGTTGACTGTCCTGTCTGTGGACCCTGATCGATAACGCCGATGAATTTGTGGCAGGGCAACCTAGGATCTCGAACTAGGTAAACTGTGGACGGTCGTGGAATGTTTCATCTGAGGAAGGCATACGTTCTCGGATGATCTCTAGCCTGCGTGGTTCTTACAACGACGATCAGGAAGGCGTGAGACCATCTAGTCTTGCGATTCTACTAAGCATCGTGGATCTTCAGATTGAGGTCACAGGAAAAATCCGAAGAGAATAGCGTAGACTATGAGAGTGACGACCGGCATCAACCTCACCGAGTAAAATTGAATGTGCTCAGACTCAACCATCTCTTCTCTGTGATGATGGTTTAGAACCATGATGCCTACGACCAGGCATGATACTATGATTCCGTATGTTGCGATCATAAACTTGTCAACGAATGTCAAGTATCCTAGGGGTGGAATACTATTATCCAATGTGAACTGGTACAGCACTGCCGCTATCAGAACAGAGGCAGTGAGCAGAATTCTACTCTCCAGAACAGAACTAACCTTCCCGTACATGAGCATGGCGATTAGCGCGATGAAAGTCAAGAAGAAGACCGGAATGAAAATTTCAAACGCATTCGTAGGCTTCCGACTGAGGGTGACCGAGAAGACGTACTGGGAATATGTTTGGTCGTAGGCCTGATAATAATGGTCTATAACCTCTTGGTTCCAATTGGTTACTGACCAGCCTACGATTACAATTGAGGAATCCAAGCCACTGTTCTTTTGGTCAGCCACGTAAGTGAGGTTCTGCTTTGTAAGATTCGTATCCTCGATCTTTATTGTTATTGTGTGGGAGTCAAACGGGTAGTCTTGTAGGTTGAGATTCTCGTAGAGGCTGGCTTCAATCCTCCAGAACTTCTCTGCGGGGGTGTCTTCTATTTGGCGGATGGACGTTGCCCGACCGTTCATGAACTCAAACGTTCCCATGTTGCAGTTTGTGTTGGCGCAGCGCATTGACAGATAGAAGTCAACCGTGTAGCTTCCCGACGCGAGATCAAATCTCCCAATGTTAAGAACATAGACTCCAACCTCTACAACGTTTGAGCCTGCAGGAAACGTGCTCTGGGCGTAGGATGGTGGGACGACGAAGATGAGACAAGAAAAGGCCGCTAGCAGTACAATTATGAAGCCAACCACTTGCCGAAGCAACAATGTAACCCAACCACCTGAGACACAGCAGGTCGCTATACATCGACGACGGGAGAATACGTCAATTTCTCTCTTTCGGCCAAAGTCTAGGCAAGATTCGATGGTATATCAATCGTGCTTGATGTCTACTTGCGCCGTATCATCAACGAATAGCTCGTTACTTTACCCGTAAAGTAATGAATTTCTTCAGATGTCAAAACTCTCTCAAACTGAGCTTCGTCGACGCATGACCGACTGCCTGACTTCGCTTAATACTGATACTCAGCTAGTGAATGACTTGAGGGTCTCTATGGCTAGAGTAGCGGTCTTGGGGCTAGGGTTAGGGGGGAGGAGGGGGGGAAGGGGGGGAGGGGGGGGGGGGGGGGGGGGAGAGGAGGAGGGGGGAGGGAGGGGGGGGAAGTGAGGAGAGAGAGAGGAGGGAGGGGAGGGGAGGAGGGAGGGAGAGGGGAGGTGGAGGGAGAGAGGAAGGAAGGGAGAGAGGAAGTGGGAAAGGAAGTGGTGTAAAGGGGGAAGGAGGGGGAGAAGAGAAAGGGGAAAAGGTAGAGAAGGGAGGGGAGGAGGGGGGAGAAAGGGTAAGAGGAGAAGAGGAAGGAAAGAGAAAAGAGGGAAGGAAGAAGGGGAGAAGTAAAAAAAAAAAAAAAAAAAAAAAAAAAAAAAAAAAAAAAAAAAAAAAAAAAAAAAAAAAAAAATTTTGCATGGCTACGGAATAGGAAGCCAGCCGGCGCTTCATAACTGATAGACACGTTCAGACTGTTTTTACAATATCTTATTCAGCGGCAAACTGCCTCAGGATCGCCGTCTGTCCAGGAAGCGTCCGAGTCGAGTGGCCATCTTCAATGCAATGCGGCCTGGTAGAGTAATCAGGTATCTACCGCGATTGCCTTCTTGAACTACCAGCCCAGATTCCTCCAGAATCTTCAAATGATTAGAAATCGTGCTTGGTGAAATGTCCTTCAACACTGCCTCCAGTTCACTCGCGTATCTACCACCGTAGAGCAGTTCAGTGAGAATTCTCAGCCGATGCTCGCTTGCCATGGCCGTCATCAGCGTCGCGGCTTTCTGTGCTTCCTGCGAAGTCATCGATTTGGATTGAACTGATGCGACGTGTCGATCAAACCACACTCCAGTCGGATCCACAAAAACTGATTTCTGAATCTCAGACGTAATCCCTGACGTCACACTCTCAACTACGTCACTCACGTATTCTGATATTGATTGACCAAGATTCCGCTTCTCAGTAACGGGCACTGCAGGAGCAGAACCTGAAATACGCTGCACTTCCTCACGCAGACGAGCAATTTCGTTCTTCAATTCATCGTACATTTCATCTTTCTTGTCGGCCATCTACGATCGAACTCAATTCGATAGAAAACGAATTCAATTCGTCGCTATAAATGTTGTGTCTGACCGATGCCTTTCGTCATCAACTTGCTGATGATTTGATTCGCTATTAGTTGGGCGATTCTAATTCGTAATTCCTTAGGATATGGTGGCTAGGCGAGAGTTCTGGCTAGCCGATCGTATACGAGCAGCCTCTCCAGCCCAGCACGGACACCGACTTCGGCATCGGGAATCTTGTGCTGAGTGAAGAATGCTTTCACCTCTTCTACTCTTCCTATGCCTAGTATTGGGATGATGGACAGGTATGTTCCAGAGAGAATTCCTGTGCCTTCATACCTCTCTTGCAATTTTCCAATGTTCCCTTGCAGCCATTTCCATGTCTCGTTTCGCGCATCCGGATTTCCGGTTGCAGCTACTAGTATGAGCCTTGTGTCTTGTCTCTTGACTTCCGTAGTCAGCGTGAAGTCCAATGTCTGATTGACGAGTTGCGCGTGCGTGAACGCCGTCATTGCAGTTAGAAGTCTGAGTTTGTCCTCATTAGAGTTGCTCTTTCTATACGCAGCGATTAGGTTATCATAGTCTCCTGTTGACCTTGCGTATGCTAGTGCGACAGCTTGCTTCATGTCCGGAGGCACACTATCATACTCTCTGAAGTTGGTGGCCAATTCGCGTGCGTATTTTTCGTCAACTAATGTTAGCCTGTTCGCGACTGCTTCTCGTAGTACGAGTGCATTCTCATCCGTCTTCTCGCGGAGCAAATCTAGTTGAGACCGATGAAAGGTCCTAGAGAAGTCGGTTATTCTTGGCCGCGCGATCGTATTTAGGAACGAGAGTTGGTCAGAAATTTCGTGGATTGGAAGGTACTCTACTGTTGTTGTGAAACGTTTGAGAATGTTCATGTAGTCTGGGAATGCTATCTTTCCTGACACCAGGAAAGCGAAGGCGTCAAAGACTATTCCCCATTGATCGATGGCGGAGAGCCTGCTGTTCCACAGTAAGTTTTCTGATCCGACGTAGCGTACTAAATAGAATCCTGTTCGATCAAGATTGACTCTCAGTGATTTGATGGGGGTTTCTGTGTCCAGGGTTTGATCGGAGGAATCCATAAGGATGCTCTGAAAGTGGCCATTGATTTCCAGTGTGATTGGCATGGGCCAGACTCCTTCCTCTGAGGCGCCGGAGATGAGGAATCTCTCTTGATGCAGAGTCAGTTTTCCCTCCCTCACCTCTACAGTCAATATGGGGTATCCTGGTTGCTGGATCCATCCGCTCATGATCTTCTGCACTTTCTTGTTTGAGGTTGTTTCAAGCGCATTCCAGAGGTCGTTTCCAGTAGCATTCGAGTAGGCGTGGTTCGAGAGATATTGGTGGACGCCTTTCTCAAACGAGTCCTTTCCAATGTACGCTTCGATCATTCGAAGGATGCTCGCCCCTTTACCGTAGCTTATTTCATCAAAGATCTGTTCGATTTCATCCGGCGATTTGACTGGAACCTGGATCGGGTGAGTGTTCTTCAAGCAGTCCCTTTCCATGGCTCCTGCTGTTTCGTTTCTCATGAAATCCTCCCAGAATCTCCAATCTGGGTGAAGCGAATCGACCACTTTAGACGCCATGAATGTGGCGAAGCTCTCGTTAAGCCAAATGTCGTCCCACCACTTCATGGTAACTAAATTTCCAAACCATTGGTGAGCCAACTCATGATCCACAATCTCGGCGACACGTTTTCTCATTCTTGTACTGCTATTTGCGTCGATGAGTAACGCTGACTCACGAAAGGTAATTGCTCCCCAATTCTCCATCGCGCCCATCGCGAACTCGGGCACGGCGATCAAATGTATCTTCGGAAGTTTGTACGGGATTGCATAGTATGACTCGAAGAAATCTATCGCCTTCTTCGCTTCATCCTGAGAGAATGCGCAGAGCTTCACTTTTCCAGGTGTCGTCGCCACTATGACATCCGTCTTCCCCAGTTTCTCTGTTCGTTCTTCGAACTTGCCGACTCCAAGATACAGGAGATAGGTTGACATTCGCGGAGTCTTCTGGAATATTACAAGTTTCTTTTCTCCATCTGGAACAATTGATTCTACAGGCATGTTTGAAATGGCGGTCAATTCCTTATCAATCTTGACAGCGATCCTAAACTCGGCCTTAGCGTCTGGATGATCAACGCAGGGCAGCATCCGCCTCGCTTGCGCTGCCTCGAAATGTGTAGTCACAATCTGCGAATGGTCGTATGGGGCTCTGTAGATTCCTACCAAAGAATCCGGGACGGTCCCTGCATACTCCACTTCCAATATCCCGTCAAAGGGGCCTGTTTGAACAACCAGCTCCTCTCCGTTCTGTTTGAAGCCGACCGTTTTCTCATTCAGAACTATGCTCTGAATCGTGAGTCCGACAGAGTTCAAAACAGCATCCTGCTCTGATCGCAGCCGAATTCGGACTCTTCCAGTGAACTTCAGTTTCCGGAAATCCAAGTCCATGGTTAGCGCGTAATTTGTGACCTGCAAGTGCCCGTTACCGAGGCTGCCACATGTTATTGCACATAGGTAATCTTTTCCGAGTAACCGTATAACTCGTAAGAAATTACTCTCTACATTGTACATAACCAAAGTTTAGGTGGAGCGCTCACGGCCCAAGGTTTAATGGCATATTTGGGATGCGATCATATGGAGAATTTTCTGAAAGCTGTGTCAAGCATATGCCCAGAATGCCATGCGGTGATTCCGGGTAAGCTGAGCGAAGAGGCGGGAATGGTGGTTATGCGTAAATCCTGTCCTCATCACGGTGAGTATAAGGATCTGTATTGGTCAGATTTCGATCAATGGCAACGTGCTCGGAAGTACGCGGTTGTAGGGGATGGACTTGAGAATCCGCGAACTCAAACAGTGAACGGATGCCCATACGATTGTGGAATTTGTCAGAATCATAAATCTCAGACAATCCTATCAATCATCGACGTAACAAATCGATGCAACCTGAAATGCCCGATATGCTTCGCAAACGCGGCATCTGCTGGATACGAATACGAACTTAGTATTGACGTAATAAAAGGCATCATAGATAATTTGTCTGCGAACAAGCCAGTGGCAGTTAAGGCACTTCAATTGAGTGGCGGAGAACCAACGCTGAGGGATGATCTTCCAGAGATTGTGGAATATGCTCACGCAAAGGGGATTCACCATGTGGAAGTGAATACAAACGGCGTCCGAATAGCGAACGACGTTCCATACCTTAAGAGGTTGAAGGCAGCAGATGTGTCCAGTTTCTACCTACAATTTGATGGAGTAACGTCAGATCCCTATTTGATCACTCGAGGACTCGACTTGCTTCCAACAAAGCTAAGGGCTATTGAGAATCTGAAATCGCTGGAACATGATAGCGCCATTCTTGTAGTCACGCTCGTCAAAGGCGTAAATGATAATCAACTTGGCCGAATAGTCAAGTTCGCCGCAAAGAATCATGACGTAATACGATGCGTCAACGTCCAACCTGTCTCTGTAACTGGAAGGATTGATCGCAACAAACTCGCAGAGTACCGAATCACAATCCCTGATTTCATGAGATTAGTTGAAGAACAAACGGACGGACAGATTCGGCGAGGCGATTTTCTGCCAGTTCCATTCGTCGTCCCATTTGCTCGAGCTGTTGGGGCATTGAAAGGAACGAGATTTCCGGAATTTACAATGCATGAGCACTGTGGTATGGCCACCTTCGTGTTCGTTGAGAACGGTCGGATAACCCCAATCACAAGATACGCTGATGTTGATGCCTTCATGAGCAGCATGAATGATGTGGCTGAATTAGCCAAAGCGGGTCACACTATTCGAGCGAAGTTGAAAATGGTGCAAAGCCTCAAACACCTCAATCTGAAAGTTGTCAGGCCATTAGTGAGCGGTGTAGTTCGAGAGGGAACTTACGACGCGCTCGGACGGTTAATGCGGCAAGTGATAATGATCGGTGCAATGCATTTTATGGACCCGTACAATTTCGACCTTGAGAGAGTGCAACGCTGCGGGATTCATTATGGTCTCCCCGATGGTCGAATAATCCCATTCTGCACGATGAACAGTATTCATAGAGAAGCGATTGAGAGAAAGCTAGCTAACCCCGTAGCAGTATCATGAAACATGGCGGCTCGGTATGTCAACCCGCCGCGAGCATAAGACTGGAATCATCAATGTTATGCTCGGTATACTGACAGTTGGGAGTTCTCTCATGATCTACTGGCTGCTCGCATCATCCGTTAAGGTATTTACGAATCCAGTATTGCATGCACTGAAGTTGCTAGCCTACTTAACGTTCAGTTTATCCATAGTCGGATTGTGTGCTTCACTACTAGGGATCAAGCTGTTCTTGAGCTCATACGCATCTGTGCAAAATAGTTGGCCATGTCTCACATCGCTCGTGGGCAGAATTCTCGGGACTCGAAGATACTTACGCACATTACTAATCTCTGCCGTCCTGTACGGGTTATTCTACGCCGCTGTGTCTAGTATCATCATCTATCGGCCAGATCGGAATTTTGCAGCAGACTATTTCGTCAATATTCCTTCCATTGTGACGACCGTCTGCTGCGATGGACCCGGTTTCATTCCAATCTTCACTGTGTATTTAACCAATCATCTCGGGTTGTTACTGATTCCGATGAATGTGATACTGATGATGGTCGTCTCTTTGCTGGTCGGGCTTAATGTTGCGTTAGGGCACTTCACGTTTGACAACAAACCGAAAGGCGTCGGCCTTCGCTGGGTGGGGGGATTCGGAGCAATCATAGGACTGTTTACTGCATGTCCTACCTGTGCCGGGCTATTCTTAGGGAATCTCATACAGACTGCGGGAACAGAAGCATTGGCCATGAGTCTAGCGATCTATCAACCTTGGTTTGTCGGATTGACGTTCGTGGTTCTGGTTGGGAGCAACTATCTTCTGGTCAGGAGTATTCGGCAAGCGCTTTACGGAAGCTGCAGGCTGACACAGACTTCAAGTCATCCGTAGTTAATTGTGCTACCATTCAGACGCGTAACCGCAGGATGTACATCTAATTATTCGCAGGTTCAACATCTTCATAGTTCTGTCCGGCATGTGGATATTCCCAATCTCCCAAATTGATTTTCCGCATCTAGGGCATTGCATGGGCTTGAATTTCTCGTCAACAATAGACTTAACCCGTTCCTCACTGAGACCGGACAAGAATCATCACCATATTCTTCACAAGAGGCAAATCGAACATTATGAGGTTCCCGGTCAGGACCCACGAAATTAGCAGTTATCTTTTCATAGATGTGACACAAGCAACGAATCGATATGCAGTGGGAGAATTTCACATCACGACTCGAATAGGGGATAATGGTATCATGCGTTGTAACATACTGCTCAGGGATCAGCATAATTTGGAATTGGGAGTGTGAATGTCTTGAACAACCTGATATCAATCGCTCGGCCTAATTTTCTCCCGCTCGCTGTCGTAATTGTTGTAACGAACCTCTCTGCAGCTTTCTATTCTCATAGAACCTTCAGCGTCGTTAACGCGGTTGCGGTTCTTTTGCGGCTTTATTGTTGCATGCCTCTGTGAACGCCTTCAATAATTATTTCGATTATAAATCATTGATTGATTTTAGAACTGTGAAGACCCCGTTCAGTGGAGGCGTAGAGATCCTCGTAAATGGGAAGATGAAGGGGTCCTCTGCGTTGCTAGCCGCCATCATGTATCTTGCTATTGCAGGAGCGATCGGTGTATACTTTCTCACGCTGTTCTTTTTCGTTCTTTTGCCCTTGGTCGTCTACGGAACAATTGCCATCGTATTCTATACGCCGATTATTTCGAGAATTCATGCACTGAGTGAGATCGTTGCTGGATCCGGTTTTGGAGTGATGGGTCTCGGGGTTTACGTCACGCAGACCGGGAATGTGGATTATGTCGCCTTAGCTATTTTCATTCCTGTCTCAATACTAGTCGGTCTGTTACTTTTCCTTAATGAATTTCCGGACGTCGAGGCCGACAAACTCGGTGGAAGGAAACATTTAGTGATACTTTTAGGTCGCCGGCGCGCGGCAGTGTTGTATTTGATTGCAACCGCTGTAACATATATCTCGATCATTTGCTCCGTTCTCTTTGGATTTGTCCCGGCAAGCGTCCTAGTAGCCTTAATCGCACTTCCGATTGCTTACAAAGCCTCATGCATCGTGATGAAAGAATATGAAAACACATCGAAATTAGTGCCTGCGCTAGGGCTGAACGTGGTCATGATTCTGTTGACGATTCTGCTGCTTGGCGTAGGTTTCTTAATTGCCTTAATAACGTAGGCTGATTAGGGTCCTCAGATGAGTACGTAAAGAAGGCTTTATCACATGATAAGTTGACATTACAAGGTGTTGGGAGTATCATGAACGTAGCGCAGGCAGCGCTTCCAACGATAAGGCTCAATGTTATTCGATTCCCCGATCTAAATTCGTGTATGAATACTTCCTCCTTAGTGAAGTTGAATGGAGGTGAAAAGCGGTGAGTAGTAGTGTGGAAATAGTTTCTGATCTGCACGATATCTCCGACTTCTCACTTGACGCTGGAAGCGAATTGGATTTACGCTGCTGCAGTTGCTATACGTACTTGAACAAGATTTGTGAACGTTGCACGCGATGTGGCGCGAGCCCTTACAGGCCTTGTGTGCATTGTGACCTCGACTTGCGGTAGTCTGATGTCTTTCCCTTAAGAAACTCATACAGAGTGTATATTGCCTTCTTCGCGGGTCAGTTGAAGTATGACTCCTGAGGATAATGCGGTGCGTCTGTTCAATTCTGGGTACAACTGCGCGGAGGCTGTCCTGCTTGCCAGCAGTCAAGATGTGTTGCTTGGCAAGGTCGAAACTGTCATTCCAAGAGTTGCTACGGGTTTTGGTGGTGGTCTGAGCAGAAATGGTGACGTGTGCGGAGCATTAACCGGCGGAATCATGCGAATCGGATTAGCTGTGGGACGGGATTCTGCTGAAGAGAGTCGTGATCGATGTTATGGGACGGTGGACCGATTCTACTCGGCTTTCGTTAAGGAATTTGGTACGTGCAAATGCCGTGAGCTTACAGGATTGGACTTGAAGACTGAGGAGGGAAGAGCAGCATACCAGGCACGGGTTCACTTGGAGCGCTGCACGAAAATCGTGTCTTGGGCAGCTCGAGTCGCCTCGCAAATAGCTGAATCTTCGTGATCACTTTCATTGTTTTGCAGCTGAAATGAAACGCACTTTCCAATTGAATGTGAATTGTCCGTTGTGCATGTGCTGTGCTAAACTTCTTTTCAGTTCCGTTAGGAGCCTGCGTCGACGACTTGGAGACAATTCGAGGAGTTCTTGCCTAAGTGCGATTCTCTCAAACCTCATTTTCAAGTAGGCTTGCATGCTCGGAAGAGCTATCTGAAAGTTTTTTGTTCGTTCAGTTATTCTCTTGAACCCTGCGGTTTGCAATACTGCCCTTTCAGAATCGCCATATTGATTTCCGACGCTCTCTAAAATGGCAAGTGCTTCCCGCCATCTACGCAGTTTTCGAGATGGACTATCCGTTCTATATCTTCGTAGGGTTTCGCTAAAAGTCCTGTGAGGAGGCACGTCAATTAAGTGCCAATCATTAAGGATCACAATACCGTCATCGTGCAGCACCCTGAAAATGTCCCTACTGGTTTGTGGAAATGTGCCAGGTGAGATTCCACAATTTGATAGGACTCGAGCGAATAGCCTATCCGGGAACAGCATGTGGCCTCCGTCCATGTCAATGAAGAATACGTTTCGAAGTTTGTTGTTTGCGCGAGCTGCGCTGATCATTTTCGGTGAACGGTCTATTCCTATCACGAATCCGTGTTCCACTCGTTTTGCGGCTTCGAATGCAGCTATGCCTGTGCCTGTACCGACGTCTAGGATAAGTTGTCCTGGGCTGAGCCTTGCGATGCGGATGAGTTCTCGGGAGAATTCTCGAAAAATGGGAACCCAGTATTTCTTCCAGGGGGTCACGTCTAAGTCCCATAATTCCTCCGCAATTTTTTCAGCGCACTTTATCTCCATTTGGTGATCTTACCTCTTACTTCTTCGGTCTGAAGGTTATACTTCTCAATTCGAGCGTTAACTCGTGATCGTGTGACTCGGGCTATTCGCTGAAGATATTTCCTCTGCAAAGGATCCAGTTGGGGTCAATTGCGCGTTTTGTAGATATCATTCCTTTGATCTCTTCGTCTCGGAACATCAGTCCCAAAAAGTTCCGCTTCATTTTCCCTATTCCGTGCTCGGCTGAAATCACCCCGCCCATAGCAACCGCGTCCTGCGCAAGAATGCGTACAAGTTGCTCACCTCTCTCTAGCTCTGAAAGAGAACGGGGAAGAATATTGACGTGAAGATGGTTCTCCGCAATGTGGCCGATCACGTAGTGCTCCAGCTTACTCTCAACGAGTCGGTCACCGTAGATCTTCATGATGTCGATGAGTCGTTCGTCTGGCACAGCTGTGTCTGTTCCTAATTTATGCAATCTTGGGATATCGGTCTTCCTCTTGGCAATTATTTGGTTTATTGCCTCAGGAATCGAGTGTCTCAATGTTCGTAATCGCTCTTTGTCGCGTTCGTCGATACCGCTAATTGTTTCGTCTACAGGCGAATGGTGTAACTGGAGGTATTCAACGAGGAGTTCAATAGCGGTTTCTGTGGACTGAAATTCCGACAAGATGGCTGCCGCCCTGTCCGTGGGTAATTTCATCCCCAGTTTTCCATCTTCATTGATTTCGTGTAAGAGTCTGAGTGAGTTGGAATCTAGGTACTCCAATGAGTAAACTGACATTTTGTCATTATTTCGCGCTGTCGAGCGAACCTGCGTGACAAATGCAATCGCATCGTCAATTGATGAGAAGAACGCTAAGAACATGGCTGTTTGCGGCTTCTTCTTCAACGCGATTTCGATGGATGTTATCACTCCAAGCGTGCCTTCTGATCCGATGAAAAGGTCGAGCAGATCCATGTTCTTCTTACTGAAGTAGCCAGTTGCACACTTGACGTTCGGTCGCTCGTACTTTGGCAATGGTATGTCAGTCGTAGTGCCGTCAAGGTGACGCAGCCGAATGCTCTTGGAGTCCGTGAGATATTCGCCGCGATGCAGATCGAGTACCTCTCCGTTTGGTAAGACGACTCGGATGGTTCTGACGTGTTCACGCGTGCGTCCGTAGAGGTATGTTCTTGCTCCCGACGCATCGGTTGCAACAGTCCCGCCCAGTGAAGCAGTGTCCTCGGTTGGGTCGGGAGGATAGAAGTACTGAGAGGGATCGTTCAGGAATCGCGGAAGATCTTTCCATTCAGCATCGTGAGTCTCTCTCCCAAAGCTCTTTGTTGTTATCTTCTGCTGCAGATCTCTAAGTCTAATTCCAGGTTGACATGTGAGTCGCCACTCTTCGCTCTGCTCATCCCACTTGATAGCGGTAATTTCATTCATATTATCCAGCGAGAGCAAGGCACCCCCTTCAGGGACGGCTCCTGCAACAATCCCAGTGCGTCCTCCCGATATTGTGACTGGGATTCTCTTCTCATTCATCTCTTTCAGAAACTGAGCCACTTGAAGTTCACTTTTCGGAATGAACAAGATGGAGGCTTTCCCTGGGCCGAAACCCGATTCATCAGAGAGGTAGGAAGCAAATCGAGCACTGATTAACTGCTCAGACTCGGCACGTACGGGCTCGTCCATTTCTCCACAAATGGGCGCGACTGCAGCTAATTCAATCAAGGGCTCCGAAACCCAATGAGTCAGCTAGACACATAGTTAAACGGATGATGGACAGCTAGCTACCGTGAAATCATGATTGTGTTATTGCATGCTTGTTGTGCCAGGCCTTACTTTGGTCGGGGCAGAATCATGAGTATTTCTGACGGATCACCGATCGCCAAATAACTTCCACTCGCATAATCCCTAGCTACCAACGCACAATTGATGGCGTCGAGTTCATCCCCTGTTAACTCTCGCTCAAGGACGTCGCCTGTGCAAATTCCTGCCAATGCTCTTTGAAGCGCTTCCAGACTCGCCTGTTTTCTTGGGATGCCAAGTATATCTTGTGCGCCTCCGGGGAAAGTCTCTATCGATTCAACCCCCAGTCGCTTTAATTTCTTAGCGAGGAGCATACCCCGTGAAGTAAGCATACGCATAGGTCCAATCGTAATCGGGAAATACTTTATTCGCATTCGAGACAGTACTCGATCACATGCGCGGAAATGAACGCGGCCTCGACAGTGCTCCTCAAGGCAGTGACGGCCTTTAGGTAAAGCCAACGGAGCATCAATAGCAGCAATCACGCCTGCCGCTTTCTCGACCGCTTCAAGTATCTCCTTATCAGTATGGAGAACTTTGCATTCAACTCGCAATTTGGAATCTGCTACGCAGAAGCCAGTTGGACGATTAGGCGATCCTGCGAGGTCGATACCGATGAAGTTCATGAAGCCATCCTCTACACCGCTGTACGATACGTTCACAACGTCTTTTATACCCATAAGTCATGCAAGAGGCTTTGAGACATGAGACAGATTCTCGTGGTCTCAATTCTAGTTATCCTAGCGCTGGGCCTCAGTGTCACTTCTACAACCGTCACTTACGCTTACGGGACTTCAAGAATTCAACACTTGATCTTCATCGTTCAAGAGAATCATTCGTTCGATAATTATTTCGGAACGTATCCGGGTGTGAATGGGCTTTCCCTTGATACTTCTATTCCACTTGACCCTAACCAGACAAGCCTGGGGTACGTTCATCCGTTCCATTTGAACGTGACACAACCGATTATGATCTGGGGAGATGAACTTCCGCCGGGAGTGGCTGATCCGGACGATCTTCAACCAGTTAATTCTGCTGCGCCGTTTCATCTCGACACCGAGTCAATTGGTAGAGATTTGAGTCACGCATGGTCAGTTGCGCACATGGCTTATGATAACGGAAAGATGGATGGGTTCGTTGCTGCGGAGGGCAGTACTCTAACGATGGGGTACTATGATAGGAGTGACATACCGTACTACTGGGATTACGCTAATCAGTACGTGTTGGATGACAACTTCTTCTCTTCCATGATGGGCCCGAGCTTTCCGAACCACCTATACATTGTCTCTGGAACAAACGGGCCTGTGAGCAACCTGCCTCCACTCTGTCTTCAAACTCCCTGCAAGTGGATACAGAACGGCGGAGTAGTAGACAATCCTCCGTCAGATTATAATTGGCAAGGCCTCTCTCTGGACTGGTCAACGCTTGCTCAGGAACTGAGTAACGCGAACGTGCAGTGGTCATGGTATGATGGTGAGGCTAGACCAACGAAACCCAACATTTGGGATGTCCTACCCCTCTTCACATACTTCCAGAACAATCCTGATCAGCTTGTTGAGCACGTGAGGAATACGCAGGCCTTCGTCAACGCTATCCAGAACGGCCAGCTCCCCGCCGTCTCATGGATTATCCCCGGTGGCTGGGTTCCCCCAACCTACCCAGCCGCATGCAAGGGGCGACTGCCAAGTGAACATCCACCTGCAAGGAGTGACTGTGGAATGGATTACGTCTCATACCTGGTGAACCAGGTCATGCAGAGCCAGTACTGGCAGTCGTCTGCGATAATAATCACCTGGGACGATTATGGCGGCTTCTACGACCATGTCCCTCCCCCACAGGTCGACGCCTTCGGAGAAGGCTTCAGAGTACCAACCCTCGTAATCTCACCGTGGGCGAAACATGCGTTCATCGACCACACTCAATACGAATTCGCATCCCTCCTGCGACTGGCTGAAGACAACTTCAACCTGCCATTGCTAGGAACCAGAGACATGACGGCGAACAACATGATGAACTCGTTCGACTTCAACCAATCACCGCAACAACCCTTGGTAGAGGCCGCCAATTTTGTGGGTCCGTTGACGACGGCTCAGCAAGTCACCGTGTCAAGTCAAGAAGGAAACCCGTACTGGGGTGTCGGTCTGCCTGGTTTTCCAGTGGAATCAATTGTAGCCGGCCTTTCATTCGGCTTTCTCTTCATTTTCCTTAGGCGCCGCAGAGCCAAATTGGCCTGAGGTTTTTGGCTCTGGAAACTTTACATGGTTCTGTACATGGCTACATTCGAGATTGACACTGAAAAGCCGCAAACCAATCGTACGTGACTAGCCAATTTTACATGTTTGCGGTACTATCCGTTATCTCAATCGGAATATCCGTCTAATTTTGAACCCGAAAGTGTCAAAGCATGAGGGAAGCAGTAACTAGTTACGTGATAACGAAGAAAAAAATGCCAGACGGCAGAGTGTATGAATCGCCGCGCATATACCTCCCAACAAAACTGACAACTGATTCGAACTTCCCATTCGGTAAAGGAGCAATGCTGCACGTCAGGCTTGACGGAAGAAGGCTGATCGTTGAATCTGCAGCCACGACTGTTCTTCGTCGATTCGGAAAGCTGAAAAAAACGAAGTTGCATAAGAGAAAGCGGCGAAAGTAAGGCGGAAGTAAGGCCACCCTAATGGCTTACCAAGCGTCATTCATCCGTTTCACTGACGACAAAGGTGAGCGGTAGTTCTCTTCAGGTGAGGTTTCAAAAGAGGGTGAATTGTTGAAATTCTGTGAGAAATGCGGTGCCTACATGAAGGAAACCAGGGAAGGCCTTGTGTGCTCCAAGTGCGGTTATCAAATAAGGACGGAGATAGTCGATGTCGTGAAGATAGCGCCACGCGAAAGTTCTGCGGGCGTTGTTGATGTACTAGATCCTTCGAAATTGGAGTACAGGAAGGTCGCTAAAATATGCCCTCGTTGCGGCAATAAGGAGGCATTTCATAGTCTCGGGTTGGTTTCAGGTGAGCATGCTGGAGTGAGGCAGGAAAGATCCATGCAGAGGTTTACGTGCACCAAGTGTGGTTATTCCTGGAGTGCCGAATAATCGCACAGTTCAATCAACCGATGTATCTGGAATGTGAACGATCGAAGTCCTTGATTAATTCCATTTCGCGATGAGACTTAGGAACAAAGTCTGACTCAACCTGTTCAGGTGTCCATGATCGCGGAAGCATCGACCAGGGGCCTTCAGCAGCAATCTTGGATGCCGGATGATCATTTCCAAAAGTTTTCAATGAAATGTCTCGTACTAGACTTCTAACATCTTCTTCCTCGATTACTCCTAAAGAATGAAGGTATTCGTGAAGCAGTATCGAGTAGACAAACGAGTTGACTTGAATCCTCGAATTTCCGCCTTTCACTATTCGATCTAGGAGCGCCCGGTTCATAACAATAGAATTAGTGCCCACGCCATGAAAAGCACCAAGATGCATTGGGAGATCTGCAAGCACGAGCATCAGCCCTGCCCGTTCTTTTCCCAATTGTTCCTTAACCGATCTCTTGACAATCTCGAAAACGTCGCCGAAGTTCTCGCTATTGTCTAGTTTTTCTGCCATATCCAGCATCTTAGGAAAGCCTCTCCACAACATGAGCGCAAGAGGAATCTTTATCGACTGACATTGAACCCACCTAGTCACAAGGGCGCGTTACTTGAACCTAAGAATTGATTCTGCACTCATTCACGCATCATTTTCATAGAGTGTGAGCAGCGGCTCGCCTATGGAAAGAAGAGGCCTGAAAATAATAACACAATTAATCCAATTGACCCCAACAGTATCCAGACGGGACTAACCAGGACGCCTCTCTTCAGTTTTCGATAGGAATAAGCCACCATGGCAAAGCATAACAGGTCAATCGCTAGGAAGACGGCGAATTTCACTTCACTGATGACGTCGGCGGCATTAAGCGACCATAGGAACGTGGTCGAGATAAGCTGCAGACATATCAAGAGGCTTAGTGTGACTTTGTTCAGTTCCATGATCTCGCAATCCTTTCAAAGAATTCGATTCTCATTCTGAGTCTGCCTGTAGTGCGGTCGGACATGTAAAGAAGGAAAAGCGACGCGACGATCGTCAGCGCTAGAGTGGACAGTCCGGCTCCGAGCGTGGCTACTGAGATCAAATCTGCTCCGTTCAGAATGATGTGTGCCATGCTCGAGAGGGAAGTCCCAATCGCCAGCGCCCCGACTGAAACAATTATTGCAAAAGCAGCTGTTATCGCAGACGTGTTGAACTTACCCGTCGTGTTCTTCGGTGACCCAGTATGCTTAGCGTTTCCTGCGAAGAAATGAAATGCACTTAACGAAATCACCACTATTATCAGTGCAGCTCCTCCTAGTACCAGTAACGCTTGTCCAAGCGGGATGATTTGACCAGGCGTCAACAGTCCCCAGGCTGCTAGCACGATGATTTCTCCAATGAAGATTAATCCTAACGTGACGAAGATCGGTCTTTGAACTATTGCTCTAGAACTGCCGCGGTCGATGAATGGTAGCAAAACGAGTAGGATAAAGATCAATGTTACCACGCCAAGTGCAATCGGAAGGCCTGGTCCTTCGAAGACTGAAATCTTGAGTATTTGATAGACCCAGAGGAAGTACCAATCTGGCTGCGGAATTGATTGTGATGCTAATGCTGGTGTGTAAGGTGGAGGAAGCGTCAGCGGAAAAAGCACCGAGATTAGAAGCATGGCGGCTCCGAACATTGCTGCGAGCTCCATGAGATATATTGTGACGTCTGGAAAGATCGGGATTTGTTCCGTATCTTTCTTCGAGCCAGTTGGCTCTGATATTCCGTGGGCCTCAAGCATGTACAACTTGATTGTCAAGAGTGCAAGCAAGACTGCTGGGAGCACAATAATATGCAGGTCGTAGAATCGTAATAATTCCGTGGCGTCTCCTCCTGCGCCGACTACTAGAAAGCTTATTTTAGAAGAAATCAGCGGAGGCAGCGCGTCGATCATTCCAACTCCGACATCGGTCGCGGATTTCGACACTACGGTCCACGGCAACAAGTATCCAGTGAATCCAAATCCTAACGTTACGAAGCCCATTATCATTCCGACTATCCACATGATCTCCCGTGGTTTCTTATGGGCGGAAACAAAGTAATCTCGCATCATGTGCATGAAAGCGAGCATGATCATGGCATAGGCTGTATACAGGTGAACTGTTTCTAGAAATCTACCATAGTATACTCGATCGAAGATGTATAGCGTGGACGTATAGGCGGCGGTAGGGGTAGGCACGTAATATAGAATCATGATTACGCCTGTTATGCCTTGAATGAGGAAAGCGACTACGGGCAGTGCACCAAGCCAATAGAATGGGTTTATCGCGTAAGCGGGCACTGGCCGGAGTAAGGGGTAGGATAGGCCCAAACGTGTGTCGAGCCATTTGGCCAGGCGACCTGTCTTGGTATCCCTCTCTATTGTCATGTTACAGGAGTACCGCCTTGCAGATCTGACGAGACGTCAGATGATCCCGTATTATGTCCGAAAATCGTCGGCGGTGTCATCCCGACTGCGTAGATGTTTCCTGAGCCATCGAGTTCGAGTATAACCTGGGGTTGTTGTCTTGGTGATGGTCCAGATACGACCCGTGCTTGATGCAGGAAGTCGAAAATGCTGCCGTGACAGCAGCAGTATCCGACCGGCGAACTCGCTGTGTATGCTGAATTACATTTCGGTGACGTTCCGGTAGCTTGGAACCCAAAGACGCAACCTAGGTGTTGACAAAGGGCGCTGTAGGCGACGATATCGCCGTCGGGCCCGACGCCCGAGTCGGCTTTCTGTCCTAACTTTACTAGTATGTTCGGTTCGTTATCGAGAGGGTAGTTGAACAGAACGGGTTGGTTAGTCTGGAGATCGCTTAACTGTGCTACTTTGACTCGCGGAAACGCCAGCGCAGTGTTCTGGCCTTGTGGAGCTGGGTTTGTCAGGGACCTGGTAAGTGCGGTGATTCCTCCTATTAGAAGCAGTGCCGAAAATGATATTGCAATTTTCAGGAAGTTGCGTCGAGATTTTTCGTGCTTCGGGGGTGATGGGTTGCTTTCAGGCTCCATATTGTCAACTCTTGTTCTTGGATCTAACTACGATTCCGATTATGATGCCTGTAATTAGGAGCCCCAGTCCGACTGTGGCTGCGAGTGTGGGGGCAACTGTCGGAGTTTGGGTAGTGAGAGTTGTCGGCAGGTAGGGTGGAGGGTTATCGCTGACTGTTATGGTATACCATTGCGAGACCGACTTGATATGAGCCGATTCCCCCAGTAGACCGTTCCAGACTGCGAATGCAGTATAGTAGGTGGCTCCTGCTTTCAGTTGAACTTGATGCATTGGATCGGATGTTGTGAAGCTTCTTACCATCTCAACTGACCATGTCTTATTGAAATCAGAAAACGCGTTCCCAACGTGTATAATGAACGGGTCCGCGTATGGGTCTAAGTTAGGTGCGCCAGCTCCAAAGTTGCCAGCAGTCACGAAGAATCCTGTCATGTTAGTGAAATCGTCTTCTGCGAAGGACATGTTGTCATTCGGATAGATGGCATTCCCTGCGGGATCCGTGTATCCTCCCGGGAACGCCGAATCGTTGGGGTTATTGTCTGTTGGCGTAGACTGCCAATGCCAAATGTCAGCGGCCCCACCAGTTATAGCTCCGCTCGAGCCAAGTTCCATTGCGGGTGATTGCTGTCTACTACCCTCAATAAACCAGAGCACAGCAACTCTATCCGGATAGTAATATGTGGAATTGTAGAAAAGTTGAGTTACATTTCTCGTAACGTCTTCGCTCAGAGGAATTAGCGTTCCATTCGGAGCGCTGTAGGCTTCACTGTCGGTGCCAAAAGATGGTCCAACCTTATCGGTCCATTTCAGTAGGACGTAGATGCTGAATCCATCGTTCGCTGATTTAATTGAAACTTCTGAAGTTTGACCGCCTCCGGGTGAGACTGATGCTGCGAGAGGCACATTCGTCCAATCGATCGCATTCCAGAAAGTTTCGTTTCCAGGAGCATTATAATCTGGTGCGCCGGTAACTCTGTATGATGTGATGCTCGGATACGACTGTCCGTAGGCTAAACTGAACTTACTGGAGGAGACGAGTATCGCCAGCAAAATCACCGACATGAAAGCAAAACGTACCCTGACTGACCTACTCATTAGAAGCCACTGAAGGGAAGGCATTTTTGTTCAATTATTAATAAATGAGAGGGAGAAGAACATGACGTACGGCATAAGCGAATAGTGGCCGGTGAGATGACCTTTAGCTCTCCTTAAGGCAGGATATGGTGAAGATGCCCTTAACGTCACCAATTCTCACTTCAAACTTTAACGCACAAGTGGGTCTGGCGCTTGCGACGCAATCCACTAGACCCGAACAGTCATTAGTCTATATTCGAAACTCTTCTCAGGCCGATGATGTTGCTGAAAGTTAAGTTACGGTGAGTATGATGGAGTTCTTCAACGTGTTACAGCGGCGACGTTCAGTTCGCTCCTACAAGCCAAAGCCAGTCGAAGAGGATAAGCTACGAAGGATTTTTGAGGCTGCGAACCTAGCCCCTTCTGCGGGCAACTTACAAGCTTACCACGTGTACGTTTTTCGAGAAAAGTCCAAGCGCGAAGCCCTCGCGAAGGCCGCGCATGGTCAGAGCTTCATTGAAGAGGCACCCGTTTGTCTCGTTTTCTGTACTGATCCTTCGCGTTCCGAGCCCAAGTATGGCGTCCGAGGGCGGGAACTGTACAGTTTGCAGGATGCTACAATAGCCGGATCATTTGCAATGTTGGCAGCTGTGGACCTCGGGCTGTCAACCGTTTGGGTGGGTGATTTTGATGAAGACGCGGTGCGTGAAATTGTCGGTGATAAAGTAGGTCGACCCGTGGTTATGTTTTCTTTAGGGTACGCGGCAGAAGAACCTCCTCCGTCCGGAAGGAGAGCGCTTGAAGATCTATTTAGCGGTGATTTTCCGCAGACAGATTGATGCTCTGTTACCTGCAACCGTGTTGAATTATGATTAAAGCTGGATCGCTGCCGCACTGGGACCTATCCAATGTTTATCCAAGTTTGGAATCGGAAAAGTTCAGAACAGCGATTGAGAGTCTCAAGGGACAGATTACTGAACTCGAAGCTTACTGTACCCAGTATGGAATCGGACGGACCGAATCCGGGCTAACTCCTCCTGACACCTCTCGGCCGAAAGAGATCGCCGACGGATACATAACTCGCATGAACTCTCTGCTACGTCTCCTCAGCACCATTAGCGCCTTCATAGCCTCCTTTGTGACTACCGACTCGTACAATGCTTCTGCGAAACGTGCAGAGTCAGAATTTGAGATAATTCAAACCCGGATTAAGAAAATTGACGTACTTTTCCATGGCTGGACCAGGAGTGTGGGTGAAAGTCTCCCTGCTATTTTGGCCTTACCCGGCCCGAGCAAGGAGCATGCATTCTATTTGAAAGAGGTCTTAGAACAAAGCCGCTACCTGATGAGTGAACCAGAAGAATCTCTGGCCGGAGAACTCGAACTAAGTGGCGGAAACGCTTGGTCCAAACTCCAAGGAACAATTTGCTCTCAGCTGACTGTGGAATTCGAATTAGACGGGGAGAAAGAGAAGATGCCGATCACAGCAATCTTGAACCTAGGTCACCATAAAGATCCGGACGTAAGGCGTCGAGCGTACACAGCAGAACTAGAGGCATGGAAGACTGTTCGCGAACCACTGGCAGCCGCTTTAAACGGTGTGAAAGGGACCGTAGTCACGTTATCGAAACGGCGAGGACGAGTGGACGCTTTACACGCTTCACTTGATCAGGCTCGCATCGATCGAGAGACTCTTACCACACTGATTGAGACTATGCAAGAGTCCTTTCCCCACTTTAGAGGATACCTCAAAGCAAAAGCGAAACGCATGGGCTGTAATGCGCTCCCTTGGTGGGATCTCTTCGCACCTGTAGGTACGGTGGATCGTCATTACTCATGGGATGAAGCTCGAGAATTCATAGTGGAACAATTTGGCACCTTCAGCGGCCGGTTGGCAAGACTGGCTGAACGAGCTTTCCAACATAACTGGATCGACGCTGAACCACGAGATGGAAAACGGGGAGGGGCGTTCTGCATGGAAGTGCCTGCCGTAGATGAGTCGCGGGTTCTATGCAATTTCGATGGCTCATTAGATGCAGTCTCAACTGTAGCGCATGAACTAGGACATGCATACCATAACGAATGCCAAGTTGGCAAAACTGTTCTGCAGACTCGAACTCCTATGACTCTAGCTGAGACTGCTTCAATCTTCTGTGAGACAATAGTCTCTGACGCGGTTCTAGCTCACGCCTCAAGCAGGGATGAGAAACTCGCCGTGCTAGAATCATCACTAATATCATCAACACAAGTCATCGTTGATATTACCTCAAGGTTCCTGTTCGAGAAACAAGTATTCGAAAGGCGTGAAAAATCCGAGTTATCCGCTGACGAGTTCTGTGAGATGATGAGTCAGTCACAGAAAGATACATACGGTGACGGCTTAGACGACGCATACTTACACGAATACATGTGGGCTTGGAAACCTCACTACTATAGTACGGCACTATCCTTCTACAACTTCCCTTATGCCTTCGGCCTACTCTTCGGGCTAGGCCTCTACGCGAGATACATGAAGCAGGGTGCATCTTTCGTGTCAGAATATGAATCTCTCCTAGCAAGCACAGGGGAAGGAACCCCTGCCGAGCTTGCCTCTCGATTTGGAATAAATATCAAGAAACCTGACTTCTGGAAAGACAGCCTCAAGATGATTGAAGAGAGGATCGACCAGTACGAGGCGCTTTGAAACCAACGATTTGGCACCGACTCTTTAAATCAGTGGGCTGCTCATCTCAGAAATTCTCTTGGTGAATGGGATGTCTCAAGGAGCATACGGACACGGTTCAAGCAACGTACAGCTAAAACGCGTCGACAAGTACATTTGGGAGATTCCCCAGGACACACAGACTGGAATGCGAGTGCCAGGACGCATTTATGCGGATGACGCACTTATTGAGAAAATGCGATCCGACGCGACTCTTCAACAATGTGCCAACGTAGCAACACTTCCCGGTCTGCAAAAGTGGTCGATAACCATGCCGGACGGTCATGAGGGCTACGGTTTCCCGATTGGTGGAGTAGCTGCGAGTGATTACGACGAAGGAGTTGTGAGCCCAGGAGGAATTGGATACGACATCAACTGCGGAGTACGCCTTATTCGAACGAACCTTACCGAGACAGAAGTCCGTCCGATGCTGTCCAAATTACTTGACACAATGTTCGTGAACGTGCCCTCTGGCCTCGGAAGCAGGGGGAAGGTTGGCAGGTTGTCCACCGGAGACTTGGAAAAGGTTACCCGAGAGGGTGTGGAATGGGCGGTCGACCACGGCTACGGATGGTCCGAAGATCGCATGCATTGCGAAGAAAATGGATGCATGGAGACAGCGGACCCTGACAAGGTTTCTGGCGTAGCCAAACAAAGAGGCAGTCCACAACTGGGAAGCCTAGGAAGTGGGAATCATTTTCTTGAGATTGAGAAAGTTGACAAGATATTTGATTCCGCTGTCGCTGATAGGCTTGGAATCAAGAAGGAGGGTCAGATACTAGTCCTCGTTCATACCGGTAGTCGAGGTTTCGGATATCAAGTATGCAGCGACTACCTGCGGGTTATGGAAAGAGCCATCGTAAAGTATGGAATCAAACTTCCTGATCGACAACTTGCATGCGCACCATCGAAGAGTCGAGAAGTAGAGGACTATATCGGTGCCATGGCATCTGCAGCGAATTTCGCCTGGGTCAACAGGCAGATGATCACGCACTGGACAAGGGAGTCCTTCGAGAAAACATTCGGAAAGGCAGCGGATCAGCTTGACATGGCGTTAATCTACGATGTAGCACATAATATCGCGAAGGTCGAAGAGCATGTTGTCGATGGTGGCATGAAGAAAGTGTATGTTCATCGGAAAGGCGCGACGAGGGCTTTTCCTCCAGGACACCCCGCGATTCCTCCGGAATATCGTGAATTCGGACAGCCTGTACTCATTCCGGGCAGTATGGGAACAGCTTCATGGGTCCTGATAGGCACCTCCAAAGCCATGGAACTGAGCTTCGGAACGACTGCCCATGGTGCCGGCAGGTTCATGAGTCGATCCGCGGCAAAACGTCGCAATCCAGCTAGAGCAGTTGAGGAACTTCTCTCGAAAAAGGGAATCATGATTCGAGCAGAAAACTTAGGTACAGTAAGCGAGGAAGCACCTGAAGCGTACAAGAACGTGGACAGTGTCGCGGAGGTTAGCCATCAGTTAGGAATCGCTACGAAAGTTGCTCGATTAGTACCAATAGGAGTAACGAAGGGCTAGCTACTGAGAGGATGATTTGCGTCTCAAATGAGTAGGTAAATTCCCAGAGATCATCAACTTCTTTCCTCTTCTAATAATGGCGTTATTGGGACTCAATTCGAGAGCCTTTGTTATCGAGGCACAAGATTCAGTAAAGTTCCGAGTAAGATACTGTGCCCATGCAAGATTAAACCACGCGTACTCGTTTCGAGGATTCGCCGTTGTAGCGCGAATCAGATAAGGAATTGATTCACTGGCTCTTCCGAGATCGATCAATGCCCATCCCTTGCTTGTCAGTGCAATATCGTTAACCGGACTTACTTCAAGTGCCTTATCAGCCGATGCGAGAGCGCTTCTTGAATACTCCCAATCTTTGATTTCGTTGGCCAGTTTGTTGAGTGCGTAGGCCTTAAGCGAAAGAGCTTGGACGTTCTCGGGTTGTTCTTGCAAGATGCGGTTGAGCCGGAGGACGGCAAGTTCAGGTTTATGCTTCGCGTATAGTAAATCGTACACTTCTTCCCGTAGTCTGGAATCACTCATGAGTCTGAACTCGTCGTTTGTGGACAGTGTTTCTGACCGTGGTTAGTCTATTTGTCTGGCACGCTACCGGTACCGTCACATGCTTCACACATAATCAACCCGCCGCCAAAACATTCATTGCACTTCTCGTCGACTTTGCCAGTTCCATTGCAAATGTCACATTCGACCATGCTTGTGCCAGAACTAATCTTTCCTTTACCCTTGCATTCAACGCAGTCTACCGGTACTGATCCGCTACCCTTGCATTTCGCACAGTTTACTTCACCGTCACCATTACACGCCTTGCAGATCAATAATCTCCACTCAGTGTACGTCAAAACGGGATGGCGATTTAGGCCGTAAACAATGCATCTCTAGCCCAGATTTAAGCGATTGTCTTCTTCACTGTCGCGGCATCTAATATCGAGCTGGACACCGTGTTTGTTACCTTTGGTAAAATTTTATATGCTTCTGTTACTAATGGTAACATAAGATCAGATGCGAGGTGAATACTACAATGTCAGATGATGTGCCTGAATGGTTCAAACGAGGACGGTCGTCTTTCGGCTGGATGGATAAGTGGTTCAGCGATTTTGACCAGGTTTTTGAACGTATGTTCGAAGACATGGCCAAAGGCATGCAAGCAGATTCGATGAGGGAGCGAAAACTTCCCGACGGATCAACGGTTAGACAATTTGGACCTTTCATGTACGGTTACTCGATGTCGATGGGACCCGACGGTAAACCTGTCATACAGGAGTTCGGAAACGTCAAGCCATCTAAGAGACCGGGCCTGTTCGGGATGGATCAACCCGCACTGGAGCCTACCGAAACTAGAGAACCACTCGTCGACGTAATCAATGAGGCAGAGCAGGTTCGAGTACTAGCAGAACTACCTGGAGTCGAAAAGTCGGATATCAAAACAACGATTGCGGAAAATGCGCTCACGATACGAGTTGATTCGCAGACTCGAAAATACTACAAAGAAATAGGGCTTCCCGCAGACGTCGACCCGGACAGCTCCAAGGCGTCGTACAATAATGGAGTTCTAGAGATAGTCCTCCGGAAGCTGAAAGCGAAGCCCAAGGGCAGAGAGATCAGAATAGACTAGATCTCCTCTATCCCTTTTTCTTTTTTTTTAACTATTTCTTCCCGTTGAGAACGCTTTTGTAGACACTTAGCTGATGGCGTGAGGAAAGTGCGTTGCGAACTCAGAGCTTGGCAAGGACGTCTTTGATGGCCTCGTAGTCAGGCTCCTTACCGGGATCTTCAGAGACCCACTTATAGCGTACAATCCCATTGCGGTCCAAGACAAAAACTGAACGTTTAGCAGCCGTGTAACCTTTGAGACCTGCAAAATCGTTGTGGAAAATGTTGTACTTCTTAATGGTCTCCCGAGTATAATCACTCAGGATTGGAAACGGCAGTCTGTTCATGTCAGCAAATGCCTTGTTCGTGAAAGGATCATTGACGCTTACTCCGACAACGTTTCCAGGTAACTTCTGGATGGAGTCTCTGAAAGTACACATCTCCTTCGTGCATACGCCTGTAAAGGCTCCAGGAAAGAACGCTAACACAGTATTCTTACCTGAAAAAGATGTCAGCGACTTCGATGCCCTCGTCTGATCAGGAAGCTCGAAATCCGGCGGTTTTTGTCCAACTTCAATCGACATTGCAGATACACGCGAACAATGAACGCGTGGAAGCAATTAACTGTTGCTCGCATTTGATTAACTCAGACGCAACCAGTTCAGTCAACTCGTACGCTCACGTCGTCGCAAGTAGCGGTTATGGAGGGGTTGACTGGCTTGGGGCGGGTAATCCTTTGAAGTTCGCATCAAGTTTCGCTACCAGATCCCAGGGTAAACTGAACGGGTTCTCCACTACTCCCGTAACCGTTATCTTCTTAGCAATCAAGGAGTCGATCAGGACTCTGAGTCCGGCACATATTGGGTGCAAGTATTCTTTGTGTTCGCCAGTGGCAATCGCCTCGAGATTCACGAACTTTACCGTTTGAGCCTTGGATTTTTCAATCTCGTCGGCCAGATTCTTGATAAATTTCTTCTCAATTATGTCATACACTTGACCTGGCAGCATATGGTGGAGTTGTGCGGTGGGCAGAATGGCTTCAAAGTTGAAGGGATCAAGAAGCTTGTTTACTGCGTTTCCATCAATGACGTATTCGCTTGAGGCCGACATGCCCAATTCCAATTCGTCTTCTCCTCTCCCTCCGTAATATTCATTCTCCCAAAAGTTTGTTACAGCCTATTGAAATTGACGCACAGATGAGATTCCTAGTTCGATTCAAGAACACTCAAGGCTTCACGCCGAAGGACAGCAGAGCATTGACGAAAACCATGTATGACCGGATCAAGATCCTGAATGCTGATGTCGGTAACCTGCGCGTCAGTCAAGCGGCAATAGAGTTTGATCTCCTAGTCCCCTCGAAGAAAGTGATGGACCTTTGCCTCGCAAAGCTCATTGAGCGCCTAGGACAACCATTAACCCTGAGGGAACTTGATCTACCTGCTCAAATTTCAACCCTGGAACGCGCAGTTGAAACTGGAATCGCACTATTCAACGAAGAACGCTATTGGGAGAGCCACGAGTCATTAGAAGTTGCTTGGCGGATTGCCACGGGTGCTGAACGAGAGATACTCCAAGCCATCATACTGCTAGCAGCGTCCCTCGTCCACTTGCAGAAAGATGAGTCTGAGGTTGCTCTCTCGATAATGAAGAGAGCTGACGTCAAGCTGCCCCAGGAGGGAACATGCTATACTATTGACTTGACCAAATTGAAACAGCGGGTGAACGAACTTCTCTTCGAGGATCATCCGGCGTTCTTCAAACTTCCCGTTAAGGAGTCGGGAGTTTAACAAAGTCGAGCATCCTGAAGATGGCGCATATCGTTTTACCGTCACAAATCTCCCCGGTGCGTATTTTTGACAGAGCTTCCGTGATAGAAACCGGTACCACGGTGATGCGTTCGTCTTCATCGGGGTTTTGTCCGATCCTACGTAATCTCCTTGCCAAATAGAAGTGGATCTTCTCAGTGCTGTATCCTGGAGCAACGTAGCATTCCAAAATCTTCTCTAACTCTTCACAAGCGTATCCTGTTTCTTCCTGTAGCTCTCTCTTGGCACAAACCTCAGGAGGCTCGCCATCATTGCATGTGCCGGCAGGAATTTCCAAAAGTTCTCTACCCACTGCATATCGATATTGTCTTACAAGCAGAACGCTGTTGTTTTCGAGGAGTGGGATTATTACAGAAGCACCAGGATGCTCTACGATCTCTCGAGTTGCTTGTAATCCATCAGCAAAGACCACTTTGTCAACTCGCAAGTGCAGAATTCTACCATTGAACACCCTAGTCGTGGAAGTGCATCGTTCCATTAAAGACCCTTACACGTGCATTCAAACTGCTTCTATGTAGCGTTTTTCTCGTCCGCTGAACTGACCTACTGTTTTTATTCGCAACATCGTAACTGCTAGCCAATTAGGATTAGTTAGGAATTGACTAGGAAACTTATTCCGGATACATCGATCATAATTGATGGCAAAGTCCCTGACCTTATTGAAAAGGAAGGGTTCACTGATGTAGAGGTCGTTATTCCGAATGCAGTGTTAGATGAATTGCAAGCCCAAGCATCGAAAGGTCGCGAACCAGGGTTCGTTGGCCTTGCGGAGATCAAGAAGCTTCGCGTGTTTTGCGAAGGAAAAGGTCTCAAACTTACATTCTTGGGCGCGCGTCCCGGTTTTGACGATATCAAACTCGCGAGGAGTGGTCGGCTTGATGCACTTATCACCGACGTTGCAAGAACAGAGAATGGTATCCTACTCACCGCTGACTACGTTCAGGCGTTAGTTGCAGAAGCGTCAGGAGTTGAGGTCAAGCATGTTCCCGGCGAAGTTAAGACTACTGACCTGGCGTTTGAGAAGTACTTCTCTCCAGACACGTCGAGTATTCACCTTAAGGAAGGAACCCGCCCGCTTGCAAAAAGGGGCATGCCCGGAAAGTTCGAACTTGTACCTCTCTCTGAGAATCCGATCTCACTGGAGGAAATTGAACAAATTATTAGAGAACTTACTGAGGCTGCCCGGGTAAGCCGCGAGGGTTTTGTGGAAATCAATCGAACAGGCGCACTTGTGATTCAACTTGGCCGATTCAGGATCGCGATAACTCGACCACCGTTGTCTGACGGTCTGGAAGTGACGATTGTCCGTCCAGTTGTTAGCCTTACTCTGCAGGACTATCACTTGTCTAGTAAACTGATGGAGAGATTGGCGACTCGTGCGGAGGGCATTCTTATTGCGGGACCGCCAGGCTCAGGGAAGACCACCTTCGCCTCATCTTTGGCTGAGTTCTATCTCAAACAGAACAAGATAGTCAAAACATTGGAATCTCCAAGAGACTTACAGGTCGGTCCGGAAATCACTCAGTATGGGCCTCTCGAAGGCGATTTCGAGAAGACTGCTGAAATACTATTGTTAGTGAGGCCAGATTACACCGTTTTTGACGAGGTTCGTCGAACCAAAGATTTCATGATATTCTCGGACATGCGGTTGGCGGGGGTCGGCATGATTGGTGTAGTTCATGCCAGCGAAGCAATTGATGCTATTCAACGTTTCATCGGGCGGGTTGAGCTTGGTATGATCCCCCACGTGATCGACACCATCATCTTCATACAATATGGTGAAGTGAGAAACATTTTCACTCTGAAGCTGACTGTGAAGGTTCCCACAGGCATGATTGAGGCAGACCTGTCAAGACCTGTTGTCGAAATTTACGATTTCGAAACAGGCAACCTGCAGTTCGAAATTTACACCTTCGGAGAAGAGAACGTGATAATTCCTGTAGGTGATGTGCAGGCAACCGCCCAGTCTGGAGCAAACAAACTTGCTGAAGAGAGAATACTGCAAGAGTTGAGGAAGTTTGATCCTGATGCAGAAGCTAAACTAATTTCTGCAAACCGCGCCGTCGTCCGGGTGGACAACGAGATCGTACCCATACTGATCGGCAAGAAGGGAGTTACTATCAACAGGCTCGAGGAGAAGTTAGGCATTAAGCTAGATGTTGAACCCTTAGCCCCCAGCTCGGGTAAGGAGGTTCAGTACGAGATTAAGGAAGTTGGTAATCGATTCGACATAACCTTCGATAAGGATCTTACAGGAAAAGTGACAAACGTCTACGTCGGTGATGAGTATCTCTTTTCCGCAACCGTCGGTAAGAAAAGCCAGATCCGAGTTTCCAAGAAGTCGGACCTGGGGAAAAGCCTCTTACGCGGTTTGGTTTCGAAACAGCGAATTAGAGTTCTTATCTAGTTTGAGGAGACTGTACCTTTACCTCTACGCCTGCCAATTTGCTTGAAAAATCCTCGATTTCCTCTGTCAGGACACTTATCTGGTCATTAGCTTTCGTTTCAATCTCGCCGGTTCTACGGAGCTCATCATCTAGGTCGTTCTTGAGTTTGAGGTTCGCGCGGCCCTTCTGCCTCAGCGACTTCATCTCTTCGACGAGTGATGCCGTCTCTGGATCGATCATGAATTTGTCATATTTTTGTTTCAGATCCTTTGCATTAGTTTGAATTGCAAGAAGCGAGTTATGTGAAACAACCTCTTCACTTCGATCGGTCACTTTCTTCGCCTCTCTCTGCTTTAGCGCGAGTTTTCCACTTGAGACGGCATGGGACAGCGCCGACATGACGCTCTTGAGCTTCGGATACCCTTCCTGTTCGTTTATGAAAGTCATGAAAGGTCTTCTTAGATACTCTTTAGTGCTCTCTCTTACTTCAAGTGGCAAGGGATAGCTGCCACGCTCTGAGAGAGACGCCAGCTTTCTAAGCGGTCTCCCCAATCTACTAAATCCCGTTCGTAGAAGTTCCACCCTTAGATTCCGCAATTCCTCGTCAATTCGTATGTATTCCCTCATCTTCTGGTTCTGTCGAATCTGGTCGACTTGTTTTCTCAAGAGTTCATCAGTATTCGTGACCTCTGCAAGCTTTTCCTCTACGGTTTTTCTCTGCGCAGAAATCGAATCTCTAGTCGATCTGATTTTGTTTATTGACTTCAGTTTCTCATCGAGATCCTCAAATGATTTGAGTACTCCACCCCGCCCCATTAAGAAGTTGTGAAGCTCGTCGCTCAATCGACGCAGCTTATCTACGTTTCCGCCAAGCGTCATCGTATCGATGATGTAGAACGGTCTGATCTGATTGAGATACTCACCTCTAATATGCGCCCCTTCTGAGGCAGTTTTGGATAATTCCCGCTGGAGTGCCCTCAATGAGACAGTATCTCTTTCACTGGTAAGATTAACTGATTTGCATATGTCAGCAATTAGCGTCGTGAGTCTGCTAAGCGTTTTCGCAGCCTTGTACTGGGCTCTGTTGTCATGTTTTGATTCCATGTCCTGTTCGGCTTTCTTCGACAATTGCTTGCAGTATTCTGGAAGAGCATTCAGGGACTTGACGATCTCCGCGAGTAGTTTGTCTCTTTCTTTTTCAGCCTGACTGATTCTGGAAGCTAGTGTATGCCGGAGCCATTCCTCGAGTTCTTCGATCTCAACCTGACTCATTACGGACCCTGGTTGGTGTGGACGGAGCAAGGTGTCCGGTTGTCTATAAGGTAGGATGTTACCTTGCTTCTTCCCTTAGAGTGATAAGTATGGTTTCTAGGACTGACTCTGCTCTGTCTATCCGTTTGGATATGTCGTTCATTACTGTGTCATATGTTTCTCGTGTGATCTTGCCAGCGCGGTATTGGCTGCGGACTTGATCTGTGCTTGCGCGTGAGGCTTCGGAGTCTGCTTCCGCCCTGTCAATGCGTCGGATCAGTTCATCATATCGCGGACTTACCAAACGCAGTTCCGATTTCACCTCCATAAGTGATTTGTTAATTTCATCCAGACGGAGGTCGATCACTTTACTTCTTCTTCTGAACTCATGCTTAACGAGGCTGCCTCTGTTCACGTCTTCCTCCATGGCAATTAATTCCCTGGAGAGGGCGATTCTCTCGTCATATAGGCTGACGAATTCTCTGAGTCGTTCTACGGGGATGGGCACGGCGAGTTCTGGGCCTCGCCTGTACTTGCTCACGATGACCGCTGCGAAAGCAATTACTTCCAACATGAAGATCCAGGGGAGTACTCGAACGGCAGACCAGAAGGGTAGGTAATCAACAGCCATTCCGAACGTCAGATTGTTCAGACTAGTCACATCCCGTATCTTGATCGTTCGGTAATCCTGCGCTCACATTGAAGTCTGGGGTGATGGGTGATTGTGAAGGAAGCTTGGTTTCTCCAAATGACACTCCGCTAGGAGCAATGATCCTGATAGTTGCCTGCGGTATTAGCAGGTCTTCGTCGTCGTTGAACAGTGGCATTGTGAGGTTGTATCTCCCCCACCAGCTGGTCTGCTTGAGATATTCTGAGGGCGGTAAATTGTATGTTAAGGTGAAGTTGAACCATTCGTTGCCCTTGAACGAGCCGTACCTTGGAGCGACAGAGACTTGGTAGGGCGATCCCGGATTCTGAGGAGAATTCCACATTGCACCCACTGGGTCATAGGCCATAACGTTATTCGCTCCGTCGGGGAGAGTGAGGGAGAGACTAGTGAGCACTACAGACGGGTTGAACAGCGCGTAGCTGTCCGTCACACTGAGCGACCCGTCTCTTCCAATTGTTATGTCGCGGTTCGCTGAAATCACGTTAATTATCTGCTGAGTTACAGATCGAAAAGGTCCGTAGAATGTTTCCTTGGAGTAGGCATTCCAAGGTCTATAAGTGTTCACCAGAGCCGGAAATCCGTTCACGCGTGACGACACGTAAGTGGAGTTCGGTATTGTGACAAAAGAGGAATCTTGCGGAGTAAGCAGGGTTACGTTCGCGACTTGGGCCTCCTGCGTGAGTACTGGAGCAGCCGTGAAGTTGTATTCGAATCCTGTTCCCACTGCTCTGATGAGACCGTTGAATACTGAGGTAATGGTGAACTTGTATGTCCTCCCGGAGCCCAGTTCCTGAGCAAAATGGACTCGTAGCCAGTAAAAGTCAGACGTTGAATTGACATTTGCGTCAATCGTTAACGTTCTGCCAAGATTATCCTGAGCTGAAACGTAATAGAGGTTGTTTTGATACTGCTTAAGAAATCCGAAATCAAGATAAGAGGTTGAACCCGTTCCGGTATTCGTTACGTTGAAGGCGTCACTGATGTGAATAACTCCAAATTGTCCCACTGAGATAGTTCTTTGTATCTCAATTCCAACCCCTGAAGGGGAAGCGGCCGGGGATACAGCAGCTGAGACGTGCGGGGCGAGAATTCCAAGAATCAGAACTACAAGTAGACCAGAGACAAAGAGTTTAGTTTTCAACCTCAGCATGGCTCCGCTTTCATCGGTGTCCGAATTGAACGCCCCGTCAATACGACGTTCAATATTTATCCATTCTGGCGTATCTCCTCTTACCTTTGCAGCAATGAAGAACGCCAGTTTGCTGGCACATCTCGTATCTTCCTTGCTGGGAGACCAGCGAAAATGCTCTTCGGAGGCACATCTCTGTTCACCATGGCCTGTGAACCCACAACAGCGCCTTCGCCAACGACGATGCCGGGAAACAGAATAGCATTTGCTCCTATGCTCGCGCCTTTCCTAACGGTCGGTCCGACCAGTTTGAACTCCTTTTGGCAGACGTACTTGTCATTCGCAAATACGCAACATGGGCCCAAGAAGACACCTTCTTCTACGGTTGAATACGTGCAGATGTATACTCCCGTCTGTATCGAAACGTTCGATCCGATACTCGACTTTCCGTCAACTACAACATTCGTTCCTAACTTAGATCTATTCCCCACGACTACCTCTTCGCGTACTATGACGTTATGACCGAAAACCGTGTCATCACCCACCTTAACTGCAGAATAGATAGCTGTACCCGATCGAATCACGCAGTTCTTTCCGATGACCGTTTGACCTTTGGAGATGATCCGATGAGTATGGCGCAATTCCGCCAATTCGGAAACATTCGGATGTCCAATCACACAATTGGATCCTACGTAGGTTCCATCTCCAATATTCACGGGACCGAGGATTATTGCGTTTGAATCAACTAGCACGCCCTCGCCCGTCTTCACCTCTCCTTCGATTCGTGCCCCAGGCCGGACACGAGTATCTGCTCCCAAGAGATCCCGCCTCTCAACGAAAGCTGAGGGATCAACAATCGACATCGCCAGATTACCCACAGGGAAGTTGATGCAAGGTGAACTAATTTAATATGGTCATGGACCGTAATTCAATAATATTGAGCGTCTAATCGGCGAGAATGCTGGAGTAACCCGGATTGAAGAGGCTAAAGCAAAGGCAACTTAAAAACGATGCAATTAACTTGGAGAAGTTTGAATGGGGAACGTCATGAACGTTAAAGTCCAATATTTCGCTATAGTACGCGAAATGATTAACCTACGTGACGAAGTTCTCAACGTAACTCAAGGAATTACCGTTCTTGATCTTCTGAAACTCATCGTGACAAGGCACACGCAATTGAAGGACTACATCTTTGATTCGAAGACCGCGTATCCGCGGTTGAATCTTCAATTTCTAGTAGGCGACAACCTGATTTCATCCCTCAAAGGATTTGAAACACAAATTACACAAGATTGCACGTTCGCGATAATACCGCCCGTGGGCGGGGGTTAACGGGGTTCAATTTCTACTCTCATTCATGCGTAACTGCACGACACAGTTTCATCCGAATTGAGGCGCCTCACGCAATCTCCCTTGTATCCCCCGTTCGACCGGTTCCTCAATTGGTCGACCGTGCTAAGATCACGAGAACGAGGCAGTCTCGAAAATGATGAGGTGGCACTGCACGGTCTTGACATGCTCAATCAATCATGCCACGAACCATTCGGAACAATCCTCGCAGAGCGAGGTTCTGGCACAGTCTTCATTGCGGGGACACCGGTTGACGCTGAAGTGCAGTATGCTGTTGAGTTAGCAAGAAGCGATAGCTCTCTTCTAATTGGTCTCGTCCCTGGAACTAACGTCACCAACTGGGGTACAGCACGAAATCTTCGACTAATGCATCGATTCTGTGACACAATCATAATCGTCGACACTACAGAAGAGCCATCTAGTTCTGGTCTTGTAAGATTAGAATACTCGGACGTGGCCCTTGGGATCTGTGAAGCGTTAACGAATACCTCATGCAGAAGGCTCCTCAGGAGTATGCTAGAGAGAGGACAACTGGCAAGGGTCAGTTCGGCCAGGTCGAACTCGAATGTTGAAGAAGCCCTTCTGAGAGCGTTAAGAGCACTCTTGCCCGTTAGCGAATTCTCACGCAAACCAGAGGTCTTTCTCGGTATCTCAGGACGGGAAATTGACCGAAAAACTCTGACTCGTGCATCAAGATGGATATCGAACGCACTGTATCCTTCGAATACTATCGTTTGCTCTTTCAGGGAAAGTGAAGTTGAAGCCAGCGTCTTTCTAGTCGCAACGGGAATAGCATTCCCTTACTCGCCATCATCAAGAAGACTCTCCATGAACCTTGATGAACTAGAACCTGAATCCGACGGGGATAACGAAATGGCCCTAACTCTAGGGCTCGACCAGATAGAATAGGTTGCGCATTGTCATTTGAACTTGTAGCTGAACTTCCGCCATTTGTTCATGACCGAGGTCGCGTGCCCAACTGGATGTGTCTTTCCTTCGCGTATAGCAGACAAGATGTCATCTACAGACCGGGTGGGGGAGTCAATTAGAGTGTAACAGTCGCCGATTGATTCGGGAATGTGCGAATCGCTACCTCCAACTTGAGGAAGGTTGAACTTCCGTGCGTCTCTTCTTGCGAGGTAATTCGAGATTCCAAAAGACAACGCGTCGGCATTCATAGTCTCTACAGCGTCAGGCCTCACTTTGAGGTTGAGTATTTTCACACATTCACTCACGGGGTCATACGGATGTGGGATAATAGCGATCCCACCCTGACCATGAATTCTTCGTATAGTCTCATCAGCGGAAAGTTTCCCCGGAATGATCTCGTGCACGCCGAGCGCAACAATGTGCCCTTCAGCAGAAGAGATTTCGACTCCCGGCAAGATGATTACACTGTCAAATCTAGGAGGATCAAAACGGTTATGTTCAGTGACTGCGATCCCATCCAAACCCCTCGCACTAATGACCTTCGGCAGATCATCAATCCTAGTGTGAGCGTCAGGAGAGTTTTCCGTGTGAACGTGCATATCGATCTTCAGGTTGGGCAATTGGATCTCTCTCAGTTATTTTGGAACAATTATCTTATGGAACAATGGTTCAGGTCGCCCTATCTGATGTCCCGGTTCAAGGTCGAGTTTTCCTGCTTGCGTCCATCCGAAATCTCGTGTAATTCCTAATTGGTCGCATATTCGACCAGCCGTTTCGGGCAAATATGGCGAAATAAGAATTCCCAGAGTCCGCACCAACTGTGACGCAAGAAAGAGCGTGGTTGCGGTCTTTCCCCGGTCAACCTTTATCAGATGCCAAGGTTCGCGTTCACTCAAGTACTGATTGCCCGACCTTGCTAGTTCGATTATGCTAGTCAGAGCGGTCTTTAATTGAAATTGATCGAGCAATGCGGTAATATTGCCAGGCGCTTCAGAAATCTGCCGCTTGAACTCTTCGTCTTTTTCATCGAAGAGCTCTGGCTTAGGAATTTTCCCCTCGAAATTGTTGCTGATGAATACTAGCGTGCGGTGAATGAAGTTCCCGAGAACGTCATTGAGTTCACTGTTTACGTGCATCTCGAAATCGCGCCACGTGAAGTTAGCGTCGCGCAATTCTGGTCTAATCGCCATTAGTACGTAGCGCCAATATTCTCCTGGTGCAACCTTTAACGCGTCATCCATCCAGATGCCGATTTTCTTACTCTTCGAGTACTTCTGGCCATCGAATAGGATGAACTCTGTGGAGGCTACTTGCCAGGGGAGCACGTAGTTCTCGTGAGTGGCCAAAAGGAGTGCAGGGAAAATGATCACGTGGAAAGGGATGTTATCCTTTCCTATGAAGTGTACATTACGAGTCGAGCTGTCGAACCAGAAGTCCTTCCATTTATCCTTCGTGCCAGCGTTCTGTGCCCATTCTATGGACGCTGAGACATATCCTAACACTGCCTCAAACCAGACATAGATGGTTTTTCCCTCTGCTCCAGGAAAGGGAGCTGGAACTCCCCATCTATTATCCCTCGTTAAAGCCCGTGGTTTCAAACCTTCCTCTAACCATCTAAGTGAGAAATTCCGTGCGTTTTCTGGAAGTCGTTTGTTTGCTTTCAAGACTGAAAGTAACTTGTCTCGGAATTTCGGGAGATCAAAGAACCAGTGTGTAGATGATTTTATGATTGGAGTGGACCCGCAGAACACACATTTGGGCATGATTAGTTCAAGAGGGTCGAGTACTCGACCGCACGAATCGCATTGATCACCGCGTGCCGCTTCAAACGCGCAGTGAGGACATTTTCCTTCGACGAAGCGGTCAGGAAGAAAGCGTTGATCCTTTTCGCAATAGGGCAAATTCACAGTCTGGGTATACACGTACCCATTATCGTACACCTTGCGGTACAGTTCCTGCGTATACTGAATGTGCACAGGACTCTCCGTTCGAGTGTAATTATCGAAGTTAATGTTGTACGCCTTGAGTAGCCTGCAAATCTCACCGTGAATTTGATCTGTCAGTTCTCTTGGTTGGATCCCTCGTTTAATGGCCTCAATCTCAATTGGTGTTCCATGCTCATCTGATCCTGTCACCGCGATTACTTCTTCTCCTTTGAGGCGGAGATATCTAGTGAAGACGTCCGCACTCAGTAGGTGGATGAACGTGCCCAGATGTGGTACAGAATTCACATAAGGCCATGCAGCGTTCACTATCCATTTTCCCATAGCGGACTCCTCTCTCCACACATGTTCATCACAACCAATCTTGGAAGGTCTTTACAATGATTGTGGAGTCTATCAGAGTGAAGTTGTCGAAAAGGGAATCAACAAATATGTGGCTGGTTATGCTGTTTAGTGCTGGTAGAAATTGAGCGAAGATTACGTGAAATTGCTCGATAAGGCATATTCCAACCTGCCAAAGGCGGTTGGAACAGGAGAGAGGTTCGAAATACCCAAGGTGGTTGGTATCCGAATGGGGAGGAGGACTATAGTTCAAAATTTTGGAGACATTAGTAGCGTGTTGAACAGAGAGCCCCATCATCTATTGAAGTTCCTCTCAAGGGAATTGGCCACAGCAGCTTCGCTGGATGGCAGTAGAGCGATCTTTCAGGGCAAGTTCGACGTAGGAACCGTCACCAGGTTGTTAACCATCTATGCTCAAAGATTCGTGATTTGCCCAATCTGCAACCGTCCTGATACGAAAATGGAGAAAGAAGGTAGATACCTCTTTTTGAGGTGTGAGGCTTGTGGTGCCAGGTCCTCCGTCCTCCCTGGATAACGGAGTGAAAACGACGTGGACGAAGTATACCTTAGAGTTTTTCAGGACCCAAACTGCCGCCTCGTGGCTGCCTGCGACTCTAGCCTAATCGGCGAGACTTTTCGAGAAGGGAAACTGAAACTCGAAGTGAAAGCCGATTTCTACAAAGGTGCTAAGACAACAGTTACGCAGGCATTGCGTGAAATTGACTCTGCCGATATAGCCAACTTGGTTGGGAGCAGTATCGTGGAAGCTGCTGTCCAACAACGGTTAGTTGATCCTTCCGCGATCGTTCGAATTGCCGGGGTTCCCCATGTCCAGATCGTACGGATTTGAAGGATAGAGATGGAAAACCCATAATACCTTCAACTCGCACATCGTGATTGAACCGGTGAAATGAGTGGGAAAGAAGAAAGTTCTGAGTGAGGGCGAACTTCGAGAGATGGTTATGCCTGACGAAGGGCAAATGCTCGGGATTGTAACTCAGATGCTTGGGTATGATAGGTTACTCGTCAAATGTGGTGACGGTCATGAGCGAGTATGCAGGATTAGAGGGAAGATGAAACGTCGAGTGTGGATCAAAGTGGGCGACGTAGTATTGGTTGCTCCGTGGGATTTTCAAGTTGATTCCAGAGGAGACATCCTTTGGCGCTACACTGAGAGTCAGTCAAATTGGCTCCGTAGTCAAGGGCGACTTGCTATCTGATTTTTCAGGAAGGAAGAGGAGTGTCGTAGTTGGAATCAAGAGTAGAGCGTAAGCTACGTCGAAGGGTGGCTCGCTATGAAGTCCAGGAACTGATGAAGGAAAAGCGAAGCGAGGAGATGGACTCCCTCGAGGAAGTATTCGATAGGTCAACTCTGATGATCGTCTATAAGATGCTCAATCGCGGAGATCTGCAGACCATTCACGGTGTACTTCGCTCTGGAAAAGAAGCTCGCATCTATTGGGGGCTCGGGAAGGGCAGCAGACAAGTTGCGATTAAGATCTTCCTCACAACCTCTCGTGAGTTCAAAAAGGGGAGACTTGCATACATCCAAGGTGATCAGAGATTCAAGAACGTTCGGCGGGACACCCGATCACTCGTGAATTTATGGGCGTTGAAGGAATACAGAAACCTTCAACAAGCTAAATCTGGAGGTGTACGCGTGCCTGCTCCAGTGAAGGTTGTGGGAAACGTGCTATTGATGGAGTTCATTGGAGGGCGCGACGGGCGGCCGGCTCCATTGCTCAGAGAGACTCCGCTTGACCACCCGGCGAAGGTGTACGATAAAATCGCGGAATCGGTTAGGCGTCTTTATCAAAAGGCTCAGCTGGTTCATGGCGATCTAAGCGAATACAACATTATGATGGATGGTTTGGAACCCGTGTTGATTGACTTCGCGCAAGCCGTAACCGTAGAACACCAAATGGCGCAGATCTTCCTTGAGAGGGATCTGCTCCAACTCAATCAGTACTTCGGCAAGATAGGCGTCACAGTAGCACCTTTAGAGAGACTAAAGAAGTGGGTGATTGGCGCGAATGGAAACTAAAGTCAGCACCACCATTCCCTTGGATAGGCTTGGCGTTCTAATTGGTAAGGAAGGCTCAACTAAGAGCAAAATAGAAGAGGCCTTCAAATCTCAGCTCATAATCGAGAGCGAAAATGGCATTGTGGATATCATCCCGGCTGCAACCTCCGATGACCCGACAACAATCCTTCGAGCCAGGGACGTCGTCGTAGCTATTGCTCGAGGCTTCTCACCGCAGCGAGCCCTCAAATTAACTGACGACGATATCGTGCTAGATATCATTGATCTTCGTGAAACATTCGGAAGGAACGAGCGAGACATTGCCAGATTGAAAGGACGCGTGATCGGCCGTGAAGGAAAGATCCGAAGGCTAATAGAGGAAATGACAAATGCTCAAGTTTCCGTTTACGGCCACACTATTTCGATGCTGGGCGAATTTGAAACAGTGACTGCTGCAAGAGAAGCAATAGAACTACTTCTTAAAGGGAAACAACATTCCACAGTGTACAAATTACTTAGAAAGATAAAGAGCGAAAGCAAGAAGAGAGAAACCCTTGAACTTTGGCAGAAACCACCATTGTAGTCGCATACCACGTCAGCGATTACAGTCATCCACATAGGCGAACCCAAATGTCGCTTCAAGAAGTTTTCCAGGAGATCTCAGCAGCTGACTTCTTCTATCGAAATAGGGACATCGCAGGATTCACAAACCCAACTCGCGCGATATACTCAACCGTCCGCGAACTCGTAGAGAATGCATTAGACGCATGCGAGACTCGTGAAATTCCTCCCGAAATTTACTTGAGGATTTCACATGAATCAGGACCCACGGACGGTCCTGGAGTATACCGAATTCACATTGAAGATAATGGAATAGGCATACCTCACGATATCATTCCCTCAGCATTTGGGCAAGTACTCTTCGGTTCCAAGTACAAGTTGCGACAAACGAGAGGAACATTTGGTCTAGGTGGCAAGATGGCCATATTATACGGACAAATCACTACACACGGAAAAGCCAGCATCATGTCCAGCACAGGTCACAATAAGATTCACCATTACGAAATCACAATTGACATTCAAAAGAACAAACCCATGATCCTGAGTCACAAGACTCTTCCAAATGACGATCGATGGCATGGAACAGTAATTGACTTCGCGACTGAAGCTGACTATACTCGTGCCATGCCAAAGATCCTTGATTACCTAATGCAGACGGCAATCGTTGCGCCGTATGCAACAATAACCTATGTTGATCCCAGAGGACGATTATACCGGTTTGATCGAGCGACCCTTCAAATGCCTAAGCCACCGCAGGAAACGCTCCCCCACCCATATGGTGTCGACGTAGAAACGTTGAGGCGCCTGATCGAATTTACGAAGGAACGGACCCTCGTATCATTTCTAAAGTCCCATTTTCACAGAGTCGGTAAAACGATCGCAACTTCATTTCTGTCACAAGTCAACATTTCAACTAAGAAAAATCCAAAGAAGCTCTCCCCAGACGAGATTGTCCAAATCGTTAACGGAATGAAGAACTACAAATTCTTGGCACCTGACGCAAGCTGTCTATCTCCCCTAGGAGAGGAATTACTCGAAGCAGGCATCAGGAAGGAGCTCTCTCCAGAGTTTGTGGCTGTGTATCAACGGAAGCCGTCCGCCTACGCTGGATTTCCATTCATCGTAGAAGTCGGAGTGGCTTATGGCGGCCAGATTGAGGCTGGAAGCGGCATCAAACTCTACCGGTTCGCGAACAAGATCCCACTGCTCTTCGATGAGGCAAGTGACGTCTCATGGAAAGTTGTGAACACTGAAGTTGATTGGCGACACTACAAAGCTACAGTCGATATGCCCATCGCTGTTTTCGTTCATATCTGCTCCACAAAAGTTCCATACAAGACGGTTGGAAAGGAATTCATCGCAGACCGTCCAGACGTTGAAAGAGAAATCCTAAACGCCGTCAGAGAAGTAGCCAGACGGTTATCCCTATTTCTTTCAAAGAAAATAAACCTGGCACACGATAAGCGTAGACTAGACGTCTTCCAAAAGTACCTGCCCAAAATAGCCATCTTCTCAGCGAAACTCGCGAAGAAGAGTAAGCCGCCGGATGTTAGCCCGATGCTCAAGAGTGTCTTGACACATGAAGAAGAAATTGAAGACGAAGACGACGAGTAAATCGCCCAACCGGGTTGAACAGAAACGAGTGACAGTACTGTCAAGCCTCAAAGGGTTAGGCGAACAACTCTACACGCAACTATCTCAAAAGCAATGGCCATCCATCAGGATGCCCAGCCGATCAATCACGAACATCCGATACGATCAAGGCACTAGGCAGTATATCCTAGGCGACCATTTCGTACGGAGAAGCGCACGAAACATAAGACACGTAAGACCATTAACGCAACTCGTCTGGACCGGATCGTTCGTCGATGAACTCACACGGGAAGCGAAGACGTCCACTTTACGAGACGTCTTCTATTCTGCACAAGCCTACGAGATGAGTTTTACCGACCAAGCGGAAAGCGACGACATAATCACTGATCTTGAAACAGTGCTTGGACATCCGCGGGAGGACTTCAATGTCTTCCCAGAAGAACGCAGCGCAATATTCGGCGACCTCACCATAGAATACACTGTTCCAGGCTACGAAGGAAAGACGCTCAATCTATCCTCGCATCCTGACGGAATGATGATTGGCCCAGCATTAACGAACTCCGAATTTGTTGAATGCAAAGCTGACAAAATCATTGCGATCGAGAAGGGAGGCTTGTTCACTCGTTTCATTGAAGAAAGAGTTCATGAAAAGTACAAGGCTTTGCTAATTCACACTGCAGGCCAGGCTCCTCGAGCTACACGCGGACTGATACGCCGAATGAACAAGGAGCTGAAACTGCCAGTCTACATATTCTGCGATGCAGACCCTTGGGGGATGCACATTGCAAACGTCATCATCGCCGGATCCGCCAATGCTGCTCATCTCAGAGATCTGAATACTCCTGACGCCAAGTGGGCTGGAGTCTGGGCTTCAGATATAGTGAATTATAAGTTGCCCAGCGACCCCCTTACCGATCTCGACGTCAAGCGACTCTACGAATTGGAAAAGGACCCTCGGTACGACGGTAAGCTTTGGAAGCGGGAGATTGCAACTTTTCTGAAAGTCAAGAGAAAGGCGGAGCAGGAAGCTTTCAGTCGCTACGGACTTGCGTATATCGTCGATAAGTATCTCCCAGCTAAACTGAAGGAATTAGGATAACCACATTACCTTACGGGGTTTTCTTGGCTGAAACGAACTTACCCTCGTCAGATATGTCATAGGGCGTCCAGGCCGTGACATGTTTCGTGCCCACCATCTTGAGGATTCTGAGTGAACGTGCTATTCCTTCAGTTCCCTCCTCAATCTTTAGCTCGATCACTCCGTCGACAACGTCCTGGGCAGACGCAATCATGGCTGGGTGAAACGCCTTACGGTTCATGGTGACCAGGCATAAGCACTTGGCCTGACGAGCACGCGCAACGATGACGCGCAGAAATTCAATCGCGGACCGTACACCTCTCTTCCGAATAAGCGTATTGAACGAATCGAGGACGATGAGAGAAATCGATTTCTTGTTCATTATGTCAGATATTGCTATGCTGATGGCTGACAAATTCTCCGGATCCTCAGTGTGCGGCTCGTCGCTCTCCACGCCAACCGTCTTGGAATAACAGTCAACGAACATCAGTGAATCCCAATCCACATTTTCCTTACTAATCTGCGTCTGCACAATCTGCCGAATATTCGCTGGAAAGTTATCCAGCGTCACATAGATTGTGTATTTTCCTTCCTGGACCTGTTTGCTTACGAAATGAGCGATAATGCTTTCTTCACCGGACCCAGGATCGTTAAGAATCAAAACTGTGCTGACTTGGGGCATTCCGCTGGGCAAGACTCTGTCCAGCACCTCAAGGCCGGTTGATGCTTTGGGGAGAGTTGCGGTTCGCTCAACTTCGAATTGGCTGTCTGATATCTCTCCAAGAGCTAGTTGCTTCGAGATTGCGTCTTGAATTTCCTTGTCTCTGTCAACGCCAAACGAGTACATTTCCACCTTTCTTAGAATCCCCAGCTCGACCAGATCATCAAGCTCGCGACGCACCTCTGCAGGGTTCCTGCCGATTCTTCTAGCCAGCCCTTCGGATGTTTCAGACAGGTCAGAGTTGTTGTGAAATAATGTCAGTAAGTCAGCCTTGACATCGGTGTCCAGCAAACGCTCGAAAAGCTTCATTGAGCGTTTCAACGAGACAGGCCCCTCCTCTTTGAAAGGTGTCACTTACTTTAATTTGCTTGGTATAACCTGCTGGTGGTAAGGATGAAGCTGAGTCCTTGCGTGAACGGATTATAGCTTGTGCACGACGTCGGCGAACTGCTCTAGGAGCTCGGGCTTGGTATACTTGCCAAAATATCCGATGAAGTATTCAGTTTTCGCAACTGATCGCTTCTTCAAGTAGTCTACGAGTTCGTTCGTTGAGTAGTTTCGTGGAATCGTACCTGACCATGACTTTACTATTTGATTAAACGAGCGGTGCGTGTGTGCGCATTTTTTCCGTAAGTAGTTCGTTTTACTTATCAGTTGCCGGCGGTCGATATTCCAGTAGTTCCAGCCATCCGCTAATTCTGCAACAAGGTCCATCAACCTATGATGTTTTCCGCCTATCCAAATCGGTAAGTTGTGCTGAGTAGGTTTAGGTTCAAGTCTTGCGTGCGATATGCGGAAGCGTCTGCCAATGAATGAAAAATCGTCCGAATTCCAGAGCCCCTTTAGAATTTGAATAGTCTCACGGAGACGTATCACTCTCTCATCGATAGTTTCGTATTGGTAGCCGAAAGAGGTCAATTCCTGTTTGCTTACTCTGTCTCCTGCCCCGATTCCCAAGATTACGCGTCCATGACTGATGTTGTCGAGAGAGCTCGTGATCTTGGCTAAGAGAGAGGGGTGACGTAGGTTCGCATTTGTTACCAAGCTGCCCAGCTTGATATCCTGAGTATGAACAGCAAGTGACGCAAGTGTCGTCCAGCATTCCAGACTGGCAGCAGACTTGAGCCAGTACGGGGCCAAGTGATCAAATGCCCATATGCTGTCGTAGCCGAGTCGCTCGCAGGTCTCACTGATTTCGACAAGGCGGTTGAAGGTTGTGTCAGCAGGTAGCAAGCAGCCAATTCTATGGGTCACGGAGTGCGCCTCGACGTCGCTAGTTGACTCTCGTGGCCAATTACTTCTAATCTTATCCGTGGAGTCCGCGACGTTTAGATGGATAAATGGCGAATACTCCTTTCCAGAGTGCGTCGTAGGCTCTGCTCATTGTCTCTATGAAGCGTCTACTATTGGTCCAGAATCCCACGTCAGCCCCAATCTCAGCGTTATTATCGTCCGGAAGTCTTTCGTACAGCATGAGTTCGCGTTGGTCAACGATGATAATTCCGGCAGGTCCAAGCGCTTCAGAATAACGCAGTTCAGAGACAGGTACTAGTTTACGTGCCCCTTCAGTATTCTCACTCGTGATTGGAGCGATAACACGAGTCTTCACGCCTCTACTTTTCGCTTTCTCAAGTTGGGCGAAGTTGAAATCGGCAAGTGCTTGTATGCCGCGCATAGTGGTCCAGATTTCAACGCTTTGTTTTGAATTCTCAATCATGTTGCCGAATTGGCGTGCTACGTCGTTTCTGCCTTTGTAGATTCTGAGGTCATCGGAGTCTATTCCCTTTTTTAGCGCTTCGATTCTTCCACTTGCCGGGGTTCCAGAGGTCCATATTTCCTCAAAGTATGCTTGAAGGTTTCCTACGAACGGACGGCTGTTTATCCATATTGCCACTTGCTCGTTGCGTCGGGCTTCATCTGTCGTGATCTCAAAAAGAGCTTCTGAATCATCGATTATTGTGACTCGAGGAACAGGCCGCGTCTTAAGGTCAAGATGCCTCACTTCAATGGTTTCAGGTAATTTTTCAACCACGCCAAGGTTCGAGTGGTCTATTGAGGTAATTGCTCTAACCTTGACTTTCATTCGATTGGATTCTTCAAGCGGGTCAAAGAGGCCTGAAGTGTCTGCTCGCAGTAACTCGGACGATGACAGGACTGTCATTACCGATCTCTTGGATTGTGCATACATTGATTGCAGTTTCTGTTCTATCCTGAGTCTGCCCTCGATTACTTGGAATCGTTCCATTTCCTGTCGGACAGGCTCCGACCGCATCGTATCGAACATTCGGCGGAGGTTATCGCCGCGGCGTTCGAGAATCTTGAGCCTTGCTCTTCTTTCGTCTATTAGAATTCGGAGACATTCTTCGAATGGTGCGGATTGAAATTTTACTGGCCTCTCGAGTGTAGCCTCTACGAGGCCGCGATGCTGAAGGTTCCTGATCGTTCTGTAGGTTTCGGTGCGGTTAATCTGGACTGCTCTTGAAACTCCGCTGGCTCTCGATAAACCGTTCTTAGCTAAGAAGAAGAGTACGCGTGCTTCGTTCCTGGTAAGCCCATATTCTTGCAGTTCAGCTACAATTTCGTCTGTACTCTGGTGAGTCTGCAGGGCATCGAGATGACTCGTCTCTTCCAGCCTCGAAATCCGCATTGTCTGATACGCAGGCGACATGGCCGGATATAAACAGGCCATGGTGTTTGTTCAAGCTGCAGGCCATGGTGTTAGCTCAGTTGATTCCAGCCCTTACTTTCGTGTAGGTTCTGTCTGCGGCGTACGGTTTGAACTCGGTTCCGCTACCCGCGTAGAACTTGAGGAACCATTCGACCCAGTGGAGTCGAAGTGATTGCATGAAGACGAATGCGGTCTCTAGAATGAAGATTAGGACAACCGTCAATAATCCAAAAAGGATGTAGCCTATCACGGCACCAGCCAATGTTGCCCATGCTAAGAAGAAAATTAGGACACCGTTGAAGAGGTGATAGAAGACGTCTTCAATTAGCTTCATGGCGAGAATTCGAACGTACGATATGGTGTGCGATAAGGATGCAAGTAACGATTCGAACGCATGCATCATTCCCATAGGCCCTTCAGCCCACGCCTTGAGGGCGATCATTGCGATGAGGGGGACTCCTATCCTCAGGAAAATGTCGACGCTGTTGGCTGGGTTGAATAGGTAGTTAGGGAATCTGAGTCCGTATTGAAGCAGCGTTATGCCAAACGCGCCGTAGAACCACAGCCAGACGAGGGGACCTGAGACTAGCTCACGATAATCTTTAACGTACGCTTTATTGAAAATGTCCAGAATGAGTCCTGAAATGATGTGGAACACTCCGATTGTGATGGACAATCTGAGCATCAGTCGAATGTTATCGAATGGCTCGAACCATAAGGGTCCGGGTAAACCAGTGAGTATTCTGAACCATTCCAAATTTCCGAAAACTGTGCCATAGAGGAATCCTACTACGAGTGCAGCGGCTCCACTGAAGATTAGTAGCCCGGAGCCTTGGATTACCATGTTGAACACTCCGCCCATGCCACCGTAGGCTATGTCGGGTATCACAAGACCTCGTCGTTTGTACATGTAGATGATGCTTGAGATTATTATGACAACGATCCCGTTTCCGACGTCGCCGAACATGAATCCGAAGAAAATCGGGTAAGTGATGAGCCATAGCACGGTAGGATCAACTTCATCACTCTTAGGGATGCCAAATCCCACCGTTAATTTTTGGAAAATTGCGACGCTCTTAGGGTTATGAAGACTCGTTGGACTATTCCTACTTGCCCAACTTCTAATTATCACTTCGTCGTCGCACATCTTTTTCAATTGAGCAGTGACAGGTGAAACCTTTGATGTTGGAATCCAGCCTTCGATCATGAAGGTTGATTCGGTTTTTCCACAGAGCCCTTTCGCCTGTTCAAATGATCGCTCTGCGCCCACGATCTCACGCTGAACTAAGAGGTACTGTCCGTCAGCTCGTTTTACCTCATCGAGCTCATGGTTAAGTTCTGATAGTCGCTTCTTAGCCTCCTCAATTCGGCTTGTGGCCTCGTATGACAGTCGCTTGCTTCTGACCATTGCCTTCATCTTCAAGCCGAGAGTCTGCGTGACCGCGTCAGCGATCGCGCTCTCACTTCGCTTGGTTGAGAGTAATTTTGCCACGTTGTTGGTTATGTCATGTACAACGGCGTCCTCAAGTCCCTTCTCTTCGATCAGTTGACTCAACGGTTCAGCAAACTTCAGCTCTGACGGTTTCAGAGTTTGAAAGATGCCGCTCACTATTTCCTCAAGTTTGTTGCGGCCTTCAGGTGAGTTCACGTTTTCGATTTTAGCAATTTCCTCGATACTTAGCTTAAGTTGTCGTTCAGCGTAATTGATGAGGGATTTGAGTGCCTCTGCTTCATTCGACGTAGAGGTAACGTTTTGTTCGATCTCAGCTATTTTTCGCTCTGACTCTACAATTTGCTCATTAGACATGCGAGCGTCGACAATTGTCGGTTTTACTCCTGGTAGCGAGATGAGCCCAAGAGCTGCAACTACTGAGTTTATTTTTGATTCAAGAGTCGTGAGGCGATAGAGTCGATCGGATGTTGCGGTGGGGGTGACGCCTTCGCCGTACCCCTTGATCATCTCCTTTACATCCAACAACTCGACGATGCCCAATTCGCGAAGGTAGAGCATGGCGTCTTCGAATTTTCTCTTTGGAACGATGATTTCGATTCGTCTCATCTGTGTTGGTAGCAGCATCTTCTCTTTTCTCGACTCCTAGCAGACCATCTTGAAGCTTACTCGCTTTCTCTGACGTGTTGGTTTCTCCGTCGATCCTTCTGTGACAGTAACCGTTTAAGCCTGTCTGTGATTATGTCGTAGATTTCCGCAAGTTGCCAACCACTCGCCGCGTAACTATACGAGTTCTTCGGAGTTTTGATGTGCAATGTTACCTCATACCGCCTTTTTTCCTTCCCTGTGCTTGATGTTGACTTGATTACAGATCTGGCCTCGAGGATCTGCGGTAGAACCTTGTGTAGTTGATTAATTGTTCGCTTGAATTTCTGCTTGGCTACTTCTGCTTCAAAGGGATCATCCGGGAGACCAACGATGTAAATTGGGACTTCTGTTTTCTCCTCTGGTTCCGCTAGGAGCGTGATGAAGTCTCCGTGAGTTGCAATGCCTTGGAGTTCGTCCCACTGGGTGACTAGTAAGCAAGTCTTGTCAAGACTCAACATTCTACTCAAAGATTCCTCTGCGGAGGTCTGGGGCGCGCACGTCAATGGCTCAGGATCCATAATGTCTTTCACTGGAAAATCCAAGCCGGATCGTGTTTCAGGTCTTATCGACTTTGCACTGACCCGCTCGCGAGCCGGCAGCACCGCGACAATATGGGCTGACGTTACTAGCCCGACTAACTTGTCTCTTTCTTTGATGGGAAGGTGATTGATCCGCTTGCGTGACAAAAGTTCTCGGGCTGCTGCAGCAGAGTCGTCTGAATTCATAGTCACAGGGCTTTCCCTGGCAATCGAGGATATTCTCCGGTCAGGTAGATTCCCTTTCAACACTTGAAGGAGACTCAAGCTGGTTACTTGCCCTGTTATCTTACGCCCGTCTGAAACTGGGATTGTTCCAATCTTGTAATCTGCCATTATGCGAGCAGCTTCGCCTACTGTGGTTTCCATCGCCATGACGGGAATATGAGTTACCAATGTTTCGGGCTTTGTCTCCATGCTAGCACGTAATGTGTCCGATAGCGTAATCATCTCGCACCGATTTTTGTCCGGTATCAGGATTTCATGAACTCGATTTTCAGCCATCACCGACATAATCTTGCGTAGATTACTTTCTAGGGCGACTTCGATAAGGGCCGTGACGAGTGAATCTATCTTGGACGCTCTGATGTTTTCCAAAGTTCTTGATCTATTCGACAAGGGGCGTCCTATCCTCTTCTACCAGTAACATTGTGAGCTCTCAAATATTTTCCGTAGTAAATGAGTGCCCAGAGCGCGCGAGCTGCACGCTCGGGCATCGAAAATGATGGGATCCCCCGCTTCTCGAACATGGTTCTCATGGTCTCAGCCATTTCTGTCTCCCCCATGTCGCAGACCGTCACGGGTTTCGTATGTTTCGCTATGGTCTCCGCTATCATTCCTACAGCGTCGTCAAGAATAGTTGGCGCATGGTGCAAAGCAATGAGAACAATTCCACCTATGCTCGGATCGTCCAGTAGAATGGACAAGGTCAATGCGAACATTTGACTAGTTGCTTCTGCAGTTAAGTCAATCGGATTTGCCCCCGAGAGAACCGGCAACAGTTTCTTGTCTGCTTTGAGGTCGGAGAACTTGGACATTATTCGTTTGGGAAATTTCCGAACTTCTAGTCCTGAGCCTTCTAGTGCGTCCGTTGCAATGATTCCTGGACCTCCAGCGTTAGTGACGACTGCGACATTGTTTGTGAGCCCTGGGGGTTGCATCGCGAGTGCGCGAGCGAAGTCGAAGAATTCCTCAACGTTCTGAGCTCTTATGATGCCCGCTTCTCTGAAGGCTGCTTGATAGATTAGGTCCGAGCCTGCTAATGCCGCCGTGTGAGAAGCCGCGGCTCTCTTCCCTGCTTCTGATCTGCCTGACTTCAGGGCTACGACCGGTTTCCTTCTGGTAATCTCTTTCGCTTTCTCCGTGAATTCGCGGCCATTAGTTAATCCTTCCAGATATGTTAGGATGACTTTGGTCTTGGGATCGTCTGCGAAGTATTCAAGCAACTCGCTCTCTGTCACGTCGCACCTGTTCCCATAGCTGACAAATCTTCTAATTCCGATTCCGTGTGGGCCAGCCATATAATCGAGTGCTGCACACCCAAATGCGCCACTCTGGGTGAGTAACGATACTGATCCACGCCTTGGTCTAGGTGTCGCGATTACTTCCCTGCCATCCGACAGTAGTTTCGTTTCAGGGAGGAACAGGGTGTCCATTCCGGTGTAAGGGTCGTAGACACCTAGGCAGTTTGGTCCTAGAATTCGCAGGTTATATTTTGAGGCGGAATCGACTAGTCGCTTCTCAAGCTCGATCTTACCAATTTCTGCGAATCCTGATGATATGACTATTCCAGCAACAGTACCCGCCTGACCCGCGTCGTCTATCGCGTCCGGTACGTGAATCGACGGTATGGCAACTAGTACTGTTTCCGCTATTGTTGGAAGGTCGGAGACCTTCGGATAACACTCCTCGCCAAGTATCTCCTTATGTTTTGGGTTAACGAGGTACACTTCACCTTTGAAGGTGCCTCGCCGTCTGTTTGTAAGCATATTCTCTGCTAGAACGTAACCTATTCTATTCCGGGTCCCGGAGGCGCCTACGATTGCGAGTGATTTCGGCTCAAAAAAAGGTCTCAGACTACTAGTTTCTTTAGGTATTGGATTTCTCCCCCGCTCTTCCGCTCCTTCCAGAAGCGGCAGATCTCGGTGTTGTCTTCCAGATACCGATTGATGGCGACTTCGCAGATCATCTTTGCTGATCGGGAGATCTCCGTAAGATTCCAAACTACGCCTCTGAGCGCAATAGCTGTCTTGCGATTCTGAACTGAAGAAACGACTTGCTCTGTAAGATTCCCTTCAAGTTTTTCAAAGCGCTCACATTTCGCGATGATTCGATTGGCAAGATCAAAGTCAAGCATGAAAAGTGAATCCATGGCCCCTTTACAGATCTCCAGCGCCTCGGATCCCATCTTGCAGATTTCGTTAATGATGGCGATGGATTGGGTTTGATTTTCGTCAGCTATGCTAAGAATCTGATTAGCTATTGATTCGCTGCAATCGGCTATCTCCTCAAGGTATTTTGACACCGCTCGGTAACCAACAGCGTTTGTGGCGGACTCAATACCAACGTGACGCGACAGTGGTATCTTAGATATCGCGCGGAAGATTTGACGCAGGATCAACCAGTATAGTCTATCCGCTTCACCTTCAAGCTCCAGGACTTGTAACGCGAGTGGGAATTTCTGATCCATTAGGGCTTGCATCGAAGTCTCAAGCATCGATACCACTACCTTATACAACCGAGACAAGAGACTGGTGACAGAGAACTTGGCTGGGTCAAGAAAACACTGAATAATCGTCTCGTTCTGTGATTGATCAACAATACCTAACCCGCTCAGCCTATGGGTCGAGTCACGGATCTCACTCGTCTGTTCCGTCGTCAACCCCACTTCGGAGGAGACGATAATTGTATCCCGACCAAGAATATAATTCCCCGTGATGATTCGCGCAAGTATCGCTCTATCCTTACAGGCATCCGCGTTAATCTTGCAAATTGTAGCCTCCTCCCCTTCAAGCTCACTCCCAGGAGTCACGATCAACTCTCCAAATTCAGAAAGTCGAAGCGTCACTACTCCTCCTTGCTTAAGCCCCACTTGTCTGACCCAGTCGCTGGGAAGAGAGACCGTAAGCGTGGAATGTCCAACTCGCTGGACTTTTCGGATCTCCAATCCAGTTTCCTCAGTGCAGGTGTACGTAATTGTGCGGATTCAACCCTGTTGTATATTGCGACGGGATTCTATATAGAAAACCGATCTTTCGATCCGTGCAGTAATTTCTTTGAGGGCGCCTTAATGCGTACCTTGGTAATCACTACCCCATCTCCGCCTTGGAGATCTACGGTCGCTCCACATTTTGGGCAGGATAGGGTTGGAAGTGCGAAGTGGTATGAGCCGTCAGCAACCTCAAAATTCTTACTAAAGCCACATTTGGGGCAATGGAGTAGGGCTGGAGTCTCTTCGACTATCAATCGGGACCCGCTAAGGAACTGGTCTTTCGCCAGGACTTCGTATGAGAACTTCAACTGTTCGATTGAGATTGCTCGTAGTTTACCTATCTTCAAGTGGACCTCCAGCAGCTTGCCCTGCACCTGATTTTTCTGGGCGAATTCTAGGAGGGTGTCGACTAATGAGGTTGCTATAGAGAACTCATGCATCCGTCTCCATCTCTAGCCTTCACGCTAACCCCAAGCTGCGAATCACTTCTCGTATACCGACCATGTGTCTGCAGTCCGTGGACACGACCGTCGCATTAGGGTTAAGCCTAGAGATATCATCCTTCAGTTTAGACGGATCAACTCCCATTGCATCGGCCAAATCAACTTTGTTTATCGCCACGGAATTCGCCTCATGGAACATCATCGGATGCTTAACAACCATGTATGGGCCTTCAGTCACGCTGATCACAACGAGCCTCTTCTCAGACCCGAGTGGGAACTCTGCTGGGCAAATTAGGTTACCGACATTTTCGATGAAGATTAAATCTAATTTGGACAATTGCATCCGCGCGAGTGCCTTCTTTATGAGGTTAGCATCAAGATGGCATTCTTTACCCGTGTTTACCTGCACCGTAGGAACACCTTCTGAGGCGATAAGGTCTGCATCGATCGTTGTTGTAACATCACCTTCAATCACGGCTATCCGATGAGTCTCCTTAAGGAGGGAAACGATGGCTTTGATCAGGGATGTTTTTCCTGAACCCACCGATCCCATTACATCTATCGCTGTGATACCGTTCTCCTTCAGCTTAGCATGATTTTCCAGAGCTAACTCCCTATTAGCCTTCAGAATGTCCGCTTCTAACTCGATATCGAACACTTCATCCTCCGAAGAAGTAACGATCTCTGTCTGTCTCGCCATCACATGTCAGCTTCCTGTAAGCCCTTCAACGTAATGAACCTCTTCTCCAATCTCCACAGGCTACAATATTATTCCAGAACTGGAAATTGTTTCACAAACATATAGGCGTCGGATATTCACGTGGGTGATGAAGAAAATGTGCCTCTCAATCCCGGGCAAGATAATCGCAATCAACGGCAAGTTCGTATCAGTGGACTATGGTGATCAAGGAATTCGCGAGAACGTTAACAACAGCTTGGTTCATGGAAAAGTCGGAGATTTCGTGCTCGTGCAAGGGGGCTTCGCCATTAAAATACTCAAAGAATCCGAGGCACAGGAAGTAATCGACGCGCTGAGAATAATAGGGACGGAGTTCGGAACAGCGGAAGGAATGTTCTGAAAGTGAGCTCAAGGAAGGAGGATGGAGCCGTCCTAGCTGCCCGGCACAGTTTCATGCCGAACCGTCTAGGATATTGTGGCCCTGACGAAAACGAAGTCCTGCTTGAGGCTTGCCTAACGAACAAGCGAAGCAATGAGCTTCTCAAAGCACTCGAAGCGTTCAAAGGTGCCCAGCCATACTTGAGGTTCATCGCCCAAAGCCTCGGCTTGGAGACTTTCGATTATCGAGTTGTAGAAGCCTATTGGATCGGCAATGACCTACTCGATACTATTCCTCGGGCTGGATTCTACGAACACCTTAGAGAAAGATTGGAGCGAAAATTCCCCAAGGAACATATCAAGAGGTTATTCGAATCAAGGCCGTTCGCAACATTTCCCCATCACGCGCTCCATGTCTTCAACGCGTTCTCAACCATGGGTACCGTACCGGACGCATTTGCGAATGCCGCGGGACGTGATGATCAGGTTGGAGAGTTGATGGATAAGTGTCGAATATCCTGGGGAAAAGTTCTCTCTTCGGACAAGGATGACAATTTGACGGTTGAATACGAACCCATTCAGAGAAGAGACGGGCTCCTATCCTACGGCCAACCCGTCCATACAAGAGTCATCTCACGAATCAACGGCCACAGCTTCATGAACGACCTGAAGCCTGGCGACTGGATCTCATTCCATTGGGGATTCGCATGCTCGAAGTTAACTCCGAAACAGATCGCGAATCTCAGGAAATACACTTACATGGACATGGCTGTCGCGAATGCTGTTCCAATCCCGGAATAGGCGTATAATTAGCAGACAGTAGAGTACATAGAGTATCTACAGCAATCCTATGAGTAATTACCATCGAGGGCTTTCATGTCAGTCGTATGAGAAAAGAACAGTTAATGGCAATGTTAAAGGAGCAAATGCACCACGAAGAACGGGAGACTGAGGTCTACGCTCGCAAGGTGCGAGAGACGGAGCACAGCTTCGTGAAATTTGTGTACACCAAACTCATGAGAGATTCAATGAACCACGCCGATGTCCTAAACTCCGCCATAACCTACATGACTAAAAGTGGATGGGAATCCGCTCACGTGAAAGAGAGCCGCGATGAGCTTCTACGGTTAATGAATTTGGAAGAGGAGGCTCTGCGATTGTTCACTAGAGCCTCGACTCAGGTAACTGATCTCCATCTAAAGTCACTCTTCACAATGCTCGCATTAGACGAAGAACAGCACTACGCGATGCTTCGATACGTTCTAGAAAATTTCGTGGACAAGAAGGAGAAGGTAGCAGCTTGACCGAGACAGCCACGACGAGGCCCCGGGCCAACGTGAAGATTCTCGAGGAGCGCTGCAAAGGTTGCGAGTTGTGCATTGTGTCATGTCCATCCGGGAATCTGAAGTTCTCAACTAGACTGAATCGTGCCGGGTTCCATCCAGTAGAGTTCACGTATCAGGGAACCAAGGGCACCTGTACTGGCTGCGCAATCTGCTACTGGGTTTGCCCAGATTACGCCATCCAAGAAGTCCAGGCGAAAACATAGATGCCCAATCAGAAAGTCTACATGAAAGGCAACGAAGCACTCGCGTACGGAGCATTAGAATCTGGACTGAACGCGTATTTCGCGTACCCGATAACACCGTCAAGCGAGATCCCGGAAACCCTCGCCCTAGAGGTCGGAAACAAGAAGTATCCTCAGTACAAATGCTTCATCCAATCATTTAGCGAACTAGAAGCAATCAACATGGTTCTGGGTGCAGCATCAACCGGAGCCCTCGTGATGACGGCAACATCAGGCCCCGGCTTCAGCCTGAACCAGGAAGGGCTCTCGTACGCAGCCGGCATGGAGCTACCGTTCCTCATCGTGGACATCTGTCGCGCTGGACCAGGATTAGGCAACCTCGGACCTGAACAGAGCGACTACTTCCAAGCAACAAAAGGCGGCGGACACGGTGATTACCGATTATTCGTACTGGCTCCAGCTTCAGTACAGGAGATGGCATCGCTTCCGAAGGTCGGATTCGACCTTGCCTTCAAGTATCGCAATCCAGTCCTCATTTTGGGGGATGCGTTCACCGGCCAGCTGAAAGAGGATGTTGAGTTCCATCCGTCGAAGGCACCGGACTATGATGTTTCATCATGGGCAGTTGGCAACTCGAAAGGCAGAGGCCCTCACATCGTAAACTCCATGGAGCTCGATTATCAAAAACACTACGAGCACGTTGGACGAATCTTCCAGAAATACAAGACGGCAGAAGAGAAAGAGGTACTTTACGAAGAGTATCTCACCGAAGATGCTGAAGTTGTAATAATCGCCTTCGGAATCGTGTCAAGAATTGCTAGAAGCGTAGTCAACACCCTACGCAAAAAGGGAATCCGCAGTCGGATTATTCAGACCCATCACGCTCTGGCCCTTCCCATCACGCGCCCTCCAGAAGCTGAGCTCCGGGGGAAGACGGTTTCTCGACGTTGAGCTAAACACGGGCCAAATGATTGAAGATGTGAGGCTTGCAGTCGGTAGTGGAGTGACAATTGATTTCCTCGGAAGATGGGGAGGAATCATACCCACGGAGCGGGAAATAGAACGAGAAGTCCAGAGGCTGGAGGTAGCTGCCGCATGAACGAGCAGTCTGTTCTGAAAGTGAAAGCTGGAAAAATCAAGTCGCTTACTGAGAACCCTACTCACTACTGTGCCGGGTGTGAGCATGGGACACTCACAAAGCTCATCGCAGCAACCATGGACGACCTTGGCATCCGGGAGAAGACTGTAATGGTAGACTCCGTTGGCTGCAGCGTGCTAGCATACAACTATTTCAATTGCGACCACGTCGTGGCACCGCACGGAAGAGCACCCGCAGTTGCCGCTGGAATCAAAAGACTAAGACCAGAACTAACCGTGTTCACCGTGCAAGGAGACGGAGACGCGCTGTCCATCGGACTAGGCGAGACCATCTACGCGGCTAAGAGAGGAACGCCAATAACAATATTCGCCGTAAACAACGGCATCTACGGAATGACCGGCGGCCAGATGGCACCCACAACCCTCCTAGGTCAGGTTACGACAACCACACCATACGGACGTGACCCCGCATTGACCGGAACAGAACTTGACGCCTCAAAGCTAATCGGGCAGATAGACGGCGCCGCATACGTCAAACGAGCAAGCTTAGTTGTGAGCGAAATCCCCAATCCTAGAGGAAAAGTATACACGATAAAGAATTTACTTGACGCAAAAAAGGCCGTGGAAAACGCATTCAAAGTGCAGACCCTAGGCGGATTCGCTTTCGTAGAATTACTGAGCACATGTTCAGTAAACTGGAAGATGTCCGTGCTTGAAGCGAAACGTCACGTCAACGAGCAAGTAATCAAACGTTTTCCGTTAGGCGTCTACCGGGATACATACGGAGTTGAAAAACCATCACCAAAATGAAGATTCTGATTGCTGGCCACGGAGGCCAAGGTATCATGCTCCTAGGCGACTACATGGCATACGCTGCAATGCTCCAGGGCAAGCACGTAGCGTACATCCCATCGTACGGTCCGGAAACTCGAGGCGGCAAAGCGAAATGCTACGTCATAATCTCTGATGAAGTCGTCGACAACCCCATCGCTGAAGAACCCGACGTCGAGCTAATAATGAATCAACCCTCAATGGATTTCCTAAACGACCTACGTCCAAGAGGCCTCATCATCTATAACCAATCCTTAATCCAAACTCACGCAGAACGCGACGACGTAGAAAGCTTCGGCATTCCAGCAACCGAGATCGCGGAGAGCCTACGCAACGAGAACCCGTCGAAAACTGACACCAAGATGTTCGCTAATGCAGTAATGTTTGGGGCGTTTCTAGAACTCTGCACACCCAACCTTGGCGCCGACGTGATGAAAGAAACTTTGAAACACTTCCTCGCAGGCAAGAAGGAGAGCCTCATGTCACTCAACATTCTCGCAATCGAGAAGGGCAGAGCCTTCGTGAAGTCGAACCCACTAGAGTCGCGGAAAAATCGCCGCAGCAGTAACTCAGCCACACCAGTAATCCGGAACATCAACCACTCCACCACTGCACGTGTCAAACTTCTCTATACACTTCGGACAGAAGCGCCGTCGTCCGAGCATAGTGACCGTCGAAGACTCATGATCAGTAATCCAGTATGTTCCACCACAACGGCGACACCTCTGTTGAGTAGTGATGATTTCCCCAGAGTTTCTTCGAGCCGTAAGCATTGCTACCTCGTCTGCCACCATTTTACCCACGCCCAATGCCACAGAACGTTTCGGTTCAGGGGAAGGCGGACCAATGTCACTAATCAACACCTTATCGTCGCAAGTGATCCACACATCAAAATTGCCTCGAATAGCACATTCACGGTCAACCTCATGGAAGGTCCCAAGCAGGCATTGCTGGCCTGTCACGTGACACGTGCCCCCCTCAACGTAATTCATGCACAATAGCGGGACCTCACAAATCTAGAGCAGCTGCAGGGTGCAATTCCCTTTCGCATTTAATGTATTTACGACGTCCGAAACTCCAGTATTACGTCGCTGCACCCCGATCATCAACTCGTACTACGCTACAGATAGTATTTATACTAAATTGGAAAGATTCTAGCCCTCGTCAATGAAAGGCGGCAATGCAGGCTCACATTAATGGTGACGCTCTCCGACAGAATCGCGAGTTTACATGTCTCTCCCATCCGCCGCGTAACGGCCCTGTTCGCTGAAGCAGCCGCACGAAAAGAGTTAATCTCATTCGGTGGAGGCGGACCCAGCCTTCCACCGCCCCCTGAAGTCTCAGAGGAGATAATTCGAAGAGTGAAGGAGGATCCGCAGGGGAGCACGGCGTACTGTGGGACACGAGGCTTTCTGGAGTTGAGAAAGCTAATCGCAGATGATTGGGTGAAGCACGACGGCGAAGTGTACAACCCTGAAAAGGAGTTAATCCTCACAGATGGCGCTACGGAAGCCATCTTCTGCGCGTTCCTATCTTTATTCAACAAGAACGATGAGGTAGTTCTCACCAACCCAACCTATCTCGGCTACTTGGAAGCCTTCCAACTGGCGGGAGCTCGCGCAACATGGCTTCCAGTCAACGTGGAGGAGGGTTACCAGCCGAGTCTGGAGGTTCTGAAACAAGTGGTTACGAAAAGAACCAAGGCCGTGGTTCTCCTTAGCCCTGACAACCCCACAGGGAGAATCGTCAACCAAGACTACATCAAAGGACTACTCGACCTAGCCATCGACTATGATTTCTGGCTGGTCAACGATGCAACGTATCGTGACATCGTCTACGATAAGCAGCAGCCCAAAATCAGCTCATTACCTGGGGCGCATGAACGTGTCCTCTCAGTTGGAAGCTTCTCCAAAGAAGCATCCGTACCCGGATTGAGACTGGGCTACGCATTAGGCCCACCAGAACTCATAGATGGCATCGAGAAGATCAAACAGTACTCAACGCTTGCGCCAAACATTCTGAGTCAATACGCTGTACTACCCTTCCTGAAGAATAACGTGAAGGAACGGTACCTCCGTGATTATGTTCTACCAATTTACAAGAAGAGACGCGACGTCATGGAAGAGGCGATAAAGCAGTACCTGCCTGAAGCAGGTCTCGTTAGGCCCGACGGTGCTTTCTACTTCTTCGTTGACATGCGCCATTACCTAGAGCTCATGGATAGGGACGAGCAGGACTTCTGCAACCGGCTACTTACCCGAAAAGGAGTCATCATTATTCCTGGATCATACTTCGGAGACAAAGGAGTGGGCCACGTCAGGTTTACTTTCGTGAGTGAACCTGAAGACCGAATCAAATTAGGCGTACAACGCATCGGCGAGTACGTATTCTCATACGCGTTCTCTACGTGAAGTGAAGAATCGGCACGAATTCTCTATAGTCGAAGGCTTCTAGTTTGAACTCCGGGAACACGTACTGAAAGCTATATTCTAGTGTTTAATCTATATTCCTTCGTGCTTAGCTTGGAAGCTAGGAAAGTTCAGAGAGTCGGCTATTCCACCCTTACAGTATCACTGCCACGAGAATGGGTCGAGGACGTCAAGCTCAAAGCAGGAGACATTGTTTCCATAAAACGTGAAGATGATGGCTCCCTCAAACTTATCCCTGGCACGGAGCATAAGAGCGAAGAGGTAAAGAACTGCGTCGTAAACGCGGACCTCTGTAACTCAACCAACCTCCTAACCAGAGTAATCACGGCAAATTACATTCTTGGCCATGACACCATCCAGATCACTGCCAAAGATGAACTGAAGAAAGTTCACCTGGATGAGATTCGAGCTACCACGCAGCGGTTAACCGGATTGAGCATCGTGGAGCAGACGCTACGCCAGATCACACTCCAGAGCTTCGTTGATCCAACTCGATTTCCAATATACGGACTGATGCGCCGACTGCACATAATACTCTCCTCAATGCTGGATGTCTCTATCAAGGCCTTAGTGGAGCGGAGACCCGACCTGGCAGCGGAAGTTGGCCACATGGAGGAGGAATCGGATAGGATTTATTGGCTCATTGTTCGCCAGTTGCTACTCGCAATCAGAGACAGGAGTGTTGGCACGAGGATCGGTATTGAATCACCGCTCCATATTCCGGGGAACAGGGTTGTAGCCAAGACGCTTGAGGAGATGGCGGATTCAGCGGAGAATATTGCGAACGAAGTCATCGCGTTGAAGGACAAGGAAGGTTTGAGTGATTCAATCCTTAATGAGGTAGCCAAATACGGCAATGAAGTTATGAAGACTTCAGAACTCAGCATGAAGGCGCTTCTAGCTTCAGACATTCAGATCTCTAACGATTCGGTCGAGAGGGTGCAGACTTCAGAGAATGAAGAGAGGCGCCTCACCCAGAAAGTGTTAATGTACGTTAAGGACGTGAACACTGCTGTCAGCCTGAGAAGCATAGTCTTGAACCTGGGTCAAATAAACAAGTACTGCCGTATTATCGGGGAGATAACGATAAACCGCATTCTTGAGAAGCCTAGTGCAATCTGCGATTACGTACCTCTGGCTGAAGTGAAAGCTAGTTAGCCTACTGCTTCAGATTTCTTCCGACCATGATTAGGTCTGAGTGCACTTCATAATTCAACGAATTGAAGAACTCTACAGATACTCTATTCGACTTGTAGATCTGCGCGTTCACCTTTAACGCACCCTTCCCGATGAGGCGTCTCTCAAGCTCTCTGACCAGAGACCTACCAATTCCAGATCTCTTGTGACCTTCCTTCACAGCCAGATGGTTGATCCATCCTCGTCGACCATCCCATGCTCCGAGCACTACCCCTAGAATCTGCTGATCATCTTCGGCCAGTAGAAACAGGTCTGGGTCCCGTTGGAGTTTCAACCCAATTCCCTCACGTTCATCACCCACCCTCAGTATGATGCCTGCTTCTCTCCAAAGTTCCACAACCCTCTCGTAGTCACTCAGCTGGAACTCGCGAATGCGCATTTTAATCTCGCAACTAAAACGGAATGCGGCCCATAAGTTCTTCGAGTTTGTGCAAGTCGATTCATTCACGCCTTCCGTGTCCACAGGTTCCTATCGGAATGCGCACAATTATAGGCCAGAGAAGATCGTCAATTAAGATGCGAATGTCAGGCGACTTGGAGAGATGGGTGTGCAACTCAATGAACTAACATCGAATACTTTCGAACAAGCGCTTAGAGCCAAATTGCCGCTGGCCGTGGACTTTTACGCTGACTGGTGTGTTCCTTGCAAAGCTGCAGATTCATTAATTGAGAAGCTGGCTGAAGAGTATCAAGGAAAAATGAGTTTCGCCCGGCTAAACGTTGATGCGAATCGCGAGATCACTGACCGCTATGACCTCATGAGTATCCCAGCGCTTCTAATCTTCTCGAAGGGTCAAGTTGTTAAGAAGTTTCTTGGGCTACGAAAGATCAAAGCGTGCCGACGCACAATCAACCGGATCCTAACTTCACCCTAGACTCCCATTCAAACCTGAAGTGACCGAAGCGGATTACTTCTCAGCGACATATGGGCGGACCATCTTCGCCGGATCAACAACCCGGTCGAATTCTGCTTCTGAAATGTGACCTAGTTTTACAGCGGCTTGCTTGAGGGTTAAATCGTTCTCAAGGGCGTACTGAGCCACCTTTGATGCCTTGTCATAACCAATTATCGGGCTAAGAGCAGTCACGAGCATAAGAGAGCGCTCTAGGAAGTTGGCGATCTGTTTTCTGTTAGGTTGCATGCCTTCCACCAAAAACGACCGAAAGTTGTTACAGCCGTCACTCATGATTCGAATCGATTGCATTATGTTCAGAATTATGAGCGGTTTGTAAACGTTCATCTCCAAGTGACCGCCCCCTCCACCCAAGGTTACTGCAACATCGTTACCGATAACCTGCACCGCAATCATCGTCAATGCTTCACACTGCGTGGGGTTGACCTTTCCCGGCATGATGGATGAGCCAGGTTCGTTGGTTGGAATATCGAGTTCATGAAGACCGCAGCGTGGTCCACAACTCAGTATGCGAACATCGTCAGCGATCTTGTACAGGGAAGTAGCCAGCGTCTTCAACGTGCCACTGAGCATAACGAGCGCGTCATGTGCTCCTTGTACAGTGAACTTGTTCGGCGCCGTGACGAAAGGTAACCCAGTCAACTTCGCGATTTCAGCCGCGACCTCCACGTCAAATCCCGGAGGCGCGTTAATTCCTGTTCCAACCGCGGTTCCACCCAGTGATAATCGGTAAACATGCTTCAAGCTATCATCTAAGCGATTCAAGTTATCATCTAACATTCCGACGTAGCCGGAAAACTCCTGTCCTAGTGTAAGGGGAGTAGCGTCCTGCAGGTGAGTGCGTCCGATCTTGATAATCCCGTTCCATTCGGTTGATTTCGCGTTCAGAGAATCGCGTAGCTGTTTCACCGCGGGCATTAGCTGTTCACTTACTCCTTTAGCTGCTGCAACGTACATCGCGGATGGAAATGTGTCATTTGAGGACTGCGACATGTTCACGTGATCATTAGGGTGCACGGGGGTCTTACTCCCAAGTGGACTTCCAGCTAATTGGCAGCAGCGGTTCGAAATCACTTCGTTCACGTTCATGTTGAACTGAGTGCCGCTCCCTGTCATCCAGACGTGTAAGGGAAATTGATCCTGATACTTTCCTTCCAGAATCTCGTCACAAGCGCGAACTATGAGATCCCGTTGCTCCTGTGTGAGGTATCCCATTTTGGAATTGACATTAGCCGCGGCTATCTTCAAAATAGCATAAGCCGGAATCATCTCGCGGAATCAAATCCTCTCCAATGCTAAAGTACTCAAGGGAACGTTGCGTCTGGGCCCCCCACAGCTTATCGACTGGAACCCTGACCTCGCCTAAACTATCCGTCTCAACGCGATACTCATTCCCTATCGAATGATGGGCATCTGATGATAGCGACATTGAATCCACTTAACCTAAAGCGGTTGAGACAAAATAATAGTCTAATGGTGAACTGCGAGGAAAACGATTCAAAACACTGACTTCTGCGTGAACTGAAACTGGGCCAATCTTCAGAACGTTTTTATCTTAGCCATCTCTTAAACCGGGTTTTAACGAGGGCAATTTTGACTTGAAAGGCGGTTACCAAATTCGGCTTCACCGGTCTTCCACCGTCCGTTGAAGTTTATGATACAACACTCCGAGACGGCAACCAGTCGGTAGGCGTCAATTTCACATCAACCCAGAAGCAAAGGGTCGCGCAGGCCCTGATTGCGGCTGGCGTTGATTATGTGGAGGGGGGTTGGCCGAATGAGACTAACGTCTCTGATCAGGAATTCTTCAGGCTCACTAAGTCCTTAGATAATGGAATTTTCACGCAAATTACCGCTTTCGGCATGACACGCAGAGCAAACGTGAATGCGGAGGATGATCCGAATCTAGCACACCTCCTCAAAGCCGAAACGAAGACGGTCACGATCTTCGGCAAGTCTTGGTCATTTCAGGTGGAGAAGGTTCTGGGAACCACACTCGAAGAGAACCTGAAGATGATCCGTGATTCAATCCGCTTCCTACGGAGGCACGGACGAAGAGTTGTCTTTGACGCTGAACACTTCTTCGACGGTTTCAGGAACGATCCAGATTATGCGATTTCAGTCTTGAATGCGGCCCAAGAATCCGGAGCCTCAACCGTCGTACTATGCGATACTCGAGGAGGGGCTCTTCCTCTCGAAGTATATCAGGCCACAAAACAGGTTTCAGAGACCATTCGGGGACCAGTTGGAATACATTGCCATAATGACCGAGGCATGGCGACGGCTAACACGCTGTTCGCTGTAATGGCTGGCGCATCACACGTGCAAGGAACAATGAACGGCCTGGGCGAACGAGTAGGCAACGCAGACTTAATCGAAGTTATAGCTAATCTCCATCTGATGGGTATCCAGACTAAGCTAAAGCCAACCAAACTAACCACTCTTTCCCGATTCATATGTGAGATCAGTGGCATCCGTGAAGACCAGTTCAAACCTTTTGTAGGAAAATATGCGTTCGCTCACAAAGGCGGAGTTCACGGCGACGGCGTCCTAAAAGCTGAAGCATCTTACGAATTCTATAATCCACCAGCATTTGGAAATCACCGGTTCATCACCGTCTCATCTCAAGCTGGACGTTCCAGCCTCCTCCTAGCGGCGCGCAGAGTAGGCTTCAATCTCTCACGAGACGACAAGAGACTGCCAAACCTTCTGAGAGAAGTCAAACGCCGCGAAAGTCTAGGATGTAACCTCGAAAACGCTGAAGCAACATTAGACCTACTCATACTCAGAACACTTGGAAGAAAACGTGAACCGTTCCACATCGTCGATTGGCAGGTCACTGCCCATCAAGATGGGGCAACGGCATCTGCACAATGCAGACTAAAGGTCGAGGTCAATAGGAGACTTCTAGAGACGCAAGCGAACGGGAACGGGCCAGTCAACGCGATCGACCAGGCCTTGAGACTGGTTCTGAGCGAACAATTCCCGGGCACCTTCACAGCAAAGCTCACGGGTTACCGCGTCAGAGAGGTTGACTCCGAGGCTGCAACCGCCGCTAGAGTCGCGGTGTATATTGATTTCAGTAACAAGCATAGGACATGGACTACGGTCGCATCGTCCACTAACATAATCCAAGCCAGCGTCGACGCACTCGGCGACGGCTACTCCTACGGACTGGGAAAACTTGGCAATAGCTCGCGCAATCGTGAATCAAGAAGGGGATCGGCGATGGCAAAATGATCTTTCACAATAAATTTATTAGGTCGACGGCGGTTCGTGGTGGATTTCAAGGTCTACGAAGCGATGACGAAACTTCCGGGATCCGTATTCTCGCAGTCTATTGTACTCGTCACGCTGATCGTTATTCTTCAGTAGCCCGCTTTCGAACGTTCGAAAACGGGCTCATGGTTCTAAGGAGAGTATAATGAAAATTTGAAAAAAATGTCTGGCGCGCAAGCACTAGTCGAAGCTTTGCACAGAGAAGGAGTAGAAGCCGTATTCGGTTATCCTGGCGGAGCCAATATGCCGATCTACGATGTTCTTCTTGACTATCAGAACATGGAATTCTCGTCCCGAGAATACAAGGGAATCCGTCATGTCCTCGCCCGCCACGAGCAGTCAGCAGCCCACATGGCTGACGGGTACGCGAGGGCATCCGGTAAGGTAGGCGTGTGCCTCGCAACCTCAGGCCCAGGAGCAACCAACCTAATGACCGGTCTGGCTACGGCTTACATGGACTCCTCACCCATAGTCGCGATCACCGGCCAGGTTCCAACGTACGTCATAGGCTCAGACGGTTTCCAGGAATCAGACGTTGTAGGAATGGCAACCTCCGTCACAAAGTACACGTTTCAACCGCTTCGCGTCAAGGACGTACCGTACATGATGAAAGCAGCCTTCTATCTGGCCGCAACTCGCCGACCACAGCCTGTCCTAGTTGATGTTCCGAAGGATGTTCAACAAGGCGAGGATGACTTGGAATTCCCGGATCACGTAGACTTTCCAAAATACCGCCCCATGCCCGACCCAGATCCAACAATCGTGAAGACGATAGCTCGCACCGTACTGGGCGCGGAACGTCCAATCATACTTGCCGGAGGCGGAATTAGAATAGCGAACGCCTACCATGAGCTGCAGGCATTCGCGGAACTACTCGTTGCCCCAGTCGTGACCTCCTTCATGGGAAAAGGCGTCTTCCCAGAGAATCACCCATTATCACTCGGCTGCATGGGTATGCACGGCTCGGAACGAACAAACAAGCTTCTTCCAGAATGCGACGTACTACTAGTAATAGGATCAAGGTTTAGCGACAGAACCACCGGCAAGATCGAGAAATTCTGCCCGAATACCAAAGTGATACACATAGACATTGACAAGGCCGAGATCGGAAAGAACTACAAGCTGCCCGTAGTTTCCCTGAATGCTGACGCAAAGAAAGCGTTGGAACTCCTAGTACGGGAAGTAAAAGCTGGAATGTTAGGACGATACAGAGAACCATGGGCGAAGAAGGCTCAAGAAGTAATCGCAGCCACATCAACCGAATTCAATGATAACTCACACCTTAGCGGAGTGGAAACCATCAAGATGCTGCGTCGGCTCATTCCACCAAAAGCCATAGTCACCACGGAAGTGGGACAGCATCAGATGTGGTGTGAACAACACTTCCAAGCCATCGAACCGCGAACTTTCTTCAGCTCAGGCGGCCTCGGAACGATGGGTTTCGGTTTTCCAGCCGCTCTTGGAGCGAAGGTGGCAAGACCAGACCTCCCCGTAATCGACATCGCTGGGGACGGAAGCTTCCTGATGACGGAGAATTCTCTCGCGACGAGCATAGAGGAAGATATCCCCGTGACGGTGATCATCTTAAACAATAAAGTGCTTGGAATGGTAGCACAATGGCAACGTTTCTTCTACAAAGGCCGTTACTCGTCAATCCATCTCGGCCAAGTCCCCGACTACGTCAAATTGGCTGAAGCATACGGAGCAACCGGCGTTCGCGTAGACTCAATCCCAGACCTGGAGGATGCAGTCACGAAGGCTCTCCGATCTGAAGTGACAACGGTAATTGACATTCCAATATCACCCGAGGAGAATGTTCTCCCAATGTTGCCTCCAGGAGCAGGAATCAAGGAGATGATGGTAGGTTGAACAGGGACGCGCAACTTCGAATCATATCAGCCCTAGTCGAAGACAAGCCTGGTGTCCTCTACCGAATCACCAATCTAATTCGGAGAAAATCATTCAACATCGAAAGCATCGCCGTAGGCCCAGCTGAAATCCCTGGATTATCTAGAATGACCTTCACCATGTTCTCAGAGTACGAGCGATTTGACCAAATGATGAAGAACATTGACGGTCTCATAGACGTTCGGACTGTCGAACCGCTCGAAGTGAGGGACGCAGCTGTTAGGGAGCTAGCCCTCGTCAAGCTTTCGGGTGCACCTGCCACAAAACCGGAGATAATGCATTACATAGACGCATTTCGCGGAAACATCGTCGACGTCTCACCAAGCACGCTTACAGTTGAAGTCTCCGGAGACCCAGACAAGATCAACGCTTTCATCAAACTTGCAAGAACCTTCGGGCTTTCGGAAGTGGCAAGAACAGGCGCAGTCGCGTTATCCCGAGAAATGACTTCAGCCGAGGCCCCAGGTCCAGAGAAATAGAGACGAAACGAAGTGGAGCACACGGTCGCCTTCATTGAAGGAGATGGAATTGGACCTGAGCAGGCTGCAGCGACCAAAATCGTGCTCGCGAAACTTGAAGAAACCCGAGGATTAGCGTTAATTTTGATTCCAGTTGAAGCCGGAGACCGAGCCCTCAAAGAACACGGAGAAGCATTATCGCAGGAGAGCTTCAACATAATCGAAAAGAGCGATTGCTGTCTAAAAGGCCCAGTAGGCCAATCCGCTTACCAGGTTATTATCCGGTTACGGAGAGACCTTGACCTCTACGCCAACATACGTCCCGCAAAACCACTCCCGAAAGTTCCATGCATCGCTCCCCCAGACACGGACCTCGTAATCGTACGCGAGAACACTGAGGATCTATACAGCGGTTTGGAGTCCGCGGACGAGCAGAGAGCAACTGCAACCCGAGTTATAACTCGCAAAGCCTCCCAGCGTATTGCAAAGTACGCGTTTGAGTTGGCTCGCACTAGGAAGAAAGCAGTCACGGCAATCCACAAAGCGAACGTGCTACAGAAGACCGACGGGCTCTTCCTCCTAGCGTGTAAAGAAATCTCTGAAACGTATCCAGACGTACGATTTTCCAACATGCTCGTCGACGCAGCCGCAATGAACCTGATCAGAAACCCCCAAGCCTTCGACGTCCTCGTAACAACCAACATGTTCGGCGACATACTATCCGACGAAGCCGCACAGGTAGTTGGCGGACTCGGACTCGTACCTTCAGCTAACGTAGGCGACGATTTCGCCTTATTCGAACCCGTTCACGGCTCTGCACCCGACATCGCGGGCAAAAACATCGCGAACCCCCTCTCACTAGTCCTCTCCGCGGGCATGATGCTAGAGTGGCTTGGCAGAGAGAAGAAAGATCCCAACACGTCCGAAGCCTCACGAGTAATTCACAGGGCCGTGGAACAATGCCTCCGATCAGGAGAAGTTACACCAGACCTAGGCGGAACCTTGAACACGACTGAGATGGGCAACGCGATAGCCGCACACATTTCAAAGTGATCTATTAATGGAGAAATCTACGGTCCGCATATTCGACACGACCCTAAGAGATGGAGAACAGACCCCCGGAATCTCGCTCACTACTGACGAGAAAGTCAAGATCGCCCGCCAACTCGACAGGCTAGGAGTCGACGCCATCGAAGCAGGCTTCCCAATCGCCTCTGCGGGCGAACGTGAAGCTGTTAAAGCAGTGGCAACGGCTGGATTATCATGCGAGATCGTAGGCCTAGCACGCGCCAGCAGAGCAGACGTCGACGCTGCACTCGATGCGCACGTTAACAGTATTCACATTTTCCTGGCAACGTCAGACTTACACTTAAAGTACAAGCTAAAGCTCACCCGACCAGAAGTTCTCCAGAGAATCACAGATTCAGTCGGCTACGCGAAATCACACGACAAGCTTGTGGAGTTCTCAGCTGAAGACGCAACCCGCACCGACCTCGACTTCCTTAAAGAAGCCTACCAGGCGGCCGAGAGCGCAGGCGCAGGTCGCGTAAACATACCTGACACGGTAGGAGTATCATCGCCCCACACGATAGCTAACATCACCCGTGAAATAGCGTCAAGCGTCAAAGTACCCGTCAGCATACACTGCCACGACGACTTCGGCCTAGCAGTCGCAAACAGCCTCGCAGCAGTCGAAGCCGGAGCCGCGCAAGTACACGTGACCATGAACGGGCTGGGCGAGAGAGCCGGTAACACCTCTCTAGAGGAAGTCGTGATGTCACTCCACCGACTTTACGATCGCCAGACAAACATCAAAACGGAACTTCTCTACGAAACATCAAGACTCGTCTCCACCCTCACCGGCATGCGAGTCCAACCGAACAAAGCCGTTGTTGGCGATAACGCGTTCGGACACGAATCTGGAATCCACACCCACGGCATCACCGAGATGCCCTTAACGTACGAGCCTTACGACCCCGCGGACGTAGGCCGCCGACGATGGTTCCAAGCAGGCAAACACGCCGGCGCACACGGAATCGCCGTTCAACTCGCAGAGGCCGGATACTTCCCCGACAAGGGCCAATTGACGGAAATCGTCACCCGAGTCAAAACGATAGGAGACAAGGGAAAGACCGTCACCGACAACGACCTGATCGCAATCACTGAAGCCGTTCTCGGAAGAACATCCGCAAGGGAACGAATACTGGACCTAGTTGACTTGGCAGCCGTCACGGGCAAAGGCTTGATCCCAACCTCCTCAGTCCGCCTAAGACTTGACGGAAAAGAGTACACTTCAGCAGAAACAGGAGTGGGCCCCGTTGACGCTGCGATCAAAGCAGTCCAGAAGATCACTGACTCATCAGTTCAGATTAAACTCAAAGAATACAGACTTGAAGCAATAACCGGAGGCTCAGACGCGTTAGCGGACGCAATGGTCAAGGTAGAGGATACAAACGGCACCGTCGTTTCCGCAAGCGCCGCACGGGAAGATGTTGTTGTAGCAAGCGTTGAAGCAATGGTGGAAGCAATCAACAAGATCCTGCTGCGCCATCGACTCGTCTCCAGCCCGCCCAAACTAACTGAAGGATAGAACCAGACACACAGTGGTGAACCAAGATGCCTCTAACCCTCTTTGAGAAGATCTGGGAAAACCATGTTGTGCATGAAGAAGCAAACCGACCCAGCCTGATTTGGGTCGACCGGCACCTGATTCATGAAGTAACCTCCCCCCAAGCCTTTGAAGGCCTCAGGGTGGCAGGCAGGCGCGTTAGGAGACCCGACCTAACCTTCGCAACCGTCGACCATAACGTTCCAACAACCGACCGATCAATCCCAATACAGGACCCAATCTCCAAGAAGCAAGTAGACGCGCTATCCAAGAACTGTACGGATTACGGAATCACATACTTCGATTTACACAGCCCCCAGCAAGGAATAATCCACGTAATCAGCCCGGAACTCGGCCTCACCCTCCCCGGATTAACAATAGTGTGCGGCGACAGCCACACATCAACCCACGGCGCCTTCGGCGCTTTAGCCCTAGGAATTGGAACAAGCGAGGTAGAGCACGTGCTAGCCACACAATGCCTCTGGCTTCAAAAACCAAGATCGCTCGAGATTCACGTGGACGGAACTCCCCCAAGCGGAGTGACGGCGAAGGACATCATCCTCACAATAATCGGCCACATTGGCACGGGGGGCGGAAATGGCTCAGTCATCGAATACCGAGGCAACGCCATAACAGCCCTCTCAATGGAAGAGCGCATGACAATCTGCAACATGACGATAGAAGGCGGAGCCCGAGCCGGCATGATAGCCCCCGACGAAACAACATTCCGTTACATTCGAGGACGGAGGTACGCTCCGAAAGGTAAAGCGTTGGAGCAGGCTGAAGAGTACTGGCGTGAGCTTCAAACCGATCCCGGCAGCACCTTTGACAAAACGGTTGAACTGAACGCTAACAAAATGACGCCGCAAGTCACTTGGGGAACAACCCCAGCCATGGTTACGGACGTTACGGGGAATGTGCCCTACCCAGACGATTTCCCCAACCCGGACATGAGGAAAGCAGCCGCCCGCGCCTTGGAGTACATGGCCCTAGAACCCGGCACGAAGATAGAGTCGATCAAAGTTGACAGAGTCTTCATCGGCTCATGCACCAATTCTCGACTCGACGACCTCGTCGCCGCCTCAAAGGTGATCAAAGGCAGAAAAGTCGCTCCTGGAGTACGCGCCATGGTCGTTCCAGGATCGCAGATGGTCAAGTATGAAGCTGAGAAACGTGGACTCCACCGAATCTTCAAAGAAGCAGGATTCGAATGGAGAGAATCCGGCTGCAGCATGTGCCTCGGAATGAACCCTGACATCCTGGCACCCGGCGAACGATGCGCCAGTACATCAAACCGCAACTTCGAAGGCAGACAGGGACGCGGCGGACGAACGCACCTCGTCAGCCCAATCATGGCGTCGGCGGCAGCAGTTGCAGGCCACTTCGTGGACATTCGTGGCTGGAACATGGATAGTTGATGGAAATATGACCCCGTTCAAGAAGCACAAAGGAATCGTCGTGCCCCTCGATCGAGTAAACGTGGACACTGACCAGATCATTCCGAAACAGTACCTTAAGCTCGTAGAGAGAACCGGCTTCGGCCAATACCTCTTCCACGACTGGCGTTACAATCTTAATGGATGAGCCGAATGCTGAATTCGTTTTGAACCACCCACGTTACAGGGGAGGCAGCGTACTCCTAACCGGCGCGAATTTTGGTTGCGGAAGCTCACGTGAACACGCGGCGTGGGCGCTCTCAGACTACGGGTTCAAAGTACTGATTGGGCCGTCATACGCGGACATATTCTACAACAACTGCTTCAAGAACGGCATCCTACCCGTAACCCTCGAAGCAGCAGTCATCAGCCAACTCTTCAAGGAGGTCGCAGCGGAAGAAGGTTACATGATACTCGCAGATCTGGAAAACCAGACAATCCAGAAACCTGACGGAGAAAGCATCCATTTCAACATCGACCAGTTCAGGAAGAGATGCCTACTGGAAGGATTAGATGACATATCATTAACGCTGCAGCATGAGGAGAAGATACGATCACACGAGAAGAAACTGCAACCGTTCCAAATAATCGATGTTAAGAGGTTATGAAAAGTGTTCAAGGCTCCCGCAAAATATGTGTGGATGGATGGGGAAATTGTACCATGGGAGAAGGCGACCGTACACGTCTTCACGCACGCGTTGCACTATGGTACGCGGCGTATTCGAAGGAATCCGAGCCTACGGCGTCGGCGACGACGTCCTAGTCTTCAGGCTCAAGGACCATTTGAAACGCATGGCAGAATCCGCGAAGATATACACGTTCGAACTGCCATACAGCCAAGAGGAACTCCAAGACGCTACTCTACAACTGATTGAGAAGAACGACTTCCACTCCTCCCTGTACATTAGGCCTATCGTCTTCAAAGGAGTGGGAGGAATCAACCTGGACGCCAGGGCAACACCCACCTCGGTCAGCATAATCGCCTTCCCCTACGAGAAGTATTTTGACGAAACCAAGATTGGACTAGATGTTTGCGTCTCAACTTGGCGGCGTGTTGGTGAACCCGCCGTACCCGCCATGGCGAAGGCTTGCGGCCACTACATAAACTCCGTACTCGCCAGAACCGAGGCAGGCCAAGCAGGATTCGACGAGGCCCTGTTCCTTGACGCAAACGGAAACGTTTCCGAGGGCACGGGAGAAAACATCTTCCTAGTCAAAGACGGCCAAATCTCCACTCCAACCTTCGCCTCAGACATCCTAAACGGAATAACTCGACAAACAATCATCAGCCTAATCCACGATCTCAGCATGCGCTTAGAGGAGCGATCCGTTCGACGAGCTGAACTCTACACGTGCGACGAAGCATTCTTCACGGGCACCGCAGCCGAAGTTGCCCCAATCCTCAGCATCGACCGCAAACTAGTCGGAAACGGAAAGGAAGGCCACAGTAACCTCCAGGCTCCGCGGCGAATACGAACGCATAGTAACCGGCATGAATGAGAAGTATCGCAAGTATCTGACAAGCGTCTACGGGAACCTTAACTATGATATCCCTTCGACGAGCGCGCTTCAGCGATAGCCCTTTTCAGCCAACCCCCCATTCAACCTGATATCAAATCAGGCTGGCTCTAAAAAAAGAGTTGGAAGGTGTCTTTCGAAGACGCGCACACATACTAAAAGAGAAAAAAAGAGAAGGGGGGAAGAGATTCTACGGTGCCGTTAGGTAGATTGTGCTATAGTCGAGGCTGTTTGCTGGTCCGAGGATTACATTGTTGTATATGCCGTGGACGTTTGACCTGAAGACTTGGTAGCTTGTGAATTGGCCTAGCCATGCGTATGGTGCGTCTTCGGTCATGATTGATGTTATCGAGTGGTACATTTGCAGTCGTGCCGCTGAGTCAGGGTTGTAGGGTGCATCATTGTAAAGTTGAGTGACCTTAGGGTTACTGTAGTAGGCGGGGTTCCAGCCGACTGGCGGGAAGTCAGGATTTGCGAAGGGTACTACGAAATCGTCGGGTGACAAGTAGTCTGCGTACCATTCTGTCCAACCCATTTCCGGCACGTCTTTCGGTCCCGCTAAGATCTTGTTAATGTAGGTTGAGAATGAGACGCCGAGTAAGTTCACGTTAATTCCGATGTTGGCCAAGTCCTGCTGGACTTCCTGAGCTATTAGAGCAACCGAGGCGTCTCTGGAATAGTACAGGTAGGAGATGGTTGGAAATCCGGTACCGTTCGGGTAGCCGGCCTGCGCAAGCAACTGTTTCGCAAGCGTGGGATCGTAGGTTGCTGGCGCGAGACTCTTATCGTAACCTTCCAGTCCGTCACAGAAAGGTCCAGTGTACCGTACTGTAAGGTTATGGTTGATTCCGGACATTATGGCGTCATAGTTGATTGCGTGAACAACGGCCTGCCTCGCCAAAGTGTTGTTGAATGGGGCTATCTTCACGTTGAAGTAGATGAAGTCGATGTGTCCGCTAACGCCTAAGCTTTGGATCTGTATTCCTTCGACACCTTGCACGTCGGAGACATGGTTAATGTCAACGATCGCAATTTGCGCGAATCCACTCTTCAAGTCAACTAGGCGTGTTTGAACGCTGGTCTTGTAGTATAAGATCACTTTCTCCAGTTTCGGTGGTGTTCCCCAATAATTCGGATTCCTGGCCATCGTGAGATGGTCGCCTTTAATCCACTCTTGGAGAACGAAGGGTGCTGTGCCAGCAACGTTCGAGTCCATCCATGGGTTCGTAGCATTGGCTATGACGCCGCCATGGGCTTCAACTGCAACGGGGTCGACGATGGAAGCAACCATAGTGGTCATTGTTGCTAGGAAAGCCGTGTACGGGCGCGTCAGATGGATCTCGACCGTGTACGGGTCCAGAACCTTCACACTGTCCAGGTTGAGGCTTTGTGAGAGAATCCATGAGGGGGGCTGGTTCATCTTCACAACTCTATCGAACGAGTATTTGACAGCGCTAGCGTCGAATGGGTCACCGTTACTGAACTTCACGCCCTGTCTAAGCTTGAAAGTGTAGACCAGTCCATCGGGGGTTGAGCTCCAATCGGTTGCGAGGACACCCATGAACTTGGACGAGTCCGTCTTGTTGTAGGTGATTAATGTATCGTACAGGTTCGCTATGACTTCCCATCCCGCGTACTCATAATCGAAGCCTGGGTCGACGCTTTGAAGTTCGTTCGCCTTATCGACGACGAGTGTTGTAGGACCCGGAGCCTCAGATGTTGTGGTTTCAGCTGGAGTAACTGGAGGTTTGTATAACATGTAGCCTGCTACCGCGGCGATAATGACGATGACGATTACAGCTACGGCGGCTGATGCTTTTCCTACTGCTCTTTTTGATAGTCTTAATCGTGCCATTTCTTTTTCATCTTCCACAAATATGCGGAATGAAAGGACTTCGCGGTCTAATCGTATTAGGGCTCCGTACAATCTGTATGTAGAGAATATGAAGAATATGAAGAACACATATACTATCGACCAGCCGGAAAGCTGGCTTTGACACTCTCCAGGTGCGTGGGGTTCTGGGTCTCGCAAAGTTCGTTGTGAAACGTGTCATTTCGATTATTCCTGTCCTTGTTGGAGTAACTTTACTCACGTTTCTTATTTCGAGAGTTGTAGTCCCGGATCCTGCCAGGGCTTGGGCCGGGCTGCATGCTAGCCAAGCAACGGTTCAAGCGATCGCAAATCGGTATCATCTCCACGACCCAATTTACATGCAGTACTTCTACTATCTTAGGGATCTTCTCTCTGGTGATTGGGGGATCTCTCCAGTAAGCGGTCAGTCGATACTTGAAAATTTGTACGGTTTCTTTCCTGCGACCTTTGAACTGGCTATTGTGTCAATCATAATCGCGTCTGCTCTTGGAATCCCCCTTGGTGTTTATGCTGCAGTTCATCAGGACAAGGGTGTAGACCACGCCGCACGCCTGTTTTCTCTCGGAACCTACTGCGCCCCACCATTCCTTTTGGCACTGTTGCTCCAGCTTTTCTTCTCATACTGGATTGGATTGTTCCCGTCGGGGGGAAGGTATTCACCTTTCATTCCTATGCCCACACACTATACTGGTCTCCTTATCGTCGATAGCATCTTAAGCGGAAATATGGAGGCTCTTGGAAGCGCTTTAATCCACCTGGCCTTGCCTGCCCTTTCGCTAGCTCTCCTAACTTTTGGGTTAATCACGAGGCTAACGCGGTCTAGTATGCTTGAAGTGCTCAGGCAAGACTATGTTCGCACAGCCCGCGCGAAAGGATTGGTGGAACGTGTTGTCATTTTCAAGCATGCTCTCCGAAACGGCATGACATCAGTAATAACGGTACTAGCCTTATTGTTTGCCTTCATGCTCTCCGGTGCAATTGTGATCGAATACATATTCAACTGGCCGGGGATTGGTCGATATGCAGTTCAATCGATCTTAGCCTTGGATCTGCCCGCGGTGATGGGAACCACTCTGGTCTTCACCCTTGTTGTAGTCACAGTCAATTTACTCGCTGACATTGCTTACGCAATCTTGGACCCTAGAATTAGGCTGGATTGACCATCTTTGAGTTTGTTCGATAGAACCGAAATGAGGTTGACTGGCGTATACCTTCTAAGGAACAAATTGTCGCTAGCTGGAGGTGTCATTGCCGGGGCATATCTACTTCTGGCTATGATTGTTGCTCTGCTAGGCGAGCGCATGCTGCCGTACAATCCTTACGCAAAACTTCGCGCAAACGCTCCTGCCGCCTAGCGCGACCCACTTGTTTGGGACGGATGACTTAGGCAGAGATATTTTCAGTAGAGTAATAGCGGGTGCACCAATCGATGCGCAAATTGCATTCGTAGTCGTGCTCGTCTCATTGGTCTTGGGGGGCACTCTGGGCGCCTTCGCAGGTTACTTCGGCGGAGTGATTGAGGACGTGGTCATGCGCGTCACCGATGTCTTCCTTGCCTTTCCAGCACTGGTCCTAGCGATGTCGGTAGCAATAGCCATCGGACCAGGCCTCATAAATTCAATGATGGCACTACTAGTTGTCTGGTGGCCGTGGTACGCTAGAATTGCGCGCGGTGAAGCCCTGGCCATAAAGAACAGTCAATACATGGAAGCAGCGCGAGCAGTGGGCCTTAAGAACATTAAGATCGTCACAAGGCACGTACTGCCCAACACCTGATGCCACTGCTTGTATACGCTACATTAGACATCAGCAACGTTATCCTAACAGGTTCAATCCTCAGTTTCATAGGCCTTGGAGCACAACCCCCACAACCCGAGTGGGGAAGGATGGTGTTCGACGGACAGGACTACCTTTCAGGAGCTTGGTGGATGTCTGTTCTCCCAGCCCTAGCGATCTTCGTCGTCGTCTTAGCTTTCAGCCTCTTCGGCGACGGATTACGTGATGCATTCGACCCGAAGCTCAGAAGAAGGTAGCAAAACGTGGCACAGACGCTCCTATCAATTCAGAACGTTCGGCTCGAATTCGGGACGGAGCAAGGCGTCGTTCACGCCTTGAGAGGAGTTGACTTGACCGTATACGAAAACGAGGTGCTGGGGCTTGTAGGTGAGTCAGGCTGTGGAAAAACAGTTCTAGGATTATCTGTGCTCGGCTTGAATCCCTCACCTCCCGCGCGGCTTTTGGAAGGCAGCCACATCCTGTTCAGAGAGAAAGATATCGCGAAGATGACGACTGACGAAATTGCGCTACTTCGCGGTACCGGGATTTCAATGATCTTCCAGGAACCCGCTACGTCATTGAACCCAGTTTTCACAATTGGCGACCAGATAGCAGAATCAATACGGCTGCGATTTCAACGAAACGAGAACACCCATCAACCATCCACTTCAGCAATCAACGACCAAGTTCATGAAGCGTTACGACTCGTTAAGATTGCTGATCCGGAACGGGTCGCTCGAAGATATCCCCATGAGCTAAGCGGAGGCATGAAGCAGCGTGCAATGATCTCCATGATGATGGCTTCAAAGCCTTCACTCCTTATTGCCGATGAGCCAACAACCGCACTGGACGTAACGATTCAGTCGCAAATTCTACGACTCATGAGGGATTTAATGACTGAAATCAAAACCTCAATCCTATTCATAACCCACGATTTGGGAGTAATCGCGGAGATCGCTGATCGAGTTGCAGTCATGTACGCTGGCCGAATCGTTGAGGAAGCCGACGTGAATGCACTCTTCAAAGATCCTCTTCACCCCTACACACAAGGATTGCTTGCGTCACTTCCAAAATTATCGGAACTGGATAAGGAGATTCAACAATTACCGGGGGCCGTGCCAGATGCCATTAACCCCCCAGGAGGCTGCAGTTTCCATCCAAGATGCAAATTCGTAATGGATCGATGTCGAACGGAGCAGCCTGAACTCAAGGAGGTAAAGGCAGGCCACAAAGTTGCCTGCTACCTGTACTAGGTGTATGCAAGAATGCAGTCCCAGCCAGTTCTATCGGTTACGGACCTCGTGAAACACTACTCGGTGGGGGGAGTTTCGCTTCTAGCGAAGCGCCTTGGCCGCACGGAGAAGATACTGCACGCGCTGGACGGAGTATCCTTCGACGTGGGAAGAGATGAAACACTAGGTGTAGTGGGTGAGAGCGGATGCGGCAAAACAACGCTTGCTAGAACAATGCTACTACTTACGCCACCTACATCTGGCAAGGTTAGATTCCAAAACAAGGAGCTAACAGAGCTTCCCAAAGATGAACTCAGAAAGCTTAGGCCAAAGATACAGATAGTCTTCCAGGACCCAATATCCTCCCTTGATTCCAGAATGAGGGTTCGAGACATTGTTGCGGAACCATTAGTCGCCGCTGAGATAAATGACCGCGTAGTAATACGGGAAAAGGTTCAGACTATCCTCGAAAAAGTGGGCCTTTCCCAAGACGCAATGAATCGGTTCCCACATCAATTCAGCGGGGGACAACGCCAACGCATCGGAATAGCTAGGGCACTAGTATGCGGGCCAGAGTTCCTCGTCTTAGACGAACCAACCAGCGCTCTTGACGCTTCAATCCAAGCGCAAGTCCTCAACTTGCTCCGTAGACTCCAGAAGGATATGCGGTTAAGCTGCGTATTCATCAGCCATAACATCAACGTAGTATGCTACATGAGTGACCGGATTGCGGTAATGTATGCAGGGGAGATTGTGGAAATGGGTCCCACCATGGAAATGCTGAGTAAACCTTCGCATCCCTACACTCAAACTCTATTCGCGTCCGTTCCGAGAGTGGATCCGTCTCAGCGCAGAGCCAATACTGAAATCACCGGTGAGCAACCAAGCCCCGTGAGCCCCCCGTCTGGATGCAGGTTCCATCCACGCTGCCCATATGCGTTCGATAAGTGCAGCGAGACGAAACCTGAGCAGACTATGATTGCCCCGAACCATTGGGCGGCATGCCATCTGCTCACGAAGTAAGTGAAGTTGAAGGAAGGGTGGCAGTTATTTGGCTGACTTGATTTTCCGCAGTTTCTTTAGAACCTCATCGGTTGTGTAGACCTTTAAGCACATATCGTCTAATGACCAAATCAACGCTTCGTGTGCTTGCGTCTATGTGTCGCAGTTGCGTCTCGCACTAACAGAACATCGTAGCCTAAGTCCGATGCATGGTATGCGGTCGCGGCTACACATTCATCGGTTAGGAAACCGACAAGGATCAGGCTTTGAATGTCCATATTCCGCAAGATGAAGTCAAGGTTGGTTCCGCTGAACGCTCCACCATTCGTCTTGCTGACAATCAACTCGTCAGACACTGGTCTTACTTGAGGCAGGAATTTACATTCCTCCGAAGCTGGGTGAACGATCAAACCAATTTTACGGTTGACCTTAGCGGTATGCAGTGGGTTATTGGTAGGTGCTTCAAGACGAACGTGAACCACATCGATACCTTTGGCTCTGCACGCTTTGAGTATTTTCGCTGAATTTTTGACTGCTTTCCAGAAACGCTTCTCATAATCTGCAATTGCTGCTTTCACTTGCTTCTCTGGCAGTCCCTTCTTTATTGCGGCTTTAACGAAGGGTTCGGGTGAAGCAATCTTCTGGATATCAATCAGAATTAGGGCAGTTTTTCCAGGAGCTATATCAAAATCTGGGTAAGGCGTCTCAAGCGCATAGATAACGTCTTGAATTGTAAGAGTCACGGCAGATCACGTCATCCCAATATGAAGCGGAGCCAACGGTTTAATCCAGCGGTCATTTCCCACTCCAAAGCGCAGGGTTTTCGTAACGAAAAACTCGACGGGTTAAAGGTCCTCGCTAGAAGACGACTGTACCATTTGGGTCGCGCAGTAATTTCCCATAGACGTACTTGTGTGTGGGTATAATGGTGCGGACACACACATCTAACGCTGACCATGCTGCCAGATGAATTTCCAGCGCTGGGATCTTTAGTAACCACAAATCATTTGATACGTCGAGGATTCATTACGGATGATGACTTGCCAAAAGGGTTTGATATGTCCAAGCCTAACCGATTTGGTCCACTACACGCGCTTAGTCTCTTGAACTTGATGCTCCTAGTTGTGTGGTACGTGGCGCAGTTTCTGTACCGGCCACTTACTGCGTGGGCAGAGCGTCCGGGGTTACCTGCCTTTCATGAAGTATTGTTCATAGACAGAACGATTCCGTATGTGACTGTTGCAATTGTGCCGTATCTCTCAATGTACGTGTTTGTTGCCTTCACGATGTTAGTTTTAATTTTGAGGCGTGATAGACTTGGGTTGACGATTTTTCTTCTAGCGTGCACCTTTACTTGGCTTGTCTCGGACTGGGTGTACGTAGTGTTTCCCACTTCTGACATTCTTCGTCCTGCTATTACGGGCTCAGACATTTT
>CAWJRR010000023.1:0-56205 GCA_963845275.1 Candidatus Bathyarchaeota archaeon
AAAGCGTTTCCAGCGGGTCTACTTGATTACGTGATTTCAGTAGACGTATGCGAGGAGTCTACCGCCAGTCTTTGATGATCGTGCATCAGTATGTGATACTACGCCTTTAGGAGTGCTGACGATCAGTACACCTACATCTCGCGATGGCAAATATCTCTCCTCCCATTTCTCAACATCCTCCACTTTCATCGAATATCGCGGCTTGATTACACCGCACCTGTTAACGCGTCCTAGGAGCTGGATGCGGTATTTCCCTGCACGGCCATCATCAATGAATTCAAACTCACCTACGTATCCATTCTTCTGCATCACACGCAAGACTTGCCCATAAGTTTGGAGGCTGGCCAAGCGATGCATTCACGTTTGTGTCGCCGTTCGTTATTGTAGATGGTGTTCAGTGCATGGGCGAGGGGATCGGTGAGAGTCATGTTAGGTCCTCACCGCTCTTTTCGCTCGTCCTGTTTGGCGAGCAGCTATCATTCCAACTTTGCGGCCTGGAGGCGTATTTCTACCAACCGTCGTAGGCTTTCCTGCATGTTGTGTCTGCCCCCGCCGTGCGGATGTGACGCAGCAATCATGGCTTGCCCTTTTGTCGTAGGCCACACACGTCCTCTTGACCTCATGAGTTTCATTGCAACCCCAGCCTTTAGGAAAGGTTTTTCAGTTCTTCCAGCGGCAGCGACTACTCCTATTATTGCTCTACAATGATCGTTCATGTACACAGATTTGCCTGATGGCAATCGAAGTTCCGTACCTTGTGGAGTATGTGAAACTACGAGACAATACGTTCCTGAGGCACGCGCAAGACGTCCTCCGTCTCCGGGATGCAACTCAACGCTTGAAACCATGGTTCCTTCCGGCACTCTTCCCAACGGAAGGATGTTTCCAATGTCTGGTCGGACGTCTGATCCAACCATTATACCCTGATTCAGTGATAGTCCTTCTGGCGCCGAAAGGCAGCAAGATATTCCGTTGGAGAATTCAACTAACGCCAGTGGCGTTCCTCTTCCCGCTTCATGTAAGAGTTCTTTAACCACACCTTTCAGCGAACCTTGGGTTGAAGTGGGAAAACTCACGGGGGCTATTCGACGGAAACTTCGTGAAACGAAAACTGAACCGCCTTTACCCCTACGCTGTACTCTAATTTGTTTACCCAAAGATTCTCAATTCCACTATTGATACCTGTGTAATGGTCGGCGAAGAATGCGATTTGAAATAAACCTTGTGGTATGTTCAATGATTTGTGAGTGGATGTCTAGACCCTGTAACAGGTGTTCGATTGTACGGGAGCTGAGCATTCCAGGGATATTTGGGTTCAGATATCGCCGTGCTGGGATTGCGGTAGATGCACAGGGGGTTTACTTGGAGTACAAGTGGCAGGCGACAAAGTGTCCGCTCTCGTACTCTAGCAGTTGAGGGACGTCTATGGAGCACCTGTCGAAAACTCTGGGGCATCGTGGGTGAAAGACGCATCCGGTTGGCGGATTCAGCGCGCTAGGAATTTCTCCTGAAGGTATATGCTTCTCTGATCGCTTTCTCGGGTCCGGAATTGGGACAGCCGCAAGCAGCGCTTTGGTGTAAGGATGAAGTGGGTTTCTGAAGAGATCTTCGGTCTTCCCGTACTCCATAATTCTCCCAAGATACATGACAGCGATCTTGTTACACATGTATTTGGCGACCGCAAGATCGTGAGTAATGAGCAGAATCGTGAGATCTAGTTCTCTTTGCATTGTAAGAAGTAGGTCCATAATTTGCGCTCTGACTGAGACATCCACCATTGCTACCGGTTCGTCGGCAACCAAGTATTCTGGACCAATTGAAAGTGCCCTGGCAATTACAACTCTCTGCCTTTGTCCTCCACTTAGCTGGTGTGGATAGCGATAGTAGAATGAGTCAGCGGGAGAAAGGCCGACTCGTTCGAGGAGTTCGAAGACACTATCCCGACGTTTAGACGCCGCATCGTCACTCAAGTATCTCAGCGGTTCGCCTACTGCATCTCCGACTGTCATCTTCGGATTCAGCGATGAGAGTGGATCCTGATAGACTAATTGCATTCTCTTCCTGAATCTCCGGAGTTCCGGTTTCGGAATAGAGAATAGTTCTGTTCCGTCAACCGTAACATTGCCTTCCGTAGGCCTAAGTAGGCCAGCGGTCACACGTCCTGTTGTCGTTTTTCCGCTTCCAGACTCTCCGACGAGTCCGAAAACGTCTCCCCTTTCAACACTGAATGTAACTCCGTCTACTGCGCGGACACTTTCTGCACGGACTTCTCGCAAACAGTTGAGCAATGAAGCTTCTTTGCACAGGGAATAGTTTCCTTAATCCATTTACCTCTAAGAATGGCGTGTCTCTCCCTCCAACAGGAAACATGCTGCTGCAGACTCGTTTCCAGTCTCTACGGGCATTGGAACCTCCTTTCTGCATCTCTCGAAGACGTAGCGACATCTAGGATGAAAAGGGCAACCCGACGGTGGGTCAGTAAGATCTGGAGGCGATCCAGGGATTGTCTTCAGTATCTTATCGCTTGTTAGAATGTTCGGGATTGATTCAAGGAGTGCTTGCGTGTAAGGATGCTTGGGGCTTTCGAAGATGCTGATTGATGGAGCAACTTCGGCAAGTCTGCCGGCATACATCACTGCCACTCTGTCAGCCATCTCCGCGACTATGCCCATGTTGTGAGTTATCAGTATCAATGATAACGAGTACTTTGCCTTCAAGTCGGATAGTTGCTTCAATATTTGAGCCTCCACGATCACATCTAGAGCGGTGGTGGGTTCGTCAGCAATAATGAGCGAAGGCTTCAGTGCAAGTGCGAGGCCTATCATGACTCTCTGTCTCATTCCGCCGCTGAACTGATGAGGATAGTCATCAACTCGAGATCCCGGTATCCCCAAATCCTCTAGCACAGTCTTCGCTGTTGAACGTGCGCTTTGCTCTGATGCATTGCTATCATGAGCGCGTATGTACTCAATGAAATGATCCCCAATCTTCTTTACTGGATTGAGAGAGGTCATCGGGTCCTGGAAGATCATCGCGATCTTCTTCCCGCGCAGTTCACGTAATTGTTCGCTCCTTAGGGTGCGTATGTTAGTACCGTCGAAGGTCATTTTCCCGTTGGTTATGTATCCTGGTGGTCTGATCAGTCCCATTACGGCTAGCCCAAGTGTGGATTTTCCGGAACCAGATTCTCCTACTATCCCAAGCGTTTCTCCCCGTTTGAGGTCAACTGAAACGTTCTGTACAGCAATGGCGTGCGTGTTTCCGGTGCGGTATTCAACCGAAAGTGATTCGACCTGCAGGAGTTGCTCCAAGATTTCACCTGAGCTTAGGATTCACTCGTTCTGCGTAGCCTTCACTAATTAACGAGAAACCTAACGCGGCTAGAAGTATCATTCCTCCTGAGAACGCAATAGTCCACCATACGCCGAGTGGCAATACCTGACGACCGTAGGTAAGATCAATTCCCCAGTCAGGCAGGGTCACATTAAGGCCTAGTCCTATGAAATCCAACCCTGCGGTGGTAAGAATTGAATCGGCGAAGTTCACTGTTGCAACCACTACTACGGATGCCGTGACGTTCGGCCAAATATACCTCAACAGTACGGAAGGAGTCCCTGCACCAGCCGACTTCGCTGCATCGACGTACGGCATCTCCTTAATCGAGAGTACCTGGCTTCTTACCACTCTGAAATAACTTGGGATGTAAACTACGGCGATTGCGAGTGCTTCATTGATTATTGAGACGCCGAAGACGCTGATAATCATTATCGCGAGAACAAGGCTAGGGAACGCGTAGATGCTGTCCATAACAAGGGCGACGGTTCTGTCCACGTTGCCACCGACATATGCGGATACAAGACCTATGGGTAAGCCTATCACCAAACAGATCGCCACAGCTGCGACTGCAACCAGAAGAATGAACCTTCCTCCCCAGATTATTCTACTCAGCATGTCTCTTCCATACTGATCAGTTCCCATAGGGAAGATTGCGCTCGGCGGAGAGTTAGATGGCCCAAGACCAATCTTGGTGGGATCATGCGGCGCGATGAACGGTGCGAGAATACTCATTACTGAAACGAAAAGTGTAAGACCTATCCCGACTAACATTAATCCTCTCCCGTATCCTTTTCCGAAGATGGGCGCAACTAGCTTTGCCGATAAGAGACTGCGGTTTAGCATGGGTTCGCTGGATGGTTGTCATAGGCGAACCCTTGGATCAAGATATGCGTACAGGATATCTACTATGAGACTGACGGATGAGATCAGTAAGGCGAGGAAGACGACGGTACCTTGGACTGCTGTATAATCTCTGAAGTTTATTCTGTCGACTAGATAGGATCCCAATCCGAGAATACTGAACTCTGTTTCAGTAAGAATGGCCCCACTCAGTAGGAGAGCAAACTGTAGGCCCATAATGGTGACTATGGGCAATAGTGCGTTTCTGAGAGCGTAGGAATACACTACCGTCCTTTCTTTGAGACCTCTGGCTCTTGCGGCGGTTACAAAGTCCGCTCGCATCGTCTCCATCATGTTCGCTCTAGTCATTCGAATGAAGATCCCCGAGATGACTAGGCCAAGCGCCGTAGCGGGAAGAATGAGATGTTTTACAGCGTCAACAAATTCTGGCAGGTTGCCTGACAGTAGACTGTCAATGGTCAATATAGCCCGTTTGAAGCGGATGTCCATCAATCGAGAGGTATGTGGGAAGCACTCCTGGATCGAGGCGTCCTGATACGGGTAATATGTGCAGCCAGATTCCGAAAATTAGCTGAAATATCATTCCGAGAAAGAACACTGGAAACGCATAGATCAGGATCCCGAACACTTTTACAGACTCGTCCGTGGCTCCAGGTTTTCGTGCTCCAAGAGCTCCAAGGAGCACCCCGACAATTACAGCAACGATGAACGAGTACATTGTCAATTCCAGTGTGGCGGGGAACCTGGACATTATCTGGGGCCCGACTGGTTCGAATTGTCCGGCCATCGACAATCCCAGGTCACCGTGCAACAATCCCCAAAGGTAATCGAAGTATTGCACATAGATCGGCTTGTCTAATCCTAATGCGTGAGTGTACTGCGCTATCAAGGCGGGATCCGCATTCTTTTCGAATCTCAGCAGCACAGGGTTGCCGGGCAGCACTCGCATCACTATGAAGACGATCGTTAGAAGAATCATAACCATTGGAATCGTGAGAAGTATCCTAGTCACGATGTAATCTCTTAAGCCCACAAAAAAGGGGAGAGAGAGGCCGGGTTTTAAAGTTACCCGGACAACCTCTTCATTGTAATTTATTTACGTGCTTTCCCAGAGCAAATAGTACCTGAAGATTGTAGTAGGGTCCAGAACGATCACCGCCAACTTTCGGGTTGTAACGCAATATGATTCTGCCTGGAAGAGCGGTACCATCGGTGCATCAGTAGCGATAAATTTTGGATCTGCGCGTAAGTATTTGCTAGTGCCGTTGTGATCTGGTCGTCGACGCTGCTTTCTGTAGTAGTTGCTGTCATCTGCGAACTAATATAATGCGTATGCAGGAACCCAACACCGTCCGCCGGCAGGAATGGAACAGTATAGTCGTATGGGTCGACATAGTCAGGGTACCATCCGTAAATGTAGGCTTGCAGTTGTCAGCTGCGGTGCTTGCTTTGTAGTTCGGCCATGGCTCATTGGCTAGTGTTACCTGGATCATACCAGTCTTCTCCATTGATTGCTTGATCGCTGATGCGATGCCGTCTGTTGATGAGTAGTGACCTGTTGGATAAGTAAGAGTGAATTTCAATGGATTCGTGGTGCTGTAGCCTGCGCTTTGAAGAAATGCTTGAGCCGCAGGTTATGTTGGCGTCACCGTAGATTTGAATGCATCATTGTGGTAGGACATTCCAGCGGGATCATGCTGTAGAGCGGATCTGCTTGTCCTAGGAACACGGTATTCGTGATCAGGGATCTGTCAATTGCGGCAGCAATTGCTTGTCTAACGCGACGTTGTTGAACGGTGCTGATGCCTCGTTGAAGACCAAGATACTGAATGAACTGGCCTGGACCTGTCCAGACTTTAAAGTTAGTGTTTGATTCGAAGGCTTGAAGTCGGCTGGGCGCAAGTTGCCGGTATGCGATGTCGATTGTTCCACTCTGCATAGCAAGGTTAAGTGATGTCGAGTCGGTGTAGAACTTGATAATGATGTTCTTTGTTTTCGGAAGTCCCGCCTGAAGCGTTCCAGTAGTTGGGGTTTGCAGTTAAGTCGATCTCGACATCTTTACCTGCAGTACGTTGCCAGTTAGTCAGTACGTATGGGCCTAGACCATTTGGATTCTCAGTGGCTGCTGTGCCAGTGTAGTTCACGATTCCACACGTGTCACCACAACTGGTCATGGTGGAGTTGGTGCCACGTTGGGGTTGACTGGGTACATTGGTGTGAAAGCTACTTCGGCTAGGAATGATGGAGTTGGTGCATTCAGGACGAACTGGACTTGATATGGTCCGGTTACAACTGTTCTGTTGACGTCGTGTCTAAGCTATGCCTGCGAATGCTCCTTCTGGTTCGTCGATCCTCATCTGCCGGTCTATGGAATATTTCATTACTGTTGCATTGAAGGGAGTTCCGTCAGCAAAGTTGACTCCTTGTCTTAGGTTAAAGGTCCACGTGAGACCGTCAGAGCTGACGTTCCAGCCTGTTGCCAGAGCTGGAATAATTGTTGCTGTTCCCGGTATATAGTCGACTAGTCCAGCGCCAACATTCTCTATGATGTTGATGCCAAAGTAGTCGTAGGCATCTGCGGGGTCGATGGTGGTCTGCACGGAGTCGGTCGTTCCCATCACAATTGTGTCCTTGTAGAGAGGTGCCGCAGTTGTTGTGGGAACCATCGTTGTCCGGTTGGAACCATCGTTGTCGTACTGCTGTAGTAGTAGTAACCGACGCCTGCCAAGATGATGATGATCAGGACGACGGCGGCTACGTATGTGCTAGTCTTGCTTTTGGGTTTACTTTCATTCGACATTTCTTGCATTTTCCTCCAAATTTCGGTGAACCAATCAAAGGAGAGTCTCTATTTAAAAGCTCTCACAAAATCCTATTGTCGAGCGTTTTCGGGCTCAGATCTGGTTTCTTCGATCACATGCTACTCCAATACCAGCTTTCTTCATCGCCCAATCAATGATTACTGAACGAACTTATCGTCGTTGCGGCCGTAAAGACCCTACCAGAATCGTCGCCTGAGCGCTTTTTTCTCTTGCTCCATGATCTGCTCAAATAGACGGTCTGATATGCGACGTGTCTTCCTCAACACCGCCCTGGCGTCTGTGATGCTCATTCTTCTTCCCGCTAGGATATACGCAACGATCTTGCCGTTCTTCTTGATGAGCAAACTCGAGGCTTTCAGAGCGTCGACGGTTCGCTTGTCTGATTCCGAGAGTGAGTTTGTTTCTTGCGAATCTTTTCTATGGAGTCGGGAAGGTCAGTGCTGATGCCCAACGTGTTCTTGCACTTTGGGCATTCGAAATTCTCCGGCATGTCCTTGACTCTGACAATTCTCGCGTAGTTTAGGCATGATGGACATGCTAGTAATCGTGATTCGTTTAATATTCTCACTTTAGCTGATTCTATGAGGATGCGTTTCATCTTCTCAGGCGGGATCAGATCAGTCTTCCGGCTGATTCTTTCGATGCCGATCCTGGCGATTGGGGTAGGGTCTTTCGCGGATGGCGTGATTGATACTTCGATTTCACGCCCTAGTTGGTTCAGGACCAGATTTCGTATTGGGCAGATCCAAATCCTTTTCTAATGTCTCCTTGAAGGCTTCCTCCATGATCACTGTTCCCTCAAGGCTCTTCATTACTTGGCGGAGTTTGACGCTATGAAAATCTGCGTATCGAGTTATCGCACCGAATCTCTTTGCAACTTGAACTAGTCGTCTCTTGAACATTCCGCTCTTCTTAGATGCTTCGCGAATTACGTTTTCCAGTTCCATTCCGGATAGTTGCTGCAGCACTTGGGATACTTTGTTAGCGTTTGCAGCGCTTGTCGTTTGGATTACGATTCTGTAAGCGTCCTGTTGAACTCCAATCGTGGAGCCGATCTCCTCCGACAGTATATGTCCAATTAACCGCGCGAGAGTGCGGTTGACAAGCAGTCCTAAGTGCGAGTTGACAATCACGTAGTCTTCCCAATCTTCCAGCACAATTCGCTTGTCTGTTGGGAGAAGAAGGCCCTGTCGTACTTGATCGAACGTTTCGGACAGTGAACGTTGGATCGTCTGTGGAGAAGCTGGATATAGATGCGCGAGTTCGATCAAGAGAGCTTCTTCAGTTATGCCTGATCGTAGGGCTGTCTCGACCTTCCTCCTAATTGCTCCAACCTCTTGCGCTACCTCGAATGGGACAGGAATCTCCTCGCCAACCCAGCTCGGAATGGATCCCGTTGGGTCCCTGATGGGCTTCACGTAGATTTTGTCAGCTCTGACGCTAACCATTCTCCAAGGGGTTCCTCGTACGATGAACTTGCGACCCGGTTCACCGTACTCTGCTACGAAAGCCTCGTCTAAAACTCCGACAGCTTCGTCATTCGATTGATCAATGATCAGGTACTGTTTCTCGTCTGGAATCATCGAGAGTTTTCCGAAGTAATATGAGTATAAGGCCTTGAGGTTTCTTGGTCGTAGAGCCAGCGTATCTTCTTCAGAATACCAAGCTAGTCTCGGGAAACGAGAGTGCATGTAAGTCAGAACACTGACGATGTCTTGTTCAGTTAGATTCCGGTAAGGGTAGGCTTTCGTCACGATTTCTAGAATTTCATTAATGTACCAACGACCTTTTTGGATCAAAAGACCGACGAGCTGATGTGCCAATACATCCAACGGCTTTTCGGGGATAACGACTGGTTCTAACGTTTCCTCGAGTGCCCGTCTCGCGATGACCATCGATTCTAACGTGTCATCAGAATCCATCGCAATAATTATTCCATCAGCCAATCTGCCTATTCTATGCCCGCTTCGTCCGATTCGCTGAATTAGACGCGAAACTTGCCGAGGGCTCATGTATTGAATAACGAAGTCTACGGTTCCAACATCAATACCGAGCTCCAGAGATGACGTGGCTACGAGCCCTTTCAGCAGTCCGTCTTTCAATCCCCTCTCCGCACTAATTCGAGAAGGCCTCGCCAGGGAACCATGATGAATTGAGATAGGGAAATCGACATCCCAGACTTTCATTCTGCTGGTAATGATTTCAGCAACTGCTCGAGTGTTTGTGAATAGCAGTACTGATCGATGGTTTTCGATGAGGTTCCGCATTAGTCTGAGTCGTGCGGCCACGTCAGGGTGCGTGTAGAGTTGTGTCGAAAGGTCGAAGTCTTGTTCTTGTGGTTGAGGGCAAGTCACTTCTATGCGTATTTGCCTGCCGACTGGAACGTGGACGATTGTAACCTCACGACCCGTCCCAACAAGAAACTTTGCGACCTTGTCAGGGGTTCCGATAGTCGCTGAAAGGCCAATCATTTGGAAATCATGCATCGCGGCCCATCGCAACCGTTCTAGAGCTATGGCGAGCTGGCTTCCCCGTTTATCTTCAGCCAGCTCGTGAACTTCATCGATTATCACGTACTTTACTGATCGTAGATGTTGTTTCATTATGCGTCCTGTCAGGATCGCTTGAAGGGTTTCAGGAGTGAGGATGAGCATATCTGGTGGATTCTTCGCCTGAGTCGCTCTTTCCTTCACTTCCGTATCGCCATGCCGGACCGCAATCTTAAGATCCAATCTTGCAGCCCACCATTCAAAACGCTCCAGCATGTCGCGATTCAGCGCTCGGAGCGGAGTGATGTAGAGTATCTTTATACCGCGGTCATCGCCGCGGTTGGCCATGTACATGCTTAGCACGGGCAGAACGGCGGCTTCAGTCTTCCCCGATGCGGTCGGTGAGATTAACAGAACGTTCTTGCCTGCCATTATCTCAGGGATTGCTTTGAGTTGTGGGTCTGTGGGGGATACAAACCCTCGCTCACGAAGTGCTTCCCTAACGGGTTTCGCAAGAGTATCGAATGCATTCGATTCCTGAGTGGCCATACTCTACAAGTCGCTTCGTATGAATACGGTCATGGATGTAAAAAGCTCGGCTCCAGAGAAGCTTTAATGGCGGAGGTTCTGAGTAGAGAAACAAAAAAGTGAGCAGCTTGACCATTCGACAACCCATCGTCGTGGTGCTAGGTCACGTTGACCATGGCAAGACGACACTCCTCGATAAACTCAGAGGAACCTCTGTTGCCAAACGAGAGCCCGGACTAATAACCCAACTCATTGGCGCAAGTCTTCTGCCGCGAGCAACCGTCGAGGAGATTTGTGGACCACTGCTCCAACAGTTCCATTTCGAACTCAAAGTGCCGGGACTCTTATTCATAGACACGCCGGGACATGAGACATTCTCGAATCTCCGACGAAGGGGCGGATCCGCTGCCGACATTGCGATCTTAGTGATTGATGTAACGAAGGGAGTTGAGCCCCAGACGGTTGAGTCGATTAATATTCTCAAGAGCAGAAAGACTCCGTTTATAGTCGCCGCGAACAAGATCGACGCCATTCCTGGGTGGAAATCTCAACTAGCAGTCCCCTTCGCAATAACACTAAAGTCGCAATTTCCTGAGGTACAAACTGACCTGGACAACAGGATCTACACGATTCTGGGAACTCTCTCTAGACTTGGGTTCAGAGCTGAGAGATTTGATCGGATTACTCAATTCAAAGAGAATGTCGCAATCGTGCCGTTAAGCGCGAAAACTGGGGAGGGAATCCCTGAACTCTTAGCAATCTTAACCGGTTTGACGCAGGCGTACCTCTCTGACGAACTCCAAGTTACCTCCGGACCGGCGCGAGGCACAGTACTCGAGGTCAAAGATGAACCTGGACTAGGCACTACTATTAACGCGATAATCTATGACGGTTCATTGAAGGTCCATGACACCATAGTGACTGGGGGACGCGAGCATCCGATCGTAACTGAAGTCCGCGCCATACTTGTTCCGAAGCCGCTGGATGAGATTAGAGATCCTCGTGACCGTTTTACAAATGTACGACGAGTTGCTGCCGCATCTGGTGTCAAGATTGCAGCTCCGGGACTTGAAGCAGCACTTGCTGGAGCGCCGCTGTACGCAGTGCCGAAGGGAAAGAATACAAAAGAATACGCGAGGATGATTGATGATGAAGTTGAGAAACTTCGAATCAAAACAGAAAAGTCTGGCATAGTCCTTAGGACAGATACGCTTGGTTCGCTTGAAGCAGTCACGGAAGCATTAGGCAGACATGGAATTCAGATACGATTGGCTGACATTGGTGACGTGACCAAGAGGGACGTAGCGGAAGTTGAAGCGTTAGGTCCAGAGGACAGATTGCTTGCGGCAATCCTTGCGTTTAACGTTAAGATCCTGCCAGATGCGGAGGAAGAAGCGAAAGCAGCGAATATTCCGATTTTCAAGTCCGACGTAATCTATCACATGCTCGAAGACTACCTCCATTGGAGTGAAGAACAACGTGCAGCAGGCGTGAAGGCGGAGCTTGATTTGCTTGTTCGGCCATGCAAAGCTAAAGTTCTTCCCGGATTCCTATTCCGGAGAAGCAAACCAGCAATCGTGGGTGTTGAAATACTGACGGGTCGGTTTAAGCCGAAGGTTCCTCTAATCACACAGTCAGGGAAGAAGCTAGGCGAGCTTCAGGGAATTCAGGATCAAGGGAAAGATGTAGCTGAAGCTACAGTCGGGATTCAGGTTGCAATCTCAATTGAGGACGGAGTAGTGGGACGAAATATTGACGAAGGCGATGTCATCTACGCAGATGTGCCTGAGCGACATTTGAAGACATTTCTCACAAAGTTTCCTGGAGAACTCACCGAGGGTGATCGTGAAACGATTAATGAATTGATTCAGATCAAGCGAAAAACAAACCCTGTCTGGGGTTTCTAATCTACTTTAGTAGAAATTGCTGTTCTGTAGGTCTCGTGTAACTACATAGCTCAGCCGGGGAGAAGAAGATAGAGAGCTCTCGTTTCGCATTTTCAACAGAGTCAGATGCATGGATCGCGTTAGGCGTCACATTCAACGCGAAATCGCCGCGAATCGTACCAGGAGCAGCATTCACCGGGTTGGTAGCTCCGACCAGGTTTCTTGCAATAACGACCACATTTGGACCCTCCCACACCATGAGAAAAACCGGGCTAGACGTCACGTGCGAGACCAGTTCCTGGAAAAACGGCTTGTTACTGTGAATCGAATATAACTGACGAGCTTGGACGTCTGACATCCTAATCAGTTTCGCCGCTACAAGTGTTAGTCCCTTGCGCTCGAAGCGAGCGGTTATTTCGCCTATTAACCCTCTAACAACGCTTTCTGGCTTCAGGAAAACAAATGTCTGCTGATTGTCAGGTTGCAACCAGGCTACTTTCCTCGTTCCTTCTTACCATAAAACGAAGTCCACTTAAGCTTTCTAGGATCCCTTCGGTATACCATCATACTCTTCCGGCACTTGGACGAGCAGAAGTACAGAATTGAGCCGTCGTTCCGAACAAACATTAGACCCGTTGCTTGTGGGAAGTCCTTTCCGCAGAAGGAACATGAATAGGTTCTAGGCAACCGTCGAAGCTCCTATCGGATTTTCTTGGCTTCTCGTTCCGTTTCACGAAGCATCAGAATATCTCCGGTTCTAATGGGACCTTTAATATTCCTGGTTATGACACGTCCTTTGTCTCTACCTTCGAGAATTCTGACGCGTACTTGGATGACTTCACCGGTTACGCCGGTTCTTCCAATAATCTGCGTGACCTCGGCCGGCGTTATTGCCTCCTCTGCGCGCTCCTTCGGAGCACTCATTGCTGAGCCTTGGCCCCGCCTTTTCTGAACTGTTCCGTCGCGTCTATGATTTCCTTCAGCGTCTTCGAACCTTCGCCGCCCTCAAGAACTGAAATCGCAGCGCATCCTACGTCAATTCCTGCTGAGCGTCCCAATTCGAGCTTGCTCGGGACGAATAAGTAGGATATCTTCCTCTCTTCACATAAGATAGGAAGATGCGCAACAACCTGAGGCGGATCGACGTCTTCCGCAATCAAAACGAGCTTCGCGACGGCGCGCTCTATTGCCTTCGTTGTTTCATTAGTGCCCTTCCTTATCTTACCGGAATCCTTCGCAATTTGTACTAGTTGGTAGGCCTTGTCTGCCAACTCCTTCGGTACTTCGAACTTAATGTAGAATGATTTTGGCATTCGCTTTCACTTGCACATTTGCCAATTGGCAGCGTAAGCAAGGATATGCCGTTTATGAACATTTCTGCTCCGCGGATGTTCGTTCGTCTTTGCAACTCTTTACCAAACTTGATAAGGGCTCTAGACCATTTCGATTCAGGTCGCCGCTAGGCTGGATAATGGCGGATATGATATCTGCGAGTGACGTTCTTCAAATCCTGAGCGAGATACATCAATTTTCTGTGATTCTCATCGAGCTCAAGGAAGCGACGACTATCGGAATATCTCACTTGCCTGAAAGCAAGTTAAACTGCTTTTCTGTTGACAAAGCTCTTCGCGCGAGTGAGCGGATGCAATTCGTGAATGATCTCTACGCTGGAAAGACTTCGAATTCCGTAACTTCATTGACGATGGAACAGTTTCTTAAAGCGATAGAGGGCAAGAAGCCCAGACATATCTGGCTTGAGACCGGCAGCACAGAACGTAAGGAACTCGGCTTCATGAGCATCACGGAATTGAAGACACACTTCCGCGTTCATTCAAAAAGGCAGCATTGAGTAACCTGACAACGTTAATTAAAGGCATTCAGCGGGTACTATCGCTCTGATTCAGAAAAGGGTCGTGTGATGGCCAAATTCAAACTCATAGTTTCGGACCCGGGTACCGGGAAATGTGTCGTTAGCGAGCTGGAGGGTGCTCGCGCACAGGCATTGATTGGGCGATCTTTGGGAGAGATCGTTGACGGTTCCGCTCTGGGTATTGCGGGACGAGCAGTTATATCGGGTGGCTGCGACAAGAACGGCGTTCCTATGAGAGCCGATGTCCACGGTGGAGCAAAGAAGTACGTCGTATTATCTTCTGGCCCGGGTTTCAGAGCGCACAAGTCTGGTGAAAGAAAACGGAAGCTTATCAGAGGGAGAACAATTACGGATGAAACATATCAAATCAACGTCACCCTTAGAAAGGAAAGCGAGGCTCAACCAAAACCGAAAACTGTCGGAGACGCGAAAACCGCCGAAGGCCCTTCACCCCCCGCAGAACCTGCTATTCCGGTTGGGAAACCGGCCAAGAAACTCAAAGAGAGTAAGAAGATCAAGAAAGGGAAGTAGTTTAGATGGAGTTTAAGGTTAGACAAGATACGTACAATGCTCTGCTTGGACGAAAGGAACTCTCGCTCGACGTGGAGCATGACAATGCAGGCTCACCCTCACGCACGTCTTTGAGAGACGCTGTAGCCGCGAAATACGGGACGAAGACTGAGAATGTATTCGTCGTCGGAATAGATACAAAGACAGGAACACAATCCTCAGTCTGTGAGGTTCAAGTTTATGATGATGCAGAAGTGGCCAAGAAGCTGGTTCCTAAACATATTCAAGTCCGAAATCTACCTAGCGAGGAACGAAAGAAGGTTAAGGAAGAATCTAAGAAGACCGAGGAGAAACCTAAAGCAGCAGAGAAACCAAAGAAAGTGAAGGAAGCAGCAAAAGCTCCTGCAAAGGAAGAACCAAAAAGTAAACCTGACGTGAAACCCGAAACCGCAGAGGCGAAAACCAAGTGAGTAAACCCGAAACTGCAGAGGCGAAAACCAAGAAAGAACCTAAATCTCGACCGGGCGACTTATACGAGATAGATAATCAGAAAGGTACAGCTAAACTGAAGAACCGCAAATGTCCCCGCTGCGGAAGCATAATGGCGTTTCACAAGGCACCGGTTGAACGATGGACCTGTGGTTCATGCAGCTTTACGGATTTCATTAAACCGAAGTAACCTCTTTCATTTGCGCCAGTACCTTAGCCAATTCGCGCTTCTTCTCAGCAGATACGCGGACTAAGACTATTCCCACGTTTGGCTGGCCGTATACTACAAAGGATCGAATGGGTGCAATCGAGGCTGCGACTAGCACAAGCAAATCTTCTTCGCCCTCGACGACAACAGCGCTGTCTCCAGTACTTAATGCTCGAGAGATAACATTCCACGAATTTGCAGCAATGGTTCCTTGAGAGTTGAGTAGCCTAAATGTCTTTCTCGGCCCCAGCGAAACAGGCGGGGAAGACCGTCGCATTTCCATATTGTCAACGATAATCAAGTCGGCTCGAATACCCGCCTCAATAGCATGTCGGGAGACGGTATCCCCAACCAGCACGACTATGGGAGGAGCCTCTTCTTGAATCGCAGTTTCGATAACATGGTTACATTCGGATATTGATCCGGTAACCAACTGACCAAAGGGCTGCTTGAGTTGCTCTCTTAGTGAGTCTGGTAGAAGTAACGTTTTCGGCTTGTACATCCATTCTCATTCATCGAACGCGCAGAGCATATTTGCCTGCGGCCTTTATTCCCATCTTCTTTGCAACCTCAGACACTGCAGGATCCAGGATCACGACTAGGCCACTCCAATCGTCGCTAAGGTTATTCGATTTACAGTTCGGGCATATTGACCCACTACTTACAAAGTGACAGTTTTTGCAGGCTTTCTCGGTCATACGGTCTTTTCCTCATGAACCACTTTCGTCTTCTTGACATCATTTTCGATCCAGTCGAGTTTGCCGAGGAAAGGCTGCCGCATTGTGATACCGATTTTACCGCCCGCTCCACCTCGTGGAAAACTGACGGCAATAATTCTACCTCTTACCATATCGCCTTTGCCAAGTTTCCTCTGCGATTCCTTACCGACAAGTGCACCATGCTTCTCGTCAAATGAGATGTAGTCGTCCATGATCTGGGAGACGTGAAGCAGGGCATCCTCCGGCCCGATTCTCACGAACGCTCCGAAATCAGTTACTTCAACTACTTCACCCTCTACGACTTCGTGCATCTCAGGATAGAAGGTCAAGAGCTTGAAGTTCACTTTATGATACGTTGAACCATCTCCAGGCAGAATCTTCCCGACTGGATCAACATTCACGTCAACGACGAGGATGACATACCCGAGCTCTTCGTCCACGACGTTTTCATATTTCAGCTTAATTTGCTCCTTCGCCGCTTTGTCTATTGGGTGGCCAAAGCTCTGTGGCGGAATTCGAACTATGTCTTCAACGGTCACTAATCTGAACATTCCATATTTCCCCTATTAGCTTGCGTCCTCTAGAAGTAAGCAGGCTCTATTCCTTCAACTTCTAGCTTGGATTTATCGCGCAGGTACACAACTGGGATGTTAATATCTCTTAGCCTCTTCTTCAGCTCGATGTCGTTTGTTGCCACGACTGCAGCCAACTTCTGCGCAGCCTTCACGATAGCGTCGTCAACAGTTTCCTGCGGTTGGAGCGTCACGTCAACCACGCGGCAACGTGAAGCAAGTTGAAGCGCTAATGAAGCCTCGGCGGCGCCCTCACCCCCTCTCGATGAAATACTCGTCAATTCCAGCTTTACTGCAGAGGGAACGATGAAGTCTATCTTCTTCTGGAGTAGGTACTCTAGTTCCTCAAAGACGTCAACATGAAATTGAAATGGAGCCATCAGAAAATTCGAATCAAGAATTACTTTAACGGGCAAGCCTAAGCCCTCAGTGCGCCAAACCCGATCAATCGCCAACTGTCTGCAATCCGCCTGCTGATAGCCACCTTTGACTTTGGCTCAGCGCAGACAGGCTTCCTAAGATTAACTTCCACGATATCCTCGCGGGCCGATGAGACTATTCCAGAGGTCACGGTAGTGCCTATATTCAATACAAGAGCCTCATTTGTCTTAATCCTATCCACGGGCACTGATAGCTCGGTGCCCACAACAGTTTCGAACAGCTTGACGTCAAGAACTAGCTTTCCTAGCGTGGGTGGAAGCGTGTCAATCTTCCCTACAACGCTTCCAACTAGCGCGTCAGATTTGGTCAACCCAGGATCCAAATCGGTTCCGATGCCGACTAACCCTCCGCTCTTAGCCTCGTTCACTCTACCCTTGCTCACACTCAGACTTCTTACAGTTGTGACGAGCCGTTCGTACCTTGTCCGGCCTCCACCTTCCTGTATCGAGATGCCTGGTTTAATTTCTATTTGGTCGCCAATTCTGAATACTCCTTGAACTACTGAACCTCCGACCACGCCTCCCAGAAGGTCATCGATTTCAGTACCAGGCTTATTGACCTCAAACGAACGGAGCACGAACATTCGGGGAGGAGCGTTCATATCGCGCTTGGGTGTAGGTATGTGCTCTTCTATTTCTCGCAGGAGAACATCAACGTTCGTGCCATGTTGGGCTGAAATCGGCACTACAGGTGCTCCTTCTGCAATCGTTCCCTTTACGAAGGCCTGGATTTCTTTGAAATTCTCCATCGCTCTTTCTTTACTGACGACATCGATCTTATTCTGAACGATAACGAGATTCTTGATGCCTACACTGCCCGCCGCCAGTAAGTGTTCTCGATCTTGGGCCTGTGGACACTTGGCATTACTAGCTAAGACAAACAAGGCGCCGTCCATTAACGAAGAACCAGAGAGCATTGTCACCATTAGGCTATGATGACCTGGGCAATCAACGAAGCTTATTGCGCGCTTGAGTTTGGTCTCGCTTCCACAATTGGGGCATTTTGTGGATACTGTATAATTATTTGGGCCTCTGCATTTGGGACACTTATAGATGAAAGCGTCAGCATAGCCTATCCGAATTGTAATTCCTCGGCGTAGTTCCTCAGAATGCCTCGCAGTCCATACTCCTGTAAGAGCCTGCACGAGAGTACTCTTACCATTATCAACGTGCCCCAAAGTTCCTATGTTGACTTCAGGCTGTACAATCGGCTCTTCACCTTTCTTCTCTGATCTAAGGACCGCTTGCGCCATTCTGGAATTCATCCGTTTCGACGGTTGGTCCGTCCGTTCAATATATGTCTAAGGGTACTGGAACTGCTTATTCCAGCACGCAAGTTCCTTCACCGATTTCCTGAAGAGAATATTAATTAGATTAAGGCGGGATTGAGAAAATGGCGGCATGGTTTATGGGTGTTCGCGTTTGCTAAATCAAATCCAGTAGCGATACAGGTTCTTTTCATTCGACACATATTGTTTGATATGGCTCTGAATCTCATGGATGGAGTGGAGGACATTGAAGGTTTACAACACTAAGTCCCGTACTATTGAGGAGTTTAGTCCAGCGCACGGAAATAGAGTATACATGTTTGTATGCGGTCCAACGGTCTACGACCACAGCCACATTGGACATGCGAGAACATATCTTGCGTACGATATTGTGGCGAGATATCTCCGAGCGAAAGGATACAGCGTATTTTACCTGATGAACATAACCGATATTGACGACAAAATCATTAACAGAGCTACCGAACTCGGTCAAGACCCTTTGATGCTGGCCCAGAGATTCAAAACTGATTTCCTTCAGGACATGCACTCGCTAGGAATCGACAGTGTGAATTTGTACGCAAAAGCTTCTGAACACATTCCCGAAATTATAGCGCAAATCTCAACGCTCATAGACAAACAATTCGCCTATCAGGTTAATGGCGACATCTTCTTCGACGTTTCGAAATTTCCTAACTACGGGCAACTGTCACGCCAGGATATCAACCAGCTTACAATGCATCGAATTGATCCGGATCCAAGAAAGAGGAATATTGTAGATTTCGCGTTGTGGAAGAGCCAGAAACCCGGAGAACCAGCCTGGGATAGTCCATGGGGGAGGGGACGTCCGGGTTGGCACATCGAGGATACGGCAATAACCACAACCTACTTTGGACCATCATATGACCTTCACGGCGGCGGTCTTGACCTCATATTTCCACATCATGAGGCTGAGATAGCTCAGGCTGAGGCTGCAACTGGCATTGAGCCGTTGGTAAAGTACTGGATACACAGCGGACTGCTGACGGTAAGCGGAACGCGTATGGGAAAGTCTATGGGCAATTTCATAACAATCAAGGACGCACTTCTGAAACATGATCCGGAAGCTTTGAGGCTATGCTTTGCCGCTAGCCATTATAGGAGCCAACTCGAATACGACGAGAATCACATTGCACAGGCAGAACAGGTGTTAGAGCGACTTCGCACCGTGTACAATCAATTCAAGAGTTTGTTAGCGAGATCGAAGGTAGCGACTTCACTCGGATCGGATGCAGCGCGTAGGATTATATCCCAAGCTAAAATGGATTTTGACGAAGCGATGGATGATGATTTTAACACTCCACGAGCACTTGCAGCAATGATAGGTTTCGCCAAGAGCATCGAGCCCTACGCAAATGACGAATTGAGTCAAGGAGTGATCCTTGAGGTTCTGAACCTATTTTCCTACTTCGGAGAAGTCTTCGGAATTCTACAATCAAAGGGAACAGCAATGGAAAGCGTATTTGAGAACCTTCTCAACATGGTACTCGCTATTCGAGATGAAGCCAGAAGAAAAGGGAATTGGGAGGCATCGGATAAGATTCGTAACTCTCTTAATGACCTGGGCGTTGTCGTCGAAGATTCGGCTGATGGGGGAAGGTGGCATCTGAAACCTACAGCTGAAAAGTCAGCCTCATAGCTTGTAACCTATTTTTCTAAGAAACGTCTTCCTCTCTTCGACGTCCTTGCTTGTTTCTATCCCCTTTGACGCAAAACCGTCGATAACTCCGAGTACTCCACGTCCTTGGTCTGTTTGAGCGAGAATTACCTGGAACGGGTTAGCGGTCGCGAGGAAGATGTTGCACACCTCTGGAACTGCCTTGACCTTGTCGAGTACGTTAATAGGAAAAGCGTTCTTCATGAATATGACAAACGTGTGACCTGCCGACAATTCAAGCGCGGTTTTTGATGCGAGTTGCTGCAGATCCTCGTCATTACCTTCAACCCGAACTAGGCATGGACCGCTAGATTCACAGAAGGCTAATCCGAATTTAATGCTGGGAACAGCGTTAACAAGGGCTTCATATAGATCTTCAACGGTTTTAATGAAATGACTCTGGCCAAGAATTGCATTATGCCCTTCGGGGACGCGGATGTTGATCACGATAGTATCCATAGTATCCATTGACGTCAGTTGAGTTCAAATTCCTTTCGGGTGTTCGAAAGATTCTTACACCCATTGGCAGTAATCTGAACCGTGTCTTCAATCCTGACGCCCCCGTATTTCGGTAGGTACACGCCGGGCTCCACCGTTACTACATTACCAGTCTTGAGAGGGTCTGTGCTCTGCAGCGACAGGTAAGGTCGCTCTCCAATTGTTAAACCAACTCCATGTCCAAGTGAATGAATAAATCCGGAAGAGATTTTCTGGGCTTTTCCGTTGTAGATGTCTCTAACGGTTTTGAACCCGTATTTTTCAATTACGTCACAAGCTTCTGACATTGCCGATTGCGCTGGTAAACCGTTTTTCAAAATTTCAATGGACATATCCTGCGCATGCTCAACTGCCTCAAAGAGACGGTGGGCTCTTCTGTCGGCTTTACCGATGACAAACGTTCGCGTCAAATCGAACCAATAGCCTGACTCAGATTGGGGGAAAATGTCGAAGACTATGAGCTTGCGTTCTTTGATTTCTGCACTTGGAATTCCGCTATTATGCGGATCAGCTGATGAACGGCCTATTGCAAAGATTGTTCCTTCTGGAGCGGCGAGCTCTTCGATTGCTAGTTGAGTTGAGATGAATCTTTTCACTGTCCCTACAGTTGCGAGCTCTCCGCCCAACACTAAATGCCCGCGTCTGCGTTTCGCTGATTTTAGTTTGTCAAGTACCTTTTCGACTACCGCTGTTGTTCTGTTTCCGACATCACGTATTTCATGAAGTTCCTCCGCACTCTTAGTTTCTCTCGCAACCTCCAGAAGAGTAGGCGAGAGTTCGCCTGAAATTCTTACGCCTAAAGTGCGCAATCTGTCGATCAATCGCGTGCCCGAAGCCAGATCATTACGACCAGCGATTACTACCTTGCCTGCAACGCCCAGTTGTTTGAGCACCTTAAGAATTAGCCTAGGATATGCATCGGCTTGACCGTGTTCAACTATCATCTTCTCGAAAGCGTAATCAGTAAAAGTGGAAACAGTTTTCACCTTACCTTTCCTTGCGTTCTGTACGTCTAGAACACTCGTCAGGAGTAGAGGTTGACAGCTGAGCCGTTTGAAATAAATTCCGCCTCTAGCAAGGTTACTGCCGACGACATACATCAGATCCGGGTTCGCGAGCGTCGTATCGCCGAAGACTATTACGGCTTCCACATCTCTTCGTTTCATCTCAGAGTCGATATCTTTCAGCAAATTGGGAAACTCCAATTAGGTAGCGTTCTCGATTGCCTCTGTCACTTTGAGACATGCACCGATCATGCGTAAGTATGAATTCATAGTTGCTCTGAGGGCAGTCGCGTCCCTCGCTAGAAAGGTTAGCTCTAGTTTTCTCTGTTCAACACGTACGCATACTCGCGACTTTGATCCTGCTGGATGATCTATCTCTGGAGTCAGCGATTTCGCAATGGAATCAGCTAATCGTCGCGAGTTAAGCTGGATGCTTAGCTTTGCAGTTGCCGACATCAGTTTAACCTATACGCTCCAGATTAGTTTTGATATTACAAGCCTCGGTCCCAAATCGCGCATATTGACGGGAGATCTAACCACAAGTTCGGTCATTTTTCCGTAATCCCTAAGGTGCATGGAACAAGGTAAACCCTGTCGTAATTCGGAGAGGGGGAGTTCGAGGATATTGGACAGTACGCCCGCCAAGCGTCGCGTTGTCTTTGACACTTGTTCGCATGTTATCGCAGCGATCTTAGGATTACTCTGCCCTCCGAATTCTCTGCGTAGTGTCACTGATTTCAATAATGCTGATGGAGGCACTTGTTCCATTCCGCCTGGTTTGACATTGAAGAAATCCAATCGACCAGGTCCACCATGCCATCTGTATGCGATTAGCGCATGCGTGAATCCATCGTCAAGCAGTCTTCTTGCCAGGTCTTCTTTGCTTGACTTTCCCCGTCGCGTGATTCGGGAATTCGGAATGGAGATACCGAGTTCCTTGATTAGGCTGTTTAGTCGCTGATTTGTCTCTCGTCCCGTTGTTAGACCGATCACGCAGGATTTTCCTCGGAAACGTCCGCAGCAGGTTTAGGCTCCGTCTTGGTTACGGCTCTTCGTCGTCTCCGCTTCGCTGGGGCTTTAGCTTTGGCTTCAACTTCCGCTTTTCGTGCTTTCTCCGCTTTTACTTCAGCCAATAAGCTCGAGGCTACGCCTGCCCTAGAGGCACGCTCTGCAATTTCACCAAGTTTTGTCCTTGGAGAGTACGCGCCACCCGCAAATTTGAAGCCACACCTATTGCACAGCCAGACGCCAACAGACATGCGCCTGACAGCAATCACATGACATTGAGGGCATTCGTGCGGGGTTCTAAGTCCCGTAATGATAGTTGAGTACCGTTTCCTTGCAACAGTGCCGTATCTCGCTCCGAAGCTACCTGAAGCGCCGACTTTGTATGTTCTGCCCATCCTATTTCACGTTTGAGAGAATCTTCGCACGAAGATCTTTCGCCTTGCTGATTGATGTAGAAACGATCTGCTTTATTTCGTCTGGGGGTAGAAAACCAAGTCCACCCTTCTGCATTGCACAGATATTATCATCTTTGTCGGTTGTCACGGTTAGTCTGCAACTCATTACTTGCTCCTCCTCAAGACATGGATCAAGCACAGTGACACTATCGACCTTGGCGGTGGTGATCGAGACAGGGTAATTTCGCATAGGGAAGTGGAACCATTTCTTCCAAGTACACTGGTTCGCCATTTTCGACTCTGAACGCATGCATCTTCGCGTTCACCAGAGCTCCTAGAGCTGCCATTGCTGCAGCGTCGATGAGGTTGCCGTCGTGATCCAAGACGTAGACGTCTACAAATATCATGAAGACTTTCTTGCCCGGTTCGATGCAAAGTTTCTTCAGATCAATAGCCTTAGACTCACGAATTCCCCGATCGACGACGCGAGCCAATTCAATGGAGTTCTCATCGGGAGGCCCAGCTTCGAAGGTTGGAGAGGCCAAAGGCACAAACTCTGAGTTTACGGTAAGGATGCCCTCGTCCGGCGTATCCGCGAATGGAGTACCAGGCTGTATCTTCACCCCGGCCAAGACTTTGGTCTTGCCCAAATAAACTTGGGCAGAGCCGTTAGCCTTCTCGATTACGCCGAGCATAATCGTGGTTGGTCGATAGTCAAGTGGTCCTCGATCGTCGACTCGCTTACCTTTTCCAATTAGGTCCACTACGGTTTTCTGTTCCAATCTCGCTACAGGTGAGAGCTGATGAGTCGCGGACATCAGGCATTTACCTCCGCTTCCTCTTCCTTGTCCGCTTCGTCCTTGATTACATGATATTTCTGTCTGAGAGCTTCTCGCTGCATTTCGTATATTCTCCTGCACGCATCCGTACTCATGTCCAGAGCATGTTTGAATTCGTCTTCTGTTAGAGACCCATCCATTTGGAGCAAGCTCACAACGTTGGATTTCGGCATCAGCGCTACAGGCAGGTCAGCCTCGCCTTGTTTATCTTCCACATCGGAAAGGTCTAGCACAACTTTTCCATCTATTTTTCCGGCAGCGCAACCTGCAACAAGCTCGCACATTGGGATTCCGGCATCAGCGAGTGCGAGAGCTGCAGCGGTAATTCCAGCGCATCTTGTGCCGGCATCCGCTTGGAGAACTTCGATGAAGATGTCTATCGTTGATCGAGGGAAGTACTCGGACATGATTGCAGGTTCAAGAGCCTCCCTGATCACCTTAGACAGTTCTAACTCACGCCTAGATGGTGCAGGTGATTTTCGATCATCCGTCGAAAAAGGCGCCATATGGTATCGGCATCTTATTACTGCCCGATCTGCGAGTGCAATGTGTTTGGGATGAGCTTCTCTTGGTCCGTAGACTGCAGCAAGTATCTTGTTTCTCCCATGCTCCACATATGCTGACCCATCGGCTTTGTCCAATGTGCCGACTTCAATTTTGAGTGGTCGAAGTTCGTCAAATCTTCGACCGTCGACTCTTAGGCCGTTATCATCAAGCAACCGAACTGGCTTGTTGTCCAATTTCATTTCCCTTCATTTCATTTAGTATGAATGCTCTTACGCGATCCGTCAATCCACTTGAGTGGGCTTCCCGTTCGATCATGTAAAGAGCTTCAACGGCGATTCTTTCCTGGTCAGGATTCTTTCCTGTAGCCAGAATCACGCCGTTCTGCCCGGGGATGATATCCGTGTTAGTCTCCTTCTTCAACATTGTTATCATCGATCCCTTCGTGCCAATGACGCGCGGAATCTTTGCAGGTGTGATCCTTGCCACGCGGCCTGAAGTGACCTTGCCTAATCCTCTACCTTTCGTCGTAAGTAAGGGATCACGCGTACGATCAAACTCAATTACTTGTGCCAATGTCAGTTCACCGACTCCATAAATGTGGGCGAGGTCACGCCTGCCTATATCGCGTCCCCGTTGCATTGGTGTCTCAGAAACCGGCAGCATTGCAGGGTATGGTGCACAAATATCAACTTGCCATCCTGACATTCCAATATCAGTGATTCTGCCTATCACGATGTCGTCAATCCTAGGTATGTATGCACCTTTGATTGGGACGACGATTAGTTTGTTTCCCACAATGTCCGCTAGTCCAATCCTAGCCGCATAAATCTTCGTTCCATCTCGGAACGTGTTTTCCCCAGCGAAATATGCTCCTTCACCGAGAAGATCCCCTGGGATCACTAACTGCTTCCGTTCAGCGTGCATCGTCAACTGGTCCAACTCGAAGTTGGTCAGAACAAAGTAGTCTGCTAATTATACTTTGATGCTCTAGTCAAGATCAGTCATTTGCGGGGAAGGGACGCTTGTCTCGTTCTAACGTGAGGGTAAAGAGCAAAAATCAACTCGGTACGAGACCGAAATTAGCGTATCGAAGTGTGTTGGCGCGGAAGGGAGATTTCCGTGAACCTACCTGGTTAGTAGATTGATTGGCTATGATGAGGCATTACTCGTGAAGAGTGAAAACATTCGGAACGCTGACGTCTCAGGAACCGAACATTGATATACTAGGACATATGCAACAGGCGGCTCAGAAAGGTCATGAAGAGAAGTCTAAGTCGTCACGCTATTGTTTTGACCCTCCTTGCAGTCTCTCTATTTTCTATCACGCCTGCGCATGCTGACCAGATTCAAGTTCAAATTGGAACTGTCGTTTTTCACTTAACTGGCCAGGCCAATTCAATGAATACAACGGTCGGCTCACTAGGCTCGGCAACACTCGATTTGACCGGCGAAATCCACGGCGACAGCGGAGGCGGACAGGTAATAGAGAACTTGACAGGGAGCCTACAAATTGGTTCCGCGAACTATTCCATCTTCACTGGTAACGGTAAGTCTAACGGACTTGGTGAGTTTGCAATATTTGGCCAGTCCAGTTCCGGAGAGCTTGTTCTGCATGGGATAATTAAGGACAATAGCACTGTGACTACCGACGCTCCACCGAGCCGGCTATCATCAATTGCTTACTTATCTCTCTCGGGAAGCATGACATTGAATATCACAGGGAACACAATTATGAATGTGGAGGCGACTCAGAACGTTACAGGCACTGCCGAGAATAGGACAAGTATCGGAAGCGTGAATTCCACCCAATATGAATATTCTTCATCATCGATCTCAAATTTCACGTCTCAACAAAGCGAGGTCAGCAGTGAAACTGCAACACAGAATACATCTAATGTTACCAACCTTAACCAGACCGTCTCCTACGCGTTGCCCGGACAGAGCAGCACGATAGCTCAATTCAATAATCAAACGATCACGGTCCATACATCTGAGACAGTAGCTAACAGCACTATTACTCAAACAGTTACTACGACAGTAGCTGACACAACCGTCACTCAATTCTTCTCTGTCACGGTTTCTAATACTACAGTTATGGTGTCGAACTCGACGAGCTCAAGCCCTTAGCGGCCTCACACTCATGTCCCACCGATGATCTGGGGCAGGTCACTTGAGTACTTTAGTCTCAATTGTTCCTTGAGTTATTTTCCCTAACCTTTCTAGAAATGGCCCGTAGAGCCCAGCTGGCATTTCTAGAACTGCGACCAGTGCCCCATCGGCTTGCCATTCTTCACGAGTGATTGTCCCGTATCCTTTCACTGCCCCATATCCTTTCGCAGCGAATTCCGCCATTATTCTCACGGCGACGCGCATGTGCTCCATCTTAATCGGAAGTATTGGTCTAAGTAGCTCAATGATCTCTTGGGCTTGCTCGTCAGCGCTCTTGAACGGATCGATTGAGAATTTGACCTGTGCTAAAGCTTGTTCTATTCGTAATGGCGGATGTGGCGTTGCGGTACGAGGGTCTATGCAGTTTCTGCTAATGAAAGCCACGATCTGTTTTCGTTTATCCTCGACTAGTTGGCGTCTCTGGTCGGTAGTAAGTTGAAGCTCCCCATGTTTCATTATCTCCTCAGCAATCTTGAGGGGATCGCTTGTTCCGAACGCTTTCTCCAATTTTTCGGTCGAAGCATGAGTTCCTTTGCCAGCGTCGCTATAGATTTCGTCTATTGCAAGTAATTGCGATATTGATAGTTGCTTCCCCATCTTGTATTCTAGAGCGGGTTCCGGTTTAACGAGAATCTCGAATTTTTCCCCGCTTCTTGAAATTCTAGCCGTTGAGAATGTTTCACTCATCGGCTAACGGCCTTTTTGGAAGAGTCAAGTCTCTTTAAGTATTTCTCGACTTCTTCCTGCGTTAGCTTCGCAAATTTCTTCGAAGACGCTGGCACTGTGGCTATGCGAATTTTCTGCGCGTCCAGTTTCTCCTCCAAGACCTTATTCATACACTTCAGCGCGAGCAGAACTGCGTCATCAAGAGTCATGTTGTCCTTGTACTCTGCTTCCAGGATCTCATTTGCAGCGTCGCCTCCAGCTCCAATTGCCCAAGCCTTGTAAGCAAGAAATGCTCCACTAGGATCAGTCCAGAATAATCTACTTCCCTTTCGGTCAAGCCCTCCAAACAACATTGAGATACCGAACGGACGAACACCAGCATGCTGCGTGTACAGCTGTTTTATCTCTCCTATCCTACGGGTCAGGATTTCCACGTCAATCGGCTCGTCATATAGCAGCCGATTGGATTGTGCATAGACTCTCGCTTGATCTACGAGGATGTGAGCATCACAACTTAAGCCTGCCACCGCTGCGCCAACGTGCTCGTCGATCTGAAACAGCTTCCACATGAATGAAGGATCCTGAAGTTTCGACGTTGCCCTCTCTTCCGCAGCAAGGACTACACCCTCGGGACATGCAATTCCTAAGACCGTTGCTCCTCTTTTCACGGTCTCTGACGCATACTCAACCTGAAACAGTCGCCCATCGGGCGAGAAGACGGTTATGGCACGATCATAAGCCCCTGGAACAGAAAACATTGACAATTCAGATTCCTCTGACGCGAAATTCGTCCCTTTCAATAAGTTTCTCCAATAAAACCTTACCTGCCTTCTGCAGGCGCACATTCCCTTGATTTATTGACCGGGTCACATACTAACCGGTCATCGGTATTGTGGGTCAGCCCGTCGCTGAGGTCGTCATCTCTTCAGCAATGAAATCCGACTGGGACTGGCTTCTTCATCCCCACCCGTTAGATGCTTCCCCCAATCAAAAAGGTTGTTACGATACACTTAGACCTTTGATAGTTCCAGAGGTTTTCAAAGGTAGCACTAGCGCTTCGGATTCACCGACCTGTCTGATGAATGCAAGAGCCGTTTGCAACTCAACTACGTGGTCCTTCGCAAATGCCAGGACAACACAAGACTTCCGCGAATCAAACCGTATTAATTTCGGAGCGATACGACTCAAACCGACTTCTCCAAAGTATTTCACGATTGAAACTGTTAGTGCTTGCACAAATTGCTCCTCCGTTACGGTCATGGGGGAACATATTTTGATTCGCACATACCGTCTACTCATGGTTCAGTTCATCCTTATCGTTTTGACACCTTCCTCAACGTAGTTTCTTGACCGACGTTCGACATTCGCGTTGAGGAGGTGAGAAGGAATCGTCGACACACCGTCAATTGCCTGCTTTTTGCTCAATCCAAGAATTTCTGCAATAGCTGCCAGTTGAATCGGAGCCCGTACAAGGAGTGGCGATGTAGCACCGCTTGACAGAACCATGTCCACGTTATGTCTTAGGGCGATTCTGACGTCTTTCATCAATTTCGTAAGGATGAGGTGATTGGCCATCTCGAATAATGTGCTCAAGTTAAGTTCTAACGTGGCGTTTGAGACATTTGCAATTGCGTCATCAAACCATACGTTTCGTGTAGTGAAATCGAAAAAGATCAAATCTACACGGCGATCTCTAGCCGCAACAAGTGCCAATCTATGATTTGTACACTTTACTCCGATTATGTCGAATGTAGGCCGGAAACGTCGAAGCAGCTTCAGGAGCTCTTCTCTCTTCGAACAAGTCAAATCGACGCGCAGGAACACGTCGACTCCTGAATCCTGGAAGCAGTCGCGCAAAATCTCCAGCCTGTCTCTTAGGAGACCGGTCGGAACGGTAAGCCCAACCGCGTTGTATCCACTCAACGCTAACAATTGAGCGGTCCGTGTGCAGGATGACTCGTCGTCAACTCTGGGGATTATATGCAGGTCCAGAAATTCGACCAATTCGATCAGTCAGACTCCAGAAAGAACATCATACTCTTCTTGTAATCACCAATTAGACGATTGAATTTGATTTTGACTCTAATCGGATCATCTTCGGCCATCTGAAGAACCCCTTGGAGCGATCTCTGTTTATCCACTCTGAGGTAGAGATTGCCATCATCATCCGAGTGTAGTTGGAGGTCTCTGATAAGGAGGAGGCGTTCACTCTTGGTTAATTTGCGGATCAGCGAGTACGCAAACTCACCAGCATTCTCGTGGGTCACCTTTGCTTCAATTTTCACGATCGGATTCCCATGGTGACCTTCCAAGTAGTGACGAGTGAACTGCTGATGGATGCCCTGCAACAGGTTCTGCAGAGACTTATCGACCTTATTCGGATCCTCGGTGGCATGTGCGATCGTGCTAAGCTCGACAGATTGAATTGGTTCCTGTCTCAACCTATATCAGCCGCTTATTACTAATTGCCAGGCAAAATAGGTTCGGTATAGCTTGACTCGGGAGTTCAAGTTCAAACTCGTAATCGCCGTGAGACGAGACTTGGACATGGGCAAAGGCAAGATAGCAGTACAGGTAGGTCATGCCGCCATTACCGCTGCCGAAGAGACCAGACGCCAGCATCCCGATTGGTGGCGTAGATGGTTTGAAGAGGGACAGTGCAAAGTAGCAGTCAAAGTAACTGGCGAGAGCGACCTAGATAAGCTCAATGAAGAAGCTAAGGAACTTGGAATACCGTCAGCGATCATTCACGATAGCGGATTAACGCAAGTTTCCCCTGGCACCGCAACATGCGTCGGGATCGGCCCAGCTCCCGTAGAACTCGTAGATAAAATCACGGGCAGTCTACCTCTCCTGTAGTCAATCTGCGACAAGCTCCGAGCAAATAACCAATCTGTGACCAAGCACTACATCACGTAATCTGTTTCCCTTAACCAAATTCACGAAAAAGACGGGGATACCCTTGGAGGCTGCTAAGGCAGCCTCCTCAATCTTACCTTCCATTCCACCCGTGACATCAGCAATGTCAGGTCTCACCTTCGCAGCAATCCTCTGGACATTTCTTGTTTGTACCACTCGTATTAATCGTGCTTTTCTATTCTGCTTCGGATCGGAGTCAAAGATCCCGTCGACGTCAGTCGCAAAGATCAGCTTTGAGGCACCTAGCGAAACGGCGATGTGGACCGCTAGCTGGTCACCTGAGACTACGGAAAAACCTGCGGAAACATCAGGCACGATGTCGCCTCCGGTTGAGGGGATGCATCCCAGCCGCATCCATTCTTTAATTGGACTCAAGTTGCACGTATCGATCCTTCCGTTTCGTGCAATCACGTAGTCACTGGACGTTAACGGGATTACCGGAATCTTGTATTGCTTAAAAATCTCCTCTAGCATCAATTCCCATTCAAGAAGTCGAAACTTCGTTTCGCTTAGCCCCTTTAGCTGCCGCGCGTTCCGGAAACCTCTGGAAAGCCCGAATTGTTTCACAGGGATGTGCCCATAACTTCCAGCTCCATGGACGATAATTACGGTGAAGCGAGACATCACCGCTGCTATTTGCCGAGCTGCGGACCTTACGACTCTGGTTTTAGCAGTGTAAATCTTTTTTTTGTCGGTAAGTGCCGCCCCGCCTAGCTTGATGACGACCAGCGGCTTTCTCAAACTCGTTTCCAGTTGTGATTAAGTAACTTTTCCTAGCGTTGGATCGCAAAGGATGGTTTCAAACCAGCGACTAGTACCATCCTCCCAAACGTAATAAGAGTTCATTACATGCAGATTCGGGAATTTCTTCTTCGCCCTTAGTTCTGCGATATGCTTGAGACTGATACCACGCGTGAAACGTACAACTCCGAGAGCCCGTGGACGACGTCCCGATCTGGGCCGCGGCTTTCTAGCCCCTCCCTTTCGAATGCGAACGCGAACAACAACGTATCCTTGTTTAGCCTTGTAGCCTAGTGCTCGTGCGCGATCTAATCGGGTGGGTGATTCAATTCTATGAACCGTTGGTTCCCTTCTCCATTTTATCGTAAGTTGGCGAATATAGCGTTCGAATTCATTCTTCTCTCTGTCGTTCCACGTCTGATTTACGTACTTGTACATTCCCATTTGTTATCGCGACCGTCTCACTTTGGTATCCATGCTTAAGCTTAAGTCGAATGAGATACTTTCAGCTCGTTCAGTCTGAAAGCACGGCCATATTTAAGTGACTTGTATTCCTAACCAAAGATGTGGAAAATGAAATCGATCGATGAGTCATTGAAGAAAGCATTTCTTCTCGGCCAGCTAGCGCTGAAGTATCATTCGTTCTATAGATGAAAAATCGAGGTCGTGCCCAAATGTCCAATACGAACAGCAAGGGAACTCTCCACAAAAACCGCACTGACCCAGAGCACTCTTCTCCTAAGAAATGGAACCTGTGCAAGATCACGAACTCCGAGCGAATCGACTTTCAGCGGAGCAAACGCGTGTATTGCATTGTCTAATCCCGGACCTAGGGTAATCTTAGCTGAGATGGTGCGAAGAATATAACTGGGAAGTGTTTCCGGCTGCCGCAGTTGCTGAGAAAGCGATCGAACAAGGAATTGCGAGAATCAAACGTTCAAGAGAACCAGATCTACAATGACGTACGCGCCATCATAAAGCGCGAGAAGAAACCAAGTTCCTAATGCGAAGCGGATTCATCCTAGACTTTACCGACCTAGCGTTGGATTAATTCGGAAAACGAATTTCGAGGTTTGAACTTAAAATTGAGGAGTTTCCAGATAGCAATCAAGTGAATTGCGTTGGGAGAACGTACTATAGCCGTTATCGGTGGTACAGGGGATCAAGGATTCGGAATAGTATTACGATTAGCTAAGGCAGGCGAGAAGGTCATAATTGGATCAAGGCAGCAACAGAAAGCCGAAGATGCCGCAAAGAGGGCACGCTCGATCTTAGGAGAAAATTGCGGCGTGGACGGTATGGAGAACCCTAAAGCTGCAGCGGCTGCTGACATAATCATAATGTCCGTTCCATTTGCTGCGCATGTGGACATGGTCAAATCCGTGGTGGATAGCATTACTCCGGAGGATATCTTCGTCGACGTTGTCGTACCTCTCTCCACCGCGGTTGGAGGCGGCGCATCGACGGCGTTAGGCGTTTGGGAAGGCTCCGCTGCTCAACAGGCGATGAGACTCTTACCGCCCCGAACAAAGATAGCATCTGCTTTCCACAATGTCGTGGCAGAAGCACTACAGGACTTAAACCGCAAAGTCGACTGTGACGTGATTGTCTGCTCCGACGCGCAAGATACAAGAAAGATCGTGATGGATCTAGTAGGGAGGATACCAGGGGTCAGGGCCGTGGATGGTGGACGCTTGGAGAACTCGAGAATAGTCGAACAACTTACTGCATTACTCATTGGGATCAATATTCGTTACAAGGTCAAAGATGCGGGCATTCGAATCACAGGCATTCCCGCGAGCACATGAAGACCTAGGAGAAAGAATTGCCACGAATTGTTGGCGTCGTCGGAAAACCTAACGTTGGAAAGAGTACGTTCTTCAGCGCAGCGACGCTTGCGCACGTACAAATCGCAAACTACCCGTTCACTACGATCAAGCCAAACGTGGGAATAGGATTCGTCAGAGCGAATTGTGTCTGCAGAGAATTCGGAGTAAAGGATACACCTGGCAATTCCTCGTGCGTCGATGGAATCCGTCTGATACCCGTGGAGCTTGTTGACTGTGCAGGATTAGTACCCGGAGCATGGCAGGGGCGCGGCTTGGGAAACCAGTTTCTTGACGCAATCCGCCAAGCCGACGCGTTAATACATGTTATCGATGCGTCGGGCTCGACCGACACCGAAGGCCGGCCATGTGACCCAGGTACGCACAACCCTACAGACGACGTCAAGTTCCTTGAACGTGAGCTAGATATGTGGATCCTTCAGATCTTGAAGAAAGAGTGGGATAGAACAGTTAGGAGAGTTGAAGGAACAAAAGAGGACTTGACGGCGATCATAGATGAAAAGCTTAGTGGTTTGGGAGTACGACGAGATCACATCATGAAGGCACATCAAACGACCGGCCTCAACTTCGAGAAACCAGGTTCATGGTCAGATGATCAATTGCTCGCAATTATCTCTGTGCTCAGAAGACTAGCGAAGCCAATGATGATCGCAGCAAATAAAATAGACATTCCCCCAGCAGAGCAGAACTTGAAGTCACTCGAATCCACCGGATACATGACAATCCCATGCTGCGCTGAGGCTGAGCTAGCTCTGCGGCGAGCTGCCGAAAAGAATCGACTAACGTATGTTCCAGGAAATAGTAGTTTTTCCATCGCTGAAAAAGCAGAGTTAACTGAAGATCAGAAGAATGCTCTAACTCGAATCAAAGAGAAGATACTAATGCCTCTGGGATCCACTGGAATTCAAGACGCTCTCAATTTCGCTTTCTTTAGATTACTACAAATGATTACAGTGTATCCAGTCGAAGACGCCGAGAAGCTCACCGATCACAAGGGCCGTGTACTCCCAGACGCGTATCTCGTTCCATATGGTATAACAGCTCGGGAGTTTGCGGGAATAATACATTCAGACCTCGCCGAAGGTTTTCTCTACGCAACTGAAGTACGATCAAAGATGCGCCTTGCAGACGATTACGTCCTCAAGGATGGTGACGTGATTACGATTGCGAGCGCAAAGCGCCATGCTTAACGGTCTAATCAACAACTCGGATTTTTTTGACATGTTTTTGTTTGACCAGAATAATCCTATCTGAAGGCACGTCTTCCGAAACGATCGCTCCAGGTCCAATCCAAGTTCCCGAACCAATCTTCACTCCTGGCAGCAACGTTGCATTAATACCTGTATCGACGTGATCTCCCATTATCACACCCAGTTTCTCGCATCCGCTATCAACCAGCTGGTGTTTTATCCTCATGCGAATGGATCTCTTGTCAAATCGCACATTAGCAGTCATTGTTCCTGCTCCCAAGTTGCAATGCTCTCCAATTATGCTATCACCCACATATGACAAGTGTGGAACTTTGCTTCCTTTCATGATGATACTGTTCTTGACGTCGCAGCTATGTCCGACAACAACATCAGCCTCAAGGCTCGTGAATGGTCGGATCCTTGCGTGTGGCCCGACCTTACTTCCTTTTCCGCAATACAGAGGTCCTTCCAGGTAGCAACCGGATTTGATAACAGCCCCTTGCTCAATGAGGACAGGCCCCTTGATCGTTACACCTGCCTCAACCGTTCCGAGCTTGCGGGAACGCAATGTGGTGAGGGCTCGCTCGTTAGCCGCGAGTAGGTCCCATGGTCTACCAACGTCCAGCCAACTGGAATCTGGTATTATCGCGGCATTGATTTCCTTTCCACTCTTGATAAGCAATTGAAGCGACGTAGTCAATTCATACTCAGCTCTCTGCGAAGTCCCAGTTTTGGCAATCGCCTTGAATACGTCTCCGTCCAATACGTACATTCCCGCGTTGATCCAGCCCGGCTTAGAGCGCATTTTGCTAGGCTTCTCGACGATGTTTGTGACGCGGTCGTCATGTAACTCAACTACGCCATACTGAGAGATGTCAGGCATTCTGACCACTCCCATTACTCGCGGACAATTGACTGCTTTTTCTATGAGAATCCTAACCGCGATTGAATCAATCATCAAGTCCCCGTAGACCGCTAGGAACCGGTCCGTTCCCAACGTTTTGTAAGCTCTGCCCAGAGCCGCAGCGGTTCCAGTCCATCTTGGTTGTTTTACGTAATTCAAACGCACTCCATATTCTTCACCTGTTGCCAGAGCTTTTCTTATGACATCTTCCTGGAAACCTACTACAAGGGTGACGTCGGAGATGGCATTCTCAGCCAGGGCAGTGAGGACGTGACCTAGAAGAGGTTTACCTGCGATTGGCAACAGATGCTTTGGTCTAGTTTCGGCAAGCGGCCACATTCGAGAACCTTCACCGGCCGCTAGAATTACTGCCTTCATTCCCGCAAGCCACTTATCGTCCAATAGGGAGTTGGCAGCGCTTTAAATTAGAGCATAACCTACACGAACGGTAAGCTTCATCCAGAATTAGTGACTGATTGAGGGTCAGTGGGCCATGGCATTCGATTTGATATCCTTCATTGTGGGCGTGGCGGCAGGCGCATTGACTGGAGCTCTGGCAGGAATTCTGCACTCGCTTGAGAAAACAGCAGATCTGCAGGAGCAACTACGTGAAATCAAACGAGAGATAGCGGAAATGCAAACGCTTGCCTCAGGAAACGAGAATTCCAGAAAACCCAGGTTAGATAAGCTTGACCGTGATCTTGAAGAGATCCACGAAGAGATCCGTAGGATGTACAGGGCGACTACGCGGTAGGAGCTGCCACCTTGGACTGTTCGACGATCTGAGCTGGGGTGGCGACTACTCCAGCCGGAACAGACACAATCTTCGATTTCCGCACGCCTACGTGCCGTAGAGGCGCAATCTTCTTCGTTAGATTGTAAATATCCGAACCCAATTTGCCCAACACGATTTCCTGCGAGAGCTGCTCATAGTTCAGGGCAGCGGCTTTCTCGTCCACGATCTGTCTCATTAACTGGCGCACACCATGTTCCTGTGAATGGTTGATGCGATCACGCGTGAAAGCGACGATTGAGATTCGCATCGAATATTGATCTTTCGTAGTTGCGTTGAATATGCCGTCCATCCTAGTGCTACCTCGGCGAACAAGACTTCTCAAGTAGTCTGTTGCATACTCATGCGATTTCAGAATAGTCTCAGCCTTATGATCCTTGGTGTTCACGACTAAGAAGTATAGCTTGATTGATTGATGCGCAAAATCGTCTGTAATATCATACAGGGTTGTTTCAACGACGCAACCCAAGAGAGCGGCAGGAGTCTCACAGGGTATCGCCGCCACAATTCTTTCTCCGAAATATGGTGGACTATAGACGTCATACCATTCTTTCATTCGCCATTTGTCCCTAACTTTCTTTGTTGCTTTGGACAACTAATTTTCCACCAGTATCACGGAATTCAGCAAGCTACCATCTGTGCGCTATTTAAATCGTTTATCTTTCTTGATCCCCTTACGCTCTTTCGTTCCTTCAGCGAGATACATTGACTCCTGTGCGGCTTTCGCGCATCGAAATACGTCTTCGAGCGTTGATCGCATTGTCTCTAAGCTCGGGCAACGGTTGATCGTAATATGTAGCTTTTTTCCTTTCACGTCAGTTTTGACTCGCATCTGAGCTTTGCTGAGTTGATTGTCAGGATTCAGAGCGATCATGACACTCCTCGCGAAAGATGCTGAAGAATACTCAAGCACTATCTTCGCCGCTAACATGATTATTCATCTGTTCTTGAATTGTGGTATCCAGCTCTTGTAGGAATTCGATTGGGTTCTCTACTTTAATGTGTGCGCCTGCTGCTACGTTGTGTCCTCCTCCGAATCCGGAGTATTTCTTCGAGACAGTGGAGAGGGCTGCTCCCAAGTTGACTCCTGCTTTCAGTAATTTCGAGGGGGCTCGGGCGGAAAGTTTGATTCCCCCCTCTTTGGATTTCGTGAGGACGATAATCGCGTTGTCCTGTGAAAGATTGCCTGCAGATGAGATTATTGAAGAAAAGGCGCCCGTCATACTATCCTGTATCTGATCTTCACCACGAATTACCCAGATGGTTTTAAACTTCTGAACCGCGTTTGGCGTGTTAGTTAACCATTCCATGTAACCCGCGAGAGTCTTGCGGTAATTCGCGACAACCTCGTTGGCTTCTTGCAGCGCCGTCCTTCGATCTCCTAGTCCAACACTGATCCCTATTGACGGATTATCGGTGCGGCCGCACGCGTTCAGCATGGCTGAATATTCCCTTGCGTCACGTGTTGGGCTGCCAGGAGGTTCGTTGATCAAAGTGTAGACCGTTCCAATCAGATCCTTGACCACGCTCGTCTGGAAATTAATCGACACGAGATAGCCGATGATAGCATCTAAGATCTTCTTCTTCTCATCCTGCGATAGATCAGCGACTGTTCGAAATCGATCTCCCTCTTTCACTGGGATACCGCTGTTTGAGAGCAGGGCTAAGCAGTTGTCTTCTCTTCCGCTCAGATTAGGCAGGTATGGTGTAGTCGTATAGGCTAACGCTCTATGAATTGGGCGTGTTTCTCTTCCATACAGCACAAGATCTTGGTCCACTCTAATCGTTTCGGATGCGATCGCGTCTTCCACAAGGATCTCATTCATTCCCATCAAAGCCCGCTTATCGTTCTTGTCCTGCATGTCCCCTAGTGCGCCTACGATAGCTAGAGAGCTGAGATCTTTGTTATGTTCCGAAATCTCACGGACGACAAGATAGCAGACGCCTGCTGCGCTGATCAGACGTGCACCGTCGATCTTGTAATCATGCGGATTCAACTGAAGAATGGATCCTGAGGAATCTGTGTTGGGAGGATGGTGGTCAAGTATTACAATTTTCTTAGCTATTTCCCTAGCCTGAATAAGATCCCGGTAACCGCTGCCTATGTCTGAGAATATGAGTACATCAGGATGCAAGTTGGTTATGTCGTCCAGAATATCCTCGCGGAGCTCCTCCACAATTCTAACGGTAAATCTCGTTTTTTCTCTCGCCAATGCTGAGCCAATTATGCTAGCCGAGGATATGCCATCTGCATCATGATGGGAGACGGCTACGAAATATGAGCCGGCATCGAGCGAGTCACGGAGAACTCCTGCAATCTCCTTAGCATGTGCTATGAAGGCCCCGCGATCAGCGTCTATGGCCATTCATTATGCCACTGACGCTACGAGGTGCTTGTACTCCCATTCAGGCCGCAGTTGGCCTCTATCCCTGTAGTACTTCACAAGCCGATGGATCTTGGATTCCACCATTGCAAGAGACCTCTTGTTAACATAGTCTTTCCTGTGCTTTTCCAAATGTCTTCGCAAGTCGCCAGCCTTCTTTACAAGCGACGCAAGGTCTTCCGGAAGCCCATCGCCCTGTTGTCCTGAGAGTATTTGCTTGACGGTCTTTCCTGTAATGGATTTCACGAGAGGTACCCCGTAACGATCTCTCAATAGTACGCCTATCATGCTTGGAGAATTCCCCTCTCTCGCGAGCTTGAGCACTAGTTCTTCGACTTCATCATTCGTGTATTTGCACCAAGATGGAGTCTTCTTACTGATCGGGCGGGTTGATCCCGATTTTCCGCGTTTACTTGTATAGAGTCTTGCCGTCGTAGTCACGCTCCAAGCATACCATAGACTTTCACGCTAGTCTTTAGCCTCAGCTAATTAACTTACTCATTTTGGAGAGATCACGACTTTGCCCATTTACAGAATTCCGAGAAGGCCAATGCTCTATGCGAATAATGATTTTTCTCGTCTATATCCATCTCCGCGAATGTTCGCCCATCTCCTTGATCCGGAATAAAGATAGGGTCAAATCCGAAACCTCGCTGGCCTCGTGGCTTAAAATCTACACTCCCTTCCACGGCTCCTTCGAAGCATATGGTGTGGTGCCCGTCACAATATGCGACTGCGGAGGCGAAGTGAGCCCGCCTTTTGTCCACATTTTCCAACAACTTCAGTATGCCCTTTACTCCGAGTGTTCTATACGCGTATGATGAGTATGGGCCGGGAAAACCGTTCAGAGCGTCGATAAAGAAGCCTGCATCTTCGGCCAGTATAGCGGTTACTCTAACCTCTCGTAGAGCTTGCTCGGCTGCGACGGCGGCAATCTTCTTCAGATCATCAGCTTGTATTTCGTACTTTTCCAGATTTACCTGCATCAGTTCAATTCCATAATTGAGTGCCACGCGCGCTGCCTCATCGAACTTACCCTTGTTCTTCGTGGCAAATTGAATAACGTGATTAACCCCTTTCAAAGTATCTTCCTCTTCGCTCAACTTCTCTCATCTTTCCTACAACTTCAGCAGCGGATCTGGTTCCGACGACTCCGCTGTATCCTTCAATGAAGGATTTGAATAGTTCAGTATGAAACACGTAATGTGTACTACGTATCGATCGGTTCAGAAGTAGAAGATCAACTCCCATTGCTTCCACTTCTTTGGAAAAACCGCCTAGGCCAAAATCAATTATGAACAGTTTCCCCCCTTGAGAGATAACGTTTGAAAGCGTGATGTCCCCATGTACGATCCCGCCCGAATGCATTATGGCAACAAGCTCGCCTAATGCTCTGCAACGCGCTCGTCGTTCTGATTTTGGCGCAACGTGTAATTCCATTTTCAACGTTTTTCCACGTATGTAATCCATAATCAAGGATGATGAGTCTTGGTCGATGTGCTGTATGGTGGGAACAGCCACGCCGAGTTTCCGAGCCTCACGGAGCATAGTAGCTTCATGCGAAGTTCTTAGATGACGGATGTTATCGTCTAGCACAGGAACCCTATACGATTTTGGTATTCGTTGTTTCCGAATCGCTAATTCTCCGAACCATTCTTGCAGATAGATCTCTGCCTCGGCCCCAGTGTAAATGAGAGTCGGAAGCTCACTTTCTCCACGGAATGTCGACATCTTCAAGCCTCCACCTAGGTCTTACGTGTGAATCTTCCACTCGCACAACTAATCCGGCATTGAAGGACAGAACTCCGGTCCATGCGATCTGAGCTCCATTGTCACCCGTAAAAGGCGACTTAACCGTGTAACAAACAGCATTGTGAATTGCAGCAACTTTTTCGAGCTTATCCTGTAACGACTTGTTCGCCGCCACCCCACCAGTGAGAAGAATCTCCTTTTTACCAGTATAAGCTAGGGATCTTTCAACAGCCTCGGCGAGCATCGAGCAGGAGACCTCCTGCATCGAGTAGCAAACGTCCTCGAGTTTCTCTCCAGAACGCAATTTTGCAAGAGATGCCGTGAGCAAGCCAGAGTAGGATACATCATTTCCCTTTACAACATAGGGAAGTGGAATGAATTTCGATCCGTTTTGCGCCAGCTTCTCGATCTGTGGTCCAGCTGGAGAAGGGAGATTGATTTCGCGCGCGAACATGTCAAACAGATTACCTATCGTAATGTCTTCCGTCTCACCGAAGATTCTCCATCGTCCTCCAGAAAAAGCTGCGATCGCTGTATGGCCTCCTGAGACTAAAACCACGAGAGGATCGGTAGCTCCAGTCGTGAGGATTCCAATTTCAATATGGCCAATCGCATGATTAACTGGAATCAATGGTATTCTGAGATAGGATGAAAGAGATCTGGCTACGGTAGCTCCAACCCTGAGACATGGGCCTAAACCCGGTCCCAGTGCGATTGCAACACCATCCAAATCTGGCGCAGAAATTCGAGCATTCTTGAGTGACTCACGTAGTACTCTGGCAGCAACATCACCATGATGCTCCGCAGCTTCTCGAGGGTGAATTCCACTTCCTGCTACTGATGTGTAGACATCTCGAATATCTGAGAAGATCTGCCCCGAGTCATCTACGACACTGGCAGCGAAAGTGTGCGCCGTCGATTCTAGTCCCAAGTAGTACAACGTGCTCGCATTTCATGAGTGAGAGGCTTAGAAAAAGGTCGCGACTGACTGAGGTAGATTAAAATATGAATTAGAAGGGCGTGAACTCACGCAAGGTGCCATCCATGAAAGGTGACCGCCAAATCGTTTAACAAACGATTCAAGAGCATATTCTTGAATCAGATTCCAAGAACTTCATTTTGCCCATCCGCTGGGAAGCAGCCAATTGGTTTAAACTATCTTACAGATTGGACTCAGCATCCTTCGCATTTGAGGACATGTAACATTGTACAATAAAGTCAAACTCGACGTGAACTTCCCCGAGTTGGAGCATAGAATACTCGAGCTCTGGAACTCAACCAACGCATTCAAAATTTTAAGGACGATGAATAAGAACAGAGGACACTGGTCTTTCATAGACGGCCCGCTCACCGCGAACAATCCTATGGGAGTTCACCATGCTTGGGGCCGCACATACAAGGACCTCTTCCAGCGATTCAACTCAATGAAAGGATACAATCTGCGCTTTCAGAATGGATTTGATTGCCAAGGCTTGTGGATTGAAGTTGAAGTTGAGAAGGAACTGGGTTTCAAGTCGAAACGTGACATCGAGGCCTTCGGGATTGCTGAGTTCGTGAAACGCTGTAAGCAGCGTGCCCTCAAATTCTCAAGCGTCCAAACCCAGCAATCGATCAGACTCGGATATTGGATGGATTGGGATGACCCACGTAAGCTAGAGGCTCTTGCAGAGAACCTGAATCATCCTGAGAGAACGGTTGAGTATACGGGTACAACTGGAGAGAAGGTTGTCGGAACTGCGGAACAGATTGTGGGTAAACTTGGAACTAGAGCCTTAGGCGGATCATATTATACGATGTCTGACGATAACAATTATTCGATTTGGGCCTTCCTACAAAAGTGCCATGAACGCGGATGGATATACAAGGGCACAGACATAATGCCTTGGTGTCCGCGATGTTCCACGGCCCTCTCAGAACATGAGATTGCAACGGAGGGCTACAAGGAGATTGTCCATTCCGCGCTGACAGTGAAATTCCACCTTAAGAACAGACCGGGCGAAGCTCTTCTAGTCTGGACGACAACGCCGTGGACTCTAACATCCAACGTCGCAGTCGCAGTCAACCCCGCAATAACTTACGCCAAGGTGCGAAGCAAGGACGAGATTCTGTACCTAGCTAAGGCAACTCTGCCCAAATTCTTTGCAACTGCCGAGACTCTACAGGAACTGTCCGGAAGCGAACTTCTAGGTCTCGAGTACAATGGACCTTTTGACGAGTTGGAAGCGGTTGAGAAATCCGGCACTGTTGCGAAGCACAGAGTCGTACCCTGGACAGACGTGAGCGAGGTCGAAGGAACTGGACTAGTTCACATCGCCCCCGGAGCAGGCAAGGAAGACTTCGAATTGGGCAAGGAGTATGGACTGACCACACTCTCTCCGATTAACGAATACGGCGTGTTCATCGAAGGATACGGCGAGTTCACTGGGGTTCACGTGTATGACTCGGCGCGACGGGTCATTAAAGCGCTGGAAACGAAGGGGCTAATCTTCAAAGTTGAACAATACTCTCACCGCTATCCAGTGTGTTGGAGGTGCGGAAGCGAACTCGTTTTCCGACTAGTTGACGAATGGTTCATCTCGATGGGGAAGAAACTGGAAATACCCTTTGAAGAGCTGGCCAGAGAGGAAAAGCAGGAAAACCTTCGATATCAAATAATGGAAGTCACCGCGAAAATTCAGTGGATCCCCCCGTATGGCATGTCCAGGGAACTAGATTGGCTCAGGAATATGAGCGACTGGATGATATCGAAGAAAAGGTACTGGGGATTGGCGCTTCCAATTTGGGAGTGCAAGAAATGCGGCAAGTTTGAGGTCATAGGCAGCAAGGAGGAATTGAAATCCCAAGCCGTTTCAGGATGGGATAAGTTTGAAGGCCACTCACCACACAAACCTTGGATTGACGCTGTCACAATACGGTGTTCGCGCTGCAGCTCAGAGATTCCACGGATTCAAGACGTAGGCAACCCATGGCTTGATGCGGGGATTGTAGCCTATTCCACGCTGAGTTACTTCACAGAACGAAAATACTGGGAGGAATGGTTCCCGGCAGACCTCATATGTGAATCTCTGCCAGGTCAATTCAGAAACTGGTTCTATTCCCTCCTGGCGATGAGCACAGTTCTAGAGAATTCATCTCCGACCCGCTTCTGTTTCGGACACGGATCGGTTCTGGCAGAAGACGGAAGCGAAATGCACAAGTCAGCCGGGAACGCCATCTGGTTCGACGACGCGGTTGAGAAAGTCGGAGCCGACGTAATGCGATGGATGTACTGTACGACTCGGCCCGAAACAGACATGAGGTTCGGGTATAGACAAGCCGAGGACATAAAGCGCAGATTCGTGATCCCTCTCTGGAACATCTACGCTTTCTTCACAACCTATGCCAATCTGGACGATTGGAAGCCAAATTCCACACAATTCAATTATTCTCTTCTAGACAAATGGCTACTTTCAAAGCTGCAAATGCTGATCCAAGACGTAACGAATCTACTTGAATCCTACGACCCAGCAGGCGCAGCACTCCAACTTGAGCTGTTCGTTGACCACCTCTCAAAATGGTACTTGCGACGTTCGCGACGCAGATTCTGGAAAAGCGAAGCGGACTCGGACAAGAATGCTGCTTACACAACCCTGTACACTTCACTGGTTACACTAGTCAAACTACTCTCCCCCTTTGCACCGTTCGTTACTGAGGAGATCTACCAGAATATGATCAGGTCCGTTGACCCGACTGCACCAGTGAGCATCCATCACTGCAAATGGCCTACGGAGGATAAATCACTTATCGATAATGACATCACATCTTCCATGGATCTTGCGGTACAGGTCTGCAGCCTCGGCCACTCTGCAAGAAACGACGCAGGGATCAAGCTACGCCAACCCCTCTCAAAAGCCATCATAATATCAGATGAAACAAGTCTCAAACGCCTGGAAACTATGAAGGAGGTCATAAAGGACGAAGTAAACGTCAAAGAACTTGAGTTCGCGCCCTCCAAGGAACAAATCCTCGAGAATAAACTGAAACTACGCCCACAACTCCTAGGCGCCAAGTATGGAAAGGCGTACCCTGCCATAAAATCCAAAATAGAATCCATGGATCAGAGCTCACTCACAAGCCGGATCCTCAACGGTCAAAACATAGAATTCGAAACTGACGACCAGCGAATCATCATTACACCGGACGATGTTGAGGTTACGTCTACCCCTAACAAAGGATTGAAAGTCGTAGAAGAGGGACCGATAACCTTCGCGCTTAACACAGAAATTACGGACGATTTGCGGAATGAAGGCCTCGCTCGCGACATCGTACGGAGAATACAAAACCAGAGGAAAGAAGCCGGCTTCGAAATTTCCGAAGAGATAATGGTCTATTTCAAGGCAGGTCCGCGAATCACCCGAGTGTTTACGGAGTTTGCCGTGTATATCGCAGCAGAGACGTTAGCAAAGAAAATAGCCGGTCAAGAAATCCCGTCTACCTCTCATCGGGCACAATACAGCCTCTATGATGAGACAATGGTAATCGGACTTGAACGCGCCTAGCAACCGACTTTCGTTTTCTAGACGGGCACTTCGATGAACAGTCGTTCCAGAAGCTCTTTGTACCTATTTCTGATGGTCACTTCAGTCACGTTTGCAATTTCCGCGATCTCTCTCTGAGTCTTCCTTTCATTGGTCAGCACGGTAGCGATGTACGTCGCGGCTGCGGCGATTCCGGTGGGGCCTCTACCACTCGTCAACTTCATCTGTTTCGCAATTTCCAAAATTCTTATCGCGATAGCTTCAGCCTTACCAGAGATCACGAGTTTATTGCTAAAGCGTGCAGCATAATTCCGACTAGTAGAAGGGGGAACGAACGCCTCTAACTCCCGGACCATAAAACGGTAGCTCCTGCCAATGTCTTTCTTGTTAAGACTGGAGGATCCAGCAATTTCGTCCAATGTTCTCGGAACACCACACTGTCTGCAGCTCATGTAGATTGCAGCCGCAGTCACGTTATGAATTGACCTCCCGCGAATCAGTCGTTTCTTTATTGCGCGACGATAAATGACGGAAGCAGTTTCCAATATGTTCTTCGGCAGGTTGAGTGCTGACGCCAACTTACTAAGTTCGGCCAATGCGACTGCGAGGTTTCTTTCCGTCGCATCCGATACTCGCACGCGGCTTTGCCATTTTCTAAGTTTATACAGGTCTAATCTCTGAGTTGCAGTAGCTCGCTTTCCTAAAGCACGTCGATCGCGCCAATCTATCACAGTAGATAGACCCTTATCATGTATAGTATAGGTCAAAGGTGCCCCTACGCGCGTTCGCTTAGATTTCTGCTCATCATCGAACGCTCGCCATTCCGGTCTCGTATCAGCCAACTTCTCATCTATTACGAAACCGCATGCCATACAGACAATTTCAGCCGCTTCGTAGTCCCTCATTAGTTTAGGTCCGCCGCATTCGGGGCAGACACGGATTTTACTTGGGGATTGTAGCGCTTCTCCTGCTTCGGAGTCTGAATCTTCGGACACTATTTCATCTGCCTTAATCGAGAGAATACACTATGCGACCTACGTATTTGGCGGGCGAAGAGACGATCGGCCTAACAGACAGGTAGGGTGAAGATACTGGACCAAAGATATCATGAACTTTTCCAATCTCCTTCAGCTTACTATCACACGCTTTACTTCCCATCCTCACGAAACAGCTCGTCTCGCACTTCACAATGAGGCTACGGCTTTTAGACAAATGAAGAATTTTGCCGAGCCTTTGCAAACTGTCTTCGTCACTCCCGCCGCAAGCTTCCGTGAGCTCTGATTCTTATATAAACTTACACAATGGTGACTATGTTTGCGCGCTCACATGTCAATCATATACAGAATCACCACGAAGATGTGAGATTGTGTCGGCATCGTAGGTCATGAACCCTGAACATTTTTACGCATCGAGAAAATGTTAGATTCCATACGGTAGCTCGGACTAGATGATAAAAGGCGTAGTTCTCACAAATTTCATGTCATACGAGAACGCGTACGTTCCCCTAGAACCTGGGCTGAACCTCATCTGTGGACCCAACGGGGCCGGAAAATCATCCATCTTGCTTGCGATATCAGTAGTGCTAGGTCAAGCATACACTGAAAGGTCAAAGAGGCTAAGCGACCTCATAAAGTGGGGAACAGAAGAAGCGAGAATCACACTAATCCTCGAGAATTCCGGTGAGAAGCGCCCGTTCACTCAGTTTCATACGGACACAGTGACGCTCACGCGAGTACTGAAGCATAACGGAACTTACTACTATCTCCTTCAAAACAGGACAGTACCAAAATCCTCCATTACGGACGTCTTCAGTACCCTCGGCCTTAACCCGGACAACATTCTGATCATCATGCATCAATTCATGGTAGGACGGTTTGCGGCCGTAAGCGTCCAGGATAAGCTCAAAATGCTCGAGGAAGCAGTTGGATTCCAATCTTACAGAGAGGATGTCCTGGACGCGAGACAACGATTAGAGAGCGTAGCAAGTGAAGAACAATCTCTTGCCCAAGTACTCGAATCAACAAAAGAGACTCATGATTATTGGAAACGCGAATACGATAGGTTTCTGCAAAAGAAACAATTGGAAACGAAACTCGACGTGTTAAAGCGCGAGCTACTCTGGGCTCGAATTCACAAACGGAAGGAAGCGTTGACACATCTACAGACTCGCATCGAATCAAAATCGCGCTCACAACAACTAATTGAAAACAAGATCCAAGAACTCGCAGAAATAAAGAAAAAACGCCAAGCCAAATTCGATGAGCTTAATCTAGGAAGAATAGAACTGGAAGGAAAAAGACTTGAGGCAGTCAAGGAAGCCACAACCTATGAAGTGAATCTGGAATGGGCAACGAATCTACTCCGTGATTTTCAACCTCTTGATACAGACAACCCAAGCCATACACAATTTGAGAGTATCGACAAAGTGCGCCAGTCGTGGACTGCAACTGTCGAACAATCACAAAAGAGCTTAGCTAGGGCTAAGGAGAAAATGGCTTCTCTCAGCGAAAAAATGGCGGACACAAGTGGTCGTCTTGAAGATGCACTTACTCGCCTCATTGATACGAACGTCGAATACGAAGTCTCAGGATTCAAAAAGAAACTACTCTCCGAAGAAATAGCTGACCTGCAGGCGCAAGTCCGACTGGCACGAGAGGAAATTGACCCGATGCTCGCGCAAGCGGAACAGTCTGGACCAGCGCCCGATACTCCTAGGAAGATCGTTGAAGTAATGCTGGAAATGGCAGCAGTAGAAGAGCAAATTCGCCCACTCTCAAGCATCTCCGAAGATGTGGAAAAAGTGTATTCGTCCTACACCAAGGTATACGAGGAACTGCGTCAAAAAACTGATCAGGTTGCGGCCAGCCGACAAGAAGTGCTGAGCGAGCTCGAAAGACGCCTCACACGCTGGCGCGATGTACTAACCAACTTCCTAGAAGGATTGACAAGCCGCTACAATGAGATACTAACCAGCGTAGGGGCAACGGGCACTATTAGGCTCATATCATCGCGGGATATAGAAAAATGCGGCATCGAGATTCTCGTAGGCTTCAAGGGAAACAAGCCCACTCCTCTAGATGCGTTCACACAGAGCGGCGGAGAAAGAAGCATAGCCATGATGGCGTTTCTCCTTGCCCTCCAACAACACATAACGTCTCCGTTTAGGGCGATAGATGAATTTGATGTGCACATGGATCCAAAGAACAGGGAACTCGTAACTCAACTAATCGTCTCAAGCTCAAAAGGGATGAAGGAGGGGCAATATGTCGCGATTACGCCCGGACAAATTAACATTTCAGACAATAGCCACGTAATTGTGGTCCAGAATGTCGAAGGATCCTCAATAGTGAGTGAGCTGAAGACGGATGAGTAAGAAAGCAGGAAAGCATAGCTTAGCTGCTGGAAGACGCGAGCTAAAGGAACTCGCCGACACATGCGACGCAATCGCCGACCGAAAATTCAATCCGTTCTTCCTAGATGTGAAACTTGGCGTAGGGACCCTTCGCCAATTCTTTCCATTATGGGAGACATTTCAGGATCATTGCATGGACGCACACACGCTCAATCGCCTATCGGAAGTGGTACGACTACAGAATACTCAGCTGAAATTCCAATCCAGCGCCCTTTATGCTGACCCTGAATTCATCGCAAGGAAAGTGGAGCGGATGAGTGAGAAGAGGCTCGTTGAGGTCCTCCTTCACAGCTGGCACCCACTCGCTGAGCTCGAACAGTTAACTGAGGAAACCGTCACCGATGCACTGAACTACTGGGACACTCTCCTTCCAATTGCAGAGAGGTGGAAGAAGAGACAATTCATTGAAGGAAAGCCCCCATCATCAACCGACGCCGAGACGCTCACGGCACTAGGAATACAAGGAGAAGAATTCAACAAACAAATCGCCCAGATATATGAAGAACTCCGAAACTCATGCGAGGGATCGAAGTTTACGCATTACTGGGACTTTGTTCGTAGATCAAATTATCAAGAGACCGTGCGTAGGGCGTACTTCGTCAGCTTTCTGGTAACCTACGGTTTCGCCAAACTACAGACAAACGACGGCAACCTATCACTCGCACCAGTTGACCAACCTACTGGGAAAGCAGCACCCAACAGCGTTTCATTCCCAATCCCCATACCTAGGAGTATTGAGTATGGAGAATAAAGAAGCAACGCAAACTCAAACTTTCTACTCTGATAAGCTGAAAAGAGCTATGCATCTGCTTCTCTTTCGCAGAGGCAAAATGCCTGGCGCCAAGGAATGGGAGCTTAAGGAGAAGGTTGGGAAGAACTTCGAGCAAGTACTCGAACAACTCAACCAGCTTCTTTCAGAACTCGACCTTGAAATAAGAAAAGTCAAGGAACGTACTCCCGCCTACGCAACGCAAGATGGGACACCCGCAGATGAGAGCAGATATTACATAACACTAAAGGGAACGCTGGGCCTGAAAGAAGCAAAGATGATTGGTTGGCGGATTGACAACCTTGCCGCCCTAGCCGCCACTGTGGCATTGCTTATGTCAAAGCAGGGAAAAGCTCCGCGAGAGGATCTCGAGAAATTGCTCGCCAACAAGTTCGGCAGATGGAAGTCAGTTACTCTAGTCGACGTCTTCCTAAGGACAGGCTACCTCGAAGAAGATGACGCAGGCGTCATATCCATCGGGTGGCGGACCCAATCCGAAATCGACCTAAAAGCACTAATGACGCGAATGGCGGAAGTCAAACTCTAGCCTCTTCTGAAGCTGCTGCCTTAAGGAACTCGTTCGGATATCGCTTCTTAGAGATGAAGTTCTTGGCCCTCCCTGATTTCACATGTTTGGCGAGTTCGAAGAGTTGCTCCCGTTGAGCATAATGATCGTGAACTTTGCTTCTTCCTAGTACAGTTAACACTTCACCCAGAAAGAAGGTTGGTAGACGATGCTTGTTACACATTGGGCACGTGCAATTCAGCTTCGTACCATATTCCTTGTCCCATTCCTTACGCTTGAACACTCCCCAATTAGTGGAATCGAACATGTTGATCTTGTCTTTCGTCAAAGGTACCGGTGGCGGGGGCACAACCCACCTATTGTAACTGTCTACCCCGAAGGTTGGCAGCACCATTCCCTCCGAGCATCTCAGCAGACTTCTAGCGAACCTTATCTTCGGAGGGACCTGAAACGCATGCACCCAGAGCTCTGGGTCCCTGTCCTTGACAGCTTCCAACGAACGCAATGCATGATAGTAGAACCCGCCTTTCATGTCAAACCCAAGTAACTTTGGTTTCCGTTTCATCACTGCTTTCAACGTCTTATCAAAATCATCAAACGATGGAGCCAAGACCGGCATCAATGGCTTGTCAATACCCCGATTGTCAAGCCATCTCTCAGCAAATCTAAGGTGGGATATGAAATCAGGTGTGGAGAGACCAGGACCTTGCTGCACCGTGATTATGTCGATATCCGCAAAGTATTGAAGATCAAGTATTGTCCTGAGATCGTTTGCTTCAACGATTGCCGCGTCTCCCTTCAAGATAAGAAATAGAGTACTCAGGGCGTCCTCGTGTGCAGATGTTTCACGAGCTAAACGGCGAGCGAACTCTTTCAGAGAATCTTCCTCTTTCAGGATTCGCTTTAATGTCTCAGGATAAATCAGTTTGCCCGCAACGACGATTTCGGTGGGAAAATCCTGCTTCAGGCCTACGAGTCGAGCCGCGTTGAGTTCTGTAGTAGTTGCAAACTTGTTTGGAAACGGCACCTTCGCATTGGCATATGAAAGATAGCCTGATGCTACGCGAGCTGCATCGTCGAACTCGATGCCCTTCTTCAACAACTCAGGCATTATGAAGGCTCCACAGGGACATTACGCACGTGCTAAATTAACGTACGATATCTAACTATAGGACGTTTTCCTCCGTTGTACGAATGTCTCGGCGATTCTTTTGGCACAACCTGCATGTTTCGTCTGTCAGTCACTCTGCTAACGTGAAATCACTGTCTTTCCAACTTAACAACTCTTAATTAGCTGCCCTCTAAAGGCTACGCAGACTCTCAGGTCTCGAGGCGTCGAAAATGGGTGAAGAAGTCGAATTACCGCCACAACTTCAGGAACAGCTGGTTAGACTCCAGCAACTTCAGCAGACTCTGCAATCGGTTGCGACTCAGCGACAGCAAGTAGAACTTGAGCTGAGTGAAACCGATAAGGCGCTTGCTGAGCTAGAGAAGTCGACTGACGATACTCCAGTGTACAAAACCGTTGGAAGCATACTCGTCAAGTCGAATAGACAAACACTGCTTACTGAGCTCAAGGAAAGAAAAGAGCTGATGACTACACGAGTTACCGTTTTGGGAAAGCAAGAAGATAGGACAAGAGAACGGTTAAAGGAAATTCAGGAGAAGTTACAGGAGAGGCTAAAGGGACCGAGACAACCCTCTCAATAAGCTTCCCTCCTCACCAGACCTCGAAGCAGTAAGGGAGACCCAATGGAAATTGAGTTAAGACGGAAGCCCGCAGCAAATGAGATTGAAGAGATCTGCATGGCTGCGGAAGAGGCAGCAAGACAAGTCCTTTTTTCGAAGATCTCCGTAAAGCGAGTAAGTGACCTAGACGTCACTGTAGAAGCCATTGGAGACAAACCTCTACTCCTCGCCGTTGAGGTCGCAGTCGAGCTCCTAATCGGAGACGAAGATCTACAAGCTTTAGTTGACAAAGCTACGGATGCCGCTTTCCAAGCCGCAGAGACGAAAGTGAATGAGTTGAGGCTTTGCGAGGATTCTCGAACTTAGTCAAGTTACTCCGTCAAGCCGATTCGGTTCTGATCTTAGGACACCAGAATTCCGACCCTGACGCCGTATGCTCCGCCTATGCATTCTCAGTTCTTGCTCGAAGAATAAATCATAAGATACGAACATCCTTTTGTTCTCCCGGTGGAGTCAGCAAACTTTCCAAGCAAATACTTTCCACCGCCGTTCCATTATCAATTGACGAAAAGCCTAGCCTAGATGATTTCAGCCTGATTGTAACCGTCGACACAAACACCCTACAACAATTAGGCGAACTCCGCGAGGCTGTTCAACATTCCTCAAAGCCCATCGTGATGATCGATCATCACGCACCCCACGAGGAAAATGCGAAAGCAGCTACAATAATCATATGCGAGGAAGATGCCACTTCAACCTGTGAAATCACGCTTGCAATGTTTACAAGAATGCATATCAAGCCAGATAGGCGGGTCTCACAGGCACTTCTTATCGGAATCCTAGTTGAAACCGGCCATTTAGCGATTGGTACTAGGAAGACGTATGCAGCGGCATGCAAACTAATGAGCACTGGAGCTAATCCCGAAGAAGCCGTCGCGTTAACCAGGCAAGTAATGGAAGAATCGGAACGCATCGCCCGAGTCAAGTCAGCCCAGAGACTCAGATTAGAAAGGATCAATCGTTGGGTTATCGCCACATCTCTCGTCGGTTCCTACCACGCGTCAGCCGCAAGAGGACTCATTGCTCTAGGAGCACACTTAGCGATAGTAGCCGGGAAACGAAACGACGACTTAACAGTGAGTTTTCGGTGCACTCGCGAATTCGTTCAGGAGTCAGGAGTACATCTTGGCACTGACCTAGCAAGCGAAATCGGGCGACAGATGGGTGGCATGGGTGGAGGCCATGCAACAGCCGCAGGAGCAAACGTCAAAGGGGAACCAAGTGAGGCACTGAAGCGCTCAATCCGAATCCTACGCGAAATTCTGGATCACAAATCAAATTCCCTAGACAAGATTAATGCCGTTGATTCAGCACAAACACAGGTCGTCAGGTAACCGATCAAAAGGTGCCATTCAAGCGATGTCAGCAATATCGGCACGAAGCCTATCCTTCACGTATGCGGGAGCCAGCACACCCTCGATGGAGAAAATTTCACTTTCAATTGATAAGGGCGAATTCGTAATACTCACAGGACCAAGCGGATGCGGCAAAACGACTTTTTGCAGATGCTTGAACGGGCTGATTCCGAATTTCTACTCTGGCGAGCTCCAAGGAGAGCTCTTTGTAGATGAAGTAAACGTATCTGACAAGTCAACTGCTGAACTCTCGAAACACGTCGGGTTCGTGTTCCAGAATCCTGAGAATCAACTGTTCTCCCTCTCAGTCGAGCGAGACGTAGCATTCGGGTTGGAAAATCTGGGAGTTCCAAGAGAGGAAGCATTGGAGAGAGTGAGATGGGCGATGAAATCTACTGGAATTGAAGATTTGCGAGAAAAAGCTCCGTATGAACTCTCAGGCGGCCAACAACAGCGTGCAGCCATCGCTGGGGTACTGGCTATGAAACCTAACATAATTGTCCTCGATGAACCGACATCCTTCCTCGACCCCCGATCCGCCGAGGAAATCGTGGGGGTTATTGCTAAGTTGAATCGAGAATACAGACTGACCACGATTCTAGTCGAGCACAGATTAGACATAGTATCTCGCTATGCAAATCGTGTCATCGTAATGGATAACGGAAAGGTAGTGCTCGATGGATCTCCATCCGAAACATACAATGATCAAGCACGTCTAATCGGCATTGGCTTACCAAAAGTCACGACTCTATTCCACATGTTAAGACGTGACGGTTTCCCCCTCTGGACCAATCCAATAACGGTCGAACAGGCGTCCGAGGAGTTGAGAAAGGTTCTTCACCAATGATTTCAGTCAATAATGTAAGTTTTCGATATCCCGGTACGTCATCTGACGTTCTAACCAAAGTGAACCTCCAAATTCAGAACGGTGAATTCGTTGCGATCATGGGTGAGAATGGAGCAGGTAAGACGACTCTCGTGAAGATGTTCAACGGATTACTGAAGCCACGAGTTGGAAGCGTGTACGTAGATGAAGTAGACACTCAAGAGAAATCAGTGGCTCAGCTTTCTCGCGACGTTGGACTAATTTTCCAAAATCCTGACCATCAATTGTTCGCAGAGACGGTTTCCGAAGAACTTAGCTTCTCGTTACGCAATTTCGGATTCGATGAGCAAGTCATCAAGCGAAGAGTCACAAACATATCGACTGCTCTGGACCTTGAGAGGTATCTTGAATCCTCTCCTTTTGTCTTGAGCGGTGGCGAAAGAAAACGCGTGGCGCTGGCTGCGGTTCTAGTATGGGACCCGAAGCACATCATTATGGACGAGCCGACCATTGGACAAGACTATCTCCAGAAGGATCGACTCAGAAATTTCATCGTACAATTAATCTCGCAGGGCAAGACAATCGTAATCGTCACACACGACGTTGAGTTCGTGGCCGAATGCAAACCCCGTATAGTTCTCCTCTCAAAAGGAACTGTAATTGCTGATGATTCTGCATCGAAGATTCTAACAAACGATGAAATGCTTGCGAAGGCCTCTCTCGTAAGACCGCAAATTGCTGAATTAATGCATCAACTACCAGCATTAGGAGAGAATCCGGGGATTATAGACGCCTACGCAGCCCGAGAGTTTCTCGCCCCTAGACTTCGAAAAGCAGACCAAGCTAGCGACCGAGGGTGAAATCAATGTCTCTCCGTTTCGTTGAAGGGTTCAAGTTTACCAAGATTGACAGCCCTATTCATAGGATGGACCCGCGAGCAAAGTTCGTTTTAACCATTGGACTCTTCACAACCGCTCTCATGTTCACGAACATTTTCGCACTGATAGCTATTTTTCTTTTTCAAATTCCCCTCATTCTGATCTCAAAGACTAGCCGCAGGTGGCTTAGATCCATGAGAGGAGGGCTGTTTCTTGGGGTCTTCATCTTCGTTATGAATTCCATATTCGGCACGGCTATTGTTCTCTCGATAGCGTTTACACTGCGCTTTTTCGCGATCATGTCGGCGTTTTCATTCTTCTTCATGACAACTTCCGCCGATGACCTGGGACTCGCGTTAGACCAGATTCACGTCCCTTACTCCATTTCATTCACGTTTACGACTGCCGTAAGACTGGTTCCAACTATGGCCGTTGACGCTCAAACTGTAGTTGACGCTCAACGGTCAAGAGGGCTTGAACTCGACAAAGGTAACTTAGTGAAAAGAGTGAGAAATTACATTCCCATCCTAATTCCACTAATCATCTCCGCGATACGAAGGAGCGTGGAACTTGCAGAAGCATTGGAATCACGAGCCTTTGGTGCAACAGAACACCGTACTGCCATAGTTACACTAAAGATGCATTTCGCAGATTACGTAACTATTATTGGCACGATCCTAGGTCTAGCCGTGGCCATTTACGTATACTTCCGTGTTCCCTTACCATCCGTCGTCATCCCGATCCAGCTGCCCAGGATTTTCTAATAGCGGCTAGTGCCATGAGCCTAGGTAAAGCTGCTGCTCCTCGGTTAACGAATCAATAGTCATTTGGTGCGATTCGAGCCAGAGCGACGCAACCTCTCGATCAATTTCCAATGGCATCCTGTAGACCTTTCGTTCAAGTCTTCCCTTGTTTCTAACCAAGTATTCGGCAGCTAGGGCTTGATCAGCGAAGGTCAAATCCATGACCTCAGCCGGGTGTCCATCAGCCGCCGCCAGATTCACTAATCGTCCCTCTGCAAGAAGATACAGACGCTTGCCGTTGCTTAACTTAAATTCTTCAACGTTTTGACGTACAATCCTAGTGGAGACTGCCATTCTTCGAATAGACTTTACATCTATTTCCACGTCATAATGTCCGGAATTTGCCAAGATTGCTCCATCCTTCATTTTCTCGAAATGCTCTGGAAGTATGACATCTTTGCAGCCTGTGGCGGTTACGAATATGTCACCAACATTAGCAGCGGCGTTCATGCTCATGATTCGATATCCTTCCATTGCTGCTTCAAGAGCTCTAACCGGGTCCACCTCAGTGACAACGATGTTTGCCCCGAGTCCCTTTGATCTTAGCGCAATTCCTCGCCCAACCCAGCCAAAACCGCAGACTACAACGGTCTTGCCAGCGATCAGCATGTTTGTGGCCCGCATGATACCTTCGAGGGCAGATTGCCCAGTTCCATGTTGACTGTCAAATAGGTACTTCGTGAATGCGTCATTAACGGCCATGACAGGATACGCCAGTATCCCTTCCTTTTCCATGGCTCTGTATCGATGAACGCCAGTCGTGGTCTCCTCACAGGCGCCGATTATCTTGCTCTTCAGATCGGTCATAGTTGTATGGACCGTGACTGACAGTTCGCCCCCGTCATCGATTAAGATATCAGGCTTGTGCGTAAGGACACTTGATAGGTTCTCTTGATGCTCAGGTTCAGAGACTCCCCTCCAAGCGTAGACGTTTGGTCCCGATAAGGCTAGAGCGGCGGCAACATCATCCTGCGTGGATAGAGGGTTGCTGCCGGTTATTGCGATTCTTGCGCCTCCAGCTTGAAGAGTCTGGCCTAGGACAGCTGTTTTCATTTCCAAATGCATACACATCCCAATCGTCAATTCTTTGAATGGATGTTCCCTTTCGAACCGTGACCGGATCTTTGCAAGCACAGGCATGTGATCTCTTGCCCATTCGATCTTCAGTTGTCCTTGCGGAGCTAGAGAAGGGTCTTTGACTCGACTCATCGTCAGATCCCTCTGCATTCGAATACTGTATGTGGATTAAACGATTATGATCATTGATTGGACAGGAATCGCTTGACTTTTAACCTCACTCGGGAATGCATCATACGATCGACTTTTGCCATCCTTACTGATCCGGAATTGTGAGTGGATCGTAACCCAGAATGCAAGCAGAGAGGTCATGAATAGAGCTTCGATTCTTGTCGAAGATGGTGTCATCAGACAAGTGGGGAAGATAAACGGCCCTGCTGACAAAGAGATTGATGGCTCTGGCAAGATAGCGCTTCCCGGCCTCATAAACGCGCACACACATCTCTCCATGACTCTTTTTCGCGGTTACGCTGACGACATGCAACTCCAGGATTGGCTACAAAAAAAGATCTGGCCACTTGAAGCGAAACTTACTAATGAAGACTGCTATTTCGGCGCCCTCCTGGGAGCGTTGGAGATGATTAGATCAGGAACCACAAGCTTCGTCGACATGTACTTTCACATGGAGGACGTAGCGAGAGCCGTTGCTGAATCTGGCCTGCGCGGCTTCTTATCCTATGGCACTATCGACCTCTTTGATGCTGCGAAATCAAGTAGAGAGCGAGCCAACGTTCAGAAGTTCCATGATTACATTAGACGTCTGGAAAATCCAAGAATTAGATTCGTCATTGGACCACATGCACCTTACACCTGTTCAGCTGAAATGCTTCAATGGTCGAAAGAATTTGCTGAGAAGAACAACACAATAATTCACATTCATGTGGCTGAAACTCGGCGCGAACAAGCCGACTCTCAGAAACAGCATGGGATGCGCGTTGTGGAGTATTTGGACAAGATCGGAGCGCTCTCTAAGAACATGCTTGCAG